>CAWCTX010000001.1:0-7607 GCA_963798505.1 uncultured Actinomycetota bacterium
CGGTTGCCCCAAAGTATCGTCGAAATCGTTATCGACAACGATTGACACGATCCTGTTCCGGAGAGGAACCTTCATGCCCAGCGCTCCACGTCCACATCGGGCGTGGGTGGAATGGAGGGATCCCAATGGCGAGGAGAACTCGGGGCGCGGCACTAGCCGTGCTCAGCGCCGGCGTGTTGTTGACCGCGATGGCGTGTGGCGGCGACGACTCGTCGGACGAAAGCGGCGACGCCACCACGATCACCTGGTGGCACAACTCGAACAACGAGCCCGGGAGGGGCTTCTACGAGCAGGCCGCGAGCGACTTCGAGGCCGAGCACCCCGGTGTGACGATCGAGATCAACGCCATGGCGCACGAGGACATGGTCGACAGGCTCGCCGCGGCATTCCAGAGCGGCGACCTTCCGGACATCTACATGGAGCGGGGCGGCGGAGAGCTCGCCGACCACGTCGAAGCTGGGCTCGTGCGTGACCTGACCGACGACGCCACCGACGAGATCGAGAAGATCGGCGGCTCGGTGGCGGGCTGGCAGGTTGACGGCCAGACCTACGCCCTGCCGTTCTCACTCGGCGTCGTCGGCGTCTGGTACAACGAGGACCTCTTCGCTCAGGCGGGCGTCACGACACCGCCCACGACGATGCAGGAGTGGTACGACACCATCGACCAGATCAAGGCAGCGGGCATCACACCGATTTCGGTCGGCGCGGGCGACAGGTGGCCGGCCGCGCACTACTGGTACTACACCGCACTGCGCTCCTGCCCCGAGGACGTGCTCAAGGACGCGGTGACCAGCCTCGACTTCTCCGACCCTTGCTTCGTCCAGGCCGGTGAGGAGATTCAGGGCCTGCTCGCCAAGGAGCCGTTCAACCCCGGCTTCCTCACCACAGTCGCTCAAGAAGGCGCCACGTCCGCCTCCGGCCTGCTGGCCACGGGCCAGGTTGCGATGGAGCTGCAGGGCCACTGGGAGCCTGGCGTCATGCAGGGTCTGACCGACGACGGCCAGGGCTTGGGCGACAAGACCGGCTGGTTCCCGTTCCCAGCCGTCGAGGACGGCGACGGTGACCCGACTGCCCAGCTGGGTGGCGGTGACGCGTGGGCCGTGGCCGAGAGCGCACCGGACGAGGCAGTCGACCTCGTGAAGTACCTGCTCTCCGACGAGCTGCAGAAGGGCTTCGCCGAGAACGACATGGGCCTGCCAACCAACCCGGCGGCGTCGGGCTCGGTGTCCGACCCGGCCCTCGCCGGGCTGTTGGATGTGCGCGACCAGGCACCGTTCGTCCAGCTCTACTTCGACACCGCGTTCGGCGCGTCGATCGGGGGCGCGATGAACGACGAGATCGCGCTGCTGTTCGCCGGCCAGGCCTCGCCCGAGGACGTGGTCAGCGCCACGCAGCAGGCAGCCGACGCAGAGAAGTGAGCCCAGAAATGAGCCCAGAAATGAGCAACGTGTGACCCACCCCGCCATTGCGGCGACGGTGGCACCCACGCTCCAGGAGCCAGTTGCCCGGCGCGACAAAATGCGCCGGGCAACAGGGTCTCCGGGCGGCGCCAGGCGGCGTGAGCGGCTGGAGATCCTGCTCTTCGTCACGCCTGCACTCGTCATCATGGCGGTGTTCGTGGCGTGGCCGATCGTCTCCGCGGCGCGGATGTCCTTGTTCCGCTGGAAGGGCTTTGGCCCGATGGACGACTTCGTCGGCCTGAGCAACTTCACCTATGTGCTCACCGACGACGTCTTCATCGGTGCGGTGCGGCACAACCTCACGATCGTGATCCTCTCGATCGTGGTGCAGCTGCCGCTCGGCCTCGGCATCGCACTGCTGCTCAACCGCCGGATCCGGGGCCGCGGGCTGCTGCGCACGATCATTTTCGTCCCGTACGTGGTTGCCGAGGTCATCGGGGGCGTGGTCTGGTTCCAGCTGCTGCAGCCCAGGACCGGCGTCATCGAGGGGCTGCTCGTCGCCGTCGGCATCACGCCCCCGGAGCAGGGGTTCCTCGGCACGCCGTCACTCGCCTTGTGGACCGTGTTCGTCGTACTGACCTGGAAGTACCTCGGCCTAGCAATCCTGCTGTTCCTGGCCGGCCTGCAGTCGATCCCCGACGAGCTCTACGAGGCGGCACAGATCGACGGCGCCAGCTGGTGGCAGGTGCAGCGCCGCGTCGCCATCCCGCTGCTCGGCCCGACCATCCGCACCTGGTGCTTCCTCTCGATGATCGGCTCGCTCCAGCTGTTCGAAGTGGTGTGGATCCTCACCGGGGGCGGACCCGCCAACGCGACCACCACGATGGCGACCTATCTCATCACCCAGGGCACCCAGCGAGGCAACTACGGCATCGCCGGCGCGGCTTCGGTGGTGCTGTTCGTCATCGCTTTCGTGATGGCGCTCGCCTACCAAGCCATCTTCCTGCGCCGGGACACCCGGGCGGACCGGTGAGGAGTACGACATGACTGTTCAGGTCTCGGCACCCGCCGCGCGCCGCACTAAGCCCTTCGGCGGGGACAACCCACTCGTCTATGGGCTGGCGTTGGTCGTGGTCGCGCTCACCCTCGGCCCCGTGTTGTACGGCGCCCTCGGCGGCTTCCGCAGCAATGAGCAGCTCGCCCGCTCTCCCGCGGGACTGCCCGACCCCTGGGTGTTCGACAACTACGCCGGCGTGTTCTCAAACCCGGACTTCTGGCGGTTCGCGGTCAACTCGGCGGTGATCGCCGCGATCACGACCGCGGTCGCGGTCCTGGCAGGGGTGATGGCGGCCTACCCGCTGGCGCGCTACCAGTTCAAGCTCCGCGAGCCGCTGTTCATGGTGTTCGTGCTGGGGCTGCTCTTCCCCGCGGCCGTCGCGATCATCCCGCTGTTCATCCTCGTGACCCGCGACCTGGGCATGGGGAACAGCTGGTGGGGCGTGGCCCTGCCCCAGGCGGCCTTCGCCCTGCCGACGACCGTCGTCATCCTGCGGCCGTTCCTCATGGCGCTGCCGCGCGAGCTCGAGGAAGCGGCGCTGATCGACGGGACGTCCCGGGTCGGCATCTTCTGGCGGATCGCACTCCCGCTGTCCACCCCGGCCCTCGTGACCGTCGGGGTGCTTGCCTTCGTCGCGTCGTGGAACGCCTACCTGCTGCCGTTGCTGATCCTCCAGGACGACATGCGCACGCTTCCGCTGGGTGTCGCCGACTACTCGACCGAGCACTCGGCCGACACGGCGGGCGTCCTGGCTTTCACGACCATCGCGATGATCCCA
This sequence comes from uncultured Actinomycetota bacterium, assembly GCA_963798505.1. GTDB lineage: Bacteria > Actinomycetota > Actinomycetes > Jiangellales > Jiangellaceae > CAVWSM01. The sequence continues at coordinate 3,236 of CAWCTX010000001.1, forward strand.
GCGCTCGTACTGTTCCTTGCGCTGCAAGGACGCATCGTCAACGGCCTCCAAGGCGCGGTCAAGGGCTGAGCCGCCATGAATGTCGACGGAGAGGACTCACAGTGGATTCGAGCATCCCGGCCCGGGACGACCGCATCCGATCAAGAGCGCCGCGGATCAGCACCCGGGTGACGATGCAGCAGGTGGCTGCCGAGGCAGGCGTCTCCGTGTCGACGGTCTCGAAGGTCATCAATGATCGGTACGGCGTCGCGGGCGAGACGTTCGAGCACGTCACCGAGGTCATCAAGCGCCTCGGGTACGAAGCGAGCCTGGTGGCACGCAGCCTGCGCAACCACCGCACCAACGTCATCGGCGTCCTGGTCGCCGACTTCGAGCCCTTCAGCGCCGAGGTGCTCAAGGGCGCGGCCGACGCGATCCGGTCCACTGGCTTCGAGCTGGTTGCCTATTCGGCGGGTGGCCACGTCGAGGAGCACGTCGGCTGGGAGCGCCGCTACCTCTCCCGCGTCATGGGCACCCTCGTCGATGGCGCCGTGCTGGTGACGCCAACCGTGACCGACGTTCAGTACGACGGGCCAATCGTCGCCGTCGACCCGCACACCGGACGGTCGAGCCTGCCGACTGTGACCGCGGACAACCTGCAAGGCGCCCGCCTCGCCGTCGACCACCTGCTGCGGCTCGGCCACACTCGCATCGGCATGGTCACCGGTCGACCGGACCTGATCTCCGCGCAACTTCGCGAGCAGGGCTACCGCGAGGCGCACGCCGCAGCCGGCGTACCTGTCGACGAGGCAATCCTCCGGCTCGGCGCCTTCGAGCCCGAGCTCGCACATCACGCCGCGCTCGAGCTGCTGTCCCTGCCCGAACCACCGACCGCGATCTTCGCGGCCAACGACCTCTCCGCCGTGGCGACGCTCGAGGCCGCCGCCGAGCTCGGCATCGACGTGCCTGGTCGGCTGTCGGTGGTGGGTTTCGACAACATCCCTGAGTCCGCGCTCGCTCATCCTCCGCTGACGACCGTGCAGCAGCCGATCCGACAGATGGGTCACGACTCCATCGCCATGCTGATCGCCCTGATCGCTGGGGAGGAGCTCGGTGAAACCCACGTCACCCTGGACACCACCCTCGTCGTGCGCCGGTCCACCGCGGCGCCGGGACTGGCATCGTGACCGAGCTCTGGCGCGATCCGACGGCACTCGTGGCGGCGCGGGTCGCCGATCTGGTTTCCAGGATGACCCTCCCGGAGAAGGTGGCCCAGCTCTCCGGGGTATGGGGCGTCGACCCCGACGTCGGCGACATGGCCCCCATGCTCCGCGACGCGATGGGGCCCGCCAAGCAGTGGGAGGAGGTCATCGCCGACGGCCTGGGCCAGCTCACAAGGCCGTACGGCACAAAGCCCGTGGAGCCCGCCGAGGGATTGCGGGCCTTGGCCGAGCTGCAACGGCAGGTGATGGCGGCCAACCGGTTCGGCATCCCGGCCCAGGTGCACGAGGAGTGCCTCACGGGGCTGGCCGCCTGGCGCGCGACGGTGTACCCCTCCCCACTCTGCTGGGCCGCATCGTTCGACCCGGCGCTCGTAGAGCAGATGGCCGCCCGGATCGGGGTGACAATGCGACGCCTGGGTGTTCACCAAGGGCTCGCACCCGTCCTCGACGTGGTCCGGGACCTGCGCTGGGGCCGCGTCGAGGAGACCCTCGGTGAGGACCCCTTCCTTGCCGGCCTCATCGGCAGCGCCTACGTGCGCGGCCTGGAGGGCAGCGGCGTGGCTGCGACGCTCAAGCACTTCGCGGGGTACTCCGCCTCGCGCGCGGCCCGCAACCTCGCACCGGTGGCGGTCGGCCCGCGCGAGCTGGCAGACGTGATCCTGCCGCCCTTCGAGATGGCCCTCAGGGCGGGCGCGCGGTCCGTGATGAACTCCTACACCGACACCGACGGCATCCCGGCCGCGGCCGACCCAGCCCTGCTCACGACCCTGCTGCGCGACAACCTCGGGTTCACCGGAACAGTCGTCGCAGACTACTTCTCCATCGCCTTCCTGCAGACGCTTCATCACGTGGCCGTCAGCACCGAGGAGGCCGCCCGACTTGGCCTGGAGGCGGGCATCGACGTCGAGCTGCCGTCGCCCAATGCCTACGCAGAGCCGCTGCTCGCCGCCGTGTCTGCGGGGATCCTCGACGAGAAGCTCGTCGATCGTGCGGTGACCCGGGTGCTGCGACAGAAGTGCGAGCTCGGCCTGCTCGACCCTGACGTGGACACCCCCCGGTCCGGCGGAGGTTGACCTCGACGACCCCCAATCGCGGGCGGTCGCTCTCGACCTCGCCCGCCGCTCAGTGGTCCTGCTTGCGAACGACGGCACCCTGCCGCTGCGCTCCGGTTCCCGCATCGCCGTCGTCGGCCCACGTGCGGATACGCCCCAGGCGATGCTGGGCTGCTACTCCTTCCCGATGCACGTGCTGGTCCACCATCCCGGCATCGACACGGGGCTGGAGATCCGCACGGTCCGCGAGGCCCTTGCTGACACCTTCGACGTCACCTACGCCCTGGGCTGCCCCGTGCTGGGCGGCGGCGACGACGACATCGCGGCCGCCACCACCGTGGCCGCCGCGGCCGACGTATGCGTTGTGGTCCTCGGCGACCAGGCCGGCCTGTTCGGCAACGGCACGTCCGGAGAGGGCTGCGACGTCGCCGACCTGCGCCTGCCCGGCCGGCAGGAGGAGCTCCTCGAGGCGCTGCTCGCGACTGGCACACCGGTGGTGGCGGTGCTGCTCGTCGGGCGCCCCTACGACCTGAGCCGACAAGCCGCCCGGCTGGCCGGACTCGTGTGCGGGTTCTTTCCCGGTGAGGAAGGGGCTCAGGCGATCGCCGACATCCTGAGCGGGCGCGTCAATCCCTCTGGACGGCTTCCGGTGAGCTTCCCCGGCGCGGGCTCAACCCAGCCTTCGACCTACCTTGCCTCCACGCTTGGGCAGCGCAGCGAGGTGACCGTCGTGGACCCGACCGCCCTGTTCCCGTTCGGGCACGGGCTGTCCTACGCCGCGGCGACGTGGGGATCTGTTTCCTTGGGTTCCGGCGCGACCTGGGACACCGACGGCACCTGCGAGCTCGTGGTCGAACTGGCCAACGAGGCCGACCGGCCGGTGTCGGAGGTAGTCCAGGTTTACCTGCACGACTGCGCCGCGTCGGTGGTTCGGCCCGTGCAACAGCTCGTCGGAGCGGTTCGGGTGGATCTGGACCTCGGCGAACGTCGGCGGGTGCGGTTCGCCCTGCACGCCGACCTCACCTCGTTCACCGGCCGCGACCTCGTCCGCGTGGTCGAGCCGGGCACGGTGGAGCTGCGTGTCGGTGCGTCCAGCACGGACATCCGCGCGATCCTCTCGCTCGAGCTCGTGGGGTCATGCCGGCAGGTTGGCGCCGACCGAGTGCTGGAGCCCGTCCGTCACCGTCGAAAGCGTCGGTTAGGGCAGATCCAACCGCATGAGTACGCGAGGGAACCCACCGGAGACCGAGTCTGTGTCGGCGGCCTTGGAAAAGCCTGCTCTCTCGAAGAGTGCGCGGGTGCCCACGTAGGCCATCGTGCCGTCGACCTTCTGTCCTTTGTTGTCCACCGGATACCCCTCGATCGCTGGTGCACCCTGTGACTGCGCGTACGCCACCGCACCTTCGAGCAGGGCGTGAGAGATGCCTTCGCCACGGTGACCGGGCCGCACGCGGATGCACCACACCGACCAGACGGGCAACTGGTCGATGTGCGGGATCTTGGTGGACCGCGCAAACGGTGGCTCCGCCCGGGGTGCGACAGCGGCCCGTCCGACGACCTCGTCGTCGCTGTAGCCCAGGACGCCCGGCGCGACCTTGCGGCCGCAGAGCTTCCTGACGTATTCGCCCCGTGCCTGGCCAACGAGCTCCCGGTTGGTCTTCGAGTCGAGCCGATGGCTGAGGCACCAGCACACCGAGGAGCTGGGGTTCTTGGGACCGAGCAAGGTCGCGACGTCGTCGAACCGTCGTGCTGTCGCGGGCTTCACGTCAATGCTCACTCAACCACGCTAACTTGCTGTCCGCCGTAATGATCGCCAGGCGCCGCGGCGAGATCATCGTGCGGGCGGTCCGCGATCATGACAGCGCTGAATTGGCCACCGAAGTCGGGTGCGAAGGAGTGACAGGTCATGAGGATCGCATTGATGCCTGACGCCTGGGCCGACAGATGTGCTGGGCGTCGGTGATACGTGGTCTGCAGGCGGCTGGTCATGAAGTGATCGCTCCACAGTTCCCGCACACGCCCGTGGCGGACAATGTCGCCAAATTGCGCCACGCTTTGACCTTGGAGGCTGAGCCCACGCTGGTCACGGGGCATTCCTACGGCTGCCAGGTCATGACC
>CAWCTX010000002.1:0-99260 GCA_963798505.1 uncultured Actinomycetota bacterium
GCGGATGGTGATCGGCGCCTGCAGTCGACAGCTCACGGTTGTCGAAGGCCATGATCGCCTCGGCGACGGACGCGAACGCCCGGCCCTCGCCCGGCTGGCCCTCGCGGTCGGACGTCAGGAAGTAGATGCCGAGGACCATGTCCTGCGTCGGCATCGTCACCGGACGGCCGTCGGCCGGCTTGAGGATGTTGTTGCTCGACAGCATGAGGATGCGGGCCTCGGCCTGCGCCTCGGCCGACAGCGGCAGGTGCACCGCCATCTGGTCGCCGTCGAAGTCGGCGTTGAACGCGGTGCAGACGAGCGGGTGGATCTGGATCGCCTTGCCCTCGATCAGCTGCGGCTCGAAGGCCTGGATGCCGAGGCGGTGCAGCGTCGGTGCGCGGTTGAGCAGCACCGGGTGCTCGGCGATGACCTCCTCGAGCACGTCCCACACGACGGGGCGCGCGCGCTCGACCATGCGCTTGGCGGACTTGATGTTCTGCGCGTGGTTGAGGTCGACCAGCCGCTTCATGACGAACGGCTTGAACAGCTCGATCGCCATGCCCTTGGGCAGGCCGCACTGGTGCAGCTTGAGCTGCGGGCCGACGACGATGACCGAACGGCCGGAGTAGTCGACGCGCTTGCCCAGCAGGTTCTGGCGGAACCGGCCCTGCTTGCCCTTGAGCATGTCGGAGATCGACTTGAGCGGCCGGTTGCCCGGGCCGGTCACCGGACGACCGCGGCGGCCGTTGTCGAACAGCGCGTCGACGGCCTCCTGCAGCATCCGCTTCTCGTTGTTGACGATGATCTCGGGCGCGCCGAGGTCGAGCAGCCGCTTGAGGCGGTTGTTGCGGTTGATGACGCGGCGGTACAGGTCGTTGAGGTCGGAGGTCGCGAAGCGGCCACCGTCGAGCTGCACCATCGGACGCAGGTCCGGCGGGATCACCGGGACGGCGTCGAGCACCATGCCGCGCGGGTCGTTGGTCGTGGTGCAGGAACGCCGACACGACCTTGAGCCGCTTGAGGGCGCGGGTCTTCTTCTGGCCCTTGCCCGGTACGGATGATCTCGCGGAGGTTCTCCGCCTCGGCCTCGAGGTCGAAGTTCTCCAGCCGCTCCTTGATCGCCTGGGCGCCCATGCCACCGCGGAAGTACTGGCCGAAGCGCAGCCGCATCTCGCGGTAGAGCAGCTCGTCGCCCTCGAGGTCCTGGACCTTGAGTGTGCGGAAGCGGTCCCAGACCTGCGTGAGCCGGTCGATCTCGCCGTCGGCGCGCTTGCGGAGCTGGCTCATCTCCCGCTCGGCCGACTCCTTGACCTTGCGGCGCGCGTCGCCCTTGGCGCCCTCGTCTTCAAGCTTGACCAGGTCGGCCTCGAGCCGCTTGGCGCGAGCCTCGACATCGGCGTCACGGCGCGACTCGATCTGCTTGCGCTCGACGTCGATGCTGCGCCTCGAGCGACGGCAGGTCGCGCGTGCCGTGCCTCCTCGTCGACCGAGGTAATCATGTAGGCGGCGAAGTAGAGGACCTTCTCGAGGTCCTGCGGGCGAGGTCGAGCACTAGCCGAGCCGGCTCGGCACACCCTTGAAGTACCAGATGTGGGTGACCGGGGCGGCCAGCTCGATGTGGCCCATGCGCTCGCGGCGCACCTTGGCGCGGGTGACCTCGACGCCACATCGCTCGCAGATGATGCCCTTGAAGCGGACGCGCTTGTACTTGCCGCAGTAGCACTCCCAGTCACGGGAGCCGAAGATCTTCTCGCAGAAGAGGCCGTCCTTCTCCGGCTTAAGGGTGCGGTAGTTGATCGTCTCGGGCTTCTTGACCTCGCCGTAGGGACCACTCGCGGATGTCGTCCGCGGTGGCGAGGCCGATACGCAGCTCGTCGAAGAAGTTGACGTCGAGCACTGGGTCCATCTCTCTTCTCCGGAGGTCTTAGTCAGGGCCGGCTGGTCGGGGCCGCGCGCGGCACTGCCTCCGCTTCTGTCAGACCTCCTCGACGCTGCTCGGCTCGCGCCGGGACAGGTCGATGCCGGTTCCTCCGCGGCGCGGAAGACGTCCTCGTCGGTGTCACGCATCTTGATCTGCATGCCGTCGCTCGACAGCACCTCGACGTTGAGGCAGAGCGACTGCATCTCCTTGATCAGCACCTTGAACGACTCGGGGATCCCGGCTCGGGGATGTTCTCGCCCTTGACGATCGCCTCGTAGACCTTGACGCGGCCGAGAACGTCGTCGGACTTGATGGTGAGCAGCTCCTGCAGCGCGTAGGCCGCGCCGTAAGCCTCGAGCGCCCACACCTCCATCTCGCCGAACCGCTGCCCGCCGAACTGCGCCTTACCACCCAGCGGCTGCTGGGTGATCATGGAGTACGGACCGGTCGACCGAGCGTGGATCTTGTCGTCGACCAGGTGGTCCAGCTTGAGCATGTAGATCTAGCCGACGGCGACCGGGTCGGGGAACGGCTCACCGGACCGGCCGTCGAACAGCCGGGCCTTGCCGTCACCTTGACCATGCGCACGCCGTCACGGTTGGGCACGTCGCCGGAGCAGGCCGGACAGCTCGTCCTCGCGGGCGCCGTCGAACACCGGCGTGGCGACGTTGGTGCCCGGGCAGCCTTGCGGCGCCGATCACCTTCAGCCGGTCCTTCCAGCCGGACTCGTCGAAGGCTCGGGGGCCGGTCGATATACCAGCCGGTCTTGGCGACCCAGCCGAGGTGCGTCTCGAGGATCTGCCCGATGTTCATCCGGCTCGGCACGCCGAGCGGGTTCAGCACGATGTCGACCGGGGTGCCGTCCTCGAGGAACGGCATGTCCTCAACCGGAAGGATCTTGGAGATGACGCCCTTGTTGCCGTGCCGGCCGGCGAGCTTGTCGCCGTCCTGGATCTTGCGCATCTGCGCGACGTAGACGCGTACCAGCTGGTTGACGCCGGGCGGTAGCTCGTCGCCCTCTCGCGGTCGAAGAGGCGGACGCCGATGACCTTGCCGTTCTCACCGTGCGGCACCTTCAGCGAGGTGTCACGCACCTCGCGCGCCTTCTCGCCGAAGATCGCGCGGAGCAGGCGCTCCTCCGGGGTGAGCTCGGTCTCGCCCTTGGGCGTGACCTTGCCGACCAGGATGTCGCCCGGCACGACCTCGGCGCCGATGCGGATGATGCCGCGCTCGTCGAGGTCGGCAAGGACCTCGTCGGAGACGTTGGGGATGTCCCGGGTGATCTCTTCCGGGCCCAGCTTGGTGTCGCGGGCGTCGACCTCGTGCTCCTCGATGTGGATCGAGGTCAGCACGTCGTCCTGGACGAGCCGCTGGGAGAGGATGATCGCGTCCTCGTAGTTGTGGCCCTCCATGGCATGAACGCCACCAGGAGGTTCTGGCCGAGCGCCATCTCACCGTTGTCGGTGCAGGGGCCGTCGGCGATCACACTGCCCACCTCGACGCGGTCGCCCTCGTGACGATCGGCTCGCTGGTTGATCCACGTGCCCGGAGTTGGAGCGCAGGAACTTGCCAGCCGGTAGGTCTGGGTGGTGCGCGTCGTCGGCCAGGAGCGTGATCGCGTCGGCCGAGACCTCGGTGACCACGCCGGCGCGGTCGGCGACGACGACGTCACCGGCGTCCTTGGCCGCGCGGTACTCCATGCCGGTGCCGACGAGCGGCGCCTCGGAGCGGAGGAGCGGCACCGCCTGGCGCTGCATGTTGGAGCCCATCAGCGCACGGTTGGCGTCGTCGTGCTCGAGGAACGGGATCATGGCCGTGGCGACCGACACCATCTGGCGCGGCGAGACGTCCATGTAGTCGACCTCGCCGCCGGGACGAGTCGACCTCGCCGCCGCGCTTGCGCACGAGGACGCGGTCCTCGGCGAAGTGCCCGTCGGCGGTCAGCAGCGCATTGGCCTGCGCGATGACGTGCAGGTCCTCCTCGTCGGCGGTCAGGTAGTCGATCTGGTCGGTGACCTGGCCTTGACGACCTTGCGGTAGGGCGTCTCGACGAAGCCGAACGCGTTGATGCGACCGTAGGTGGCCAGCGAGCCGATCAGGCCGATGTTCGGGCCTTCAGGCGTCTCGATCGGGCACATGCGGCCGTAGTGCGACGGGTGAACGTCACGGACCTCCATGGCGGCCCGCTCACGGGACAGACCACCAGGGCCCAGCGCCGACAGGCGGCGCTTGTGGGTCAGGCCCGGCCAGCGGGTTGGTCTGGTCCATGAACTGCGAGAGCTGGCAGGTGCCGAAGAACTCCTTGATCGCCGCGACGACCGGACGGATGTTGATCAGCGTCTGCGGCGTGATCGCCTCGACGTCCTGCGTGGTCATGCGCTCGCGGACGACGCGCTCCATGCGCGGCAGGCCCGTGCGGACCTGGTTCTGGATGAGCTCACCGACCGTCCGCAGGCGCCGGTTGCCGAAGTGGTCGATGTCGTCGACCGAGACGCGGACCTCGCCGCGCGGACCCTCGATGGTGTCCTCGCCGGCGTGCAGCTTCACGAGGTATTTGATCGTCGCGACGATGTCGTCGGTCGTGGCCGTGCTCTGCGAGAGCTCGGCGTCCTGCCCGAGCTTCTTGTTGAGCTTGTGCCGGCCGACCTTGGCCAGGTCGTAGCGCTTCGGGTTGAAGTAGAGGTTGTCGAGCAGCGCCTGTGCGGCGTCCTTGGTCGGCGGCTCGCCCGGGCGCAGCTTGCGGTAGATGTCGAGCAGGGCGTCGTCCTGGGTGGTGGTGTGATCCTTCTCCAGGGTCGCCATCATCGACTCGTAGGCCCCGAACTCCTCGCGGATCTGCTCGGCGGTCCAGCCGAGCGCCTTGAGGAACACGGTGACGTTCTGCTTGCGCTTGCGGTCGAGTCGTACGCCGACGACGTCGCGCTTGTCGATCTCGAACTCGAGCCAGGCGCCGCGGCTGGGGATGACCTTGGCCGTGAAGATGTCACGGTCGGAGGTCTTGTCCAGCTGCTTCTCGAAGTAGACGCCGGGCGACCGGACGAGCTGCGAGACCACGACACGCTCGGTGCCGTTGATGATGAACGTGCCCTTGTCGGTCATGAGCGGGAAGTCGCCCATGAACACGGTCTGGGACTTGATCTCACCGGTCTCGGTGTTCATGAACTCGGCGGTGACGAACAGCGGCGCCGAGTAGGTGAAGTCGCGATCCTTCGCTTCCTCGATCGAGGTCTTGGGCTCCTCGAAACGGGGGTCGGAGAACGACAGCGACATCGTGCCCGAGAAGTCCTCGATCGGGCTCAGCTCGTCGAGGATCTCCTGCAGCCCGGACGTCTGCGGGACGTCGTGGAGGGCAGCCTCGACCCGGGCCTTCCAGTGCTTGTTGCCGAGGAGCCAGTCAAAGCTCTCGACCTGGAGTGCGAGGAGGTCAGGAACCTCGAGGGGTTCCCGGATCTTGGCGAAGGAGATGCGGCGCGGGCCGTGGGTAGTGCTGGAGGTGCTTGCGGAGGCGTTGCGCGGGGCGGCCAAGAGGGCGTCCTTCCGAGGGCTCGCTGACTCACTGAGCGCATGCCCAACGACCCCTCGAGGGGATCGGGGAGTCGATTAGAGGGCAGCGCAAATAGACAGCATACCTATCAGGCATGCCAATGTCGAGTGGCCAGCTGGGCCGCGATCTTGTAGCTCTCCAGATCCGCTCGGTTCGGTCACCTGAGAATGGAGCATGACCTTCCCTGACGCCGCCGTCAAGCGCAACGCGGGCGAGTTGTGGAGGAGTGTCCCGAAATCACCGGGGAGAGTTCCTGGACCGGAAACGCAACGACGCGGGTGGCCGCCCTGTGCCCAGGGTGACCACCCGCGTCGCGGATGACCGTACCGGCAGTCGAACAGCGACCGCCGGCTCGCGTCACTTGAGGGTGACGGTGGCGCCGGCGCCCTCGAGGGCAGCCTTGGCCTTCTCGGCAGCCTCTTTGTTGACCTTCTCGAGGACCGGCTTCGGGGTGCCGTCGACGAGGTCCTTGGCCTCCTTGAGGCCGAGGCTCGTGAGCGCGCGGACCTCCTTGATGACCTGGATCTTCTTGTCGCCGGCGGCCTCGAGGATGACGTCGAACTCGTCCTGCTCCTCGGCAGCGGCGGCCTCACCCGCGCCACCACCGGCGGCCGGGGCGGCAGCCACGGCGACGGGGGCAGCGGCGGTGACGCCGAAGGTCTCCTCGAACTGCTTCACGAACTCGGAGAGCTCGAGCAGCGTCATCTCCTTGAACGCGTCGAGCAGCTCGTCAGTGCCAAGCTTCGCCATGATGGCGTCCTTTCGTTGTGCGGCTGTTAACCGGGTTGTCGTTGGGCTGGGGGTCGACTCCCCGGTCAGCCCTGGTCTGCCTCAGGTGCCTCGGCCGGAGCCGGGGCAGCGTTGGCCTGGTCCTGCTCGGCCTTCTGGCGCAGCGCCTCGACGAGGCGAGCCGTCTGCGACAGCGGCGCGGCGAAGAGCGACACGGCGCCGGACAGCGACGCCTTCATCGCCCCCGCCAGCTTGGCGAGCAGCACCTCGCGCGACTCGAGGTCGGCGAGCTTCTTGATCTCGTCGGCGGACAGCGACTTGCCGTCGAGCACGCCGCCCTTGATGACGAGGAAGGGGTTGGCCTTGGCGAAGTCACGCAGACCCTTGGCGGCCTCGACCACGTCGCCCTTGACGAAGGCGATGGCCGACGGACCGGCGAGGTGGTCGTCGAGACCCCCGACACCAGCCTCCCTGGCCGCGATCTTGGTGAGCGTGTTCTTCACCACGGCGTAGGACGCGTTCCCACCGAGCGTGCGACGAAGCTCCGTCACCTGCTTGACGGTGAGGCCGCGGTACTCGGTCAGCACGACCGCGTTCGAGCTCCGGAACTCCTCCGTGAGCTCGGCAACGGCCGCTGCCTTGTCTGGCCTCGCCATGGTGCTCCTTCCAGCGCCGCCCGGATGACGGGCGGCGTACGTGTGCCTCCGGTCAGGACCCCGCGCATGCAAAACGCCCCGGCGCAGGCCAGGGCGTATGCCAGCCGCTCGGGCTGACTACCACACTCACCTGCGCGGGCCGCCCGCAATGTCGCGGAGCCTTCGGTCACCCCGGACGGGATGACGACCAGCGGTCTTCGGTGCTTGCAAGCGTACGGGACGGTGTGCGGCGCCTCCAAATCCGAGCAGGCAAGAGGGCGGACTGCCCGGTCAGCCCATCCCGAGCGCGGAGGGGTCGGCGACCTGGTCGGCAGGGGGTGCGGCGATGTCGACGGGCTCGCCCCACTTGGAGTAGGTGACCGTGGTCGCCGCGCTCTGGCCGAGCACGTTGACGACGACCTCGAACTTGCGCAGCAGGCTCTCGTCGTCGACCCACATGCTGAAGTCCAGCGCGTTCGACCCCGAGTCGATCAGGTCCTGGATCGAGCTGGCCATCGACCCGGACGCGTCGGCGAGAGCGGCGGCCAGGTCGACCGTGCCGGTGTACTTCGTCGTCTGCGTGCCGTCGACGGTCTCGGTGCCGGACTCGGTGACCTGTGCGCCGTGGGCGTACATCTGAAGGCTCGGGTCGAGCGACGTCGACAGCTGGTCGAGGACCGGCGCCATGGCCTGCGAGAACGGGTCGGTGCCGTCGGCGGTCGCCGCGAACCATGACTTGCCCGGGACGAGATCGCTGAGGCCCGGGATCTGCATGTAGACCGAGTCGTCGACGATGACGACGCGCAGCTGTTGCGGCTGGCCGCTGGCGTCCAGCGGCATCTCAAGAGTGATGTCGGCCTCGATCGGGTCGCCGAGCCGCATCGAGCCACCACCGGTGAGGCTCAGACCCGCCGCGTCGGTCGACAGCGTGGCGACAACCGACTGCTGCTCCGCCTGTGCGGCCGCGATCGCTTCGAACAGCTCAGCGGCGTCACCCGACGCACTCGCCACAGGGGTCGGCTCGGCCACCTGCGACGTCGTGACCTCAGACCCCGTCGACTCGACCTGGTCCTCGTCCCCGCCACCCCCACACGCGGCGAGGGTGAGCACAGCAGCCAGGCCCAGCCCAGCGATGGTGGTGCGGCGGTTCATCGGGATTCCCCCAGGTCGGGCTCGAGCGATGGCCTGTGCAGGATAACTGGTCGATGGCCGACGCAAAGGCGCCCGCATCGAATGAACGACACGGGCGCCTGCTGCGGCAGTGATCAGGCCTGGGCGGGCTCGGCCTCGGCCAGCGTGACCTTGGTGGCGGTCGGGTCGACCGGGATGCCCGGACCCATCGTCGTGGTCAAGGTCGCCTTCTTGATGTAGCGGCCCTTGGCGGCCGCCGGCTTGAGCCGGAGCACCTCGTCGAGCGCGGCCGCGTAGTTCTCGGCGAGCTGCTGAGCCGAGAACGACGACTTGCCGATGATGAAGTGCAGGTTGGCGTGCCGGTCGACACGGAACTCGATCTTGCCGCCCTTGATGTCCGAGACGGCCTTGGTGACGTCCATGGTCACGGTGCCGGTCTTGGGGTTGGGCATGAGACCGCGCGGGCCGAGCACACGGCCAAGGCGGCCGACCTTGCCCATGAGGTCGGGGGTCGCGACCACGGCGTCGAAGTCGAGGCGGCCGTCGGAGACCTCGGCGATGAGCTCGTCGGAACCGACGATGTCGGCGCCTGCGGCAAGCGCCTCCTCAGCCTTCTGGCCGGCGGCGAAGACCAGGACCCGGGCGGTCTTGCCGGTGCCGTTGGGCAGGTTGACGGTGCCGCGAACCATCTGGTCGGCCTTGCGCGGGTCGACGCCCAGGCGCATGGCGACCTCGACGGTCGAGTCGGACTTGGTGGTCGCGGTGTCCTTGGCGAGCGTCACAGCCTCGCCGGGGGTGTAAAGGCGCTCGCGGTCGATCTTCTCGGCCGCGGCGCGGTAAGCCTTGCTGCGCTTCATTGCTGCTCCTCGTGGATGCGGTTGGGGAGTCGTGGTGCGGGCCAGCGCGTGGCCCTCCCACTAGGGCTGAATCACAGATCAGTGTGGTCAGCCCACATTTGTGTTTGTCAGGCTTCGCAAGCTCAGCCTTCGACGGTGATGCCCATCTGGCGGGCAGTGCCGGCGATGATCTTCTCGGCGGCGTCGAGGTCGTTGGCGTTGAGGTCGGGCATCTTCTGCTGCGCGATCTCGCGGACCTGGTCACGGGTGATCTTGGCGACCTTGACCTTGTGCGGCTCGCCGGAGCCCTTCTCGACGCCGGCGGCCTTCAGGATGAGCCTGGCGGCCGGCGGGGTCTTGGTGATGAAGGTGAAGGAGCGGTCCTCGTAGACCGTGATCTCCACCGGGATCACGTTGCCACGCTGCGACTCGGTCGCGGCGTTGTAGGCCTTGCAGAACTCCATGATGTTGACGCCGTGCTGGCCCAGTGCGGGGCCGACGGGCGGGGCGGGGGTCGCCTGGCCAGCCTGGATCTGGAGCTTGATCAGGCCGGCGACCTTCTTCTTGGGGGGCATGCTTCCGGGTCCTTACTTCGGTTCCTTGCCGCGGGTACGGGCTGCACCAGCGGGGGTCTGGGGTCCGCGCCTAGAGCTTCTGGATCTGGGAGAACGACAGCTCGACCGGAGTCTCGCGGCCGAAGATCTCGACCAGGCCCTTGATCTTCTGGGCGTCGGGGTTGATCTCGTTGATCGTCGCGTGCAGCGTCGCGAACGGGCCGTCGACCACCATGACCGAGTCGCCGACCTCGAAGTCCACGACCTGGATCTGCGGCTTCTCCTTGGTCGCCGGAGTCTTGGCCTCGGTGATCGTCGGGGCCAGCCAGGTCTCGACCTCTTCGAGCGAGAGCGGCAGCGGCTGGTGCGCGTGGCCGACGAACGCGGTCACGGCCGGCGTGTGCCGCACCGCGGCCCACGACTCGTCGGTCATGTCCATGCGGACGAGCACATACCCCGGGAACCGGTTGCGACGGACCAGCTTGCGCTGGCCGCCCTTGATCTCCGTGACCTCCTCCTGGGGGACCTGCACCTCGAAGATGTAGTCCTCCATGTTGAGGCTGGAGATGCGGTTCTCCAGGTTGGCCTTCACCCGGTTTTCCATGCCGGAGTAGGTGTGCACGACAAACCAGTCGCCGGGCTTGGACCGCAGCACGCGGCGGAACTCCTCCAGCGCGTCTTCGACCTCGGTCGGCTCCGCGCTCTCCTCGGCCTCGGTCGGCTCCGCGCTCTCCTCGGCCTCGGTCGGGCTCCGCACCCTCCTGGGCAGCGTCGACGGAGCCCTCCGCGGCGGTCTCGTCGAGCTGCGGCTCGACCTCGCCGGTGGTCTCGGTCATCTCGTCGGTGTACTGCTGCTCGGTCACGGTGACGGTTTCTTCCTCCCAGTGCTGTCGCTCAGCCAAAGACCTTGAACACGGCCCACCCGAAAACCAGGTCAAGGACCGAAACGATCGCGATCATGAGCGACACGAAGACCAGCACCACGGCGGTGTAGGTCAGGAGCTGGTTGCGGGTCGGCTTGACGACCTTGCGCAGCTCCGCGACGACCTGACGGACGAACAGCGTCAGGCGCGCGAAGGGTCCTCGGCGTCCGCCGCTGCCGCTGGGCGCGGGGCGACGCTCCGGTGTGGCGGTGCTTCGCGTGTCCGTCACTTGGTGGTCCTCGCTCGTCTCGGCCGCCCGCCAGGTGCAGGCGACGTTCACGTCTCGACAGGCGGTGCCCGTCGCGGGTGCCTCGCGCACGGGGCGCAGGCGACGCGCAGGGCAAGAGGGACTCGAACCCCCAACCGCTGGTTTTGGAGACCAGTGCTCTACCAATTGAGCTATTGCCCTTTGGGGTGGCTCGATGGTCGCCGCTCCCGACGAACCGAACCAAACCAGGGCACGCTTCGACAGGGGTCCGAAAGACCACCAGGGAGAGAGTGTACGGGGTCGGCGGCGCGAGAGTCGAATGCGCTCAGGCGTCCCACCGGGCGATACCGCTTCATGATCGTACGGCGCTGGTGCAAGCATGGGCGACATGTCTGCCGCGCCCCGGTCTCGTGTCTCTGCCCGCATCGGCGCCATCGCCGAATCCGCCACTCTCGCCGTCGACGCCAAGGCCAAGGCGCTGAAGGCGGCCGGCGCCCCCGTCATCGGGTTCGGCGCCGGCGAGCCCGACTTTCCCACACCCGACTACATCGTCGAGGCCGCGATCGCGGCGGCCAGGGACCCGCGCAACCACCGCTACACCCCGGCCGCGGGCCTGCCCGAGCTGCGCGAGGCCGTCGCCGTCAAGACCGCCCGCGACTCCGGCTATGAGGTCACCGCCGGCCAGGTGTTGATCACCAACGGCGGCAAGCAGGCGGTCTACGAGGCGTTCGCGACCTTGATCGATCCGGGTGACGAGGTGATCCTGCCGACGCCGTACTGGACCACCTACCCCGAGGCGATCAAGCTTGCGGGCGGCGACGGCCGTCGAGGTCCTCGCCGACGAGTCGCAGGGCTACCGGGCGACCGTCGAGCAGCTGGAGGCGGCGCGCACCGACCGTACGAAGGCATTGCTGTTCTGCTCGCCGTCCAACCCGACCGGCGCGATCTACGCGCCCGACGAGGTCCTGGCGATCGGCCAGTGGGCGCTCGAGCACGGCATCTGGGTGATCACCGACGAGATCTACGAGCACCTCGTCTACGGCGAGGCGCAGTTCAGCTCGATCGCCATGACTCCTGGCATCGCCGACCAGGTGGTTGTGCTCAACGGCGTGGCCAAGACCTACGCGATGACCGGCTGGCGGGTTGGCTGGATGATCGGCCCGACCGACGTCGTCAAGGCGGCGACCAACTTGCAGTCGCACCTGTCGAGCAATGTCGCCAACGTGTCCCAGCGGGCGGCGCTCGCCGCCGTCAGCGGCGACCTGTCGGCGGTGGCGACGATGCGGGCGGCCTTCGACCGGCGCCGGCAGACGATCGTGCGGATGCTCAACGAGATCGACGGCGTCGAGTGCCCGGAGCCGCAGGGCGCGTTCTACGTGTACCCCTCCGTCAAGGGCCTGCTCGGGCGGGAGATCCGCGGCCGGCGGCCGCAGACCAGCGCCGAGCTTGCTGAGCTGATCCTCGACGAGGCTGAGGTCGCGGTGGTGCCCGGCGAGGCGTTCGGGCCGAGCGGCTACCTGCGGTTGTCGTACGCACTCGGCGACGACGACCTCGCCGAGGGCGTCACCCGGCTGCAGAAGCTGCTGGCAGAGGCCCGCTGAGTGCGGCCGCTGCGGGTCGGCCTCGTTGGGTACGGGCTCGCGGGCCGGGTGTTCCACGCGCCGCTGATCCGGGCATGCGCTGACCTCGACCTGACCGCCGTCGTCACCGCCAACCCGCAGCGGGCCGCGGACGCGGCCACCGACATCCCGGGGATCGCGGTCGTTCCCGACGTGGCCGGCCTGCTCACCGACCATGCGCCGGACGTCGTGGTCGTGGCTACGCCCAACGCGTCGCATGCCCCGGTCGCCCGCGAGGCGCTCGGCGCCGGCGCGCGTGTCGTGGTCGACAAGCCGCTGGCCCTGAGCGCCGACGAGGCGCGCTCCCTGGCGGCGGATGCCGACGGGCGGCTGACGGTGTTTCAGAACCGCCGGCTCGACTCCGACTTCCGCACGATCCAACGGCTGCGCGCCGAGGGTGAGCTTGGCGAGATCAGGCGGCTGGAGTCCCGGTTCGAGCGGTGGCGTCCCGACCTCAGCCGCGACAAGTGGCGGGAGGTGCTGCCGGGCGCCAAGGGCGGCGGGATCTTGCTCGACCTGGGCAGCCACCTTGTCGACCAGGCGCTGACGCTGTGCGGGCCGGTCGAGCGGGTCTATGCCGAGGTGCGCGCACTGCGCCGCGGCGGCGACGATGATGCCTTCCTCGCGCTCACCCACCGAAGCGGCACGATCAGCCAGCTTTGGGCGTCGGCGGTCGCGGCGGCTCCTGGGCCGCGGTTCCGGGTGCTCGGCTCGGCCGGTGCCTTCGTGGTCAGGGAGCTCGACGGGCAGGAGGACCAGCTTCGCTCGGGGGTCGCCGTCGACGATCCGTCGTTCGGAGTCGAGGCGCCCCAGCGGTGGGGCCATCTCGTCCGCGGCGTCGAGTCGGTGCCGGTTGAGCCCAGCCGTGGTGCGTGGGCGGCGTTCTACCCGCAGGTTGCCGAGTGGTGCCGCGGCGAGCGGCCGCCGCCGGTGGACCCGCTCGACGCGGTGGCGACGCTCACGGTGCTCGACGCGGCCCGCCGCGGCGCGGCCGACGGCGTGACGGTGGTCCTGCCATGACCGCGCGGCTCGGGCTCGGGCTCGCCGCCGTGGGACGCCCGGCCTACGTCAACCTCGGCCGCGACCAGGCGCTCGGCGACTCACGGTCACCCGACGAGATGCGCGGCCGCGCCCATGAACTGCTCGACGCGGCGTACGGGGAGGGTGTGCGCTACTTCGACGTCGCCCGCTCGTACGGTCGGGCCGAGGAGTTCCTCGCCACCTGGCTGGACGAGCATCCCGAGCTCGGTGATCTTGTCGTGGCGTCCAAGTGGGGCTACACCTACGTCGGCGACTGGCGCCTGGACGCCCCCGTGCACGAGATCAAGGAGCACACCAGGGCGGCATTCGAGCGTCAGCTCGCCGAGACGCGGGCGCTGCTCGGCGACCGGCTCACGACGTACTACGTGCACTCGGCCACGCTCGATTCCGGGGCGCTGGACAACGCCGATCTGAACGCCGCCATGGCGGCTCTGCGCGACGAAGGGCATCGCGGTCGGCCTGTCGACCTCGGGGCCCGACCAGGCCGCCACCATCCGGGTGGCACTGGGCGTGACCGTCGGCGGCGCACCGCTGTTCAGCTGGGTCGAGTCGACCTGGAACGTTCTCGAGCCGTCGGCCGGGCCGGCGCTCGCCGAGGCCGCGGACGCCGGCTGGACCGTCGTGCTCAAGGAGGTCGTCGCCAACGGACGGCTCACCCCCGCCGGGTCCGAGCCCGCTTTCGAGGCGCTCGCGCTATCCGCCGGGCTGGCGACCGATGTGCTGGCGACCGCGGTGGCGCTGGCCCAGCCGTACGCCACCTATGTCCTGTCCGGCGCCGTCACCGTCGAGCAGCTGCGCAGTCACGTGTCCGCGCTCGACGTGCCCCTCACCCCCGAGACGGTCGCCGCGCTCACCACGCTGGCCGAGGCGCCGCAGACCTACTGGGGGCAGCGCCGGGCGATGCCGTGGCAGTGATCAACTCGTCCGCGTCCCGTCTAGGCTGAAGCATGCCGCGCGATCTCCGGCTGCTCCCCAAGGCCCACCTGCATCTGCACTTCACCGGCTCGATGCGGCCGGGCACGGTGCTCGAGCTCGCATCCGAGCACGGCGTGCGGCTCCCCGATGTGCTCGAGGACGCGCTCAAGAGCGGACAGCCGCCGATGCTTTCCGCCGCGGCCGACGAGCGCGGGTGGTTCCGGTTCCAGCGGCTGTACGACACCGCGCGCGCCGTGCTGCGCCGCCCCGAGGACGTACGGCGGCTGGTGCGCGAGGCGGCCGAGGACGAGGCCGCGGAGGGGTCGCGGTGGCTGGAGATCCAGGTCGATCCGTCTGGCTACAGCGGGTTGTTCGGCGGGCTGACGCCGTTCACCGAGCTCGTCCTGGACAGCGTCGCCGATGCGTCGTCGCGGACCGGCGTGGGCATCGCCGTCGTCATCGCCGCCAACCGGACCCGGCACCCGCTGGATGCCCGCACCCTGGCCCGGCTCGCGGCGCAGTACGCGGGCCGCGGCGTCGTCGGGTTCGGGCTGTCCAACGACGAGCGGCGCGGCATCACGGCCGAGTTCGCGCCCGCCTTCCGCATCGCGCGCGAGGCCGGGCTGCTCGCGGTGCCGCACGGTGGCGAGCTGCGTGGCCCCGAGACCGTCTGGGCGTGTCTCGACGAGCTCGGCGCAGGCCGCATCGGGCACGGCGTCCAGTCGGTAGCCGATGAGCGGCTGGTTGAGCGGCTGGTGCGCGAGGTCGTCACGCTCGAGGTGTGCCCGGCGTCCAACGTGGCGCTAGGGGTGTACGGGTCGCCGGCCGAGGTGCCGCTGCGGCCGCTGTTCGACGCGGGAGCGCGCATTGCGCTGGGCGCCGACGACCCGCTGATCTTCGGGTCGCGGTTGCTCGAACAGTACGAGACGGCGCGCGTCGTGCAGGGTTTTTCCGATGCCGAGATCGCCGAGCTGGCTCGCGGGAGCGTGCTGGGCTCGTGCGCGCCCGACGCGGTCAGAGCTGGGCTGTTGGCCGAGATCGACGAATGGCTGGCCGCCGCGGGCTGAACCGGCTCAGAGCTCGACGCCGACCAGCACCGGCTCGTTGTGCAGGACGACCCCGAACGCGTCGCGCACGCCGTCGCGAACCTCCCGGGCCAGGGCCAGCAGGTCGGCCGTGCGGGCGGTGCCGCGGTTGGTCAGGGCCAGGGTGTGCTTGGTGGACAGCCGTACGGTGCCGTTGCCGTACCCCCTGTGGAACCCGGCCCGCTCGATCAGCCACGCGGCGCTCGTCTTGACCTGCCCCTCCGGCAGCGGCCAGCGTGGCGCGTCGGCGGGCAGCCGAACGGCCTCGTCGGCGCTGAGGATCGGGTTGGTGAAGAACGAGCCGGCGCTCCAGGTGTCGTGGTCGTCGGGGTCGAGCACCATGCCCTTGCCGCGCCGCAGCTCGAGCACGGCTTCGCGCACTTCGTCGGCCTTGGCCCGGCCACCCAGCGGCACGTCGAGCCGGCGGGCAAGCTCGGCGTAGCCGATCGGCCCCGACACGTCGCCCTGCTTGAGCTGGAAGGACACGTCGAGGATCACGTATCGGCTGCCGCCCTTGAAGCGGCTGGTGCGGTAGCCGAACCCGCAGTCGGCGTTGGCGAACGTGCGGATCGCCTGCGTCTCCCGGTCGTACGTGCGCACGCTCCACAGCGTCTGCGCCACCTCCTGGCCATAGGCGCCGACGTTCTGCATCGGCGTGGCGCCGACGAGTCCAGGGATGCCGGCCAGCGCCTCGATGCCGACCCACTGCTCGGCGACCGCGCGCGCGACGAGGTCGTCCCAGCTCTCCCCCGCGGCCACGGTGAGCACGATGCCGCCGCAGGCGGCGATGTCGTCGGACTCGCAGGATGCGCTCGCATCAACGTCCACGCCGCGGGTGGCGACCCGCACCACGGTGCCGTCGAACCCGTCATCGGCGACGACGAGGTTGCTGCCGCCGCCGAGAACGAGCACGGGCTCGCCGACCTGTCAGCGGCGCGGACGGCCTCCACGAGGTCGGCCTCGGTGTCCAGCTCCACCAGCCGTCGCGCCGGCCCGCCGAGTCGCAGTGTCGTGAGATCGGCAAGCGGGACGTTGGCGGTGACGGGCACGATGATCCAGCGTACGTGGCGTCAGGCCTTCGGCGGCCGCACGCGTGCCCTGGCCAGGGTGAGGACCTTTTGCCCGTACGACTGCGCCGAGATGTCGAGCCGGGCGGTGCCGTCGTCCTCGACCTCGGCCACGATGGCCTCGAAGGACACCTCCGTGCCGGAGTCGTCGTCGGGCACAATCACGGGCTTGCTGAAGCGCACGCTGTACTCGATGATCTCCGTCTCGTCGCCGAGCATCATCTTGATGGCGGTGGCGCCGAGGGCCATCGTGAGCATGCCGTGGGCGATGACGCCGGGCAGTCCCACGGCGGTGGCCACGCGGTCGCTGTAGTGGATCGGGTTGAAGTCGCCGGAGGCTCCCGCGTAGCGCACGAGATCGGCCCGCGTGACGACGAAGCTCTCCCCTGGGAGCTCGGCCCCGACCTCCAGCTCGAAGACGCCCATGTCAGCCCTCCGCCCGCACAAGGATCGTCGACGTCGCCGTGCAGACGTGCTCACCCGTGTCGGTGGTGAGCTCGCAGCGCAGGGTCACGAGCTCGTTGGCGCCGAGCGGCTTGACCCCATCGGCGGTGGCCGTGGTCTCCAGCGTGTCGCCGACACGGATCGGCCGGTCGTAAACGAACTTCTGGTCGGCGTGGACGATGTTGCGGTATTCGAGCCCGGCGGCCTCCATGAACGCGTCGAGCCCGCGGAAGGCCGGGATGATCGCGAAGGTGGGCGGCGCCTCGTTGGAGTCCGGGTTGTCGCGCACCGCGGTGGCGAAGGCGCGAACGGATTCGGCGCCGACAACGTACGGCCTGGTCGGGAACGGACGCGCGATCAAGGACGGGTCGATCGGCATGGCTGGAACCCTATCGGCCCGCGCGGGCCTATCGAGATTCAGTCCGGAGGCAGCAACAGGGCCGCCTCCGTGTGTCGGAGGCGGCCCTGTGGCGAAGATCGCGTTGCGATGACCCTTGCGCCGGCCCGCTATCGGGCGGCGAGAGTGCCGAGCGTCAGCGTGTCTCGCGGTGAAGAGTGTGCCGACGGTCCCGGGGGCAGAACTTCTTCATCTCGAGCCGGTCGGGGTCGTTGCGGCGGTTCTTCCGCGTGATGTAGTTGCGCTCCTTGCACTCCGTGCAGGCAAGAGTGATCTTGGGGCGAACGTCTTGGCTCTTGGCGGCCACGGGTGCCTCTTCTTCGGGTCGCTCGGGTCAACGGACAGTCAAGGATAGCCGACCGCCACGGGGCGCCGGCATTTGTCGTAGCGGGGGCGGGACTCGAACCCGCGACACAGCGATTATGAGCCGCTTGCTCTAACCACCTGAGCTACCCCGCCAGGTGCCCTGGTCCCCGCCTCGCGGGGGTCCGCGAGGCCTGGCGCAGAACAGAGCCCCAATACGGAATCGAACCGTAGACCTTCTCCTTACCATGGAGACGCTCTGCCGACTGAGCTATTGGGGCAAGCGAGGATCGAGGATACACGGCGCCCTCGCCGGCCAGGAAATCGCATTCGGGATGCCGTCGTCGGACGAAAGACGAGGCCCCCGACGTGTCTCGTCGAGGGCCTCGCACGGGGTGGCAGGTGTTGGATTCGAACCAACGTAGGCTGAGCCGACGGATTTACAGTCCGCTCCCTTTGGCCACTCGGGCAACCTGCCGGGGGCGTCGGTCGTGACCGACGGAGGATGACAATACCGTACGCGGAACAGCCCACCGCAAAGCCGAGGAATGGAGCACCCCGTGGCCGGCGAGTCGTCGTTCGACATCGTGAGCAAGGTCGACCACCAGGAGGTCGACAACGCGCTCAACCAGACCTCTCGCGAGCTCG
Organism: uncultured Actinomycetota bacterium; assembly: GCA_963798505.1. Classification (GTDB taxonomy): domain Bacteria; phylum Actinomycetota; class Actinomycetes; order Jiangellales; family Jiangellaceae; genus CAVWSM01. Next base: position 17,983 of record CAWCTX010000002.1, read on the forward strand.
GTCAGCGGTTCGACTTCCGCGGGACCGGCGCCGCCATCCGGTGGCTTGGCGAGGACGTCGTGGAGATCGAGGCCAACGCCGAGGACCGCGCCAAGGCGTCGCTCGACGTGTTCAAGGAGAAGCTGATCAAGCGCGGCATCTCCCTCAAGTCGCTCGACGCCGGCGAGCCCCGCCTGTCCGGTCAGGTGACGAAGATCACCAGCAAGATCAAGCAGGGAATCTCCCAGGAGACCGCCAAGAAGCTCGGCAAGGTCATCCGGGACGAGGGTCCCAGGGGGGTCCGCGTGCAGGTTCAGGGCGACGAGCTGCGGGTGTTCTCCAAGAAGCGCGACGACCTGCAGGCCATCATCGCCCTGCTCAAGGACCAGGACCTCGACGTCGCGCTGCAGTACGTGAACTACCGCTGAGACGGGACGGGCCCATCCAACGTCGTGTTGATCATGGCGAAGGTGTGATCATCCGCGAGGAATGATCACGCCTTGGCCATGATCAACCGCCAAAGGGGACCCGCAGCGGGTCAGCGGCGGTAGCCGGCCATCGCCTCGAGCCGGGCGATGCGCTCGGCCATCGGGGGGTGCGAGGCGAACATCTTGGCCAACCCCTCGGGGCGGAACGGGTTGGCGATCATGAGGTGGCTGGTCGCCACGAGGTCCTTCTGCGGGGGAAGCGGGAGCTGGCGGGTGCCCATCTCGAGCTTGCGCAGCGCGCTCGCGAGAGCGAGCGGGTCGCCGGTGTAGCGGGCGCCATCGGCGTCGGCCTCGTACTCACGAGAGCGGCTGATCGCGAGCTGGATCATCGAGGCCGCGATCGGACCGACCAGCATGAGCAGCAGCATGCCGAGCGGACCGGGGCCGTCGTCATCGCCCCCGTGCGGCAGGATCCAGGCGAAGTTGGCGATAAACATGATCGTGCTCGCCAGCGCCGCAGCGACTGACGAGGTGAGGATGTCGCGGTTGTAAACGTGCGCGAGCTCGTGGCCGAGCACGCCCTTCAACTCGCGCTCGTCAAGGATGGCCAGGATGCCCTCGGTGCAGCACACGGCCGCGTTGCGTGGGTTGCGCCCCGTCGCAAAGGCGTTGGGCGCCTGGGTCGGGGACACGAACAGCCGCGGCATCGGCTGCCGGTTGGCCGCCGAGACCTCCCGGACGATCCTGTACATGACGGGCTGCTGGACCTCGGTGACCGGGTAGGCGCGCATCGATCGCAGCGCGATCTTGTCGCTGTTGAAGTAGGCCATGCCGTTGGTCAGCAGCGCTATCCCGAGGCCGATCACCAGACCGGTCGTCCCGAACCAGGAACCGATCCAGATGATGACCGCGGACATCAGGCCGAGCAGCGCCGCCGTCTTCAGCCCGTTCTTGTGGTGCACCTGAGCCTCTCCTTCAAGCGCGGCCGCGGACCTCCCGCGACCGCACGCATCTGGATCAACGTGCGGCGTGGCCGCCGGCGTTCCCTCGCCCCCTCGAGGATGCACCGAAACCGGTCAGCCGAGGAGCCCCGACAGCCCCGGGACCAGGCCCAACACCAGCTGCGGCACCACCGAGAGTACGAACACGGTGACCAGCGCCACAGCGATGCCGACGGCCGACCCGACCGGCAGCCGGTAGGACAGTGCGGGCGCCTCGGCCGTCGCCGGGCGCGGCCAGGCCACCAGCAGGGCGGTCCAGCGCAGGTAGTAGGCCAACGCGATGACCGTGTTGATGGCCATGACCACGGCCAGCCAGCCGAGCCCGCCGTCGATCGCCGCCCGGAAGACGACCACCTTGGCGAACAGCCCGGCAAGCCCCGGCGGCAGCCCCGCAAGGCAGAGCAGGAAGAAGCCGAGCGCGAGCGCACTGCCCGGCTCGGTGCGCAGCAGCCCCCGGTAGTCCTCCAGCCGGCCCGCCGGGCGGTGCCGCGACACCACGGCCACGACGCCGAACGCCCCGAGGTTCATCGCCGCATAGATGCACAGGTAGGCGATCGTCGCGGACAGCGCCTGCCCGAGCACCGCCTCGCCCGGGTTGCTCGCCGCGACGCCGAGGGGCACCAGCAGATAGCCGGCCTGGGCGACGGACGACCAAGCCAGCAGCCGTACGGCTCCCTGCTGACGCAGCGCCACGACATTGCCGACCGTCATGGTGAGCGCCGCCAGGACGGCCACGACGGGACCCCAGACGTCGGAGTACGGCCCGAAGCCGACGCTCACGACGAGCACGAAGCCGATCAGCCCGGCGGCCTTGGACACGACCGACAGGTAGGCGGCGACGCTGATCGGCGCACCGGCGTAGGTGTCCGGGGCCCAGAAGTGGAACGGCACTGCCGACACCTTGAAGGCGAGGCCGACCAGCGTCAGCAGCACACCGACTGCTGCGGCTGGGTTGTCGCGGGTTGCCGGGTCGGCCAGCGCGCTCGCGATGCGCTCGAGGTGCAGCGAGCCCGTGACGCCGTAGACCAGCGAGACGCCGTACAGCATCACCGCCACTGACACGACGGACACCAGGAAGAAGGTCAGCGCCGCCTCACTCGACCGGCCATCCTGACGGCGCAGCCCGACCAGCGCGAAACCCGGGAGCGACACCAGCTCGAGGGCGATGACCAGAGTCGCCAGGTCGCGCGCCGCCGCAATCGTGACTGCGCCGGCGACCGAGCTGAGCAGCAGGAAAACGAACTCGCCGGAGGGCATGCGGTCGGCGTGGACCTCGTCGAGCGCCAGCAGCAGCACGACGAGGCCGCCGGCGAGCGCAACCGCCTGCACGGTGAGGGTGAGCGTGTTGACGACGTACGAGCAGGAGGAGAGCACCTCGCCCTCGGTGGCCGGGAAGCAGAACGTGGACCGGTCGTCGCCCCAGAGCGCGGCCACCGCCACCAGCCCGGCGAGCATGCCCGCTCCGCCGATCGCGGCCCGGGTGCGCACGTCGGCCGGGCGGAGCCACAGGTCGGCCACGAGCACGGCGAGAGCGGCCAGCGAGACCGCGAGCAGCGGCGACACCGCGGCCCAGTCGACTCTCTGAACGAGGCTCATGGCGCACCCATCAGGAGCCCGACCGATGCATTGGTCATGTCCAGCAGCAGGCCGGGCCAGACACCGAGGACGACGATCAGGAGTACGAGCGGCGCCCACGCCACGGCTTCGACCACGGTCACGTCGCCGAGGATGACCGGCGCCCGAGCCGGCGGGTCGTCGCCGCCTTGGCACACGCGGCGCACCAGCCCGAGCAGGTAGACCGCGGTCAGCAGCGCACCGAACCCGGCCAGCGCCATGAGGAGCAGGAAGTAGGGACGGTCGAGCAGCGAGTCGGGGCGGAAGGCGCCCGCCATCGCGAGCATCTCGCCCCAGAACCCGGCGAGCCCCGGCAGGCCGAGCGAGGCGACCGAAGCGAACGCCAGCAGGAAGCCGAGCCGCGGGGCGCGCCGGTAGAGCCCGCCGCCGAGGTCTGCCAGCTCACTGCTGCCGTGTCGATCCTTGATGGCTCCGGCGAGGAAGAACAGCAGGCCCGTGATGAGGCCGTGCGCGATGTTGGCGTACAGCGCGCCGTTGATGCCCTGTGGGGACATCGAAGCGATGCCGAGCAGCACGAAGCCCATGTGGCCGACGCTGCTGTAAGCGACGAGGCGCTTGAGGTCGCGCTGCGCCAGGCAGGCGAGCGAGCCGTAGATGATGCCGACGACCGCGAGCCCTCCGATCCATGGCGCTATCTCGCGCATCCCTTCAGGCACGACCGGCACGGCGATGCGCACCATGCCGTAGGTGCCCATCTTCAGGAGCACGCCGGCCAGCAGCACAGAGCCGATGGTCGGCGCCTTCCAGTGCGCGTCGGGGAGCCAGGTGTGCAGCGGCCACATCGGCGCCTTGACCGCGAGCCCACCCATGATCGCGATGGCGGCGAGCACCTGCGTCGTGGTGCTGATGCCACTGCCGCCTCGCTCGGTGAGCTCGACGATGTCGAAGGTGCCGGTGCGAGCGTGGACGAGAAGGAAGCCCAGCAGCATGATCGCTGAGCCGATGAGCGTGTAGAGGATGAACGTCATTGCCGCACGCGTGCGCCCTGGCTTGTCGTGCGGGTCGCCCCACCAGGCGATGACGAACCACATGGGGATGAGCACGACCTCGAAGAACACGAAGAAGAGCAGCAGGTTGAGCGCGACGAAGGTGCCGAGCATCCCGACCTCGAGCAGCAGGATGCAGACGAACAGCGCGCGGCCGCGACCACCTTCGGGCCGGATGCGGATCGAGTAGAGGCAGCACAGCAGCACCAGCAGCGCGGTCAGCAGGACCAGGGGCACCGAGATGCCGTCAACGCCGATGTGGAAGCGCAGGTCGAGCTCAGGCACCCAGGCCTCGTTGATCTCGAGGCGAATGGCTCCGGGCGCGTCAGCATCGGTGACGGCGACGAGCACGGCAAGCACGAAGGTCGCCGCTGCAAAGACCGTCGCCACCTCGATGGAGATGCGATGCGCGAGCGGTGTGGGGATCAGCGCCAGCGTGACGCACCCGAGCGCCGGGGTGACGAGCATCGCGACGAGCAGCCAGCTCATGTCAGCGCCACCCCTGCGGCGGCGAGCAGGACGACACCGGCGACGACCGCGGTCAGATAGTGCTGCACCCGTCCGCGTTGCAGCAGCCGCGAAGCAGCACCGAGCCCGCTGACGGCCCGGCCGGCGCCGAGCACATAGCCCTGCACGACCTCGTCGTCGCCCGTAGCGACCAGCCGGGCGAGCGGCCGCAGTGGTCGTACGAACAGATCGTCGTAGAGCTGGTCGACCCCGAACGCGGACGCGAAGACGGGACGAACCCCGCCCAACGCGACCGCGGGGTCCTGCCCCGTCGACAGCCACTGCTTGTAGACCAGATAGCCACCCGCGACCGCGAGCAGCAGCGACGCAGCAATGGTGAGGAAGCCCATGTGCAGCTCGGTGTCCTCGGATCGGGAGCGGGGCCACCCCGGGCACCACCGCGCTGAAGGCCGCCCGGGTCGCGTCAGGCAGGAAGGCCAGCACGCCCAGCAGGACGCTCGGCACGGCGAGCGCGACCAGCGGCCAGCGCATCGTCGGCACCGGGTCGTGCCCCGACGTGGCGGCCTCCGCGGGCTCGCCGAAGAAGGTGAGCAGCCATGCCCGAACGACGTAGGCGGCGGTGACGAAGACGGTCGCCATCGCAGACAGGAGCACGACCACCGCAGCCCACCCCGGCGCCGGCCCGCCGTCGACCACCGCGTGCTCGGCCGCACCGAGCACGGTCTCCTTGCTGAAGAACCCGGCCAGCGGCGGCACTCCGGCAAGCGCCGCAAAGCCGATCGTCATCGTCCAGAACGTCACGGGCATGTCCTCGCGCAGCCCACCCATGCGGCCGAGCAGGTTGCTGCCGACGACATGGATGACCGCGCCGGCGCACAGGAACAGCAATGCCTTGAACGCCGCGTGGGTGAGCAGGTGGAACAAGCCCGCGCTGTAGCCGCCGACCGCCAGCGCCCCCAGCATGTAGGCGAGCTGACTGGCGGTGGAGTAGGCGAGCACACGCTTGAGGTCGTCTTGAGCCAGAGCGGCCAATGCCGCACCGAGCATGGTGATGGCCGCGACAACCGCGAGGGTCGCCAGGCGTCGCGGGCGCGATGAGGAAGACGTCGTAGAGCCTCGCAACGAGGTAGACACCCGCGGCCACCATCGTCGCCGCGTGGATGAGCGCGCTGACCGGTGAGGGGCCGGCCATCGCGTCGGGCAGCCAGACGTGCAGGGGCACCTGCGCCGACTTGCCGACGACGCCGCAGAGGACAAGGAGTGTGCCGACGGTGACGACGGTCGAGCTCGTGAGCGCGCCCGTGGTCACGGCCTCCGACATCCGGGACACCTGGAAGGAGCCGACCGCGTCACCGAGCGTGAAGATGCCGAACAGCAGGCCGATGTCGCCGAGCCGTGTCACGACGAACGCCTTGACCGCGGCGGCGCGCGCCTCGCGCAGCTCCCAGTGCTGGCCGATGAGCACGTAGGAGCACAGCCCCATCACCTCCCAGCCGACGAGCAGCACGATGAGGTCGTCGGCAACGACGACGAGCAGCATTGCGGCGGTGAAGAGCGAGACGAACGATGCGTACGACCCGTAGCGCGGCTCCGGCCGCATGTAGGAGACGGAGTAGACCTGCACCGCAAGCGCGACGGCGGCCACCATGACCGCCACCGTGACCGAGAGGCCGTCCGCGCGGGTCGCGATGGCGATCGGCACCCATCCGGTGGGAACCGTGTCCCACACGTCGACGGTGCCGACCTCGCCCCAGGTGTCGAGCGCGGCAAGGAGCGCGAGCACCAAGGCCAGCGACGTGCCGGTGACGGCGACGAGCGCGGAGACCGTGCGGTTGCGGCCGACGCACAGACCGATGACCGCGGCCGCTGCAGGGGCAAGCACCAGGAGCGGGATCAGGGTCACGGCACCTGCTCCGCTGCGCGGTCCTCGGCGACCTCGTCGAGCGAGTGGAGTGCATCGAGGTCGGACGTGCCGCGGTTGCGGAACACGAGGAGCACGATGGCGAGCCCGATGCCGATCTCGGCCGCGGCGACGGTGATGACGAACAGCGCAAGGACCTGGCCGGAGTGCAGCGTGTCGCGCAGGTAGGCGTCGAAGGCGACCAGGTTGAGGTTGACGGCGTTGAGCATGAGCTCGACGGACATCAGCACGAGGATCGCGTTGCGCCGCGCGAGCACGCCGTAGACGCCGATGGCGAAGAGCAGGGCAGCCACGACGAGCGGGAGACCCAGCCTCATCCGCGACTCCCGTCCTGCCTGTCCGTCGCGGTGGGCCGGCGAGACAGCACGATCGCGCCCACCAGCGCTGCGAGCAGCAGCAACGAGAGCACTTCGAAGGGCAGCACCCACGTGCGGAACAGCGCATCGCCCATCGCCCGGCCGTCACCGACCGGCACGTCGTCCAGGTCGAGACGCTCGGCGCCGAACCCGGTCGGCGACAGTGCCGATCAGTACACCGGCGGTGGCCACCGCGACAACGAGCGCGATCCACTTGTTTCCGCCGGTCAGCTCGACAGACGGTCCGGTGGGCGCGCGCGTGAGCATCAACGCGAACAGCAGGAGCACGACGACGGCGCCGACGTAGATGAGGATCTGCACCCAGGCGACGAACTCGGCCGTCAGCAGCAGGAAGCATCCGGCGAGCGAGCCCAGCGTGACGACCAACCAGAGCGCCGCGTGCACGATGCGCGTCGTGGTGACGACGAGAAGTGCCGAGCCCACTGCGACCACGCTGAGCAGCCCGAACAGAACCTCCAGCCCCGTCACGAGGCAGGTCCCGGGCGGGCCGCCTTTTCTGCGGCCTCCACCTCCTTGGGGTCGGCGGCGCGCGGGTCGTGCGGTGGAGGTGGGGGTACGGTCCACATCCAGTCACGCAGGCGGTCCTTCTCATGGACCATGTCGCGGATGTCGAACTCCGCGTACTCGAACTCCGGCGACCAGAACAGTGCGTCGAACGGGCAGACCTCGATGCAGATGCCGCAGTACATGCAGAGCGAGAAGTCGATGGCGAAGCGGTCGAGCACGTTGCGCTGCCTCGGCCGGCCGCCCTCCTTGGCCGGCGGCATCTCCTCCTTGTGGGAGTCGATGTAGATGCACCAGTCGGGGCACTCGCGGGCGCACAGCATGCAGACGGTGCAGTTCTCCTCCATCAGCGCGATGACGCCGCGGCTGCGAGGCGGCAGCTCGGGCTCGCTGTCGGGGTATTGCGCCGTGACCGCGGGGGTGGCCATGCGACGGAGCGTCTTGGCCAGGCCCTTGGCAAGACCCTTCCCGGGCATCTCGGCCATCTGTACCCACCACCGTCCAAAGGTCTGCGTACGGGGTCAGGCTAGCCGCGATCCTGTCAGGTGGAACGCTACGACGCGAGTGGGCGGTCCCAGACTTGGCCGACGAGGTCGACACCGAAGCTGTGGTGCGGTTCCTCGTCGACGAGATCGAACCCCGCGCGCTCGTAGATCCGGCGCGCGGCGCCGAGGACGCTGTTGGTCCAGAGCATGATGTGTTCGTAGCCGGCCGCGGCGGCGAAGCGCAGGCACTCGTCGACCAGCGCCGTGCCGACACCCAGGCCACGCGCCGACGGCTCGACCAGCAGCAGCCGTAGCTGCGCGGTCCGGTCGTCGCGGCGCACGCAGAAGACGCAACCCACCCGCTCGCCATCGGCCTCGGCCAGCCAGGCGCCCTCGCGACTGCTGTCGTGCGTCTCGGCGAAGTCGGTCACGATGCGGGCGACGAGTGTCTCGAACGACTCGTCCCACCCGTACTCATGTGCGTAGAGCTCGCCGTGTCGCTGCACGATCCATCCGAGGTCGCCGGCTCGGGGCGCGCGGAGGGTCACTCGCCGCTGCGCTGATTGGCCATCACTCGCCGGGGCAAGCAGGTCGCGGATCGCCGTCATCGCCGCGAGGAGCCGCTGTGCGATCGGCCTGGCTCAGCGGGGCGAGCATGGCGTCGACATCCTCGGTCGACCGCCCGTCGAGCGTCGCGAAAACCGCCCGGCCGCGGTCGGTGAGCGCGACGATCTGGCGGCGGGCGTCGGCCTCGGATCGACGCCGCTCGACGAGGCCGTCGGCTTCGAAGCGGCCAAGGATCCGGCTGAGGTAGCCCGGGTCCAGACCGAGGTCGGTGCGCAGGCGAACCACCTCCGTGCGTGCGCGCCTGCCCCAGCTCAAAGAGGATGCGGGCCTCGGTCAGCGTGTACGGCGTGTGCAGCAAGCCCTCGTCGAGCAAGCCGATCCGCTCGGTGATGAACCTGTTGAAGGCATCGCACCTCAGCGACTGCGGTGTCCGGCATCGGACCCCACCTCCGGCGGGAGGAGTTTCTTTGACTCAGTCAAAGAGTACTCCCTCCTGCCGCTGGGGCGCCCCAGCGTTGCCCCAGCGACCGATTCGCGCCCATTGACTGGCTTGCCATGGGGGCCCCCGGCGGGTGACTCGACCTCAGTCGAGGACGCGCACCACGCCGGTGAGCGCGAGCTGCAGCAAGGCGAGCGGCACCAGGAGCGTCCAGGCCAGCCGCTGCAGCTGGTCCTCGCGCAGCCGCGGGTTGGCGACGCGCAGCCAGATCACCACGAGCGCCAGCAGGCCGATCTTGAGCAGCGTCCACAGCCAGCCGAGGCTGTCCGACCAAGGTCCGTGCCAGCCGCCGAGGAAGAGCACAGCGGTGAGCGCGCACAGCAGGACGATCCCGGCGTACTCGGCGAGCAGGAAGAACGCGAAACGCAGCCCGGTGTATTCGGTGTAGGCGCCGAAGATGATCTCGGAGTCGGCGACCGGCATGTCGAACGGCGGTCGCTGCAGCTCGGCGAGCCCGGCGGCGAAGAACACGAACCCGCCGATCAGCTGCCACGCCAACCACCACGGCTCCCAAGCCTCGATGATGCCCGGCAGCGACAGTGTGCCCGCGGCCATGGCCACCGACGCAGCGGCGAGGACGAACGGAAGCTCGTAGGCCATGAGCTGCGCGGCGGTCCGAAGCGCCCCCAGTAGCGAGTATTTGTTGCCGCTCGCCCAGCCGCCCATCAGCGAGCCGAGCACGCCGACACCCATGACGGCGAGCACGAAGAACAGCCCGACCGGGGAGTCGAAGGCGACGATGTCGGGCGCGAGGGGTATCGCCGCCATCGCGACGAGGTAGGGGATCAGCGCGACAGCGGGCGCGAGCCGGAACACCGTGCGGTCGGCACCAGTCGGGACGATGTCTTCCTTCTGTACGAACTTCACGCCGTCGGCGACGAGCTGGGCCCAGCCGTGGAAGGCGCCGGCATACATCGGCCCGACCGCGGCCTTGCATGTGCGCCATGACCTTGTGCTCCGTCTGACCGACGAGCAACGGCAGGACGAGGAACGCGACGACCACGGCCACGGTGCCGATCAGCGTCGCCATCAGGTCTCGGTCTCGTCGTCGGCCTCGGAGGCGGCGTCACCATGGGACCGCGCGCCGGGGCGGCGCGGACCCCACACAGCGGGGTCGGGCACGCCGGGCGGCAGCATCCGTCGCCGCGCCGGCGCGCCGCCCTCGTCCGACTCCCCCGGATCCTTGGCGCCGGGCCACGGCTTGGCCGCGCGCGCGGCGAGCACGAACTCCTTGCGCAACGGGTGCCCCTCGAACCCGTCGGGCAGCAGCAGCGGCTTCAGCGAGGGATGTCCGTCGAAGTCGACCCCGAACATCTCGTGCGTCTCCCGCTCGTGCCAGCCGGCACCGGCGAACACTCCGGTGGCCGTCGCAATGGTCGGCGCATCGCGTGGGAGGAGCGTCCGGACGAGCAAGTGCAGCGGCGGCCGCTTTGCCACATCGACCACGTGCGCCACCACGCGGAACCCGTCGTCGAGCTCGTCGACCGCACTGAGCCAGTCGAAGTAGGTGAAGGCGTGGTCGCGCGCGGCGGTGAGCGTCGGCACCCAGCGAGACGGGTCAACGTCGACGACCAGGAAGCCGTAGGCCTCACTGAGGACGGCATCCTCGCCAGCCGCGGTGGCCAGGGCGAGCGCCCAGTCGGCCTCTTCGGTCACCGCTGCCCGATCATCGGTCTGGTCAGGGCCTCAGCAGAGGTGTCACGCGTGGCGTAACGCTCGGCGAGCGACTCGCCGGCGATCTTCTCCTGCAGCTTGAGGATGCCCTGCAGCAGCGCCTCGGGACGCGGCGGGCAGCCGGGCACGTAGACATCGACGGGGACGACCTGGTCGACCCCCTTGGTGACGCTGTAGGAATCCCAGTAGGGACCGCCGGAGTTGGAGCACGCGCCAAACGAGATGACGTACTTGGGCTCTGGCATCTGCTCGTAGAGCCGTCGCACGGCGGGCGCCATCTTGTCGGTGACCGTGCCGCTCACGACCATCAGGTCGGCCTGCCGCGGCCCGGGCGCGAAAGGAATGACGCCGAGCCGGATGAAGTCGTGCCTCGCCATCGACGCGGAGATGAACTCGATCGCACAGCAGGCCAGCCCGAAGTTGAAGACCCACAGGCTGTAGCGGCGGCCCCAGTTGAGGATGAACCGCAGCGGTTCGGGCGCCAGCCGTTGCAGCGCACCGAGGTCCTCGGCCGTGCGTACGGACGGTGTCGGCAGACTCACCGGCTGTCGCTCAGTGCTCAGGTCCAACGAAGCACTCCCTTGCGCGCGGCGTAGAGGATGCCGAGGGCAACGATCGCGAGGAAGATGCCCATCTCGACCAGGGTCGTCACGCCGAAGCCGGGAGCGTCGAAGATCGTCGCCCACGGGAACAGGTAGACCGCGTCAACGGCGAACACCACGTAGAGATAGGCATAGACGTAGTAGCGGATGTGCGACTGGGCCCACCCCTCCCCGACCGGGTCGACGCCGCACTCGTAGGTGGTCAGCTTCTCTGCCGTCGGCCGACTCGGGCTCAGGAGGCGGTTGGCCGTGAAGGCCACGGTCACGAAGGCGACTCCGGCGAGGAACACAGCGGCGGCGACGGCGTAGGTCTCCATGTACGTGCCCATCGCGTGCCACCTCCCGAAGTGTCCGCGTATGCCAGCCTAGTCCGATGCTCCAGGTGTGCCTCAACGGCTCGCGCAGTCCGCACGAGCACCCCGCGCTTCCGGTCACGCCCGCGGAACTGGCCGCTGCCGCACGCGCGGCCGTCGACGCGGGCGCGGTCGACGTCCACATGCACCCCAAGCAGCCCGACGGCACCGACACCCTCGACCCCCATGTGGTCGGCCAGGCCGTCGAAGCCGTGCGGGCGGCCGTGCCGGGCATCCCTGTCGGCGTCACCACCGGTGCGTGGACCGAGCCCGATGCTCGTCGGCGGGCTGATCTGATCCGCGCCTGGCAGGCCCGCCCCGACCATGCCTCGGTCAATTGGCACGAGGACGACGCCGACCTCGTGGCTGAGGCGTTGCTCCAGCATGGGATCGGCATCGAGGCCGGGGTCTGGTCCGGGACGACAGGACTCGAGCGGTTCCTCGCCTCCCCGCTCAAGGGTCAGGTGCTGCGCGTCCTCGCCGAGATTATGGATCCTGACCCGACCACCGCCGCGACAACAGCTCGTGGCGTCCTGGCGGCACTTGGCGATCCGCCGCCCGCAAAGGTCCTGCTGCATGGCGAGGGGCCCGCGACTTGGCCGGTGTTGATGCTGGCGGCCGAGCTGGGTCTCGACCGGCGGATCGGCCTGGAGGACGTACTCCATGACAGCGACGGGCGGACCGTCGCTGACAACTCGTCGCTCGTGCGGGCTGCGTTGGCTGTCGCCGGCTAGCGAGACTCGCGCGGGCGTCGATGGACGTCCCAGTCGTAGATGACCGACGTACGCATGACGACGTCCTGCACGGCCCGGTTTTCGCGGCTGACGACGACCCACAGGAGCCCGAGCGGGAAGATCGCGCAGAACGCTCCGCGCAGCAGCGCGCCGGCTGGTCGTAGCCGCTCTCCCCTGAAGTTGACCACCCGCAACCCCATGAGCCCGCCACCGATGGTGCGTCCGGCGGTTCCCCAGGACACGCCGAGATACAGGGCGAAAGTCACGTAGCCGACGACCAGCACGATCCCGCGCGGGTACGTCGGCATCTCGAAGGAGCGTGGGTCGAACAGGAACCGCAGTCCGGCCCAGCCAAGCCAGAAGGAGAGGATGACGACCACGACGATGAGGACGTCGAGGACGTTGGCCGTGGTGCGGCTGACGATGCCCGCACGCTTTCCCTGGTAGGGCCGGGCCTCTTTGGGTACGGGATCGACATGCGTCGTCATGTCGGCGGCCCGTCAAGAGGCGGCGGCTCGGGCTCGCCCTCGAGCGACCGTGGCTCGCCTGGCGCGTCAGTGTGGCGTCGCTTGCGCCGCAACAGGAGCCGGTCGAGCAGGCGGGCCACCGCCTCGTCGGCCTCTATACCTTGCATCCGCACATCGCGGACGGCCTCCGTGGCGAAGGATCCGGTGGACTCGCGGATGATCTCCGGCAGGTCGATGCCGTCGACGACCTCCTCGGCGATCGCGACGATGTCGACCCGGTTGAGGATGGCCTCGATGTCGATCCGGCCCGCGATGGCGTCGATGTCGATTCGGGAAGCGATGGCATCGAGATCGATCTGGGCCGCGATCGCGTCGATGTTTACCCGATCGAGGATGGCAGATATATCGATCTTGTCGGCTATCGCGTTGACGTCCACGCGGGCCGCGACGGCGGCGATGTCGACCCGGTCGATGATGGAGTTGAGATCGAGTCCGGCAACGATCTCGTTCAGGTCGAGCCGCTGGACGATGTGCGGGATATCGACTCTGTCCACTATGGCGTCAATGTCGACGGTGTCCACTATGGCGCCGATGTCGACATGCTGGGCGACGATCTCGTTGAGGTCGAGGGTGGCCAGCACCTCGTCGACAACCGGCGGGACGATCGCCGCGATCAGGCGTTCCATCTCCCGGTTGGCCGTCGACTCCGTCGTCCGACCACGGGCGGCTAGACCTTCGACGAGCCGGGCCGGGTGCAGGCTCTCGTCGAGGAGGGGCGGGTGCAGCACCGTGCGGGTGACCGGTCGCGCCACCCGGCCAACTGATCGACCGAGGCCGGCCGCGATGCCACCGACCACAGAGGCCGCGCCCATGGCAGCGTGGAGGGCGGTCTGCGCCCCGCCCTCGTCGGCGGCCACCGGTTCACCCTCGCCGGCGGGCTCTTCGTCATCGGCCGCGCGCGGCCTCGGAACCGCGGGCGCGGCATTGCCGTGGAGCACGTGAACTGACGCGACGTCGCCCACCCCGTCGTTGGGCTCGTGGCCACCCATGGACCCCATGGTCCACCGCCGGACCCCGTCCGGCATGCCGGATCGGGGGATCCGTCTTGATGTGCGGGCATTGCCAACGGTTCGTCGAGCGGTAGACGTAGCATGAAATGACAACTGAAAGCGCGCCGGGGACGGCAATTCCTTGTGACACGGGCGCGCGCCGAGGGAGGTCCACGCACGTGGTCAAGCAGGTCGAGCGACTCGACCGGGTGATCATCCGCTTCGCCGGTGACTCCGGCGACGGCATGCAGCTCACCGGTGACAGGTTCACCTCGGAGACGGCAGTGCTGGGGAACGATCTGGCGACCCTGCCGAACTTCCCGGCCGAGATCCGAGCGCCGGCAGGAACCCTGCCTGGCGTCTCGAGCTTCCAGCTGCACTTCGCCGACCATGACATCTTGACGCCGGGCGATGCCCCGGACGTGCTCGTGGCGATGAACCCCGCCGCGTTGAAGGCCAACCTGCCGGAGGTGCCCAAGGGGGCGACGCTGATCGTCGACACGGCCGAGTTCACCAAGCGGTCGCTGTCGAAGGTGGGCTATGACGCCAACCCGCTGGAGGACGACTCGCTGGCTGCCTACAAGGTGCACCCGGTGGATCTGACCGGCCTGACGCTGGAGGCGCTCAAACAGTTCGACCTGGGCCGCAAGGAGGCTGGGCGAGCGAAGAACATGTTCGCGCTCGGCTTGCTGTCCTGGCTCTATCACCGCCCGATCGAGGGCACGATCTCGTTCCTGGAGACCAAGTTCGCCAAGTCCCCGACGATCCGCGACGCCAACATCACCGCGGTCAAGGCGGGCTGGAACTACGGGGAGACAAGCGAGGACTTCGCGGTCACCTATGAGGTGGCGCCGGCGCCGATGCCGGCGGGCACCTACCGCAACATCACCGGCAACCTCGCGCTGGCCTACGGGCTGATCACCGCGTCGCAGCAGTCGGGGCTGCCGCTGTTCCTGGGGTCCTACCCGATCACCCCGGCGTCGGACATCCTTCATGAGCTGTCGCGGCACAAGCGTTTCGGCGTACGCACCTTCCAGGCCGAGGACGAGATCGCCGGCATCGGTGCCGCGCTGGGCGCGGCGTTCGGCGGCGCGCTTGGGGTGACCAGCACGTCGGGGCCCGGCATCGCGCTCAAGTCCGAGACCATCGGCCTGGCGGTGTCCCTGGAGCTGCCGCTGATCGTGATCGACGTACAACGTGGTGGCCCGTCGACCGGCCTGCCGACCAGGACCGAGCAGGCCGACCTGCTGCAGGCCATGTTCGGCCGCAACGCCGAGGCGCCGGTGCCGATCGTGGCGCCCGCGACCCCCGCCGACTGCTTCGACATCGCGCTGGAGGCGGCCCGCATCGCGGTGACCTACCGCACCCCGGTGATCGTGCTGTCCGACGGCTACCTGGCCAACGGCGCCGAGCCGTGGCGCATCCCCTCCCTCGATGACCTGCCGGAGCTGTCGGTGCAGTTCACCACCGAGCCCAACCACACGATGCCCGACGGCAGCGAGGTGTTCTGGCCCTACAAGCGCGACCCCGAGACCAGGGCACGGCCATGGGCGGTGCCCGGCACACCGGGGCTCGAGCACCGCATCGGCGGGCTGGAGAAGGCCGAGGGGTCGGGCAACATCTCCTACGACCCGGCCAACCACGAGCACATGGTGCGCACCCGCGCGGCGAAGGTGGCCGGCATCCAGGTGCCCGACATCGAGGTCGACGACCCGACCGGTGACGCCGAGCTGCTCGTGCTGGGCTGGGGGTCCACCTACGGCCCGATCGGCGCCGCAGCCCGCCAGGCCCGCACCGCCGGCTATCACGTGGCGCGCGCGCACCTGCGGCATCTCAACCCCTTCCCGGCCAACCTCGGCGAGGTGCTACAGCGCTACCCGCGGGTGCTCGTACCCGAAATGAACCTCGGTCAGCTGGCGCTGCTGCTGCGCGGCCGCTACCTCGTCGACGTGCAGACCTTCGCCAAGGTGCAGGGGCTGCCGTTCAAGGCCGAAGAGCTGGCCACCGCGATCAAGGACGTACTCACCCATGAGTGACACCACAGTGGACCTGGACTTCCCCGGCCTGGCCGGCGTACCCACCACCGACGCCAAGCAGACCAAGAAGGAGTTCACCAGCGACCAGGAGGTCCGCTGGTGCCCCGGCTGCGGCGACTACGCGATCCTCGCCGCGGTGCAGGGGTTCCTGCCCGAGCTCGGGCTGCGCCGGGAGAACATCGTGTTCGTCTCCGGCATCGGCTGCTCGTCGAGGTTCCCCTACTACCTCAACACCTATGGCATGCACTCCATCCACGGCCGCGCCCCGGCGATCGCCACCGGGCTGTCGTCCTCGCGCCCGGACCTGTCGGTGTGGGTGGTCACCGGTGACGGCGACGCCCTGTCGATCGGCGGCAACCACCTCATCCACGCGCTGCGCCGCAACGTCAACCTCAAGATCCTGCTGTTCAACAACCGCATCTACGGGTTGACCAAGGGGCAGTACTCGCCGACCTCCGAGCTCGGCAAGATCACCAAATCGACGCCGTACGGATCGCTCGACCACCCGTTCAACCCGGTCTCGGTCGGGCTCGGCGCCGAAGCCACGTTCGTCGCCCGCACCATCGACTCCGACCGCCAGCACCTGACCGGCGTGCTGCGCGCCGCCGCCGCGCACCGCGGCACCGCGCTGGTGGAGATCTACCAGAACTGCAACATCTTCAACGACGGCGCGTTCGACGGGCTGAAGGACGTCGAGACCCGCGACGACATGCTCATCCGGCTCGAGCACGGCAAGCCGATCCGGTTCGGAGCCAACAGCGAGCACGCGGTCGTCCGCGACCCGGCGACAAGCGGGCTGTCCTTGACCTCCGACCCGGACGCTGTCCCGGTCGTCCACGACGCGCACACCCCCGACCCATCGCTCGCGTTCGCCCTGTCCCGGCTGTCCGAGCCCGGAGCGGTCGCCCACACCCCCATCGGCGTGTTCCGCGCGGTCGAGCGGCCCACCTACGACGACCTCATGACCGGGCAGCTCACTCACGCCGCCGAAACCCAAGGCCCCGGCGACCTTGGTGCGCTCCTGCACGGCAAGGACACCTGGCAAGTCGCCTGACCCTCCAACAGTTGTTGATCATGGCGATGGTGTGATCATTCTTCGGAAATGACCACAACTCGGCCATGATCAACAGCGAGTCTGGGCGGCTGGCCCATGCGGTGGCCCTGGGCTGATCGACGCGGCGCGTCGTCGGGGCCGCCTCTGCGGCCCCACATGCGTCACGATCAGTCCGCCGCCACCGGCGTCGGCTCCAGCTGACCGCGAGCCACCGCCAGGCTTTCCCACGCACCGCCAGGGATGCATGCCTGGTCATGCGGGGAGTGTCCTGCTACTCGTGATCATTCGGCGCCCGTGGCCCAGCGCGCGACGAGTTGCTCGGCAGCAGCGACAGACCGTACGAGCGGATGCAGCGCCAGCGCCTTGACCGCACGCGCGCGCGAGCCGCTGAGCGCCGCCTCGATGGTCAGCCGCTCCACGGCCTTGACGGTCGAGACCAGCGCCGCCTGCTCGGGGGCGAGCGCACCGACCGCGGCCGGGTGAGCGCCATTCTCGTCGACGACGCAGGGCACCTCGACGACGGCGTCGGGGTCCAGCCCGAGCAGGGCTGAACGGTTGCGCACGTTGAGGATCAGCGTCGCCCGTTCCCCGCTCGCGATTCCGCGCATCAGCCGCAGTGCCACACCCTCGTAGCCCCCGGACAGGTCGTCTTCCTCGCGCGACTCCTCCTGGCCGCGGGCCTCCGCGAGGTAGGTCTCCTCCCGCTCCCGGCGGAACCGCTGCCACGTGTCAAAGGCAGCAGCGGGGTCCCGCGACACCGCGTCGAAGAACCGCTGCTGCTGCTCGGCCAGGAACGCACCTCGCGGCGAGGCGGCCAGCCCGGCGATCGCCTCGTCAGTGCGGTACCAGTAGTAGAGGTACTCGTTGGGGATCGCGCCGAGCATCCGCAACAGCTCCGCGCCGAACAGCCGCCCCTCCTCGAACGACTCGATCAACTCGTCCGAGGCCAGCAACTCGGGCAGCCGGTCACGCCCGTCGACGTAGGCACCGCGCAGCCAGCCCAGATGGTTGAGCCCCGCGTAGTCGAACCACACCTGCTCGAACGGCACCCCCAGCGCCTGCGCCACCCGCCGG
This sequence comes from uncultured Actinomycetota bacterium, assembly GCA_963798505.1. GTDB lineage: Bacteria > Actinomycetota > Actinomycetes > Jiangellales > Jiangellaceae > CAVWSM01. The sequence goes on from CAWCTX010000002.1 coordinate 35,876, forward strand.
CACAGCCCGAGCGGCGAGTCGCAGATGCCGATGACCCGGTCGCCCAACAGCCTCGACATCGCCTCGGTCACCATCCCTGCGGGGTTGGTGAAGTTGATGACCCACGCGTCGGGTGCCGATGACGCCACGAGCGACCCGATGCGTACGGCCTCCGGCACCGACCGCAGTCCGTAGAGCACGCCGGCGGCGCCGGTCGTCTCCTGCCCGAGCAGCCCCAGCTGCATGGCCGCCGCCTCGTCGGCCGCCCGCGCGCCGAGCCCGCCGACTCGGATCGCCGAGAAGACGAAGTCCGCTCCGCGCAGCGCATCGGCCAGGTCGGTGGTCGTCCGCAGCGCCAGCGAGCCCGCGCTGGCCGCGGCCTGCTGCCGGCAGATCGCCTCGATGGCCGCGAGCCGGTCGCTCGACACGTCGTGCAGCACGAGCTCGTCGACCAGCGGCGCGCCGCCCGCCGCGTCGGCGAGCAGCGCGCCGTGGACGAGGGGGACGCGGAACCCGCCGCCGCCCAGGATCACGAGCCTCACGACTCCGGGACGGTACCAGCGCATGCACGTCAGCGCCGCGGACTAGCCTGGCCAGCGATGGAAGAGCGCATCGTCGTCAGGTCGATCGAAGGCTGCCACCCGGAGCCTCCGCACCGGTTCGACGCGCTCGACCACCGTCGCGGTCCTGGCGACCCGCCATATGACCTGTTCCTGGCCGGGACTGTCTTCCTCGACCTCGTGCTGACCGGGCTCGCGACTCCGCCGTCACCCGGCACCGAGGTCATGGCCGAGGGCATGGGTTCGAGCCCCGGCGGCATCGCCAACCTCGCCGTCGCGGCGAGCCGGCTCGGGCTGCGCACCAGCCTTGCTGCGGCGTTCGCCGAGGATGTCTACGGCGACTTCTGCTGGCACGCGCTGCACGACCACGAGGGCGTCGACCTGTCGGCGTCGGCGCACTACCGCGGCTGGCACTCCCCCGTGACCGTGTCCCTCGCTCACGCCCGCGACCGCGCCATGGTCACCCATGCACACCCCGGGCCGGTGAGCTTTGACGACATGATCGGCACGCCGCCGGGATCGCGGGCGGTGTTCGTCGACCTGCAGGAGGAACCGACCCGTTGGGTCCGTGCCGCGCGCGCCGCGGGCTCGATGGTGTTCGCCGACCTCGGTTGGGATACCGCCGAGCAGTGGGATCCGGCCGTCCTCGAGCGGCTTGGCGTCGTCGACTGCTTCCTGCCCAACCAGGTCGAGGCGATGGCCTACACGCAGGCGACGTCGCCGGAGGATGCGCTCGACCGGCTCGGCAAGCACGTCCCCATCGTGGTCGTCACGTGCGGCGCCGACGGCGCGATCGCCGTCGACCAGAACACGGGCGAGCGAGCGACGGCCCCGGCCCTCACCGTCGATGCGCTCGACCCGACGGGCGCAGGCGACGTGTTCGCCGCATCCTTCGTGCTCGGGACGCTCGCCGGCTGGCCGCTCCGGGATCGGCTCACGTTTGCCAACCTGACCGCCGGGCTCTCGGTTCGCCAGTTCGGTGGATCGCTCTCGGCTCCCGGCTGGGGTGACCTCGCGCAGTGGTGGGAGCAGACACGGGCCGAGGACGCCGAGCTCGCCGAGGCCTACGGCTTCCTTGATCTCCTGCTGCGTGACGTGACTGATCGCGAGATCCTGTTAAGGGCCACCGCGACCATCGGCCTACGACCCGCCCGCTGACTCGAAGGAGCACCACGGATGTCCAGATCCGTACGCGTCACAATCGCAGCGCTCCTTGCCGCAGCCGTCATCGCAGCCTGCGCACCCGGCGACGACGATGACTCCGAAGGCGCCACCACCGACGTCCAGACCGACGCCTCGCAGCTGGGTGACGTGACTCTCGTCGTGTGGGACCAGGAGGTGCGCGGCGGCCAGAACGAGCAGATGGAGCAGCTCAACGCGGCGTTCATGGAGAGGTACCCCAACATCACCATCGAGCGCGTGTCGCGGTCCTTCGAGGATCTGCAGACACAGGTGCGGCTTGCGCTGTCCGGGGACGACGCGCCGGACGTCACGCAGGTCAACAACGGCCGGGCCGACATGGGCCAGTTCGTCGAGAGCGACCTCATCCGCAGCCTCGACCCATGGGCGGAGGCCTACGGCTGGACAGACCGCTTCCCGGAGGCGGTCCGCGCCCTCGCGAGCTATTCGTCCGACGGCGCCACGTTCGGCTCCGGCGAGCTGTTCGGCCTCGCGCAGATGGGCGAGGTCGTCGGCGTCTACGTCAACGTCGCCAAACTGGTGTCACTGGGGATAGAGGCGCCGAGCACGTGGGAGGAGTTCGAGGCTGCGCTCGCCACGGCCAAGCAGGCCGGCGAGATCCCGCTGCAGTTCGGCAACCTCGAGCAGTGGCCCGGCATCCATGTGTTCGGCACGATCCAGAGCCGCTTCGTCGACCAGGACAGCATCCGCAGCCTCGCCTTCGGGGTCGAGGGGGGCGACTGGACTTCCGACGACAACCAGCAGGCTGCCGACAAGCTTGTGGAGTTCGTCGACAAGGGCTACTTCACCGATGGCTTCAACGGGGTGGCCTACGACGACGCGGCCGCGGCATTCGGTCGAGGCGAGGGCGTCTTCCTCATCGGCGGCACCTGGCTGAGCGCCGACCTGTCCACGGCGCTCGGCCAGCAGGTCGGGTTCATCGTGCCGCCGGGAGACGACATCGTGGCCACGGGCGGCACCAGCTTGCCGTTCGCCATCTCGGCCCGCAGCGAGGCGCCCGACGCTGCCGCGGCCTACATCGACTTCATCACCAGTACGGATGCAATGAAGGTCATCACCCTGGAAGGTGGGCTGCCGATCGTCGACGCCGCCACCCAGGTTGTGCCCGACGGCATCCAGCGACAGGTGTTCGTGGCCTGGGACACCGTCGCGAGCGCCGAAGGAATAGTGCCCTACCTCGACTACGCCACCCCGACGTTCTACGACACACTCACCGCCGCGATCTCAGAGCTCACGGGCAAGCAGACGACGCCCGATCAGTTCCTGGACCGCCTGCAGCAGGAGTACAGCGAGTTCGTGGGCTCGGGTGGCTGAACCTCGGGCCACGCTCCGAGGGTCAGGGCCGCCCGGTGAGCCGCGGCGGGTTGCCTACGTCTACCTGCTGCCCGCGCTGGTGCTGTACGCGCTGTTCGTGCTGTGGCCGCTGATCCGGGGCGCCTGGTTCTCCCTGTATGACTGGGACGGACTGGGCGTCGGCACCTGGGTCGGGGTCGACAACTACGTCGACGTGTTCACCAACGAGGCCCTGCGCGAGTCCTTCCTGCACGCACTCGTGCTGATCGTGTTCTACGCCGTACTGCCCACCGGCCTCGGGCTGCTCGTCGCCGCGGTGATGACGCGCGCGCGCATGAGAGGTCTGGGGTTCTTCCGCACGGTGCTTTTCCTGCCGCAGGTGGTGGCCATGGTGGTCGTCGCGATCGCTTGGCGACGCATCTACGCCCCCGACGGCGCCCTCAACGACCTGCTACAACGCCGTCGGGCTCGGGGGCCTCGCCCGCGGCTGGCTCGGCGACTTCACCTGGGCGCTGCCGGCTGTCGGATTCGTCGGCACCTGGGTCGGCACTGGACTGTGCATCGTGCTGTTCCTCGCCGGCATGAGCCGCATCCCGCGCGACCTCTACGAGGCGGCCCGCCTCGACGGCGCCGGCGCGCTTCGCGAGTTCCGCGCGGTCACGCTGCCGTCACTGCGCGGCGAGCTGGCGGTCGCGCTGACGTTGACCGTGGTGGCCGCCCTGCGCACGTTCGACCTCATCTACAACACGACACGCGGCGGGCCAGGCACCAGCACCTCGGTTCCGTCGTACGAGGTCTATCACCGCGCGTTCGACCTCGGCCAGGTCGGCGCGGCCTGCGCGCTCGCGATCACCCTCACCGCGGTGATCTTCGGGTTCTCTTGGCTGATCACGCGCATCGGTCGGGAGCCGGCGTGATCTCGCGCACCGAACGTACGGCGGGCTACCTCATCCTCGGCGTCTTCGCAGTCTTCTCGCTCTACCCGCTGCTCGGCATCCTCGGCGCGGCCGTCTCCGGGGAACCCGCCGGAACCTCGGGCATCGTGCCCGCCGGCATCGAGCTCAGCAATTTCACCGAGGCCTGGGACCTGGGCCGGTTCGGCACCTACCTGCGCTCCAGCGTGCTCGTGGCCGTCGTCGTCGTGCTGGCCGCGTGTGTGCTGTCGGTGATGAGCGGCTACGCGTTCGGCACCATGCAGTTCCGGGGTCGGTCCTGGCTCTACTACCTGTTCGTGCTCGGCATCACGATCCCGAGCGAAGCGCTCGTGATCCCGCTCTACTTCGACCTGCGCGACCTCGGGCTCACCGACACCTACTGGGCGCTGGTGCTGCCGCAGGCCGCGCAGTCGGTGGCGTTCGGGACGTTCTGGATGACGAGCTATTTCCGGTCGAGCAGCCGAGACGTCGTGGAAGCGGCGCGGCTGGACGGAGCGACACACCGGCAGGTGCTGTGGCGGGTGCTGGCACCCATGGGGCGTCCGGCCATCCTCACGATGATGGTCCTGGTGTTCATGTGGACATGGAACGAGTTCCTGCTGCCTCTGGTGATGGTCACGTCGGAGTCGCTGCGCACCGCTCCGCTCGGCCTGTCGTTCTTCCAGGGTGAGCACACGTCGTCCTTCGGCCTGCTCGCCGCGGGCGCGGTGATCGTCGCCTTCCCGATCGTGGTGCTCTACCTGTTCCTCCAACGTCACTTCGTCCAGGGACTGCTCGAGGGCGCCCTCAAGGAGTGACCCGGTCGGAGACCGGCCTTGTGATCAGGTAAGGCTTGCCTTACTGTTGCCTTCGCGCCTGGCCGACCCTCGGTCAGGCGTCGCGCAACCCAGGAGGAGCGAGCTCGTGGCGATCGTCTGCCACTGCGAGGTGGTCACCGACCGCGCCGTCGTCGCGGCGGTGGAGTCCGGCGCCCGCTCGCTCTCCGCAATCTGCCGGGCCACTGGGGCGGGATCGGACTGCGGTTCCTGCGTGTTCTCGCTGCGGCGGCTCCTGTGCGAGCATGTGGAGATCATCAACCGCACCCCTCGGCAGGTGGAAGGTGCAGCCAGCTAGCCCTCGCGTCGTCGAGCTGCTCAACGACGCGCTCACCCTCGAGCTCACCGTCGTCAACACCTACTTCCTGCACGCCCGCATGCTCGACAATTGGGGTTTCGGCAAGCTTGGCAAGGCGTTCTACGACTTCTCCATCGAGGAGATGAAGGACGCCGACTCACTGATCAACCGCATCCTCCTGTTCGACGGACACCCCAATCTCCAACGCCTCAACAACATCCACACCGGCGAGGACGCCGAGGAGATGTTGAGGCTGGCACTCGAGGGAGAGAAGGGAGCCGTCAAGCAGTTCACCAACAGCGCCGCGGAGTGCCGCGAGCTGGGTGACCTGGCCACCGCGTCCGTCTTCGAGGAGATGGCGCGCGACGAGGAAGAGCACGTCGACTGGTTCGAGAGCCAGCTCGACGCGATCGAGCGGGTCGGCGTCCAGCAGTACCTCGCGCAGCAGATCAAGACCGGCTGACCGCGGCAGCGGCGCGACCCTTGAGGAGCCTGCGCTCCCGCTGGGTGGGCGCCAGGGTCGCCGCGCGCTCGAGCGCGTCAGCGGCCTCAGCGTGGCGTCCGAGGCGAGTGAGGACGTCACCCCGCACGGCGCCCACGAGGTGATAGCCAGCCATCCGCGGGTCGTCCGCGATCGCGTCGAGCGCCTTCAGCGCCGCTGCCGGCCCGTCGGCGTACAGCAAGGCGACCGCACGGTTCAGCTCCACGACCGGCGACGGCGCGATCTGCGTCAACGCGTCGTAGAGCGCGACGATCGCCTCCCAGTCGGTGTCCGCAAAGTCGCTGGCGCGCGCGTGGCACGCCGCGATCGCGGCCTGCAGCGTGTACGGGCCGAGCGGCCGCCGGAGCGCGATCGCGCGGTCCAGCGCGGCAAGGCCGTGCTTGATGAGAGTGCGATCCCACCGCGAACGGTCCTGATCCTCCAGCAGCACGACCTCACCGTCGCGGCTCGTGCGCGCGCCAAATCGCGAGGCCTGCAGCTCCATGAGCGCCACGAGCCCGTGCGTCTCCGGCTCGCGCGGCAGCAGGCCGGCAACGACGCGTCCCAGCCGCATCGCCTCCATCGCGAGGTCGCGCCGCACCCAGCTGTCGCCGGACGTCGCGGCGTACCCCTCGTTGAACACGAGGTAGATCACCTCGAGCACGGCGGACAGCCGGGCGGGCAGTTGATCCTCCTGCGGCACCTCGAACGGCACCTGGGCCTCGGCGAGCGTGCGCTTGGCCCGCGAGATGCGCTGCCGCACCGTCGCGGGTGGCACGAGGAACGCGTGGGCGATCTCCTCGGTTGTGAGTCCGCCCACGAGTCGCAGTGTGAGGGCGACCCGAGACGTGCCTGGCAGCAGCGGGTGGCAGGCGATGAACACGAGGGAGAGCAGGTCGTCGCCTATCGCGTCCTCGGTAACGGCGTCGGCGGCGGGCATGATGCCGGCCCCCGACGCCGCAAGGTCCGCAGTGAGCTGGGCGTACTTGACGTCGCGAACGCGCTCACGGCGCACCAGGTCCACCGCCCGGTGCTTGGCCGTCGCCATGAGCCAGGCGCCCGGGTTGCGCGGAATCCCCTTTCGCGGCCACTGCTCGAGGGCGATCACGAACGCGTCCTGGGCGAGCTCCTCAGCCAACCCGACGTCACGGACGAGCCGCACCAGCGTGGCGATCAGGCGCGGTGACTCGATCCGCCAGATGGCTTCGATCGTCCGATCGGTGTCGGTCATCGCCCGCCCCAGGTCGCTCAGCGGGCGCCGTGCTGCGCCCGGATCTCCTCCGCGAGCCGGGCGTCCCTCTCCCGCTGCTCCGGGGTGTACTCGGCCCCGAAGTCCTCGGCGGCGAAGACAGGCCGCACCTCGAGGATCTGCGTTGCCCCGTACTTCGGGTCGTACGGGCACTTCTTCGCCCACTCGATGGCCTCCTCGAGCGACCTGACCTCCCAGATCCAGAAGCCGGCGACGATCTCCTTCGATTCGGTGAACGGGCCATCGACGACCGACGTCTCGCCGCGCTGGAACACCACCTGCGCGCCATTGCTGCTCGGCTGCACACCCTGGCCGTCGAGCATGATGCCGGCCTTGACGAGCTGCTCGTTGTAGGCGCCCATCTCTTGGAGCATCTCTTCGCTCGGGGTGACGTTCCCCTCGTCCGCGGCGTCGCCCTTGATCAGGACCATGACCTTCATGACGTTCCTCCTCACTGGGTTACCGCCTCGACCGTAGTGCCGTGGCGGGTGCGGTCACCATGACGTCGAATGGGCGACCCATGGTTGCGACACCCGACCGCGGATTTCTCGTGACATACCCTGCGCTGGTGGAATCCAGACGCCTCGGCGCGCTGTACGGCGTCGCCGCGTACGCCCTCTGGGGTCTGTTCCCGCTCTACTGGCCGCTGCTCGAGCCGTCAGGCCCCGTCGAGATCCTGGCGCACCGCATCGTCTGGTCGTTGGTGGTCGTCGTGGTCATCCTGCTGGTGACCCGACGGCTGCGCGTGCTCGGGCAGCTGGGTCGACGAGCGTACCGGCTGCTCGGCCTGGCGGCGCTGGTCATCTCGATCAACTGGGGCGTGTACATCTACGGGGTCAACAGCCAACACGTGGTGGAGACGTCGCTCGGCTACTTCATCAACCCGCTCGTCACGGTGCTGCTCGGCGTGGCCGTCCTGCGCGAACGGCTACGCCCTTTGCAGTGGCTTGCGCTCGGCGTCGGCGCGGTCGCCGTCGTCGTCCTTGCCGTCGACTACGGGCGGCTGCCGTGGATCGCGCTCGTGCTGGCGTTCTCGTTCGGCACGTACGGACTCGTGAAGAAGAAGGCTGGCGTTGGTGCGGTCGAGAGCCTGACCGTGGAGACAGCGGTGCTCGTCGGTCCCGCGCTGGCGTTTCTCGTCGTCCTGCAGGTCAACGGGACCGGGACCTTCGCACACGAGGGCGCCGGCCACGCCGCCCTACTGGTCGGCGCTGGCATCGTCACCGCCATACCGCTGCTGTTCTTCGGCGCAGCCGCCGTCCGCGTGCCGCTCACGACGCTTGGTCTGCTGCAATATCTCGCGCCGGTCATCCAGCTCCTGATCGGTGTCGCCGTGCGGCACGAGCCGATGCCGCCCGCGAGACTCGCCGGCTTCGCGATCGTCTGGCTGGCGCTGGCGGTGTTCACCTACGACTCCGTCCGCGCCTATCGACGCCAGTTACGGCTCGCGATCGACGAGGCCGCGCCGGCGGGTCACCCACCGTTCACCGACTCGCCGCCTGCCCGAGTCACCGATGTCAGGCGGGGTTCCTAGCGTCGCGACGATAGCTCCCCGGCTGGCAAGGAGAACCCCGGTGACCGTCCCGACTGATCGGCGTCGTCTGCTCCCGCTCTTCGCTCCGCACACCTCCCGCAGCGCCATGACCTGTCACTTCCGGTGTGGCAGTGCCTGCGACCATCCGGAGCCGAACCGCTCCGGAAACGAGCACATCCAGTCGATCATCGAGACCGCCATCGCGCGGCGGTCCGTGCTCAGGGCGGGGGCCGCGGGCGCAGCGGCCGTCGGCCTTGGCGCGCTGCAGGTCGCTCCGGCCGCCGCCAATGACGACAGCCGCGGGCGTGGCAAGGGCGGCTCGTTCGACTTCGAGCCAGTCGCCCCCAACCGTGCTGACGACATCACGATCCCGGCCGGCTACGAGCAGGCCGTCGTCATCGCGTGGGGCGACCCGGTGCTGCCTGATGCCCCGACGTTCGACCCCTTCGCGCAGACGCCCGAATCGCAGTCGGCGCAGTTCGGCTACAACTGCGACTACGTCACACTGATGCCGCTGCGCAGCGATCATGGGCGCGAGCGCGGGCTGCTTGTCGTCAACCACGAGTACACCGACGAGATCCTCATGTTCCCTGACGGCGTCTACGACCTCGTGGCGCAGGCCCGGATCGCCATGGCCGCCCACGGTCTGTCGGTCGTGGAGGTGGAGCGCTCCCGGCGTCGTCCGCAGTGGACGCCGGTGGCGGGTGCCTCCCGCTACAACCGGCGTATCACCGTCGACACCTTGATGGAGCTCACTGGCCCGGCGGCGACCGATCCGCGGGTGGCCGGTGAGGTCCGTGGCTGCCTCAACAACTGCTCGGGTGGGACCACGCCGTGGGGGACGGTGCTGTCCGGTGAGGAGAACTTCAACCAGTACTTCGACGCCACGGTCGGTGTCGCGGGCGAGCACGTGGCGAGCTTCGCCCGGTACGGCATCCCCACAAGTGCGTCTGCGACCAGTCGTCGCTGGAGCGATGCCGATCCTCGCTTCGACTTGGCCACCAATCCCCAGGAGGCGTACAAGACCGGCTGGATCGTGGAGCTGGACCCCTACGACAAGGAGTCCACGCCCAAGAAGCGCTCGATGCTCGGCCGGCTCAAGCACGAAGCCGCGACGACCACGATCGGCAGGGACGGTCGAGTCGTGGCCTACACCGGCGACGACGAGCGCGGCGACTACTTCTACAAGTTCGTGTCCCGCGACCGCTACAAGGCTCGCGACCGGCGGCACAACATGACGCTGCTCGACCACGGCACTCTCTATGTGGCGAAGTTCTCCGGAGCCCTGCCGCAGGACCTGCCGTACGACGGCAGCGGCGAGTGGATCCCGCTGACCAGCGACACACAGTCATTCGTCCCCGGCTTCTCGGTGGCCGAGGTGCTCATCAACACGCGGCTCGCTGCGGACACGGTGGGCGCCACCCGGATGGACCGGCCAGAGGACGCCGAACGCAACCCGGTCAACGGGAAGGTCTACCTGGCGCTCACCAACAACTCCAACCGGGGGAACGCGGCCACGAACACGCCATTGGCCGACGCAGCCAACCCGATCACGAGCAGCCAAACCCGGCCCTCGCCCGGGGCACCGCTTGTCACGCAGAACGGCAACCGCAACGGCTACGTGCTCGAGCTGACCGAGCGTCGCGACGACCCGACGGCCACCACCTTCACCTGGGACCTGTTCTTGGTGTGCGGTGACCCGCAGGCGCCGGAGAGCTACTTCGCCGGCTTTCCGAAGGATCAGGTCAGCGCGATCTCGTGCCCGGACAATGTCGCGTTCGACCCTGACGGAAACCTGTGGGTTGCCACCGATGGGGCGGTCCTGGGCTCCAACGACGGGTTGTTCGCCGTGCCGGTGTCGGGTCGAGACCGCGGCAAGGTGCAGCAGTTCCTCACCGTGCCGTTCGGCGCGGAGACCTGCGGCCCGCTGCTGTCCGAGGACGGTCGTACGGTCTTCGTCGCCGTACAGCACCCCGGCGAGACGGACGGGTCGACCTTCGAGACACCGTCGAGCACCTGGCCGCACACGCACTCGTTCCCGCGGCCCGCTGTCGCCAACGTCTGGCACAGCGGGGGAAAGCGCATCGGCTCCTGAGGCTCACCGCGCCGTCCCCCATCCGATCAGGGGCCCCCTTGTCCAATAGGTTCGGCCACGGGGGGCCCTGATCGGCTTCAGGATTGGACACGGGTCCCCCTGATCAGGGTTCAGGCCGGATCAGTTGCACTCGTCGCGCTTCGGGTCACCGGCATCCTGCGGCTCGAAGCGATGCTTGGGCGCGACCACAGGGTCACCACGCACGGGCGGCGTGGCGATGCCGGCACCGTCGAGCTCGAGCAGGGCGAGCAGGACGGTGGCTTCGCTCCAGGCGAGCGGGGCAGCCGAGAGGGGCTGGCCTTCGGGTCCGACCTGCTCCGGGATGGCCTTCGACGCGGTGCGGTGGTCGGCGAGCCACGCGAGCAACCTGCGCGCCTCCGAATCGTCTCCGCGCGCGGCCGCCGACAGGGCGAACAGCGCGGTCTCCGGTGTCCATGCCACTCCGTCGTCGCGCCATTGTTCGACCGGCTTGATGCCGCCGTTGGGCAGTGTCAACGTGCGCTGGGTGCGGTCAACGGCTAGCTCAACCAGGGCACCCCCGTCGGCGAACGGCGGAGCGAGGAACGTCACGGCAGAGTCGGCATTGCTCTGGACCTCGGGCAGCTGCGGATAGCCGTTGTCAGCGATGCGCGCATCCGCGGAGTCGGTGGCCGACAGATAGCGCTGGTAGCCGCGCCGGCCGAAGCTCCGCTCGATCGCCGAACTCAAGAGCTGGCCGGCGGCATCCCACCGCTCCGCCTCGTCGGTGCGGCCGACGCGATGCGCCATGTCGGCCGCCGATCGCAATCCCAGCAGCAGCGGAGCCGCCACTCCAAGGGTGAGTCGGTTCTCCACATGCTCGATGTAGTCGGACGACGGCGACGGCAGCCCGTCGACTCCCATGTCCGTGACGATGGCGTCGGCGGTCGCCGAGAGCATCGGCCAGTACGGGTCGAGGTCGGGAGCGCTCCCGGTGGCCCGCTCCGACGCCACGTACCACTGCCACACGGCCCATGGCACCCAGCCCGCGCCGTCGAACTGCATGACGCGACAGTCCGGGGCCAGGCCGGACCCATCGGGGAGGTAGCGCGCCTCCCACTGGCCGTTACCGGCGCCGACGCCGGCCAGGAATCGCAGCACGTCGCTCGCCTCGTCGAGGTGCCCGGTGGTGGCGAATGCCGTCACGACGAAAGCCGCGTCACGCGGCCACACGTACTGCCAGGCGGTGCGCCACGCGGCCACCGTCGCCCCTGTGCCATCCGTCAGCAGCCGGAGGTCGAGCAGGGCCTGCTCGGCAAGCTCGCGCTCCTGAGATGTGCGGCCGGGTACGGCACCGCTCGCCAGCCACCGTCGCGACGCCTCGATTGCAGCCGGACCGACCGCGTCATCGACGAGGTACTTGGTGCCGGGCACGAACTCGGCGCTCGTGCCGACGGGGAGCGCCACGACGTTGCCGTCGGGGTCGGCGGCAATGCCCTCGGGGTAGAGCGGAAGCAGCGGGCGGCCGATCTGCTCCGATGCCACCGCACCGGCTGCCACGATCGACGCGGCCAGCAGCACGCCCACCCAGACTCGGGCATGCCGCGCTCGGCGACGAGGCGGCGCCGCCGGGACGCTCTCCTGTCGCTCGGGGAGCTCGACGACGGCCACGCACACTCCGAGACTTCAGCGGTCCGCCTATTCTCTCAGATCCGCTACCGAGCGAGACGCGTTCGGAACCGGGATGATCACGTTAACGTGGCCACCCTGGTCTGTGACAGGCATGCGTGCCGCGCTCAGACCTGGTTGATCACGTTAACGTGATCGACCCGGCCCACACCCCTCAGCCCGTACGGGTCACGACGGCATCGCAGACCGACTCCAGCGCCCGGCGGGCGGGACCCTCGGGCAGCGGCGCCAGCAGCGCCCGGGCCTCGTCGGCCCATCGCTGCACCTCGGCACGCGCCTGCTCCATCGCGGGATGGCCGCGCAGCAGGACCAACGCCTCGGCGTGCTCGGTGTCATCGACGAGCGGCCCACCGAGCAGCTGCTTGAGCCGCGCATCAGCCGGGTCGGTCGAGCGAAGCGCGACCAGCACCGGCAGGGTGCGCACGCCTTCACGCAGGTCGGTGCCCGGCGTCTTGCCGGACTCCCCGGTCTCCCGGGTGACGTCGATCAGGTCATCGGCGAGCTGGAACGCGACACCGATGCGCTCACCGTAGGCAGTGACGGCGTCCACCACCGCCTCGTCGCAACCGGACAGCCAGGCGCCGAATCGCGCCGACGTGGCGATGAGCGAGCCGGTCTTGTCGGACAGCACTGAGAGATGGTGCTCGAGCTCGTCGGCGATGCCCGGCCCGATGGTCTCGCGCAGCTGACCGGTGACGAGGCGCTGGAAGGTGCGTGACTGCAGTCGTACGGCTTCCGGCCCGAGGTCGGCAACGATCTCGGATGCCTTGGCGAACAGGTAGTCGCCGGTCAGGATAGCCACACTGTTGTCCCAGCGGCTGTTGGCGCTCGGAGCTCCGCGCCGCAACGCGGCCTCGTCCATGACGTCGTCGTGATAGAGCGTCGCCACGTGCGTGAGCTCGACGACCAGTGCCGCCGGCACGATGCCGGGTGCGTCTGCGTCACCAAGCTGAGCCGCAAGCAGGACCAGCATCGGGCGGAACCGCTTGCCACCCGCGTCGAGCAGGTGCCGCGAAGCCTCCGACACGAACTCGTCCTCGCTCTTCACGGCCTCCCGCAGCTGAACCTCGACCTCCTCGAGGCCGGCGCGGACAGCGTCCTCGAGCGCGGGATCCACCTCTGGGATGCCGAGACCGCTGTTGCCGTTGCTCACCGGACGAAAGTACCTGCCTGCTCAGCGAGGTCCAGCAGCGGCCCGGGGAGCACACCGATCAGAACGGTCGCGGCGACGGCCACCGCGATGCTCGCCGTGGTGAGCGCGCTCGGCACGGCGACGGCCGGACCTTCTGGCGCCGGATCGGAGAAGAACATCACGACGATGACCCGGACGTAGAAGAAGGCGGCGATCGCGCTGGCGATGAGGCCGATGACCACCAGAGGCGTGGCGTCGCTGTTGACGGCCGCGGTGAACACGACCAGTTTGCCGACAAATCCTGAGGTCAGCGGGATGCCGGCGAAGGCCAGCAGGAAGAACGCGAAGATCCCGGCGACGAGCGGCGACCGCTTGCCGAGCCCGGCCCACTTCGACAGGTGGGTGGCCTCACCACCCGAGTCGCGCACCAGCGTGACCACGGCGAAGGCGCCCACCGTGGCTACGCCGTAGGTCGCCAGGTAGAACAGCACGCTCGTCAGACCCACCTCGTCAGCGGCGATGAAGCCCACGAGGATGAAGCCGGCGTGGGCGATCGACGAGTAGGCCAGCATCCGCTTCACGTCGGTCTGCGTCAGCGCGACGATCGAGCCCAGCAGCATGGTGAGGATCGCGACCGCCCACATCATCGGCTCCCAGTCGACCTGCAGGCCGCCGAGCGCGACGTAGAACAGCCGCATGAGCGCGCCGAACGCGGCCACCTTGGTGCAGGCCGCCATGAACCCGGTAATCGGGGTCGGCGCGCCCTGGTAGACGTCGGGGGTCCACGAGTGGAACGGCACCGCGCTGACCTTGAACAGCAGCCCGATCGACATGAGCGCAACGGATGCGAGCAGCAGCCCCTCGGCGCCGATGTTGGCGCTGATCGCAGCATCGATGTCGCGGTAGGCCAGCGAGCCGGCGAAGCCGTACATGAGGGCGATGCCGAAGAGCAGGAACGCCGAGGAAAAGGCGCCGAGCAGGAAGTACTTGAGCGCCGCCTCCTGCGACAGCAGCCGGCGCCGCCGCGCCATGCCGCACAACAGGTAGAGCGGTAGCGACAGCACCTCGAGCGCCACGAACATCGTCAGCAGGTCGGTGGCAGCCGGGAAGAGCAGCATGCCGCCGATGGCGAACATCGTCAGCGGGTAGACCTCGGTCTGCAGGTGCCCGCGCTTGGTGAGCGTACGTTCGGTGTCGCTGCCGGGAAGGGTCGACGCGGACGGCGCAAACGCGTCGTTGCCGCCATCAATGCTGCGCTCACCGAAGACCAGCAGCGCGATGAACGAGAACACCAGGATGATGCCCTGGAGGAATAGCGTCGGGCCGTCAATGGCGATCGTGCGCTCGGCGGCCAGCACTTGCGTGCCCGCCGCCAGCGTGACGGCGACGAACGCCGCAGCGATCGAGCCGAGGGCGAGGAGGAGCTGGACCCGATAGCGCGACTGCCGCGGGGCGAACGCCTCGACAAGGACGCCGACCACGGCTGCGCCGAAGACGATGAGCATCGGCGCGAGGATGTCGTACTCGAGGGTGGGGCTGTCCACCTGCGCCAGCACGACAGATTCGATGCTCACCTGCCGGTCCTTTCTGCGACGAGCGGTTCAGGATCGGTCTGCCCGGTGCGCTCCATGGTCGGGATCACGCCTTGGTTGATCACGTCGATCACCGGCTTGGGGTAGACGCCGACGACGATGATGAGCGCGAGCAGCGGCGCGACGGCGATCAGCTCACGCCGGTTGATCTCCGGGAACCCCTCGGTGTGCGGGCGGACCGGGCCGGTCATCGTGCGCTGGTAGGCCCACAGGATGTAGATCGCGGCGAGCACGATGCCGAGGACCGCGAACACGCCGGCAACGCGATAGCGGCTGAACGTGCCGACCAGCACCAGGAACTCGCTGACGAATGTCGACAACCCCGGCAGCGACAGCGTCGACAGGCACGCGACGAGGAACACCCCGGTGAGGATCGGGGCCGGCTTCTGCACGCCGCCGTAGTCGTCGATGAGCGACGAGCCGCGGCGGCTGATGAGGAAGCCGGCGATCAGGAACAGCGCCACCGTGGACAGTCCGTGGTTGACCATGTAGAGCGTCGCGCCCGTCTGCCCCTGCGTCGTGAACACGAAGATGCCGAGCACGATGGCACCGAAGTGCGAGATCGACGCGTAGGCGATCAGTCGCTTGAGGTCGGTCTGGCCGATCGCCACGAGGGCGCCGTAGAGGATGCTGATGACGGCGAGCGTGACAACGATCGGCGCGTACGTACGGGACGCGTCGGGGAACAGCGGCAGGCACAGGTGGATCATGCCGAACGTGCCGACCTTGTCGACCACGCCCGACAGGAACGCCGCGTTGGACGGCGTCGCCTCCGAGGCAGTGTCGGGCAGCCAGGTGTGGAACGGGAAGAGCGGGGCCTTGATCGCGAACGCGATCATGAAGCCCAGGAACAGCCACCCCTGCGTGCTCTCCGAGATCTCCAGCGCGGTGAGGTCGGAGAGCAGGAAGCTCGGGTTGCCGGCGTCGACCGACTGGACGAACAGGCCGATGACCGCGGCCAGCATGATGAGCCCGCCGAGCAGGTTGTAGAGCAGGAACTTCACCGCCGCGTAGTGCCGGCGCGGGCCGCCGTAGAGCCCCACGAGGAAGTAGAGCGGGACCAGCATCGCCTCGAAGAGGATGTAGAACAGCAGGACGTCGGTGGCGACGAACGCGCCGAGGACCATGGCCTCGACGATCAGCAGCAGCGCGAAGTAGGCCTTGACGCTGCGGCCGGTCCCCTCCGCCTCGTGCCACATGGCACCCAGCACCAGCGGTGTCACGACGGTCGTGAGCAGGACCAGCGCGAGGGAGACGCCGTCGATGCCGACCGCCCAGTGCACCCCGATCGGCTCGATCCAGGTCCACGAGTCGGTGAGCTGGAACTGCTCGCCGCCCGTGTCGAATTGCAGAGCCGCACCAAGGGAGATGACGAGCGTGACCACGGCGACGACGACGGCCAGCTGCTTGGCCAGCAGGTCGCGCCCGGCAGGCATCAGCGCCACCGCGAGCGCGCCAATGGCGGGAACCGCGACGAGCACCGTCAACCAGGGAAACGTCACGGGATCCTCACCAGCAACATGGCTACGACGACGAGCACCGCGCCGCCGAGCATCGACAAGGCGTACGACCGGGCGAACCCGGTCTGCAGCTTGCGCATCCGACCGGACAGCCCGCCGATGCCGGCGGACAGCCCGTTGACCGCGCCGTCGACACCCTTGTTGTCGACGTAGACGAGCGTGCGGGTGGCGTACTGGCCCGGACGCATGAGCAGCGCCTCGTTGGCCGCATCCCCGTAGAGGTCCTTGCGCGCGGCGACCGTGACAAACGAGCCCTTCGGCGCGACCCGCGGGATCGTCTCTTCAGGCCCGTACATGCGGAAGGCCAGCATCACGCCCGCCGCCACCACGAGGAGCGTGATGACGGTCAGCGCCCAGATCGGGATGCCGAGCTCGGGATGCTCCTCGCCGACCACCGGCTCGAGCCACTCCACGATGCCGCCGCCGAGGTAGAGCAGGGCCGCGCCGCCCACCAGCGACAGGAACCCGAGGATGATCAGCGGCCAGGTCATGACCCGCGGCGACTCGTGCGCGTGCGCCCGGTCGTCCCAGCGCCGCCGACCCACGAAGGTCATCAGCATCACACGCGTCATGTAGAACGCAGTGATGCCGGCACCGAGCAGCGTGCAGAGGCCGACGAGGAGGTTCTCGCTGAACGCCGCCTCGATGATCTTGTCCTTGGAGAAGAAGCCGGCGAACGGCGGGATGCCGATGATCGCGAGATAGCCGAACGCGAATGTCCAGAAGGTGATGGGCATGTAGCGCCCCAGGCCGCCGTACTTGCGCATGTCGACCTCGTCGTTCATGCCGTGCATGACCGAGCCGGCGCCGAGGAACAGGTTTGCCTTGAAGAAGCCGTGCGTCAGCAGGTGGAAGATCGCGAACGCGTAGCCGACCGGGCCGAGCCCGGCAGCCACCATCATGTAGCCGATCTGGCTCATGGTCGAGCCGGCCAGCGCCTTCTTGATGTCGTCCTTGGCGCAACCGATGATCGCGCCCATCAGCAGGGTGATCGTGCCGACGACCACGACACCGGTCGCCGCCGCCGGGGCGAGCTCGAAGATCACGTGCGACCGGGTCACGAGGTAGACGCCGGCCGTGACCATGGTCGCCGCGTGGATGAGGGCCGACACCGGAGTCGGGCCTTCCATCGCGTCCAGCAACCAAGACTGCAGCGGGAACTGCGCCGACTTGCCGCACGCGGCAAGCAGCAGCATGAAGCCGATCCAGATCAGCCAGCCCTCGCTGGCCTCGGGAGCCGCCTCGAACACTCCGGTGAACGCGGTGGTCCCGAAGACGACGAACATCGACATGATCGCGAGCGACATGCCGGCGTCACCGACCCGGTTGACGATGAACGCCTTCTTGGCCGCGACGGCCGCGGAGTCCTTGTGCTGCCAGAACCCGATCAGAAGGTACGAGGCGAGGCCGACACCCTCCCAGCCGACGTAGAGCACGAGGAAGTCGTCGGCCAGCACCAACAGCAGCATCGCCGCGACGAAGAGGTTGAGGTAGCCGAAGAACCGCCGACGCCGGTCGTCGTGCGCCATGTAGCCGATGGAGTAGACGTGGATGAGCCCACCCACACCGGTAATCAGCAGCACGAACGCCATCGACAGCTGGTCGAGCAGCAGCCCGACGCTGACGTCGAACTCGGCCACCGGGATCCAGTTGTAGAGGTGCTGGTCGAATGCGCGCTCTTCGGCCGCCTCGCCGAGCATCGCGCCGAACAGCACCACGCCGATGAGGAACGATGCGAGGACGGTGAAGCAGCCGAGCAGGTGGCCCCAGCTGTCAGTCCTCCTGCCCCCGAGGAGCAGGATGGCGGCACCGAGCGCCGGCAGCGCGATCAGCACCCAGATGAGGGAGAACACTCCGTCGGCCTGCTGTGCCGACTCGGCCGGTACGGTCGCGGCCAGCAACATGGTCGTGTTCACGGCTCTCCCTCAGTACTTCAGCAGGCTGGCGTCGTCGACCGATGCCGTCCTGCGCGTCCGGAAGATCGCCATGATGATCGCCAGGCCGACGACGACCTCGGCGGCCGCAACGACCAGCACGAAGAGGGCCATCACCTGACCGTCGATGTGCCCATGCATCCGCGAGAACGCGACAAACGCCAGATTGGCGGAGTTGAGCATGAGCTCGATGCACAGGAAGACGACGAGCGAGTTGCGTCGCACGAGCACACCAACCGCACCGATCGTGAACAGCACGGTCGCCAGCATGACGTAGGCGGTTGCGCTCACTGCTGCTCACCGCCAAGCATGTGCTTCTCCTCGTCGGCCTGCAGCCGCTCGATGTCGTGGCTGGCCTCTGTCGAAGACTCTTCGCCGCGGGCGGCAAGCACTCGGGAAATCGTCAGCTCGCTCGGCGAGCCGTCGGGGAGCAGGCCGGGCGTGGCGACCGAGTTGTGCCGTGCGTAGATGCCGGGGTTGGGCATCCCCGCGCCCATCGAGAAGTCGCCGTCGGCGGGGCGGAACTTGCGCTCGGACAGCTCCCGCTGGGAGGGCCGACGTTCCATGCGCTCCCGGTGGGCCATGACCATGGCGCCGAGCGCGGCGGTGATGAGCAGCGCGCTCGCCACCTCGAAGGCCCACACATAGTGACCGAAGATCGCGTCGGCGATCGCCGCGACGTTGCCGTCGGGCTGCGCGCCGTCGAGCCCCACATCGGTGGGCAGGGTGGCCCGGCCGATCACCGCGACGAGCAGCAGGCCGAGTGCCGCGCCACCGAACAGCGCCGCCCCCCGCTGCCCGCGGATCGTCTCGATGCGCGAGTCGGAGGCGTCGACGCCGACAATCATGATGACGAAGAGGAAGACCATCATGATCGCGCCGGTGTAGACGACGATCTGGACCACGCCGAGGAACGGTGCGTTGAGGGCGATGTAGAGCACGCCGAGCCCGATCATCGTCACCGCGACGGACAGCGCACCATGCACCGCCTTCCGCGCGAAGACCAGACCCAGCGCACCGAGCACCGAGATGATCGCGACGATCCAGAACAGCCACGCCTCGCCGTTCATCGCGCCGCCTCGCTGGTCACCGTGGGCTGCGAGCGCAACCCCGCGCCGAGGTAGTAGTCGCGCTCCGAGTCGCCGAGCCGCAGCGGGTGCGGGGGCGCCTCCATGCCCGGCAGCAGCGGCGCGAGCAGGTCCTGCTTCTCGTAGATGAGCTTCTCGCGGCTGTCGTCGGCCAGCTCGTACTCGTTGGTCATCGTCAGCGCCCGGGTGGGGCAGGCCTCGATGCACAGGCCGCACAGGATGCACCGCAGGTAGTTGATCTGGTAGACGCGGCCGTAACGCTCGCCCGGCGAGAAGCGGTCCTCCTCGGTGTTGGGCGCACCCTCCACATAGATCGCGTCAGCAGGGCAGGCCCAGGCGCACAGCTCGCACCCGATGCACTTCTCCAGACCGTCCGGATGGCGGTTCAGCTGGTGGCGACCATGGAAGCGCGGCGCGGTGGGCCGCTTCTCCTTGGGGTAGTCCTCGGTCACCACCTTCTTGAACATCGTCCGGAAGGTGACCCCGAACCCCGCGACCGGTGCGGTGACGGCGTCGAGCCATTTAGGCACGGGGAGCCTCCCCTGTCTCTGAAGTCGTGCGGGTGGTGGTCGCGCCCACCGGCTCGGTGGGGGTCTCGCCGGGCAGCGGCGGGACGGGGTAGGCGGAGTACGGGGACTCGCGCTGCTCCGCCGGCCCTTCCGCCGGCACCTTCGGCTCCTCGCCACCTCCGCCGAAGAACGTGGCCGCGATGGCGAGCACGGCGAGGACGCCGGCCCCGATCAGCAGCTGCTGGCGCTCGACGCCCTCGTTGAGGGCGACGCGGAACCCGCCGAAGACCGCGATCCAGCCCAACGCGACCGGGATGAGGATCTTCCAGCCGAACGACATGAACTGGTCGTAGCGCAGCCGTGGCAGCGTGCCGCGCAGCCAGATGAACACGAACACCAAGGCGAGCACCTTGCCGAGGAACCAGAGCACCGGCCACCAGCCGGTGTTCAGGACCCCGTCGCCGATCGCGGACAGCGGCCACGGTGCGCGCCAGCCCCCGAGGAACAGCGTGGTGGCGAGCGCAGCGACGTTGACCATGTTGATGTATTCGGCGAGGAAGAACAGCGCGAACTTCAGCGACGAGTACTCGGTGTGGAAGCCGCCGACGAGCTCGCCCTCGGCCTCCGGCAGGTCGAACGGTGCGCGGTTGGTCTCGCCGACCATCGAGATCAGGTAGATCACGAACGACGGGATCAGCATGATGCCGAACCACAGGTCGGTCTGCTCGGCGACGATCTCGCTCGTCGACATGGTGCCGGCCTCGAGGAAGACCGCGATGAACGACAGGCCCATCGCGATCTCGTACGAGATCACCTGGGCGCTCGAACGCAGGCCGCCCAGCAGCGGATAGGTCGAGCCCGACGACCAGCCGGCGAGCACGATGCCGTAGACGCCGATCGACGCGAACGCCAGCACGATCAGCACCGCCACCGACATGTCGGTGAGCTGCAGCGGTGTGCGCTCACCGAAGATCGAGACCTCCGGGCCGAGCGGGATCACAGCGAAGGTGAGGAAGGCCGGCACCACCGCGATGATGGGCGCGATCACGAAGACGAGCTTGTCGGCCGCCTTGGGAGTGATGTCCTCCTTGAGCGCGAGCTTGATGCCGTCGGCGAGGGACTGCAGCAAGCCGAACGGGCCGTGCTTGTTGGGGCCGACCCGGTGCTGCATCCGGGCCACCACCCGCCGCTCGAACCAGATGTTGAACAGCGTGAACACCACGAGCAGCACGAAGATGGCGACGACCTTGAGCAGGACCAGCCACCAGGGGTCGTCCCCGAAGCCGGCGACCTCGTCGGCCGGCGACACCGGTGAGAGCCCGGCGAACAGCGACGTCGCAGTGGACATCAGGCTGCACCCCCTGCGGAGAGAGTGACGACGGCGCCGGCGCCGACGCCCAGGTCGAGGTAGACGCGGGAGCCGACGGAGTTGGCCGGCACCCACACCACGCGGTCGGGCATCTCGGTGACCAGCACCGGCAGCCGGATGGACCCGCCGTTGCTCGACACGGTCAGCGACTGGCCGTCCGTGACACCGGTTTCGGCCGCGGTGGCCGCCGACAGCCTGGCCACCGGCGCGGGCGCGGTCGCCGCCAGGAATGGCTCGCCGTCTTGCAATCGGCCGGCATCGAGCATGAGTCGCCAGGCGGCCAGCACCGCCTGCCCGGCCCCGGGGGCGGCCGGCTCCCGCGCTTCCCGGGTCGGAGCGGTTGCCTTGGCACCGTCCCAGCTGCCCAGCTCGGCAAGCTCGTCGCGCGCGACGTCGACGGTCGGCAGGCCGATCGGGCTGTCCATCTCGTCGGCGACGAGCGAGAGCACCCGAACGTCGGGCAGTGCACCGGACTCCGCGAGCACCCTGCCGAACGGTCGCGGACGCCCCTCCCAGTTGACGAAGGTGCCGGCCTTCTCGACGGCGGCGGCCACCGGCAGCACGACGTCGGCCAGCTCGGTCACCTCGCTGTGGCGGATCTCCAGGCTGACGACGAACGGCACCGTCTCGAGCGCATGCCGGGCCAGCCCGACGTCGGGGAGGTCGCTGAGCTCGACACCGCCCACGACAAGGGCATCGAGCTCGCCGGCGGCACCCGCCGCCAGGATCTCCATGGTGTCGCGGCCCGGACGCGACGGCAGCAGCTCGACGCCCCAGTCGGCGGCGACGTCGACGCGCGCCTCGGGATCGTCGACCGGGCGGCCGCCCGGCAGCAGTATCGGCAGCGCACCTGCCTCGACCGCGCCACGCTCACCCGCGCGCCGCGGGATCCACGCCAGCCGCGCGCCGGTCGCCTGGGCGACGCGTAGGGCGGCGGACAGGGCGCCGGGGATAGTCGCGAGGCGCTCACCGACGAGCACGACGCTGCCCTGCTGCTTGAGCGCGGCGGCAACGTCGGAGACGCGGTTGTCGCCGTGCGCGATCGCGTCGAGGAGCTCGGCCTCGGTGCCCGGAGCAGCGGGGAGCAGGCTGCCGGACAGCTTCTGCAGCCCGCGTGTGGCGTACGGCGCGATGGCGTGCACCTGCAGGCGGTGCTTGCGTACGGCCTTGCGCAGCCGCAGGAAGACGATGCCCGCCTCTTCCTCCGGCTCCAGGCCGACCAGCAGCACCGCCGGGGCATGCTCGAGGTCGGTGTAGGTGACGCCGAGCCCGCTGCCGGCGACCGCGGCGGACAGAAACTCGGTCTCCTCTGCCGCCAGCGGCCGCGCGCGGAAGTCGATGTCGTTGGTGCCGAGCGCCACCCGCGCGAACTTCTGATAGGCGTAGGCGTCCTCGAGGGTCACCCGACCACCGGTCAGCACCGCGGCGCCGCGTCCGCTGCGCGCCGACAGCAGGCCCTTCGCAGCGATGGACAGGGCCTCCGGCCAGGACGCCGGCTCGAGCAGGCCGGACTCCTCGTTGCGTACGAGCGGGTGGGTGAGCCGGTCGTCGAGCGCGGCGTAGGGGAAGGCGAAGCGGTCCTTGTCGGAGATCCACTCCTCGTTGACCTCGGGGTCGTCGCCGGACAGGCGGCGCATGACCTTGCCGCGGCGGTGGTCGACGCGGATGGCCGCGCCGCACGCGTCGTGCTCGCTCACCGACGGCACCGACACGAGGTCGAACGGACGCGAGCGGAAGCGGTAGGCCGCGCTGGTCAGCGCACCGACCGGGCAGATCTGGATCGTGTTGCCGGCGAAGTAGCTCTCGAACGGCTCCTTCTCGTAGATGCCCACCTGTTGAAGCACGCCACGCTCGATGAGCTCGATGAACGGGTCACCGGCGATCTCCTGGGAGAAGCGCGTGCAGCGCGCGCAGAGGACGCAGCGCTCCCGGTCGAGCAGGATCTGCGCCGAGACGCTGATCGGCTTGGGATAGGTGCGCTTGCGACCGGTGAACCGTGCCTCGGGGCGACCGTTGCTCATCGCCTGGTTCTGCAGCGGGCACTCGCCACCCTTGTCGCAGATCGGGCAGTCGAGCGGGTGGTTGATGAGCAAGAACTCCATGACGCCCTGCTGCGCCTTGTCGGCGACCGGGGACGTCAGCTGGGTCTTCACAACCATGCCCGGGGCCACCTCGGTCGTGCAGGAGGCCTGCGGCTTGGGCATCCCCCGGCCGTTGCCGACGTCAGGGATCTCTACCAGGCACTGGCGGCAGGCGCCGACCGGGTCGAGCAGCGGGTGGTCGCAGAACCGCGGGATCTGGATGCCGAGCAGCTCGGCGGCCCGGATGATGAGGGTGCCCTTCGGCACGCTCACCTCGAAGCCGTCGATGGTGAGCGTGACCAGGTCTTCTCGCTTCTGGACCTCGCCGCCTCCGGCGGTCGGGGCGCTTGTCGTGACGGTCATCAGGCGTTGGCTCCCGCGCTGGCGAACAGGGTGCTGGCCTCATAGGGGAACAGCTCCCAGGCCGGCGTGTGGGTGCCGGCGAGGAACTCGTCCCGGAAGTGCTCGATGGCGCTCGTGACGCAGGCTGCGGTGCCGTCGGCGAGCGCGCAGAAGGAGCGGCCGGCGATGTTGTCGCACATGTCGAGCAGCAGGTCGATGTCGGACTCGTTGCCCTTGCCCGCCTCGAGCCGCTGAAGCACCTGCACGAGCCACCAGCTGCCCTCCCGACAGGGGGTGCACTTGCCGCAGGACTCGTGCTTGTAGAACTCCGCCCAGCGCAGAGTGGTGCGTACGACGGAAACGGTCTCGTCGAAGAGCTGCAACGCCCGGGTGCCGAGCAGCGACCCGGCTGCCGCGACGCTCTCGAAGTCGAGGGGCACGTCGAGGTGCTCCGCGGTGAGGATCTGCGTCGACGAGCCGCCGGGCGTCCAGAACTTGAGCTCGTGGCCGTCGCGGATGCCGCCCGCCATGTCGAGCAGCTCGCGCAGGGTGATGCCGAGCGGGGCTTCGTACTGTCCGGGCCTTGTGACATGCCCGGAGAGCGAGAAGAACCCCATGCCCTTGCTCTTCTCGGTGCCCATCTTGGCGAACCAGTCGGCGCCGTGGCGCACGATGGGTACGACCGACGCGATGGACTCCACGTTGTTGATGACGGTGGGTGAGGCGTAGAGCCCGGCCACCGCCGGGAACGGTGGGCGCAGCCGTGGCTGGCCACGTCGCCCCTCCAACGAGTCGAGCAGCGCGGTCTCCTCGCCGCAGATGTAGGCGCCCGCACCGGCGTGCACGACGAGCTCGAGGTCGTAGCCGGATCCGAGGATGTTGCTGCCGAGGTAGCCGGCCGCATGGGCCTCGGCGACCGCGGCCTGCAGTCGCCGGATGACGTGCAACACCTCGCCGCGTACGTAGATGAAGGCGCGGTTGGCGCGGATGGCGTAGGAGGAGATGATCACGCCCTCGACCAGGGTGTGCGGCGTGGCCAACATGAGCGGGATGTCCTTGCAGGTGCCCGGCTCCGACTCGTCTGCGTTGACGACGAGGTACTTGGGCTTGGGGTTGTCCTGCGGGATGAAGCCCCACTTCAGGCCGGTCGGGAAGCCCGCACCGCCGCGGCCGCGGAGGCCGGAGTCCTTGACCATCTCGACGATCTCGGCGGGCTGCATGCCGAGGGCTCGGCGCAAGGCCTGGTAGCCGCCGCGGCGCTCGTAGCCGGCACGGGTGAACGCGTCGTCGTCGTCCCAGTGTGCGGACAGGACGGGAGCGAGAGTGGTCACGAGCGCTCCCCCGTGCGGACGTGGACTTGCGGGTGCCTGTCGTGGTGGGCGCGGCCGGCTCTGGTGGCGCGCTCCAGCCGCGCTCGTGCGCCAGCTCGAGCCCGACGAGCGAGGCCGGGCCGGCCGTCGGGCCGTCGCCGGCGAGGCCGTCGGTGAACCCGGCCAGCACCCGCTCGGCCTCCTTGAAGGTGCACAGCCGCGGCCCACGGGTGGAACGGACTTCCTCGCCGGCCCGGAGCCTGTCGACCAGCTCGACGGCACTCTGCGGCGTCTGGTTGTCCATGAACTCCCAGTTGACCATCACCACCGGAGCGAAGTCGCAGGCAGCGTTGCACTCGACGTGCTCGACCGAGACCTTGCCGTCGTCGGTGGTCTCGTCGTGCCCGATGCCGGTGTGCTCGACCAGTCGCTTCCAGATCTCGTCGCCGCCCATGACGGCACACAGCGTGTTGGTGCAGACGCCGACGTGGTAGTCGCCCATGGGGTGACGCTTGTACATCGTGTAGAAGGTCGCCACCCCGGACACCTCGGCCTCGGTGATGCCGAGCTCCTCGGCGCAGATCTCGATGCCCTCGGGCGTCACGTATCCGTCGTAGCTCTGCACGAGGTGCAGCATGGGCAGCAGCGCGGACCGCGGCTCGGGATAGCGCGCGATGATCTCGCGCATCTCCTGCCGGGTCTGCTCGTGGAGATTGCTCACCTGTCAACTCCGCCCATGACCGGGTCGATGCTCGCGACTGCGACGATCACGTCGGCCACCTGGCCGCCCTCCGACATCGCGGCCACACCTTGCAGGTTGTTGAAGGAGGGGTCGCGGAAGTGTGCGCGATAGGGCCGGGTGCCGCCGTCGGACACGAGGTGGCAACCGAGTTCGCCGCGGGCCGACTCGATGGCCGCGTAGACCTGGCCGGCCGGCACCCGGAACCCCTCGGTGACCAGCTTGAAGTGGTGGATCAGGGCTTCCATCGACTCGCCCATGATGTGGCGGATGTGGTCGAGGGAGTTGCCCATGCCGTCGCCGCCCAGCGCCAGCTGAGCAGGCCAGGCAATCTTCTTGTCGGCCACCATGACGGGCCCTGGCGCGAGCCGCTCGAGGCACTGCTCGACGATGCGCAGGCTCTGCTTCATCTCCTCGATGCGTACGCGGAAACGGCCGTAGGCGTCGCAGGTGTCCCAGGTGGGCACGTCAAACTCGTACGACTCGTAGTCGAGGTAGGGCTGCGACTTGCGCAGGTCCCATGGGAGCCCGGCCGCGCGGACGATAGGCCCGGTCATGCCGAGCGCCATGCAGCCTGCGAGGTCGAGGTAGCCGACCCCGACCGTGCGGCCCTTGAAGATGGCGTTCTCGTTGCAGAACATCTCGTACTCGGGCAGGTACTTGTGCAGCCACTGGGTGCACTCGCGGATGCGCTCGACGGCGCCAGGTGGGAGGTCCTGCGCGACGCCGCCCGGCCGGAAATAGGCCATGTTCATGCGCAGCCCGGAGACGAGCTCGAAGACGTCGAGGATCTTCTCGCGGTCGCGGAAACCGTTGGTCATGACCGTCAGCGCGCCGATCTCCATGCCGCCCGTGGCGATGCAGACCAGGTGCGAGGAGATGCGGTTGAGCTCGAGCATGAGCACGCGGATGACCTTGGCCCGCTCGGGGATCTCATCGGTGATGCCCAGCAGCTTTTCGACCGCGAGCACGTAGGCCGCCTCGTTGTGCAGCGGCATCAGGTAGTCCATGCGAGTGACGAACGTGGTCCCTTGGGTCCACGTGCGGTACTCCATGCTCTTCTCGATGCCGGTGTGCAGGAAGCCGATGCCGGCGCGCGCATCGGTGACGGTTTCGCCGTCGAGCTCGAGGATGAGCCGGAGCACGCCGTGCGTCGACGGATGCTGCGGGCCCATGTTGACGACGATGCGTTCCTCGCCGGCCTGCGCGGCGGACACGACGGAGTCCCAGTCCTGGCCGGTGACCGTGTAGACCGGGCCCTCAGTGGTCTCGCGAACCCCGGCGAAGGGATCGTCGCCGGCGAGGTCGGCGGAGGTGTAGGTGAAGTCGCTCATCAGCCGTACGCCCTCCGCTCGTCGGGGGGCGGAATGGTGGCTCCCTTGTATTCCACGGGAATGCCTCCGAGCGGGTAGTCCTTGCGCTGCGGGTGTCCCGGCCAGTCGTCGGGCATCTGGATGCGGGTCAGGGATGGGTGGCCGTCGAAGATGATGCCGAAGAAGTCGTAGGTCTCCCGCTCGTGCCAGTTGTTGGCCGGGTAGACGGCGACGACCGAGGGGATGTGCGGGTCGGAGTCGGGGCAGGTCACCTCGAGGCGCAGCCGCCGGTTGTGCGTGACCGAGAGCAGCGGATAGACGGCGTGCAGCTCTCGGCCGCTGTCCTCGGGGTAGTGGACACCGGATACGCCGAGGCAGAGCTCGAAGCGCAGCGCCGGGTCGTCGCGCAGCGGCCGGACGACCTCGAGCAGCTGGTCGCGCTTGATGAACAGCGTCATCTCGCCACGGTCGATGACGACCTTCTCGACCGCGTCGTCGAACGACACGCCGCCGGCCTCGAGCGCCTCGGACAGCGCATCGCCGACCTCGTCGAGCCAATCGCCCCATGGACGAGGGGTGGACTCGTCGAGCACCACAGGGTTGGTGATGCGGCGGACCAGGCCGCCGTAGCCGGACGTGTCGCCGCTGCCCTCGGTGCCGAACATGCCGCGGGCGGTCGGGTGCGCCGGCAGCGGCTCGGTGCGACCGGGCTCCGGCTCGGCGGGAAGGTTCTGCTCAGTCACCGGAGCAGCCCCTTCATCTCGTGCGTCGCCGCTGCAGTCAGCGCCAGCTCCTCGGCCTCCGCCTTGGCCTTCTCGGCGTTGACGCCGAGCGGCATGTTCTGGATCTTCTTGTGCAGCTTGAGGATGGCGTCGATCAGCATCTCCGGGCGCGGCGGGCAGCCGGGCAGGTAGATATCGACGGGCACGATGTGATCGACGCCCTGCACGATCGCATAGTTGTTGAACATGCCACCGCTGCTGGCGCAGACACCCATCGAGAGCACCCACTTGGGCCCGGGCATCTGGTCGTAGATCTGCCGCAGAACCGGAGCCATCTTCTGGCTCACGCGCCCGGCCACGATCATCAGGTCGGCCTGGCGAGGCGAGGCACGGAACACCTCCATGCCATAGCGCCCGAGGTCGTAGCGCGGCGCGCCGGACGTCATCATCTCGATCGCGCAGCAGGCCAGGCCGAACGTCGCCGGCCATAGGGATGCCTTGCGGAAGTAGCCTGCGAGGTCCTCGACCGTGCCGAGCAGGACTCCGCTGGGGAGCTTTTCCTCGATACCCACGTCAGATCCTCACCGTCAGTCCCATTCCAGGCCACCTCGACGCCACACATATGCGTACGCCACGAAGATGGTCAGCATGAACAGGATCATCTCCACGTAGGCGAACAGGCCGAGCGCGTCGAACCGTATCGCCCACGGGATCAGGAAGATGGTCTCGATGTCGAAGATGATGAAGAGCATGGCGGTCAGGTAGTACTTGATCGGGAACCGGCCGCCACCCGCCGGTTGCGGCGTGGCTTCGATGCCGCACTCGTACGACTCCAGCCGCACGCGGTTGAACCGCCGGGGACCGGCGAGCACCGAGGTAGCGACCGAGAACACGGCGAAGCCGAAGGCGAGCGCCGCCAGCGCGATGATCGGGACGTACGGGTTCACGCCGTCTCGCTCCCCTCGGGTCGGGGTCTGTTCACTGCGATCATGGTGGTCGTGGCGGTCATGGCAACTATGCCGCCGGCGCGAGTTTGGTGAGGCCGTTGATGATGCGGTCCATGGCGTCGCCGTCGCGGTGGTCGGTGAGGTTGGCCATGAGCTTGAGGGCAAAGCGCATGAGCATGGGCCGCGGCATGCCGTGCCGGGCCACCAGTCTCATGATCGACGGGTTGCCGATCGCCTTGACGAAGATGCGGCCGAGGGTGAAGTAGCCACCGTGCTCCGCCTTGAGCGCGCTGGCGTAGCCGTGCAGCACCCGCTCGCGCCCGACCGTCGTGGCGTGTGCCTTGGCATCGGTGATGATCTGCGCGGCGAGGTTGGCCGCCTCCATCGCATAGTCGATGCCCTCGCCGTTGAACGGGTTGACCATCCCGCCGGAGTCCCCGACGAGAAGCAGCCCGCGCGAGTAGTGCGGCTGCCTGTTGAAGGCCATGGGCAGCGCCGCGCCTCGGAACCCGCCGATCTGGTTGTCGGGCGTGAAGCCCCACTCCGCCGGAAGCTGGGCGGTCCAGCGGCGCAGCAGGTCCTTGTAGTCGACCCGACCGAACGCCCGGGAGGTGTCGAGGATGCCGAGGCCGACGTTGCTGGTGCCGTTGCCGCAGGCGAAGATCCACCCGTAGCCGGGGAGCAGGTCGTTGCCGGACCAGAGCTCGATCCAGGACTCCATCCACTCGTCGTCGTGCCGCGGTGTGCGGAAGTAGGTGCGTACGGCCACGCCCATCGGGCGATCGTCTCGCTTGTGCAGGCCCATGGCGGTCGACAGCCGGGAGGACACGCCGTCGGCGGCGATAACCAGCGGCGCGCGGAAGGTCACGTCGCCGTCTGCGGCGCGGCCCTCATCGTCCAGCGGCTTGGCCGTCACGCCGACGATGCGCCCGGAGGATTGGTCAAGGACTGGCCCCGTGACGTTGGTGCGCTCGTGAAGGCGGACGCCCGCCTTGACCGCGTGCTCGACCAGCAGCTGGTCGAAGTCGAGGCGCGGCCGGACAAGCCCGTAGCCGGGATAGCTGGCCAACTCGGGCCAGGGCAGCTCCAGGCGCATCCCGCCACCGACGACGCGGAGCCCGTGGTTGCGGATCCAGCCGTCGCCGCTGGTGTCTATCCCCATGCGGGTCAGCTGGCGCACGGCCCGCGGCGTCAGCCCGTCGCCGCAGATCTTGTCGCGGGGAAAGGCGGCCTTGTCCAGAAGCAGGACATCGACACCGGACTGGGCGAGGTAGTAGGCGGTGGTCGACCCGGCCGGGCCGGCGCCGACGACGATGACGTCGGCATCCTGGCGGCGGGCCGTCGTACGCATCTGTCCTTCTCGCTGGACCGGGTGGTTTGGGTCGATCTATCTCGCTCGTGAAGTCATTCACGAGCCCATTTGCGCGATCAGTCTAGGGGCAGGGATGGCTCTGCATCGAGCGGGGGCGCGCGCGTCTGAGCAGCACATTTATGCGCTGCACGCGTTGCGAAAATCTTCGCTTCGGATCCGTGGCTAGGACGGCTTGCGGGCGCGATGCAACGCCACGATGCCGCCGGTGAGGTTGCGCCAGCCGACCTGACGCCAGCCGGCTTTCTGCAGGAGCGTCGCCAGCTCCGGCTGGTCGGGCCAGGCACGGATCGACTCGGCGAGGTAGACGTAGGCGTCGGGGGCGCTGGAGACCCGGCGCGCGACGGCCGGCAGCGCGCGCATGAGGTATTCCGTGTAGGCCGTGCGGAACGGCGGCCACGTCGGGTGGCTGAACTCGCAGACAACCAGCCGCCCGCCCGGCTTGGTGACTCGCAGCATCTCCTCGAGGCCCACGATCGGGTCGTGCAGGTTGCGCAGGCCGAAGGAGATGGTGACGGCATCGAAGGTCGCCGACGCGAACGGCAGGCGCAGCGCATCGCCCGCAGTCAGGGGCAGCTGCGGGTAGCGCTTCTTGCCGACGCGCAACATCCCGAGGGAGAAGTCGCACGGCACCACGACGGCCCCGCGCTCTTGGAACGGGAGGCTTGAGGTGCCCGTGCCCGCGGCAAGATCGAGCACCCGCTCGCCGGGTCTGGGGCCGACGGCCTGCACCACCGCCTTGCGCCAGCGCCGGGTCTGGCCCATGGCGAGGACGTCGTTGGTGAGGTCGTACCTGCGGGCGACGTCGTCGAACATCGCCGCGACCTCGTGCGGCTCCTTGTCCAGTCCAGCTCGGCTCACGGGCACGAGCCTCGCACACGTGGCGAGAGTGGATCAGGGGCACCCATGTCCAATCCCGACATGGATCAGGGGGCCCCGTGTCCAGTAGGTCTGGACACGGGTCCCCCTGATCAAGTTGTGACTGGCCGACTAGCCGAGCAGGTGCTGCAGCGTGCGCGGCGACGAGGTCATCGCGCTCGGCGGGCGCGAGCCCCTCGAAGCCGAACCCGAAGAACGCGCTGTCCTCGGTCAGCGTGCGCGGCTCCCTCCTCGAGGCCGAGCTGCGTGCGCAGCCAGTCGTTGGAGTTGTCGACCTGAGCCCTCGGGCGAACCCGAAACGGTCCACGAGCCGAGGCCCGCCTCGAACGACGGGTCGGTGTCGATGGATGTGCCGTCGACGAACACGTCGACATCGTCGAGGAAGACGCCGATCCCCTGGGTTGCCCAGTCGCTGACATAGGCGATGGCCAACTCGACTTGCTGCCCGGCGTATGCCGACAGGTCGACCGACCAGTTCACCCAGCCTCCGGACTGGCCGGACGCGGCATGCCACTCGCCCTGGTGCCCGGCGATACGCAGTCCTCGCCCTGGTAGTGCGCGAGGAACGGATGGATCGCCTCGTCGCCGTGTGAGGCGTGTCACATGTCAACCGTGAAGTGGGTGCCTCGTGGTTGCCCTGGTCGTGTGAGTGCGTGACGGCACGTACGCTCGATCGCCGTGACAAGCAGCCCGGCCACCGTTGGCGCCACGCATCCGCAGGTACGACCGCTGGTCGTGCGGACTGTCACGATCCCTGACCCAGGGCCGCTGCTCGATCTGATGACTGAGCGTGACGCAGTGGCGTGGGTTCACCGGGGCGACGGCATCGTCGGGTGGGGCGAGGCCGCGCGCCTCGAGACGCAGGGTGACAAGCGCTTCGCGGACGCGGAGGCGTGGTGGGGCGCGGTCGCCGATGCCGCCGTGGTGCGCGACGAGGTCGACATGCCGGGGACCGGGCTGGTGGCGTTCGGCTCGTTCGCGTTCGACACCCGGCCTGGTGCCTCCATGCTCGTGGTGCCGTCGGTCGTGGTCGGCCGGCGCGGCGACCGCTCGTGGGTGACCGTCATCGATGCCGCAGGGTCATTTCCGGCGGTTCCTGCCATCCACCCGCAGCCGGAGCCAGAACGCCCGGCGGGTGTGGTGTTCGCCGACGGTGCGCGGTCGGGCGCCGACTGGGAGATCGTCGTCTCCAACGCGGTGCAGCGCATCGCCTCCGGTGAGCTGGAGAAGGTCGTACTCGCGCGCGACCTGCTCGCGTGCGCCGATAGCCCGGTCGATGTGCGATGGCCGTTGCGGCAGCTGGCGGCCGGCTACCCGGCGTGCTGGACGTTCCATGTCGACGGTCTGCTGGGGGCCACGCCGGAGATGCTCGTACGCCTGGAGCGCGGGCTCGTGACCTCGCGAGTGCTGGCCGGGACCATCCGGCGTACGGGCGACGACGCGCACGACCTCGCCCTGTCTGGATCGCTGGCGCGGTCGAGCAAGGACCTCGAGGAGCATGAGTACGCGGTGCGCTCGGTCGCCGACGCGCTTGCCCCGCACTGCTCCAGCACCAACGTGCCGGACAGCCCGTTCGTGCTGCACCTGCCCAACGTCATGCACCTCGCCACCGACGTCACGGGCGTCGTGCGCGATGGTGCGTCGTCACTCGCGTTGGCAGCGGCGCTGCATCCGTCGGCCGCGGTGTGCGGGACGCCGACCGAGGCAGCCCGCGAGCTGATCCGCGAGCTGGAGGGGCTGGACCGAGGGCGCTACGCCGGGCCTGTCGGGTGGATCGACGCCGACGGCGACGGCGAGTGGGGCATCGCGCTGCGCTGCGCCGCGGTCGATCCGCAGGATCCCGCGCGGCTCCAGCTGTTTGCCGGCTGCGGGATCGTCGCCGGGTCCGACCCGGAGGCGGAGCTGGCCGAGAGTGCCGCCAAGCTCGTCCCGATGCGCGACGCGCTCACTCTCGGCTGAGCGCTTCGGTCACGGCGGCCCGCACGCGGGCATGCAGGTCACGGTGCCCGGAGCGGTTGACCGGCACCTCGATGACACGCATGCCGCCGCGCTCGGCGAGTGCCTGGCGCAGCTCGACGAGATCGGCGCTGCGCCGATGTGGCGTGCGCGTCGCTGCGCACAGAGCGCCCAGGTCGACGCCGTGCGGCGTGCCGAAGATGCGCTCGAACGGCGCGGCCAGCTCCGGCGCACCCTGCTCCAGCACTGTGAAGATGCCGCCGCCGTCGTCATTGACGACGACGATCGTGAGGTCGGGACGCGGCTCGTCATGCCCCATCACGAGGCCGTTGGAGTCGTGCAGGAAGGTTAGGTCACCGACGAGCGCGAACGACGGCCGCGCATGCGTCGTGTGGTGTTCGAGGGCTGCACCGACCGCCGTCGAGATTGTGCCGTCGATACCGGCCAGGCCCCGGTTGGCGAGCACAGAGACCGGCCCGTTGACCGGGGCGGCCGCGAGGTCGACATCGCGTACGGCGTTGGAGGAGCCAAGCACGACCAGCGAGCCTTCCGGGGCAGCCGCGAAGAGCTCACGAGCGATCCCGTAACCGGTCGGCTCCGACTGATCCGCGAGCACATCGTCGACGGCGGCCTGCGCGGTGCGCCCCGCCTCGAGCCACTCCTTCTGGAACTCGGTGACGCCGACCGGCTCCTGATCGGCCGCCACCCACAGCTGCGCGGCGTCGAAGACGCGACGGGCGACAAGCCCGGGGTCGGACCAGCGGGGCGACTCGGCCACGACGTCGACCTCGATGTCGGGGTGTCGCAGCAGCCGGGCCACAGAGCGCGACAGGGTGGGCCGACCGACCACCACCGCGCGCCGCGGAAGGTGTCGCGCGAGCCAGTCCGTCGCACCGGCGATGAGCGGGGCGGCCGCGATCGAGCTGCGTCCCCAAGCACCCGAGGAGGGCTCGGCGAGCAGCGGCCACCCGCGACGCTCGGCCAGGTCGGCGGCCGCAAGACCCACGAGGGGCGAGGCGTCGCCGACGACCACCACCGTGCGCGGCTCAGACCCCAGGCGGTCGGGCGCGCTGCTCGCCGCGAGCCACGGCGGCACGCCCTGAGCATCGGTCCACGCCGCGAGGTCCGGGCGGCCGTCGAGAGGTTCGACCCAGCTGTCGTCCGCATCCGGGACGAGCGGGTCGCGGAAGGCGAGGTTGAGGTGCACCGGCCCTGGGTCGCCGGACAGCTCGCCGCGCGCCGCGACCACAGCGCGGCTCAGCAGTCCGCGCCAGTAGGCGACCTCGCCGGCGCGGCGCTCGGGTGCCCCGACCTCATGGAACAGTCGCACCACGTCGCCGAACACCTTGATCTGGTCGGTGGTCTGGTTGGCGCCGCTGCCGCGCAGCTCGGGCGGGCGGTCCGCACTGAGCACGAGCAGCGGAACACCCGCGTGGTGTGCCTCCAGGACCGCGGGATGCAGGTTGGCGACGGCCGTACCGCTCGTCGTCACGACCGCGACCGGCCACTGCGCGGCCTTGGCGAGCCCGAGGGCGAGGAAGCCAGCGGTGCGCTCGTCAATGCGTACGTGCAGGCGCAGGCGCCCGGCGCGGTCGGCATCGTGCAAGGCGTAAGCCAACGGCGCCGAGCGCGAACCGGGCGCCAGCACCACCTCGCGCACGCGGTGGCGGGTCAGCTCGTCGACGAAGACGCGGGCCAGCGCGGTCGAGGGGTTCATCGAGGTGACCTCCAGACGCGCCGGCCCTGCTGCCTAGTCGCGTGCGGCCAGTGCGAGCTCCGCGGCTGGCGCCTCATCCGCACCGGGCTCGACGCGTCCAGGCAGCCTAGCCGCAGCGCGAGAAACGGCGATGCTCACCAGCAGGCCGATGCCGACGACCAGCAGCGTGTGACGGATGCCGATCTGGTCGGCGACGAGACCCAGCAGCGGCGGACCGGCGAGGAAGGCGCAGTAGCCGATCGAGGAGACCACGGAGACCCGAGCGGCCGCGCGGATCGGGTCATCGGCGGCCGCTGAGATTCCCACCGGGAAGGCGAGCGCCGCGCCGGCACCCCAGGCGATGACACCGACGAGGCCGATGCCGAACGAGGGCGCGAGACCGAACATCAGCAGGCCCACGAGCGAGACGGCCGCGCTGGTGCGGAGTACGGCGACCCGGCCGTACTTGTCGAGCAGCCCGTTGCCGCCGAGGCGGACGGCCGTCATGGCGGCGACGAAGAGTGCGAAGGTCACGGCGCCGAGCGCGGGACTCCCGCCGTACCCGTCGACAACAGCAATGGCCAGCCAGTCGTTGGCGCTGCCCTCGGTCAGCGCGGCGGCAAGGACCAGGACGCCGATCAGCAGGGTGCGCGGCTCGAGCCACGCCCCGAACGCGTTGCCGGCCCGGCTACGAGCAGACGGAGCGGCGTCGTGCGCCACGACGTCGTCGGGCAGGAACCGGCGTACGGCGGCGACGACGCCTATGGCGACGAAGGCGGAGATGGCCGTGAGGTGTGCGAGGAGCGCGAGGTCCAGGACGGCCGCTAGTGCTCCGGTCGCGGCGCCGACTACGGCACCGAGGCTGAAGGCGGCGTGGAACTGCGGCATCACCGTGAATCCGAGCTCGCGCTCGACGGCGGCTCCTTCGATGTTCATGCCCACATCCCAGGCGCCCGTCCCGACACCAAGACCGAAGAGCCCGAGCGCGGCGATGGGCAGGCTCCCCGTGGAGACGCCGGCAGCCGCGACGACGAGGGAAGCCGCTGCGAGCAGTCCGGCGGCGCGCACGGTGCGACGACTGCCGACCCGCATGACCACGGCCCCCACAAGGGGCAGGGCAAGGACCGCTCCGGTGGACATCGCGAGCAACAGCAGCCCGAGGGCCCCGGCGGACAGGTCGAGACCGTCGCGGACGGCCGGGACGCGCGCGACCCAGTTGGCGAAGAGGAACCCGTTCAGGGTGAACACGGCGAGCACGGCGGTGCGCGCCCTCACCGGGTGCTGGTGAGTCGTGGTGGTCGCGAACATGGACGGGCCTCCCTCCGGTGGTTCCTGTGCTGATCGAATCGATTCGATCGAACCGATTCGAGTATGCTGGGTTGCGATGATCGGAGTCAAGGTCTCGAAGGACCTCGCGCGGGCACCCGCCCCAGTTGATCATGGCGAAGATGTGCTCATATCGGCCGGATGATCACACCTTCGCCATGATCAACAGGATGGGTGGAGCGGGCACAACGGGACGGGAGGAGGTGCGGGTGCCGACACCGGGAGACGTGCATCGACCGACCCTCGCCGCCGTCGCGGCCCGAGCCGGGGTGTCGAGGTCGACGGCATCACTCGCCTTCAGCGGCGCTGGTCCGGTGGCCGCCGAGACCCGCGAGCGGATCTTCGCCGCCGCGGCCGAGCTCGGCTATGCCGGGCCTGATCCCCTCGCTCAGTCGCTGCGCCGTGGCCGGTCCGGCGTGGTCGGCGTGATCATCGGGGACCGCGTGCTGAACGCCTTCCGCGACCCCGTCCAGATCGCACTCATGGATGGCCTCACCGAGGTGCTCAGCCCGCTCGGCTCCAGCCTGCTGCTCCTGGCCGGGGAGCGCGCTCTCGCCGGTCCGAGCCTGCAGCAGGTGGCCAGGGTTCCGCTCGATGCTGCGGTCTTCGAGACCTGCGGGGAGGAGGACGACCCGCTCGTCGAGCAGTTGCGCCGCAGGGGTGTCCCGATGGTCGGTGTCGAGGGGCCTACCAGGGAGCCCGACATCACCCTGATCGAGATCGACGATCGCGTCGGGACTGCAGCATGTGGTCCGGCATCTGCTGGAGCTCGGGCATCAGCCTGAGCGCATGGCGGTGGTCACCCTGCCGCTTCGTTCGGACGGCCACGTCGGGCTGGTCGATGCCGAGCGCATCGCCGCGAGCAGATTTGCCACGGTGCGGCGCCGACTCGACGGAGTCGTCGATGCCCTGGGCATGCTGCCGCAGGTGTACGAGGCGGGAATCTTGCCGGACGACGGCGAGCAGGCGGCCCGCGTCCTGCTCGCCATGTCGCCCCCGCCGACGGCGATCATCGCGCAGAGCGACCTGCTGGCCAGCGGGCTCGTCATTGGGGCCAAGGCGCGTGGACTGCGCGTTCCCGATGACGTGAGCATCGTCGGGTTCGACGGTGTGGACCTGCCGGGGATTGGCGACCACGTGCTGACGACAGTGGAGCAGCCTCTCTTCGAAAAGGGCAGGCTGACGGGCGAAGCTGTCGCCGCCCTACTCGACGGTCGGCAGCCGGCCAACGTTCTGCTGCCCGTGCGGCTGCGAGTCGGCACAACGTCCGGACCGCCGCCTGCCTGAGTCAGGCGCCGGCTTCGACCTCGGCCAGCCGCTGCTGCCACCGCGCCGCCGTCGCGGAGTCGGCCCGCACGGCTTCGAGCTCAGCAGGATCCGGCGAGACGCGACGGACGTGCACCATGCCGTCGACCGGCAACAGCGGCTGCGCGACGACGTCTCGCCCGAGCAGCCGAACGGTCCCCAAGCCACAGGCGAACGGCAGCTCGGGAAGAGCAGCCGCCAGGGCGACACCGGCAGCGATCCCGACCGAAGTCTCGAGCGCACTCGACACGACGACCGGCAGGCCGATCCGCTCGGCGACGCCTAGCGCGGCACGAACACCGCCGAGCGGCTGCACCTTGAGGACGGCGACGTCGGCTGCGCCGAGCCGGGCCACCCGCTGCGGGTCCTCCGACCGCCGGATCGACTCGTCGGCGGCGATGAGCACGTCCACCTTCCTCCGCAGCGCAGCGAGCTCTTCGACGGTCGCGCAAGGTTGCTCGGCGTATTCCAAGCCCCCGGCCGCCTCGTCGTACAACCGCAGCAGCCGTACGGCCTCGTCCACTGTCCACGCACCGTTGGCGTCAACACGGATCGCCCCCGCCGGGCCCAAGGCGTCGCGGACCGCCTCGAGCCGTGCCTCGTCCTCGAGCGGCAACTGCCCCGGCTCGGCAACCTTGACCTTGGCAGTCCGGCAGCCTGACGCGGCGACGATCTCGTACGCCAGGGCCGGGTCGACTGCCGGCACGGTGACGTTGACCGGGACGAGGTCGCGGACCGGCGCCGGCCAGCCCTCGTACGCGGCCTCGCGCGCAGCCAGCCACCACGACCGCGACTCGACAGCGTCGTAGGCCCAGAACGGCGAGAACTCGCCCCATCCCGCCGGGCCTTCGATCAGCATGCCCTCGCGCACGGTGATGCCGCGGAATCGCATGCGCAGCGGGATGGCGTAGACGTGACTGGAAGGCACGGCTCGAAGCCTAGGTGCCCCGTCGCACGCTCTTCGGGGGTTCCCCGGGGCGGAGCCCCCGGGGGTTAGGCTCCCGCCGTGGTCTCCGAGCTGTTCGATGCCTCCGCATGGCGTCCCGTCGAGGGATTCGCCTTCACCGACATCACCTATCACCGCGCGGTCGACGTGGGTGCCGTACGCATCGCCTTCAACCGCCCGGAGGTACGCAACGCCTTTCGCCCGCACAGCGTCGACGAGCTCTACCGCGCGCTCGACCATGCGCGCATGACACCCGACGTGGGCTGCGTGCTGCTCACCGGCAACGGCCCGTCGCCCAAGGACGGCGGGTGGGCGTTCTGTTCCGGCGGCGACCAGCGGATCCGCGGGCGGTCGGGATACCAGTACGCCTCGGGTGAAACCGGTGAGACCGTCGACGCCGCGCGCGCGGGGCGGCTGCACATCCTGGAGGTACAGCGGCTCATCCGGTTCATGCCCAAGGTGGTCATCGCCGTGGTGCCCGGGTGGGCCGCCGGCGGGGGCCACTCGCTGCACGTCGTGTGCGACCTCACGCTGGCGTCGGCCGAGCACGCCCGCTTCAAGCAGACCGACGCCGACGTGGGATCGTTCGACGGCGGTTACGGGTCCGCTTACCTCGCGCGGCAGGTCGGCCAGAAGTTCGCCCGGGAGATCTTCTTCCTCGGTCGCGACTACACCGCCGAGGACGGGCACCGGATGGGCATGGTCAACGCGGTCGTGCCGCACGCCGACCTGGAGCGGGTGGCGCTCGACTGGGCCCGCGAGATCAACGGCAAGAGCCCCACAGCGCAGCGCATGCTCAAGTTCGCCTTCAACGCGATCGACGACGGAATGGTCGGCCAGCAGGTGTTCGCAGGGGAGGCGACTCGGCTCGCCTACATGACCGACGAGGCGGTCGAGGGCCGCAACGCGTTCCTCGAGAAGCGCGACCCCGACTGGTCGGCGTTCCCCTGGTATTTCTGACGGGAATCCTCGCAATCACCCTTCCCAACCCGGGGTCGGCTCCACGTAGGCTGGGCCGCGCCATGGACACCCGCAACGACGCGAGCACTCCTTCCGGTGACTCCACCGGGGAGTCAGCAAGCGATCCGAACCCGCATCCGACCCGCCCGATCAGCACCGTCGTGGTGCCTCCCGGCCCCGACGTGCTCGACCGGCTCATCCCGCCGCTCCGGGCGGCATTGGAGGGCGGTCCGGCCGTCCTACCGTTGCCATCGGGCCCGGCTGACCTGCAGAAACGCATCGCCGAGATCCTGGTCCCGAGTCGACCGGTGCCCGCGGACGTCGCCCTCGTCGCTCCGACCTCGGGCTCGACCGGTGAGCCCAAGGGGGTCCTGCTCTCAGCCGCGGCGCTTCGCGCCTCCGCATCCGCCACCCTCGACTGGCTCGGCGGCCCGGGGCACTGGCTGCTGGCCCTACCGGCAACGCACATTGCCGGGCTGCAGGTGCTCGTACGGTCGATCGCCGCCGGCACCGAACCCGTCGCGCTCGACCTGTCCACGGGATTCGATCCCGACGAGTTCGCCGCGGCGACGGTGCGGCTGTTCGGGCGCACGTCCGGTCGCCGCTACACCGCGCTGGTGCCGACCCAGCTCACTCGCATCCTTGACGCGGGCGGAGCGGTGCTCGACGCTGCACGCGCCTACCACGCGATCCTGCTGGGCGGGGCGCCCACGCCGGAGCCGCTGCTGCAGCGGGCTGCGCTGGCCGGGGTGCCGATCGTGACGACGTACGGGATGACGGAGACGGCCGGTGGCTGCGTCTACGACGGGCGGGCGCTCGACGGCGTGACCGTACGCACTGATCCTGACGGGCGCATCCAGATTGAAGGGCCGGTCCTTGCACACGGCTATCGCTCTGCGAAAAAGGACGAGCTGTTCTCGGCCGGCGCGTTCACCACTGCCGACCTCGGAGAGCTCGCGGACGACGGCATGCTGACCGTGATCGGCCGAGTCGACGAGGTCGTGATCAGCGGTGGGGTCAACGTTCCGCTGCTGGCCGCCGAGTCCGCCGTCGCCGGTCACCCCCGGGTCAAGGAGGCGGCGTGCGTGGGCGTGCCCGACGCGACGTGGGGTCAGCGCGTGGTCACAGTGGTCGTGCCTCGCGACCCGGCGCAGCCCCCGACACTCGCGTCGGTCCGTGCCCACGTCTCGCGCAAAGCGCCCGCGGCGTTCGCTCCGTACGACATCGTCGTCGTCGACGAGCTGCCCCATCTGCCCAGCGGCAAGGTCGACCGTGCCGCGCTGGCCGGCGTCGCTGCCGCGCGCGCCCACGCCCCGGCATCTGTGGGCTGATGGCGACTGCCGCCGAGTGGGTCGAAGGGGCCCGACCCAGGACCTTGCCTGCCGCCTTTGCTCCGGTTCTCGTTGGTGCGGGGGCGGCCGACGCCGTCGACGCGTTCGCGCCGGGGCGGGTGCTGCTCGCCCTGGTTGTCGCGGTCGCGCTGCAGGTGGCCGTCAACTACGCCAACGACTACTCCGACGGCATTCGCGGCACCGACGCCGACCGGGTCGGCCCGCTGCGCCTCGTGGGGAGTGGGGTCGCGGCCCCCGCGTCGGTCAAGCGGGCAGCGTTCATCGCGTTCGCCGTCGCGATCGTCGCCGGGTTTGCCCTCGTCGTGGTGTCGCAGGCGTGGTGGCTGGTGCTTGTCGGGGCGGCCGCGATCGCGGCGGCGTGGTTCTACACGGGTGGGTCGAGGCCGTACGGCTACCACGGGCTCGGTGAGGTGTCCGTCTTCCTGTTCTTCGGACTGGTCGCGGTGGTCGGCACGGCGTACGTGCAGGCCGAGCGATTCGTGCCGTCGTCGGTGGTCGGCGGCGTCGCGATCGGCGCGTTAGCCTGCGCTTTGCTTGTCGTCAACAACCTGCGCGACATCCCGAGCGACGCGGTCGCCGGGAAACGCACCCTCGCTGTGCTGCTTGGGGATGCGCGCACCCGCGTGCTCTAC
Organism: uncultured Actinomycetota bacterium; assembly: GCA_963798505.1. Lineage (GTDB taxonomy): Bacteria > Actinomycetota > Actinomycetes > Jiangellales > Jiangellaceae > CAVWSM01. The sequence goes on from CAWCTX010000002.1 coordinate 76,981, forward strand.
CAGGCGCTGGTGGCTGTGCCCTACATCCTCGCCGTCGTGCTGTCTTTGGCCGGACGACCGTGGTCGGCGCTGGCGCTGCTCTCGGCGCCCCTGGCGTGGCGGGTCGTGGCGCCGGTGCGGCGCGGCGCGGTCGGGCGCGAACTGATCGCGGTGCTGCGCGGCACCGGGCTGCTGGAGCTGGTCTACGCGGCGCTGCTTGCACTGGGGCTCGCGCTGTCGGGCTAGCCCCATGATCACGAAGGCTTTGCTCGCGAAAACGAGCACAAAGCCTTCGTGATCACGCGTCTACAGTGACGGCGTGCCTGCGATCCCGCCCGCGCCGCCGCCGCGTACCCCCGACGTTGCCAAGGCGCGCCTGCGGCGCCGGATGATCGACGCACGCAAGGACATGACGCCGTACGACCTCTCGCTCGCCGCGCGCGATCTGCGCGACGTTGTGCTGGCCATCCCCGAAGTGCAAGCCGCTGGGACGATCGCCGCCTATGTGTCCATCGGCCGCGAGCCGGGGACGGGCCCACTCATCGACAGCCTGCACGAGCGGGGCGTGGCAGTGCTGCTGCCGGTGCTGCGTGCCGACAACGACGTCGACTGGGCCCGCTACAACGGTGTCGGGTCCCTGGCGGCGGCAGCGCGCGGGCTGCTCGAGCCCACCGGACCACGCCTGGGGGTCGACGCGGTCCTGGACGCATCGGTGGTGCTGGTGCCCGGCGTTGCCGTCGACCGGACGGGCACGCGGTTAGGGCGTGGCGGCGGCTCGTACGACCGAGTCCTTGCCCGTGTCGCCGGACGGGCCTTCACGTGCGTGCTGCTGCACGAGGGCGAGGTGCTGGACGAGGCGGTGCCGCGGGAACGCCATGACGTGCCGGTCCACGCCGCCGCGACCCCAGGGGGGTTGCTACGGCTCGGGCAACGATCGCGCTAGCTCGCCGGCAACAGCCGAAGGGTGTGCTCGGCCGCCTCGCGCACCGCCTCCGACGACCACAGCATCGGGATCGTCCCACCGGAGGCCCAGAGCTCGGTCTGGTCGGCGTAGTGGTCGTGATAGGGGTGCCCACTGACACCCGTCAGGTCGATCCAGCGCGAGGCGTCGAAGTCGGCCAGATCGACCACCATCCGCATCGACGGGACCGCAGTGACCTCGAAGCCGTCGGCGGGCAGCCAGGCATTGGCCTGCACGATGTCGGTGCCGCCGCCGGCCCGGTACGGACCACGGTTGAACAGCCGCTCGATGAGCCCGATCCCCGATGTCCCGAACGTCTGGTCGGTCAGTGTCAGCGCGTGGACGCGGCCCCACTCCCAGTCCGAAGCGCGTTTGGCCATCAGCCGGGTCAGATCGTCACGCGCGTCGCGCATCGACAGCTGCAGGATGCCCTCCCGAGTCTCGCGCGCGTCAACCGTGTCGACGTTGTCCCAGTACGGATCGTTCGGACTTTCGAGCAGGACGCGTACGACCTCGAACCATCGGCTCCCGCCGTCGGGCTCAACATCGTCCGGGAGCTCGTCGTCGAAGGTGTGCTCCAGCAGCTGGCGCCACACCGCGTTGAAATAGGCGGCAGCACCCGAGTCGGGTTCCTGCGTGCCGTCCCAGTCGCGGAGCAGATCCTGGCCGTCGGTGTAGTAACCATCCGGCAGATCGATGTCGAGCAGGTACGGCAAGAGCGTGTCAGCGAAACCGTTGCTGGAGTCCATCTGGATCTCGACCATGGCATCCGCGTCCAGCGGACCCGCCTCCGTCAGCAGGTCCACGATGCGCTGGCTGCGGTAGCCGTAGTCCCAGTCGTGGGTGAGCAGGTACGGGTAGGCGTTGCTCACCACTGCGTTATTGGCCGTGACGACGAAACCTGACTCGGGATCGAGCACCGACGGCAGCGCGTCGAACGGGATGAACGACGTCCACTCCCCCGTGCCGGTCCACCCTGGCACCGGCCACCGGCCGTCCGCGCCGTCGGACCGCACAGGGATGCGCCCCGGGGTCTGGTAGCCGATGTGCCCGTCGACGTCGGCGTACACGAGGTTCTGCGCCGGCACCTCGAACAGCGCGGCCGCGGCCCGGAAGTCCGCCCAGCCGCGGGCCCGGTTGAGCGCGAAGATCGCGTCGGCCGTACGTCCTGGGTCGAGAGCGGTCCAGCGCAACGCGACCGCATAACCGTCCCCGCGGTCGGGGGAGCCCTCGGCGACAGGAGCACTGTCCCCCACAGCACGGGTGAGGTCGTCGGCGTCGGACACGATCGGGCCGTGCCGGGTGGTACGCACGGTCACGACGACGTCATCGGCCCCGGCGACCTCGATCGTCTCCTGACGGGTCACGAGCGGCTCGGTGCCACCGGGCACGAGATAGGAGTCGCCGCTGACCTGCTCGAGGTAGAGGTCGGACACGTCCGCGTTGAGGTTGGTGAATCCCCAGGCGATGCGGTCGTTGTGGCCGATCACGACGCCGGGCATCCCCGAGAAGGAGTAGCCCGCGGCCTCGAACGGGCACGCGTCAGTGCGCTCACGGCAGTGCAGGCCGATCTGGTACCAGAGCGACGGCATCGAGGGCCCGAGGTGCGGGTCGTTGACGAGCATCGGCCGGCCGGTCGTCGTACGCGTCCCGTCGACCACCCACGAGTTGGACCCGATGCCGTTTCCCTTGCCGAGCAGCACCGGCATGGTGTCGAGCGCCTGCTGCACCCGGACGAGCGCCTCGGCAGCCGTCGGGTCGGTCACCGGCGCCACGCGTGCTGCCGGCGCAACGGTCGCGAGATCGGCATCGGACACGATCGGGTCGTGCCGGTCGTAGGGGTACGCCGGCCACAGCTGCTCGACGCGGTCGAGCGGCACCTCACCGGCCAGCAGCGACCGGCTGATCTCGTCCTCCATGTTGGCTCGGAGGTCCCAGGCCATCGCCTTCAGCCAGGCAATCGAGTCGACCGGAGACCATGGCTCGGGCGTGTAGTCGCCGCCTACGAGGCCGAGGACCGTGTAGTGCAGGCCGAGCTCGCCGCCGGACCGCTCGGAAAGGTAGGCGTTGACTCCCTCGGCGTACGCCTGCAGATAGCGCCGCGTGTCCGCAGACAGCAGCTCGTACTCCTCCTCCGCGACCCGGCGCCAGCCCATGGTGCGGATGAAGACGTCGGTCTCGACCTGGTCCTCGCCGAACCACTCGGAGAGCCGGCCGGCCGTGACATGGCGGCGGAAGTCCATCTCCCAGAAGCGGTCCTGAGCGTGGACGTAACCCTGGGCCTTGAACAGATCCTCGGCCGTGTCGGCCCAGATGTGCGGGATGCCATGGTCGTCTCGCTGCACGGTGACGTCGGCCTGCAAGCTGGGGAGCACCCGCTCGCCGCCGTAGTCGGGGAATGCGCGCTGCACCGACCAGATCACCAGACCGGCCCCGGTGGCTGCCAGCACGGCGAGCACCACGGAGACGATGATCAGGATCTTCACCAACCGACGCACGGGCGGCAAGCCTAGGCGACCCACTGAATCGCACGACGACGGCGCTTGAGAGGGTGGCGCGCGTGACTGCTGACGCACCGACGATCCTCGCCACCTCCGGCGGCTTCCGCCAGGGAGACCGGACCTACCTGCGGCCCGGGCCGCTCATCGACCTCGCCTTCGAGCTCGCCGGCGGGCGGGAGCGGTTCACGTACGTCGGCACTGCCCTGGGCGACAACCCGCACCAGAACGCGCGCATCCACGAGGCGTTCTACGGCACGGAAACCCTCGTGACCTGCCTCAACCTGATGCCCATGCCCAACATCGACGACATTCGCAGCCACCTGCTGCGACAAGACGTCATCTGGGTGGGCGGCGGCTCGGTCGCCGGGCTGCTCGAGCTGTGGCGGTTGCATGGCCTCGACGAGATCCTGCGTGAATGCTGGGAGGCGGGCGTCGTCCTCGCCGGAGTCTCGGCCGGGTCGATCTGCTGGCACGTCGGCGGCCCCACCGACTCGTTCGGGCCGGACCTGCGGTGGGTGACCAACGGTCTGGCGCTGCTGCCGTACGGCAACGGCGTGCACTACGACTCCGAGGAGCAGCGCCGGCCGCGGCTGCACAAGCTCGTCGGCGACGAGATCCTGCCGCTGTCTTACGCGACCGACGACGGTGTCGGGCTGGTCTATCGCGGCACCGAGCTGGTCGAAGCCGTCGCTGACAAGCCGGACGTCGCGGCCTACCGGGTTGAACGGCAGCCTGACGGCAGCGTGAGCGAGAACAGGATCGAGCCGCGGTTGCTCAGCTGACCGCAGCTGCCCGCCCGCGCGAACGCAACGGATCTGCGGCAGATTGTCGCTGTGGCTCACTTGAACGCGGCGGCGCGGCAGTTGATCGAGTCCGGTGCCCTTGGCCATCTCGTGACCATCAACGGCGATGGCTCACCGCAGGTCAGCGTGGTCTGGGTCGGGTTGGACGGCGACGAACTGGTCACCGCGCATCTCGACGGCCGCCAGCGCAAGCTGCACAACATTCGCCGCGACCCGCGAGTGGTCGTCTCTTTCGAGGGGTTGGGCGCCAACGCCGTCGGCATGCAGGACTCCCTGCTTGTCTATGGCACCGCCCGACTGACGGAGGGTGGTGGTCCCGAGTTGCTGCACACCCTCGCCCAGACCTATATCGGCCCTGGCACGGTGTTCCCGCCGATGTCGGATCCGCCGCCGGGTTTCATTGCGCACATCTCGATCTCGCGCGTCGGTGGGAGTGGACCATGGTTCGAGTCGGACTGAATGCGCAATCATCACGCGATACGTCGAGTCCGATCACGGGGACGTCAGCATGATGTCGCCGGACGTGGTCTTCCGCGTGATGGCCACAGGCCAGAGTTCTTGGCCCGGAAGGCGTACTCGGAATGCTGGAGTTCTTCTACCACGGCGCCTTCGACGCCACGGCTGAGACCAGGAACCTCGTCGTGGGCGAAGGCCGCGTCTACTTCGAGACTCCGGCTTTTATCGCTCAGGTGGGCGCGCTCGACTAAGCCTCGAAGCCAGCCGCCTCGAGCACCTTCTTACGGGTCCTTCGAGGGAGCCGGTCGACGAACACCATGCCGTCCAGATGGTCGGCCTCGTGCTGCAGGCAGCGGGCCAACAGCCCGGTGCCCTCGTAGCGCACCGGGTTGCCGTCCGCGTCGACCCCGGTGACCACCGCGACCTCGGGCCGGCCCAGCTTCGCGTACTCCCCCGGCACCGAGAGGCAGCCCTCGTCCGACACGTCGAGGACCCGATCCTTGCCGTCCGGCAGCTCCAAGACCGGGTTGCACACGTGCCCGACGACGTGGTTGTCGTCGGCGTCGGGGCAGTCGAAGACGAAGACACGCAGCGGCACCCCGACCTGGTTGGCGGCCAGCCCGACACCATCGGCCGCCGCCATGGTCGCGAACATGTCGTCGATCAGCTGGCGCAGCTCGTCGTCGAAGGTCGCCACCTCGGCGCAGGGGCTGTGCAGGACCGGATCGCCGTACATCGTGATCGGTCGGACGGTTCCGGCCACTGGTCGATGCCTCCTGCGCGGTCGAGAAGTTGCTTCCCAACGCTAGGTCATGGTCTGTCGGCCGTTGTCGGTACGGTCCTGAGCGTGGCCGCGAAGCCTGTACGCACGCTCTCGCAGCGCGAGCTCAACCGCGCGCTGCTCGCCAGGCAGCTTCTCCTGTCCCGGGACAGCCGACCGATCCCCCGGGTGCTCGAGGCGATGGGCGGCCTGCAGGCGCAGTATGCGCCGGCGATGTACATCGGGCTCTGGTCCCGGCTCTCCGACCTGCGCCGCGACGAGGTGACGCGACGACTCGAGGACCGGTCGATCATCCAGGCCACGCTGTTGCGCTCGACGATCCACCTGGTGTCGGCGGAGGACTACTGGCCGTGGACCGCAGCCGTGCGGGAGTCCCGTCGCCAGTGGTACGCGCGTGTCTCGCGCGGCGTCTCGGTCGACGAGGCGGAGTCCGCCGCGAAGCGGCTGCGGGAGGCGTTGCGCGACGGCCCCATGAGTCGTACGGATCTCGACGCACTGGTCAAGCCGTCGCGCCTCGAAGGCAATCGCCCAGTTCGTCGACCTCGTCCGCGTACCACCGTCGGGCACGTGGGAACGGCCGCGCGCCAACCTGTTCGCCCTGGCCGAGCAGTGGCTCCCGCCCGACTCGGTGGGCGCGGCCGATGTGGCGCCGCGGCTGGGCGTGGACCTGCTGGTGCGGCGCTACCTGACCGCGTTCGGCCCGGCGGCCAAGGCCGACATCGCTTCATGGGCGGGACTGCCCGTGGCCACGGTCACGGAGGCGCTTGCCGACATGGAGGTGCGCCACTTCAAGTCAGCCGAGGGCAAGGCGCTTGTCGACCTGCCCGACCTGCCGCTGCCTGACCCCGACAGCGTTGTGCCCGTACGGTTTCTGGCTGTCTGGGACGCGGTGCTGCTCACCCATGCGAGGCGCACGCAGATCCTGCCCGAGGAGCACCGCTCGCGGATCTTCAACACGAAGACGCCGCACTCGTTCAACACGGTCCTTGTCGACGGTGCGGTGGCGGGCACCTGGCGCTACGACGGTGGGCGCGTCGCGGTCGAGACGTTCGAGCGGTTGCCCAAGGGCGTACGCGCTGAAATAGACGACGAGGCTGCGCGACTCGCGGCATTCCACTCATGAAATGGAGCTCAGATGAGCACAGTCGCTGTCACCGGCGCGTTCGGCAAGACCGGTCGCGTGGTCGTGGCGGACCTGGTGAGCCACGACTACGACGTCGTCGCGATCGACACGGCCGGGCGACCCGGTGACCAAGGCGATCTCGCGGACCTTGGTCTGGCGCTGCTGCGTGCTGACCTCACCGACTATGGGCAGACGGTCGAGGCCCTGTCCCGCGTCGACGCCGTCGTGCATCTGGCCAACATCCCGGCCCCGGGGCTGTACACACCGGCGGTGACGTTCACGGCCAACACCGCCATGAACAGCAACGTGTTCCTCGCCGCCGAGGCAGCGGCCTGAGCCGTGTGGTCTGGACGTCCAGCGAGACGACACTCGGGCTCCCGTTCGACGTGCCGCCGAAGTACGCGCCGATCGATGAGGCGCACTACCCCTATCCGACCTCGACCTATGCCCTGTCCAAGGTCGTCGGTGAGACCTTGGCCGAGCAGATCAGCGGCTGGTCGGGCATCCCGTTCGTGGCGCTGCGGCTGTCCAACGTGCACACGGTCGCCGACTATGCGCGGGTGCCGTCCTACTGGGCGGACCCGCACGTCCGCAAGTGGAACCTGTGGGGTTACGTCGACGCGCGCGATGTCGCCGCGGCGTGCCGGCAATCGCTGGAGGCCTCGCTTGAAGGCGCGCCGAGCTTCATCATCGCGGCGGCCGACACGATCATGAACCGGCCGTCGGCCGACCTTCTGGCCGAGGTGTTCCCGGGCGTGCCGCTGACCAGGGACGTCGGGCAGTTCGAGACGTTGCTCGCGATTGACGCGGCCCGGGAGGTCTTGGGCTATGGGCCCCGGCACAGCTGGCGCGATCACGTGCCGGAGACACCCTGATCACGCTCCGGTTTTTGGCAATCCTCGCGGCAACAGTGCATCATTGGCAGTCAGAGGGTGGGAGTGCTAACGCCCCCCGCTGCCAGGAGGAAGCCGACCGTGCCGACCTACCAGTACACGTGCACCGACTGCGGTGAGCCGCTCGAGGTCGTCCAGAAGTTCACCGACGCCGCGCTCACCGAGTGCCCGCGCTGCGGCGGCACCCTGCGCAAGGTCTTCTCCGCCGTCGGCGTCGTGTTCAAGGGCTCGGGCTTCTACCGCACTGACAGCAGGTCGAAGGGCTCCCCGGCGCCGGCCACGAACGGTTCCTCGGCCACGTCCTCCGACTCCTCGGCGAGCAAGACCACGACGGACGGCAGCGCGGCATCGTCCGCCAGCTCCTCGACCAGCGCGGCGAGCAGCACCGCCGGCTCGACCTCCTGAGCCTTTCCACATCCGGCTTGGCGCGCCCGCTGAGCCCTCTTGTCCCTGTGGACATCGAACACCGGACCGCGCCTTCGCCCTAGCGTGCTTGGCGTGCCGCAGACCTGGACCCGCCGCCTCCGTCTCGCCACGTGGCATCGGCGACTCCTCGCCGCCGCGCTGGCCGCGCTGGCGGTGATGTTTGCGCTCGAGGCGCTCGAGCCGCCCCCGCCGCCGTCAGCGGAGGTCCTCGTTGCGGCGCACGACCTCGTCCCCGGCACGACGCTGGTCGCCGCAGACGTCCGGCGCGCGCGCTGGCCGCCCGGACTCCTGCCGGACGGAGTGCTGACACCCGGCGGCGATGTCGAGGGGCGGGTGGTCTCGGGTGCGGTTCGCGCCGGCGAGCCGCTGACCGACGTGCGCGTCGTGAGCCCCGGCCTGGTGAGCGCGTTGGAGCCGGGCCAGGTGGCTACTCCCGTACGGCTGATGGATGCGGCGGCCGCTGCGCTGCTCCGCCCTGGCGACGTCGTCGACGTCATAGCAACCGCCGGCGTTGACGCTGCCGCTCTGACCGAGGTCGATGCCTTCGCGCACGGCACATCCGGCGCTACGCCGACTGCCGCCGTGGTCGCAGCCGGTGTGCGCGTGCTGAGCGTTCCTCGGCAGGCAGAGGCCGCGATGGCGCTCGAGGGGGCCCTGGTGGTCCTGTCGACAAGCCACCCGGAAGCGCTCAACCTCTCGGCCGCATCAGTGAGAGGGCCGCTCAGTGTGGTGGTGCTGCCCGAGGGCTGACACCAGATCGCATCCCGTTAGGTTGGCCAACGAGGCCTATCGGAAGGAGAACGCATGATCAAGGGCTTCAAGGACTTCATCATGCGCGGCAACGTCATCGACCTCGCAGTGGCGGTCGTGATCGGTGCGGCATTCACGGCACTGATCGGAGCGATCACTGCCAACGTGATCCAGCCAGTCGTCAACGCAATCGGTGGCAGCGACGGACCTTCTGGGCTGTCCTGGGAAATCATCGGCGGCAACCCGGCAACAACCATCGATATCGGTGCGGTCATCGGAGCAACTATCACGTTCCTGATCACCGCAGCCGTCGTCTACTTCATCTTCGTCGCGCCGATGAACCACCTCCGGGACCGCCGGGCCAAGGGGCAGGAACCCGAGCCGGACGCGGTGCCGGAGGACGTCCTTCTGCTCAGGGAAATCCGCGACGAGCTGCGCGCACAGAATGGCGCGGCCCGCACCAGCGCGGAGCTGCCGCCGCACTAGGCAGCCAACAGCCTCAGTCCCAGTGCGGCGGGCGCTCGTCTGCCAAGCGCGCGTCGTTGGACTCGTCCTGCTCACCCCAACCGGCAGCGGTGTCGTCGGCCGTTGCGTCGGGGAGGACGTCGAAGTCGTCTTCGAAGGGGGTCTCGCTCATCATGAGCGAGCCTAAGTCAAGCGGCGGGAGGTTCGCCCCGTCGGTCGGTGTCGGGCAGCGCGACACCCGACGCGGCCTCGTAGGCCTGCTTGATCCGCTCGACTTCGGCGGCAGGATCGACCGTCCAGCGCGCGACCGAGACCGGCACGACCGTCCAGCCGAGCCCACGCAGCCGCGCCGGATCGACGCGCCACGCCTGCCGAAGCGACCCCGCATCACGGTCGGGCAGGATCGCCAGAACCATGCTGCGGTCGCGCTGGTGGTGAGCCACGGCAACCGGAACCTGCAGTCCATGCGCGCCATAGCCGGCGACCGCAGTCAGCCCAGCGACGTCGAGGTGGCGCGCGATGTCGGCCGCGAGCGGATCCAGCGGCGCGGATGCCGCCACCCCCGGCAGCGGCTCGCCACCACGGCCAGCGAACGCAAGTAGCTCGCGCAGTGCCTGCGGCCCAGCGGTGAGCAGCCGACGCTCGTTGAGATCCTCGGCGCTGAGGCTCGACGCGACGACGAGGTCGTGGCGGCCCGCGGCGCTCGCAGTGGCCAGCAACGCCTCGCCGCCCTCGCGTCCGAGGGTGCCGAACCGATAGAGCAGCCGGCCTTCGGCCGTGCGACCGTAGCCAACCGCGAGGATGACGACATCACGCGACCGCTCGGCCAGATGGTCGAACGTCACAACCGCGAACGGCTCGGGACGGTCGGCTCGGAAGAACGGGTGTACGTCACGCGCCACCATCAGGGCCCCGCGCAGCAGCGTGCGGATGCGGTCGGCATGCCGCTCGGTGAGCGTGACAACGGCCAGCGACTCATCGCGCCGGGTGTGGGCATGCGCGAGCACGAGGTCGATGACTCGCGCCGCCTCGGCTTCGACACTCTCCTCCTGGCGATCGTGACCCACCGGCTGCGTGACCAGCTCGAGGCAGACCCGGCTGGCACCGGTGTTGGGCCAGGCGACAAGCCCGCCGCCGTGCCGATCGGCGGCAACCGCGACCAAGCGCGAGTCAACGCTGCGGTAGTCGCGGCTCAGGGTGCTCGCCGGAAGGCGGCTTCGCAGCTGGTCGAGGATGGACGTCGGATGACCGCGCAGCGGCGCGCCAGCTGGGTCGGGCTCCGGCTCGGGTTCCGGATCAGCGGCTACGGAGAACTCCGTCGGCCAGCCTCGCTCCGGATCACCGCACACCAGCACCCGCCCCGCACGAGCAAGGGCCGGCACCGCGAGAGCCGGCGCTACACGGTGAGCGGCCTCGATGACGACGAGGTCGAACAACGGAGCGAGCGGCAGGACCGTGCTCACGCGCAGCGGCGCCACGAGCCACACCGGCTTGGTGGCCATGACGAGGTCAGGTCCGTCGACAACGGCGCTGCGCAGCCTGGCGCGGACGCCCTCGAGGACGCCCCGCTGCTCGGCGTGCTCGGTCAGCGCCGAACGCACGGCGGAGGCGTAGGACTGGCGCACCGCCAGTGCCGCAAGCGCCACCTCGCGGGCATCGGCCGGGCCGAACCTGTCGACGAGCCCGGCGAAGTCCTGAGGAACCTGGCCCCCGGCGGCAACCGCGGCTGCCACGCCGCGATGCCAGGCGTGCTCGAAAGCCGCTTCGGCGGTTGCCCTGTCGACCTCTGCCTTGGCCAACTCGGAAAGCAGCGGGGCCAGGCCGAGGTCGGCCAGGCGCGAGCGCAGGCTGCGCAGCTTCGGCACCCGCAGCGCCCCGGCCTGATCAGCAAGCAGGTCGCCGAGCAGCTGAGACAGGTCGGTGAAACCGCTGTCGACCAAGCCAGCGTCGGGCAGGGCGGCAAACAGCACGTCGAGGTCAGCCACGGCGGCATTCACAGATTCGACGGCGAGCGCGCTGTGCTCGCCGAGCCGAGGTGGCCGCGCATCGCGTGCCTTTTCCCGCCAGATCGCGAGCCGGTCGCGGGCCGTGGCCAGTGCGCGGTGTAGCTCGGCGCCGCTCGGCCCGGTGCGGGGATCGAGGCGCAGCTCGCGCGCAGTGCGCCGCGCCCGTACGCGCGTCGCGAAGCCAGGTTTCGACGCCAGTCCGGCACGACCATGGCGGTCGGCGGTCGCGGCCACCAGGTCGTCGAGCGGTGCCGTCCAGATCTCCGGCAGGAACTGGGCCAGCGTGTCGTGCACACCCGCCAGCTGCTGGGCGAGCTGCGCAGCCTCACCGACAGTCGTCGGCGCCGGTAGCCCAACCTCGATGGCGGCCCGCGTCGCGGCGTCGCGCGCCGCCCCCAACGACTGACGGTGCAAAGAGGTCGCTGCCTCGAGCGCTCGCCGGGCCGAGCCCTCGTCGTCGAGAAGGGCGTCGTTCCACGGCGACTCGGCCGAAGCAGCGGTCAGTCCTCCGGCGTCGACAAGCGCTCCGAGGTCGGCGCGAGCACGATCACGGGCGGCGCCGTGCAAGCGACGCACGGCATCAGCGGGCAGCATCGCCGAGACCCCACCCGACGAGGGGCCGGCGAGGGTGGCGGCATAGACGTCGTACGGGGTGAGGCCCCACGGCTGCACCGGGGTGTGCAGCCAGGTCAAGTAGCTCTCCAGCTCGGCCAAGGCTTGCTGGTCGCCGCCCTCGGCGCCCGGCTCGGGCACCGCCGCGCCGCCGACGCGGTCGAGCACCTCGGCGATGTCGGCGAGGGCCGCGGCTTCGGAAGTCTCGGGCGAGAGGTCAAGCACGGCATCCTGCAGCCCGAGATCGCGCAGCCGTTCGGTGAGGTCGCGCAACGGCGCGCGCGGCTCGCTGACGACAAGCACCCGCTTGCCGGCGGCAACGAGCGCCCCGACGGCGGCGGCGAGCGTCTGGGTGACACCTGTGCCGGGCGGTGCGACGGCGGCACGGCTGCCGCCGGCGACGACTGCCTGCGCCAGGGCGGACTGTGCGTCATCGAGGTCAAGCCCGAGAGGCGCGCGCGGCGTGCTCTCGTGCACCCGGGGCGCCGAGACGTCGACCCCTGCGAGCATCGCGACCAAGTCACTCGCCGCGAGCTGCTCGGCGTCGGACCGCAACGCAGCCGCCGTGGTGAGGACGGCATCGGTGAAGGTCGCGAGCACCGCTCGGTGCGCGATCGCGAAACCGTCGACAACGTGGGCGGGTGCGAACTCGCGCAGCCGATCGACGACGTACGCGTAGCGCAGCCGCCCATCCTGGTCGAGCAGGTCGTCCGGCTCGAGCCGCACGCCGACGTGCGTGGCCATGGCGAGCAGGAGCACCGGGTTGACCTCGGCGTCGAGGGACACCTGCAGCCGGAAGTCGCTGTGCGTCGCGTCGGTCGGCTCCATGCTGTAGCGGCGCAGCAAGACAGGAACCGCGGGGCGGCGCGCGGCGTAGGGGTCGGCCCACGTCGCGATGCCGACAGCAAGGCACCCGGCCCACACGCCCCGCTCGTCGGCCAGCTCGCGCACCTTGAGATAGATCGCGCGCGCCGAGCGCAGCGCCGAGGAGCGCAGCGGCTCACGTGGGAAGAGCTGGCTGACGAGGATGCGCTCCCCGTCCATCAGCTTCTGGCGCGCGTCGGCGTCTGCGGCAGCCACGTCGAGCGTCCCCGCCTTGAGGTCCTGGAACCTCAGCAGGGTGTTGCGGCCGCCGAGCTTGGCGACCTCGTCGGCCCAGCTGATCGGCCGCTGCGGCGACTAGTTCCGTGCGGGCGGCGTCGGGGCCGACCGGCGGTGCCGTCGTCACCGTGTCGCCGTCGCCCTCAGGCACTGAGCCCTCCCACCCTGTCGCTTCCCGGCGAGCCTAGCCACGTCCGGAGATCGACAGGGTGACCTTGTGCCGGGTGTCGGGGAAGGACCGCAGATGGATGTGGCCCCGACTGGCCAGGGAACCTGTCGGGGCCACACTGCGGCCGCGGGCTGTGTTGTCTAGCCCACGCGGCCGTAGCTCACCCGGGACGTCCAGGCCTTGTTGAGGTTGAGCCGCCTGCCTGGGCGGGTGGCCTCCCACCACATTCCGCTGCCGGCGTAGATGGCGACGTGGCTCACGCGGCGACCGCGGTGCACGAACACCAGGTCGCCGGGCGCGGCCTGCGATGCGGAGATCTGCGGGACTGCGCGGCGGATCGCCGCAGCCGTGCGTGGCAAGCCGACACCGACCTGGCCGAACACGTACTGCACATAGCCGGAACAGTCGAAGCCCCGACCCGGCGAGCTGCCGCCGCGTCGGTAGGGCGTGCCCCGGTGCTCGGCGGCTTCGGCGAGGATCGCCGGCGCGAGGCTGGATTGTGCTCGGGCCTCAGGGGCGGAGACGACACCGAGACCGCCCACGAGGGCGGAGATGATGGCGGCAAGGATGAGATGGCGTACGGTGCGTCGCTCCCGCGTGCTGCCCATTGGCAGGGCAGAGTCGGGCGCGACCGAGACAAGCTCGGACATCGCTGTGGGCTTCCTCCGACGCCTGCGAGGTGAGCTGTCGGGCTCGGGCGGGGAAGTCGCCCGGCCGCACCCCCGGGGTTTGCGGCTTCGCCCCTAGGACGTCGCGGCTGCATCATGCTCGGCTGCCGAACGCCCGGGAACTGTGGGTCCCCCGCTCCCGTCCACGGGATGGTGCTCGGTTCCAGATCGTGGACGGGACTCGGCGGCGATCTGGGCCGCCCCTTGGTGGCGCGGCGACCCCTAACCTCGCCACCTGCCCTGAGGACTGTCAAGTCCGTGAGGATGATCCGCAGGGGCGTGTCGGGCCGATTTGGGCGGCTTTGGCGCACGGCTTCTGGCTCGGGCGGACGGTGATATCCGTCACCTGGCTGCGCGCCGGGCGGAAACCACCGACAGGTACCGTATGCGTCGCGCCCTCGTAGCTCAGGGGATAGAGCAATGGTTTCCTAAACCATGTGTCGCAGGTTCGAATCCTGCCGGGGGCACCCCACAAAACCGCAGGTCAGGGCCATAACGATCTAGAGATGGCAGACTCGCTAGCGAGACTGTCTTACAGATTGTGTTACAGTCGGGCATGGCGCAGACGATCACGTTCCGACCTGACGAAGACGCCGAGCGCGCGCTCGCGGTGCTCACCGCTGACGGCACCGCCGTCTCGACGGCCGTCCGGACTGCCCTCATCGATGCGGCCCGCGTCCGCGCCCAGCAGCGGCTGCGCGCCGAAGCCGAAGACTTGGCGGCCGACGCCGTCGACCGTGCCGAGGCCGCGCAGGTGCTGCGCGACATGGAGACGCTGCGTGCGTGGTGACGTCCACCGGCTGCGCACACCATGCGCAAGCCGGGGCCACGAACAACGCGGCCCACGCTTCGCCGTCATCGTTCAATCAGAATCGCTGCCGCTGTCGACCTGGCTGGTGGCCCCAACCTCGACATCGGCACGAGCCGCCAGTTTCCGCCCCGAGATTGTCCTTGACGGAGTCCTCACTCGCGTGTTGGTCGAGCAGACTGCCGCCGTTGACCCCACCCGCCTTGGCGAGCAGGTCGCGCAGCTGACCTTTGACGAGCTCCGCCAAGTCGATGCGGCCCTGCGGATCGTCCTCGCGCTCTAGCGGTTCAGCGCGGGAGCGCGTAAGGGTCTCTGGCCACGGAATCCACCGGCACGATCTGCTGACCCAGCGGCACGAGCGCGAGCGGGATCATCTTCCAGCAGGCGATGCCGAATGGGATCCCGATGATCGTGATGCACAGCAGGAAGCCGGCGACGAGGTGCGCCAGTGCCAGCTCCCACCCCACGACGATGAGCCAGATGATGTTGCCGATCAGTGACCAGATACCGGCGTCGCGTCGGAAGACCGTCGTACGACCGAACGGCCACACGACGAATCCGGCCAGGCGGAACGACGCGATCCCGAACGGGATCGTGATGATGAGGATGAACGCGACGATGCCTGCGAGGACGTAGCCCAGGGCGAGCCACCATCCGGCGAGGATCAACCAGAGGACATTGCCCACCGTTCGCATGGGCAGGACCTTAGCCGGGTTTCGGCGAGAGCTTGCGGTCCGCGAACAGATAGAGATACCCGACACCGAGCAGCAACACGAACACGCCCAGGCAGTTGAGTAGCGAGCGGCCATAGCCGAGGTCGTTGACATCAATGAAGTGGTACGGGTACCAGTACCGTGTCTCGCCGTCCTGGGTGTACTCGATGAATGGGCTGCGGATCAGGGTGTAGACGATGAAGGCGAGCGGGATCGTAAGCATGGCCCACAGGGTTCGCGTCGTGAAGCGTGGACGGGGTCCGACGACCAGATAGCTCACGACCGCCAGTACGGGAACGGTGTAGTGCAGGGTCTCGTCTGCAACGCGCTGCCAGCCGGTTGGATCCCACAGCGGCGCCAGCAGCCAGGCGTAGACGACACCCGTGACCGTGATCATCACCAGGCTGGCATGCCGGAAGACGACGAACAGCGGTCCGGTGCGCGCGGGGTCACGCCAGAGCAGGAACGCGACGACCAGCACGAGAAGGTTGCTCCACACGGTGAAGTAGCTGACGACGTTCCACAGCCGGACCGCGGTCGAGAAGTCTGGGCGGTCCGGGTTCGGCGCCGGGTCGACCTCGATCCACACCTGGACGCCGACACCCCATAGCGCCGCGATGAATGTGGCCAGGTGCCACCACTTGGCTCGTCGCACACCGGCGCTGAGCTGCGGCTCCTGTGCGCCGATGGCGGTCATGCCTCGGCTAGTCCGTCCGGCGAAGGCGCAGTGGCGCGCGCCGCCGAACCCTGCGCTCAAACAGCAGGAAGCCGATTCCTGCGACCAACAGCGCGCCCGCGACGAGCGCCAGCTGTCCGGCGATCGTCCCCGTGAAGGCGACGCCGGCGGAGCCGCTCGGGGCCGGATCATGGACGATGCCGAAGTTGAGCTCGAGGCGTTGTTCGCCGCCGGCCACGTGTGACGGTGTAGAAGCCCACGGTGGTCAGGCGGCTACCGACCGAAGAGAGGTCCAGACGTCACCTGGTACTGCCCGGGAGCCACCGTCGCGAGGTAGCCGCCGTCGGCGCCGGTGGTGGAGATCATGGTGGCACCGCTGCTCTGGTTCGTGATCTCGATCCGGGCAGCGGCGATGTCCGGTTCGGCGGGGTCAATCACGCCATCCTCGTCGAGGTCCTCCCAGACTTGACCGCCGAGGGCCGCAGGCGGCGGCAGGCTTGCGCGAACGACCGCGGACGTGCTTGCAGCGTCGTTCTGCGGGGCGTCGTCGATTTCGGTCGGCAGCTGACGGTGGCGCGGTTGGTGACCGTCGTCCCATCAGCCAGGTCAGCAGCGATGACGAGTGGGATCGAAACTGTTCGTTGCGTGCCATTGGCGAGTCTCACCCACGACGCAGGAGACGGTCGTCCCGGATGTCGTGCACCCGTCGGGCAGCGAAGCGGGGGTGAGCCCGCTGGGTAGTTCGTCGACGATCGTGACGTTGGTCGCCGTCGCGGGACCGCTGTTGGTGACGGTGAGGTCATAGGTGGCGGTGCCGCCCGGGGTGATTGTTGCGGGTCCCGTCTTCGTGAGCGCGAGATCCGCGGTGGGTACCGACTCGCCGACTGCGGTCGACTCATTGTTCGCGGTGTTGGGGTCGAGCGCCTCGGCGCCGATTTGGGCAGTGTTGCTCAATGGTCCGGTGAACCCGGGGTCGGGGATCACAGCGAACAATGCGCGCACGGATGAGCCGACGCCGAGGTCGCCGATGGCACATCCGACGACGGTGACGTCCTCGGCTTCAGTGGCTTGGCAGCCCGCGTGGCTCCCGCCGCTTTCGAACGTCGTTCCGTCGGAGAGCGTGTCGGAGATGAGGAGCCCGGTTGCGGAGGAAGGCCCGTTGTTGGTGATGTCGAGCGCGTAGACGACCGGGCGTCCCGGAACGATCGGATCGGTGACCAGCGTCTTGACGATCGCGAGATCCGCTTCGTGAACAACCTGCACTGTGGCAGTTGATGTGTCGTTCGCGACATCTGGATCGTCCGTATCCGCGTCAACCGTCGCGGTGTTGGAGAAGTCTCCCTGCGCTTGAGAATCCGGCAGCCGAATCGTGATCTGCCCGGTACGGCTCTCGCCGGCCGGCAGTAGCGGCGCAGTGCAGGTGAGTTGCAATCCCGCGAAGGCACACGTGACATCACCCTGACCCGGGAGCTCGGCGGAGACCGGGGGGAGCGGAAGTTCGTCGACAAACTGCACGTTGACTGCGTTCGATGGGCCGTGGTTGGTGACGGTGATCGTGTAGGTCAGCTCGTTCCCCGCGGCCGGTGTCGACGAGTCGGCGAGCTTCAGCACCTCCAGATCGGCCTGCTGCACAGCGGGTGTCGTGATCGTGTCCTGGTTGTCGGTGGGGTCGGGATCGTCGGTGTCGGTGGTCACGCTGACGGTGTTGTCGACACTCGCGCCGGTGAACGCCGGGTCCAGGTGACCGGCGACGACGATCGCACGCGTCTCACCCGGTGCCGAGCGTGCCGAGGTTGCACTCGATACCCGATGCGCCCGTCACGCACGCGGGATCCGACGTCGCAGGATCGAACACGATGCTCGACGGCAGCACGTCGGTGATGACGACGTTTTCGGCGGTTGCGGGGCCACCGTTCGTGACAGTGATGGTGTATGCGGCGACGCCACCCGCGACGAAGGGATCGGTCGCGGGTGTCTTGGACACGAAAAGGTCGGCCTCGCGCACGATCGTCGACGCATCCGTCGAGGTGTTCGACGTGGGATCTGGGTCCGACGCTGCGGACGAGATCGTGGCGGTGTTCGGGACGAGTCCGGCCGGCAGGTCCGGAGCGACCGTTCCCGAGATGAACACCTGGATCGACTCGTTGGGCGACAGCGTCGCGAGGTCGCAGCTCACCGACTGGCCGGCGATCGTGCAGCTCCCCTTGCCGGGCGTGGCCGCGGTCGGCACGAGCCCGGCAGGGAGCGTGTCGGCCAGGACGACAGCGGTCGCGTTCGACGGGCCGACGTTCACAACGTCGATCACATACAGGAACGGGCCGCCGGCTTGGAAGGGGCCTTGACCTTCCTTGACGATCGTGAGGTTGGCACGCGTCTCCGTTAGGGCGAATGGCACGTTCGCCGTATTGTTCGCCAGGTCGGGATCGGGCGTCGACGTGGAAGCCGACAGCGCGTTCGCGTAAGCGCCGAGCGCCGCACCCGGATCGGTGACGAAGTGCACCTGGAACGTGCGTGTGACTCCCGGGTCGAGATCTCCGAGCGCGCAGACCGCTCGGGCGCCGGTGACCTGACAGTCGGCAAGCGTCACCGTCTCCGGTGATGTCGGAGATGACGCCGGCGACATCGAGGCTGTCGATCGCGGTGACCGACCGCGCGACCGACGGCCCGCTACTGCTGACGTAATCTCGAACGTCAGCTGCTGCACCCGGTGCCAACGGGGGCGTCGTCGGCGTCAGGAGCTGCTTCGGTGGTGACGATGTCTGCCTCGGTCGCGACCGTGGATCGCAGCACTGCCCGTGTTGTTCGATGTCGTCGGGTCAAGCGTGGCGGACGCGACAGAGGCATCATTGCCGAGTCGTGTGCCCGCCTCGAGGTCAGCAGCGACGGCGCCGGTGATCACCACGGTCTGCGAGGCGCCCGACGCGAGCGACGCGAACGTGCACGTCACAGTGCCGGCATCCTCCGCGCACTCAGGAGTCGGCGTGACCGAAACGAAGCTCACGCCCGCAGGCAGCGGGTCGGAGACGGTCACGTTGATGGCGGGGGACGGTCCCGCGTTGGCCACGGTCAGCGTGTAGGCGATCGGACCGCCGGCGACTGCGGCGTCAGGCCCGGTCTTCGTGATCGAGACGTCGGCGTTGGCGCCGGCGGTGCTCGTGAAGGTCGCTGTGTTGTTCGTCGGCGACGGGTCGGTCGCGGACGTGGCCACGCTCACGGTGTTGGTGATGTCGCCGGTGGTCAGAACGGTGGCGGTGATGGTGACGACGACTGCGTCGCCGGCGGCGATCTCGCCGACGGAGCATGTCACGACGGCGCCCGCAATCGAGCATCCTGGTCCGGCGACAACGGCCGTCGCCGCGTCGAGTTGGGGCGGGAGCTCGTCGGAGACCACGACGTCTCGTGCCCGCGACGGTCCAGAGTTCGTGATTGTGAGCTCGTACGTGATGGGAGCACCGGCGACGGGTGCGCCCGTTGCGGTCTTCACGACCGCGATGTCCGCTTGGTCGGTCACGTCGGTGCTCGTCGTCGAGCTGTTGTCAGCCGGGTCCGGGTCCGCGGTGTCGGCCGAGACCGTCGCGGTGTTCGACACCGAACCCGGCGCGAGGTCGGCGCTCACTGCTGCGTCGACAGTCACCACCGCCGAGCCACCGACCGGAAGCGCACCGATGTCGCAGCTGATCGTCGGGCCCAACGTGCAGGTGCCGCGCGTCGAAGTGGCATTCGTCGCCGTAAGGCCCCCGGGGAGTGCGTCGGTCACGGTGACGCCACTCGCGCTGGATGGGCCGTTGTTCGTGACCGTGAGCGTATAGCTGAGTTGTCCTCCGGCGACGACTTCCGGCGTCGACGCCGATTTCACCATCGTCAGATCGGCGACGGGCGGTCCGACCGGGACGATCACGGTCGAGATGCGTGTCCCCGGATTCGGGTCGAAGGTCGACGAGCTGACGGTCGCGGTGTTCATTACCTCGCTCCCCGTGAAGTCTGGAGCGACAAGGGCTTCCGCGATGACCTGCACCGTCGTGCCGGCCGCCACCATGCCCAGATCGCACCCAAGGGTCGTGCAGGCGCCGCTCACGTTCGTCAGGGTGAGTCCGGGGCCGAGCTGGTCTTCGAGCCGTACCTCCGCGTCGGACGGGCCCGCGTTCGTGACGTTGATGGTGAACGGCACGGTGGTCCCTGGAGTGATCGGGCCCGGTGGCGCCGTCTTGGTCACGATGAGGTCGGCTGCAGGCATCACCGTGGCGGTCGCGCCCGCGACGTTGTTCGCAGGATCGGGATCGGGGGTGAACGACGAGCTCACGCTCGCGAGGTTGGAGATCGCCGTTGCCGTCGACGTCGCCGACGTCGCCATGACGATGGTGACCGTCACGGTCGCGCCGTTGGCCAGGTTGCCAAGGCTGCATGTCACGACGCCGGCCGCCTCGCCGCACGTGCCCTGCGTCGACATTGCCGAAACGAGCGAGGTCTCGGGTGGGAGCGTGTCGGTGAGAGTGACGTCGACCGAGGTATTCGGTCCGTTGTTGGTGACGAGGAGCGTCGACGTGAGGTCCTGGCCCAGCAAGAGCGGGTCAGGGCTCGCGGTCTTCGTCAGCGTCACGTCGGCACTCGCGACGATCGGCGTAACGGTTTCGTCGGTCACGTACGTGAAGGGCAGGTTGGTCGTTGCCGCGACGTAGTCGATGGTGGCTTGGTTCGTGTGTGCGGCGGTGATCACGTCCGGGTCGTCGCGCACCTCGAACCGCACGGTCGTCGTGTTGGTGAGGGGTCCGTCGGGCACGTCCAGCAGGCCGCCCGCGATCCCGCTCGCACCGGTGCCGAGGCGGAACACCACCCGCGGGGGACCGGTGAGAAACTCGGCCTGATCGTCGCCGACCGTGTCGGTCTTGAGGCCGCTGTTCGGACCGGACACTACCTCGAGCGAGCCGGGAACGTAGAGCGTGCCGGGCGGGACGATGTCGGTAAGCACGACCTCGTCGGCGGGGTCCTGGCCGGTGTTGTTGACGTGGATCGTGTAGGCGAGACGGTCGCCCGGCGCGGACGGGTCGTGGCCTTCCAGGTTGAGCACGGTCTTCGTACTCGTGGTGAGATCGGGCGCGAACAGGTCGATCGCGGTGGTGACCACGCCGATGAAGTAGCGCTCCGCGGTCGACTCCAGCGAGATCGTCGCGCTCGTCGCGCCGTTCGCGATGACGCCCGGTGCTCCCATGTCGATGATGTCCAAGCCGAAGAGGTTGGAATGGGCGGGAGTACGTGCAGTGACAAGCTGGCCGTCCTTCTCGACGGCGCTGTTGAAGAGGTTGTTGCCGGGCGACACGTTCGTGGCCAGCGTGGTGCCTTCGAGCTTGGCGTTGTCGCCCGGAGAGCTCGCGTCGCCTTCCCAGGTGACCATGCCGAGCTGTGTGTCGACATCGCCCGCCAACGGCGCGGTAAATCCCGAGATGTCGATCGTCTCCGGGTCGTCGCGGCCGACGTCGGAGAAGCCGTCGAACACCGTGAGGTTGCGCAGCGGCAGGGTCGGATCGCGGTACATGACGACGAGGGACCAGCCCGCGTAGCGATCTTCGCCGGTTGCGGCGGGTACGTTGGCGCCCCAATACGTACCGGCGCCCGCGGTCTGCACGATCGTCGTGACATTTGCGAATTGCTGGTACGCGCGATCGCTGGTCGTCGACGGCCCGAACGTGTCCTGCGTAATGACCGTCCGATAGCTCACGTCGCCCGGCGCGCGCAGCAGCATTTGGTTGCGCCCGGCGGTCGGCGCGTCGGCCGCGCCCGTGCCGACACCGTTCTCCAGCCGGGCACCCCAATAGAGACCCGCCCACAAGACCGTCGCGCCCGAGGGCAGCGTCACCTGCGAGCTAGACGAGTTGTAGGTCGGGAACGCAGCGCCGTCGTCATCCACGTTCACCATGAAGTAGCTGTTGTTGTTGAGCTGCGTGCCCGACCGGTCCCGGGCCGACGTGCAGGGGGTGAACGGACGCTGATTGGCAATTCCCGAGCACGTCATCAGGTTGTTGCCGAACAGCGCGATCGCGCCGTTGTCATTCGCGGTGAAGCGGTCGTCGAACGGCTGGATCGGGACCGCAGCAACGGGCTGGACCAGACCCAGGATGAGCATCGACGCCGCAACGGCGCCGAGAGCAATGGCAGAGATCACGCGGCGCGGCAGAATCGGCATCCCTCCTACCGACGTCGGGAGCCGTACCCGGCACCTCGAACACAAGTCACTCGCCGATTCACCCTTCGGCGTCTGTGGTCAGCGACCTTGCACAATGACGCTACTGGGCGAGCCGCTGACCTGCGATTTGAGGCGCACAGGGGTCGCGTGAGAGCGTGACCAAGCTCTGCTGTGAGCCGGTCGTACCTAGCTGGCGACGACTCGGTACCTC
>CAWCTX010000003.1:0-6769 GCA_963798505.1 uncultured Actinomycetota bacterium
GAGTGCGCGTTGGTCGGCGTCATCTCGGCAGTTCGGCGGCGTTCGCGGGACTGGATACGGGATCGCCTGGCATCGCACACCACACCCCACTTGAGAACCGGGATGGGGGTAGTGCCCTCTCCTGCGTGGGGCGTCTTCTCAGTCCGACTCCTTGAGCGGTACGCGGCCCACCGGAAGCTCGGTCAAGGGCCCCTTGGGCTCTATGTCCTGGGAGGTCGCCCGCGGGAAGGTGATCGCGGCCGTCAGCGCACCCAGGGCAGCGATGCCGAACATCACCCAGAACGCGTTCTGGAATGCGTCCGGCCGTATCGCCGGCACGCGAGACGAGAACGGTCGCCACGACGGCCACCCCGATCGCGCCACCGATCTCCCGCGTGGTCTCCACCAGTCCCGATGCCAGACCGGTCATCGACTCCGTGACACCGGACAGGGCCCCGATCTGCGCGGCCGGGGCGCTCATTCCGCCGGCCACGCCGGCCAGCACCAGTGCGGGCAGGAGATCGGTGGCGAAGCTCGCCCCCGGCCCAACCCGCGTGAGCAGCAGCGCAGAGACGGCCAGCACCGAGAGTCCGACGACGAGCAGGCGCCGCACGCCCACCACCTCGACGAGCTTGGCGCCCGTGATCGCCGCTGCGAAG
Source organism: uncultured Actinomycetota bacterium (assembly GCA_963798505.1). Taxonomy (GTDB): domain Bacteria; phylum Actinomycetota; class Actinomycetes; order Jiangellales; family Jiangellaceae; genus CAVWSM01. Next base: position 639 of record CAWCTX010000003.1, read on the forward strand.
AATGACGTCGCGGAGGTAGCCAGCCAGGCGACGCCCGTGCGCGTCGGGGAGTAGCCCAGCACCTGCTGCATCAGCAGCGAGCCGAGGAAGAGGAACGCGAAGAACGCCCCGAAGATGAAGAACGCCGAGAGGTTCGCGGCCACCAGCGTGCGGTTGCGCACGGACTCGCCCGGCACCAGCGGAGAGCTGCTCCGCATCTCGATCACCACGAAGGCAGACAGCATCACGACCGACGCACCGAGCAGCCCTACCGTCGACGTCGATTCCCAGCCGACGTCGGCCGCCCGGTTGACCCCGTAGATGAGCAGCAGCAGGCCTGCGGTCACGGTGACCGCGCCGGCGACGTCGAAGCCTCGGCTTCGGTCGCGGTCGCGCACGTCGATGGGCAGGAAGATCGCCGCCCCCGCGATGAGCAGGACGCCCACCGGGACGTTGATGAGGAACACCCAGCGCCAGCCCGGGCCGTCGGTGAGCAGTCCGCTGGCGATCACCCCGATTGATGCGGACAACCCGGCGACGGCTCCATAGAGCCCGAGGGCTTTGTTGCGCTCGGCGCCGTCCTCGAAAGTCACGGCGAGGATCGAGAGCGCGGCCGGTGGGATGAGCGCCGCCCCGAATCCCTGCAGCGCCCGGGCGCCGATCAGGAGGTCGGCCGATCCCGCCAGCCCTGCGAGCAGTGAGGCGGCCGTGAACAGCACCAGCCCCGTCATCAGCACCCGGCGGCGCCCGAGCAGGTCGGCCATCCTCCCGCCGAGGAGCAGGAAGCCGCCGAGCATGAGGCCGTAGGCGATGACGATCCATTGCAGCGTGCTCTGCCCGATGCCGAGGTCCTGCTGGATCGAGGGCAGCGCGACATTCACGATCGCGATGTCGAGCACGACGATGAACTGGGCCGCACACGCCAGCAGGAGGATCATTCCCTTGCCGGTGCGGGTCTCTTCCATGACCGACTCAGTCATCGAGGCTCCCCATCGTCAGGTTGACGGTGGTCCCGGTCATCCCGCTCGCCTTGTCGGAGGCCATGAAGACCGCCAGGTTCGCCATCTCCTCGAGCGTCATCAGCCTTCGCGCATGGGTCTTGCTGGCGAGGAACTCCTGCCACTGCTCCCAGGTCATGCCCGTGGCCTGGGCGCGGGGCTCGTAGGCGTCCTTGATCGTCGAGGTCTCCGGCATGGCGTACGGCCGGAGACCGACCACGCGAATGCCCGCGGGGGCGAGCTCGGCCGAGAGGCTCCGGGTGAGTGACTCCTTGACGGCCTGCGCCGGGCCGTAGCCCCCCACCAGCGGGATGCCCGTCCGCGCGTGCGCCGCGGAGACGGTCATGATCACCCCGGACTTCCTCGGCAGCATGCGCCGTGCCGCCAGGCGAGCGGTCAGGAAGTACGACCTGGCATAGGTCGTGATCGGCAGGGAGAACTGCTCGACATCCAGATCGACCAGGGGGACACCCAGGATGTCCGCGTCCGGGATGCCGATGGCGTTGAACGAGATGTCGACGCGGCCGGCCCTGTCCGTCACGTAGCGGAGATGGTCGTCCACGGCTTGCTCGTCGAGGGCGTCGATCGTCGCCGCCTCGGCGGACCCGCCGGCGGAGACGATGTCCTCGATGACCGCGTCGACCGGGCCTCGAAGGCGCCCGGTGAGGTAGAGCTCGGCCCCCTCGGCCGCAAAGGCGCGCGCCACGGCGCCGCCGATAGCACCTCCCGCTCCATAGATCACTGCGACCTTGTCCTTCAGCATCATCGGGCGCTTCCGTTCTCTCGAGTTGATGGAGCCGTCGACAATGAAGGCACCGTCGCCTCGGGAAACTGGGCGCCGGCCAACCGCCCAGTTCTCTCGCCGGCCGGTGTCGGTACAGGGTGGAAGCGCGACGAGGAAGGGCAAGGAGCAGCGGACGGTGACAGCAGCCAGGGAAGACCTGATGTCGCGGGCGCAGGCCGGCGACGGCAGCGCGTTCCGGGAGCTGACCGAGCCCTACCACCGGGAGCTCCAGGTGCACTGCTACCGGATGCTCGGATCACTCCAGGATGCCGAGGATGCCCTCCAGGACACGCTGCTCGCCGCCTGGCAGAGCCTTGGCGGGTTCGAAGGGCGCGCCTCGCTCCGCACCTGGCTCTACCGGATCGCCACGAACCGGTGCCTCAACACGCGTCGCTCCGCCAGCCGACGCCCGGCCAAGGAGTGGAACGTGCCCCAGGTTGAACCGCCCGAGCCGACCCGCCTCGGCGAAGTCGTCTGGCTCGAGCCCTATCCCGACACCCTCCTCGACGGCGCGGACGGCGGACCTCTCGGCCCGGAGGCCCGCTACGAGCAGACCGAGGCGATCTCCCTGGCCTTCGTGACCGCACTTCAAGTGCTGCCGCCGCGCCAGCTCGCAGTGCTCATTCTGCGCGACGTCCTCGGACTCCGCGCGACCGAGGTCGCCGAGATGCTGGACTCGACCGTCGACTCGGTCAACAGCGCGCTCAAGCGGGCGCGCGCCACCCTGCAGCGGCGGCGGGCCCCGGAGGGCGACCACGATCCCGACGTGCGCCATTCATCCTCCGAGGACGCCCTCGTGGCGAAGTTCGTCCGCGCCTACGAGTCCGCCGATCTCGACTCCGTGGTGGCCCTGCTGACCGACGACGCCTTCATCTCGATGCCACCGATGCCCTTCGAATACGAGGGCCGCGACGCCGTAGCCCGATTCTGCGCGAGCATCTTCGGCGCCGGCCGCCGGTTCGACCTCGTTCCGACCCGTGCCAACGGACAACCCGCGTTCGGGACCTACCTGCACGCACCCGACGGAACTCGACACGGGGTCGGCCTCCTCGTCCTCACCGTCTCAGGCGACCTGATCTGCGCCATGACCCGCTTCGAGAACGCGGTTCTTCCCTGGTTCGGGCTACCCCGAACCCTCCCCAGCCGATAGGCGGCAGGCTGCTGATGGGCCGAATCCTTTCTTCGGCATTATGTGGGTGATCTGCGTCAAGTGGATCATGATGCTTGGCTGTCGTTGATGCCGTTGAGTAGCTGTTGGAACAGGTCTGCTCGGTGTTGCTGTCCTTTGGTTTCGGCGTCTTGGTGTTGGGCCAGCAGGGTGGGTCGGAACTCGATGCCGGTCTGGAAGAAGCTGCAGTTCTCGCAGATCGACTCGAACGCGCAGTCCAGTTCGGCGGGCCGGGTGCAGTAGCCGTTGCCGAGGAGGCGGTGGTGTTCGCGGCGCAGCCTGGCCATCTTCGGGCCGATCGCGTCCGCGGGCAGCGGCGCGTCTTGCCGTAGAGGGCGTCGACCTTGTCGGTGACCGCGAAGTACTCGTCGGCCACGGTGTTGTTGGCGATCTTGGCGTAGCGCAGGGTCATGTCCATGCTGCGGTGTCCGAGCATCGCGGCGATCGCCTCCAGGCTCATGCCGCGGTTGATGGCTTGGGTGGCCAGGGTGTGCCGCAGCTGGTGCGGATGGATGTGCGGCAGCCCGGCCGTGGTGGCGACCTTGTTGATGTTCCTGGTGACGGCGTGCCGATCCAGTGGGGTGCCGTTCTCCCGCGGTAGCAGCAGCGGATTGTCGTGCGGACGTGGTCGGTGCGGTAGTCGTCGATGAGGGTGACGAGGTGTGGGTGCAGCGGCAGGTAGCGGTCGTCGTGCAGCTTGCCGACCGGCACGTGCAGCCAGGGCCGACGCCGATGTGGACCACCGCGTCGGAGGGAAGCGTCGTGTACTCGCCAACCCGCAAACCGGTGCGCAGCAACACCTCGACGGTGACCCGGACCAGCAGCCGGTTGTGCGTTGGCCGCGGTGCGGAGCAGCTTCGCCGCCGCCGCGTCGTCGAAGGCTTTGGGCAGCGCATGGTCCTGCCGGGGTAGGTCGCCGTTGAACATCGGCACCCGAGGCGGCGCGTCGTCCCAGCCCCACTCGTCGATCCGGACGAAGAACATGCGCAGCGTGCCGAGCCGGTGCGCGATGGTCGCGGGGGTGACTCGGGGCTTGTTCTGTCCGGGTCGCCTCGCCAGCCAGGGCTTGTAGTTCTCGACGTGGCGGCGATCACGTCCGCGGTGCTCGTGACCTCGGGTACGGGTTCGACGAGGAACCCGGCGAACGACCGCAACGCGAGGTCGGCGCCATTGACGCTGCCCGGTCGCAGCACACAGGAGATCTGCTGCAGGTAGCGGCGCATCGTGGCCACCACCTCGGGCAGCCGCGGCTTGAGCTCGTCCCAACTCGGTAGCGGCGCCATGCCGTTGCGCCCGGACCACGGCCGCGCTCACCGGGCACCTGCTGCGCTTGGTTGTCGGCGAACAGTTGCGCGTCGAGTACCTCGGCCACCCTGCGGTACTCCGCCGCGTGCCCGGTGCGTTGCGCGGTCGGTGAAGAACACCTTCAGGTCGTAGGCCGCGGCCAGCACCGTGTTCGGCCGGCACCGACCGGCCACAAACCTCAGATAGTCATCGAGCAGCGGCACACCAAGCCGCGCCGGCGGCTCCCCAGGCCGGGCGTACGGACCGATCAAGCACACGTCGAGTAGGCGCATCGCGGGTGACTCTCCCTTCTCGGGACCACCGGGAACTCCCCAGCGAAATGTCCCAGAAGATCACCCACATAACCTGCATGTCAGGACGGTGCGGAATCAGTCCGGCACCAGCGTCAATCGCGGCTGTTAGACGATTCCGTTAGGACCGGTGTCCGGCCAGACTCGGTCCAGGCGTTCGGCGGGATGCTCTCTTTGCGGCTGCCCACCAGGTTGATCGGTGTGGCTCTCTTTCGGTTTGCTGACCGCCGGACGCCGTGTCGAGGCGTGGCTCCAGAGGGGACTGCCCAGCTCGTAACAGCAATGCCCGCCTCGCGATCCTCTACTGGTTCACGACTCTCGGGTGGTGTGGCATGGCCAAGGTGTTCATCGGGGTGGATCCCCACAGGCTCTCGGCGACGATCGAGGTCGTCGATGAGCACGAGATGGTGCTGGCGACCGGCCGGTTCGGCACGGACAAGGCGGGCTATGCAGCGATGCGTAAGCACGTCGCGGCGTGGCCGGACCGGGTGTGGGCGGTCGAGGGCAGCAACGGCGCTGGACGCCCGCTGGCTCAACGGCTGCTCGCCTACGGTGAGCACGTCGTCGACGTGCCGGCCAAACTCTCCGCCCGGGTGCGGTTGTTCGACACCGGACACAACCGCAAGACCGACGCCCACGACGCACACGCGGTCGCGGCGGTCGCGGTCCGGTCTACCGGCCTACGGGTGCTGGCCTACGACGACGAGCTCGAGGCGCTGCGGATGCTCGCCGATCGACGCGAAGAACTGACCAGGCAGCGGATCCAGACCGTGAACCGTTTGCAGCGGCTGCTCTCCGAACTGACTCCGGGCAAGGCCAAGAAGGACATCACCACAGGGCAGGCCAAGCAGATCCTCGCCGGCGCGCGGCCCCGTGACCTGGCTGGGAAGACCCGTCGTCGGCTCGCGGCCGAACAGCTGGCCGAGCTCGTCGCGGTCGAGAAGAAGATGAAGGCATTGACCAAGGAGCTCAAGGCCATGGTCGTGGCCCGGCAGTCGACCCTGATGGATCTGCCCGGGATCGGACCCGTGGTCGCCGCGCGGATCCTGGCCGACGTCGGTGACGTGGCACGCTTCGCCGACCGGAACCGGTTCGCCTCTTGGACCGGCACCGCGCCCCTGGACGCCTCGTCCGGTGAGCAGATCCGACACCGGCTCTCCCGCGCCGGGAATCGGAAGATGAACCACATGCTGCACATCGCCGCGGCAACGCAGGCCCGGCTCGACACCGAGGGCCGCGCCTACTACCGACGCAAGCTGGCCGAGGGAAAGACCCGGATGGAAGCGATGCGGTGCCTCAAACGACGGATCTCCGACGCCGTCTATCGCCAGCTCATCGCCGACGCCAGAACTTCCGAGAGCGAAGCGCTTGGCACGGGCCCGGGAGGGCACTGCGGGGCGTCTCTGACATCCAGCGCGGTCGACCTGCCCCCGCACATCGACACTTCGGATCAGCCACTTCCCGGACCCGCAACACCGACGCTACAACCGCCCCGCCGACCCCGAAAGACCGCCGCCCTCAAGGCCGGTTGACAACAGAGGGGAGCCGGAATGACGCTAGCTGCACCGGTTGCCAGAGGGCAGCTCCGTTCGCACGCGGGCAACGCC
>CAWCTX010000004.1:0-13369 GCA_963798505.1 uncultured Actinomycetota bacterium
ATCGTGCAGAGCGAGTACTACCGTGCGGTGACCTTCGACGGGTCCTCGCCGGGTGACTGGACCATGATGAGGGGGGGACGCGCTACGTCCAGATCCAGTTCGGCCAGCGCATCGCGTACGTCAACCTCGACGACGTGCGCTTGCTGCCCTCTCCGATCGGGGCGCCCCGCTAGCAGCGAGCCACTACCCTCCATGCGTTGATCATGGCGGAGCTGTGGTCATTCCGCGCGGATGATCACACCTTCGCCATGATCAACATCGTGTGCGTGGGCGCCCTGGTCTGGGTCATCGCTGAAGGTTAGGCTAACCTCACAGCCGACCGTGATCAGCCGACCGAAGGCCACCGCTGTGTCCCGTTCCGCCCGCCGCACCGCCCCGCTGCTCACCCTGACCGTCGCGCTCGTCCTCGCGCTGGCCGCGTGCGGCGGCAACGACAGCGACGACAGCTCGACCACCGTCGAGGGCAGCGAGCCTGGCGACCAGCGGATCACGGTCTACAGCGGGCGGAGCGAGTCGCTGGTGGCACCGCTGTTCGAGCAGTTCACCGAGGCGACCGGGATCGAGGTCGAGGCGAGGTACGCCGCCACTGCGCAAATGGCCGCCCAGCTGCTCGAGGAGGGCGACCGATCGCCGGCCGACGTCTTCCTCGCGCAGGACGCCGGGGCGCTCGGCGCGGTCAACAAGGACGGCCTGTTCGCCGAGCTGCCGCAAGAGGCGCTCACCAAGATTCCCGAGATCTACCGATCGGCCGACGGCAAGTGGGTCGGCGTGTCCGGTCGCTCCCGGGTGCTCGTCTACAACCCCGATGCGGTCGAAGGCATGGAGCTGCCGACCTCGGTGTTCGACCTCACGGCCCCGGAGTGGAAAGGCCACGTCGCGGTGGCGCCCACCAACGCCTCGTTCCAGGCCTTCGTGACCGCCATCCGCGTGCAGCACGGCGACGACAAGGCCCGCCACTTCCTCGACGAGTTGGTCGCCAACGACGCCGAGATCCGCGACAACAACGTGCAGATCGTCGAGGACGTCGAGGCGGGCAAGGTAGCCGTGGGTCTCGTCAACCACTACTACCTCGGCGAGGTCGCCAAGGAGCGGGGCACGACGGTCGACGGGCTGGACGCCAAGCTGCACTTCTTCCCCAACGGCGACGTGGGCGCGCTGGTCAACGTTGCCGGTGTCGGCGTGCTGGCGAAAGCTGCCGACGACCCCGACGTGGCCGCGTTCATCGACTACCTGCTCGGCCCCGAGGCGCAGACCTATTTCGCCGAGGAGACCTTCGAGTACCCGCTCGTCGACGGCATCGCCGCCCCCTCGTACGTCCCGCCGCTCAACCAGCTGACCGCCCCAGCCATCGACCTCAACGACCTCGACGGGCTCGCCGAGACCGTGGCCATGATCGAGGAAGCGGGGCTCACTCCCTGACCGTCCAGCTCGCACCGCCGCCACCCCGCGCCGCCAGCGTCCCAGCCGCGGGGATTCGGCGGTTTGCCCCACGGCCGCTGCTGCTGACCTGGGCGGCCGCCGCGTTGACAGTGGCGCTGCTGCCGCTGGGCTACCTGGTCGTCCGCACCGCGGAGGCAGGCTGGACCGCCATCGCCGACGAGCTGTTCACCGCTCGGGTGGCCGAGCTGGCGGCGCGCAGCCTCGGGCTCGCCGCCGTCGTCACCGCGGGGGCGAGCGTCATCGGGGTCGCGACCGCCTACCTCGTCGTCCGCACCGATCTGCCCGCCCGCCGGCTGTTCACGGTCCTCGCCGCTCTCCCACTTGCTGTGCCGACCTACATCGCCGCCTTCTCGTGGGTGTCGCTGTTCGACGGGGTCGAGGGGTTCTGGTGGACGGCGCTGGTGCTCACGCTGTGCTGCTCTCCTTATGTGTTCCTGCCGACCGCGGCGTCGCTGCGCCTCGCCGACCCCGGCCAAGAGGAGGTGGCACGCACCCTCGGCCGCGGCCGCTGGCGCACGTTCGCCTCGGTGACACTCCCCCAGGCTCGGCCGGCCATCTCGGGTGGCGCACTGCTGGTCGCGCTCTATGTGCTGTCCGACTTCGGCGCGGTGGCCATCATGCGCACCGACACATTCACCCGAGCGGTGTTCATCGCCTTGGAGACGGGCTTCAACCGCACCGGCGCTCTGGTGCTGTCGATCGTGCTCGTCGCCCTCACGATCCCGCTGCTGGCGGGCGAGTCGCTGAGCCGGCGCAAGCAGGCTCGCTATGCCAGGGTCGGCGGCGGTGCCAGCCGTCCACATACCCGCGTACGGCTCGCGCACTGGCGTTGGCCGGCCATCGCCGCCCTCGCGGGCGTGGCCGTACTCGCCCTCGGTGTCCCCGCCTACGCGCTCGGCCAGCGGCTGGCCGAGGGTGTCTCGCGGCCCGGCTCGTTGACCGAGATCGCGACAGCCGCGGGCAGCTCGGTCACCGTGTCGCTCGCCGGCGCCCTCGTCACGCTGCTGCTGGCCCTGCCGATCGGGCTGCTCGTGACCCGCGCACCGGGGGTCCTCTCCACCGCTGCCGAGCGGCTGGCCTATCTCACGCACGCCCTGCCCGGCGTCGTCATCGGGCTGTCGCTCGTGTTCTTCGGCATCAACGTCGCCTACGCGATCTACCAGAGCGTGTGGCTGTTGACCCTCGCCTACGCGGCGCTGTTCCTCCCGCTCGCCGTGGCCTCCGTCGTCGCTGCCGCGGCGCACGCGCCGCCGGTGCTCGAAGAGGTCGCCAGGTCGCTCGGCCGGTCTCCCCTCGCGGTGTTCCGCAGCATCACGCTGCCGCTCACCCTGCCCGGCCTTGCCGCGGGAGTGGCGTTGGTGTTCCTGACCTGCATGAAGGAGCTGCCGGCCACGTTGCTGTTGCGCCCCACCGGCATGGAGACCCTGGCCACCGAGCTGTGGACGCACACGAGCGTTGCGGCCTACGCGGCAGCCACCCCCTACGCGGCCTTGCTCGTGCTGCTGTCCGCCCCAGTGGCATGGTCACTCGCCGCGCGCACCGGCCTGCTCGGCTCCGGGGAGTCGCGATGACGGCACTCACGGTCACTGGGGCGTGCAAGTCGTACGGACCGGTGCGCGCGCTGGCCGGCGTCGACGTCTCCATCGCCGACGGTGAGCTGCTTGCGGTGTTGGGGCCGTCCGGCTGCGGCAAGACCACGCTGCTGCGCTGCATCGCCGGCCTCGAGCGGCTCGACGCCGGCACCCTCGTGGTGCGGGGACGCGTGCTGTCGGCGCCGGGCGTTCACGTCGCAGCGCACCGACGCCGGGTCACGCTCGTGCCCCAGGAGGGGGCGCTTTTCCCGCACCTGTCGGCGGCGGACAACATCGCGTACGGGCTGGACCGCGCGGCGCGACGGTCCGGGCGGGTCGGAGACCTGCTCGAGCTGGTCGGGCTGGACGGCTACGGCGACCGCATGCCGCACCAGCTCTCCGGTGGTCAGCAGCAACGCATCGCGCTCGCCCGGGCGCTCGCACCGCGGCCGTCGCTCATCCTGCTCGACGAGCCGTTCAGCGCACTCGACGCGGGCCTGCGCTCGGAGCTGCGCCGCGTGGTCCGCGACGCGCTGCAGGCCGATGGCGCGACCGGCGTGCTTGTCACTCACGACCAGGGCGAGGCGCTGTCGCTGGCCGACCAAGTGGCGGTGATGCGCGACGGAGTCGTTGTGCAGAACGGCCGACCCACCGACGTCTATCGCTCGCCTGCCGACACATGGGTCGCCGGCTTTGTGGGCGAAGCAGTGCTGCTCACCGGCGAGCTGCGCGACGGTGTCGCCTACACGGCCGCGGGCTGCGCACCGGTAGCCGGGGCCGAGACCGGGTCGCTGCCTCGACTCAACGGGCACGTGCCAGTCACCGTGCTCGTCCGCCCCGAACAGGTGCGCATGGCGGCGGGGACGACCAATGGTGGCGTTGCCGCGCACGTCGTGCGCCGCGACTTCTTCGGCCACGACGCCCTCACGACTGTGCGGCTCGAAGATGGCACCGAGCTGACATCACGCACCCTTGACGACTCCACCGAGCTAGTGCCGGGCAGCACCGTCACGGTCGAGCTGTCCGGGTCGGTGCGCGCCTGGCCGAGCAGTCCTGACCCGGGAGCACCTTCAGGCTCAACGCTTCAGGATCGCCTCGAAGGCGGCCCGGGCCTCGTCACTCACCAGCCGCCGCGAGAACTCCTTCGCCTCGGCGGCCATCCGGTCCAGTAGCTGCGCGTCGTCACCGCGCATCAGCGTCCGTGCCGCGAGCAGCGCCTCCCGCGGCTTGGCGGCCAGCCGCAGTGCGGCGGCCAGCGCCGTCTCCTCCAGCCGCTCCGCTGGGACGACAGCGTTGACCAGCCCGGCCGACAGAGCGCGCGCGGAGTCGAACGGCTCCCCGAGACACAACATCTCGAACGCCCGCGCATAGCCCATGCGCTGCACGGCGAGCAGGGTCGACCCCGCCTCGGGGACGAGGCCGAGGTCGACGAACGGCGCGCGAAAGCTCGCGTTCGGCGTGGCGTACACGAGGTCGCAGTGCAACAGCATCGTCGTACCCACACCGACCGCGATCCCGTCCACCGCCGCCACCATCGGCTTGGTGACGCGCGGCAGCCGGTCGATGAAGTCGAGCGCCGGGAGGCGGTCGGCGTGCGGCGACTCGGCAAACCGCAGGAAGTCGCCAAGGTCGTTTCCTGCCGTGAAGACACCGTCGGAACCGACGAAGACGTGTACGGCGATGTCGTCCGACTCGTCACCCTTGTCCAGGGCGTCGCACAGCACGGCATACATGTCCGCGGTCAGCGCGTGCTTCTTCTCCGGACGAGCGAACCGGATGACCTGCACACTCTCGCGCAGCTCGACCTCGATGCCGACAGCCATGCTCGCCGATGCTACGTGGCCGCGCGCGGGCTGGCGGGACGCGGCTAGGGTTTCCGCGTGCGCGCCACAGTCCTCCACTCTCCCCGCGACATCCGCCTCGACACGGTGCCCGACCCGAGACTCCACACCCCGACCGACGCGATCGTCCGCGTCGTCGCCACGTGCGTGTGCGGGTCAGACCTGTGGCCATACCGAGGAATCACGCCGGCGCGCGGTCCCGAGCGCATCGGGCACGAGTTGGTCGGGATCGTCGGAGGAGGTCGGCGACGCCGTCACGACCTGCGGCCCGGGCAGTTCGTGATCGCGCCGTTCAAGATCAGCGACGGGACGTGCGTGCAACTGCCGCAACGGCGTCCAGACCTCGTGCCTGCGGCGGGGCCTGGTACGGCGGCACAGGACGCGGACGGCTTTCCGACGGACGGCGGGCAGGGCGAGTACGTTCGGCTGCCGGCGCGCCGACGGCACGCTCGTCGCGACCCCCGAGCTGCCCGACGATGACGTCGCTCCCTGGCCTGCTGACGCTGTCCGACGTGATGGGCACCGGCCACCAGCCGCGGCGCTCGCGGCGTCGGGCCGGGGTAGCACGGTTGCCGTCGTCGGGGACGGCGCGGTCGGGCTGTGCGCGTGCTCGCGGCAGCGGCGGCTCGGGGCCGAGCGGGTCGTGATCGATGTCGCGACCCGGCGACCGCCAGGCGCTCGCCAGCCACTCGGCGCGACCGACATGGTCGCCGAGCGCGGCGACGAGGGCGCCGGCCGGTGCAGGAGCTGTTCGACGGCGTCGGCGCGGATGCTGTGCTGGAGTGCGTCGGCACCGGGGAGTCGATTCGGCAGGCGTGCGGTCGACACGCCCCGGCGGAGGGTCGGCTACGTGGGCGCTGCCCAACGGAGGTCCGAGCTCGCCGGTGCCCGCGGTGTTCGGCGCAACATCTCGGTCGGCGGCGGCGTCGCGCCGGTGCGCGCGTACATCGCCGAGCTGCTGCCCGACGTGCTGGACGGCGCGATCGACCCGGGCCGCGTGTTCGACCTGGAGCTGCCCTGGGCAGGCGCCGAGGCGTACGCGGCGATGGACGAGCGGCGTTCGGTCAAGGCGTTGCTTCGTCCCTGACATCTGCGGCGGACGCCGGCCGATCGCCGATGACGATCGTCGCACCCAGCAACCCGAATGCACGACCACGGTCCGCCCCGCGGAACAGCTCCGGAATGAAGCCCGCCTGCCCCTGGACTCAGTAGCGCTCGACCAGGTGCTCGCGTCCCGGCGGCGGCTCGTAGGGCTCGGGCCAGAACTCGAGGACGCGGCTGACCCGCCCGTGGTCGTCGAAATCGAAGAACGTGATGCCCGTCTCGACAGCATCACCGTTGACGAACCGGATCCTGGAGGTACCGCCCGACTCGTCACCGATGGCGCGCTCCACGAAGAGATGCCAGTCGCCGGGAAACTCGGCGTTGAACCGAATGCATGCGGCGCGACCACTGACACGCTCCCGCGTCTGCGGCCATTCGCAGACCAGGTCGTCGGCTATCAGGTTGCCATAGGTGTCCCAGTCACGTGCCTCGATCGCGGCCCAGTAGCGCTCGATCACCCGGGCGCTCGTGTCAGAAGTCATGCCACGAAAAGTAGCCGCCGCCTCCGACAGCTGCGGCGACGAAGATCAACAGGACCCTGGGACACGACCCACCCTCTGCGAGTCGCCTGGGACGAGGCTGTCGATCTTGAGATCGTCGTTCGGGGCTAGCGCGGGACCCAGGTGGTGACAGTGGCCTCCACCGTGACGCTGATCGGCTCGGGCAACGCGGCGATCTGTTCACGCAACCGGTCGGCGTCGACGTGGAACGCGTGCGGGCCCATGAGGATCAGGGCCTCGGCAATGTCGCGTGAGACCGGCACCAGCTCGTGCACGGCGACCTCGTCGAGACGCCGCATCGTGCCTCCGAGTGACTCTTCCAGACGGTCTTGCTTGATCGGGTCGATCCGCAGCAACCCCAGATCCTCCGGCAGCTCATCGACGAGCCCGCGGAGGTGGCCGGCCCCTGGCACGACCACGAGCAGTGCACCATTCGTCGCGAGCACGCGGCTCACCTCGTTGGCCGGGCGAGGCGCGAACACGATCAGCGCGAGGTCGATGACCTTGTCCCGCACCGGCAGGCCGCGCCACGCATCGGCCACCACCGCGCCGGCGCGTGGATGACACCGGGCAGCACGCCGTGCCGCGGCAACGGAGATGTCGACGGCGACGCCGCGAGCGCCGTCGACGGCGTCGAGCACACCCGCGAGGTAGGCACCCGTCCCGGCGCCGATGTCGAGCACCCGCGCTCCTGGCGACGCAACCGCCCGGGCTCGCGCGGCAACCGCGGACGCGATGGCGTCCAGGACCCCTGCCGCGTGCACCGCGTCGCGATGAGCGACCATCGCGGTGGTGTCGCCGTCGCTGCTCCGCCCACGCGGGCCGAGCAGAGTGACATAACCCTGGCGCGCGATGTCCGCCGAATGGCCGCGCCCGCACGTCACCGTACGGCCGTCCACACGCACTTCGTCACCGCAGACCGGACAGACGAGCAGATCGATGACGTCGGCCAGCATCAGGTCGCCGCGCCGCTGCCCCGCAGATGACCTCGTTCGTAGGCCACGGCAACAGCCGCCGCGCGGTCACTGACGCCGAGCTTGGCGTAGATGTGCAGCAGGTGCGTCTTGACGGTGGCTTCGCTGATGAACAGCCGGGAAGCGACCTCGCGATTAGCGTTGCCCTGCGCCACAAGACGAAGCACCTCCAGCTCGCGCGCGCTCAGAGTCTCGTCGGCCGGTTGCCGCACGCGGCCCATCAGGCGACTGGCGACTGCGGGTGAGAGGACGGCCTCGCCACGCACCGAGGCGCGCACCGCGCGGATCAGGTCATCGCGCGGCGCGTCCTTGAGCAGGTAGCCGGTCGCGCCGGCCTCGATGGCTGCGACCACGAGGTCGTCGGTGTCGTACGTGGTCAGCACCAGTACCTTGCTCGGGCTATTCCTCGCGGCGAGCGCCTTGATGGTGCCCACTCCGTCGAGAGCCGGCATGCGCAGGTCGAGCAGGAGCAGGTCCGGGTGCAAGCGGTCGACGAGCGCGAGGGCCTCGTCGCCGTTGCCCGCCTCGCCCACGACCGAGATGCCGGGCTCGTCGGCGAGGATGCCGCGCAGCCCGTCGCGCACCACCGGATGGTCGTCGACGAGCAGCACGCGGATCTGTGGTTCGGCGGTCATGTCAGTGTCGGGACCGTAGCCGACAATGCGGTACCGCCGCCCGGCTCGGTCTCGATCTCGAGCTTGCCCGACACCGCGGCGAGCCGTTGGCGCATGCCGACAAGCCCGAAGCCGGTGCCGTCGGCTGCGCGGACCTGGGGGGAAACTGCGGAGAAGCCCCGACCGTCGTCGCGCACGTCCAGGCTGACGACGTCACCCATGTAGGACAGCGTGATCGCGACACGGGTCGCGGCCGCGTGCTTGGTGACGTTGGTCAATGCCTCCTGCGCCGTGCGGAGGAGTGCGGACTCGGCTTCGGGGTGCAGCGAGACGGGTTCGCCCGTGGTCACGACCTCGGCCAGTACGCCCGTGTCGTGAGCCCATTGGTCGGCTTCTGCCTTGAGGGCCACCGGGAGGTCGGCGTGGTCGAGGGCTGCCGGACGCAGCGCCTCGACGGACCGGCGGGCTTCGGCCAGGCTGTCCCGGGCCAATCGCATCGCCTTGTCGATGCGCGCTTGCAGCTCGGTGTCATCACCCACCTTGCGTTCAGCAGCCTGCAACTGCGCGACGATGCCCGTGAGGCCCTGAGCGAGCGTGTCATGGATCTCCCGAGCGAGGCGGGCCCGCTCGTCGAGTACGCCAGCCTCGCGCGCCTGCGCGACGAGCTGCGCGTGCAGCCCGGCGTTCTCCGCGAGCGCCTGCTGCAGGCGGGTGTTGGTCGCCTCCAAGTCGCCGATTGCCTTCCGGCGCTGCTCGTTCTGCCGTTCGACGATCAGACCGTAATAGCTGAACCCGGTCGCCAGGCCGGCATTCATGAGCCACAGCAGTCCGAAGGCGGCGAGCTCGACCGGCGTCGTCGGGAGGATGCCACCCATCTGGGAAATCGCGGACAGCGGCGCTGTCGCCACGATGGCGATCACCGCGCGGCGGAACGAGAACAGCCGCAGCGCGTCGATGTATCCACCGAACGTGTAGATACCGAACCACGGATTGGCCAGCACGAGCAGCGCTGCCAGCACCCAACGGCCGGCGAAGAAGACCGTCGCGCGGACGCTGTCTTGCTCGGTGTGCTCGTACCTGGTGTCCAGGAAGTAGGTCCACGCGGCCGCGACTACAGAGAGCGCAGCCGCCCAGATGAACACCCGCCACGAGGAGTACCCCGCGCTGACAAGCGCCGCCGCCAGCCCAAGCGACAGGGCAAGCAGCGGGTAGGACAGATAGCGCTGCGCCCGCGTGATCAGAGCGACGCGCTCGTCGTCCCGGTCGGTCACTCCCACTTGAACAGCCTAAGCGCGAGCACGCTCGAACCGACCGCCCAGGAGCCCAGGACGAGCAGGTGCGACGCGCTCGGCCAGTCTCCGATCGAGGCCTCGCTCATGGCTTGCACCGCGGCGCCGAGGGGCGTGAGCTCACCGATCTGCCGCAGAGTGTCAGGAAGCACGTCGAGCGGCACGTAGAGCCCCGCGAAGAACATGAGCGGGAAGAACGCCAGCTGACCGGCTCCGGCCGCCACGCGTGAGGTCGAAGACACCGCTGCGATGAACAGGCCGATGCCGAGGATGGCGACGAGCCCCAAACCGTACGCCACGAGGAAGCCGATCGGCTGCCGGGGCAGGTCGACGTCGAACACCACTGCGCCCAGGGCCAGGCACAGCACGCTGGCCGCCGTTGCGGCAACGGAGTTGACCACGAGCTGCGCAGTCAGGATCCGTCGCGCGCCCACCGGCGTCGTCTCCAGCCGTCTCAGGTAACCGCGCTCGCGGTAGACACTGAGCGTCGCGGGCAACACGTTCAGTCCGACGAACGCGATGGCGAGTGCGATGACGATGGGTACGTAGACCGCCACGACCGTGCGGCCGCCGAAGTCTTCGGACGGCTCCCGGAAGGCCGGGATGGCGCCGAGTATGCCGAGCAGCAGCACCGGGAACAGCAGGCACCAGAACACCGCCATCGGCTCGCGCAGCCACAGCCGCGTCTCGACCCGAGTCAACTGTTGTGTCGACATCACTGCTCCACATTCTCGTCGAGTGGCCGCCCGGTCAGGGCGAGGAAGGCGTCGTCCAAGGAGGCCTGGTCGACGCGCAGATGCTGGGCCACCACCTGCTCGCGAGCGAGGACGGTCATCACGGTACGTACGACGTCCTCGCCGCCGGTCACCACGACCTGGTCGCCGACCCGCTCTACCCTGGCCACGTCGGGCAGAGCGCGCAGCGCGCTCTCATCGAAGGGCCGGTCGGGTCGGAAGCGCACCGTCTGGCCAGCCTCGACCCGCCGAACCAGGCCGTCGGGTGTGTCAAGGGCGATCACGCGTCCGTGGTCGATGATGGCCGCGCGGTTGGCTAGCCGCTCGGCCTCTTCCATGAAGTGCGTGACAAGCAGGATGGTCACGCCGCTGTCGCGGATCTCGGAGACGAGCTGCCAGACGTCGCGGCGCGCCTGCGGGTCGAGGCCAGTGGTGAGCTCGTCGAGGATCGCCACCCGGGGTGACCCAACCAGCGCGAGGGCCATCGAGAGCCGCTGCTTGAGCCCGCCGGAGAGCACCTTGACCTGGCGGTTGCGGTGCTCGGCCAGGCCGAGCACGTCGAGCAGCTCGCCCGTGTCGCGCGGGTTGCGGTAGAAGCTCGCGAACAGCTGCATAGCCTCGCCGACGCGCAGCCGGTCGGGCAGCGTCGCCTGCTGGAGCTGGACCCCCACGGACTGGGTGATCAGCTCCCGGTCACGCGCCGGGTCGGCGCCGAACACGCGGACGGCACCGGCGTCCGGGGTGCGCAACCCGGCCACCGTCTCGACCGTCGTCGTCTTGCCGGCGCCGTTGTGGCCGAGGATTGCGAAGACCTCACCCTCCTCGACGTCGAAGCTGATGCCGTCGAGGACCGTAGGTCTCCGTAGCTCTTGCGCAGGTCTGTGACCTCTATCAGGGGCATGCATCGAAGATACTTTTGCGAGCGGTCACGCCGGATCGGTCGACGCGCCAACCTTCCCGTACGACATCAGGCTGCGCGCATCCACCAACTGGTTGATTAGCGCGCGGCGTAGGCCTCCAGGCGGTCCGCCAGTTCGACCGGGCGGCCTAGGGCCAGCAGGTGCCCGCCCGGCATCTCGTCCGGCGGGATACCGAGGCGCGCTTCGGCGATGCGGCGCTGGAACTCAATGGGAAAGAACCGGTCGTCCTGCCCGGCGAGGACACGGGTCGGCACGTCGGGCCACCCGTCGAGTGGCCAGACGTCTTCGAACACCCGCCCCGCCTGGTCCCGGCCGCCGGCCAGCGCCTCCTGCGTGATGCCCGGTGGCACGTCGTGGAAGAAGTACTCCACCAGGTCAAACTCGCCGGACCGCCCGTCGCGGGCAGCCTTGTCCGCCATCGCCTGGCCCTGGCCGGTGTTGTCCCACCAGGCCCCCGCGGTCTCGCCGGGCGCCGGGATCATCGCGTTGAGCAGGACGAGCTGTTCGACGGGGGCCTCGAGGCACACCTGGGGTGCGGTAAAGCCACCCATCGACTGTGCGACAAGCACGACGCTGCGGCGCTCGCCAATTGCATCGACCACCGTCTTGACGTAGTCGCTGAGCCCGGCCGACTCGTCGTCCGCCGGCAGCTCCACGGCGATGGCCTCGTGCCTGCCGTCGGTGAGCTCGGCGACGAGCCGGTGCCAATACCAGGCCTGTCCGCCGGCGCCCGGGATGAGAACGAACGTCGTCATGCCCTTGCAGACGACCGACCAGGCCCGGACTCATCGCTCACAGGAAGGGCTCAGGCAGCACCCAGGCGACTGCCAGGCTCCACAGGGAGACTCGAGGTCATGGACACGCACACGGACGAGCTGCACGACCACGACAAGGGGCTCTCGCACGACCTCCCCGGCTGTTGACCCGCCGTCGCTCGCTGGCGCTCCTCGGTGGCGCCGGTCTCGCGGCGTTCACGGCGGCGTGCTCGACCGGGGACGACGGCACCGCGACCGACGCCTCCGGCAGCGGCCAGGGCGGCCAGGGCGGCTCGACCATAGTCGGTACGAGCGAGATCCCCGAGGAGACCGGCGGGCCCTACCCGGCAGACGGCAGCAACGGCGTCAACGTGCTGGTGGAGAGCGGCGTCGTGCGCAGCGACATCACGCCGAGCTTCGGCAGCGCGTCTGGCGTCGCCGACGGCGTGCCACTGTCCATCGAGTTGACAGTGGTCGACGTCAGCGAGGGCGCGGCGCCACTCACCGGCGCCGCCATCTACCTCTGGCACTGCACCCGGGACGGCGAGTACTCGATGTACTCGGAGAGCATCGCCGACGAGAACTACCTGCGCGGCGTGCAGGAAGTGGACGCCCAAGGCAAGGTGCACTTCACCAGCATCTTCCCGGGGGCCTACTCGGGGCGATGGCCACACATCCACTTCGAGGTCTATGAGAGCCTGTCGGCCGCGACGTCGGCCACCGGCAAGCTGCGTACGTCTCAGCTGGCCTTTCCCGAGGACGCGTGCGCCGAGGTCTACGTCGACCGACGGGTACGAGCAGAGCGCGCGCAACCTGGCCCAGTCGTCGATCGACAGCGACAACGTGTTCAGCGACGGCTACTCCTTGCAGCTCGCGACTGTCAGCGGCTCCGTGTCGGGCGGCATGACCGCATCGCTGACCGTCCCGGTCTGAACTCTTCGGCGTGGACGTACGCTGCCGTGGTGTTCCGCATCCGGCTGCTCCTGTGCATCGTGGCATTGTCCGCAATGGCGCGCTCGCGGGGCGAAGAAGGCGATCCGGCGACGAATGATGCCGCGATGCCCGGCCCGACGCCGGCGCCATACGCCATCCAGATCGACCGCGTGCTGCCGCACGACCCGGACGCCTTCACTCAGGGGCTGGTCTTCGCCGATGGGGTGCTGTTCGAGAGCACCGGACTCGAGGGTCAGTCTGACGTGCGCCGCGTGGAGCTCGACAGCGGGACCGTGCTCGACCGGGAGGCGCTGCCAGACAGCGAGTTCGGCGAAGGGTTGACTCTCCACGACGGGTCGCTGCACCAGCTCACCTGGCGCGACGAGCACGGGTACGTCCGTGATCAAGACTCCCTGGAGGCCACCGGCGAGTTCACGTACGACACCGAAGGCTGGGGGTTGGCCAGCGACGGCGCGCGGCTGGTGATGACCGACGGCACCGACGTCGTGCGGTTCCTCGACCCGCAGACCCACGAGGAAGTCGGGTCGGTGAAGGTGACCGACAGAGGGATGCCCTGTGACCCGGCTCAACGAGCTCGAAGTGGTGGACGGCGAGCTGTGGCTAACGTCTGGCAGACGACGTGGATCGCACGGATCGATCTCGACAGCGGCGAGGTCGTCGGATGGATCGACGG
>CAWCTX010000005.1:0-1298565 GCA_963798505.1 uncultured Actinomycetota bacterium
CCCGCGCTACGCGGTCGTCCCGCGCGAGCTCGTCTACCCCGAGGGCACGACCTCCGAGCAGGTGCAGCAGGAGAACGTGCAGGCCATGGAGCGCTCCCAGGAAACCGCCAAGGTGGCCGCGCTGCGCGAGGTCGGGGAGACGGTGCCGGAGAGCGTCGTCGTCGAGACCGTTGTGGAGGGCGGGCCGTCCGACGGGCTGCTCGAGCCCGGCGACGTCATCCGCAGCGTCGACGGCACCCCTGTCACCGACCCCGCGCGGGTAGGCGAGATCGTCCGCGCGCACTCGGTGGGCGAGCCGGTGACCTTCGTCGTCGCCCGCGACGGCACCGACCGCACAGTCGAAGTGACGACGGAGGACAACCCGCAGTCGCCCGGCAACGCCTACGTCGGCATCGGCGCCGACAGCGGCTACGAGTTCCCGTTCGACGTGGAGATCGCCTTGGGCGAGGACATCGGCGGGCCGAGCGCGGGCGATGTTCTCCTCGCGCATCGTCGACGTGCTCAAGGCCGGCGCGATGACGGGCGGCGAGCACTTCGGGAACGGCACATCGACGCCGACGCCGTGGTCGGCCCGATCGGCGGCATTCAGCAGAAGATCACGGCGGCCGAAGACGAGGGCGCCGCGCTTTTCCTCGCCCCCGAAGGCAACTGCGACGAGGCCAGGGGGGCCCGCAACGGCGACATGGCCGTGGTGAGCGTGCGCACCCTGGACGACGCACTCGCCGCCGTGGCGCAGGCCGCCGACGGTGACCTGTCCGGACTGCCCCGCTGCGAGTAGTCGGCCGCTAGTCGCCCTCGAACGTCCCTGCCAGCGCGGCCAGCAGGCCGGGG
The DNA here is from genome assembly GCA_963798505.1 of uncultured Actinomycetota bacterium. GTDB lineage: Bacteria > Actinomycetota > Actinomycetes > Jiangellales > Jiangellaceae > CAVWSM01. The sequence continues at coordinate 832 of CAWCTX010000005.1, forward strand.
GCGATCTCGGCCCCTGTCATGAGGTCCGCGGCCTCCTCGTGGCCCCGGACGCGCAGCACGGCCGCCTGGGTCCCGTCACGGAGTACGCCGCCGACCAGGCGTACGTCCGTGCGGTCCGCATGCGTCGCCGCGAACGTGACCGCATCGGCATCGGCATCCGGCAGGTCGTCTTCGGCCTCCGGCGGCAGCACGATGCGCTCGACCACGACCGCGCACCCAGCCACCGAGGCGGGCCACACGATGTCGCCCAGAACCCCCTCCAGGGCGCGGTCGGCGGGCACCCCCTCCTGCTCGATCGGGGTCAGGCCGGAGTCGGCGGTGATGCCCAGCTGCGCCGCCAGCGCGGGCTCGCGGGCCAGGAGGTCGGCCGCCTCGGCGAGCGCGAACAGGCGCGGCGGCTGGTCCCACCCGGACGTGCCGACGTGGTGCTCGATCTCGACGAGGGCTCGGGACAGCGGGGCAGGGGCGGTCACGTGGTGCATTGTGACCCGGGCCATCAGCGGAACCAATCACGGGCTAGGTAAGTTGCTCACCTGGGGTGCATCGCCATCCCCGACCGCGAGGGAGACATGAGCAGTTCCGCCGCCATGGGACGCAGCGCGCCCCGCCCGCCGTCGCGACGGACTCGCGTCTGCTGCCCACGCTGATCGTGCTGGGTGTCCTGCTGGTGGCCTTCCTGCTGTTCACCGGTTTCTACACCGAGCGGCTGTGGTTCGACGCGCGGAGTTCTACGGCGCGTCTTCTCCAAGCAGCTGCCACCCGGGCCGCTGCTGTTCGTCGTCTTCGGCTGCTCATGGCCTCGCCGTCGTGGCCAACATCATCATCGCCTACCGAGTCCGCCCGCGTTCCGTGTGACTGTCAGCGCCGAGCAGCAGAGCCTCGACCGGTACCGCGATGGCGATCGACCCGTGCGGCGCGATCCCGTGGTGCTCGGCGTCCACGTGCTGCTCGGGCTGCTCGCCGGTGGCGGCGCCCGGCGCAGTGGCGAGACCTACCTGCTGTGGCGCAACCGCACCGCGTTCGGCGTCGACGACCCGCAGTTCGGCATGGACGTCGTCGTTCTTCGTCTTCGACTACGCCGTGCTGGCGCTTCGTCCTCGGCTTCCTGTTCGCGGCCGTCGTGCTCGTCGCGCTGGCGGCCGTCGTAGCACTACATGTACGGCGGCGTGCGGCTGCAGACGGCCGGCGACCGGGCGCCGCGTGCGGCGCACGGCTCACCTGTCGATCCTGGTCGGCATGTTCGTGCTGCTCAAGGCGGTCGGCGTACTGGCTGGACCGCTACGCGCTGGCCGTCAAGGAGGTTCGCGAGCGGATCACCGGGCTCGCCTACACCGACGTCAACGCGCGTGCTGCCGGCCAAGGACGATCCTGACGTTCATCGCGCTGATCTGCGCGCTGCTGTTCTTCGCCAACGTCTTTCGGCGCACCTGGTCGCTGCCCGGTCATCGGCTTCGGCCTGCTGGTGCTGTCGCGCCGTCCTGATCGGCGGCGTCTACCCGGCGATCGTGCAGCAGTTCCAGGTCCGGCCGAGCGAGCCGGACAAGGAAGCGCCCTACATCGCCGCGCAACATCGAGGCCACCCGCGACGCCTACGGCATGGCCGACGTCGAACCTGCGGTCGTACGCGGCGACGACCGACGTGCCACCGCCGGGCAGCTGGCGGCGGACGCCGACACGTTCACCGGCGTCCGGCTGCATGGACCCGAGCGTCGTGCTCGCCGACGTTCAACCAGCTGCAGCAGATCCGCGGCTTCTACCGCTTCCCGGACACCCTCGACGTCGACCGCTACACCGCTCGACGGCGGCAGCGCGACACGGTCGTCGCGGTCCGCGAGGTCAACCTCGACGGCCTCACCGAGCCAGCGCAACTGGCCAACGAGCACACGGTCTACACCCACGGCTACGGCTTCGTCGCCGCCTACGGCAACCAGCCGCGGCGCCGGACGGCACGCCCGAGTTCTTCGCCGACGCGACATCCCGCCGCACGGGCTGCTGGCTGACGATCGAGCCGCGCATCTACTTCGGCGAGGAGTCCCCGACGTACTCGATCGTCGGCGCGCCCGAGGGCGCGACCCCGCGCGAGCTCGACTTCCCGGACGACACGCGGCCAACGGGCAGGCCAACAACACCTACGCCGGCGAGGGCGGCGTCGCGTCGGCTCGTCTGTTCCGCAAGCTGCTGTTCGCGATCAAGTTCCAGGAGGGCAACATCCTGCTCTCCGACCTGGTCAACGACGAGTCGAAGATCCTGTACGACCGCGAGCCGCGCGAGCGCGTGCGAGAAGGTCGCGCCGTGGCTGACCCTCGACGGCGACCCGTACCCGGCGGTGGTCGACGGCCGGATCGTGTGGATCGTCGACGGCTACACGACGAGCGAACGGCTACCCGTACTCGCAGCGGACGACCTCGACGAGGCGACCGCCGACGCGCATCACCGCACACCACGCAGCGGTCGCCGCCGCAGCGCCAGCGAGACGGGTCAACTACATCCGCAACTCGGTGAAGGCGACGGTCGACGCCTACGACGGCACGGTCACGCTGTACGAGTGGGACACCGAGGACCCGGTGCTGAAGACCTGGAGAAGGCGTTCGCCGGACACCGTGCAGCCGCGCAGCGAGATCCCGGACGAGCCTGCTCGACGCACCTGCGCTACCCGGAGGACCTGTTCAAGGTGCAGCGCGAGCTGCTCGCGCGGTACCACGTCACCGACCCGCAGGCGTTCTACGGCGGCCAGGACTTCTGGGAGGTCCCGAACGACCCGACGACGCGCGGCGCCGGCGACGAGGCGCAGCCGCCGTACTACCTGTACGCTGCAGATGCCCGGCACGGACGCGCCGGCGTTCTCGCTGACCACGACGTTCGCGCCGCGGCAACCGCGAGACCCTGGCCGCGTTCATGGCGGTCAACGCCGAACCGGCAGCGAGACTACGGCACGATCCGCGTCCTGCGACTGCCCGGCACCACGCAGATCCCCGGGCCGGGGCAGGTGCAGAACGAGTTCGCGTCCGACCACGAGGTCGCGCAGCGAGACATTACTTGCGGGCGGGCGATGCGGACGCCCGCGAGGCAACCTGCTCACGCTGCCGGTCGGCGGCGGCCTGCTGTACGTCCAGCCGGTCTACGTCGAGCGCACCGGCCGGCGGCGACGTTCCCGCTGCTGCGGAAGGTGATTGTGTCGTTCGGCGAGGAGGTCGGCTTCGCCGACACCCTGCAGGGCGCGCTCGACCAGATCTTCGAGGGCGAGTCCGGCGCCCAGACGGGGGAGGAGGTCCCACCAGGCACCGGCGGGACACCCGGGCAGCCGACCACGCCGACTCCGGCGCCGACTCCCGCCGTAGACGTGCAGGCCGCGCTCCAGGACGCGATCGACGCCTTCACCGAGGCCGACGCGGCGCTGCGCGCCGGCGACCTTGCGGCCTACGCCGAGGCCGTCGAGCGGGCCAGCCGGCCGTCGCCCGAGCCAACGAGCTGCTGGCCGGGGAGTCCGCGTCACCGTCGCCGTCGCCTGCGCCATAGCGCTGCCCAGGGGATTTGCTCCGCCGTCGCGCCGTCCCGTACAGTGTCATCACCGACGCGGGGTGGAGCAGCTCGGTAGCTCGCTGGGCTCATAACCCAGAGGTCGCAGGTTCAAATCCTGCCCCCGCTACGAATTTCAGGCGCGGATCCTACGGGTTCCGCGCCTGAAAGGTTCATGGGACTTGATCAATGTCCACTTAGGGTCCAGAAACCCTGCCCAGATGCCCCTGAGCGGGCTCATATCCGAAGCGGGTGCGGAGTCGCACCGATTGGTGCGGTCTCGGACGGTCCGGCCGGCACACCTACCCGGCATGGACGGCACGACACCCACCTTGAGTGGCCTCGCGCCGCTGATCTCGATCGAGGAACTCCCCGATTACCTCCATGTCCCGACGCGGACCTTGCACGACTGGCGTCTGGCTGGTCGGGGGCCGCGGGCGGTCCACGTCGGTCGGCAACTGCGCTACTTCGTAGCCGTCGTCAACGAGTGGCTCCAGCACCATCGCGAGGACGTCACGGGTCGCGGTCCAGAGGGGCGGTGATCTGACATGGGCAGGCCACGCACGCCGATCGGAACGTTCGGCGACATCACCTACGTCAAGATGCCCGGAGGCAGGGTCCGCGCCCGAAAGCGCTACCGCGACGATGACGGCCAGGTTCGCCGCGTTTCGGCCACCGGTTCGTCGAACAAGGACGCGCTCCGCGCTTTAGACGTCCCTTGCGCAGCGAGCGAGCCACGTCGCCACGGGAGAGATCACGGGCGACAGCTCGTTCGCCAAGCTGGTCGACATCTGGCTCGACGACCTCGACGTGGAAACAGGCTGGCACCCAGCACGCGCTCTCTCTACGAGCGCAACATGCGCCGCGTCGATGCACTCGGAGGCACGCTGCGGGTCTCCGTGCAGGTCGGCGACGAGACCTACCAGATCGCCTGACGGAGCGGTCACATCGCCAACGAAGGGCCGGGAGCGCCTCCCCACGGAGGCCGACACTGGAGGGCCGAGAAATTCTCCATCCTTCACGGAGCACGCGTAACCCACGCAAATGTCCTCGGCCGAGCGCCCGTCAGGGATCGGCGCCGGCTCGATGCTGGCGGCAGCGCGGCCGGACCATACCGGCGCGCGATGCCGGGCGGGGCGTCGGCGATGCTGTGGGCGTGGAGTACGTGTCCAAAGTGCCGCGACCGCCGCTGGACGGGCTGATCGACGACCTTTACTACCTGGAGGGTGCGCCGCCGTACGCCCGGCTGACGCTGCCGGCCGCGCCGGCGCCGTTACTCATCGTCAATCTCGGGACGCCCTTCCTCATCCGCGCCGGCACCGCTGTCGAGGCGGCGGAATACGTCGATGGCTGCGTGGTCACCACACCCACTCGCGCGTGGGAGTTCAGCTACCCAGCCCGGACCCGGTCCGTCGGCGTGCACTTCAAGCCGTGGGGGCTGGCCCCGTTCCTGCCGATGCCCGCGGCCGAGCTGTGCGACCGGCCGACGACGGTGGCGCAGATTTGGGGCCAGGCGGCGATTGCTGAGCTGCGAGACCGGCTGACCATAGCGGACGTACCGCACGAGATGCTGACGCTGCTCGAAGGTGAGCTGACGCGACGGCTGCGCGAGATCGACGGCCTGGACCTCGTACGCCAAACGAGCAGCGCCATCGCGGCGACCGGCGGAGCGGTGCCGATCAGCGACCTCGGCGTGGCAGGCCGCGCCAGCAGCACCTATGTGGCGAGGCGGTTCAAGGCGGTTGTCGGTGTCACGCCGAAGCGGCTGGCTCGCAGCTACCGCTTCACCTCCACCGTGTTGGCGATCGACGTCGCTGCACCGATCGACTGGGCCGACGTTGCCGCCCGCGCGGGCTACTCCGACCAGGCCCACTTCGTCCACGAGTTCCGGGAGTTCACCGGGCTCACGCCGACCCGGTATGTCGAAGTCCGACGGCGATTCCTGCGCGAACATCCCGACCACGCGCTGGACGGCTGGCCACTGCCGGCCGATTGATTTCTTACAAGAGCGACCACTCACTACACGCAAGACTTGGGACTCCAAACAGAGGAGGAACCCATGGGGAAAGTGGTCATGAATGCGTCGGTCTCAGTGGATGGTTTTATTGCGGCTGAGAACGACGATCCCGGTCCGCTGTTCGAGTGGTTGGTCAGCGGTGATGTGCCGCTGGACGACAGCGGCGTACTGAAGGTGTCGCAGGTGTCCTACGACCACATCCGGCCGTACTGGGACCAGATCGGGACGACAATCGCCGGCCGCCACGTCTTCGACATCACGGACGGCTGGGACGGGACGCCGCCGAGCGGGATCGACCACGTCGTCGTCGTGACGCACCGGCCGGCGCCCGACGGCTGGGACCCCGAGGCGCCGTTTCACTTCGTCGACGGCATCGAAGCAGCCGTGGCCAAGGCGCAGGAGCTTGCGGGTGACCGCGTTGTCGAGGTCGCCGCTGGCGACGTCGGTGGACAGGTGCTTGCCGCGGGTCTGGTCGACGAGGTGCGCATGGACGTCGCGCCCGTCGTGTTCGGGTCCGGCAAACGCTACTTCGGGTCGGTCCACGCACAGCACCTGTTGGAGGATCCCGACGTGGTGATTCAGGGCAACCGGGTGCTTCACCTGCGCTATCAGGTGCGCCGTGAACCGATCTGAGCGGGTACGCGAAGAAGTCCACTGCGAACGGTGACACAAGATCGGGCCTCCGGCTGCGTTTGCGCATCGCTGCCCCGGGACCGACGCGCCAGCCAACATTCAGCCAGCGATTACACCCTCAACTGTGAAGAGCCCGTTAAGCGTCCTGGCCGGTTGCTGGTCGCACGCGTCAAGATCGAAGTCGACGCCGCGACGCCTGAGCCCGCAAAAGAAGTAGAGCCTCGCTCCTTCAACGTCCTCGTCACCATCCAAGGGCCAAATTCGCCCTTGACAAGATTATTCTTGTCAATGGCACGGTTGGCGACATGCAGGACGTCGAGGTCATCGAGAGCGCGGAAGCAGCCGCCGCCGCGCTGGATCCCGTCCGGGCCCGGCTGCTCGGCGAGCTGGCCGTCCCGGCCTCCGCCGCCGGGCTCGCCGCCCGGGTCGGCATCGCGCGCCAGAAGGTCAACTACCACCTCAATGCGCTCGAGGCGCACGGCCTGCTGGAGCTGTCCGAGGAGCGCCGGCACGGGGGCATCACCGAGCGGGTGCTGCAGGCGTCGGCGGCGTCCTACGTCGTGTCGCCGGCGGCCCTCAGCGCGTCCGCGGCCGACCCGGACGGCAACGCCGACCACCTATCTGCGGGCTACCTCGTCGCGCTGGCCGGCCGACTGGTGCGCGAGGTCGGCGCCCTGGCGCGCCGGGCAGGCGCGTCCGGCAAGCGCCTGCCGACGCTGACCATCGACACGCAGATCGGCTTCCGGTCGGCCGCCGACCGGGCTGCCTTCGCGGACGACCTGACCGCCGCAGTGCTCGACCTGGCCGCTCGCTACCACCACGACGACGGGCGCCCGCACCGGCTCGTCGTCGCCGCCCACCCACTTCCTGAGGAGAGCGCATGAGCACGATACCGAACGTCCCGTACCGCATGGAGTTCAGCGTCGAGGTTCCGGGCACCCAGGAGCAGGTCTGGCAAGCCATCGCCACCGCCAAGGGCATGAGCGCCTGGTTCGTGCCGACCGAGATGGAGGAGCGCGAGGGCGGCTCAGTGCACTTCACCATCGGCCCCGAGATGGGCTCGGACGGCCAGGTCACCGGCTGGGACCCGCCGCGCCGCCTCGTCTACGAGGAGGACTGGGCCGCCCTCATGGGCAAGGACCCGGACGCGCTCAGCCCGCTGACGTGCGAGTTCCTCGTCGAGGCGCAGTCCGGCGGCACCTGCGTCGTGCGCGTCATCAGCAGCGGCTTCGGGACCGGCGCCGACTGGGAGTCGGAGTGGTGGGACGAGATGGCTCCGGGCTGGAGGCCGTTCTTCGACAACCTGCGCCTCTACCTGTCGCACTTCCCCGGCCAGGAGGCCACGCAGCTCGAGGTCACCGCCTCCCACCCCGGCGATGCGGAGGCGCTCTGGTCGACCCTGCACGACGCGCTCGGGCTGGGCGACGAGGGCGCGACGGTCGAGGTGCGCGGCGCCACCGGCACCGTCGAGCATGTCGGCGAGCGGCAGACGCTGGTCCGGCTCACCGCGCCGGTGCCCGGGATGCTCAGCGTCTTCGCGTGGGGCGAAGGCGACGGCAAGGCGACGGCGGGCGTACGGGCGTACTTGTTCTTCGCCGACGCGGCGGACTACGTGCGGCGCGAGGAGCCGGCCTGGCAGGCCTGGCTGCAGGGGCTCTCCGTCCCGGCCTGATCTTCTGCGCGGAACCGCCTCCGCGGCCGCCCGCCGACGGACTGGACTAGGATCGACCCGACGGCCATCACTCATACATGGTGCTCGGCACGAGCGACGAGGACGGGTGTACCCGCACCTCGCCGGTGTACGTCGTCCCGGCTGAGCGCGGTGATCTCGACTCCACCGTGCCCCCAGGCCCCGACCAGCAGGCGGTCTACGTAGCCGGCATCGCGCTCGAAGTCCAACCCGCTGCCCTCGCGCCAGTTACCGAGTGATGGAGGAACGCCATGAACAGCATGAATGACACCGGGGTCGTCGCAGGCCCGGCATCGGGCCAGACCAGCTACACCCACCGACTGCGCGGGCTCGCTGGCACCGGCTTCATTGCCACGCTCGCAGCGATGGTGGCCACCACCCTGGCCGCTGCGCTTGCCCGGGCCGTTGGCGTCGACTTCGAGGTCCCCGACGGTGGCGAGACGATCCCGTTGTCCGGGGTCGCCGTGGTGACCGGCTTCTTCTCGGTCGTGGGCGTCGTCATTGCCGCCGGTCTTCTTCGTTGGAGCGCTCGCCCCGCCGAGCGATTCGTGTGGACGGCAGTGTCGCTGACCGCGATCTCGTTCGTCCCGCCCCTCCTCTCTGGGGCAAACACCGCCACCATCACCGCCCTCCTCGGGCTACACCTCGTCGCTGCGACGGTGATGATCCCCACCCTGGCGCGGAGCCTCCGTGTCACGGTCAAGGTCGATCGCGAACGAGGGCAGCGAGCGGGGTCATTTCCGGGCGGCGACGCTCAGCGGGGTAACTTCTGGCCGCATAGGAGCAAGGAGTTACCCGGTTCCTCGTACGGCAGGGACCGCGGACGGGCTATCGGCAAGCACGTGCTCGAGGCTCGTGATCGCGGAACGCTGACGGGCTGGTTGACGGGTCTATGACATTTCGACGGGTGGGGCGCGCTTTCAGCCGGGCCAGTCAACGTCCGCGAGTCGCTCGTCATCCACATCGACGGGCCGCACGGTGCGGGCGATCTCGACCGGGTCGGACGTGGTGCTGTGGAGCAGCGCGCGAACCTCGTCGTTGGGCGACCACCACAACGCGGAGTCCGGCTTGCCGCCCTGGTCGAACAGGAACCCTGGGCGCCCGTTGACGTCGACGACCTGAAACCCGACCGCGGCGGTCTCCCAGATGTCCGCGCCACCTCCGCCGGCGTGCACCTCCAGGCGAGCGTCCGCAGACTCGACATGCCACAGGCCGAGTCGGACGCGACTCGGAGCCGCCCCAGGGCCGGACTCGACCACGTGGTCCATCCCGACGACCCCGTCCCACCCGGCGAGGTCAACGCCCGAGGCGTCGACGCGGGCAACGGCAACGATTGCCGCTACCTCGTCTGTAGAGAGACCGCCTGCGTGGACCACGAGGTGCTGCTCTTCGCCAATCAGCTTGGCGGCCCAGACCTGGTCGCCGCCGGTGAACATCTCGACGTCTGCGCCTGCCTCGATCTCTGTCCACCCCGCTCCCGGGTAGACGACCGATTGCTGCGGGCCGGAAACCTCCACCGTACGGACCACGTGGCCCGCCTCGACGTCGACGAGCTTCACGCTCGCCGGAGACTCGCACGACAAGCCGTCGAGGATGGCGATGCTGCCATGTGTCGGATTATCCGCGGCGTCCGCGGACCAGAGCAGCCGCAGCTCCGGCGGGACGTCCGCCGGCGACTGTCTGCTCGCAGACTCGTCCCGTATGACGGCTCCGGCGCACAACGACGCGCCCCCGGAGGTGACGTCCATGCCGGCGGTACGGTCCCAAATCGCCACCGGAAGCCCCAGCGCCACGGCGCTGACCGCCAGCACGCCCAACCCCGCCGCACCGGTCGCCCGAACCGCCCGACGCCGCAGGCGGAGCTGTCGTGCGCGGGTCGCGATCTGTTCGACGGCGGGCTCCGAACGCACCGGCCGGGTCGCTGTGCGGAGCGCGGCCGCAATCTCGTCGTCGTACGGCTCGTACCCGGTCATCAGATCTCCTCACCGCTCGGGGCGGCCAGCCGGCCATAACCGGGCTGCGTGGCGAGGACAACGCCGAGGCGACGCCGCGCGTCGCTGAGGGTGGACGCCACCGTGCCTCGGGAGACCCCCAGCGCCGCCGCGATCTCCGCCTCCGGCAGATCGACGACATAGCGAAGGGCCACCATCTGACGAGCCCGCTGCGGCAACGCTGCGACGGCCCGCCAGACCACGTCGTCCCGATGCTCAGGCGCCGCCATGTGGCGCAACGGCTCGGCGGCAAGCCGGCCCACGACGCGCTGCTCCACCCGCCGGCGTCGCCAGCCCGTACGAACCTCGTTCACCGCAACGCGGTGGAGCCAGGCGACCGGCTGATCCAACTTGAGCGGGCCCGGCCACCGGGACAAGGCCCTCGCGAACGCCTCGGCGCACGCTTCCTCGGCGAGATCCCGATCGCCAATGGTGATCGCTACCGCACTGAACACACGCGGCCACAGGGCGCCGTACCACTCGGCGAAGTCGTCGACCGGCATCGTCCTCACGTGCTGTACACGCTCCAGGCCTCACGAATGTTGGGTGCAAGGAGTGAGGACCCTACCCGTCGCCCGTCCGGTTTTGTGCGCCACGTCACCTCCCCGCTCGCCTGAGCGTGTCCGGGCTCACGGGAACGCTCTCACGGGGTGGCGCCGTCCCATGTGTGTCGTCATCCGCGGACGCGGGCGGCGACAACGTTTGTCCTGCGCCTGAGCTCCGCCTGGCAGGACAGCGACGCACCCACCACCGCAAGGAGTACCGCTGTGCGCTGCCCCCGGAACCTCGGGCGATACACCCGCCGGACCCTGATCGCTGCTGTGACCGCTGTCATCCCCGTCGGGGGGATCGCCCTGACCCAGGGCACCGCCCACGCTGTACCCGTGGCCGGCCCAGTGGCGCCGAGCGCACCGGCGCAGGCCAAGGCCGCCGTCGACGCCGCGGCCGCCGCCGCCGCCGCCGCTGCTGCTGCCGCCGCGCCGTTGGAAGGCGAGTACGCCAAGTTCGCCGGCGAGATCACCACCGCCCAGGGGCAGGCCGCTGAGGCGCTGGCCAAGATCGATGCCGCGGCGGCCGAGGAGCGCGTCGCCCGGCAGCAGCTGTTCAAGGCCGAGGAGCCAGTCCGCCAGGCGGAGCGCAAGGTCTCCGCCGCCGACGACAAGCTGATCAGTGCCTTCCGCGGTCGGGACGCGCTTGACCGCACCACCCTCGTCGACGTCTCCGACCGCAAGTCCGCCGTCGAGGATGCCGAGGCGGAGGCCCACAAGGCCATGCGCCGCGTCGAGCGGTCGGTCAAGGCAGCCGAACAGAAGATCGAGGCAGCCGAGGCCGTGCAGGACGAGCAGCAGGAGGCCATCGAGGCCGCCACCGCGGCAGCCGCAAAGAACCGGGCCGAGGCCGACGCCATCGCCGCCGGCGAGCTCGGCGGGCTCCGCGCCAACAAGGCGGCTGCCGACGCAGCGCTGGCTGCAGCCAACACGCAAGCGCAGTCGATCGCCGACACAAACCCCTGGTTCAACAGGCTCGTATTGCCGGCCAACGGTCGAGTGACCAGCGACATGGGTATGCGCGTCCACCCGATCTTTCACACCAGCAAGCTGCACGCCGGTACCGACTTCGCGATCGGGGACGGCACCGTCTACGCCGCCGCCGCCGGCACGGTCGTGGGCACTGAGGTGAGCGGCGGGTACGGGAACCTCACCACCATCGACCACGGTGTCATCAACGGTGTGAACGTCACGACCAGGTATGCGCACCAGGCAGCGTTCGGTGTTGCCGTCGGCCAGCAGGTGGCGGCCGGGCAGCCCATCGGCGCCATCGGCAACACCGGAAACTCGACCGGGCCGCACCTGCACTTCGAGCTGCGGCTGAACGGAAACCCCGTCGACTCCGCGACTTGGCTCGCAATCTGAGCCCTGCCAGCGGCGATCAAGGAGGATCGGCGTCTGCGTGCCTCCGATAGCTCGACCAACGCGATCGTGATGTTGTCCGGGCCGCCGCCGTTGATCGCTGCCTTCCACAGCTCATAGACCGCAGCGGCGCCCTCATGCTCGCCTCAGCACCCGGTCGATCTCCGGGTGAGGCACGACATCGCTGAGCCCGTCGCTGCAGACGACGAGGCGCTGCTGCTCGTCTATCATGTGCCGCGAGATGTGCGGATAAACCGGCTCGGCCGCGTACCCGCCGAGGATCTGGGTTACCACTACCGTGTGCGTCTCGCCGGGGGCCAACGGCGGGCTGTCGTCCACACTGAGCAGGTCGAGACCCTCTGGTCCGTGGACGTAGACCCGACTGTCGCCGATGTTGAACACCATCGCGGTCTCGCTGCCCATCACGACGCCGGCGACGGTGGTGCCCATGCCGACGCGCGCGGCGTCGTGGGCTGCCGCCTCGAAGAGCCGCTCGTTGCACAGGGCAAGCGCTTGACGCACCGCGTCCGCGTCGGCGAGCGTCGGCCCCAGGCCGGCGAGTGTCTGAACCACGACCGAGCTGGCCACGTCGCCGGCCGGGTGCCCGCCCAGCCCGTCGGCCACCGCCACGACCAGCGGGTCCCGCAACGGGAAGATGAACGTCTGCGGCGCGAGGGTGGATGTCGCGCACGTCGTCCACGGGCCGACGACGGTGCTGTCCTCGTTGTGGGCACGGACGAGACCGTCGTGGCTGACCACGGTGACGGTCGCGAACCGCAGAGCCACGGTGTCAGCATCCTCGGGCGACGTGATGCGCGCCACGGAACCCCGGCCGCTGCTACGCGTCGTAGTAGGTACGCCTTGAGTACCACGCCGGAATGGCCACGGCCGACCGAGCGTTAACAATCTGTACGCCCGCCCGGGCCGCAGCGATCAAGGCCGGCCGGCGGTGTGTACCCATCGATCGAGCCACTACCCACCACGAACGGGGGACGACCATGCCTGTCACCACGACGAGGAAGTCGGACGTCAGCACGACGACACTTCGCGCCGCCGGCACGGACCGGCCGGACCACGTCGAGGACCCGGTGCGGCTCTATCTGGACGCCATCGGCAAGACGCCGCTGCTGACCGCCGACGAAGAGGTCGACCTGGCCAAGCGCATCGAGGCCGGGGTCTTCGCCGAGGAGCTGCTGCGTCGCGCCGACGCCGGTGAGGACAAGATCAGCGCCGACCGCCGCGCCGACCTTGCCCTGATCGCCGACGACGGCCGGCACGCCCGCGACCACATGATCCGCGCCAACCTTCGCCTTGTCGTGTCCGTGGCGCGCCGCTACGCCGGCGAGGTGCCGCTGCTCGACATCGTGCAGGAGGGCAACCTCGGGCTGATCCGTGCGGTGGAGAAGTTCGACTACGCCAAGGGTTTCAAGTTCTCGACTTACGCCACCTGGTGGATCAAGCAGGCGATCCAGCGAGGGCTGCCCGAGCAGATCCGCACGATCCGGCTGCCCGCCCACATCGTCGAGCAGGTGGCTGCCATGGGTCGGGCGGAGCGCAAGCTCGCGGCCCGGTTCGACCGGCAGCCCACCGTCGAGGAGGTCGCCGCGGAGATGCAGCTCCCCCCGGAGAAGGTGGACGCCCTGCGGCAGGCCTCCCGGCACACCGTGAGCCTCGACGCCCCCGTGGGCGCTGACGATGAGGGCACGAGCCTGGGCGACCTGCTCGAGCGGCCCGACACCGAGCGCGTCGGCGACTCGACCGAGCGGGTCGCTTTCGTCAAGGACGTCCGCCGCGTCGTCGAGGAGCGACTGCCCGCCCGCGAGGCGCTCATCGTCATCCGCCGCTTCGGCCTCGACGGCCGCGAGCCGCGTGGGCTCGCGCAGATCGGCGAGGAGCTCGGGCTCACGCGTGAGCGGATCCGCCAGCTCGAGAAGCAGGCGCTGGCCGCGCTGCGCCGCCCGTCGTCGGAGCTGCTCGCGTCTTGGGTTGCCTGACGAGTAACGCCGCGCAGGACTTGTTCGGTAAGGCTTACCTAACTATTGTCTTGCTCCGTGCAGGTGCTCGAGGGGTCGCGCGTACGACCGGTGCCGTTCGTCGCCCGACTTGCTGACCATGGCGACCGGGTGGCGGTGATCGCCGACGGCCTCACGCTCACCTATTCAGGGCTCGCCAGGCGCGTCGACGACGTCGCCGCCACTCTCGGTCCCACCAGGCGGCTGGTGCTCCTCGCCGGCGGCAATCGGCTCGACACTCTCGTCACCTACCTCGCCTGCCTGCACGCCGGGCACGTCGTGCTGCTCATCGGCGACCACGACGCCGAGCACGTCGACGCACTCGTGCAGGCCTACGACCCCGACGTGGTGGCCGCCGACCAGCCGGGTGGTTGGCGGCTCACGGAGCGTCGTACGGGCTCCGCGCATGACCTGCACCCTGAGCTCGCGCTGCTGCTGAGCACCTCCGGATCGACCGGCTCGCCCAAGCTCGTGCGCCTGTCGGCCGCCAACCTCCAGGCCAACGCCGAGGCGATCGCCGACTATCTCGAGATCAGGGCGACCGACCGCGCCGCAACCACGCTGCCGATGCACTACTGCTACGGCCTGTCCGTCGTGCACAGCCACCTGCTGAGTGGGGCCGGCCTGGTCCTCACCGACCTGTCGGTCGTGGATCGCTGCTTCTGGGACCTCGTCGCCGAGCACCAGGTGAGCAGCCTCGCCGGCGTCCCCTACACCTTCGAGCTGCTCGACCGTGTCGGCTTCGCGGAGATGGACCTGCCGTCGCTGCGCTACGTGACGCAGGCCGGCGGCCGGCTCGCGGCCGAGCGCGTCCGCGTCATGGCTGAGCTCGGGCGGCGCAAGGGCTTCGACTTCGTGGTCATGTACGGCCAGACCGAGGCCACCGCGCGCATGGCCTACCTACCGCCGGACCTCGCTGTCTCCCATCCGCACACCATCGGCGCCCCGATCCCCGGGGGCGCCTTCAGCATCGAGCCGATCGACAACGCGCCCGGGTCCGACGTGGGTGAGCTGGTCTACTCCGGACCCAACGTGATGCTGGGCTATGCCGAGTCGCCCGCCGACCTCGCCCTGGGCCGCACGGTTGACCGCCTGCACACCGGTGACCTGGCCCGGCGGCTGCCCGAGGGTGTGTACGAGGTCGTCGGGCGGCGCAGCCGGTTCGTCAAGATCGCCGGTCTCCGCGTCGACCTGCAGCGACTGGAAGGCAGGCTGGCGGAGCGCGGCTACGCCACCGCGTGCACCGGCGGCGACGAGCGGCTCGTCGTGGCCGTCGAGGGCGCTGGTGACCCGGAGCCCGTCCAGCTCGCCGCCGCCCGGGCGGCCGGCCTGCCGGCTCGCGCCGTACGCATCGTGTGGTGCGACGAGCTGCCACGCCTCGACAGCGGGAAGCCTGACTACGCAACGGTTCTCGCCCGCGCCGCGACCATCTCCACCGCAAACCCAGGCAGCCGGCCGACCGACCTGCGCGAGATCTACGCCCAGCTGCTCAACCGGCCGGACGCCACCGAGGACGACACGTTCGTGAGCCTCGGCGGAGACTCGCTGTCCTACGTCGAGATGTCCATGTGGATCGAAGAGGTGCTCGGCCACCTCCCCGGCGCATGGCACGTCACACCCATCCGCGATCTGCGAGCCGCCGAGCGGCCGCGCCGCCGGAGATTCACCCGCACGGTCGAGACCAGCGTCGCGATCCGCGCCGCCGCGATCGTCCTCATCGTCGGGACGCACGCCCAGCTGTTCAGCGTGCTGGGCAGCGCGCACGTGCTTTTCGCGGTGGCCGGCTACAACTTCGCCCGGTTCCAGCTGACCACGGAGGACCGCTGGTCGCGCGTACGCCACCAGCTCGGCAGCGTCTCGCGCGTCGTCATCCCGGCCGTAGTCTGGATCGCCGCCGTGCACCTGGTCACCGGCGCCTACACCGGAGCCAACATCGCGCTGCTCAACAGCGTCGTGGGTCCGTCCAGCTGGGACTCGACCTGGCACTACTGGTTCATCGAGATGCTCGTCTACGTGCTGGTCGGCATGGCCGCCCTCAGTGCCGTGCCATGGCTCGACAGGGCGGAGCGACGATGGCCCTTCGTCGCGGCGCTGGCGGTGCTCGCGCTGGGCCTGCTCGTCCGCTATGACGTGCTCTCGCAGGGGATCGGGCCCGTCGAGTTCCATCCGCAGCCGGTGCTCTGGCTGTTCGCGCTCGGCTGGTCGGCCGCGCGTGCCACCACGGTCTGGCAGCGGGCCTTGCTGACCGTTGTGGTGGTCGCGACCGTGCCCGGCTTCTTCGATAACCCGTCCCGCGAGGCCGTCATGGTCGGCGGCATCGTGCTGCTCGTCTGGGCGTCCGGCGTCCCGTGCCCCGCGCCGGTCGCCAAGGTGGCGACCATCATTGCCAGCGCGTCGCTCTACATCTACCTCGTGCACTGGCAGGTCTATGAGCCGCTGCGCCTGGTCTCGCCCGCGCTGGCTACCTTGGCGGCGCTCGGCGCGGGTGTCCTCTACTGGCTGCTGGTCACGGGTGTGACGCGTTTGCTGTCAGCGCAGGGTGCGCCACGGTTGCGACTGCCAGCAGTGCGAGCAGGGCAACTGCGGCGGTCACCAGCACGACCGCGCCCGTCGGATATGGCCACAGCACCAGGACCAGCGCGGCTGCAATGAGGATCCCGAGCGTGACCACGCGACGGTTCTGAGCCATCCACGTTTCGACAGGGCCTACCCTGGCGCCCTGGCGCACGCTGTCCAACGTGCGGTTGAACCACGCGCGTGTGGCCACCGCGACCCGCGCCGGGCCGACTGCGAACGCCCCGAGGGCGATCAGCAGGCCCACCGCGGACACTGCGCGCAAGGTCAAGCGCAACGGATGCGCGATGATGTCGAACGCCGAAGCGGCCGCCGCCGCCGACAGCGTCTCGGCGGGTACCGCGTCGAGATAGCGAGTCCGCGCGATCGCCAGCCCGATGCCGACGAGCGCCATCGTGCCGGCAACCACCAGACCGAGGATGAGCAGCCCGCGCCGTCGGTTGGGGGCCGCGAGGACGGCGCCCACCGCGACCGCGAGGGCGACCCACGGCAGCCAGGTCGCCCATCGGTCGAGCCGATCGGTGATCTCCTGGGCGCGGGCCAGGTCGTCGGACTGCAGGAGCACGAACGTGGCGTTCAGCGCCGGGATCCGCGAGGCGAAGTCGAAACCACGATCCATGAGCCGCTGTTTGGCCTCGTCGACGATCGGTCCTAGTTCGAGCGACACGGTGCCATCTGTTACCGAGACGGCGCCTTCGCGCCCGGTCAGCGCAGCAACCAGGGCACGGTGGCCGAGGCGGTTGGCCTCCTCCCACGCGGTCGCGAAGGTCTCCGACTGGGCGACGTCGAGCGTCACCCGGTGCACAACCTCCTCGACCTGGTTGGCGATCAACGGTTCCAGCCCGGCGACGAGGTCGGACAGGCGCTCGCGCTGGATGGCCGACGCGACCTGTTCGGTCAGCGCGCCAATATCGACCCGGTCCATCACCTGCGTCGTGACCGTGTCGGCAACCTGCAACTGAATGGCTGGGTCCTGCGCTAATGGCGCGACCGTCTCCACGTAGCGGTCGGTGTCGAGCAGCTCACTCCGGGCGAACCTAGCTGCCAAGGCAGCAAGCAGGAGGACCGCGGCGAGCAGGGCGAGCACCCCGAACGCAGTCCAGCGCGGCCAGGTTCGAGATTTACCCGGTGCTGCATCCGTCTGCGTGTCGGTCATGCCGACCCCCCAATCAGCCACTCTTTCTGCGGAACTCCCGTTTGTGCGTGGCGGGCCCATGCGCATCATGCGCTTTGGAGTCGCCGGAGGCGCTGCCGCGGCTCTTGCTGCGGTCTGTCTCCTGCTTGCGCTCAAGTGCCTCACGGAACCGTGCCTTGAGGTCGTCGTCCGGCTCTTTGGGCTCCGGAGCAGCCATGGTGGACCTCCGTCGATCGTTTTGGACACGGATCTGGCCCAAGCCTGTCACGGGGAATGCGGCACCGCCTACCTGATATGCGGCGGCTGAGGCGTTTGCGTTGCAGGTTATGGAAGGCTGACCGCGTGAACGGGGCGCCTCGACGCGCGTGGTCTGCACGCCTGCGTGACATGCGAGCACGGCTCGACGCGGCTCGCGAGACAGAGGCCGATCAGGCGGCCGTCGACGTGCCACCGACTCCACCTGTGGCACCTGTCGAACCCTCGGCCGAGGAGCACGACCCACACGATGCGCACCCGGTGCCCGCCCCGATTCGTTCCGCGGCAGAGTGGGCCTGGCGCCTCGTCATCATCGGCGTCGCCGGCTACTTCAGCATTCTGTTCCTGTGGCGGCTGCGGGTCGTCGTGTTCCCCGTCATCGCCGCCCTGTTCATCGCCGCCGGCCTGCGGCCTCTTGCGCGCCGGCTGCACTCGGTTGGCTTTGGCCGAACCGCCGCCGCGGTCACGGTTTTCGTGGGGTTCCTCGTTGTCGTCATCGGCACCCTCTCGGTCGCGGGTGGACAGCTCGGCACAGGGTTCGCCGATGTCGCCGAGAGCGCGGAGGAGGGCGTCGAGGAGGTCCGTGACTGGCTCATCAACGGGCCGCTCGGCATCCAGGAGGACACCCTCGACAACTTCGTCGAGCGCGCCCAGCAGACCATCAACGAGAACTCCGACCGGCTCACCAGTGGCGCGATTGGTGCGGCGACCGCGGCCGCCGAGGTCGTGACGGGTGCACTGCTCGGCATGTTCACATTGTTCTTCTTCCTCTACGACGGCGAACGCATCTGGCGTTGGGTCGTCAACGTCTTCCCGAGCAGGGTCGAGATGCGAGTGCGCGGGGCGGGCGACGCGGCGTGGCGGACGTTGCAGGGCTACGTTCGCGCGACCCTTGCCGTGGCCTTCATCGACTTCGTCTTCATCACCCTGCTCCTGGTCATCCTGCGCGTGCCGCTCGCCCTACCACTCGGCGTGCTGGTGTTCTTCGGCGCGTTCGTGCCGGTCGTCGGCGCCTTCGTCACTGGGGCGCTCGGTGTGCTCGTCGCGCTGGTGACGCAGGGCCCGTTCATCGCACTGTTGGTGCTTATCGGCATCATCGCCGTGCAGCAGATCGAAAGTCATCTGCTGCAGCCGCTCATCATGGGGCGGCTCGTTCGCATCCATCCGCTTGCGGTCGTGCTGGCGATCGCCGCCGGTTCACTGATCGCCGGCATCCTCGGTGCTGTGATCGCCGTCCCCGTCGTGGCGGTCATCAACTCCGTCACTGGATATCTCGTCCGTGGCGAACGCCCCGGAACACCTGTAGTGAGTGCCGACTAGCGGGGGTACGGTCTCGCTGTGACCGACAACGGTTCGGCGATGCACTGGTTCGGGGTTCGCTGCATCTTCCAGTGGGAGGACACCAGCAGCTTCGAGGAGCGAATCACCATCTGGCAGGCGCGCGACTTCGACGCTGCTGTGGCGATGGCCGAGCAGGACGCCGCCGAGCACGATGCCAAGACCGGTTCGAAGTACCTGGACTTCGCCCAGGTGTACGTGCTGCCCGGACCGCCCGTTCACGGCGCCGACGTTTTCAGCCTCGCGCGCGACAGCGACCTGGACTCCGAGGACTACCTCGACGCGTTCTTCGACACCGGCGCGGAGCGGGACGCGACTCTCGACGAGGAGTGACCGTCAGGCAAGACGGGCCAGCACCTCGTCGTGCAGCAGGGCGTTGGTGGCGACAGCGCCCTGTCCGAACGGTCCCGGTGTGCCTTGGACGTCGGTGAACCGTCCGCCCGCCTCCGTGACGATCGGCACCAGCGCCGCCATGTCGTGTAGCGCAAGCTCGGGCTCCGCGACGATGTCGACGGCGCCCTCAGCGAGCAGCATGTATGACCAGAAGTCGCCGTAGGCCCTGGTCCGCCAGCAGTCGCCCATGAGCGAGAGGAACGCCTCCTGCTTGCCGGCCGAAGCCCAGCCGTCAAGCTCCGAGTAGGACAGCGACGCGTCCTTGAGGTCGGCTACGCCGGAAACCTCGCAGCGGGTGGCCTTGGCCAGGCTCTTGCCCACCCACGCACCCGTCCCCTTGGCCGCCCACCAGCGACGCTGGAGTGATGGCGCGGACACGACACCAACCACGGCTTCGCCGTCGACGACGAGCGCAATGAGGGTGGCCCAGACCGGCACGCCGCGCAGGAAGTTCGCCGTACCGTCGATCGGGTCGATGACCCACCGCCGCGGACCCCAGCCGCTCGGCGCGAACTCCTCGCCCACCACCGCGTCCCGGGCCCGCGCCCGCGAGAGCGTGGACCGCAGCACCTCCTCGACGCGCCGGTCGGCGTCGGTCACCGGCGTGTCGTCAGGCTTGGTGTCGACCCGCAGGTCGAGCGCCTTGAACCGCGACATGGTCAGCGAGTCGGCGTCGTCGGCCAGCAGGTGCGCGAGCCGGAGGTCGTCGTCAAACGACGTGGGGCGAGGCATGATGCGGAGCGTATATGCACAGATGGCGCACAATCACGCACACCTGCGCCACTATAGGTCTCGCTGTCATGGATCTATCGCGATCAAGCCCAGGCGGTGCGGCTCATGCTGGACACATTCCGAGACCTCCCGGTGCACGCACTGGTCGTGCACGCCACGGTCGTCCTCGTCCCGCTGGCCGCAGTCAGCATCATCGCCCTGGTGCTGGTGCCGAGATGGCGCGACACCTACGGCTTGCTGGTGGTCGGCCTGAGCACGGTCGCGCTGGGCCTGGTCCCGGTGACGACACAGGCCGGCTACGAGTTCAAGAAGTCGCTCACCGAAACCGGTCAGCTGGGCGGCGAGGTGCTCGACAAGGTCAACGACCACGAGATGTGGGGGGACCGGGTCATCATCCCGACCGCGATCATGTGGGTCGCCTTCGTCGCGATGATGATCGCCTCTCGCCGTGGGCAGTCTCGGGTTACGACCGTGCTCGGGCTGGTGGCCGCGGCGGCTGCGGTGATCACGATCGGTTTCGTGGTCGTCACCGGCGAGGCAGGCTCGACGGCCGTCTGGAACCCCACCGGCTGATCTGACCTGCGGTCAGTCGGCCTCGGCGCGCTCCCGGCTGGCGAGCACGCGGCGATAGCTCTGGACCCGTGCCGCGTCGAGCACCCCCGCCGCCACGGCGTCGTCGAGGGCGCATTCGGGCTCGGTGGCGCTGTGGGTGCAGCCGCGCGGGCAGCCGCCCTCGTGCGACTGCGTGGCCTCATGCAGGTCGGGGAACGCCGCGATGAGCTGCCGCGGGTCCACATGCGCAAGGCCGAACGAGCGGATGCCCGGCGTGTCGATCACCCAGCCGCCACCGGGCAGCGGCAGCGCGAGGACGGCGGTCGACGTGTGCCGCCCTCGGCCGGTGACGGCGTTGACCTCACCGATGGCCCGGTCGGCGCCCGGGACAAGGACGTTCACGAGCGTCGACTTGCCGACGCCGCTGTGCCCCACCAGCACGCTGACCCGCTGGGCGAGGCGGTCGCGCAGCACGTCCGGATCGAGGTCGTGCCGGGTCACGACGTAGGGCACGCCCAGCGGGCGGTAGGTCTCGAGCAGCGGCTCCGGGTCGGCCAGGTCGGCCTTGGTGAGGCAGAGCAGCGGGTCGAGGCCGGCGTCGTACGCCGCGACAAGGCACCGGTCGATCAGCCGTGGCCGCGGCTCGGGGTCGGCGAGGGCGGTGACGATCACGAGCTGGTCGGCGTTGGCGACGATGATGCGCTCCACGGGGTCGGAGTCGTCGGCCGATCGGCGCAGGACCGTACGCCGCGGCTCGACGCGGACGACCCGCGCGAGGCTGCCATCCGCCCCTGAGACGTCTCCGACGAGGGCGACCCGGTCACCGACGACGACGCCCTTGCGGCCGAGTTCGCGGGCCTTCATGGCCATGACGAACGAGCCGTCGACGAGGCAGGTGTAGCGGCCCCGGTCGACCGTCACCACAGTGCCCGTTTCGGCCTGGATGTGGGTCGGGCGCTCCTTGGTGCGGGGGCGGGACTTGCCGCGCTGCGGCCGGATGCGGACCCGGTCCTCGTGGCGCTCGTACCGCTCCTGGCTCACTCGCGACCGACTCCAGGATCGCTCGCGGCTGTGCCCAGTAGCGCTCCCCACATGCCCACGAAATCGGGCAGGGTCTTGCTCGTCGTAGCGATGTCCTCGACGCGGATGCCCGGGACGGCGAGGCCGATCACCGCCCCCGCCTGGGCCATGCGGTGGTCGGCATAGCTGGCGAACACGCCGTCGCGCAGTGGCCGCGGCTCGATGTGCAGGCCGTCGTCGGTCTCGGTCACCGCTGCGCCGAGGCCGTTGAGCTCTGTGGCGAGAGCGGCGAGCCGATCGGTCTCGTGACCGCGCAGATGAGCAATGCCGCGAAGTTCACTGGGGCCAGCGGCCTGGGCCGCGAGTGCTGCGATGACGGGTGTCAGCTCGCCGACGTCGTGCAGGTCGGTATCGAGCCCGTGGATGGTGCCCGTGCCGCGGACGGTCAGCGCGTGGTCGTCGAGCGTCACCTCGGCGCCCATCTGCGCGAGCAGGTCGCGCATGGCGTCGCCGGCCTGCGTCGTCCGGTGCGGCCAGCACTTGACGCGGACGACGCCTCCCGTCACCAGGGCCGCAGCCAGGAACGGCGCGGCGTTGGACAGGTCGGGCTCGATGTCGATGTCCTGCCCGGTGAGCGGTCCCGGCTCCACGCGCCAGGTGTTGGGCTCGGTGTCGTCGACCTCGGCGCCGGCAGCGCGCAACATGCCGACCGTCATGTCGATGTGCGGGAGTGACGGGATCGGCTTTCCGTCGTGGCGTACCGCGATGCCCTTGTCATAGCGCGCCCCGGCAAGCAGCAGACCGCTGACGAACTGCGACGACGCCGAGGCGTCGATCGTCACCGAACCGCCCGGTAGCGACCCGGTGCTGTGCACGACGAACGGGAGCGCTCCGCGGCCGGCGTCGTCGACGCTGGCGCCGAGCGCGCGAAGAGCCTCGAGCAGGTGGCCCATAGGGCGTACGCGCGCCTGCACATCACCGTCGAACGCCACGTCACCGTCGACCAGTGCGGCAGCCGCCGGTGGGACGAACCGCATGACAGTGCCGGCAAGCCCGCAGTCGACGGAGACCGCACCGGCCACGCGGCCAGGGGTCACGACCCAGTCGTCGCCTTCGTCGGCGATGGTCGCTCCGAGCGTGCGCAGCGCGTCGACCATGAGGAGGGTGTCGCGGGCACGCAGCGGCCCGCGGAGCCGGCTCGGTGACTCAGCCAGTGCGGACAGCACGAGCGCACGGTTGGTCACCGACTTGGACCCGGGCACGACGAGTGTCGCGTCGACAGGTCCGGGCGCGGTGGGGGCATCCCAGAGCTCGTGCGTCACGCCGCCGAGCCTAATGGGCCCTGGTCAGCGGACGAGGTCGTGCGCCTTCCGGCTGACCTCCGCGCGCGCGGCCTTGGTGGCCAGGGCCGCCTCGCGTCGCGCCATCTTGGCTGCCCGCTTTGCGTCTGTGCTCGCGTGCTTGGCCCGCCAGGCCAGCCCGGGGCGCCCCTGGGTGTCGGCGGCGGCGATGAGCAGGCCGCCGGTGATCGAGACGTTCTTGAGGAAGTGCGTCGTCTGGTTGTTGCGCTGGGCGGGGTCGTCGTACTCCCAGAACGGGTGGCCGGCCACTGTCGTCGGCACCATCGAGCCGGCGAGCACCAAGGCCGCGACGCGAGGAAAGAAGCCGAGCGCCAGCATCGTCCCGCCCGCCACGTGGACTCCGGCGTTGATCATGACCAGCGTCTTGGTGTCG
Source organism: uncultured Actinomycetota bacterium (assembly GCA_963798505.1). Classification (GTDB taxonomy): domain Bacteria; phylum Actinomycetota; class Actinomycetes; order Jiangellales; family Jiangellaceae; genus CAVWSM01. The sequence continues at coordinate 24,334 of CAWCTX010000005.1, forward strand.
GTCGGCAGCTGGACCGGCGCTTTTTGCAGCGCCGGCTTGATGCGTTCCGCGACGGGCTCAGACTTGGCGACCTGTGGATCCGGCCGCATCAGTGTCTTGACCCCGGCCCAGACGAACAACGAGGCGAGCAAGGGTCGCGCAACCAGGCGAACAAGGCTCATGCAGTAGTGGTTACCACGATTGGGCCGTTCGCGAACCTCGAGCGGCGAGCCGACGCACCGTTCTTTGGTGTGGAGGCGAGCGCGGCATGGGCTCGAGATGGGGCCAATCTCGGGGCTGGCAGAGTGGGCGGCATGTGCGGCAGGTACGCGGCGAGCCAGAACCCCGATGACCTGATTGAGGAGTTCGAGGTCGACCGGGTCGACGTCCGCGAGCGCCTGGCGGCCGACTACAACGTGGCGCCGACAAAGGACGTCTACGCGGTGCTTGCCAGGCCGCCGCGCGAGGATCGCTCCGCCCCCGCGCAGCGCCGGCTCACGGTGGTCCGCTGGGGCCTCGTCCCCTCCTGGGCGAAGGACCCGTCGATCGGCAGCCGGCTCATCAACGCGCGGATGGAGTCGGTGCAGGACAAGCCGGCGTTCAGGCGTGCGTTCGCGATGCGTCGCTGCCTGCTGCCGGCCGACGGCTATTTCGAGTGGTACGGCGAGACCCGCGGCCGCAAGCAGCCGTTCTTCATCCGCCCGCGCGACGGCGGTGTGCTGGCCATGGCCGGTCTGTACGAGATCTGGCGCAACCCGGCGGTGGCCGACGACGACGACCCCTCGGCGTTCCTGTGGTCCTGCACGGTGCTCACCACGTCGGCCGAGGACGCCGTCGGGGAGATCCACGACCGGATGCCGCTCATGATCGAGCCCGACCGGTACGGGGAGTGGCTCGACCCGCGCCCCCGCGACCCGGCGGAGCTGCTCGGTCTGCTCGTTCCCGCCATACCGGGGCGGCTCGAGGCGTACCCGGTCGCCCCGCTGGTCAACGACGTACGCAACAACGGGCCTGAGCTCATCGCCCCGCTGCCCCCCGAGGTCGTGGGTGCCGACGACCAGCTCGCGATGTTCTGAGCCGCCTATGGTGCTGAGCATGGACGAGGTGCTGGTGGCAACGCCGCTGGGTGATGCGCGGCTCACGGTGCACCGCGCGCCGAGACCGCGCGCTGTTCTGGTGCTGGGCCACGGCGCGAGCGGCGGCATCGGTGCCCGCGACCTGGTGGCGGTCGCGCGCGCCCTTCCGGAGCGTGGCGTGACCGTCGTCCGTGCCGAGCAGCCATGGCGCGTGGCCGGCGGCCGCGTGGCACCGCGACCGCCGCTGCTCGACAAGGGGTGGATCCCGACGGTCGAGGGCGTACGGGCGCACGCCGGCGACCTGGCGCTGTTCGTCGGCGGACGCAGCGCCGGCGCGCGGGTGGGCTGTCGCACCGCCCAGGCGAGCGGCGCGGCCGGCGTCGTGGCGCTGGCCTTTCCGCTGCACCCGCCGGGCCGGCCCGACCGCTCGCGGTCCGACGAGCTGCTCGGCTCGGGAGTGCCGACGCTCGTCGTGCAGGGGGAGCGGGACCCCTTCGGAGGGCCGGACGAGTTTCCGGCGGGCCCGTTCGAGCTCACCCCCATTCCGGCCGCCGACCACGGCTTCAGGATCCCCGCCAAGGCGCCGTTGACGCAGGCTGAGGGGCTGGAGCTCGTCGTGGAGGCCGTGTCAAGGTTCGTCCTCGGCCGGACCCGTGCGGGGAATGCCCCCGGGAACGCGATGGTTGGAGCACGGGGAATGCCCCTGCCTGGAGGAGGCTGACGCATGCTGGCCGCTCCCGCGCGGTACGTACCCACCGACGTGCTCGGCTGGCCCGAGTGGGATCCAACCGCAGGCAGCCGGGTATCCTCGCCGGCAATGGCTTCCCCCACTGAAACGGAGAGCCCCGAGGCGCGCGAGACGCGTTTCGAGCGAGACGCGCTGCCCTATCTGGACCAGCTCTACAGCGCCGCGCTGCGCATGACGCGCAACCCGGCCGACGCCGAGGACCTCGTGCAGGAGACCTTCGCCAAGGCGTTCGGAGCGTTCCACCAGTTCCAGGAGGGCACCAACCTCAAGGCGTGGCTCTACCGCATCCTGACCAACACGTTCATCAACTCCTACCGGAAAAAGCAGCGCGAGCCGCAGCAGGCGGGCACGGAGGAGATCGAGGACTGGCAGATGGCCCGCGCCGAGGCGCACACCTCGTCGGGTCTCAAGTCGGCCGAGGCCGAGGCGCTCGAGCACCTGCCTGACAGCGACGTGAAGGACGCGCTGGCGCAGATCCCGGAGGACTTCCGCATGGCGGTCTACCTCGCCGATGTCGAGGGGTTCGCCTACAAGGAGATCGCCGAGATCATGGGCACTCCGATCGGGACGGTCATGTCCCGGCTGCACCGCGGTCGTCGTCAGCTCCGCGAGCTGCTCGAGGACTATGCCCGTGGGCGTGGGCTCATCTCGGCGTCGGAGGAGGCGCAGCGAGCATGAGCTGTGGCAAGCATCACGACGTCGACTGTGCCGAGGTGCTCCGCCGCGTCTATCTGTTCATCGACCAGGAGCTCGACGAGGGCACCCTGACCTACGCGCAGATCCAGCAGCATCTGGACGAGTGCGGGCCATGCCTGACTTCGTACGACATCGATCGCGTGGTCAAGCAGATCGTCGCGCGCTCCTGCACCGACCGAGCCCCCGAGGAGCTGCGCGCGCGGGTCCTGAGCCGGATCCACGAGCTGCGCATCGAGATCAGCGGCATCTGAGGCCGCCGCCGCCGGGTTCTATTCGGATACAAGGGCACCCGTGTCCGATAGGTTCGGACGCTGGGGCCATTGTCATGAAATGTGTCGAAGCCTGATCACGCGCTCAGGCGTTGGGGCGCTTGCCGTGGTTGGCGTTGCTCTTCTTGCGACCGCGGCGCTTACGGCCCTTCTTACTCATGGATCGCTCCTTCGAGTTCCGGCAGACGACGACCAGGCATGTCGTCCCTGACCGGCTCGATTGTCCCACGGATCGTGAGGTGCCCCGTCAGGGCGGCCGAGACCACCAGCGCGATGCCGGCCGCCACGAGCACATCGCCGGGTGTGACCACCTGAGGCGCCACGGGCCAGGCCAGCGGGATGATCTCGCCGAGGAACGGCACGATCGTCGTGGCGTCGGCGGCCTCGCGGAGTCGGTCGTCGGCGAGGTCGGCCAGCGTGGTGTCGGAGCCCGACCACTCGAGAGCGTGCAGCGAGACCGGTAACCCGGTGTTGAGCGCGATCACCAGCGCGGTGGCGGCGAGGCCAGCGGCGACCAGCGGCATGCCCGGGGCGTCGCGGTTGAGCCAGCAGAACCACGCCGCCAGCGCGAAGGCCAGCGCCGTGCCGGCGATCAACGCGGCGGCCCAGGTGAAGGAGAGCACGAACCCCGCCAGCCAGACGGCGAGCGCGGTGCCCAGCAAGCGGCCGCGGCGCAGTCGCACCTCGCGGAGGCGACTGGGACGTCCCCCGCCTACGACGGTCAGCGCCGCCGACAGCGTGGCGACGATCAGGACGAGCGTCACGACCCCATCGTGGCCTCCGTACGGCCCCACCCGGCGGAGCCACGCGGGGTGTCGTGGTGAAATGCGGTACGCACGTGGCTCCGCCGCCGTGCACCCCCTTCGACGAAGGAGCGCTGGACAGTGGCCGAAGAGGTCAGAGCAGAGATGGTGGCCAACGTCTTCCAGGTCGCCGTCACGCCCGGCGAGTCCGTTGCGGCGGGTGACACGCTGCTCGTCCTGGAGTCGATGAAGATGGAGATTCCCGTCATCTGCGAGCGGGCCGGCATCGTGGCCGACGTCAAGGTCAACACGGGCGACGTGGTGCAGGAGGGCGACCTCCTCGTCGTCATCGAGTAGGCCGCCCGTGGCGCTGCAACGCGGTCTGTCCGCCGAGGTCGAGCACACCGTCATCCAGGCCGACACGGCACAAGCCATCGGCTCCGGCGATGTGCCGGTCCTGGCCACGCCGCGCGTCCTGGCGCTGGTCGAAGCCGCCACCGTGGCGGCAGTCCGGGCGGCGCTCGAGCCCGGCCAGACGACGGTGGGCACGCGCGTGGCGCTCGAGCACACCGCACCCACGCCGGTCGGCGCGCAGGTCGTGGCCCGGGCGCAGCTGATCTCCGTGGACGGTCGGCTGCTGCAGTTCGACGTCGTGCTCGAGGACGCCGATGGTGCAGTCGTCGCGCACGGCCGCATCACTCGCGTCGTCGTCGACCGCGAGAGGTTCGTGGAGCGCACTCGGCGCTGAGCGACCTGCTCGTTCTGCTTCACAACTTTTTGGCAACAGCGGCACACACCCACGCAACCCCCGCCAGCAGTCGCGCGTCGCTCATGCGGGAGGTCCGTGACGTGACAAAGCCAGTCGTTGTTCTACTCAGCAGGCAGGGGCGCCACAGCGTCGACGCGAGATCGTGGTCGTTGCTCACGTGTCTGGCGACTGCGCGAGCGATGCGGCTGGACGCCGCACCCGACCGCACTCGCGCGATCGCCTTGCTGCGTGACGCAGACATCATCGGTGCGACCAACCTGTGCCTGCCGGTCATCGATGCTGCGCTGCTGGACGAGCTGCCCCAGCTGCGAGGCATCGTCCTGTACGCGACCGGCTACGACCACATCGACGTCTCGCTGCTGCGCGAGCGCGGCGTGGGCCTCTCGGTGCTTCCCGATTACGCAACGGTTGCCGTGGCTGAGCACTGCATCGCCATGCTCATGGCGCTCGCCACCCGGCTACACCTGGCCCACGACCGTAGCCGCGGGCTGGCGCCCGCAGTCACGTCTCTTCGCGGCCTGGAGCTCACGGGCCGGACGCTGGGCATCATCGGGGTCGGTCGCATCGGGCGCCGTGTTGCGAGGCTGGCCGATGCCCTTGGGATGCGCGTGGTCGGCACCGACATCGACAAACTGGCCGTGCTCCGCGCCAGCGCCTCGGGTGTGCCGATGGGAGAGCTCGACTGGTTGTTGGCACAGAGCGACGCCGTCGCGGTCTGTGCGAGCCACAAGTTCGGCGCGCCTCCGATCATGGGCGAGTCGCAGATTGCCCAGCTCGCACCCGGCGCGCTTTTGGTCAATGTGGCCCGACCGGCGCTCGTCTCGACCGCTGCAGTGATGACTGCGCTGCGTGCCGGGCTCCTACGCGGGTACGCCGTCGACGACGTCGTAGTCGACCCAGACGCCGCCGACGACCTGCTCCGTACGGGTCGGCTGCTGCAGACCGGGCACAGTGCGTGGTGGCGCGATGAGGTGCTCGAGCGAGGCGCCGGGATGTGGGGTGAGCGGCTGGTCGCCGCCGTCCGTGGCGAGCCGCTCGATGCGGTGACCTGGCCGGACGCAGCGAGCGGCGCCGAGCCCGTACGGACGATCGCCTGATGAGGGCCCGGGCGCGAATCCTGGCTGGGTTGCTGGGCATCTGGTTGCTCGTGCCGCCGCTGCTGTTCATCGCTCGGTGGCCGAGCTGGTGGACCTGGATCGCGCCAGAGCAGACCCCGATGACCTGGCTGCAGAGCGTCGTACTGGTGCTCGCCGCCGCGGCCTGCCTGCTCGTCGGCTGGCTGAGCCGCCGGGTCGAGCACACTCACTCGCGGGCTTGGTGGCTCCTCGCGGCTGCTTTTGCCACCCTTGCGCTCGATGAGCGGTTTGCGATCCATGAGCGGGCGCGGGACGGATTCCTCGCGCCGAGGGGTGTCTCGGTGCCGTTCCTGCCTTGGGTGGCACCTGGCGACTTCCTCGTGCTCACAGTCGCGATCGCAGGCCTGATCGCGCTGCCGACGGTTGCGCGCGCAGTGCGACCCGAGCCGTGGGCGCTGCGCGCGCTGGTCGCGGGTGTGGTTCTCGGCGCTCTAGCCGTCGGTCTGGACTCGATCGATCCGTCGACCTGGAGCGTCGCGGCCGAGCGCGTGCAGCAGAGTGCCGAGGAGGTGATCGAGCTCGGCAGCGGCCTGGCGCTGCTCGGCGCGGTCACGTTCCGGCTGCTCGGGTTGCTCGAGTCAGCGGTGGAGGGCTCGGTGGCTGGCCTCGTCAGCCGGCAGCCAGACCGTGCCATCGCGCGTGTCGGCGACCCAGCCACGCCACTCGGCGACGGCGGCTATAGCCCACACAGCGAAGAGAATCAATAGGACAGTCACATATCCAGTTTGCGCTGGGCCACAACCGATTTCGAGTGGCAGGATTGACACACGGGCACAAAATTCTGCCAGACTGGTCGCATGCTGCGAAATGTTGCCGTGGCGGTGCTGGACCGCACCGCGCCATTCGAGCTCGGGGTGCTCTGCGAGGCGTTCGGCACCGATCGGACGTCCGACGGATTCCCCGGGTACGACTTCGCCGTCTGCTCGCCGGGAGGGCGGCCGGTGTCGTCCAGATCAAGCTTCTCCATCACGCCGTCGCACGGCCTCGACCGGCTCGACGAGGCCGACTTGGTCGCCGTCCCAGCGGTGCAGCGGGAGTACGCGGTCGCGCCCCCCGAGCTGATCGCCAAGTTGCGCGCGGCGCATGACCGAGGTGCCCGAGTGATCAGCGTGTGCAGCGGCGCGTTCATCCTGGGCCAGGCCGGGCTGCTGGACGGGCGTCGATGCACCACGCATTGGCGCTACGCCGACGAGCTGCAGCGGATGTACCCCTCGGCCAAGGTCGACCCCAACGTGCTCTACGTCGAAGATGCCGGCATCTACACGAGCGCCGGCACTGCTGCCGGTCTCGACCTCTGCCTGCACATCATCCGCCAGGAGCACGGCAGCGAGGTCGCCACCATGATGGCCCGGCGCATGGTGGTGCCGCCGCATCGCGACGGCGGCCAGGCGCAGTTCATCCAGTCGCCACTGCCGCCAATTCCCGACACCAGCCTGCAGCCGCTGATGACCTGGCTGGTCGAGCACCTCGATGTCGACCACAGCATCGAAGATCTGGCCCGCCGCGTGCACATGTCGCCCCGCACGTTCGCGCGAAAGTTCCGCGACGAGACCGGCAGCACACCGCACCGCTGGATCGTGGGACAGCGTGTCCTGCTCGCGCAGGAGCTGCTCGAGCGCAGCGAGCTCGCGATGGACGCGGTCGCGGATCGTTGCGGGTTCGGCTCGGCCGCCAACCTGCGCCATCACTTCACGCGCGTCCGCGGGCTGACTCCGCAGGCCTACCGCGCCACCTTCCGTCAGCGCGTGGCCTGACCGAGGGGGAGTGCGTAGGCCAGCAGATGGACACCGGAGACCGGGCTCCAGTCGCGCTCGGGCAGCCGGGTGAAGCCCATCTGCTCATAGAGCCGGTGCGCCGCCAGCATCCGTGTCGAGCTCGACAGGACGAGCGTGCTCGCGCCGGCAACCCGCGCGCGGTCGACGCAGGCCTGTACGAGTGCCCGCGCCGTGCCCCGCCGCCGAGCACGCGGAGCCACCGCGAGCATCCGGAACTCCGCCTCCCCGGGCCGCGGCGATCTCCGCGTACGGCGTGCCCGGCAAGGCGAAGGTGACCGTGCCGACCACCGCCCCCGCCTCATCCGTCGCGACCAGCAGCTCGGCCGCATGCAGCCGTGCCTCCGCGTCGCGCAGCACTTCCGAGTAGGCGCTGTCTGCTGGGACGAGCCCGTCCACCGCGTAGGCGTCCGCAGTGAGCTCACCCACCGCGTCAAGCTCGTCCGGCCGAGCCGGCCGCACCAGCAGGGCCACGCTCAGATGCCCGTGGTCGACCGGGGGTACGCCACCGACGGGTCGAGCAGCACGTTGACGAGGTAGGGCTCGCCCGCGTCGAACGCCCTGCGCAGGGCCGCATCCAGGGACTCGGGGTCGGCGACCGTCTCTCCCCGGCCGCCGAGCGCCTCGACGATCGAGTCGTAGCGCGTCTCGCGGCGCAGGTCGGCCGCGACGTCATAGCCGTAGAGCATCTGCATGGGGTGCTTCTCCAGCCCCCACGACCCGTTGTTGCCCACGACGAGGACGACCGGCAACCGGTGGCGGACCAGCGTGTCGACGTCGAGCAGCGACATGCCGGCCGCGCCGTCGCCGAGCAGGCACACGACAGGGCTGTCCGGCCGGGCCAGGCGGGCGGCGATCGACGCGCCCAGCCCCGCCCCGAGGCAGCCGTAGGGACCGGGGTCGAGCCACCCGCCGGGACGAGCCGGCTCTACGAGCTTGCCCGCCCACGACACGAAGTCGCCGCCGTCCCCGATGACCACGGCGTCGTCGCTGAGCAGCGGCAGCAACGATCCGTAGACCCGCCCGGGGTGCAGGCCGTCGATCGCGTCGGCCTTGAGCATTGCGGCCGCCTGCTCCTCACCGCGGGCGACCGCCGCGGACAGGGTGCCGAGCCACTCGTCGTGGGGTGCATGCTGCGGCTCGTCCTGCCAGGCCTGCAGCAGCGAGTCCAGGCACGACGTGAGGTCGCCGGCCATCGAGCCGGCGAGCGGCGTGTGCGCCGCGACCTCGCTGGGTGCGTCGACGATGTGGACGACCCCTGCGGGCGCGCCGCTCCTGCCGCCGAACACCCCGTAGCCCAGCCGGAAGTCCAGCGGTGTGCCGACCACGAGCACGAGGTCGGCTCCGCCGAGCGCGGCCGACCGGCCCTTGCCGACCAGCAGGCGATGACCGCCGGGGAGCACGCCGCGCCCCATCCCGTTGGTGATCGTCGGGATGCCGGTCTGCTCCGCGAAGCGCAGCGCAGCGTCTTCCGCACCGTCGGTCCACACGTCGGATCCCAGCACGAGCACCGGCCGCATGGATCGCGCGAGGAGTCGTGCGACCGCGGCCACCTCAGCCGCGTCGGGCGTGCGTTCCGGTGCCGTACCCCGCTGCGGTGTCTCGATGTCGGCGTCCGTCGCCCCGAACAGGTGGTCCATGGGGACGTCGACGAACGCAGGGCCGCGGTGCGCCGTCGTGGCCGCTTGCAGAGCGCGGTCGACCACCGACGGGATCGAGTCGACCGACTCGGCCGTGCCCGCGAACCGCGTCACCGGCGCGAGCAGCGGCGGGTGGTCGAGCTCCTGCAGCGAGCCGCTGCCCCAGCGATGTGTCGGCGCTCGGCCCCCCATGACGAGCAGCGGGGTGCCGTTGAAGTGGGCCTGGGCGACCGCGCTGATTCCGTTGGTGACACCTGGTCCGGCGGTGAGCACTGCTAGTCCCGGCGTGCGGGTGAGCTTGGCGGTGGCCTCGGCAGCGAACACAGCCGTCTGCTCGTGTCGTACGTCGAGGATGCGCACCGCCGGCTCGGCGGTCACCGCGGCGTCGTACAGGGGGAAGACATGTGCGCCGGACAGCGTGAACATGGTGTCGACGCCGTACGAGCGCACGACGTCGAGCGCGAGGCGACCCCCGGTCTGCTCAGTCATCTCGGCCGGCCCGGAACAGCCACGGCGCGGACGAGCGGATGACCTGCTGGAGGGCCAGCAGCAGGTCCGAGCGCACCAAGGGGACGCTCGCCTGCTGCTACGCCCAGCAGCAGCTGCAGGTGCAGCGCGCGCAGGTAGTCGGCCGTGTTCATGATCATCGGATATTCGGGCTCCTCGGGATCGGGGAGCGAGTGGTCGGCGAACCGCCCCGCCAGCCGGTCGAGCCAGGTCTCGAGCGTGTCGATGGGGACGAGGTCGCGGTGCAGCAGCGTCATCGTGGCGCGGGCCAGGCGGTCGGCCTCTTGGTGCCGGAAGCGGTAGGGCGTCGGGCGCAGCAGCCGGTCGGCGATCACCTCGATCAGCACTGCGAGCTCCTCCGTGCGGAGGTGGCGCGAGGAGCCGAGCGCGCGCAGCAGATCGGCGCCATAGGTCACGGCGTAGGCCCAGCCGCGGTCTGGCAGCCAGCTGCGCAGGTCGCGCTCCGCGGTGAACCACGACACCGATCGGTCGGCCCACACCAGCACCGTCGGCCGCGGGAGCAGCTGCTTGGCGTTGTCGCGCTCGACGACCGCGGCAAGTGCACGCGCCGAGCTGGCGCGGCGCAGCACCGAGTCGTCCCGGTCGCTGCCGAGGCCGGAGCGCAGCCCGAGCGTCAGCCCGTCGCCGAGCCCGGCCAAGAGAGAGTCATAGACGCCTTCCGCGACCCAGGTGGTGATCACGGACAGCGCGAGCTCGTTGCGCACGTGCGGATCGCCGTCGCCGAGCATGCCCACGAGCTCGGCCGTCAGGTCGTCGAGCGGCGGCTCGGCCGGCACGCTGCACCCGTCGGCGAGCAGCTGTTCCCAGTAGGAGGTCCGCACGGTCTCGGATCTTTCCAGAGGCCGAGCGCTCGCGCTGCGCCGGGATCGACCTGCGTAGGCTCACCGCGTGCCCTCGCTCAACGACGTCGTGCGTCGCCACACCGACCTCACCGAGGCCGATCTCGAGTGGCTGCACGCGCTCGTCGCCGACTGGCAGCTGCTGGCCGATCTGTCGTTCGCCGACCTCGTGCTGTGGGTGCCCGACCGGGCGGGCACCGGCTTCCACGCCGCGGCGCAGATGCGCCCGACGACAGGGCCGACGGCCTATGTCGAGGACCTCGTGGGCACCTTCCTGCCGCAAGGGCAGCGGCCGCTCGTGGACGTGGCCTACGAGCGCGGCGTGATCCGCCGCGACGCCGACCCCGAGTGGTGGGCCGACGACCTGCCGGTGCGCATCGAGACGATCCCGGTGCAGCGGGCCGGGCGGGTCATCGCCGTCGTCGCGCGCAGCACCAACCTCGTCGCGGTGCGCACCCCGAGCCGGCTCGAGCTGTCCTATCTCGAGGTCGCCGGACACCTGGCCCGCATGATCGCCGAAGGCCGGTTCCCGCAGAGCGGCCCGCCGCTGACCCGCCGCGGCGCACCTCGCGTGGGCGACGGGCTGCTGCGCCTCGATGCCAAGGGGGAGGTCACCTATGTCAGCCCCAACGGCCTGTCCTGCTTCCGCCGGCTGGGGCTCACGGCCGACCTGGTCGGGTTGAACCTCGGCGAGGTCACCGCCCGGCTCGCACCGACCGAGGGCCCCGTCGACGAGGCCATCCAGGCCATGGTCAGCGGACGGGCCGGGCGCAACCTGGAAGTCGAGGCCAACGGAACCGTGCTCGGCCTGCGGGTCATCCCGCTCGACCCGGGTGGCCAGCGCATCGGCGCCCTGGTGCTCGTCCGCGACGTCACCGAGGTGCGGCGGCGCGAGCGCGAGCTGCTCACCAAGGACGCCACGATCCGCGAGATCCACCACCGGGTGAAGAACAACCTGCAGACCGTCGCCGCGCTCCTGCGCCTTCAGGCGCGCCGGGTCGATGCGCCCGAGGCGCGGACCGCCCTCCAGGAGGCGGTCGCCCGGGTCGGCTCGATCGCCCTGGTGCACGAGCTGCTGTCCCACACGGCCGAGGACTCGCTGCCGTTCGACGGGGTCGTCGACCGGCTGCTCGGCATGGTCGTCGATGTGAGCGCGCACGATGCGAGCGTCCGTACGCATCGGGAGGGCTCATTCGGCACGCTCGACGCCGCCGTTGCCACGCCGCTTGCGATGGCGCTGACCGAGCTGCTGCAGAACTCGGTGGAGCACGGCATCCGCCAAGGCGAGGGGTCGCTCATGATCGACGTCGACCGCGCCGCCGGTCGAATGCGCGTCAGCGTGGCCGACGACGGACGCGGGCTGCCCGACGGGTTCGACCCCGACAGCTCGGGACGGCTGGGGCTGCAGATCGTCCGTACGCTCGTGGTCGGCGAGCTGAGCGGGACCTTGGAGCTGGGAGCGCGTCCGGGGGGCGGCACCAGGGCGGTCATCGACGTGCCCGTCCGTAGCCACGCGCACGACGCCCCGCCGGCCGACACAGCGGGCGGGGCGGATCTCGAGGAACAGGCGACGCGCTAGCTCGGCGTGCCTTGGTCAGTAGTTGATGCGAGCCCGGGCGCGGGCATTGCGACGCTTGAGCGCGCGGCGCTCGTCCTCGCTCATGCCGCCCCAGACACCGGCGTCCTGGCCGGTTTCGATGGCCCAGGCCAGGCAGTCCTCGCGAACGTCGCAGCGACGGCAGACGGCCTTGGCCTCTTCGATCTGCAGCAACGCCGGTCCGGTGTTGCCGATCGGGAAGAACAGCTCAGGGTCCTCGTCACGGCAGGCGGCACGGTGGCGCCAGTCCATGAGTTCACAGCTCCTCGATATGAGAGACGACGGACGTCATGCCGCCCACGCCTATTTGTGAAGGCTTTCACGAATTGCGACCATCGCCCGAGCCAATCGAATCGGGGGTTGACACAATCCGTGCGCGCGCAAAGAACACCGCACGCGCGACGGCCCTCCAAGGGTGACAAAGATGTGACCTTGGCGCAAGAGGTCTGTGACCTCAAACACTGAGGAGGATCCGCGGTGGGGGTGGGCGGCGTTCAGGCCAGCACCTCGATGGCGTCGGGCACCGAGGAAAGTCGGACCTCGGACCGATCGCCGAGGTGGTCGCCGTCGAGCTGGAAGGCCGTCGCGGGCGCCGCCTGCAGCAGCACCTCGTCGGCGTCGTGGAGGGTGACGGCGTGCGGTCCATGCAGGCCCCGGCCACGCAGCAGCTGCCCGACGTGCCGCAGGGTCCGCACCGTGCCGAGCGAGGTCAGGGCGAGCACGTCCAGCCCGGTGTCGAAGGATGCCTCCGGGGTGGCGATGATCGCCCGGGGCCCCGCGTAGGTCCACGGTGAGCAGTTGGCCACGACGGCCGCGAAGACGCCGCGTACGGGTTCGCGACCGGGGAGCTTGACGGTGATCGCCCCGTGCCGCCGGTCGGTGTCGCCACCATAGAGCCGGCTGACGGCGGTGCGGCCGTACAGCGTCAGCGTGGAGCGGGCGCCCTCGCGCCGGCGGTCCTCCACGGCCCCGACCACGGCCGCGTCGAGGCCGAACCCGGCGCAGAACGTGAACCACCGGTCGTCGGCCATGCCCAGCCCGATGGAGCGTCGCCGCCCGGTGCGCAGGGCCGCGAGCAGCGAGCCGGTTGCCTCGACGGGGTCGCACGGGATGCCGAGGTTGCGGGCCAGGACGTTGGTGCTGCCACCCGGCACCAGAGCCAGCGCGGGGACGTCGGGGCCCGGGCCCTCGGCGAGCAGGCCGTTGACGACCTCGTTGACGGTGCCGTCGCCGCCAACGCAGACGACGATGTCGTAGCCGCTCTGCCGCGCCTTGAACGCGAGATCCGTCGCGTGGTCGCGGTGCGCGGTGTAGACCACCTCGGTGCTGAGCCGGTGGGCGAGGGCGTCGAGCAGCACGTCGCGGACGCGCTCGGTCGTCGTTGTGGCTTGCGGGTTGACGACGACCAGGGCACGCATGCGGGTCACCATAACCCGGGTCGTACTCTCGGCTGCGTGCCAGTCACCCCCGCACCTCGCCCGCCGGCCCGGCCACGCAGCCTGACGCTGGCCACCGTGGTGGTCCTGCTCGAGGGCCTTGCGCTGTTCGGTTTCGGCGTGTGGCTCGCGGTCGAGTCGCTGCTGCGCGACGCCTCCAACGAGGCCGTGGCGACGGGCTCGACGGTCTACTTCCTGGTGCTGGGCGCTCTGGTGCTGCTCATCGCGTACGGCCTGTGGCGGCGTTCGTCGATCACCCACGGGGCGGCCGTATTCGTGCAGCTGCTGGTGCTGCCGGTCGCGTGGTACATGGCTCAGGCCGGCTTCTGGGCCGGTGCCGTGCCGCTTGCCGTTGCCGCCGTTGGCGCGCTGGCCGGGCTGATGCGCCCGGACGCGCGTGCCGCGCTGGGTCGCGACTAGCTGTCCTCCGTGAGGAGCTGTTCGCGCAGGTGTGCCAAGGTGCGCGACAGCAGCCGCGACACGTGCATCTGCGAGATGCCGAGCTCCTCGGCGATCTGCGACTGGGTGAGCCCGCGGAAGAACCGCAGCAGCAGGATGCGCTTCTCCCGGTCGGGGAGCTCCTCGAGGATCGGACGCAGGGCCGCGCGGTATTCGACGCCCTCGAGGTTGGCATCCCAGTCGCCGAGCATCTCTCCGACCGGGGGCCGGTCCGCGTCTGTGGTGTCGGGGGCGTCGAGCGACATCGGCGTGTAGGCGTTGGCCGACTCGATGCCATCGAGGATCTCGTCCTCGGTGACCTCCAGCCGTGCGGCAAGCTCGGCAACGGTCGGCGAGCGGCCCAGCGACTGCGTGAGATCCGCGGTGGCCGTGGTCATCGCGAGCCGCAGCTCCTGCAACCGGCGCGGGACCCGGATGGCCCAGCCGGTGTCGCGGAAGTGCCGCTTGATCTCGCCGAGGATGGTGGGCGTCGCGTAGGTCGAGAACTCCACGCCGCGGTCGAGGTCGTACCGGTCGATCGCCTTGATCAGACCGATGGTCGCCACTTGCGCCAGGTCGTCGTACGGCTCGCCCCGGTTGCGGAACCGGCGGGCCAGATGCTCGACCAGCGGCAGGTGCAGCGCGACCAGCCGGTCGCGGACCGCCGAGCGCTCCGGGCCGTCGGGCAGGTCGGCAAGCCGGACGAACATCCGACGGCTCTGCTCGCGAACCTCCTCGCGGCTCAGACTGGGGTCGTCCGGGAGAGGGCCACCACCGGCGGGGAACAGCAAGATCACACTGCCCCGCGCATCTTGTGCAGGCGGATCTCCACACGTTCACTCGTCGCCGTTGCCGTCACCTCACCGGCCAGCGCCGACAGCACCGCCCACGCGAAAGTGTCGGTCCGCGGTGGCCGCGGATCGTCACTGTCGACGGCGACCTGGATGGCGAGGTCACCCGCGCCGACGTCGAAGGTGCAGTCGAACGCAGTCCCTGCGCGGGCGCGCGGCAGCAGCAACGCGCAGGCCTCGTCGACGGCGATGCGCAGGTCCTCGATCTCGTCGAGGGTGAAGTCGCTGCGCGCGGCCAGTCCGGCTGTGGCCGTGCGCAGCACGGCGATGTAGGCGCCGTCGGCGGGGATGCGCAACGTCACGCGGTCGGCGCGCAGCGCGTCGGGGCGCTCCGTGCCGTTGCGTCCCGGCGCGGGAGGGTGCGGCAACTGGGTCGACAACGTCAGGCGGCTTGCTTGGTTTCCCAGAAGATCTCGGCGATCTCGTCGATCTTGGCGAGCAGGTCGTCGGCCTTGGCGCCGTCGACCGAGCCCTTGCCACCGGCAGCGCCGGCAAGCTTGGTGGCTTCGTTGAACAGCTGGTGAAGCTGCGGGTACTTCTCGAAGTGCGGCGGCTTGAAGTAGTCGGTCCAGAGCACCCACAGGTGGTGCTTGACGAGCTCGGCCCGCTCCTCCTTGATGAACAGTGCCCGCGCCTTGAAGACCTCGTCGTCCGACCCGTTGTACTTCTCGATGATGGCCTTGACCGACTGGGCCTCGATGCGAGCCTGCGCGGGATCGTAGACGCCGCACGGAAGGTCACAGTGCGCGGAGACTTCCACCGACGGGGCAAACAGCCGCGAGAGCATGCGATCGTCCTTTCGTTGTTGTCGCCATGACGAACCACGTGGGGAGCATTACCCGGGGACACTACTCCCGAACCCTTCAGGGACAGGAGGCGCGGTGCGGCTCGGACTTGCCGTCGTACGGGGTCGGTCCATGCAGCCCGGCCTGCTCGACGGAGACCGCCTGCTTGTGTCGTACGGCCGGACGCCGCGACCGGGTGACCTCGTCGTCGTACGGCTCCCGGAACGTGATGGGCTCGCGGTCAAGCGCCTGTCCCGTCGCACGCCGGACGGCTGGTGGGTGGAGCGTGACAACCCAGCCGAGGGCGTCGACTCCTGGCTGGTCGGCGCCATCCCTGACCATGACATGGTGGCCGTCGTCCGACTGCGCGTCTGGCCGCCGCGCCGG
Organism: uncultured Actinomycetota bacterium; assembly: GCA_963798505.1. Classification (GTDB taxonomy): domain Bacteria; phylum Actinomycetota; class Actinomycetes; order Jiangellales; family Jiangellaceae; genus CAVWSM01. The sequence continues at coordinate 40,023 of CAWCTX010000005.1, forward strand.
CGGCGAGTCCACCGTCGGTAGGGTGCCGACCATGCTGGCCGCCTACGCGCAAAGCTTCGATGCCGACAATCCACTCGCCGGGCTCATGGTGGGTGACCGGCCGGAGCCCGAGGTACCTGACGGCTGGGCGAGGGTGCACGTACGGGCGTCCGCACTCAACCAGCACGACATTTGGTCGCTGCGTGGCGTGGGCCTTTCCGCCGACCGGTTGCCGATGATCCTCGGCTGTGACGCGGCCGGGGTCGACGACGACGGCAACGAGGTCGTGGTGCATGCCGTGGTCGCCTCCCCGGGGTGGGTGGGAGACGAGACCTACGACCCGAAGCGGACGCTGCTCTCCGAGCTGCACCAGGGCACGCTCGCGGAGCAGGTCGTCGTGCCACGGCGCAACGTGGTGCCCAAGCCGGCCGAGCTCACCTTCGAGGAGGCGGCCTGCCTGCCGACTGCGTGGCTCACCGCCTACCGCATGTTGTTCCTCAACAGCGGCGTGCAGCCCGGCGCCACAGTGCTCGTGCAGGGCGCGGGTGGTGGCGTTGCGACGGCCCTGATCGCGCTCGGGTCCGCCGCCGGTTATCGCATGTGGGTGACGAGCCGCGACGAGAAGAAGGGCGCGCGGGCTGTCGAGCTTGGGGCGGATCAGGCGTTCCCGGCAGGGGCCCGGTTGCCGGAGCGTGTCGATGCGGTCATGGAGACCGTAGGGGCAGCGACCTGGGACCACACATTCAAGGCGGTGCGGCCGGGCGGCACAGTCGTTCTCGCCGGTGCGACGAGCGGCCGGGTCGCGCAGACGGAGCTGGCGCGCATCTACTACACGCAGGTGCGGGTCATCGGTTCGACCATGGGCAGCCGTGACGAGCTTGGGCGGCTGTTGGCGATGCTCGCGCTGACCGGTGTGCGGCCGGTGATCGACCGGGTGCTGCCGTTGACCGAGGCGCGCGCCGGGTTTGCCGCCATGGTCGACGGCGAGCTGTTCGGCAAGGTCGTGTTCACGCCCTGAAATTGCTTAGCCGGTCAGCCCGTTCGGCAGCGGCGCGGTGTGGACTATCGACAGCCGCTGCGTCGGCCGCGTGAGCGCGACGTAGAGGTCGTGCACGCCACGACGGGCGGCGTCAACGAGTGCGCTCGGCTCGACGACGACGACCGAGTCGAACTCGAGACCCTTGACCTGCACCGGGGTCAGCACGGTGAGCGGGGTGTCGTCGCGCGCGGCGTCACCGACAACGTCCTTGCCCAGCACGCCTTGCAGCGCGGCCAGGAGGTTGTCGAGCAGGTGAGTGGGGACGACGACTGCCGCCCGCCCATCGGCTATGGCCGCAAGCTCGTCCTTCGCGACGGACACCACCGCGTCTGCCAGCTCTTCGGGTGACGCGGGGACGATGACGGGGTCATGCTCGCCTTCCCGCACCGCGCGCGTCAGCGGAAGAGTCTCACCCGCGGCCTGTACGACGCCGCGGGCGAGCGCCATGATGCGCTCCGGTGTGCGGTAGTTGACGGTGAGCTCCGCGAGGCGCCACTTGCCGGGCGCGACCTGGTCGAGCATCTCCGCCCACGTGGTGGCTCCGGCCATCGACCCGGTCTGCGAGACGTCGCCGACCACGGTCATCGATCCCGACGGGCAGCGGCGCAGCAGCATCCGCCACATCATCGGCGACAGCTCCTGGGCCTCGTCGACGACGATGTGCCCGAACCGCCATGACCGGTCGGTGGCCGCTCGGTCGGCCACCGAGAGCGCGGGACCGGACCCGCTGTATCGCTCGGCCAGCACGTCCGCGGAAATGAGGTCGGCGACCCCGGACAGCTCCTGGACCTCACGTGCGTAGGCGAGCTCGGCTGCCCGCTCCGCGGTTCGGCGGGCCTCGTCGAGCCGCGCGGCAGTCTCGTCCTCCCCGAGCAGCCGGGCCGCCTCGTCCAGCAGCGGCACGTCGGCCTGTGTCCAGGCCGACCCGCGCTCGCGCGCGAGCAGATCGCGCTCGGCGGGTGAGAGCTTGCCTCGGGCCGCGGCATCGAGCTTGTGCCGGTCGGCATAGAGGTCGGCCAGCAGCCGCTGTGGGCTGACGGGCATCCACAGCAGGTTGAGCTCGCGCCGGACGTCGCGCGACGAGCGCAGGTCGTCGAGCAGATGGGCGCGCCGCGTCTCCGTGACGTCGACACCGCGTGCCTCGGCCAGCCGCTCAACCAGATCGTCGAGCAACGCGACGAGGAAGATCTCCCGCCCGACGTTGTGCGGCCTCCGGGACGCTCGGGCTTGCCTTCGCGCGGCATGCACGACGGACGGGTCAAGCGTGATGGTCTGTGTGTCGACCGCCATGCGTACCGGTCGGCGCGGCACCCGTTGCCGAGCACGGACGGCGGTGGCCATCACGCGTGCCATGCGCAGGTCGCCCTTGAGTGTGGCGACCTGCGCGGGCTCACTCGCGGTGGCCTCCACGTCTGCGTACAGGGAGGCCGGAGTGGCCATGACCACGTCGGTCTCGCCGAGCGACGGCAGCACCTGCGAGATGTAGCGAAGGAACCGGTCGCTCGGGCCGACGACGAGCACGCCACGGCCGGCGAGGCGGTCGCGGTAGGTGTAGAGCAGGTAGGCGGCGCGGTGCAGCGCGACGGCGGTCTTGCCGGTGCCCGGGCCGCCCTGGACGACGAGGATGCCGGGCAGGTCGCCTCGCACGACGCGGTCCTGCTCGGCCTGGAGGGTGGCGACGATGTCGCGCATTCGTCCCGTACGCGCCTCGGTGACCGCAGCCATCAGCGCGGCCTCGCCGCGCAGCGACTGACGCTCGGTGGGGTCGATGGCGGCCAGGTCGAAGATCTCGTCCTCGACGCCGGTCACGTCGCGGCCGTGGGTGGACAGGTGCCGACGACGCACGACACCCATCGGGTGCGCGGCGGTGGCTTGGTAGAACGGCTGCGCCGCGGGTGCCCGCCAGTCGACGAGCAGCTGCTCCTGGTGGTCGTCGGAGAGCCCGATGCGCCCGACGTGCCTGGTCTCGTCGGGCTGGAGGTCGAGGCGGCCGAAGCAGAGCCGGTATTCGGCGCTGTTGAAGCTCGACAGCCGGCCCGAGTAGAAGGCGTCCATGGCGTCGCGCTCGGAGCGGTTCTGCGGAGTCCCCACGGCACCTGAGCGCCGGACGATGTTGAGCGCGTGCGAGCTGCGCGCGCGCAGCTGGTCGAGCCGGGCGTAGAGGCGGTCGAGGTGCACCTGCTCCTCGGCGACAGGATCGCCCACGCTCACCCCGGACCCCTTTGGCGACTGACATGCGGACATTCCAGCGTACGCGGGCGGGGCTGTCTGCGCGTGTCGAAGCGGTGATGGGCCCCACGTGGCGTCGGCGCCTGGAACGGGTTGTGTCTGGGCATGCGAGTAGATCTATTCGTCACGAGGTTTCGGCTGTCGGCGGGCGGTGTCTTACGCGGCAGGGCGTGGGTGATGGTAACCGCGGCCAGGGCATCGACCGGCGGGTGTTCGGCTGGCAGCGTGCCCGGGATGCCTTGTCAGGCAGGGATTTCCGTCCACAAGCGATTGTGCTTCGAACACTTGTACGATAGACTTCGGGTATGCATCCGGACCCGCTCGAGCAGCTGAGCCAGCAGCAGCTGGACGCCTGGGCCGAACAGCGCCTCCTGTTGGACCAGCTGGACGACGGGTTCGACGACGACGGACTGTTGGACGCCGAGCTGGCGGCGCTGACCGCCGACGCCGGCGGTGCTCGGGCGGTGCTGCTGACAGGGATCGCCGACACCGAGCAGACGCTGCGGATGCTGCAGGCCCACCAACAGCAGCAGCTGGCGACGCTGTCCCGGCTGTCGCCGTTCGCCGACGGTGAGCCGCTGCCACCGGGCGCCGAGGTGCTCGATGATGACCGGCACGCCGTGGACGCGGCCGCGTTGGAGACCGCGCTGCTGTTCGGCCTGGCCCCATCGACGGCGAAGGCCCGGCTGTACGCGGCCCGCGAGCTGGTCGAGGAACACCCGGGTGTGCACGCCGCGCTCGCCGACGGACGGCTGGACGGGTGGCGGGCCAAGCTGATCGTCGAGGCGCTGCGCCGCCTGCCCGACGAGACCGCCCGCGAGGTCGAGGCCCAGCTGCTGTCCGACCTGCCGCCGACCGCGGGCAAGCTGCTCGACCGGCTCCGTCGGCTGGTGATCGCCGCCGACCCGCGCGACGCCGCCCAACGACATGCCGAGGCCCGGGCAGATCGGCGGGTGACCAGCCGAGGCGTCGAGGACGGCATGGGTCAGCTGTTCGGTGAGCTGCCCGCCGAGGGCCTCGCGATCGTCGACCAGATCATCGACCAGGTCGCCGACGCGCTCCGCGACGAGAACCCCAACGATGGCCGGACCAAGCAGCAGCGCCGCGCCGACGCCCTGGTCCGGCTGTGTGAGGACGTGCTGCGCACCGGGCACACCGGCGGCTGCCAACCCGGCTGCCACCACCAGCAGCCCGCCGCCGACGACGACGAGGCCGATACCGACGACACGAGCGACGCCGAGCACGACGACGACACATCGGGCTGCCCGGACGAGCCGGTGCCGCTGCTGCGGCTGCGCGACCGGGTCGGCCGCCCACACATCCTGGTCACCGTGTCCTGGACCACCCTCGCCGGCCTGGACGATCTGCCCGCGACGCTGGCCGGCTACGGGCCGATCACCGCCGACCAAGCCAGAGCGCTCGCCGCCGACGGGGTGTGGCGGCGGCTGCTGACCGACCCCGCGTCCGGGGGGCTGCTCGACTACGGACGCACCGTCTACCCGCCACCCCGGCTCCTGCAGGAGTTCGTGCGGGTCCGCGACGTCACCTCCGTCTTCCCCACCGACAACACCCCCGCGCACCGCACCGAGACCGACCACCACCTCGAATGGGAACGCGGCGGACCCACCAGCGCCACCAACTGCGGGCCGCTGACCGGCTGGATCAACCGCGCCAAAACCTGGTACCGCTGGTCCGCGCTGCGGCTACCCGACGGCGGGCTGCGCTGGACTTCCCCCACCGGCATCACCGCCGACCGACCCCCGACCCAGGTCGGGCCCACCGACACCGAAGCGCGGGAGGCCGCCGCCCGACTCCGACAACCCACCCCCCGACGACCCGGACCCGCCACCGTTCTAGGTCTAGTGGTCGGCGCGACCGCTACGCGCTTCTACCGGTGGACGATGTGCCGGAGATAGCTGTCCGGGTACGACAGAAATCTTCGCCAGTGGTTGACCAGCTCGAGTTCGTCCCACGTCACCTCGCGTAGTCCCCACGCGCCAACCTCGAGGATCCGAGCGCCAGGGACGGCAGCGATGATCGGGGAGTGGGTGGCGACCAAGGCTTGACCGCCACCGGTGGTGATCTCGTACAGGACGCCGACGAGTGCCAGGCAGCCGGTGAACGAGAGCGCGGATTCGGGCTCGTCGAGGCAGTAGAACCCGGGCGAGTCAAAACGTGCGCCAAGAAGTGCGAGGAACGACTCGCCATGACTCATCTCGTGGAACTCAGGATCTGGGCGGCGCGTACTGGGGTTCGCCTCGAGGTAGGTGTAGAAGCCGTGCATCGTCTCGGCGCGCAGGAAGAACCCCCACCGCGCAGCGCCAGGACCGCGGGAAACTGTCAGCGACCGAGCCAGGTCGGACTCGCTGACGCGCGTCGAATGCTGCGCACCCGCGGAGCCGCCCTCCGGATTGAGGCCGTACGCGCCCGCGATCGCCTCGACCAGCGTGGACTTGCCCGAGCCATTCTCCCCGACGAGCACGGTCACGCCGGATGACATGTCGAGCCCGCCGCTGAGGAGCTGGGCAACGGCTGGCACCGAGTACGGCCAGCGGCGCTCGTCGTACTCCGCGTCGCGGCTGCGCTCCACCCGCCGTACAGGACGCCGGTCAACGACGGTCATCTAGCCACCTTCCTAGCGGCATACCAAGCTCACGTCGCGCGTTGGTCGTGGCAAGAGAACCTGACAGGAGGCACTCACGTGGCTGACCACGGGCGGCCGATCGAGTTCGGATTCTTCCTGATCCCGATGGCGGACGAGGCGAAGCAGCTGGTCGAGACGGCCGTCCTATTGGACGAGCTGGGATATGACTTCGTCGCGATCCAGGACCATCCCTACCAGCGGCGTTTCTTGGACACCTGGACGCTGATCAGCGTGCTGGCCGCGCGCACCGAGCGCATCCGCTTCTTCCCCGACGTGGTCAGCCTTCCGCTGCGCCCGCCGGCGGTGCTCGCGAAGTCTGTTGCGAGCCTCGACATCCTCACTGGCGGCCGGATCGAGCTGGCGCTCGGTGCCGGCGCGTTCTGGGAGGCGATCGGCGCGATGGGCGGGCCGATCCGAACCCCCGGGCAAGCGGTGGCGGCGACGTCCGAGGCGATCGACGTCATCAGGGCGATGTGGAGCGACGAGCGCACGCCGATCGTCAAGGGCGAGCACTACTGGCTCTCGGGTGTCCATCCGGGACCTCAGCCCGCCCACGACGTCGGCATCTGGATCGGTGCGTCCGGCCCACGGATGCTCCGGCTCATCGGCACCAAGGCCGACGGGTGGGTGATCTCGCTCGGTCGCTCCGGCCCCGACGAGCTGACTTCGCTCAACCAGGTCATCGACGACGCGGCCAGAGAGGCAGGGCGGGACCCGGCCGCGATCCGCCGCGTACTCAACATTGGCGGCGCGTTCGTCCCCGCCGAGCGTGGTCCCGTCGGTTCCCTGGATCAGGGGATCGTGGGTCCACCGGATCGCTGGGTCGACGCGTTGAGCAAGCTTGCGGTGGAGCAGGGCTTTGACACATTCGTCCTCGCCACGCCGGCCGACCCCGAGTTCTTCCGCGTGTTCGCGTCTGACGTCGCACCGGCGGTGCGCGAGCGGGTCAACGCCCTTCGCGCGCGCTGAGCCCACGCCGCACGGGCGGCGCGGCCGGCTCGGGCAGCCCGAGCCACGCGTACCAGCCGCCGTGCAGGACCAACCAGGCCATCAGTCCATAGCCGACCTGATCGGGATGGCTCCCGTCGCTCCGAGCCAGTGAGGCCAGGTAGTCGTCATTGCGCGCGAGCGCGTCCTGCAGGCCGACGAACGGTACGTCCGATGCCGCGCACGCGCCGCTCAGCTCAGGGTCAAGCGTCGCGAGCGGGCCGGCGTACTCCTCATGCAGCACCGGCGGCAGGCCCACGACGAGCGGTTCCCAGCCGCCGCCACGGCAATCGAGCGCCACCGCCAGCACATCGGCCGCCACCTCAGCCGCCGGACGCCCGACGACGTCAGAACCCGTCTGTAGGACGACGCGGGCGTCCCCGGCGGGCCCGAGCCGGGGCGAGCACTCGCCGATAACCCGACCCGCGAGATCGGTGACACCCTCACCTCGGACGCCGAGGTTGTACGCCGTCACCGCCAGATCCGTTGCCACCGTACGGGCGACAACTCGCCCCACCCACCCGAGTGCCTTTGGGTCGCCGTAGCCCACGACCCACGAGGCGCCCAGAAAGCAGATCCGAAGATCGCGCGCGGCGGTCACCCCGCCGAGGCTAGTCGTCGTCCCAACGGCGCCGCTTAGAACGCCGCCGCACGGGCAGATCGTTGACGTCATCGGCGATGCAGCGACCCTGCTCGAGGCCGAGCTCGATCGCGGGACGGAAGTGGATGCCGCCAATGAGCCGGGACAGCGCCGCCTCGTCGGCCGCCGCGCTGAACGAGTCGAAGTGCCGGGCCGGGAGACCCCGGATGTCGTGCGTGTGGTCGTCGAAGGAGTACGAGTCACCGAACAGGTCAGCCAGCACGGCAAACGCCGCGCCGGACTGGACCGAGTGGCCCGAGGTGTACTCCGGGAACGGTGGAGTGCCGAGCAGCGGCAGCCACGTCGGGTCGATGAGCCGCTGGATGTACGTGACAGGCCGGAGCAGGTTGTAGCGGTACTTGGTGTCCCAGCACGCGACGAACGCGTCGCTGACCGCCATGCCGACCTTGGCGTAGGTCTCGGCAGCGACCATCAGTGACGCATCCTCCATCTGGAGCACCTGCGTGGCGACCGAGATGGAGTGACCTGGTGGCGTGACCGTCGTTCCCGGGTCGTCCGACCAGAACCGTGCGATGGCCTCCTGCTCAGGGGTGCGGTTATTGACTGCGTCGTACACCTCTCGCGCCTCGGCGAAGAAGCGGGATCGGCCGTCCTCTGAGTAGCGCGTGTGATCCCCGGGTGCGCAGCTACGTCCGCTGCGGATCGCGAAGGTCCGGTTCTTGCCCCACGTCGGCTGCAGCGCCGGTTGGAAGCCTGGTGGTGTGGGGACCCAGAGCCCGGCGCCCACGGGAGGCACGTAGTCGGGTGGGAAGTTCCGCAGGTAGCCCTCGTGGCCGCCATCAGTCTGTGACCACGCGAACACCGCTCGAGCGACATCCGCGCCACGCCTCGCCGACGCAGTGATCTCCGATCGCGACGACCGGCGGCGGGCACGTTCCACGAAGCTCGCTTCCACCGCGTCGATAGCGGCGAGGTTGGCCGCAGTGGTGTTGGCATAGAGCGATCGCATGATTCCGGCCAGCGCGGCGTTCGCAACCACCGGCCAGCGGTCACCCCTGTGGTCGCGGGGCAACCCGCGCAACCCAGGTAGCTCATCGGCAATGGACCGATACCGCCGAGATCCCGGGACGACCGCTTCGTACAGGGTCACACCTGCGTAGCCGAACGCCCGTGCGGCCACTGGAGGTGTGAAGCCGGGCGTCGTACGGGTCAGCGTCAACGCCAAGTCGAACCAGGCTGTCGGCACTGCGGCGTCGAGATCTTCCGGTGCCGACGACGTGGCTGCCGCCGGCTCGACAAGGCCGGCGACTGCTGCCCCCCCGGCGACGGCACCCGCGAGGAGTGAACGTCGAGCGATCTGGTGGTCCTTCATGTCACGCCACCTCCTGTCAGGCCCCTACGTTTCGCCATTCGGCTCCCGCGGCCTGGCGGATTGGAGCGCGGGGCGTACGACCCGAGGCAACGTGGTCAGCGCACCGCCAGCCTGACGCTGAGCGTCACGCCGAACAGCGGACGGCCGGCTACGACAAGATCCGGATTGTTGAGCCCCAACAGGGTCTGGGTCTGCGTTCCGCCCGCCGTGCGGGAGGCTCCGGTGCCGCCGACGATCGCCCGGTTCACCGGGACGCCGACATCGGCAAGCTCGAAGCCACTGGTAACGATCGTGTGCTCCCCGATGCTGTCGCCGAAGTCGTACAACTGGGTCGAGGCCACAAGAGGGCCGGTCGTGGTCGTCGCGGCGTCCTCGATGTGAGTGCCGTAGCAGGTCCAGGTGCCGATGACCCTGTCGGGAAACTCTGGCGAGGGGCTCCCCTGCTCGTCGTACACGACGCCGTTGCACGTTCCCGCGGTGCACGTCAGTGTCCCCGGCTTGTAGATGTACCCCTCGGTGACGAAGTAGTTGCCGCGGGTCGGGACGCCGTTGGCGTCGACGAGGTCGGGGTCCGGCACGAATCGGCTACCGGTCTCCGCGATCTCGACGGCGCGAACGCGACGGTCGCCGGAGGCCGTCGCCCCGAGCTGCGTGGCGACTAGTCCGACAGCCAGGAGCGCGGTCGTCACGATGATGGTCACAGCCTTGCGCATGGTGCCTCCCCGCTCGTTGGTGCCGGCCAACGATCCACGAGGGCTAGGGACCGCGCCGCCGCAAACGAGCCATCCAGGGTGACGAATCTGCCGCACGTCGTCGCTACGCTCGGTCACGTGACGGGCTCGCGGTCGGCCTCGGCACGTCGTGGTTTCCTGGGCATGCTGGATCCGGCAGACCGCGCGGCTGTGCTCGATCTCGGTCGACCTCGCCGTTATCGGCGTGGTGCCCCGATCCTCGTGCAGGGCGATCACAGCGACGCCGTCCTCATCCTGCTCGAAGGTCGGGTCAAGGTCGCCGTCGACACCGAGGATGGCCGTGAGATCGTGCTCAGCGTCCTCGGGCCGGGTGACCTGATCGGCGAGTTCGAGGCGATCGACAACGACGGCGGGCCACGGACGGCCGGCAACGCGGCGCTCGAACCGGTCGAGTGTGTGGCGATCCCCGGCAGCGCCTTCCGGGGGTTCCTGGCCTCGCACCCGGCTGCGTTCGTTGCGCTGCTGCAGATCGTGATGCAACGGCTGCGGGCCGCTGATCGGCGGCGGATCGACTCGGGTTCACTCGACACGGGCCATCGGTTGGCCCGTTACCTGCTCGAGCTGGTCGACCAGGCGGGCAGCCCGGCACGCAGCGGGATCTCGATCGACATACCTCTGACCCAGCAGGAGGTTGCCAGCCTGATCGCCGCGTCTCGTGACTCGGTCGTCCGGGCCATGACGACGCTGCGATCGCGGGGACTGGTCATCACCAATCGACGGGCGATCACGGTAGTCGACGTCGAGGGGCTGCGCCGCTTCGCCGGAGGCTAGTCGTCCTCGTCGTCAAGCCGCGCGAGATAGGTGGCGAACCTCTCCATCGGCACCTCGAAGTCGGGGTTGAGGTCGACGAACTCACGCAGCCGCTCGGCCACCCACGACAGCGAGAACTCCTCGTCGCCTCGACGCGACACGAGCTCCTCGATGCCCCGGTCGGTGAAGTACACCCGCGTGCTCCCTAGGCGAAGGCCTGCTCGACCAGCGCGCGCTGCTCCGCCACGTGGCGGGAGTGCGAGCCGACGGACGGCGACGCGCTCTCCGGTCGCGAGACACGGTGCAGCGGCAGACCGCCCAGGTGCTCGGGCAGGTGCAGCGCCATGTACTGCCACGGGCCTTGGTTGGCCGGCTCGTCCTGCACCCAACGCACCTCCCGGAGGCTGGGGTAGCGGCGCAGCTCGGCTTGCAGCTCGTCGACCGGCAGTGGGTAGAGCTGCTCGAACCGCGCGATCGCCGTGCGCTCGTCGCCGAGCTTGGCGCGCTCGGTGACGAGGTCCCAGGTGACCTTGCCCGAGCAGAGCAGCAGGCGCTCGACCCCATCGGCGTGGTTGGCCTCGTCGCCGATGACGGGACGGAACGTGCCCGACGTGAGGTCGTTGGTCTCCGACGTCGCCTTCTTGTTGCGCAGCATCGACTTGGGGGTGAAGACGATGAGCGGCTTGTGCTCCGGGTGCAGCGCCTGGAGGCGCAGCAGGTGGAAGTACGAGGCAGGCGACGACGGCTGGGCCACCCGGATCGCTCCCTCGGCGGCCAACGCCATGAACCGCTCGATGCGCGCCGACGAGTGGTCGGGGCCCTGTCCCTCATAGCCGTGCGGCAACAGCAGCACGACGCCGGAGCGCTGGCCCCACTTCTGCTCGCCGGACGAGATGAACTCGTCGATGATGACCTGCGCGCCGTCGGCGAAGTCGCCGAACTGTGCCTCCCAGAGGACGAGCGCGTCGGGGCGCGCTACTGAGTAGCCGTACTCGAAGCCCATCGCGGCAAACTCGGACAGCAGCGAGTCGTAGGCGTAGAACGTGCCCTGCTCCTCGGACAGCTGGGTCAGCGGCACCCACTCGCGACCGTCGACGCGGTCGACGACCGAGGCGAAGCGCTGGACAAAGGTGCCACGGCGGCTGTCCTGACCGGCCAGCCGCACCGGGCGGCCCTCGAGGAGCACCGAGCCGAACGCGGTGACCTCCGCCGTGGCCCAGTCGATGCCACCCTCGGTGAGCATCGCTGCGCGGCGCTGGAGCTGCGGCATGACCTTGGGATGCACCGTGAAGCCCTCGGGCACGCTCACGTAGGCGTCGGCAATCCGCTTGACCACCTCGGGCGGCACCGCGGTGACGATGTCGCCTTCCGGCGCCGGCTTGGCGGGGTACTGGGGGACCGTGCGGTAGGCCTGGGCCGGCTGGACGGCGGCCTCGCGCGTCTCGGTGAAGACCCGCTCGAGCTGCTGCTGGTAGTCGCGCAGCGCCTGCTCGGCCTCGTCGAGGGTGATGTCACCGCGGCCGATGAGCTGCTCGGTGTAGAGCTTGCGGATGCTGCGCTTGGCCTCGATGAGGTCGTACATCAGGGGCTGCGTGAACGACGGGTCGTCGCCCTCGTTGTGCCCGCGCCGGCGGTAGCACACGAGGTCGACCACGACGTCCTTCTTGAACTCCTGGCGGAACTCGAACGCGAGCCGGGCAACGCGGGCGCACGCCTCGGGGTCGTCGCCGTTGACGTGGAAGATCGGCGCCTGGATCATGCGCGCGACGTCGGTGGAGTACATGGAGGAGCGCGAGTGTGCCGGTGAGGTGGTGAATCCCACCTGGTTGTTGACGACGATGTGGATCGTGCCGCCGGTGCGGTAGCCGCGCAGCTGCGACAGGTTGAGCGTCTCGGCCACCACGCCCTGCCCGGCGAACGCGGCGTCGCCATGCAGCAGGACCGGCAGCACCGGGAACTCCTCGAACCGGTTGAGGATGTCCTGCTTGGCGCGCACGATGCCCTCGAGGACGGGGTTGACCGCCTCCAGGTGGCTCGGGTTGGCGGTCAGCGAGACCTTGATCTTGTCACCGGTCTGTGAGGTGAACTCGCCCTCGGCGCCGAGGTGGTACTTGACGTCGCCGGAGCCCTGGACGGTGCGCGGGTCGATGTTGCCCTCGAACTCGCGGAAGATCTGGCCATAGGACTTGCCGACGATGTTGGCGAGTACGTTGAGCCGGCCGCGGTGCGGCATGCCGATGGTGGCCTCGACGAGCCCGGATTCGGCGGCGGCCTCGATGACCTCGTCGAGCAGCGGGATCATCGACTCGGCGCCCTCGAGCGAGAACCGCTTCTGCCCGACGTACTTGGTCTGCAGGAAGGTCTCGAAGGCCTCGGCCTGGTTGAGCTTGTGCAGGATGCGCAGCTGGTCCTCGCGGTCCATCTTCGGCTGCGGGCACTCGACGCGGTCCTGGATCCAGCGGCGCTGTTCCGGGTCCTGGATGTGCATGTACTCGATGCCGACGGTGCGGCAGTAGGCGTTGCGCAGGACGCCGAGGATGTCGCGCAGCAGCATGAACCGCTTGTCGCCGCCGAACGTGCCGGTCGCGAACTCCCGGTCGAGGTCCCACAGCGTCAGGCCGTGCGTGGTGACGTCGAGGTCGGGGTGGCTGCGCTGCTTGTATTCCAGCGGGTCGGTGTCGGCCATCAGGTGGCCGCGGACACGGTAGGCGTGGATGAGCTCGAGGATCCGGGCCTGCTTGCTCACCTCGTCGTCGTGGCTGACGTCGATGTCGGGCACCCAGCGGACCGGCTCGTACGGGATGCGCAGCGCGCGGAAGATCTCGTCGTAGAAGTCGTCCGCGCCCAGCAGCAGCTGGTGGATCATGCGGAGGAACTCGCCGGACTGGGCGCCCTGGATGATGCGATGGTCGTAGGTGCTCGTCAGGGTGAGCACTTTGCTGATCGCGAGGCGGGCCATCGTGCCGGCCGACGCCCCTTGGTATTCGGCGGGGTAGTCCATGGCGCCGACGCCGACGATCGTGCCCTGGCCCTGCATGAGCCGCGGCACGGAGTGCACGGTGCCGATGCCGCCGGGGTTGGTCAGGCTCACGGTGGTGCCGGCGAAGTCGTCGACGGTGAGCTTGTTGGTGCGGGCACGGCGGACGATGTCCTCGTAGCCGGCCCAGAACTGCGCGAAGTCGAGCGTGTCGGCCTGCTTGATGTTGGCCACCACGAGCTGCCGCGCGCCGTCGGCCTTCTGCAGGTCGATGGCGAGGCCGAAGTTGACGTGCTCGGGCTTGACCAGCGTCGGCTTGCCGTCGACCTCGGCGTAGGAGGAGTTCATCTCCGGCATCGCCTTGAGCGCCTTGATCATGGCGAAGCCGATGAGGTGGGTGAACGACACCTTGCCGCCGCGGGCGCGCTTGAGGTGGTTGTTGATGACGATGCGGTTGTCGATCAACAGCTTGGCGGGGACCGCCCGCACCGAGGTCGCCGTCGGCAGCGTGAGGCTGGTCTCCATGTTGGTGACGACCCGAGCGGCCGGGCCTTTGAGCGGCACGGTCACGGCGCCAGGCGGCGGGTGCTGCGGCCTTGGGCTTCGCGGGCTCGGCCTTCTGAGGCTCCGCCTTCGGAGGTGCGGCAGGCGCAGGCGGTTGCGGCTGCGCTGCTGGCTGGGGCTGCGCTGCTGGCTGAGGCTGTGCCACAGGCTGCGCGGGCGCCGGCTGTGCGGTGGCCGGCTGTCCGGCGGCAGCCCGACGATCGCGGAACAAGTCCCACCACGCCCGGTCTACGGACTCGGGATCGGCCAACCACCTCTCGTACATCTCGTCAACGAGCCACTCGTTGGGGCCGAAACCGGAGGGTGCGTTGCTCGCGGAGCCCTGCGGGGACACGACGGCGATCGCCTTCTTCCACTGACCGAGATCGAACAGGCGGTTCGACCCCCCAGAGTAGTTGCCCGCGGCAAGCCGAGTTCCCAACGAGCCCACCCACGTGATCATGAAGGATTGCAACCCCCAGTGGGGATCACGATCCTTCATGATCACGGCGGGTGGGTTGTCCCCAGAGTGCGGCGGTCGCGAGCCGCCGTCCACAAGCACGTCGTTGACCCCGCTCTACCGGGAGCACGCGCCGGACGATCAGGCGATGTCCCCATCGCACCCCGAACGTCCGTGACGTCGCTGGCCGGGCTGCACGGGCTCCGCCGAACAGGCCTCGAGGATCTTGTCAGTCACCAGGCCGGCGCGGTGTCCCGAGACCAGCTGGTGGACCTCGGGTTTACCGACAAGGCGATCCAGTGCCAGCTGGCCGCGCAGCGCTGGCAGCGGGTCTATGCGGGCGTGTATGTGGTGCATACGGGACCGTTGCCCTTCGTGACGAAGGTCTGGGCGGCGTTGCTGCGGGCCGGCCCCGGGGCGACGGCCAGCCACCAGACCGCCGCTTTCCTGGACGGCCTCGACGACGAGCCTGGCGAAGTCATCCACATCACCGTGCCGATCTCACGACGGGTGGGCCGCATCGAGGGTGTGCGGGTGCATTACGCGACCCACCTGGACACGACGCGACACCCGGCGAAGCAGCCGCCACGCACGCGGGTCGAGGACACGGTGCTCGACCTGATCGACACCTCGTCGAGCGTCGCCGCGGCGGCGACGTGGGTGACCCGCGCCTGCCAGCGACGCAAAAGCACCCCCGCCAGGCTGGCGCGGGCACTCTCCCAGAGAAAGAAGATCAGTTGGCGCGCCGCCACAGAGGCGATGGTTGTCGATGTCGCCGAGGGTGCGCAGTCGCCGCTCGAGGTGGAATACCTCCGTGCGGTCGAGCGATGCCACAGGCTGCCCCGCGCCGACCGGAACCCAAGGCTCGCCGGCCGCCGCGTCATCTGGATCGACTGCGACTACCCGGAGTTCACGGCTCGGGTCGAGCTGGACGGGCGAGTGGGCCATATGGAGGAGGGCGCTTTTCGCGACCGGAAACGAGACAACCGCGGCGTGGTCCACCGGGTCGGCACGCTGCGCTACGGCTACGTCGAGGTGTTCGGTGAGCCGTGTGCAGTGGCCGCGGAGGTAGCCGGAGTCCTTCAGGACCGCGGTTGGAGCGGCCACCCGCGCCGATGCGGCCCGGCGTGCTCCATCCCATGATCATGAAGGACCATGACCCCCCTGGGGGTTGCAATCCTTCATGATCACTGGGACTGGAGGTAGGCCCGCGCCACCAGCTGTACCCACTGGTGGACGGCGTCCTCGTTGGGCGCGAACGGGCCCGGCCGGAAGTGCGGCGAGGACAGCCCCCGCTGCACGGACTCGCAGGCGGCCCAGTCCTGGCGGTTGGTCCGGTCCCAGAAGTCGACCGCGTAGGCCGGGTCCGTGCCCGTCGGGAACAGCCACGCGCACTCGACCCGGGTGTGATCGGCCGCGAGCGGCTCGAGCCGGTGGGTCATGACGTAGTCGGGGTGCGCGGACACCAGGAGGTTGGGGAACAGGCCGAGATACAGCACCTTGCGCCGGTCGACACCGTCGAGAAAGCGCCCGGTCGACCTCCCATCGAACGACATCGTCTGGGCATGGTCACGCAGGTCCATCGAGCCACCGACCCAGGCACCGGGCAGATCGAAGTTGTCACCGCTCGTCGGCGGTGAGATCGCGCAGAGCTCCGGATGGATGAGTGGGCAGTGGTAGCACTCGTGGTAGTTCTCGACGATCACCTTCCAGTTGGCGGCGACGTCGTACGTGTGACGGGCGGCGACGACCAGCCGATCAGGCGCGTACGGCGAGACGAGCTCGTCCATCGCCCCCACGTGCCCCGCGAACGACTCGGCGTCTCCGGCGGCGTTGACGAACAGCCACCCCTGCCAGACCTCCAGCGGCAACGGGACGAGCCCGAGATCGGTCGCCTCGAACGACGGGACGTCGCGGAACCCGGGTGCCCCACGCAGTGAGCCGTCGAGGTCGTACGACCACGCGTGGTACGGGCACACGATGCCCTGCCGCGTCGTGTCGCAGCCCTCGGCAAGCAGCTCGTGGGCGCGATGCCGGCACGTGTTGGCGAAGGCCCGGGTGACGCCGTCGGTCCGGGTAAGCAGCACCGGAACATCGCCGACCACGAGTGCCCGCTGCGTCTCGCCGTCTCCGAGCAGGTCACCCACCCGACCCAGACACGTCCAGCTGGCCGCGAACATGTGCCGTCGCTCCCACGCCAAGACCTCTGCCGAGGTGTAGGCGACCGCCGGCAGCATCCGCGCATACCCAAGCGGCTGCAACGAGGCGGCGAGCGCCTCGGCAGGGAACGGGAGGGCGCTCATCGGCTGCCGCCGAACCGCCGCCACTTTGCCGCCCGACGGTCGGCGAGCACCTGGCGTACGACGTTGCGGCCGGGGATTCCGGTGACGCCACCGCCGCCGTGCGTCGACGACCCGGCCTGGTAGAGCCCGCGCACAGGCGTGCGCAGGTCGGCGAAGCCGGCGGCCGGCCGGGCATGGAACAGCTGCCCCGGCGTCAGCTCGCCATGGAAGATGTTGCCTCCGACCAGGCCGTACTCATGCTCCATCTCGTACGGACCGATGACCTGGCGGTGCAGCAACGAGTCGGTGAAGCCAGGCGCGACGGCCTCCATGCGGCCGACGACGCGGTCGGCGTAGTCCTCGAGCTCAGCCTGGTGCGGCTCGGCGGCCCAGGCGTGCGGAACCCACTGAGTGAACATCGAGACGATGTGGTGGCCATCGGGGGCAAGCGTGCGGTCGAAAACGCTCGGGATGCAGACGTCGGCGAGCGGCCGCGCGGCCGGTCGACCGCCGACCGCCTCCTGGAACGCGCCCTCGACCTCGTCGAGCGACTCCGCGAGCACGATCGTGCCGCCATGCACGTCCGGGTCGAACTCCGGATGGGAGGCGAACCTCGGCAGCCTGTCGACCGCGAGATTGATCTTCACGACGCCCGAGCGGGTCTGCCACTGCTCGATGTCGGCGACGAAATCGGGGGGCAGGACGCCACGGTCGAGCAGGCGCAGGAACGAGATCGCCGGGTGCGCGGTGGTGATCACCGTGTCGGCGGCAATCTGCTCGCCGTTGTCGAGGGTGACACCGACCGCCCGGTCGCCGCGCACGTCGATGCGGGCCACTGGCGCCGCCGTACGGATCTCCACGCCGTACGACCGCGCTGCCGCGGCCATCGCCCGCGTGACCGCTCCCATCCCGCCGCGCGGGAAACCCCAGCCGCCCATGTGCCCGTCGCCCAGGTCGCCGATGTGGTGGTGAAGCATCACGTAGGCGGTGCCCGCCGACCGCGGACCTGCCCAGGTGCCGATGACGCCCGACACCGAGAGCACGCCGCGCATCGCGTCGGACTCGAACCTCGCCTCGACCAGGTCGGCGACGCTGCTCGTCAGCAGGCGCGTCGTGTCGAACGCCGTGCGGACGTCCCATCGGCGCACGTGCCGCAGTAGTGCGGCCTGGCGGGCGAGGTCGGCGGGTCTCTTGGAGCCGAGCCGCGGCGGGATCTCGTCGAGCAGCGGCCCGAGCTTGCGGCCGAGCCCGGCCAGCCAGGCGTCCCATGCCTCATAGGCGTCGGCATCCCGCGGCGAGAACTTCTTGATCTCCTCCCGGCGCCGAGCCGGGTCCCTTGCCAGCGCCAGGTTGCGCCCGTCGCGGCGCGGCGCGAAGTAGGGCCCCTGCGGATAGACGTGGTAGCCGTGCCGCACCAGGTCGAGGTCGCGGACCAGGGCGGGCGGCAACAGGCTCACGACGTACGACAGCGAGCTGACGGTGTAGTCCGGACCGAACGGCTGCTCGCTCACCGCCGCGCCGCCGACGGCCTCCCGCCGCTCGCACACCAGCACCGACATCCCCAGCCTGGCTAGGTAGGCCGCCGCGACCAGGCCGTTGTGCCCGCCGCCGACCACCACGACGTCGTACTGCCTCGCCACCCCGTCCTCCAGCCCACCGCAGATCGTCGGACCCGGACATCCTCGCATCGTGGGTCCCCAGCCCATATCCGTGTGCCCGGCCGACGCGGCACCGAGATCGACACGTCATGTGCATGGCGTCCCGACCCATGATGAGAACGGTAACCATGGCTCAAGAACACATTGGTTGGGACTGTCTGCGCTCCTAGCGTTGCGCCTCATGTCGACCGGACCACCCACCGCCCTGCGGACCGAACGCCTGGTGAAGAGCTTCCGGGGCTTCCAGGCCGTCGACGGCGTCGATCTCGCCGTCCGGGAGGGCAGCATCCATGCCCTGGTCGGGCCCAACGGAGCAGGCAAGACCACACTGTTCAACCTGCTCACGGGATTCCTGACGCCGACGTCGGGCCGCATCCTGCTCGGCGATCTGGACGTCACCGGCCGCACCCCCGAGCGCATCGCGCACCTCGGTGTCGCCCGCTCGTTCCAGATCACCAGCCTGTTCGACCAGCTCACCCCGCTCGAGCATCTCGAGCTGGCGCTGCAGGCCGGCACCAAGCAGGGTCTGGCGTTCTGGCGATCCGAGTCGCTGCTGGGCCGGTTCAGCGACAAGGCGGCGGAGCTGCTGGAGAAGGCCGGGCTGACCGCGGTGGCCGGCAAGCCGGCCGGGTCACTGGCGTATGGCCAGAAGCGCGCCCTCGAGCTCGCTCTGGCACTGAGCCTCGATCCGCGCCTGCTGCTGCTCGACGAGCCCACGGCAGGCATGGGCGTCGAGGACGTGCAGCGCACGATCGCACTTGTCCGGGAGATCGCGGTGGGCCGCACCGTCGTGCTGGTCGACCACAACATGCACGTCGTCGGCAGCCTCGCCGACCGGGTCACCGTGCTGCAGGCCGGGCGGGTGCTGGCAGAGGGGACCTACGACGAGGTGCGCGCGGACGACCGCGTGATCACCGCCTACCTGGGAAGGGTCGCGCATGCTTGAGATCCGCGGGCTTTCGGCGTGGTACGGCGAGGCGCAGGCGCTCAGCGAGGTCGCGCTCGACCTCGGTCCAGGCGAGGTGGTGACCCTCGTCGGGCGCAACGGTGCCGGCAAGTCCACGCTGCTCCGCGCCGCGATGGGCCTGCACACCCAGGTCACCGGCACCATCCGACTCGACGGGCGCGACCTCGTCGGGCTGGCCCCGCAGCAGCGGGCCCGGCTCGGCGTCGGCTGGGTCCCCGACGACCGTGGCATCTACGCCACGCTCACGGTCGAGGAGCATCTGCGCCTGCCCCCGAAGGTGCATCCGGACGCCTGGCCGATCGACCGCATCTACACGACGTTCCCGGTGCTCGGCGACCGACGACGTGCGATGGGCACGACGCTGTCCGGTGGTGAGCAGCAGATGCTCGCCATCGCCCGGGTGCTGCACATGGGTGCCCGCCTACTGCTACTCGACGAGCCGACAGAGGGGCTGGCTCCCGTCATCGTGCAGCAGATCGGCGACATCATCCGCGAAGTCAAGGCCGCGGGTGTGGCCGTGCTCCTCGTCGAGCAGAACGTCACCTTCGCCGAAGCCGTCGCGGACCGGCACTACCTGCTCGCGCAGGGGCGGGTCGTCGAGTCGTTCGACACGCACGAGCTGCGCAGTCGCGAGCACGAACTCCTTGCGTACCTGGGCATTTGACCAACGCGGATCTGACTCCAACACCACCTGACCCACACCTGGAGGAACCATGAAGCGCAGAATCGTGGTCGCATCGGCGACCGCACTGTCGGGAGCCATGCTCCTGTCCGCCTGTGGCGGCGGCGGAGGCGGGCCCAGCTCGAGCGGCGGCGGCGAGCTCACGGACGGCAAGGTCGTCCTGGGCGTGCTCAACGACCAGTCCGGGGTCTACAAGGACCTCTCCGGCCCCAACAGCATCAAGGCCGTCGAGATGGCCATCGCGGACTACACGGAGAAGTACGGCGACGACGCAGTCGCGACCGACATCGAGGTCGTCAGCGCCGACCACCAGAACAAGCCCGACGTCGCCAACACCAAGGCACAGGAGATGTACGACCGGCAGCAGGCCGACATCATCCTCGACGTCCCGACGTCGTCTGCGGCGCTGGCGGTGGCCACGCAGGCAGAGACCAAGAAGCGGCTGTTCATCAACGTCGGTGCCGCGACGACCGCGCTGACCAACGACGAGTGCAACAAGTACACGTTCCACTGGGCGTACGACACGTACATGCTGGCCAACGGCACGGGCACGACGGTCACCGAGAACGGCGACACCAGCTGGTCGATCATCTACCCCGACTACGCCTTCGGCCAGGACATGCAGAAGTCGTTCGAGACCGCCATCACGGCCGCCGGCGGCGACGTCAACGAGTCGATCGCGACGCCGTTCCCCAACGACAACTTCTCGACCTTCCTCACCAAGGCGGCATCGACCAACCCCGACGTGATCGGGACGATGCAGGCCGGCGGCGACCTCATCAACCTCGTCAAGCAGTACAACGACTCCGGGCTGCGCGACCAAGGCATCGACCTGTCGGTCGGGCTCATGTTCATCACCGACATCCACGCGCTGGGTGTGGAGCAGTTCGCGGGCACGCAGTTCACCGACGCGTGGTACTGGAACATGGACGACGAGTCACGCGAGTGGGCTGACCGGTTCCTCGAGGAGACCGACGCCCGACCCTCGTTCGCGCACGCCGGTAACTACTCGGCCGCCTTGCAGTACCTCGAGGCCATCCAGCGCGCCGGCGGCGACGACGCCGACAAGGTCGTCGCCGAGCTCGAGGGCAAGGAGCTCGACGATGTCTTCCTGCGCAACGGCCAGGTGCGGGCGGAGGACCACCGGGTGATCCACGACGTCTACCTCGCCAAGGTCAAGGACTCCAGTGACGTCAGTGAGGACTGGGACTACGAGGAGATCGTGTCCACGATCCCTGCCGAGCAGGCGTTCAAGCCCGTCGCGGAGACCACCTGCTCGATGTCGTGAGGCGTGAGCCGGGCCCGGGGAATCGAGCCTCGGGCCCGGCGCCGCCCCCGGAAGGACAGCCTTGAACGAGATCTTGCAGTACACCGCACAAGGGCTTGCGGCCGGAAGTTTCTATGCCATCGCCGCACTCGGTCTCGCCGTCATCTTCGGCGTCCTGGGCGTCGTCAACTTCGCCCATGGCGCCTGTTACATGCTCGGTGCCGTCGTGGCCGCCGTCCTGCTCGACGAGCTCGGACTGTCGTTCTGGGTGGCGCTCATCGTCGTACCCCTGCTGCTGTTCGGCTTCGGTGTGCTGATCGAGCGGCTGCTCGTGCACCGGCTCATCCGGCTGGATCCGCTCTACAACTTCCTGCTCACGTTCGGGCTCACCTTGCTGCTCGTCGACCTCGTGAAACGCAAGTACGGCGTGTCCGGCCTGCCCTATGAGCGGCCCTCCGCGCTCGACGGCCAGGTGTCCATCGGGAGCACGCAGATCCCGACCTACCAGGCGTTCCTCATCCTCTGCTCGGCCGTGCTCTGCACCGCCGTGTGGCTGGTCCTGACGCGCACCAAGGTGGGCATGGTGGTCCGGGCTGCGACGGAGAAGCCCGAGCTGACGAGGGCGCTCGGCATCAACGTGGGCCGATGGGTGACACCGGTGTTCGGCTTCGGCATCGCCCTCGCCGGGCTCGCCGGCGTGCTGGCGGCTCCGTTTCGCGCGATCACGGCGGAGATGGGCAACAACTTCGTCATCATCCTGTTCGCCGTCGTCGTCATCGGTGGCCTCGGCTCGATCCTCGGTGCCGTGCTGGCCGGGTTCATCGTCGGGCTCGTGGAGGCGTATGGGCAGGCGTACGCACCCGCATTCGCACAGATCCTGATCTTTGTCCTGATGGCGGTCGTGATCCTCGTCCGGCCAGCAGGGCTGTTCGGCCGCGAGGAGACCGCATGAGCGTCGTGACCAGTGAGACTCCTCCCGCGCAGGCGATGGCGCCGCCACGGGGTCGATCGAGGACCCACTGGCTGGTGCTCGTCGCCGGCCTGGCCCTCGCGCTGTCGCTGCCATGGTTCGTCTATCCGCCCGTGGCCACGGACATGGCCGCCTGGGCACTGTTCGCGGTGTCGCTCGACCTGCTGCTCGGCTATGTGGGGCTGCTGTCGTTCGGGCACGCGGCGTTCTGGGGCGGCTCGGCCTATGTCACCGGACTCATCGCCGTGCACGCGGGGCTGCCGTTCCCGGTCGCAGTCGTGGCCGGAGCGCTCGCCGCCATGGTGCTCGCCGTGCCCATAGGTCTGTTGTCGGTGCGGCGAAGCGGCATCTATTTCGCGATGGTCACCCTGGCTTTCGCGCAGATGCTCTTCTTCGTCGCCAACCAGTGGCGCGACGTCACCGGTGGCGAGAACGGCCTGCAGGGCATCCCCAAGTCCTTCTTCGGGATCGAGGCCGTCGAGACGGACCCGTTCTACTTCTACTACGCGGCCCTGCCGCTCATCGTCGCCGGCATGTGGGTCGCCTGGCGCGTCGTGCACTCGCCGTTCGGTCGCGTGCTCGTCGCGATTCGCGACAACCCGGCGCGCAGCCGGGCTCTCGGCTACGACGTGCAGCGCTACAAGGTCATGGCGTTCGTGCTGTCTGCGGGGCTGGCCGGCCTGGCCGGCGGCCTGTTCGCGGTGAGCCACGGCTTCGTGTCGTTGCAGGAGCTCAACTGGACGACGTCCGGCAAGGTCGTGCTGCTCGCGGTGCTCGGCGGCATCGGCACGCTCTGGGGCGGTGTGATCGCCGCGGTGCTCGTCGTCGGGCTCGAGGACCAGCTCGCGTCCTCCGGCTTCGAGGGCATCGGGATCATCACCGGCACCGTCTTCGTGCTCGTCGTCCTGCTCTTCCGCAAGGGCATCTGGGGGACGGTCCGCGACCGGCTACGCAACAAGCAGGGGCACTCGAGATGATCGCGCTCGTCACCGGGGCAGCGAGCGGGATCGGAGCCGCCGTGGCAACGCGGCTGGCCGCGGACGGCGCGTTCGTCCGCGTCGTCGACGTGGACGGTGAGGCGGCCGCGAAGCTCGCCACCGCCATCGACGGTGAGGCCGTGACCTGCGACCTCTCCGACCTCGACGCCGTCGACCGGCTGCCGCTGCGCGATGTCGACATCCTGGTCAACAACGCCGGTCTCCAGCACGTCGCACCCGTGCACGAGTTCCCGGTGGAGCGCTTCACGCAGATCCAGGCGATCATGCTCGTCGCCCCGTTCCGGCTGATGCGCGGCGCGCTGCCCGGGATGTACGAGAGGCGGTTCGGCCGGATCGTCAACATCTCGTCCGTCCACGGTCACCGCGCGTCCGCGTTCAAGTCCGCCTACGTGTCCGCCAAGCACGGGCTCGAAGGGCTGTCCAAGGTCGTGGCGCTGGAGGGTGCTCCGTTCGGCGTCACGTCCAACTGCGTGAGCCCGGGCTACGTACGCACACCGCTTGTCGAGGCGCAGATCGCCGCGCAGGCGGGCGCGCACGGGATCGACGAGGACGAGGTCGTCGAGCGGATCATGCTCGCGCCCGCGGCCATCAAGCGGCTGATCGAGCCGGACGAGGTCGCCGAGCTGGTCGCGTGGCTGGCTGGCCCGAAGGCGTCGTTCGTGACCGGCGCCTCGTACGCCATCGATGGCGGCTGGACCGCGCACTGACCGGCGGCTCCGGCTCACGGCCGGGGCCGCCGCGTCAGGCATACTCCAGGCCGTGACGGCAGGGGATTTCCTGGAGCTCCTCGCCCGCGACGCCACGCCGGTCGAGTTCGAGGAGCCGCTGCTGCGCGCCCGGGCAGCCGGCGCGAGCGCCGACGAGCTGGCAGCGCTTGAGGAGGCCAAGCTCCTGGCGCTGCGAGTCCGCACCACCCTCCAGGACCGCAAGCGCCGGGAGGTCGAGCTCGTCGCGCTGTACGAGACGGCCGCGGACCTCGCGTCGCTCCGTGACCTGGACGCGGTCCTCAGCGCGATCGTGCGTCGCGCCCGCACCCTGCTCGGCACCGACGTGACCTACATGACCCTCGTCGACGAGGACGCCGGCGACACGTACATGCGCGTCACAGAAGGCTCGGTGTCCGCACGGTTCCAGGCCGTACGGCTGCCGATGGGCGCCGGGCTTGGCGGGCTCGTGGCCGAGACGCGACGGCCGTACGCCACCGCAAGCTACGCCGACGACAGCCGCTTCCGGCACACCGGAGACATCGACGCGGCCGTTACCGACGAAGGTCTGGTGGCCATCCTCGGCGTCCCGATGCTGCTCGGGCAGCGGGCCATCGGCGTGCTGTTCGCGGCTAACCGGGCCAAGCGCCCGTTCGCGCGCGCCGAGGTTGCGCTCCTCGCCTCGCTCGCCGACTTCGCCGCGATTGCGATCGACAACGCCCGCCGGCTGGACGAGACGCGCGCCGCGCTGGCCGACCTCAGCGCCGCAAACCAGCTCGTGAGCGTGCACTCCCGGTCGGTGGAACGCGCGGCCGAGGCGCACGACCGGTTCTTCGAGCTCGTCCTGCACGGCGGCGACGTCCAGGACGTCGCGCAGGCGGTTGCCGAGGTCCTCGACGGCCCACTCGTCGTGGTCGACCAGGTGGGTGAGCTCCTTGCCACGGTCGGCGGCGTCAAGCCACCGGCCACCTCCGAGGTCGTCGCGGCCTTCGCGGCGTGGGAAGGCAGCGGCCACGCGGTGCATCGGCGTGGGTGGTGGTACGCGCCGGTGGCGGCCGGCGCCGACCGGCTCGGTGCGATGGCGCTGTCGCACGGCGAGGACCTCGACCAGAGCGACGTGCGTGTCCTCGAGCGCGGTGCCATGGTGACTGCACTGCTGCTGCTGCTGCAGCGCAGCACGGCCGAGGCAGAGCAGCGGGTGCGCGGCGAGCTGCTCGACGACCTGCTCGGCGACCGTGGGGTCGACCCGGCGAGCCTGCGGGAGCGTGCCCGCCGGGTCGGGCTCGACCTGGCCCGCCCCTACGCGGTCGTCGTCGCCCGATCGGAGTCGGCGAACCGCCCCGCACTCGCCTTCGCGGCCGCGTCGTTCGCGTCGCGGCACGGCGGCATCGCGGGCGCGCACAACGGTGGCGCTGTGCTGCTGTTGCCCGCGGGCGAGCCGGGCGACCTCGCGCGTGCGGTGGCCAAGGAGCTCTCGAGCTCGGTGGGGCGCCCTGTCACCGCGGGGGGTGCCGGCCATGCTGATGGCCCCACAGAGATCGTGGCCGCGTACCGTTCGGCGTCGCAGTGTGTCGACGTGCTCGACTCGCTCGGTCGCCAGGGTGATGGCGCCAGCGCCCGGGAGCTCGGGTTCGTCGGGCTCCTGCTGGGGGACAACCGCGACGTCGCCACGTTCGTGGAGGCCGCACTCGGGCCGGTACTCAGCTACGACGCCAAGCGCGGGACCGAGCTGGTGCGCACGCTGGAGGCCTACTTCGGCAGCGGGGGCAGCCCCGCCCGCGCGGCCACGGCGTTGCAAGTGCACGTCAACACGGTGACCCAGCGCCTCGATCGTGTGGCGCGGCTGCTCGGCCCGGACTGGTCCGAGCCGGAGCGGGCACTCGAGGTTCAGCTGGCCTTGCGCCTGCATCGCGTCGCCCGCCTAGGGTGAGCTAGTCGCTATCAGAGAGGGACATCCGCACGTGACAGAGCTCGGTCGCCTGCTGTGGACGCCTGCACCCGACCGGGTGGCGGGCACGGCGATGGACGCCTTCCGGCAGGCGGTGGCCGATCGTCATGCGCTCCACCTGCCCGACTCGCGAGCGCTGCACGCGTGGTCGATCGAGCACGTGGGCGAGTTCTGGCGCGACGTGTGGGAGCTGTGCGGCGTGGTCGGCGATGTCGGCGACGGCGCGTCATACCTCGACTCGGATGATCCGCGGGCAGCGTCGTTCCTGCCAACGGCGCGGGTCAGCCTGGCCGAGAACCTGATGCAAGGTTCCGGCGCCGCACCCGCCGTGGTGTTCGCGCGCGAGGACGGCGTGCGCCGCGCGCTTTCCTGGGACGAGCTGCGGGCCGAGGTGGCCGCCGCCGCCGCGGCAATGCGGGCGATCGGCGTCGGGGAGGGCGAGCGGGTCGCCGCATGGATGCCCAACACGCCCGAGACGCTCGTCGCGATGCTGGCCACCAACTCGCTCGGCGCGGTGTTCACGTCGACCTCACCGGACTTCGGGGTCGACGGCGTGCTCGACCGGTTCGGGCAGGTTGAGCCGACGCGTGCTGGTCGCGGCCGACGGCTACGTCTACGGCGGCAAGCGGCACCTGCGCATCGACCGGCTGCCGGAGGTCGTCGCCGGGCTGCCGTCGGTCAAGACGACACTCGTCGTCGGCGAGCTCGAAGAGCGGCCGGACCTGTCGGCCGTACCGGGTGCTCGCGGTTGGCGTGAGGTGCTCGACGAGCACGCGGGTGCGCCGCTCGAGTTCGTACGACTGCCTGTCGACGCACCTGGCTTCGTGCTCTACAGCAGTGGCACGACGGGCAAGCCCAAGTGCATCGTGCACCGTGCCGGCGGCGTGCTGCTCAAGCACGTCGTCGAGCACCGGCTGCACAGTGACGTTCGCGCCGGCGACCGTGTCTTCTACTTCACAACATGTGGCTGGATGATGTGGAACTGGCTCGTCTCCGCGCTCTCCCAGCAGGCGACGGTCGTGCTGTTTGACGGCTCACCGTTCGCGCCCGCACCGACGGCGATGTTCGACCTCGCAGACGAGCTCGACCTCACGTTCTTCGGCACCAGCGCCAAGTACCTCGACGCCGCACACAAGGCGGGCGTCCGGCCACGCGAGACTCACCGGCTCACCTCGTTGCGCACCGTCGCGTCGACCGGATCGCCGCTGTCCGCCGAGGGGTTCGCCTACGTCTACGACGACATCAAGCCTGACGTGCATCTTGCGTCCATCTCCGGCGGCACCGACATCGTCGGCTGCTTCGTGCTCGGCGACCCGACGCGACCGGTGCACGCCGGGGAGATCCAGGGCCCGGCGCTGGGCATGGCGGTCGACGTCTTCGACGAGGAGGGCCGCTCGCTCGCCGGCGCGCCGGGGGAGCGGGGCGAGCTGGTCTGCACGCGACCGTTCCCGTCGATGCCGGCGGCGTTCTGGGGCGACGAGGACGGCACGCGCTACAAGGCCGCCTACTTCGAGCGCTTCCCCGGCATCTGGGCGCACGGCGACTTCGCGTCATGGTCCGAGCACGGCGGCATGGTGATCCACGGCCGTTCCGACGCGAC
Organism: uncultured Actinomycetota bacterium; assembly: GCA_963798505.1. GTDB lineage: Bacteria > Actinomycetota > Actinomycetes > Jiangellales > Jiangellaceae > CAVWSM01. The sequence goes on from CAWCTX010000005.1 coordinate 67,432, forward strand.
GCTCAACGCCGGCGGCGTGCGCATCGGCACCGCCGAGCTCTACCGGCAGGTCGAGCAGCTCGACGAGATTGCTGAGTCGCTTGCGATCGGCCAGCCGTGGGACGACGACACGCGCATCGTGCTGTTCGTCCGCATGGCGTCGGGACAGGTGCTCGATGACGCGCTCCGTGATCGGATCCGCCGGCTGCTGCGGGACAACCTCTCGCCACGGCACGTTCCCGCCCGCATCGTCGAGGTGTCCGACCTCCCACGCACGCGCAGCGGCAAGCTGGTCGAGCTCGCGGTGGCCGATGTCGTTTCAGGGCGCGACGTGCGCAACCGTGAGGCGCTCGCCAACCCGGAGGCCCTCGACCAGTTCCACGACATGCCCGAGCTGGCCGTATAACGAATGTCGGGCGCTTGCGATATGGCGCTGCTAGCGCCATGGTGGCGCCATGCCGAGTGTTCAGATCAAGAATGTTCCCGAGGAAACGCACGCCATCCTGCGGCAGCGGGCAGCGGCCGCGCACCAGTCGCTGCAGGAGTACCTGCTGGCCCGGTTGGTCGACGAGGCCAGCCGCCCAAGCCTGGACGAGATCCTCGACCGGGCCGGCGGCCGGGCCGGCGGGTCGGTGCCTCTGAAGACCGCGGTCAAGGTGCTGCGGGCCGAGCGTGCTCGTCGTTGACGCCACGGTGGTCGCCTCGGCGGTTGGCGACGACGGAGCCGACGGTGACCGTGCCCGGGACCGGCTGCGCGGCGAAACGCTGGCGGCGCCGGAACTTCTCGACCTGGAGGTCGCCTCGGTGCTGCGGCGACAAGTCAGCTTCCAGGCGATGGCCGCCCGCCGCGCGGAGCTCGCGCTTGCCGACCTCGCGGCCATGCCGGTTCAGCGTGTCTCGCACCGTGCGCTTGTGGCCCGATGCTGGCAGCTGCGCGACAACCTCAGCATCTATGACGCCGCCTATGTCGCGTTGGCTGAGGCCATCGGCGCCGACCTCCTCACCGGCGACCGAGCCCTAGCGCGTGCACCTGGGCCAACATGCCGGATCGAAGTGCTCTGAGGACGATGTGCGGACGGCTAGGAAGTTCACGGAAACGGGCGAACTCGGAGCTGGTGCAGCGCGTGGGCCGGGCCGGGCCGACTTGATCCCGCGGGGTGTTGCGAGCGCTGCCTGAGAGTCCGACGATGGCTGCAACCCCCATCAGAAGGAGCACCATGAGCGAGCAGACGACCAATGCCCCGCCGATCGTGCTGATCCACGGGCTTTGGATGACCGCCCGAAGTTGGGACCGCTGGGTGAAGCACTACCGGGCCAAGGGCCACGAGGTCATCGTCCCGACGTACCCGGGTTTCGAGATCGAGGTGGAGGCGCTGCGTGAAAAGCCCGAGATCATCGCCGAGGCGTCCGTCCCGGACACGACCGACCACCTAGCGGAAGTCATCGAGGGCCTGGACCGTGCGCCGATCATCATGGGCCACTCCTTCGGCGGCACCTTCACCCAGCTCCTGGTCAACCGTGGCCTCGGCGCCGCCGCCGTGGTCATCGACTCGGCACCACCCGAGGGCGTGCGGGTGAACCCGCCGTCCCAGATCAGGTCCCTGTTCCCGATCCTCAAGAACCCGGCCAACCGGCACCGCGCGGTGGGCTTCACCAAGGAGCAGTTCCACTACGCCTTCACAAACACGGTCAGCCGCGAGGAGTCCGACGCGGCGTACGACCTCCTCCACATCCCGGCGCCCGGCAACTGGGTGTGGGCCTACGGCCTGATAGCCAACTGGAAGCCGGGCCACCAGGAGACCTGGGTCGACTACGACCTGGACGACCGTGCTCCGCTGCTGTTCATCATGGGCGGCAAGGACCACCTGATGCCGCCCGCGGTCAACAGGTCGAACGCGAAGAAGTACCGCAACTCCGAGGCGACGACTGAGACCTACGAGTTCCCGGACCGCTCACACTTCACCGGTGTCGAGCCTGGCTGGGAGCAGGTGGCCGACTACGCGCTGGAGTGGGCGACGAGCCACGCGCGAGCGCAGCAGGGCTGACCAAGCGCAGACAGCGGCACTGACCTGCACCCTTCGCTGGGCTGCTCACGGCACCTTGGGCGGGGGTCCGATGAGTTCTCCAGGCTGGAGGAGTCCTCAATGCCATGATGACGACGCAGATGCTTGAAACCGCCGAGGTGGACATCGCCTACGACGTGCACGGCCCGCTGCCCACCGGCGATGGACGCCCACCGCTGTTCATGATCGGCCAGCCGATGGACGCCAGCGGGTTTCATACGTTGGCGTCGCTGCTCCCGGACCGCACCGTGGTCACCTATGACCCGCGCGGCCTGGGCCGCAGCACCCGCAAAGACGGCCGGGTCGACAATGCGCCCACCGTCCAGGCCGACGACGTGCACGCCGTTATCGAGGCGCTCGGTGTCGGGCCGGTCGAGATGTTCGCCAGCAGTGGCGGCGCGGTGACCGCTCTCGCGCTGGTGGCGGCATACCCCGGCGACGTGACCGTCCTGGTGGCACACGAGCCGCCCATGATCCCGGTGCTCCCCGACGCCGAGGCTGCCGAGCGCGCCCGCGCCGGCTTCCGCGACGCGTACCAGGCAAGGGGGTCGAGTGCCGGCATGGCGGCGTTCATCGCGATGACGTCGTGGCAGGGCGAGTACACCGACGACTACTTCGCCCAGCCGGCGCCGGATCCCGCGCTGTTCGGGCTGCCGACCGGGGACGACGGCTCCCGTGACGACCCGCTGCTGTCAGATCGGTCCTGGGCAGTGAGCAGCTACCGCCCCGATGTCAAGGCGCTGGCCGCGGCGCCGACACGTGTCGTGATCGCCGTGGGCGAGGAGTCCCTGGGTACCTTCACCGGACGCACCTCGGTGGCCACCGCCGAGCTGCTCGGCCAGCAGGCGACCGTCTTCCCGAGCCACCACGGTGGCTTCATGGGCGGCGAGTTCGGCTACGCCGGTCAACCCGAGGCGTTCGCGCGCAAACTGCGTGACGTCCTCGACGACAACAGCTGATGCCTTGCACTTCGCGTGTCTGGCGCAGGACGCCGCGACGGGCAGCACGCATCCTGCGCACCCTTGGCTGAGCGCCTTGAGGTCGGTATGCGGATCCTGTGCGCCGTCGAACCGCCGTCAACGACCTTGATCCACTTTCCGACTCTGCCGCTGGTCGCTCGTGCCGATGGTCCGATGGTTGATCTTGGTCTCATGCTCTAGACAAAAGCCAGGAATCTAGTCATATTTCTGACCATGAGCGAGGTGCTGGCGTTAGCCGACGTGAAGGCCCACCTTTCCCAACTCGTCAACCGGGTGCACAACCAGCACGACCGGGTGACCGTCACTGTGCACGGCAGACCACAGGCGGTACTGCTGTCCGTCGACGACTTGGAGTCCCTGGAGGAGACGATCGCGATCCTGTCCGACAGCGACGCCCTCCGGCAGTTGGCAGCCTCCGACGAAGAGCTCACCCGAGGCGAGGGTGAAACCGAGCAGGCACTGACCGAGGCCATGCGTCGGCGTCGCGCGTCGCAGTGACCGCCGACCGCTTCCAGCTCACCATCACTCCCACCGCGCGCCGTCAACTCACCGACAAACTTCCGGAATCAGTCGCCTCCGCGGCACATGAGTTCATCGTCGGCCCGCTGCTGGACAACCCGCACCGCGTCGGCAAACGCCTCCAGCCACCGCTTCAGGACCGATACAGCGCTCGACGAGGCACCTACCGAGTCATCTACCGCATCGATGACGATCGTCGGGTGGTGACCGTGGGTGCCGTCACCAACAGAGCCGATGCATACCGAACGCAGTGACAACCCTGCGACGACTCGCCCAATATTCGATCGCGGACTGCTCGCTCTTGCCGCGACGCGCGTGCACGAACTCTTCACCGGCCCCGGCGGCAGGTTGGCTTAAGGCCCGGGTCCTTAGGCGTCGCCGTAACCACCGCCGGTTCGGCGCCGTCTCGCAGATATGGAGATCGCCGCTCATCTGGCGGTTCATGGAAGCCGCCTGCGAAGCCGACTACCACCACCGCCAGCACCTTGCCCGGTTCCGCGGGGCGAGTCTCACCATCGACGCGCATGTGTCGGCGGCCGCGCGAAACCTGCAACCTTTCGCCCAGTGGCCTGCAGGGACCACGCAATGCCAGCGGGGTACGCCGCCCATCCGCGGCGCGGCTGGTAGTGCTGAACCCGTAGGCAGCGGTTCAACCGGGTTGACGGAGGCTAGGGTCCTGTCCTATGAGCGACCCCTCCCGTGTGGCGGTCTACTTCGACTTCGACAACGTGGTGATCTCGTATTACGACAACGTGTTCGGGGATGGGACGTGGCGTCGGGACGACGCCCGGCGGCACGCCGCGGACGGCGGTTCCGCCGACCTGGTCGACGTCAAGCTGAGCCAGGCGGCGGTCGACCTGGGCGCGATCATCGACTACGCCTCGTCGTTCGGGACGGTCGCGCTGACCCGGGCGTACGCCGACTGGTCGCTGCCGGCGAACGCGGCGTACCGCAGGCAGCTCATAGACCGGGCCGTCGACTTGGTCCAGCTGTTCACAACGTCGGGTACGAAGAACGGCGCGGACATCCGCCTGTCGATCGACGCGGTGGAGGACCTCACCCAGCACGCGGACATCACCCACGTGGTGGTGGTGGCCGGCGACTCCGACTACATCCCGCTCGCCCAGCGGTGCAAGCGGATGGGCCGCTTCGTGGTCGGCATCGGCGTGGCCAGCTCCACCAGCCGGGCGCTGGTGGCGGCCTGCGACGAGTTCACCGACTACGCCCGCGTACCCGGGGTCGTCGCGCCGACCCTGGTCGACAAGCAGCCCGCGAGCACTGCGCCCGCCGCGTCGACTCAGGATCCCCCGACCGCGGCGACGCCGAGGAAGACCGCGACGAAGAAGACCGCAGCCAGGAAAGCGACGAAGAAGACCGCAGCCAGGTCCGGCGACTCGGCCGAGCAGGCCGAGGCGACGGCCCTCCTCGTTCGCGCGGTGCGGGTCGGCCTCGAGAAGAGCGACGACGAGTGGATCAACAGCTCGGGCGTGAAAAGCCAGATGCAGCGGATGGACTCGACATTCAAGGAGAAGGCGCTGGGCTTCTCCTCGTTCCGCGCCTTCGTGGAGTCGCGCTCCGACGTCGTGGAGGCGCAGATGCGCAACAACATCCAGAAGGTCCGCCTGCGCTGACAGATATGACAACGACCACCACCGGCGTCGCCCCGGCGGCGGCCGCCACTCCAGTCCGTGATGTCGGAACCGGTGCCGCTGCAGGCAGCTCAGGCAACGTCAACAGCTCGACCGCAGCGCATTCCGCTGCCGGGTCCGCCGTACCGGGTTCGGCCCCACCCAGCGTCGCTGTCGCGGTCCCGCCGGAACGTCCGGACTTTGCCGCTGGATCAGCAAGGCTGCGGAGCATCCTGGAACGTCCGACCTTGCCGCCGGGCGCGCTGCAAGTGGTCCAGACGTGGTCGACCCGCTCGGCGCCTCAAACGCACGTTTGGCACGCGAAGTTGTCCGCCTCTTGTTTAGTCGATCGGTGGCACGGCTGCCGGGGGATGCTAGCTGTGGACCCCGCGTTCCCGCGGGAACGTCCTCGAGTCAGCTGAGCGAGTGCAACGCGTTTCCGCGGATACGCCCGCACCTGCCACCGTGAAGGCGTCGCCCGGCCAGCAAGCATGATCAACCGTCCGCTCTTGCCGCTTGCGGAGCGGACGCGCGAACATGTCGGTCCAACGTAGGCGCCGCCTGATGCGCGCTGACAGCATGACGTTGAGCCGCCATCCGCCACGTCTCCAGCGCGAGCCAGTTGACCGACAGAAGGTCGACCTCCGTTTGCCGGGAGTGTCAGGCGTGAGTACGCGACTTGCCGACCAAACCCTCGGCGACTCCAATGAGCAGCACGGAAGCGACCACAGCAATGACGAACCCAAGAACGTTCAGTTCCCAGATGCTGCCGGTACCGAAGAACTGGGCGACGAGTCCGCCGATGACGGAGCCGACCAGGCCAAGGCCCAGCGTGGCCAGGATGCCCAGGCTCTGTTTACCCGGCTTGATGAGGCGAGCAAGAGCCCCGATGATAAGACCGGCGACAAGGAAACCAACCATGAGTTCGTGCTCCTTCAGGTGAAGCTGCACTTGGTCAGGCAGCGGGCAGGGCGTCGACGGAGACACCGCCTGCCGCGATGATAGGTGGCACGGATCGCAGACTCATCGGGGACAACCCCGAGGTCGACCCGGAATCGGGCCACTGGTGCCACCCCAGCGCATTACAGTCGCTCGCACAATGCCAAGGCCGAGTGAACCCGAGGGTCAGGCTCAACGGCTGCGCATCGGCGGAAGCCCGTCCGACAGTCGGCAGAATGGCGATCAGTAGGGCTTAGAGACGAGCAGCGAGGGCGGACCGGGCTCAGGAACTCTTCGGGAAGAATTCGGCAGTCGCGCTCGATCTCCTCGAGCTTGTGGAGTTTGCTTGGCACGACTGCTTCAACGAAGTCAGTCCTCCAGACGACGTAATCGAAGAATATGGATCGTGTCCGAGGGCGAGCTCCCGAAGCTCGTTAAGGCGGCGAGAGAGGTCGTGGAGGACTATCGGGATCTGCGTATGAGCGCCGACACCCTCAGGAATCCCTCCTAGACGAAAACCGCGAAGACCGCGCGCGAACGCCGCGTGGAAGGCGGCTACGCTCGCCCGGATCTGGCGCTGGTCGAAGGTTCGTGGCGGCTTGACCGGGGTCGGGGGCTCGGCGGTCGTGGATGTGGTCACGTCATGACGCGGTACTTGACGTGTGCAACGCCGGGAGCCTCGACGGCGCGGACCTGTTCCAGTCTCAAGCCCGGGCCAACACCGCCGAACAGACGAGCACCGTCGCCGAGCAGGATCGGGACGACGTGCAGCTCGATCTCATCGACGAGTCCGGCAGCCAGGTACTGGTTGATCACATCGGCACCACCGCCGACGAACACGTCCCTGCCGCCGGCGGCCTGCCGCGCCTGCTCGAGCGCGGACTCGATCCCGTCGGTGACGAAGGTGAACGTCGTGTCCGACAGAGTCAGCGGCTCACGCTCGTGATGGGTCAAGACGAAGACCGGCTTGTGAAATGGCGGATTCTCACCCCACCAGCCTCGCCACGGTTCGGCTGCCCAGGGCCCACCGGCCGGGGGCCCGAACTTGCCGCGGCCCATGATCTCGGCGCCGACGTTGGCTAGGGCCTCCTCCATGATCGGGGTGCTCGCGTTGACCGTGCCACCGTCCATCCCATGGGGCTCGCGCCACGCCTGGAGCTCGACGATCCAGTCGTGCAGGCCCTCGCCGCCCACGCCGAGCGGGTTCTCCTCGCTCTGATCTGGGCCCGCGACGAAGCCGTCGAGCGAGGTCGAGATGTGGACTCTCAGGTTGCTCATGTCAGCACAGACCGCGAATCGGGCATCAACTCATCGCAGCGGTCGTTCACGCCAGCCCCATTGGCTCGCCCATGCTGCCGACCGTATCCGCTGACAGCGCGGTCGTGCCGATGAGTGGGTGGTGAGCACTAGTCCCGCTCGCGGAACAGGGGAGCCGGCTCCCCGTAGCGCACTCGTCGAACAGCACCCGGCAGGGCTCCAGCCAGAGCTTGGGACGCGTCGACGGAACAACCCACGGTGAACTCGATCTCCTCGTCGACCTCGCAGGCCAGACACCAGGCTTGATCCTCCGGCCACACGAGGTGCGGCTCCTGCAAGATGCCCGCTGCAGGGCCGTACCAAGCCAGCGCTGGTGCGTCTCTGAGTGCTTCGACAGGGCCGGTGAAGAGCAGCATGGCTCGATTGGGAATGTCCACTAGCGGCGCTTGCGGAGCCGAGTTCGGGCCCCAGCCCTCCCAGATCGCCGCATACCCGGTGGCAGGCGTGGTCGTGTAGGACGCGAGTGTCGCCAGTGCTATGTGAACGGCATCGGCTGGTGCTTCGTCCGACGGGTTGACGACATCCGCCTCGGACACTGGAGAAAATGCGATACGCACATACACGTCGAAGCCTGGTGGGCCGTACCGAACCAGATCCCACCATATCAACATCAGCCATCAGCAACCATTCCGCTGCGCCCGCGTCTGCAGCGGGCCGTATCTCCGTCACTCGCATGAGTCTGGTGCACCGCACCACCAGCAACCATCCGCACATCAGCGTGGACTGCCGCTCGCTCGCCCGATCGTGTGTGGGGCGCCGGAGGTGCTAGCGCCGGCGCAGCAGGGCCACGGCGCCGGCGAGACCGAGAAGGGCCACCGAGACCAGCGGCACCCAGTCGCCGAGTCGGTCGTACGGTGAACGCCCCGTGGCCAGCGGCACTTCGTACACCATGGTCCCGCGCGTGTTCGTGCCGACGTGCTCGCCGATAACGCGGCCCTGCGCGTCGTAGGCGGCGCTGACCCCGGTGAGCGTCGCATGGATCATGGGCCGCCAGGACTCGGCCGCGCGCAGCGCCGCCAGCGATGCGTGCTGCTCGGGCGCCCAGCTGCCCTGGAAAGTCGACGTCGACGACTGCACCACCAGCACGTCGGCACCCTCGTTGGCCAGCGTTCGCGAGATGTCGAGGAATGCCGACTCGAAGCAGACGAGCGGGCCGACGGCGATCGCCCCGGCTCCACCGGAGTCGGCAGCCGTCTCGATGAGCACCGGACCGGTGCCGCGCCGGCGGTCCTCGTTGGCTGCCTCGGTGACGCCGGTCAGCCAGCCGAGCGCCTGTCGCATGGGTACGTACTCGCCGAACGGCACCAACCGCATCTTCGAGTACCGCTCGCCGAGGCCGTCCTCCGTGACCAGGATCGAGCTCTTGGTGATGCCGCCGCCGTCCGCGTCCCGTGCGTCGACGTTGACCAGCAGGTCGGCGTCGACGTCGTTACGCAACTGGACGAGCCGGTCGGTCAGGTCGGGCCTGGACTCCAGGTCGAAACCGACGCTGCTCTCACCCCAGACGACCAGATCGACCGGCATCCCGGCGAGTGACCGGGTGAGCGACTCGTTGGCCTCGAACCGGACGGTGGGGTTGGCCACCACGCCGGGCTGTACGACGGCGATGCGGACGGTCCGATCGGATGCCACGGGATCGGGTCCGAGCCCCCACCAGGCCGCGACCCCGACCGGGACGGCGGCGACCGTCACGAGCGCAACCCGCCGCGCGCTCGGAACCAGCACGAGCAACGCGATGGCCGCGTTGACGGCGACGATCGCTGCGCTGACCAGCCAGACGCCGCCGAGGGAAGCGACGGCCAGCATCGGGGGCACGTCCCACTGGCTTGCCCCGAGCAGCCCCCAGGGTCCACCGAGCGACTCCCAGGAGCGGGCGACCTCGATGAGCACCCAGGCGGCAGGCAGCAGGATCACCGCAAGCGGCCCAGAACCCGGCCGCAGCAGCCGCCATGCGAGCCACCCCCAGGGCGCCCACAGCAGTCCGACGACCGCCGCGATGACGACCAGGAAGACATGCACGTTGGGCAGCAGCCAATGGTGGACTGCGGCGATGTAGCCGGCTCCGCCGAGCCAGCCACGCAGCGCGGCTTCCCTCCCTGTCGGCGCCCCGGCCATGAGCAGTAGCAGCGGCACCAGCACGCCGTACGCCAGCCACCACAAACCCGGCTCCGGGAACACCAGAACCGGCAGGCCGCCGGCCGCGAACGTGCCGAGCCGCGGCATGAGGACGCCGCGGCCGAGCCGTCGTCGCGCCACTGTCGTCACGAGCGCCCTCCTGTCGGTCCAACCGTACGGCTGCGACACGGCGTGGCGTCCTTGATGTCCCTGAAGTTGCGATCTTCACCGCTACTCTCTGCCGCATGAGCACCGTGTCGTCGGAGGAGGCCTCCGCACTTCGGGGAGCCAGCAGCCTGTGGTGGCTCACGCTGGTCTTGGGAATCATCTGGACGATCTACGGCATGTTCGTCCTGTCGTTGCGCCCGACGACCGTGTGGTCGCTCGCGATCCTGATTGGCTTCGGGTTCATCTTCGGCGGCGTTGCGCAGATCGTCGTCGCCGCGAGGGTCGACAGCTGGAAGTGGCTGTTCTACACCGGGGCGGTGCTCTCGATCATCGCCGGCATTGTCGCCTTCGCCTGGCCGGGGATGACCCTGCGGGTCATGTCCATCTTCCTTGCGTGGCTGCTCGTTTTCGGCGGCATCTTCTCCATCGTCAGCGCCTTCGTCGGCCCGAAGCGTGACTGGTGGTGGGTCGCCATCATCGTCGGCGTCCTGGAGTTCATCCTGGGCCTGTGGGCGATCGGCACGCCGGCCCGGGAGCTGCTGCTGTTCGTCAACCTGGTCGGGATCTGGATGGTCTTCTACGGCGTGGGCGAGATCTTCCACGCCTTCGCGATCCGGTCGTTCGCGTCCAAGGTCAACGAGGCCTGAGCCCAGGAGTTGACCTCAACTTTGGTTGAGGTTGGAGCATGAGTCCATCGTCTGATGGAGGAACTCATGCCCCTTGCCCTTGTGACCGGCGCCTCGCGGGGCTTCGGCCGTGCGGTAGCGCAGGCCCTCGCCGACCGCGGCTGGACGCTCGTCGTCGACGCTCGCTCCGCGGACCACCTCGCACGCGCCGCGCACGACCTGACCGACAGCGGTGCCGCCGTGACCGCGATCGCTGGAGACGTGTCCGACGCAGAGCACCGTGCGGCTCTGGTGCGCGCGGTGTCGGACACCGGCCCCCTCGACCTGCTCGTCAACAACGCCGGGATCCTCGGCGCCAGCCCGTTGCCACGGTTGGCGGACTACCCCCTCGACGAGCTCGAGCGCGTCTACCGCATCGGTGTCTTCGCGCCCCTCGCCCTCGCGCAGGCGCTGCTCCCGTCGCTCGTCGAGTCGAAGGGCATCCTCGTCAACGTGAGCTCGGACGCGGCGGTGGAGGCGTACGAGGGATGGGGAGGGTACGGCTCGGCCAAGGCCGCACTCGACCAGCTCAGCAACGTTCTGGCCGCGGAGCAGCCGGAGCTTTCCGTGTACGCCTTCGACCCGGGCGACATGCGCACGCAGATGCACCAGGCTGCGTACCCCGGGGAGGACATCTCCGATCGGCCGGAGCCGAGGGAGGTCGTACCCGCGTTCCTGCGGCTGCTCGACACGCGGCCGCCGAGCGGTCGCTACCGATCCGCCGATCTCGTGACGGTGGAGGCGGCACGATGACGCCCCTGCTCGACGCCGAGCGCGCACGCCATGCGGTCACGACCTTCGACCTGCCCGACGAGCTCAACGCAACATCGCCGCCAGAGACCCGAGGCGTCGCGCGTGATGCGGTGCGGCTGCTGGTGGCTAGCGAGTCGGGCACGACTCACGCCCGGTTCGCCGACCTGCCGTTGTTCCTGCGCGAGGGCGACCTCGTGGTGGTGAACAACTCGGCGACCCTGCCCGCGGCTGTCGACGGTCGCCGTGAGTCGGGGCCGGTGACCGTTCACTTCTCCACCGCGCTCGATGACGGCACCTGGCTGGTCGAGCTGCGCCCCGGGCGCCCGGCGGCCGGACCCGTGCGGGATGCGCGTGCGGGGGAGTTTGTGTGGCTGCCGGACGGCGATCTGACGCTGCTGGAGGGATACCCCGGCGGCGGCGCGCGCTCGGAGCGGCTGTGGCGTGCGCGTGTGGACGTGCCCGGAACCGTCCGGTCGTACGTGGCCGCGCACGGGCATCCGATCAGCTATGCATACCTGCAAAGCCACCCATCACTCGACGCGTTCCAGACCGTTTTCGCCCGTGAGCCCGGCAGCGCGGAGATGCCGAGCGCTGGGCGGCCGTTCAGCGATCGCCTCGTGACCGAGCTCGTCGTCCGCGGTGTGGTCGTCGCGCCGATCACCTTGCACACCGGGGTGTCCTCGCTGGAGGAGGGGGAGGCACCGTTGCCGGAGCCCTTCCACGTCCCAGCCGCGACTGCGCGCCTGGTCAACCTCACGCGCGCGGCCGGCGGTCGCGTGATCGCGGTCGGCACCACCGTCACCCGCGCACTGGAGTCAGCCGCGCTGCCGGACGGCACGGTGGCGCCGGCGGCGGGCTGGACCGACCTCGTTCTCAGCCCCGACCGGCCCGCTCGCGTCGTCGACGGGCTGGTGACCGGCTGGCACGCCCCGGGAGCATCACACCTCATGCTGCTCGAGTCGGTGGCCGGCGCCGACCTTGTGCAACGGGCCTATGCGGAGGCCGTACGCGCTCGGTATCTCTGGCACGAGTTCGGCGACAGCTGCCTGCTGCTGCCGGCCGCCTAGTCAGACCATGTACTGGTCGTGCCGGGCATAGAACTCGGTCCACTCCTCGGGGGAGAGCTGACGACCTGAGCTGTGGATCTCGGCGATCTCGGTGAAGAACGTCTCTCGTGGAATGCCGGGCGCAAACAGGATCAGCATCGTGGCCGCCGCATCGCTCTCATTGCGGAAGGCGTGGATGCCGTTCTCCGGCACGTAAAGGAAGTCACCGGGCCTCGCGTCCACCCACGTTGCACCGTCGTACACGCGCACCGTGCCGTCGAGGATGTAGAACGACTCGGAGAACGTGCGGTGCACGTGCGCGCCCGGCCCGCTCTGCGGCCGCACCTCGTACTTGAACAGGCCGTACTGGCCGTTGGTGACCGACCCGGGTGCGACGTACCACGAGTTGGGCGAATCCACCGGCGGATGCTCGGCACTCGTGACGGAGACGGGACGGTAGCGGGCGCTGACCTGTGGGGTGTCACCGAGAAACGTCATGAGCCGATCATCTACCGCTGGCGGGTCGCTCCTCACGCCCTGAGGAGCGTGGCCGCGATCGTGTCGCCGGGCCTGAGCAGGTCCAGGCGGTCGCCTGTCACCCTGAAGGTCGTCGCGAGGCCCAGGGCGGCAAGGTAGTCCGTCTCCTGCTGCTGGAGCTCCTCCGTCGGGCAGGCGGCTTTCGTCGATGCGAGCGGTCCGATCGTGACGCCGTCGCCGTCCACCTCGTAGGGACCGGTGAACCTGTTACACCCGGTGTTGCCGGCGACCTCCAGAGCGGCGAAGGTCGTCGTCATCTCAACACCGCCCAGCACTGAGGTGACCGCGTCCCCCGACAAGTAGCTCGTCACCATCCACTCGCCGAGGATTGCTTCCGCGGCGATCGTCGCGTCGTACTCCAGAAGTGCCTCGTCGTCGTCGTTCAGCAGGGTGAGGGTGCTGCTCGAGATCCGGTACGCCGAGACCTGAGGCAGTCGTTGGAGATACGCACGTTCCACCGCGGTCTCGGCCGGAGGGCACGCCATCCTCGTACCGGCGATCTCAGACCCGATAGTGAGGGACGTCCCGTCGACCTCGTACGAGGTGGTGTAGGTGTTGCAGCCGCTCTCGCCGGACATCGTGCCGTCCGCGAAACGTGCTGTGACGACGATGCCTTCCAGCGGGGATCCCGGTGCCGGGTCCGAGGACAGTGCCCACGTCGGTCCTTCGAGCGACACTCTCGGACTTTCGGTCGGGCTGGCGGCGGTGGCGTCGTCCCCGTCATCCGTGCCGCACCCACCAAGGACCAGAAGGCCGACCAGAGCGGATTGAAGAAGCCAGCTGCGACGTGTCGCCACACTCTGAGCATGCATGCGAGGGTGGGCGAACGCATCGCCCCATAAGGGTGAGAGTGCCCCCGGTAGGATTCGAACCTACGCACCCGCCTCCGGAGGGCGGTGCTCTATCCCCTGAGCTACGGGGGCTCGGGCCGCAGTAGAGACTACCAGCCGACACCCGGCCCACCCGAACCGCGCAGATAGGCTGAGCCGGTGACGCCCGAGCAGCTCTCCGCCGTGATCCACGACGCTCTGACCGCCGCTGTCGCGGCCGGCGAGGTGACCCTGCCCGATGGCGTCCCGGACCGCATCACGGTCGAGCGACCCAGGAACACCGAGCACGGCGACTACGCCACCAACGTCGCGATGCAGCTCGGCAAGAAGGCGGGCCGCAACCCGCGCGAGCTCGCCCAGCTGCTCGCCGACCGGCTCGCGGCGACACCGGGGATCAAGGGCGTCGACATCGCCGGGCCAGGATTCCTCAACGTCACGCTCGACGCCGCCGCAGCCGGTGAGGTCGCGCGCGCGATCGTCGCCGCCGGTGACACGTACGGCCACACCGAGACGCTCGCCGGCCAGTCGATCAACGTGGAGTTCATCTCCGCCAACCCCACCGGTCCGCTGCACCTCGGGCACACCCGTTGGGCGGCGGTCGGCGATGCGATCGCCCGGGTGCTGGAGGCGGCCGGTGCCCGCGTGGTCCGCGAGTTCTACGTCAACGACCGCGGTGTGCAGATGGAGAGGTTCGGCGCGTCGCTCCGGGCGGCGGCGCACGGCCGGCCGATCCCCGAGGACGGTTATCACGGCGCCTATGTCATCGACCTGGCCAAGGCCATCGTCGCCGAGGTGCCGGAGATCCTCGGCCTGCCCTACGAGGAGCAGCTCGAGGCCTTCCGCGAGGAGGGCTACAAGCGCCAGCTGCACCAGCAGCAGCACGTCCTCGAGGGGTTCAACACCCACTTCGACGTCTGGTACTCCGAGCGCACGCTCCATGAGTCGGGCGCCGTCGAGCGGGGCCTCGCCAAGCTGCGCGAGCAGGGCCACGTCTTCGAGAAGGACGGCGCCGTCTGGATGCGGACAACCGACTTCAACGACGACAAGGACCGCGTGCTCGTCAAGGCCGACGGCGAGCTGACCTACTTCGCATCCGACACCGCCTACTACGTCGACAAGCGCAGTCGCGGCTTCGACCGCTGCATCTACCTGCTCGGCGCCGACCACCATGGCTACGTCGGTCGGCTGCGTGCGATGGCGGCCTGCGCGGGCGACGACCCCGACGACCACATCGAGGTGCTCATCGGCCAGCTGGTCAAGATCCTCAAGGGCGGCGAGGAGCTCAAGCTCTCCAAGCGGGCGGGCACGATCGTCACGCTCGAGGACGTGGTCGAGCTGACCGGCGTCGACGCTGCGCGTTACACGCTGTGCCGCTACCCGGCTGACTCGCCGCTCACAGTCGACGTCGAGGTGATGACCCGGCAGACCGCCGACAACCCGGTCTTCTACGTGCAGTACGCGCATGCGCGCATCGCGTCCCTGCTGCGCAACGCGGGTGACCTCGGCATCCCGATTGACACCGATGCGTACGACCCGGCGCTGCTCGAGCATGAGCGAGAGGGCCTGCTGCTCGGTGCCTTGGCGGAGTTCCCGCGCGTCGTCTCCACCGCGGCCGAGCTTCGCGAGCCGCACCGGGTCGCCCGCTACCTGGAAGACCTTGCCGGCACCTATCACCGCTTCTACGACGTCTGCCGCGTGCTACCCATGGGCGACGAGGAGACGACCGACCTGCACCGCGCTCGATTGGTGCTCTGTGCGGCCACCCGCACGGTCCTCGCCAACGGCCTCGCGATGCTCGGCGTCTCCGCTCCCGAGCGGATGTAGCCGCCGATGCCTGCGCACGAGGCCGGGGCGCTGCACGCCGACCTCGGCCATCGCGCCCCGCCCTGGCTGCGTCGCCCCGACGATGTCAATGCGTTGTACGACGGTCTCTGGCCGAGCGGGGTCAGTCGCGCGACCGACGGCGCACTGGAGATCGTCGGGGTCCCGGTGGCGCGCATCGCGGAGGAGTTCGGCACTCCGGCCTACGTCCTCGACGAGACCGACTTCCGGACCCGCGCACGGGCGTTCAAGACGGCCTTCGAGGCGGCGTTCGCTCCGCATGCCGGCGCCGACGTCTTCTATGCGGGCAAGGCATTCCTCTGTACGTCTATTGCCCGGTGGGTGGCCGAGGAGGGTGTCGGGCTCGACGTGTGCACGGGCGGCGAGCTCGCGGTCGCGCTGCGGGCGGGCTTTCCGGCCGAGCGCATCGGCATGCACGGCAACAACAAGTCGGTCGACGAGCTCGCGCGCGCCGTGGGCGCCGGTGTCGGACGGATCATCGTCGACGCTCCCGAGGAGGTTGACCGGCTCGCACGACTCGCCGCCGATGCTGGTCGCCGGGTCCCGGTCATGGTGCGAATCACGGTCGGGGTCGAGGCGCACACGCACGAGTTCATCGCGACCGCACACGAGGACCAGAAGTTCGGCCTGTCGATCGCCGACGGATCCGCGGCCTCGGTCGTCGCCCAGGTGTTGGCGGAGCCGTCGCTGCAGCTGATCGGGCTGCACTCGCACATCGGCTCGCAGATCTTCGACACGTCCGGTTTCGAGGTGAGCGCACGCCGCGCGATCGCTTTGCATGCCGAGGTCTGCGAGACGCACGGCGTGCCGCTGCCGGAGCTCGACCTCGGCGGCGGCTTCGGCATCCGCTACACCAGCCAGGACGACCCGCAGCCGCCGGAGGAGCTCGCCGCCGCACTCGCCGAGATCGTCGAGCACGAGTGCAGCGCGCGTGGGGTCGCGGTGCCGCGCATCTCCGTCGAGCCCGGGCGAGCGATCGTCGGCCCGTCGATGATCACGCTGTACGAGGTCGGCACCGTCAAGCAGGTCTCGCTGGGCGCCGGCGCCACCCGTACCTACGTCGCGGTCGACGGCGGCATGAGCGACAACATCCGTCCGGCCCTCTACGGCGCGGACTTCTCCGCCACCCTCGCCAGCCGGCGCTCCGCCGCCGAGCCGGTGCTCACCCGTATCGTCGGCAAGCATTGCGAGAGCGGGGACATCGTGGTCAACGACGAGTTCATGCCGGGCGATGTCAGACCGGGTGACCTGGTCGCCGTCCCGGCGACCGGGGCCTACTGCCGGTCGCTCGCAAGCAACTACAACCACGTCCCGCGACCGCCGGTGCTCGCGGTGCGCGACGGGTCCGTACGCGTACTGGTCCGTCGCGAGACGGAGGAGGATCTGTTGCGTCTCGACGCAGAATGAGACGAATGTCTCGCATCCTGGACCGGGGCTCGGCGATCTTCCGGCTCGGACGAGACTGACCGCCACCGGACGACCGAGGAGGGGCGATGGTTGCGCGACCACTGCGGATTGCGCTGCTGGGCTGCGGCAACGTCGGCACCGAGGTGGCCCGGCAGCTGACCACGCACGCGGCCGACCTTGCGGCCCGGGCAGGCGCCCCGCTCGAGCTGGCCGGCGTCGCGGTCCGCCGGCTCGGGAAGGACCGCAGCGCGACCGGGGTCGACCTCGCGCTGTTCACGACCGACGCGGCGGCCTTGGTCGTCCGGGACGATGTTGATCTCGTCGTGGAGGTGATCGGCGGCATCGAGCCGGCCCGGTCGCTCATCGTGTCCGCGATGGAGCACGGCAAGTCGGTCGTCACCGGCAACAAGGCGTTGCTGGCCGAGGACGGCCCCACCCTCTACGAGGCCGCCGAGAAGCAGGGCGTCGACCTCTACTACGAGGCGGCGGTTGCGGGAGCGATTCCGCTCGTCCGGCCGCTACGGGAGTCCCTGACCGGCGACAAGGTCCGACGCATCCTGGGCATCGTCAACGGCACCACCAACTTCATCCTCGATCGGATGGACACCACCGGCGCCGGGTTCGCCGAGGCGCTGGAAGAGGCACAGGCACTGGGCTATGCGGAGCCCGACCCGACGGCCGACGTCGAGGGCTTCGACGCGGCGGCCAAGGCCGCGATCCTCGCCAGCCTCGCCTTTCACACCCGGGTCACCGCGGCCGACGTGCATCGTGAGGGGATCACCGAGGTCACGGCCGCCGACGTCGCCGGCGCCAAGGTCATGGGGCATGTGGTCAAGCTGCTCGCGATCGCCGAGCAGTCCGAGGACGAGAAGTCGATCAGCGTGCGGGTGCACCCGGCGATGATCCCGCGCAGCCACCCGCTCGCCGGGGTCCGCGAGGCGTTCAACGCGGCGTTCGTCGAGGCCGATGCCGCGGGCGAGCTCATGTTCTACGGCCGGGGCGCGGGCGGCGCGCCGACCGCCAGTGCGGTGCTCGGCGATCTCGTCACCGTGGCCCGGCACCGGCTCCAGGGTGCCCGCGGCTCGGGCGAGTCGTCGTACGCCTCTCTCGACATCGCCCCGATGGGTGAGACGGTCACGCGCCTGCATGTGAGTCTCGACGTCGACGACCGGCCGGGCGTGCTCGCGACGATTGCCGGGGTGTTCGCCCGGCACAACGTGTCGATCGAGACCGTACGTCAGCAGATCCACGGCGAGTCCGATGCGGAGCTGGTGGTGGTGACGCACGCCGCTCGAGACGCTGCGCTGTCCGCGACCCTGGCCGACCTGCGCGGTCTGGACATCGTGCGGGACGTACTGTCTGTGATGCGTGTCGAAGGGGAATGACTTGCGAGGGGACCGGGTGGCCGCACACCTGTGGCGTGGCGTGATCGAGGAGTACCGCGACTGGCTCCCGGTCACCGCCACCACGCCCGTGGTCACGCTCGGTGAAGGCGGCACTCCACTCGTCGAGTCCGGCTGGCTCTCCCAGCGCACCGGATGCCGGGTCCACATCAAGGTCGAGGGCGGCAACCCGACCGGGTCGTTCAAGGACCGCGGCATGACCGTCGCCATCTCCAAGGCGGCGGAGACTGGCGTCAAGGCGGTCGTCTGCGCCTCGACCGGAAACACGAGCGCGTCGGCGGCGGCCTACGCGCAGCGGGCCGGGATCAATCCGGTCGTGCTCGTGCCGGAGGGCAAGATCGCCGCGGCAAAGCTCGCCCAGTCGGTTCTGCACGGCGCACAGCTCGTGCAGGTGCAGGGCAACTTCGACGCGTGCCTCCGGGTCGCGCGCGATCTCGCCGACACCTACCCCGTGGCGCTGGTCAACTCGGCCAACAAGGACGGGTTCCGGATGGCCGGGCAGAAGACCGCGGCCTTCGAGGTTGTCGACGCCTTGCAGGACGCACCCGACCTGCACCTCCTCCCGGTGGGCAACGCCGGAAACCTGCCCTCCTACTGGAACGGCTACCAGGAATACCGCGCGGCCGGGCTGAGCACCGTGAGCCCACGGATGTGGGGGTTCCAGGCGGCCGGCGCGGCGCCGATCGTCCACGGTGCCCCGGTCGAGCACCCGGAGACCGTCGCCTCGGCGATCCGTGTCGGCAACCCGGCCCGGTGGACCGATGTGCTGCGCGCACGGGACGAGTCGGGCGGTGTCGTCGAGGCGGTGACCGACGAGCAGATCCTCGCCGCGCAGGGCGAGCTGGCCCGCCGCGATGGCGTGTTCGTCGAGCCGGCGTCAGCCTCGGGTGTGGCGGGCCTGCTGCTCATGCACGAGGCCGGCCGCGTGGATCCCGGCCAGACGATCGTCATCACGGTGACTGGTCACGGGCTGAAGGATGTCGAGACCCCGCTCTCCGCGCTGGGCCCGCTCCAGGCCGCGAGCGTCCCGGCCGACGCGGCCGCTGCCGCGGCCGTCATCGGGCTCGCGTGAGGAGCCATGCCCGACGCTGAGCAGCCGATCACCGTGCGCGTCCCTGCGACAAGCGCCAACCTCGGGCCTGGATTCGACGCGTTCGGCCTCGCGCTGAGCCTCGTCGACGAGCTGCGCGTCGAGGTTGGTGGCGCGGGACTCGCGATCACGGTCAACGGTGAGGGTGCCGACGACGTACCACTGGACGCGCGTCACCTCGTGGTCCGGGCGATGGACGCCGCATTCGCCCGCCTGGGAATGACACGGCCGCCGCTGACGTTGACATGCACGAACCGGATTCCGCATGGGCGGGGTCTTGGCTCGTCAGCAGCGGCGATCATCGCCGGAGTGCTGCTGGCGAGGAGTGTGGCCGGGCCAGCAGGTGCGAGTCTGACCGACGATGACCTGTTGGATCTTGCGGCCACGATTGAGGGTCACCCCGACAATGTGGCGGCCTGCCTGATGGGCGGGCTCACGATCGCCTGGGTCGACAACCAACGCGTACGGGCTGTGAAGCTCGACACCGCTCGCGGCATCGCACCCGTCGCGCTCGTACCCCCATCGGCCATGTCGACCGAGGCGGCCCGGGGGCTGTTGCCCGGCTCCGTGCCGCACACGGACGCGGCCTTCAACGCCGGCCGCGCCGGGCTGCTCGTGGCCGCCCTGACGCAGCGACCCGACCTGCTGCTGGCCGCCACGGCCGACCGGCTGCACCAGGACTATCGGGCACCGGCGATGCCGGACTCGGCGCGGCTGGTCCAGGCGCTGCGGGCTCGAGACATCCCGGCCGTGGTGTCCGGGGCGGGCCCCGCGGTGCTGGCGCTGGCCGACGAGGCCAGCATCGACAGCGTGGTCGAGCTGGCCCCATCGGGGTGGCGGGTTCTGGCCGGAGAGGTTGGTGCTGGCGCCACGCTCGGATGACGACCGAGTTGCGGCGGGGTGTCCCTTTGTCGGCGGGAGCGTGTTACCCTCCTGTCGCACCGACCCCTAGCTGGCGGGTCACCCACACGGGTTCGCGTCCTCCTGTTCTGCAGTCCGAACCTGTGGCCCCTCCTTCGAAGCTCGGTTCTCCGCACCTTCGGCACACGGGGCAACCCGCATAGTTGTGGATCCCTGTGCCCCTCCCGGCTTTGCCGGGATCAGCAAGCCGCCGGACGTTCCGGCGCCTCCGGTCCAGGAAAGGACCTTTCGTGAGTGACACCATCGATGTGATCGATACCCAGACCGAGCCCGCCGAGGGCGCCGAGACCGCTGGTCGGTCGCGCGCACGCCGCCGCGGGCCCGGGCTTTCCGGCATGGTGCTCCCCGAGCTGCAGGAGCTCGCCTCCAGCCTCGGCATCTCCGGCACCGGCCGCATGCGCAAGAGCCAGCTGATCGAGGCCATCACGGCCGCTCAGGGCGGCAGCGCCGGCGGATCAGAGAAGCCGGCGACCGGGGCGCGCCAGCCGCGCCTCGACGAGGGCGCTGAGCCGACTGCCGCGCCGAGCTCCACCCCCGACATCGCCGCCGAGGCGCCCGTGGAGGCTCCCGCGGAGTCTGCGGGCCGCCGCGCGCCACGCCGGGCGAGCCGTCCCTCCGGCGCCCCCACGTCGGACACCGCCGTCGACACCGTGCGTACGGACGCCGGCGCCGGCGAGGCGCCCGTGCAGACCCGCACCGAGGCACGCCCGGAGCGAGGCGACCGGCCCGAGCGCCAGGACAGCCGCCGCGACCGCGACGACCGCCAGGACAACCGGCAGGACTCGCGCCAGGACCGGCAGGACAACCGCCAGGACAACCGCGGTCCGTACGACGACGACGAAGATGGCCGGGGCCGGCGTCGCCGCCGCCGCGGCCGTGACCGTGGGCCGCGCGACCGCAGCAGCGAGCGTCGTCCGGGCCGTGACCGCTTCGACGAGCCGGCCGTGACCGAGGACGACGTGCTCATTCCCGTCGCCGGCATCCTCGACATCCTCGACAACTACGCGTTCGTCCGGACTTCCGGCTACCTGCCCGGCCCCAACGACGTCTACGTCTCGCTCGCCATGGTCAAGCGCCACGGGCTGCGCAAGGGTGACGCCGTGACCGGTGCGGTGCGCCAGCCCAAGGACGGTGAGCGCCGCGAGAAGTTCAACGCACTCGTGCGCGTCGACACCATCAACGGTGCCGACCCGGAGTCGACCCAGCACCGGCCCGAGTTCGCCAAGCTGACGCCGCTCTACCCGCAGGACAGGCTGCGCCTCGAGACCGAGGCCAACGGCCTGACCACCCGCGTCATCGACCTGGTGGCGCCGATCGGCAAGGGCCAGCGCGGGCTCATCGTCTCGCCGCCGAAGGCGGGAAAGACTCTCGTCCTGCAGGCGATCGCCAACGCGATCACGCACAACAACCCGGAGTCCCACCTCATGGTCGTCCTCGTCGACGAGCGGCCGGAGGAGGTCACCGACATGCAGCGCACGGTCAAGGGTGAGGTCATCGCCTCCACCTTCGACCGCCCTGCCGATGACCACACCACCGTCGCCGAGCTGGCGATCGAGCGCGCCAAGCGGCTCGTCGAGCTGGGTCACGACGTGGTCGTCCTGCTCGACTCGATCACCCGGCTCGGCCGCGCCTACAACCTCGCCGCGCCGGCGAGCGGGCGCATCCTGTCCGGTGGCGTCGACTCGAGCGCCCTCTACCCGCCGAAGCGCTTCTTCGGCGCGGCCCGCAACATCGAGAACGGCGGGTCGCTCACCATCCTCGCCACGGCACTCGTCGAGACCGGGTCCAAGATGGACGAGGTGATCTTCGAGGAGTTCAAGGGCACCGGCAACATGGAGCTGCGGCTCTCGCGCCAGCTCGCCGACAAGCGGATCTTCCCTGCTGTCGACGTCGACGCCTCCGGCACCCGCCGCGAGGAGATCCTCATGCCGCGGGACGAGCTGCAGGTTGTGTGGAAGCTCCGCCGCGTGATGTCCGCGCTCGACCAGCAGCAGGCGATCGAGCTGCTGCTCAACAAGCTGCGCGACACCCGCAGCAACTACGAGTTCCTCATGCAGGTCCAGAAGACCACGCCGACCCTCAACGGCGGCCGCGACGAGGACTGAGCTGCGGAACATCGGGGCGTCCTCGTGTGTTTGGGACGTCGCCCGGTCCTCTGGCACACTAGAGAGCAGTTCCGGTTCACGGCAGGGCGTGTGATCACGCTCGCACCAGGGCCGACCCGGCGACTGCCAGACGAGGAGAGAAGAAATGAAGCAAGGCATCCACCCTGACTACGTGGAGACCACGGTCACCTGCACCTGTGGCAACACGTTCACCACGCACAGCACGGCCAAGAACGGCGTGATCCACGCCGAGGTCTGCTCGCAGTGCCACCCCTTCTACACCGGCAAGCAGAAGCTGCTCGACACCGGTGGCCGCGTGGCCCGGTTCGAGGCTCGCTTCGGCAAGAAGGCCGCGGCCAAGCAGTAGCCACCTCGACGGCGCCGATCTGTGGGATTTCTCCCACGGTCGGCGCCGTCGTGCATTTCCACGGGAAGCCGACTTGTCAGATTGTCAGATCGTCAGAGGCAGGCATTCGCACAGGTCAGTCCAACGTGGTCGTGATCTGACTATTCGTGACAATCTCGGGGAAGGAGTGGGCAGCAGTGTTCGAGCGGCTTGACGAACTCGTGGCCGAGCACGCCGACCTGGAGCGGCAGCTGGCCGACCCGGCGGTGCACGCCGACGCCGGGCGGGCCCGCACGCTCGGCCGGCGCTATGCGGCGCTGGGCCATATCGTCGGGACCTACCGCGAGTGGCTGCAGACCGACGCCGACGAGCAGGCCGCACGCGAGCTGGCAGCCGAGGATGCGTCGTTCGCCGAGGAGGCCCGCGAGCTGGAGGAGCGCCGAGCCGAGCTCGCCGACCGGCTGCGCACGCTGCTGCTGCCCCGCGATCCCAACGACGACAAGGACGTGATCGTCGAGATCAAGGCGGGGGAGGGCGGCCAGGAGTCGGCGCTGTTTGCCGGCGACCTGCTGCGCATGTACACCCGCTATGCGGAGCGCGTCGGATGGCGTACGGAGATCCTGGACGCCGAGCTCTCCGACCTCGGCGGCTACAAGGACGTCTCGCTGGCCGTGAAGGCCCGCGGCACCCCGGAGCCCGGCACCGCGCCCTACGCGAGGCTCAAGTACGAGGGCGGTGTCCACCGCGTGCAGCGCGTCCCGGTGACCGAGTCGCAGGGCCGCATCCACACCAGCGCCGCGGGAGTCCTCGTGCTGGCGGAGGCCGAGGATGTGGACGTCGAGATCAACCCCAACGACCTGCGCATCGACGTGTTCCGCTCGTCCGGCCCCGGCGGCCAGAGCGTCAACACCACCGACTCCGCCGTACGCATCACCCATCTCCCGACCGGCATCGTCGTCTCCTGCCAGAACGAGAAGTCGCAGCTGCAGAACAAGGAGCAGGCGATGCGCATCCTCCGCGCCCGGCTGCTCGCGGCGGCCCAAGAGCAGGCCGACGCCGCCGCCTCCGCGGAGCGCAGGTCCCAGGTCCGCACGGTCGACCGGTCGGAGCGGGTCCGCACCTACAACTTCCCCGAGAACCGCATCTCCGACCACCGCGTCGGGTTCAAGGCCTACAACCTCGACCAGGTGCTGGACGGAGACATCGACGCGGTCGTGCAGGCCCTCGTCGACGCCGACACCGCAGCCCAGATGGCGTCGCAGGCCGGCGTGTGACCGGCGCGGTCCCGCTGCGTGACCTGCTCGCGACGGCCACCCGCCGGCTCGCCGACGCGGGCATCGACTCGGCGCGGGTCGACGCCGAGCTATTGGCCGCGCATGTTCTCGGCACGTCCCGAGGCCAGTTGCCGCTCGTCGACGACGTGACACCGCCGCAGGCGCAGCGGCTGCGGCTGCTGGTCGCGCGCCGCGTCGCACGCGAGCCGCTGCAGCACATCACTGGCCATGCCCCGTTCCGGCACCTCGAGCTCGCGGTCGGTCCCGGGGTCTTCGTGCCCCGGCCGGAGACCGAGCTCGTCGCGCAGGCGGCAATTGATGAACTCGTCGAGCTGTCCGAGCTCGGTCGTCCCGGTCTCGCGGTCGACCTGTGCGCCGGCTCGGGAGCGATCGCCGTGGCCCTCGCCTCCGAAGTGCCTGGCACGCGCGTCGTGGCCGTCGAGCTCGACCCGGTCGCCCACTCGTACGCCATCCGCAACGTCACCGCGCTGGGGCTCAGCGGCAGCGTCGAGGTCGTCCTGGGAGATGCCGCAACCGCTCTGTCTGGCCTCGACGGCACGGTCGACGTCGTCGTCTCCAACCCGCCCTATGTCCCGCTCACGCAAGCACCCCGGCTCGACCCGGAAGTCCGCGAGCACGACCCGCCGGTCGCGGTGTTCGGCGGTCCGGACGGGCTCGACGGTCCCCGCACCGTGGTCGGCGCGGCCCGCCGTCTGCTGCGACCGGGCGGCCTCCTCGTCGTCGAGCACGACGACACCCACGGGGAGGCGGCACCGGCTCTGGTCGCCGACCGGGTTGAATGGGCCCAGCCGACCGATCACGCCGACCTGGCGGGTCGTCCGCGCTTCCTGACCGTTCGACGCGCAGTGGGAGAGCACCCGTGAGCCGTACGTTCGACTGCCGCGAGCCCGGCGAGCGCCGCATGGGCCTGGAGCAGGCGGCTCGGGCGGTCAAGCGCGGCAAGCTCGTGGTGCTCCCGACGGACACGGTGTACGGCCTGGGCGCCGATGCGTTCAGCCCCGACGCGATCGGCGCGCTGCTTGCCGCCAAGGGCCGCGGCCGCGGCATGCCCGTCCCGGTGCTGGTCGGGTCGCCCTCCACGGTCGACGGCATCGCCACGCGGGTGCCGCCCGTCGGCCGCGCGCTGATGGAGGCTTTCTGGCCCGGCGGCCTCACGCTGGTCTGCCACGAGCAGCCGTCGTTGCAGTGGGACCTGGGCGACAGCGACGGCACAGTCGCCATCCGAATGCCGCTGCACCCCGTGGCGATCGAGCTGCTGCGGGAGACCGGGCCGATGGGCGTGAGCAGCGCCAATCGCAGCGGGCACCAGCCGGCTCAGACGGCCGCGGAGGCGGTCGACCAGCTCGGCGACTCGGTCGCGGTCTACCTCGAGGCCGGCCCCACCGAGGACATTCAGCCCTCCACGATCGTCGACGTGACCGGGGCGGTCCCGCGGGTGCTGCGCGTCGGGGCCATCCCGGTCGACGTGTTGCGCGAGGTGGCCTCCGGCATCGAGGTCGGTGGCTGAGTGCGGGAATACCTGCTCACGCTCTTCATCGCGGCCGGCGCCACCTACCTGCTGGTGGCCCTCGTCGGCCGGCTGGCCTACCGCATCGGCGCGGTGCCGGAGGTGCGCGACCGCGACGTCCACGCCGAGCCGATCCCGCGGCTGGGCGGAGTCGCCATGCTGGGCGGCGTCGTTGCCGCGTTCCTCGTCGCGAGCGAGCTGCCCCGACTGCGCATCGTCTTCGAGCAGTACGACGACGCACAGGCCCTGCTTACGGCTGCCGCGGTCGTCTGCCTGATCGGGGTCGCCGACGATATCTGGGACCTCGACGCCCTGACCAAGCTGGCCGGCCAGGTGCTGGCGGCCGGCCTGCTCACCGTCCAGGGCGTGCAGTTCACCTGGCTCTGGTTGCCCGGCGGGATCCTGTCGCTGGGGCAGGCACAGGGCGTCGTGCTCACGGTGCTGTTCGTCGTCACGGTGATCAACGCCGTCAACTTCGTCGATGGTCTCGACGGGCTGGCGGCCGGGATGGTCGGCATCGGTGCCGCCGCGTTCTTCGTCTACTCCTACGTCATGACGCTCGAGACAAGCACCCGCATGACCACCGCGGCTCTCATCACGGTTGTGCTCACCGGGGTCTGCCTCGGGTTCTTGCCGCACAACGTCAACCCGGCGCGGATCTTCATGGGTGACAGCGGGTCGATGCTCATCGGCCTGCTGCTCGCAGCCGGATCGGTGACACTGACCGGCCGGTTCTTCTCCGGCGACCTGGAGAGCGACCAGACGAGCCTGTTCCCCGCGCTGCTGCCGCTGATCCTGCCGCTGGTGGTGATGGCGGTGCCGTTCATCGACCTGCTCATGGCGGTCGCCAGGCGCACCCGCGCCGGCCGCTCGCCGTTCGCGCCCGACAAGAAGCACCTGCACCACCGGCTGCTCGACATCGGCCACTCGCACTGGCGGGCCGTACTCATCATGTGGGCCTGGACCGCGGTCGTGGCCTTCGGCCTGGTCGCCCTCGCGTTGCTCGGGGGCTGGGTAACGGCGGTCGTATGGATCGGGTTCGGCCTGCTCGCGGTCGTGATCACCGCCTGGCGGCGGACCCGGGCAGTTGGCACGCCCGCGTAACCTGGTCTGCCGGCACACCGATAGGAACCCCATGACTGATCAGCCCGAGCCCGCCGCGGCGCCTGCCGCCCTGGTCCTGCCCATGCGCCGCGTGCTGCGCACTTGCGGGCTGCTGCTGGCCGTCGCCCTGCCGGTGGCGGCTCTCGTGGGGTGGCTCATCGCCGGCTCAGCGGGCTTCTGGGGAGCCGTGCTCGGGCTGGCCATCCCGGCCGCCTTCTTCGGTGTCACCGTGGTCACCGCGCTCGCCACCGCCAACGCCAGCGCCGGCGCCTTCGGCGCGATCGTCCTCGGCACCTGGGCGCTCAAGCTGATCGCGTTCCTGGGCGTGCTGGTCCTGCTGCGGGACGCCGACTTTTGGTCGAGGCCGGTCTTCTATGCCGTCTTCGCCGTTGGCCTGGTCGGCTGGCTCGCCGCAGAGGCCCTGGTTGTCGTACGGACGCGCACGCCGTACGTGGAGCCGCGCTCGACGCGACTCACATCCGACGGTTCGTGAGCATCCGAGGCGCTTGGTAGCATCTGCCGCGCAATGAATGACCAGAACCTGACCCCACCACCGGATTTCAGCGGCGGGGACGATATGGTCTGGGCCATCACCGGGACCTTGCTCGCCGGCCCAGCCGTGTGGGGACTTGTCGGTTTCGGTGTGGACAGGCTCCTCGACACGAGCCTGTTCCTGCCGTTCGGCGTGGTCTTCGGGGCTGTCGCCAGCTTCTACATCGTCTATGTGAGGTTCGGCCGTGACTGAGCAGTCGGGGCCCCAAGCGTTGGAGGCGCACTGAACACGCTCGCGCTGTCCGCCGGGTCGCTGGTCGCGCAGGAAGGCGAGGAGTTCCACCGCCCGTCGCTGGACGAGTTCTTTCCCGGCGAGATCCTGTTCGAGGGCACGCCGTTCGCGATGACGCGCATTACGGTGGTCCAGCTGGTGCTCACGGTGGCGGTCGGCCTCTTCTTCTTCATCGCGTTCCGCAAGCCGCAGCTCGTCCCGCGCGGCATCCAGAACTTCGGTGAGGTCTGCGTCGACTTCGTGCAGGTGCAGATCATCGACTCCGTCATCGGGGCCAAGGGTCAGCGCTTCCTGCCCTACCTCACCGCGATGTTCTTCTTCATCCTGGCGATGAACCTCGGCGGTGTGATCCCGCTCATCAACATCGCCGGCACCGCGGTCGTCGCGATCCCGATCTTCCTGGCGGTCATCGCGTGGATCGTGTTCAACACGGTGGGCATCCGCCAGCACGGGCTGGGCAGCTACCTGAAGAGCAACCTGTTCCCGCCCGGCGTGCCTGTGGCGCTCTATCTGCTGCTCACGCCGATCGAGTTCGTGTCGACGTTCATCTTCCGGCCAATCACGCTGACGATCCGACTGCTGGCCAACATGATGTCGGGGCACTTCATGCTGCTGCTGTTCTACAGCGGCGCCACCTACTTGCTCTTCCACGCGGAGGCCTGGCTCAAGCCGTTCGGGGTCGTCTCGGCCGGCTTCGGGTTCGTCTTCACGCTCTTCGAGATCCTCGTCGCCTTCTTGCAGGCCTACATCTTCACCCTCCTTACCGCCGTCTACATCGACGGCGCGATGAGCCACCAACACTGAGACCGACATCCGAGACCGCTCGGGCGTCACCTAGGAAAGGACACGCTGTGGAAATCCTCGCTCAGGTCGAGGGCAGCCTCGCCGGCCTCGGTGCGATCGGCTACGGCCTCGCCGCGATCGGCCCCGGCATCGGCGTCGGCCTCGTGGTCGGCAAGACCATCGAGAGCATGGCCCGCCAGCCGGAGATGACCGGCGCCCTGCGCACCAACATGTTCCTCGGTATCGCGTTCACCGAGGCGCTGGCCCTCATCGGTCTCGTCGCGGGCTTCATCTTCTCGGGAGCGGCGTGATCATGGCCTCGACCTTTCCGGTGCTCGCCTCCGAAGAGGGCGCACCTGAGGGGATCGAGCTCTTCCTTCCCCCGCTCAACGAGATCGTCTGGTCGGCGATCTTCTTCGGCATCATCCTCTTCCTCTTCTGGAAGTACGTGCTGCCGCAGATGAAGACGGCACTGGACGCGCGGACCGAGGGGATCGAGAAGAAGCTCGAGAAGGCCGAGGCCGACCGGGCGGAGGCGCAGACTCTCCTCGAGTCCTACCGCGCCCAGTTGCTCGAGTCTCGCGAAGAGGCGGCGACAATCCGCGCCAAGGCGCAGAGCGATCGGCAGAAGATCGTTGCCGAGGCGGTGGCGGAGGCACGCCAGGCTGCCCTCGTCGAGACCGAGCGAAGCCATGCTCAGCTAGAGGCCGACGTGCAGCGCGTGCGCTCCGAGCTCACCCGCGAGGTCGGCACGCTGGCGACCACCCTCGCCGGAAAGATTGTGGGCGAGCAGCTCGACGACGAGCGGGCCAACACGACGGTCGACAGGTTCCTCGAAGACCTCGAGGCGACCGCCGGCTCAGGGAGAGGCTGATGCTCGGGCCGAGCCGCCGCGCTCTCGCCGAGGCGCGCGAGGCGTTCATCGCGCGGTCGGAGCGACCCGGCCTTCCCGCAGGTCGGCGAGGAACTGCTCGCAGTGAGCCAAGTGCTCGGCGGTGCCGCCGCCCTGCGTGGCGCGCTGGCCGATGCCGGCACGAGCGCGGACCGCAAGAAGTCCCTCGTGAGCGATCTGTTCGGAGCGGGCGTGAGCGCGCTCACCGTCGAGGTCCTGCAGGACCTCGTTTCGCGGCGCTGGTCGAGCCCGGCTGATCTCAACGACGCCATCGAGCAGCTCGGGGCGGAGGCGCTGTTCGTCCTGGCCGAGCAGGCGGGCACGCTCGACACCGTCGAGGACGAGTTGTTCCGGTTTGCTCGGATCGTCGAGGCGGAGCCACAGCTGCGCACCGCGCTCGGTGACCTCGCCGTCCCGGGTGCCCGGCGCGCCAATGTCGTCACCGACTTGCTGGCGGGCAAGGCTGACGCGACCACGGTCACGCTCGTAAGCCACGTGGTCGCCAACCCGCGGGGCCGGCGCATCGAGCAGGCCTTGGAGCAGCTGTCCGAGCTCGCCGCCCGGCGGCGCGACCAGCTCGTCGCCACAGTCCGCACAGCGGTCGAGCTCACGCCGCAGCAGCAACAGCGGTTGGGCGCGACGCTGGCCCGCGTCTATGGTCGAGAGGTGCACCTGCAGGTGTCCGTCGATCCCGGCGTCGTCGGCGGCGTCGTCGTGCAGGTGGGCGACGAGGTCATCGACGGCAGCATCGCAACCAAGCTGGAGCAGGCTCGCCGCCGGCTCTCAGCCTGACACCCCAAGCACACAGAACCGAACCACACTGAGCACGCGGCGCTCTCGTCGAGGGCGCAGGATGAGAGAGCAGGGACACATGGCGGAGCTGACGATCCGGCCGGAGGACATCCGGAGCGCGATCGAGCGACACGTCCAGTCGTATACGCCGGAGACCTCCCGTGAGGAGGTCGGCAGGGTCATCGACGCGGGCGACGGGATCGCCCACGTCGAGGGTCTGCACTCGGCGATGGCCAACGAGCTCCTCGAGTTCGAGAACGGCACCCTTGGCCTGGCGCTCAACCTCGACGTGCGCGAGATCGGTGCGGTCGTGCTCGGCGACTACCAGGGCATCGAAGAGGGACAGCCGGTCAAGCGCACAGGCGAGATCCTCTCCGTGCCCGTCGGCGACGCCTTCCTTGGCCGCGTCGTCGGCCCGCTGGGCGAGCCCATTGACGGCCTCGGCGAGATCACCGCCGAGGGTCGGCGCGCTCTTGAGCTGCAGGCGCCCTCGGTCGTCCAGCGCCAAGGTGTCAAGGAGCCGCTGCAGACCGGCATCAAGGCCATCGACTCGATGACCCCGATCGGCCGCGGCCAGCGCCAGCTGATCATCGGTGACCGCCAGACCGGCAAGACCGCTGTCGCGATCGACACGATCATCAACCAGCGCGACAACTGGAAGTCGGGGGACGAGAAGCTGCAGGTGCGCTGCATCTACGTCGCCATCGGCCAGAAGGGCTCCACGATCGCCGCCGTGCGGCAGGCGCTCGAGGACGCCGGCGCGCTGGAATACACCACGATCGTTGCGGCGCCTGCGTCCGACCCGGCTGGCTACAAGTACATCGCTCCCTACACCGGGTCCGCGATCGGCCAGCACTGGATGTACCAGGGCAAGCACGTCCTCATCGTCTTCGACGACCTGTCCAAGCAGGCCGAGGCCTACCGCGCCGTCTCGCTGCTGCTGCGCCGCCCGCCGGGGCGCGAGGCTTACCCGGGTGACGTCTTCTACCTGCACTCGCGCTTGCTCGAGCGCTGCGCCAAGCTCTCCGACGATCTCGGCGCCGGCTCGATGACCGGACTGCCGATCATCGAGACCAAGGGCAACGACGTCTCGGCGTTCATCCCGACCAACGTGATCTCGATCACCGACGGGCAGTGCTTCCTGGAGACCGACCTGTTCAACTCGGGCGTCCGGCCGGCGATCAACGTCGGCATCTCGGTGTCCCGGGTCGGCGGTTCAGCGCAGATCAAGGCGATCCGCAAGGTCGCCGGCTCGCTGCGCATCGACCTCGCCCAGTACCGCGACCTCGAAGCGTTCGCCGCGTTCGCGTCCGACCTCGACAAGGCCTCCCGCGCCCAGCTTGACCGCGGCGCCCGCCTCGTCGAGCTGCTCAAGCAGGGCCAGTACACCCCGTACGCCGTCAACCACCAGGTGGTCTCGCTGTGGGCCGGCACAACGGGTGAGCTGGACGAGGTGCCGCTGGAGGACATCCGGCGCTTTGAGCGGGAGTTCCTCGACTTCCTGGGCCGCGACCACGCCGAGATCCTCGACAGCATCCAGAACACCAAGGATCTGTCCAGCGACACGGTCACCTTGCTGGAGAAGGCGATCGGTGAGTTCAAGGGTGAGTTCGTGACCGCTTCCGGTCAGCCGCTGGTCAAGGACGAGCCCATCGCCCCGCTCACGGACGAGGACCGGGAGGAGCTCGAGATCCGTCGCCCGACCGCTGAGCAGCTCAAGAAGGCCGTTGGCTCTGCCGGCGACGCCCAGGCTCCGACCGGCGGAATCTGACCGATGGGAGCACAGCTGCGTGTCTTGCGCCGGCGGATCCGATCGGTCGAGTCGACCAAGAAGATCACCCGTGCGCAGGAGCTCATCGCCGCGTCGCGCATCGTCAAGGCGCAGCAGCGGGTCGAGGCAGCACGGCCGTATGCCAGCCAGCTGCTGAGGGCGCTCGAGGCTGTCGCCGCCAAGAGCAACCTCGACCACCCGTTGCTCAACGAGTCCGAGGCGCCGACGCGATCGGCGGTCCTGATCGTGACGAGCGACCGAGGCTTCGCAGGCGCCTACACCTCGGGTGCGATCCGTGAGGCCGAGAAGCTGGCCGGGTTCCTCAGGGAGCAGGGCCAGGAGGTCATCCCCTACGTCATCGGCCGCAAGGGACTGTCGTTCTTCCGGTTCCGCGGCCGCCAGGTGGGCGGCGAGTGGAGCGGGTTCTCCGAGAACCCTGTGTACGCCAACGCCGCCGACGTCGGGGACGAGCTGCTCAGGGCGTTTCTGCTGCCGACCGAGGAAGGCGGCGTTGACGAGCTCCACATCGTCTACACGCAGTTCGTCAGCATGGTCGTGCAGCGGCCCCGAGCTCGCCGACTGCTGCCGATCATCGTCACCGAGGCCCCGACCGTGCCGGGCGAGGCGACTGGAGAGCGCGAGACAGATGTCTCCGCGGATGGCGTCGTCGACCCGTTGTACGAGTTCGAGCCCTCGCCCGAAGACGTTCTCGACGCGCTGCTGCCCAAGTACGTCAACGTGCTCATCTACAACTCGTTGCTGCAGTCGGCAGCCTCCGAGCACGCTGCCCGTCGCCGAGCGATGAAGTCGGCGACCGACAATGCCGAAGAGCTCATCCGTACGTATACGCGGTCAGCCAACCAGGCCCGACAGGCCGAGATCACCCAGGAAATCAGCGAGATCGTCGGTGGCGCGGACGCGCTGGCCGCCGCATCCGCGGGGAGCGAATGAGAGACATCATGACCACAACCGCAGAGCAGACGGCCCCGTCGTCGGGTCGCGTCGCACGGGTCAACGGCCCGGTCGTCGATGCGGAGTTTCCCGGCGACGCGATGCCCGACATCTATAACGCGCTCACCATCGAGCTCGACCTGTCAGACCAAGGCGAGGGCGAAGCCGAGGGTAAGACGACCATCACGCTCGAGGTGGCGCAGCACATCGGCGACAACCTCGTCCGGGCCATCTCGATGAACCCGACCGATGGGCTCGTCCGCGGCGCCGAGGTCGTCAACACCGGCGGGCCGATCAGCGTGCCGGTCGGCGACGTGGTCAAGGGTCACGTCTTCAACGCCCTCGGCAAGCCGCTCGACGTGGCCTCCGTCGAGGTCACCGAAACCTGGCCGATCCACCGGCCGGCCCCGAGCTTCGACCAGCTCGAGGGCAGGACCAGCATGATGGTGACCGGCATCAAGGTCATCGACCTGCTGACGCCGTACGTCGAGGGCGGCAAGATCGGCCTGTTCGGGGGCGCCGGCGTCGGCAAGACGGTCCTCATCCAGGAGATGATCCGCCGCGTAGCGCAGGAGTTCGGCGGCGTCTCGGTGTTCGCCGGTGTCGGCGAGCGCACCCGCGAGGGCAACGACCTGTTCACGGAGATGACCGAGTCGGGTGTCATCGACTCGACGGCGCTGGTGTTCGGCCAGATGGACGAGCCCCCCGGCACCCGGCTCCGCGTCGCGCTCTCCGCGCTCACGATGGCGGAGTACTTCCGCGACGTGCAGAAGCAGGACGTGCTGCTGTTCATCGACAACATCTTCCGGTTCACCCAGGCCGGCTCCGAGGTGTCGACGCTGCTGGGCCGCATGCCGTCCGCCGTCGGCTACCAGCCGACGCTGGCCGACGAGATGGGCGTGCTGCAGGAGCGGATCACCTCCACGCGAGGCCACTCGATCACGTCGATGCAGGCGATCTACGTCCCCGCCGACGACATCACCGACCCGGCGCCGCACACCGCGTTCGCCCACCTGGACGCAACCACGGTCCTCTCGCGCCCGATCTCGCAGTTGGGCATCTACCCGGCGGTCGACCCGCTCGACTCGACGAGCCGGATCCTCGACCCGCGCTATATCGGCGAGGAGCACTACCGCATCGCCACGCGGGTCAAGGAGATCTTGCAGAAGTTCAAGGACCTGCAGGACATCATCGCGCTGCTGGGCATCGACGAGCTGTCGGAAGAGGACAAGATCGTCGTCCAGCGGGCACGGCGTATCCAGCGCTTCCTGTCGCAGAACTTCTTCGTTGCCAAGCAGTTCACCGGCCAGGAAGGTTCGTTCGTCCCGCTCGAGGAGACCCTGCAGGCGTTCGACGCCCTCTGCAAGGGCGAGTTCGACGATCTGCCCGAGCAGGCGTTCCTCTCGATCGGCGGCATCGACGACCTCAAGGCCAAGGCCAAGCAGATCACGGGCTGACGCTCCGCGAGGCGCTCGACGTCCGGCCACCATCCCGTACCCACCCACTCGTACCCAAGGAGCACGCAACCGTGGCCAAGCCCCTGCAGGTCGAGGTGGTCGCAGCCGACCACCTCGTATGGACCGGCGAGGCTGAGCTCGTCGTCGCTCGCACGGTCGAGGGCGACATCGGCATCATGGCCGGTCATGAGCCGGTCTTTGGCGTACTCGTGACCGGCCCGGTCCGGGTCCGCACAACCGAGGGCGTGGTCGTCGCCGCCGTCCATGGAGGGTTTCTGTCCGTGGCCGAAGACCGGGTCGCCGTCCTTGCCGAGGCCGCTGAGCTCTCCGAAGACATCGATGTGGACCGTGCGCGGCAGGCCCTGACCGACGCCGAGGACGAGGAAGCCCGCCGCCGCGCGGAGACGCGCGTGCGCGTCGCCGAGTCGTCCTGACGGGGCGACGAGGAGGGAGGGGGTGCTCGACTCGCTTCTCGGCTGGGTCGCGCTCCTTGTCCTTGTCCTCGTCCTCCTGGTCATCGCCGGTCTCATCGCGTTGTCCCTGCGTCGACGCGTCCTGCAGCGCGACGGTGGCTTCGACCTGTGCGTGCGGCTGCACCCGGGCCAATGGGGGGGCGGCTGGGTTTTCGGGATCGGGCGCTACCAGGGGGATCGCATCCTCTGGTTCCGGACGTTCGGCGTCGGCCTGCGGGCACGCCAGGTTTTCCTCCGGCGCGAGCTCGCCCTCCTGAAGCGGTCCGAACCCGGCCCGGAGGACGGCGTCCACGTACCGCCCGGGCACATCCTGCTGGCCTGCCGCTACGACGGCAGCCCCATCGACCTCACCATGGACGCGCTCGCCGTCACCGGCTTCGTGACCTGGCTCGAGTCGGCACCGCCCGGCGAGCACCTGGTCGCCTGATCGGCGGGTGGCGCCGAATGACCACGAGGAGTACGACTTCCCACGCACCGACAGGGCTTCCTGCCTGGTGGTGCGGGGAAAGTCCTTGCGGTGCTAGACGTACAGGCGCTTTCGCCGCCGTCCGCGACGCGTTGTATCGCGCACGCGCTCGGCCAACGAGCGGGGTGTCGTGAAGTCGTCCCAGATGATCCGCGCGAACTCGGGTCCGAGATCTCGGATCCTCTCCTCGCGCCGCTTCTCCCGGAAGACGATCTCGCTGGCCTCGCGCGGATCTGCCCCGTCGGGGACCTTGTACTTGATCTTGCCGTCGAACTCCACGACGGTGTTCTCCTCCTCGAGGTAGAAGTCCACCCGTCCGACGAGCCGACCGTCGACGAAGAACTCGTACTGTGGCTGGATGTCGGCGAACCCCATCTCCAAAAGGAACAGCCTCGTACGCGTTTCGCCGACGCTCTCGGTAAGCCCGTCTGCAACCGAGATCACCCGGCCAGCCTGGCGTGCCCCTTGCCAGTCACGCATGACTTCGAACCTTGCTCGAAGCACGTCCATCGGAAGGCCGCCATGCAAAGCCGCATCGGCGACGGCCACCGCTGGCGCATATCGGCTTGTCCGCGCGACATCGATGACCGTGCGGGCGAGATCGAAGACCTCAATGCCGTCGAGGACCACCACCTCGTACGGGTCAACGCGGGCAGGATGGTGCTTGACCCCGCCCTCGGTCCGACCGGACCGCAGCGAGCCGCGGGTGAAATGCACCAGATTGAGAGGCAGCTGCCACAGCGGCAGCTCGTGCTCCGCCGCGGCAGACACATGGCTGGCCACGGCGGGCTCCTTGAGCTGCCGAGCCGCCGCGTGGATCTTGCGTAGGTACCGCTGCTCCGGTCCCAGCGCGACCCAGAGTTCACGGTCGATGTACGCCCCGCGCCGTACGCGCGCCCACTCCTTGCCCACCAGGCGGTCGATCTCGTTCGACGAGTAGCCAACCGCGAGGGCCTGGTGACGCAGGAACACCCCGCACTGCTGCGCCGCCAAGGCCGCAAGTGGTCCGTCCATCCCAGGGATTCTGGTTGCGTTGAGACCACGTTGGACGAGTCAATGCTGATCTGTGGACAGCGAGCCCAGTGGCGCCAGGGCGTGCGGCCAGCCGAAAAGAGTGTCCGGCCCGATCCACCGCCAGGCTTGCCCCCGCTCCGCTAGGGCTGCAAGCCTGTCGAGGCGGAGAAAGGCCTGCTAGTCGTGATCATTCTCCGCTGGGGTAGCGGTCGCTGCCGGGAACCCACAGCACGTCGCCGGCCTCGCGGTTGGCGTACCTCGCCAGGACGAACAACAGGTCGGAGAGCCGGTTGAGGTAGCGGATGGCGAGCGGGTTCATGGAGTCGCCATGGGCCTCGAAGGCCGCCCATGCGGAGCGCTCGGCGCGGCGCGCGATCGTTCGGGCCACATGCAGGTGCGCCGCCCCGACGCTGCCGCCGGGCAGCACGAACGAGCGCAGCGCCGGCAGCGCGCCGTTGAAGTGGTCGCAGCGCTCCTCGATCCAGTCGACATAGATCTGGGTCACCCGCAGCGGCGGGTGCGGCGGGTCGGCGACCACCGGGTTGCCCAGGTCGGCGCCGGCGTCGAAAAGGTCGTTCTGCACGCGAATGAGCGTCTGCACGACGTCCTCGTCCAGCCCGCCGAGCGCCAGGGCGACACCGATCGCGGCGTTGGTCTCATCGACGTCGGCATAGGCGACCAGCCGCAGGTCGGTCTTGGGCACGCGGCTCATGTCGACCAGCGCGGTGCTGCCCTCGTCGCCGGTGCGGGTGTAGATGCGGGTGAGGTTGACCATGTCGGCAGCCTAGGCCCGCACCCGGCAACGCAGATCGGGGGAAACCACGGGAGGCCCTACGATTGCGCGAATGGAACGGTTCCGGGTCACGGGAGGCGCGCGCCTGCGAGGCGACGTGCACGTTGCCGGAGCCAAGAACAGTGTGCTCAAGCTCATGGCCGCGTCGCTGCTCGCGGAGGGCGAGACGACGCTGACGGCGGTGCCGGACATCCTCGACGTGGGCTACATGGCCGACTTGCTCGACCGCCTCGGCTGTACGGTCCGCCGCGACGCCGACAACACCGTACGGGTGTCGGTGCCGGGCGAGATCGGCCACGACGCCCCCTATGAGCTGGTCCGCCGGCTGCGCGCGAGCATCAGCGTCCTCGGACCGCTCGTCGCCCGCTGCGGCCGGGCAAGGGTCGCGCTGCCCGGCGGCGACAACATCGGCTCCCGCGGCCTCGACATGCACCTGTCGGGCCTGGAGCGGTTCGGTGCGCAGGTCGGCGTGGAGCATGGCTTCGTCGTCGCCGAGGCGCGCGACGGGCTCAAGGGCTGCTCGATCTGGCTCGACTTCCCGAGCGTGGGCGCGACGGAGAATCTGGTGATGGCGGCCGTCCTTGCCAGCGGCACCACGGTCATCGACAACGCCGCACGCGAGCCAGAGATCTCCGACGTCTGCCACATGCTCAGCGCGATGGGCGCCAAGATCGACGGCGTCGGCACGTCGACTCTCGAGGTGCACGGGGTCGACCGGCTCGAGCCGACCGTCCATGGCACGGTCCCCGACCGCATCGTGAGCGGCACGTGGGCTGTCGCCGCCGTCATGACGCAGGGCGACGTGAGGGTCCGCGCGGCTCGGGCCGAGCACCTCGAGATCGTGCTCGACAAGCTCGCGACCGCCGGCGCGTCCGTCGATGTGCTGCCCGACGGCTTCCGCGTGACGATGGACCGCCGCCCGCGCGCGGTCGATGTCGTGACGCTGCCCTACCCGGGCTTCCCGACCGATCTGCAGCCGATGATCGTGGCGCTCAACGCGGTAGCCGACGGCACGGCGATGGTCACGGAGAACGTCTTCGAGAGCCGGTTCATGTTCGTCAACGAGCTGGCCAGGCTTGGCGCCGACGTACGCACGGACGGGCACCACGCCGTCATCCGCGGCCGTGAGCGGCTGTCCGGCGCGCCCGTTGTGGCCACCGACATTCGCGCC
This sequence comes from uncultured Actinomycetota bacterium, assembly GCA_963798505.1. GTDB lineage: Bacteria > Actinomycetota > Actinomycetes > Jiangellales > Jiangellaceae > CAVWSM01. The sequence continues at coordinate 105,338 of CAWCTX010000005.1, forward strand.
GGCGCCGGACTCGTCCTGGCAGGGCTTGTCGGTGAGGGCGAGACCACCATCAGCCAGGTGCACCACGTCGACCGTGGCTACCCCGACTTCGTCGGGCAGCTGCGGGGGCTGGGCGCCGAGATTTCCCGCGAGCCAGACCCCGACGAGTTCCCGACATGACCGCGACCACAGCCGCCGAACACGCCCCCTGGTACACCTCGCCGTGGGTGCGGCGGACAACGTTCGGCGCCTACCTCGTTGTGCTCGGGTGGTTCGTCGCGACCCGCGGCCTGCCCATCGATCGCCCAGGGCAGGCGATGTGGCTCGTCGCCGGCATCTTCGCCGCGATGGTCGGCCGACCCCTCGTCGACCTGGCGCGGGTCCTGCGCGACTGGGCACTCGTGTTCGCCGCGTTGCTGGCGTACGACCACACCCGCGGCGTCGCCGACACGCTGGCCATGCCGGTGCACGTCGAGGACATCATCAGCGCCGAGCGCGCGCTCTTCGGCGGCACTCTGCCGACGATCTGGCTGCAGGACAGGCTCTACGTCGCTGCCGAGCCGCAGTGGTACGACGTCGTGGTCGCCCTGGTCTACACCACCCACTTCTTCGCCGTGTGGGTTCTCGGTGCAGTGATCTACGTCAAGGCCAAGCAGCACTGGGGCAACTACGCCCGCCGCGCGCTCGGGCTCGCCTACGCCGGGCTGGCCACCTACATCCTGTTCCCCGCGGCACCGCCATGGTGGGCCGCGCGTGAGGAGCTCATCCCCGAGGTCGCGCGCATCTCCACCCGGGGCTGGAGCGAGATCGGGCTGACCAAGGCCGCCAACGCCCTCGACTTCGGCCAGGCCGGGTCCAACAAGGTGGCGGCGATGCCGTCACTGCACGCGGCCTTCTCGCTGCTCGTCGTCGTGCTGCTCTGGACCTGGGTGAAGCGACCGCTCTGGCGCGCCATGCTGCTGCTCTACCCCGCGGCCATGGCGTTCTCGCTCGTCTACTCCGGTGAGCACTACCTCATCGACGCCGTCATCGGCTGGGTCTTCGTCGCCGCAGTGTGCCTCGCGGCTCGCGCCTGGGAGGCGTGGATGGCTCGCCGACGGGCGGCGCCTCCGGCCGAGATCCGCGATCAGATGCCGGCGGCCGAGATGCTCGACGACGAGGCCGACCAGGTGAGCGAGCGCTCCTGACGCTGTCCTAGGCTCCGCGGAGTACGCCTCGTACGTCGAAGGGTCAGGACATGCCACAGCGCGTCGCACTCGTCGGAGCCGGGCTCATGGGCGGCGGGATCGCCCAGGTGGCTGCGCAAGCCGGTCATGACGTGCTGGTCCGCGACGTCGACGACGCCGCGCTCAGCAGAGGCCGTACCGCGATCGAGGCGTCGTTGGCCAAGTTCGTGGACAAGCAGCGGATGACGTCGGACGAGCGCGATGCGGCCCTGGGGCGGATCGCGTGGACCACCGACCTCGAGGCGGTCGCCGACGCCGACATCGTGGTCGAGGCGGTGTTCGAGGAGATCGCGGTCAAGCATGAGGTGTTCCGGGTGCTCGACCGGGTCTGCCGGCCGGACGCCGTGCTGGCCACCAACACCAGCGCCCTCCCGGTCACCAAGATCGCCGCGGTCACGTCACGGCCCGAGCAGGTCGTCGGCACGCACTTCTTCTCGCCCGTGCCGCTCATGGCGCTCTGCGAGCTCGTCCGTGGCCGGCACACCTCGGACGCGACGCTCGCCACGGCGCGCGAGTTCGCCGAGGCGATCGGCAAGACGTGCATCGTGGTCAACCGCGACGTCGCGGGCTTCGTGACGACTCGGCTCATCACGGCGCTGGTCGTCGAGGCGATCAAGCTGTACGAGTCGGGCGTCGCCACCGCGGAGGACATCGACACGGCGTGCCGGCTCGGCTTCGGCCATGCCATGGGCCCGCTCGCCACCGCCGACCTCACGGGGGTCGACATCCTCCATCACGCGTCGCTCAACATCCACAACGAGACCGCCGACGCCAAGTTCTTCCCCCCCGAGCTCATGACGCGCATGGTCGAAGCAGGTGATCTGGGCCGCAAGACCGGTCGCGGCTTCTACCGCTACTGACGCGCTTTCAGCCCCGATCAGGGGGACCCGTGTCCAATAGGTTTGGACACGGGTCCCCCTGATCAGGCCGGGATTGGACGAGGGTCCCCCTGATCGAAGCGGTGTTTCGTTACAGGATCGTTGCCAATGTGGGAGGCGTAAAGGCAACCCCAGGCACGTCCCGAGCGTCTTACGCTGTACAACCACGGCGCCTACTCGGGGGAGGCAAGGTGCAGGGACAGGTCATCGGCGTTGATGTCCGACTTGCCGGCGTGCTTGACGTGCGCTCGGTCGCCGCAGTCCGCGAGGAGCTTTCCGAGGCGTTGGCCCGCACGCAGGGCGCCCTCCTGGTCGATGTGTCTGAGGTTGAGGCGATCGATGCGGCCGGCCTGGGCATGCTGGTCGCGCTGCACCGTCGCGCCCGCCGCCTCGGGCGCCAAGTCGTGCTTCGGGAGCCGCAGCCGTCCGTGCGCCGCGTGCTCGCCCGCACCAGGCTGCACCGCGTCCTGCCGGTGCAGCGCGCCACAGCCTGACCTCAGCCGTCAGCAGCGCCGAGGGCAGGCGCACCATACGCTCGCGGCGTGGATCTGCTCATCGAAGTCGTCGTGTTGGTGGCGATCGTCGCCGTGGTGGCGGCGCTGGCGCGACAGATCGGCCTGGTAGGCCCCGTCCTGCTGGTCGTCGCGGGTGTGGCCGTCTCCTTCGTGCCGGGTGTCCCCGACGTCGAGCTTGACCCGGAGCTCGTGCTCGTGGGGTTCTTGCCGCCGCTGCTCTATGTCGCCGGACTGGAGACGTCGGTGCCCGACTTCCGGCGAAATCTACGGTCGATCCTGCTGCTCGCCGTGGGGCTGGTCCTGTTCACGACGCTGGTGGTGGGCTTCGTGCTGCACGCGGTGGTGCCAGAGCTGCCACTTCCGGTGTGCTTCGCCTTGGGTGCCGTGGTCGCACCCCCTGACGCGATAGCCGCGACAGCGGTCGCGCGGCGCATCGGACTCCCGCAGCGGGTAGTCACCATCCTCGAGGGTGAGAGCCTGATCAACGACGCGACCGCGCTCGTCACTCTGCGCATTGCGGTCGCGGCGGCCACGGGGGCCGCTGTGACGTGGCCGGAGGCGGTGGGGCAGTTCCTGCTGGTGGGCCTGGGCGGGCTGGCCGTCGGGCTAGTCCTCGGCAAGGCGCTCGAGTGGATCCACCGGCGCACCACGCAGGCGCTGCTGGACAACACGCTGAGCCTGCTGACGCCGTTCATTGCCTTCGTCGTGGCGGAGGAGCTGCACGTCTCGGGAGTTGTCGCGGTCGTGGTGTGCGGTCTGCACCTGGGGCATGTGCCCGGCATCATGAGCGCCGCCTCCCGACTGCAGACCCAAGCCTTCTGGAAGGTCGCCAAGTTCCTGCTCGAGGGCATGATCTTCCTGCTGCTCGGCCTGCAGATGCGGGCAGTGCTCGAGGACCTCGACGCACCCGCGAGCGAGGTGATCCTGACCTCCCTCGTGGTGCTGGGCACCGTGGTCCTGGTGCGATTCGTCTGGGTCTTCGCGACGACCTACGGCGTACGCCTCATCCCCGGACTGCGCACGGACGACCGTCCGGTAGCCGTCTCGGTGCCTATCGTGGTGTCCTGGGCCGGCATGCGAGGCGCCATCTCACTGGCTGCAGCGTCGTCGCTGCCCACCGACATCGAGATGCGCTCGCTGCTCCTGTGGGTGACCTTCGTCGTCATCCTCGGCACGCTGGTCGGCCAGGGCCTGACGCTCGCGCCGGTTGCCCGCTGGGTCAGGATTCCGCCCGACGACGAGTCCGAGCTCGCCTTGGCCCAGGCGTCCGTGCAGTTCGAGGCCACCCAGGCGGGCCTGGCTGCGCTTGACGAGATTGCGGCCACGCTGCCGCCGGACATTGTCGACGATCTGCGGGAGCGGGCCGAGCGGCAGGCCAATGCCGCGTGGGAGCGGCTCGGCCGACAGGAGCGCGAGCCACCCTCGGTCGCCCGGAGGCGCGCCCGGCGTGCGATGATCCAAGCCGAGCGCGACGTCTTCACCCAGGCTCGTGACGAGGGTCGGCTGCCCGAGCAGGTGCTGGTTCGCGTGCAGCGACAGCTCGACCTCGAGGAATCCCTGCTCGGGAAGGAATAGCTCGATGGCGTTGTGCGACCATCTCGCCGCCGCCCCCGTGGACGTGACCCCGCTGACGCAGGACGGGTGCCTGGACTGCCTAGCCCTCGGCCGCGACGACTGGGTGCACCTGCGCCTGTGCCTCGCGTGCGGGCACGTCGGCTGCTGCGACTCCTCGCCGCTGCGGCACGCCACCGCGCACTACCGAGCGGAGCAGCATCCGGTGATCCGCTCGTTCGAGCCGGGCGAGTCATGGCGATGGTGCTACGTGGACAATCAGCTCGGCTGAGCGGCGGGCGAATCGGGCCGGGGCTCAGGTCCCGGGGGTTGTCAGGATTCCCCTCTCGTACGCCACCGTCACCGCACGCGTCCGGTCATCGACGCCCAGCTTGGCGAACGTACGGAGCAGGTGCGTCTTCACCGTGGCCTCGCCGATGAACAGCTGCTCGCCGATCGCCCGGTTGGACAGGCCGCGGGCCACGAGCGCGAGCACCTCACGCTCACGGTCGGTCAGCGCCTCGCCCGGTGGCTGGCGCATCCGGGTGACGAGCCGGGCCGCGACGGGCGGCGCGAGCACGGTCTCGCCGCGTGCCGCGGCGCGCACCGCGTCGGCGAGCTGGGCAGCTGGGGTGTCCTTGAGCAGGTAGCCGCTCGCGCCCGCCTCGACCGCCCGCACGATGTCGGCGTCGGTGTCGTAGGTGGTCAGCACCAGCACGCGTACGGAGTCGAGCTCGTGGCGGATGCGCTCGGTCGCGGTGGCCCCGTCGACCTTGGGCATCCGCAGGTCCATCAGCACGACATCCGGGCGCAGTTGGCGGGCCATCGACACCGCCTCGTCACCGTCGGCCGCCTCGCCGACGACCTCGATGCCGGCCGCGTCGGCGAGCAGCATCGCGACACCAGCCCGTACGACAGGGTGGTCGTCGACAAGGAGCACACGGACCATCACGGTGGGCGAAGGCTACTGGTTGCCCGTCGGGCACGGCAGCGTGAGGCGGACTGTCGTGCCGCTGCCCGGGCGCGAGTCGACCTCGAGGCGCCCGCCCGCCTGCTCCGTACGGGTGCGCATGCCACGCAACCCGAACCCGTCGACCGACTCCACGTCGAACCCGCGCCCGTTGTCGCGGACCTCGAGGGTGGTGTTCCTGGCGCCGTACACGAGCGTCACCGAGACGGTCGATGCCTTGGCGTGCCGCAGTACGTTGGCCAACGCCTCCTGCGTCGCCCGCACGACGACCACCTCGACGTTGGGCGGTACGGCGCGCGGCGTGCCGACCAGGTCCAGGTGCGCAGGAATGTCGGCCTCCTGACCGAACCGGTCCACGATCCGCTCTAGCGCGCCGCGCAGGGTCGCGCCGTCGAGGTCGGCCGGCTGCAGCGCGGCGATCAACGCCCTGGCCTCCGCCAGGTTGTTGCGGGCCACCTGCTCGACCAGGCCGATGCGATGCCGGGCGATCTCGGGATCGCGGTCGAGGCTCGCCTCGGCCGCCTGCGCGAAGTTGAGGATGCTGGTGAGGCCCTGCGCCAACGTGTCGTGGATCTCGCCCGCCAGGCGCTCGCGCTCGGTGAGCACCCCGCGCTCGCGCTCGGCGGCGGCGAGCTCTGCCTGCGTGTCCGTCAGCTGCTTGATGAGATGGGCACGTCGCTCGCTCTCCCTGACGACCCCGGTGATGAACAAGCCCACAACGATTGACAGGGTGAGGTTGATGCCGCTCTCGATGAGCGTTTCCGTCGCGTCGCGGCCAGTCGCGAGCCAGGAGATCGACAGCGCCGCCATCGCCAAGAACATCGTGATGATTGCGGCCACCGGGGACAGCATCGCCCAGGTGAGCGGGATGAGGGCGAACAGCATCAGGTACGACCCGGGGTGGACGTGGGCAAGCCAGATCAGGGTCGCCCACGCAGGTGCGAGGAATACCGCGCTACGCCACGGAGTGCAACCGCCGAAGGCACGGATGCCGAAGCCGAGGTAGAGCACGCCCAGTAGTGCGAGCGCAGCCAGCGAGGTTGCCTTGGCCACCGTCGAGGGTTCGGAGTCCTCGACAATGATCAGCGCGGTGATCGCCGCGGTGCCGAAGAAGACCACGTGGAAGCCGATGAAGACGCGGCCCCAGAACACTTCGTCGTCGGCCTCGATCGCGAGCCCGCGCCGCAGTGCGGGCTCAGCGATGTCGGTCACGGGCTGTCCTTGAGCCAGCGGAACGTCCGCAGGGACACCAGGACCCCGACCACTATCCATGCCACCAGGATGACCGCGGTGAGCCCGTGCTGCCATGAGCCTGACATCTCGGCGCTCTCGAACTCGGCGGGGAGGAAGACCGAGCGCATGCCCTGCGCAATCCACTTGAGCGGGAACAGCGAGGCGATCCATTGCAGCCAGGTCGGCAGCGAGGGGAAGGCGAAGTAGATGCCGGAGATGAACTGGAGGAGCAGCATCGGACCGGAGACGACCGTGACCGCACTCTTCGCTGACCTGGGCACGGTCGAGAAGGCGATGCCGAGCACCGTCCCGGCCGTGGCCCCGAGCACGTACACCCACGCGAACGTCGCCCACCCGCTCGCCGACGGCAGTTCGACGCCGAGCAGCAGTGCCGCGACGGTCAGTAGGAGCGCCGTCTGCGCCAGGCTGGTGACGAGGACGAGCCCGACCTTGCCGAGGAAATAGGCCACCGGCGGCATCGGCGTGCCGCGCAGGCGCTTGAGTGTCTCGTCGTCCCGCTCGACGGCGATGGTGATGGCCAGCGACTGGAAGCTCGTGAGGGCGATCCCCGACGCGATCATCGCCGGCGTGAAGTACTGGGCCACCGTGACGTCGACACCCGCCTCGGTGAACGGTTCGTCGCCGAACACCACGGCAAACAGGCCGAGCAGCAGGATGGGGAAGGCGAAGCCGAAGATCACGGCATCCCGTTCCCGGAAGAACGCCGTCAGCTCGAGCTGCGTGCGCGCGAGGCCGAGCGCCACGAGGTTGCGCGGGCGGCTGCGAGTGGTGGCCGTGGCGGGAATTGCCGTCGTGGTCATGCCTGCTGTCCGATCAGATCGAGGTAGACGTCTTCAAGAGTCGGCCGTACGACACTGAGCTGCGGCACCTCGCCGCCGAACCGTGCCGCCAGGTCCCGCACGACACGGGTCGGCTCGTCGGTGACCAGCGAGCGCGACTCGCCCTCCTCGGTCCAGCCGACCGTGGCCTGCTTGGATGCCCGACCGCCGAGCTGCTCCGGCGTGTCCACGGCAACGAGCCGACCGCCGGCGATGATCCCCAGGCGATCGGCGAGGTGGCCGGCCTCCTCCAGGTAGTGCGTGGTGAGGATGATCGTGGTGCCCTCGGACGCCAGCTGCTCGACCAGGGTCCAGAACGACCGCCGCGCCTGCGGGTCGAACCCCGTCGTCGGCTCGTCGAGGAACAGCAGCTCGGGGCGCCCGAGGATCCCCAGGGCCACGTCGAGGCGTCGCCGCTGGCCGCCCGAGAGGTACCGCGCCCGGGTCCGCTGCTTCTCTTCGAGCCCGACCGAGCTGATGACCTCGTCCGGGTCTCGCGGGCTGGGGTAGAAGCGGGCGAAGTGCCGGACCAGCTCGGACACCGTGAGCTCGTCGTTCCCGCTGGACGACTGCAGGACGAGCCCGATCCGGTCGCGCCACCCATCGGGTGGGCTGCCCGGGTCGGCGCCCAGCACGCTCACGTCGCCGGTGTCGCGACGACGGAAACCCTCCAGGATCTCGACGGTCGTCGTCTTGCCGGCGCCGTTGGGTCCAAGGAGGGCGAACACCTCGCCGTGCGAGATGTCCAGGTCGAGCCCGTCGACCGCGCGCTTGTCGCCGTACGTCTTGGTCAGCCCGCGGATCGTGATCGCGTCCATCGCCATGACCTCAGCCAACAGGGTCGCGGACCCGAGCGGGACCACCGGCGAGTCGACTTGCAGCGTCCACCGATCGGTGGACGCCCGTCGTTACGATGCAACGCCACCCTGCATCGATTCGGGCCGGGCCTTGTTTCGACGCAGGGTGTCGTTGCGTCGAAACGCCTCGGGCTCAGAACAGTCGCTCGCTCGGGTCGTCGAGGCCACGGAGCACGTCGTAGTCGACGGTGCGGCAGCCGATGCCGCGGTCGGTGGCGAGCGTCCGCGCCTGCGGCTTGATCTCCTGCGCGACGAACAGCCCGCGTACGGGCGACAGGTGCGGGTCACGGTTGAGCAGGTCGAGGTATCGGGTCAGCTGCTCGACCCCGTCGATCTCGCCGCGCCGCTTGATCTCGACGGCGACGGTCATCCCGGCCGCGTCACGGCAGAGCAGGTCGACGGGGCCGATCGGGGTGGGGTACTCACGCCGCACGAGCGTCCATCCCTCGCCGAGACTGTCGACGTGCGCGGCCAGTAGCTGCTGAAGGTGCGCCTCGACCCCGTCCTTGACCAGGCCTGGGTCGGTGCCCAGCTCGTGCCGCGAGTCGTGCAGCACCTCGTCGATGCTGATGACGAGGCGCTCCCCGGCGGGGTTGGTCACCGTCCAGGTGTGGTCCGACTCCTCGAGGCGGCAGGGGGGACTCATCCAGTTGAGCGGCTTGTAGGCCCGGTCGTCGGCGTGGATGGAGACCGATCCGTCCGCCTTGACCAGGATGAGTCGGGTCGCCATCGGCAGATGCGCCGTGAGCCGCCCGGCGTAGTCGACCTGGCAGCGGGCAATCACGAGGCGCACGGCGCCCCACGCTAGCCCGTCGCCGCACCCGCCGACGCGGGCGGGGGAGAATCGTCGGGTGTACGAGCGGATCGAGCCGTGGGGCGACGTGGACTGGGTCGTCCGCGAGGTCACCGGCTCGGCCACGGGCAAGGCCTACCGCTGCCCCGGGTGCGACCAGCTCATCCGGCCGGTCACGCCGCATATCGTCGCCTGGCCATCGGAGGGATCGACGCTGTCCGGCGGCGGAATCGATGAGCGACGGCACTGGCACCGGGGGTGCTGGGCGGCGCGCGACCGGCGCCGTCCACGATGACGGGGCATGTCAGACGTCGGGAGACCCAACCCTTCACCCGTCCGCCGCGTAAAACAATGAGAGTCCCGTCATACTCGAAGAACTGGTCCTGGGTGTGGAGGCCCTGTGGGTGGGCTACGGCTGAAGGTCACGAGTCTCGCAGCGGCCTTGGTGGCGGCTGCTAGCGCGCTGCTGACCGCCTGCGCCGAGTCCACCTACACCTACGTGTCGTCACGTGACCACAACACCGTGTTTCGCGTGCCCTCCGACTGGACGAAGTTCGAGGAGGAGGTCATCGAGGAGGAGCTGTTCGGGTCAGGCAGCGCCACCGGAGAGATCCTGGCCGCCACCTCCTGGACCGTGGGCTTCGACGCGAGCAACGACCCCGCGATCGGCAACGTTGTCGGTCTGGTCGCCACTGACCCCGTCGTCTACGTGTTCGTGCGTGAGCTCGACGAGACGACTCGCGGCCGCGTATCGCTCAACACGCTGCGCGACCTGCTGCTCCCGGTGACCGCGTCGGCTCGGCAGACCGCGGCCGAGCAGGGCCAGCTGCCCGAGGGTTTCGAGCTGCTGCGTGACGACACCCTGGAGGAGGGTGACGGGCTGCGCGGCGTACACGTCGCGTTCAACTACGACCTCGGTGCCTCGTTGCAGACCTTCGAGCAGAAGGTGCTCACCAACCAGGACACCAGCAAGATCTACACAGTTGTCGTCCACTGCTCGGCGACGTGCTTCACCGATCGCGAAAGCGAGATCACCGACATCGTCGAGTCATTCACCGTGAACGAATAGCGAAGGGCGGTCCCCGTGACGGAGGACTCTGGTCAGGCTGTCGTCGCGACGCGCGACAGCCAGGTGCCCGGGCTGACCGCCCCTGAGGAGCGCCCGCGCGACGACGAGCGCCCGACCCGCAAGCCCTTGGCGCTGTGGGACAGGATCAAGTTCCTGCTGCTGTTCACGATCATCTTCTTCGTGTTCGTGTGGTCGCGGATGGCCGAGCTCTCGCCGGTGCAGTCGTTCAGCGAGGCCGTACGCGAGCAGGCCGCCGCCCGGTCGTGGCTGTTCTGGCTCATCGGCATCGAGCTCGTGCGCCAGGTGCACTTCCTCATCAGCGAGCACTGGGCGGCCTATCACCGGTTCTGGTCGAAGCGGGTGTTCGGTGCCGCCGACCGGTGGTACCGCGGACACTTCGGCGACTGGACGCGGTTCCGGCTGGCCCGTGTCGCACGATGGCTGATGTGGATCGCCCTGCTGGCGATCATCCTCGGCGCGATCTACGACGAGCCGCCGATTACGGCGCTGTTCAAGGCGCCACAGGCGTTCTTCTCCGCACTGCCGTTCATCTTCCAGTTCCTGTTCTTCGGCGCGCTCGTCATCTTCCAGTTCGTCGCGATCTTCTGGTTCCTCTCCCGCGGTGGTGTCGACGTCTATTACCCCGACGACATCAAGACGCGGTTCCGGGACGTCTGGGGCCAGGACCACGTGCTGGCCAAGGTGAAGGAGAACATCGTCTTCCTCGAGAACCCGGAAAGCATTGAGGAAAAGGGGGGATTTGTCCCGGGAGGCGTGCTGTTGTGGGGTCCGCCCGGAACTGGCAAGACGTTGATGGCCGAAGCAGTGGCGGGTGAGACGGGCAAGCCCTACGTCTTCGTCGATCCGGGCGCGTTCATTCAGATGTTCATGGGCGTCGGCATCCTCAAGGTCAAGTCGCTGTTCCGCAAGCTGCGCAAGCTGGCGCTGCGCTATGGCGGGGTGATCGTCTTCTTCGACGAGGCCGACTCGCTCGGCAACCGCGGCGCCACCGGCCAGGGCGGACCAGGAGGTGCCCCGGGAATGCGTCCGGCGCCGTGGGTCGACGCCGGCTGCAACGGCTTCGCCCATCTGACACCGCAGACTCGTGAGCTCCTGGCGCGGGAGTCGTTGCGGACCGGTGTCGATGACGACGAAGCGGCCCGCCGGTCCCGTTTCATCATGGGCGGCATGGGCATGGGCGGCGGGGGCATGGGCACGCTGCAGGCGCTGCTGACCGAGCTGTCCGGCCTGAAGAAGCCTCGGGGGTTCATCAACCGCGTCGTTCGGCGAGCGCTCGGCATGCGTCCGAAGCCGCCACCGAAATACCGCATCCTGGTGATGATGGCGACCAACATGCCGGAGGCACTCGATTCGGCGTTGCTGCGGCCGGGCCGGATCGACCGGATCTACAAGGTCGGCTATCCCAGCAAGGCCGGCCGCGTGCGGACGTACGAGGGTTATCTCTCGAAGGTTCGCCACCAGCTGACGGCCGAGGAGATCGAAAAGCTCGCCGTCATCACGCCGTACGCCACCGGCGCGACCATCAAGGACCTCGTCAACGAGGCGCTGATCAACGCCATCCGCGACGGGCGTGCCGTTATCGAGTGGCGCGACGTCATCAAGGCCAAGCAGCTCAAGGAGCTCGGGCCGCCTGAGGATGTCGAATACATCGAGCGCGAGCGGCACGCGGTCGCCGTGCACGAGGCCTGCCATGCGGTCATGGCCTATCGCATCCGCCGGCACATGGAGATCGACATCGCGACCATTGAGAAGGGGTCCGACTACCTGGGCATGGTCGCGTCGATCCCGCCGGAGGACCAGTTCACCCGGTGGCGCACGGAGTACGAGAGCGACGTGCTGGTGAGCCTCGCCTCCCTTGCCGGCGAGCGCATGTTCTTCGCCGGTGACAACTCCTCGGGTGTCTCCGGCGACCTGGAGTCGGCGACGGCGGTGGCCACTTTCATGGAGGGCTTCTGGGGGATGGGGTCGACCGTGTCGTCCTTCGCGGCGTCCCGGCGGTTCGAGGTCGGCACTCCCGGCGGCAGGCCCGGTAAGGAGAGCGAGGAGAAGGAGATCCGCGCGGCCCTGGCCGACCGCATCGAGGACAAGCTCTCCACCTTGTTGGAAGAGGCCGAGCGGGTGCTCAAGGAGAACCGCAGCGACGTTCTCGCCCTCGCGGCCGCACTCGAGCATCACAAGACGCTCGCGGGCGAGGACGTGATCGCCGTCATCGACGGCCAGGTGGGGCCACTGGTCGACGGCCGCGGCTACGCCGACGAGGGGTTCCGGCGCGCGCTCGAGGGCTACCACGAGGCGGCGACCTCGGCGCACCAGGACCATGCCCGGCTGCACGCCGAGCTGCCGCTTCCACCTGAGCCGGTGCTCGAGCCGGCGCTCGATCCGGTCCCGGAGCCGGGGGGCGAAACCGCGGGCTAGAGTCGGCGGGTCATGGTCGAGATCCGGTCCAACGTCATCCTGCCTGCCCGCCGCGAGCCGGTGACTTTGCATACCGCTGACGGGCTCGCGCTCGTCGGCGAGCTGGCGAGCCCGCTCGACCGCGACCCCGTGGCCACCCTCGTCACGCTGCACCCGCTACCCACGCACGGCGGGTTCATGGACAGCCATGTCTTTCGCAAGGCTGCGTGGCGGCTGCCCGCGCTCGCGGGCATCGCGGCGCTGCGGTTCAACACCCGCGGCACATCCAGCGCCGCGGGGCGCAGCGAGGGCGAGTTCGACGGGGGCGTGTCCGAGCGCTTCGACGTCGCCGCCGCCATCGAGTTCGCCGAGTTCCACGACCTCGCGCATCCCTGGCTGGTCGGCTGGTCGTTCGGCACCGACCTCGCGCTCATGTACGGCTGCGACCCCGGGATCGAGGGCGTCATCCTGCTCTCGCCACCGCTGCGCAAGGCCCAGGACGAGCATCTCGACGTGTGGGCGGCAAGCGGCAAGCCGGTGATCGTGCTCGTTCCCGAGCACGACGACTACCTCAAGCCGCCGGAGGCGAGACAGCGCTTCGCCCGCATCCCGCAGGCCGAGGTCATCGCGGTCGAGGGTGCGCGGCACCTGTGGGTCGGTGAGACCGCCGTACGGCGCGTGCTCGACGAGATCGTCGCTCGCGTCGCGCCGGATGCGGTGCCGCTGCCGACGGAGTGGGACGGCCCGTACGACGTCTTTGAGCGGGACGCCGACGTCACGCGCGCGTAGCCTACGGGCCGTGGCCGTCGACCTCGTCTACACCGAAGCAGGGAGCGGACCGCCGGTCGTGCTGCTGCATGCGTTCCCGCTGTCGTCCGCCATGTGGGAGCCGGCGCGCACGCTGCTTTCGGACCGGTGGCGCATCATCACCCCCGACCTGCGGGGGTTCGGCGGATCACCGCTGGGCAGCGATCGGCCGTCGCTCGACCTTATGGCGGATGACGTCGTGCGGTTGCTCGACCGGCTGCAGCTCGACCGGGTCACCCTCGGCGGACTGTCGATGGGCGGCTATGTCGCCATGGCCATGCTCCGCAGGTACGCCGACCGGGTGGGCTCGGTGCTGCTCATGGACACCAAGGCGTCCGCCGACACGACCGAGGGGCGCGGCAACCGGATCCGGATGGCCCAGCAGGTGCTGGCTGACGGACAGGTCGTGCTGTATCCCATGCTCGACACGTTGCTCGGCCCGACGACCCACCGGGACGCGGCTGCGGTGGTGGCCAAGGTGCGCAGGTGGCTCGACGAGTCCCGGCCGGACGGCGTGTCGTGGGCGCAGTACGCGATGGCTGAGCGGCCCGACTCGATGGACACGCTGCGCGCGGCTCACGCACCCGCCGCCGTCATCCTCGGTGAGGAGGACGGGATCGCCTCGCACGACGACGCCCTCGCGATGTCGGTGGCCTTCAAGCCACCCGCCGTCGTCTACCTCGTGCCGGACGCCGGGCACCTGTCGATCGTCGAGCAGCCCGACCGCACGGCAGGCGCCATGCGGGACGCCCTCGTGCACATCGAGCGCAGCAGCTGAACCGTCAGGCGTCCTTGGCGGCCTCAGGCTCGGTCTTGGCAGGCTCGGTCTTGGCGGGCTTCTCGTGCGCCGCGTTGTTGCCCGCTGCCGCCGGGCTGGTGGCTGGTGCGTCGGTCACCCCGGGGACGGCCATGCTGCCGAGCAGGCTGCGCAGCTGCGAGAGGTGACCGGTGATGCTGTCGCGCTGACGCGTGAGCTCGTCGACCTGGCGCTGCGCAGACGTACGCACGCGCTCGGCCTCGGCCCGGGCGTCGGCGAGGGACGACTCCGCCTGCGCCTTGGCGTCGGACACGGTCGCGGTCGCGGTGCGCCGGGCCTTGTCGAGCGCGTTGCGCGCCTCGAGGTCGGCCTTCCGCCGGCGTTCCTCGGACTTCTCGTGGATCTCGGCGGCTGCGGCCTCGGCCGCGGCCGCACGCGCCTCGGCCTCGGTGACGAGCTTCTGCGTCTCAGCGACGTTGGCCTCGTGCCGCTCGGCGTCCTGCCGCTCCGCCTCCTCGCGCTTGGTGGCGAGCGCGATCTCCACCTCGGAGGCCAGCTGCTCGGCGCGCCCCCGCGCCTCCTCGAGCACGGCGCTGGCCTGCGTCCGCATCTCGTCGGCCTCGCGACGGGCGTTGACGCGCAGCTCGTCGGTCTCGCGCTTGACTCCGGCCCGCAGCTGCGCGGCCTCGCGCTCGGTGGTCGCCCGCAGCTTGGACATCTCGCGCTCGGTGGTGGAGCGCTTCTCGGCGATGTCGTGGTCGACCGCCGAGCGGATCTTCGACGACTCGCGCTCCGCGGTGGACTTCAGCTCCGCCGCCTCGCGTGCCGTGGCCGACCGCAGCTGGTCGCTCTCGGTGCGCGCCGTGTCCAGCATCTCGTCGGCGCGGGTCTTGGCGGCACCCAGCCGCTCGGCCACCTCCGCCTCGGTTGCCTGCCGCAGCTCTGCGGCGTCGACGCGCGCGGCGGCGCGCAGCTGCGCAGCCTCGGCGTTGGCGTCGGCAAGGACGTCGGCCGCCTGCTCCTCGGCCAGGCGCAGCAGCTGCTCGATGCGGGCGCCGAAGCCCGAGTAGGACGGGCGCTCCACCTCCTGCAACTGGCCCTGGACGTCGCCGAACTGCGACTCGAGCTTTTCGAGGGAGACCTCGAGCTCGTTGATGCGGGCCGTCGCATCGCCGAGCGCCTGCTCGAGCTGACGGATGTGAGTCTCCACCTGGATGCGGTCGAACCCCCGCATCACCAGCGTGAAGCCGCCTGTGGGCTGCGAGTCGAAGATCGAACGGACGCGGGTCGCCTGTTGCTCCATGGATCCCTGCCTGGCGAGCGCATCGCCGAGGCCGACGATGCGTGACGAGTGGACGGTGCACAGCGGACTCGCACGCCCCCGTCTACCCAGCGCGATCAGCCTCGTGCAGGCAGCACCCTACCCGCGGACGGCCGTTGATGTGAAAGAGCGCTCAGGCGTTTGGACTTACCCAGCGGTCGGGTGGCGAGCTGGCCGAGTCTGCAGCGGTGCCAGGCGCAGCTCACGCTCTTCCGGCGTGAGACCACCCCAGACGCCGTACGGCTCGCGCACGGCGAGCGCATGCTCGCGGCACTGCCTGAGCACCGGGCAGGTGAGGCACACCTGCTTGGCCGCAAGCTCGCGGCGTCGACGGGCAGGACCACGCTCGCCCTCAGGGCAGAAGAACAGGGTCGAATCGGCGGTACGACAGGCTCCCGACAGCTGCCACTCCCACAGATCTGCACGTGGGCCTGGCAACCGCGTAATGACCGTCATGACAACCTCCCCCGTTGTCGGTGATCAAGCGATCATGGGCAGCACACACCATGAATGATCGTTAGTGCCAATCCACACTGCCTTGATCACATAGGCAGCGCCTATCACCCGCTACGCTGCGGGCATGGAGCTACGGCACCTGAGGTACTTCCTCGCGGTGGCGGACGAGGGAAGCTTCACGCAAGCAGCGGCGCGTCTGCACCTGACGCAGCCGTCGCTCTCCCAGCAGATCCGCCAGCTCGAGCGCATGGTCGGCAGCGACCTGTTCCTGCGCGCCAAGGGACACCGCGGCGTCGGGCTGACCGATGTCGGTCGGGTGCTCGAGCAGGAGGCGCGCAGCATCCTCGAGCACGTCGACCGCAGCCTGCTGCTCGTCGACCGCGCCGTCGCTCGTCGCCCGAGCATGCTGCGCATCGGGGTGCCGCCGTGGATGCCGCCGTCTTTTCTGGCCGACATTGCCGACCAGATCGCGCGCCGCCTGCCCGACGTCCAGTGCGAGCTCGAGCCCGCCACGACGACCGACACGCTGCGACACCTGAGCGAGGACGACGTCGACCTTGGTCTCGTACGGCTGCCGACCGACCTGACCGGCCTGCACCACATCCGTGTCCTGCGTCAACCGGTCGGCGTGTGGCTGACCCCCGGCCACCCGCTGCGCCGCTATCGCACGGTGCCGGTGGAGCGGCTCGACGCCGTCCCACTCGGGCTGTTCGAGCGCAGCACCGCACCGGAGCTGTTCGATGCGGTGCAGACCGCCTTCGCCGAGCGCAAGATCGCGCCCGACTGGCACGAAGTGAGCTCCTCCGACACCGCGGTGCTGGCCCGCATGCGGGCTCGCGGCTTCGCCCACGTGGGGCCTCGCGAGCTGCCCGGACCGGTGCGCGGCATGACCTGGCGGGTGCTCCGCGGGCTGCCCGTCGAGCTGGAGACCGCAGTGGTGTGGCGGGGCGAACCGACGGAGGCCGTACGCACCGGTGTCGAGGTCATCGCCGCCGTCGCGGCCCGGTTCAGTGCGCTGCGCCTGGTGCAGGCGGCGGGGTAGCCGCCTCGCTTTCCGCCGCGTGCTCCACGAGCTCGACGAGCACCCCGCCCATATCGCGCGGATGGACGAAGTTGATGCGCGATCCGGCCGTCCCGCGCCGCGGAGAGTCGTACAACAGCCGTACGCCCCGCTCGCGCAGCGCGATGCTCACCGCGTCGATGTCGTCGACCGCGTAGGCCACCTGCTGGACGCCCTCACCGCGCTTGTCGAGGAAGCCGGCGATGGGGGAGTCGTCGGACAGCGGTGCCAGCAGCTGAACGAACGTCGCGGAGTCGCCGACGGCCAGCATTGCCTCGCGGACACCCTGCTCCTCGTTGACCTCCTCGTGCGTCACGCGTAGCCCGAACACCTCGCGGTAGCGGGCGATCGCCTGGTCGAGGTCGCGCACGGCGATCCCGACGTGGTCGATGCGGGTGAGCAGGGGAGGGTTGTCCACGAGGCAAGTCTGTCTCACCCGCTCCCCACCCGACACAAGGGCACCCCGCGTCGATTCGGGCCGGGCCTTGTTCCGACGCTGGGTGCCGTTGCGTCGATTCGCCGCGTTAGTGTGTCGGCACCTGGACTCTGCTGTGAGGAGGCGCATCCGGATGGCCGGATCCGTGATCGTCGCTGGTGCACGCACCCCGATGGGCCGCCTTCTCGGCGGGCTCGCCGACCTGTCGGCCGCCGACCTCGGCGGCGTCGCCATCAAGGCGGCGCTGGCGCGGGCCGGCGTGGCGCCCGACCAGGTGCAGTACGTCATTCTCGGCCAGGTGCTGCAGGCCGGAGCCGGCCAGATCCCCGCCCGCCAGGCCGCGGTCAAGGCCGGCATCCCGATGACCGTGCCGGCGCTGACCATCAACAAGGTCTGCCTGTCCGGGCTCGATGCCATCGCCCTGGCCGACCAGCTGATCCGGGCCGGCGAGGTCGACATCGTCGTCGCGGGCGGCACGGAGTCGATGACCAACGCGCCGCACCTGCTGCCCGGCGCGCGCAAGGGGTTCAAGTACGGCTCTGTCGAGGTGCTCGACGCCATGGCGCACGACGGGCTCACCGACGCCTTCGACCACGTGTCGATGGGTGAGTCGACAGAGGGTCACAACCCGCGGCACGGGCTGAGCAGGGAGGCGCAGGACGAGTTCGCCGCCCGCTCGCACCAGCTGGCAGCCGCGGCGCAGAAGAACGGCGTGTTCGCCGACGAGATCGCACCCGTCGAGGTGCCGCAGCGGCGCGGTGAGCCCGTCGTCGTGTCCGACGACGAGGGCATCCGGCCGGACACCACGGCGGAGACGCTCGCGAAGCTCAAGCCGGCCTTCCGCAAGGACGGCACCATCACCGCCGGCAGCTCGTCTCCGATCTCCGACGGGGCCTGCGCCGTGGTCGTGATGAGCAAGGCCAAGGCCGAGGAGCTCGGCCTGTCCTGGCTCGCCGAGATCGGCGCGCACGGCATGGTTGCCGGCCCCGACAACTCCCTGCACATGCAGCCGGCCAACGCCATCCGCGCGGCGGCCGCCAAGGAAGGCATCGAGATCGACGACCTCGACCTCGTCGAGATCAACGAAGCGTTCGCCGCCGTCGGGCTCGCGTCCGCCGCCGATCTCGGACTGCCCCTCGACAAGGTCAACGTCAACGGCGGGGCGATTGCCCTCGGCCACCCGATCGGCATGAGCGGCGCCCGGCTGGCGCTGACGCTCGCGCTCGAGCTGCGCCGCCGCGGCGGCGGCATCGGCGCCGCTGCGCTGTGCGGCGGCGGTGGGCAGGGCGACGCGCTGATCGTCCGCGTGCCGAAGGCCTGACCCGTTGTCGCTGACGACGTCCGGCGCGGCCGAGCTGGTCGAGGCTGCGCGCTCCGGCTCGCACCGTGCGGTGGCGCGGCTCATCTCCTTGGTGGAAGACGCCTCGCCGATGCTGCGCGAGGTGATGTCGGCGTTGGCTCCGTACTCGTTCAGTGCGTACGTCATCGGCATCACCGGCGCACCCGGCGTCGGGAAGTCGACGCTCACGTCGGCGCTGGTAACCCGGCTGCGCGCCGAGGGCCGTACGGTCGGCGTGCTCGCGGTGGACCCCTCATCGCCGTTCACCGGCGGCGCGTTGCTCGGCGATCGGGTGCGCATGCAGGAGCACGCCACGGACAGCGGCGTCTACATCCGCTCCATGGCGAGCCGCGGGCATCTCGGCGGGCTGTCCTGGGCCACACCGCAGGCGCTGCGGGTGCTCGACGCCGCCGGGTGCGACGTGGTGCTGCTCGAGACCGTCGGTGTCGGCCAGTCCGAGGTGGAGGTCGCGTCCACGGCCGACACCACGCTCGTCCTGCTCGCGCCGGGACTGGGCGACGGCATCCAGGCGGCCAAGGCGGGACTGCTCGAGATCGGCGACATCTACGTCGTCAACAAGGCCGATCGGGATGGCGCCGAGGCGGTGCGGCGCGACCTGCGGGGGATGCTCGCACTCGGTGAGCGGGCCGAGGGCAGCGTGCGGCGACCGGTGCTCATGACGATTGCCGACCGCGGCGAGGGCATCGCCGAACTGCTCGAGGCGATCGACAAGCACCGCTCGCGCCTGGAGGAGTCGGGCGGGCTGCAGCGGAGGCGCGTCGCCCGCGCCCGGGGCGAGGTGGAAGCCATCGCGGTGGCGGGGCTGCGTGCCCGATTTGAGCAGTTCCATGGCTCCGTACGCCTCGACGAGCTCGCCGCCGACGTGGTCGCCGGGAGTCGCGACCCGTACGCTGCTGCTGATGAACTCATGGCGTCGATCTGACGCGAGTCGGCGCGCCCGTCTGATGCTTCGCCGCCAGATGCGGTAGAAATCAGAACAACCGTCTTGCTCCAATCCATCATGAAAGGGACCAACCGATGAAGAAGTTCTTCGGCTTCGTCGCGTTCGCGTTCCTGGTCTACTTCATCGCTGTCGACCCCGGCGGCTTCACCGACATCATCAACGACATCGGCACGTTCATCGCCGACGTGTTCGAGAGCGTGGCCAACGCGATATCCGAGCTGTTCTCGTGACGCAGCCCCGGCGACAGCTGGGTGAGCGCCTCGAGGGTGCGTTGGACTCTGTTGTCGACCGGGCCGAGGAGTTCCCGCGTCCGGTCGAGATCGGCAAGGGCTTCCTGCACTGGCTCGGGGGCTTCGTCAATCCGCGGGTGCGCAAGGACCTGGTCTCTCGCGAGCGGGTGATCGACGAGGTCAAGCACCACTGGATCGTCCAGATCTTTCCGTTCCTCATCATGCTCGTCGGGGTGCTGCTCGCCATCGTCTGGCTGCCCCGCGTGTCCGTCGACGCCATCTGGGTGCCCACGCTCATCGTCGCCGCCATCTTCGGCTTCGGCGCCTACCGATCCTTGTGGGAGCACATGGACCGGTTCGTGATCACCAACATCCGCGTGTTCCGGGTGTGGGGGGTCTTCTGGCAACGCCGGGCGACGATGCCGACATCACGGCTGCTCGACGTGACGGTGCGCAAGCCGTTCGTGGGGCGCATCTTCGGGTGGGGCCACATCGTGCTCGAGACGGCCGCGCAGGAGCAGGGCATCCGGGAGATCCGGTTCATCCCCGACCCCGACGGGCGCGACCGCATCATCCAGGAGGTGCGCACCGGGCTCGAGTCGCAGGCCGCCAAGCCGGGCAAGCACAGCCACCCGCACCGGCCCTACCCCACGTCGACCGGCCCCGTTCGCGCGGCGACCGTGTCGCATCATGACGCGGCGCCACGTCGCCCGCCGCACGGCTAGGTCGGTTACGGTGACGGCGTGCCCAAGCAGCTCGGTCTCGGATTCGACCCCATAGAGCGCGCCGCAGCCACGTGGCGGGAGCGGTTCGGCCCGTCCGAGGCAATGGCGGCCGCGACGTCGCTCATGCGCGCGCAGCAGCTGCTGATCGCGGAGTTCGATGCGATCGTACGACCGCACGATCTCACCTTCGCCCGCTACGAGGCGCTGGTGCTGCTGTCCTTCTCGCGCACCGGCGCACTGCCGATGGCCAAGGTGGGGGAGCGGCTGATGGTGCATCCCACGAGCGCGACCAACATCGTCGACCGGCTCGAGCGGTCCGGCTATGTCACCCGCGAGCCCAACCCGCGCGACGGTCGCGGCACGCTCGCGCGCATCACCGACGCCGGCCGTGACGTCGTCGAGCACGCGACCAAGGACCTGATGGCCGCCGAGTTCGGCCTCGCCTCCCTTGACGACGCGCAGCGCCGTGCGGTGTTCGAGATCCTGCGCAGCGTGCGCATCGCGGCGGGGGACTTCGACGAGCACTGAGCCGCTTTCCCCTGCGGCTCGCTGGGGCGCCCCAGCGTTGCTATAGCCACCGATTCGCGCCCCGTGGCCGCCGCACTGAGTCGTAGCGGGGCGCCCCAGCGTTGCTATAGCCACGGATTCGCGCCCCGTGGCTCAGCTCAGGCGCTGGAGGTAGGCCTGCTCGATCTCGCGGAGCACGACCTGCGGCTCCTCACGGAGCCGGCGCGGGGAAACGGGGATGACTCGCCATCCGAGGCGGGCGTAGAGGGCTCGGCGGCGCTCGGTGCTCTCCGGCGCATCGCCGTACCCGTGCCACTCTTGGGAGTCGATCTCAACGACAAGTCGCACCTCGGCCCAACAGGCGTCAGGAAAGACCTGCGCTCCGGGCGCGTCGGGGAGTGGCTTGTTCCAGCGTGGCTCCGGAAGGATCCGGCTGCTCAGGACCAGGTCGCGCAGTTCGCACTCCGGAGCGCTGCGGCAGCCGGCGGTGACGTCTTCGAGAGCTCGATGCGCGAGCGCGGTGCCAGTGCTGGGCCGCGCCAGAGCGAGCTGTTCGGCGAGCGCTTCGGGCGTGGTCAGCCGGCGCTGGACGGGTTCACACAGCAATGCCCGCACGTCGCGCTGGCTCTTGAGTTCGCCGATGGTGTCGATCGTGCACCGAGCCGACGGTGCGAGTGGCCATCGGCCCAGCCACAGGACGGGATGGAGCGGCAGATGTCGGGTGCGGTGGATGTGCACGAACTGCCTTGACCGGATGCCCGCGGATCGCGGCATCAAGAGGTCCACGACTCCGTGATGTTTGGGCCCGTACCTCAGCCCGTACAGGAAGGCTGCGAGCGGCCCGGTCAGCATCGCGTCTTCGCCGGCGTAGAGCAGCGCGGCCGTGATGCGCTGCGTGACGGTGAGATCCACCGTGAACGTGGCGTACACGTTGGGCAGCACCCGTTGCCACCGCCTCCCCCCGCCGAGGGCATGGCGGATCGCTTCCGGGGTCATGCCGCAGTCAAG
This sequence comes from uncultured Actinomycetota bacterium, assembly GCA_963798505.1. Taxonomy (GTDB): domain Bacteria; phylum Actinomycetota; class Actinomycetes; order Jiangellales; family Jiangellaceae; genus CAVWSM01. The sequence goes on from CAWCTX010000005.1 coordinate 127,273, forward strand.
GGCCTGCGCGCGAGTGATGATGCCGTTTTGTGTATGAGCGAGTCGTTCTGCTTCCAGCCGCATGGCGAACGAGGATGTCGGAGTTGAGCCCCATCGCGTCGTCGGCTGTCCACAGCTATGGCGGCCGCACACCTCCGCGTGGGTGGCTCGCTCTCGATCCACTGGGGCGCCCCAGCGTTGCCATGGCCACCGATTCGCGCCCCACGGGGCAGGAACCGCTCAGCGCTGGGGCGCTCCGGCGTGGCTATGGGCCCGCTGGGGCGCCCCAGCGGGCGCAAGAGGTGGGGTGATCCCGCACCGCGGCACCCTCAGCGGCGCACCCACGCATCCGGCTCGGCGAGCAGTTCGACGACCGACGTCGGCAGCACCCCTGACGCGACATCGGCCACACTCGTCGCCTCCAGCACCTGTCGCAGGCTTGCGCGTAGCGCGACCCACACCTTGGTCAGCGGCTCGGCCGCACCGGGATAGCTGGTGTCCTCCGGTGACTCGCCGCGCACCGCGGCCAGCGGACCCTCGACCGCCCGGATCACCGTCGCCAACGGGATCTGGTCCGGGGGAAGCGCCAGCCGGAAGCCGCCCCGCGAGCCGCGCTGGGCTGTGAGCAGACCCGCACGGCGCAGGTCGGTGAGGATCCCCTCCAGAAACTTCCCCGGGATCTGCTGCGCCTCCGACAGCTGTTGTCGGGTCGCCGAACCGTCGGGCGACGAGGCGAGCTCGACGACAGCCCGTACGGCATAGTCGGCGCGAGCGGTCACGTGCACAAGGGAAGACTAGAGGCGCAAAGCCCCCAACCCGCGCCGGCGACGCACGCCGTTGGTCACCAGCCCGAACACCGCGTCGATGACCATCCCCACCACCAGAATCACGATCATCGTTGAGATGAGGGCGGGCACGTCGAAGAACTCGCGGTCGGCCTGCAGCAGCTGCCCGAGAGAGGCGTGCCCGGGCACGATCGCGATGATCTCGCCGGCCATGAGCGACCGCCACGCGAACGCCCAGCCCTGCTTGAGTCCAGCGAGGTAGGCAGGCAGCGCAGCCGGGATGATCACGTATCGGTACAACGACAAACCCCGCGCGCCGAGCACCGTCCCTGCACGCACCAGCGAGGGCGGTAGGTCGTCGACTCCCGCGATGATGCCGTTGGCGATGGACGGCGCCGCGCCCAGCACGACGACGAAGATGATCGCCTGCTCGGTCAGCTGGAAGAGCACGATTGCCAAGGGGAACCAGGCGATCGACGGCATCGTCTGCAGACCGGTGATCAGCGACCCGACTGCCGTACGCAACGACTTGAAGCGCGCCACGGCGAGGCCGAGCGTCGTGCCGACGACGATGGACAGGCCGAACCCGACAGCAGCCCGCACCAGGGTGATGGCGAGCGGTTCCCAGTAGGTGCCGTCGGCCAGGCGTTCGGCGAGCGTCGACAACGTGGTCGCCGGGCTCGGGAGGACATGCTCCGGCTTCCAGCCGCTCAGGTAGGTCAGCTGCCAGCCCAGCAGGGCCAGCGCGACGGCCGCGACGGGAGGCCAGGTCCGGTCCCAGATGCGGCGGCCGAGCGGTGTCCGCGGCTCCTCGGGCGCGTCCGTCGCGTCGAGGCGCTCGATCGTCGTCGCCGCGGTCATCGGGCAACCTCCTCTTGGCTGTGCAGGCGGTCGGTCAGGGCCGCGGCCCGCTCCGACACCTCGCGCGAGTCGATGCGCCGTGGACGCGCCAGGTCCACCTCTTCCACGGAGTCGATCCGGCCCGGCGAGGGCGCCAGCAGGACCACGCGGTCGCCGAGCCGTACGGCCTCGCGCACGTTGTGCGTCACGAACAGCACTGTCAGCCGCTGCTCACGCCAGATGCGCTCGATCTCGTCGTGCATCGCGTCCCGCGTCAGCGCGTCGAGCGCACCGAACGGCTCATCCATCAGCAACACTTCGGCGTCCTGAGCGAGCGCTCGGGCCAGCGCCACGCGCTGGCGCATGCCGCCGGACAGCTCGTGTGGCCGCGAGCGTCCCTTGCCTTCCAGCCGTACGAGCGAGAGCAGCTGCTCGATCCGGCCGGGGCGGTCGTGCCGGGGCACACCGCGCAGGCGCAGGGCGAGGTCGACATTGCCGGCCACGGTCAGCCATGGGAACAGCGTGGCGTCCTGGAACATCAAGGAGACCCGGCGGCCGCCAAGGTCGATGTTGCCGGTCGTCGGTTGCTCCAGCCCGGCAAGAAGCGACAGCAGCGTGCTCTTGCCGCAACCCGAGCGCCCGAGCAGGCAGACGAACTCGCCGGCCTGTACGTCGAGTGACAGGTTCTGCAACGCGATGGTGGAGTGGTCGCCGCGGCCATACCGCTTCGTCACGCCGGAAACTCGGACCGCCGGTGCAGCGCCGGAAAGCGGAGACTCGACGGCCACGAGTGCCCCGGCCAGATCGACAGGGGGATTCACTTGTCGCTCACCTCCGGCTTGCCTGATGCTGCGAGGACCTCGTTGAGGGCAGTGAGGTCGTAGATGCCGTCGAGGTCCACCGCGTCGAGCAGCCCGACCTCCTCGGCGTGCTCCGCTGAGGAGCGCAGCGTGGCGGGAAGCGGGTCGCTGGTGAACGACACCTTGTCCCAGGCGGCGGACAGCAGGTCGTCGGCGATGCGCTTCTGCGTGACCGCCTCGATGCCGTCGTTGGTCGCCTTCTGGGCTGCGGCCGGGTCTGACTCGATGAGCTGCAGGGCCTGGTGCTCGCCCTCGATCAGCCTCTTGACCGTGTCCGGATGCTTCTCGAGAAACTCCGTGGCCACGATCAGGTGCGTGATGACGAACTGGCCGTCAGGCCAGAGCTCGGACTCGTCGAGGAGCACCTTGCCGCCGCCCTCGGTGACCAGACGGGTCGCCCAGGGCTCGGGCACCCACGCGCCGTCGAGGGCGCCCTGCGAGAAGGCCTGCAGGATCTGGGCGTTCTCCTGCGGCAGGATGCTGACGTCGCCGCCGCCCTCGGTGTCGGTCTCGAGTCCCTGCTCCTTGAGCCAGTAGCGCACCGCCACGTCCTGCGTGTTGCCGAGCTGCGGGGTGCCGATCTTCTTGCCCTCCAGGTCCTCCGGACCGTCGATCTCCGTCTGGACCACGAACGACACCCCGCCAGACGCGGCGCCTGACACGATGCGCAGCGCTTCGCCCTTGCTCTGCGCGAACCCGTTGATGGCGGGGTTCGGGCCGATGAAGGTCGCGTCGATCGCGCCCGAGAGGAGGGCCTCGATCGCTGCCGGTCCGGCGTTGAACGCCGTCGTCTCGAGGGCGGTCTCGGACCCGAGCGCGTCGGCAAAGAAGCCCTGCTCGATCCCGACGATGGCCGGCGCGTGCGTGAAGTTCGGGAAGTAGCCGAGCCGGACGGTCTCCGGCGCCGTGGCCCCCTCGACGCCGCCCTCGGTCTGGGCGCCGTTGTCGTCGCTGCCGCAGGCCGCGGTCATGGCGAGCGCGGCGGCGAGCGCGGCGGCGGCGAGCGAGCGAGCCAGCCTGGGTGTCGTCATCAGTGAGTCCCCTCGGGTTCGGGTTGCCTGAACGCCGAAAGCCTAGCGAGCCGGTGGGATTGATAGGAGACGATTCCAGAAACTGGGACGGCAGGGCTGGTCGCCCGCTCGATGCGACTCTTAGTAGGACGTCCAACTATCGTGGGACCAACACCGACGTCGACCCGAGGAGCTTCGCCGTGCAGCCGGATGAGATCGAGGCGGGCCGCCGCCGCTGGCAGGAGCGCTACGACGCCGCAGCCAAGCGTGACGCTGACTTCACGACGCTGTCAGGCGTCGAGGTCGACCCGGTCTACGGGCCGCCGGACGGGGTCGCCGACCCGCGCATGGAGCGCATCGGGTGGCCCGGCGAGTTCCCGTACACCCGCGGCCTCTATCCCACCGGCTACCGCGGCCGCACCTGGACGATCCGACAGTTTGCCGGCTTCGGAAACGCGCAGCAGACCAACGAGCGCTACCGCATGATCCTCGCGCACGGCGGCGGCGGACTCTCGGTCGCCTTTGACATGCCCACCCTGATGGGCCGCGACTCCGACGACCCGCGCTCGCTCGGCGAGGTGGGCCACTGCGGCGTGGCCATCGACTCGGCCGCCGACGTGGAGATGCTGTTCGACGACATCCCGCTCGGCGATGTCACGACGTCGATGACGATCAGCGGGCCGGCGGTGCCGATCTTCTGCATGTACGTCGTCGCGGCCGAGCGCCAAGGTGTCGACGTGTCGACGCTCAACGGCACCCTGCAGACCGACATCTTCAAGGAGTACACCGCGCAGAAGGAGTGGCTGTTCGCGCCCGAGCCGCACCTGCGCCTCATCGGCGACCTGATGGAGTGGTGTGCCGCGCAGGTGCCCGACTACAAGCCGCTGTCGGTGTCCGGCTACCACATCCGCGAGGCCGGCTCGACGGCTGCGCAGGAGCTCGCCTTCACGCTGGCCGACGGGTTCGGCTACGTCGAGCTCGGGCTGTCGCGCGGGCTCGACGTCGACGTCTTCGCGCCCGGGCTGTCGTTCTTCTTCGACAGCCACGTCGACTTCTTCGAGGAGATCGCCAAGTTCCGCGCGGCGCGCCGCATCTGGGCCCGCTGGATGCGGGACGTCTACGGCGCGAAGACCGACAAGGCGCAGTGGTTGCGCTTCCACACCCAGACCGCGGGCGTGTCACTGACCGGACACCAGCCCTACAACAACGTCGTACGTACGGCCGTCGAGGCCCTCGCCGCGGTCCTGGGCGGCACCAACTCGCTGCACACCAACGCGCTTGACGAGGTGCTCGCCCTGCCTACCGAGCAGGCCGCCGAGATCGCGCTGCGCACGCAGCAGGTGCTCATGGACGAGACGGGCGTCGTCAACGTCGCCGACCCGCTCGGCGGCTCCTGGTACGTCGAGGCGCTCACCGATCGCATCGAGGCCGAGGCCGAGGCGATCTTCGACCGCATCCGCGACCTCGGCAAGGACGAGCGGCGGTGGCAGGAGGCCTACGGCCCGATCACCGCCGGCATCCTGCGTGGCATCGAGGACGGCTGGTTCACCGGCGAGATCGCCGAGGCGGCGTTCCAGTACCAGCGGGCGGTCGAGAAGGGCGACAAGAAGGTCGTCGGCGTCAACGTGCACACGCAGACGGTGACCCACGACGTCGACATCCTGCGGGTGTCGCACGAGGTGGAGCGGGTGCAGCGCGCGGAGCTCGAGCAGCGCCGCGCCGAGCGCGACCAGAACGCCGTGGACGCCGCGCTCGCGGCGATGGTCGAGGTGGCGCGCGGCGACGGCAACCTCGTGCCGCCGATGCTCGACGCCGTACGCGCCGAGGCCACCCTCGGCGAGATCTGCGACGCGCTTCGCGGCGAGTGGGGCAGCTACACCGAGCCGGCGCGCTTCTGAGGCCGGGTCGATCACGTTAACGTGATCGACCAGGTCTGAGCGCGGCATACAGGCCTTGCGCAGACCGGCTACGCCTTGCACAGAACCGCTACCCGGGCAGCCAGGCGCCGGCTCCGGGGCCGATGTAAGGATGGGGCCATGACTTCGGAGAGCTTCTCGCGACCCGGCGCGGTCGACCTGTCCGGCATGGCGGCGCAGAGCCCGGCCGGCAACGGGCCTGCGGCCGCGCAGCCGGGCTCCGGCGCGACCTCGACGAGCGCCGGCCCCTACGTCCTGGATGTCACCGACGAGTCGTTCCAGCAGGACGTCATCCAGCGGTCGCTCACCGTCCCGGTCGTCATCGACCTGTGGGCCGACTGGTGCCAGCCGTGCAAGGTGCTCTCGCCGATCCTGGAGAGGCTCTCGACGGAGTACGAGGGCCGCTTCCTGCTCGCCAAGGTCGACGTCGACGCCAACCCGCAGGTCAGCGCGGCCTTCCAGGTGCAGTCGATCCCCGCGGTCTTCGCAGTTCTGCGCGGGCAGCCGGTGCCGCTGTTCCAGGGCGCGCTGCCCGAGCCCCAGGTCCGCGAGGTGATCGACCAGCTGCTGCAGGTCGCCGTCACCAACGGCGTCGCCGGGAGGGCCGAGCCGGTCGGCCCGGCTGCGGCCGCGGCCGAGGAGATGCCGGAGCCCGCCCACGACCCGCGGTTCGACGAGGCTTACGACGCGATCGAGCGTGGCGACTTCGATGCGGCCGCCGCCGCCTACCGCAGCGTGCTCAACGACGCGCCCGCCGATCCCGACGCCAAGGCGGGGCTCGCGCAGGTCGAGCTGCTGAGCCGCACGCACGACCTCGACGCTGAGAAGGTACGGGCGACCGCCGCCGAACGCGCCGATGACGTCGACGCGCAGATCGCCGCCGCCGACCTCGACATCGTCGACGGGCGGGTCGACGACGCGTTCGGCCGGCTCGTCGCCGCGGTGGGCCGCACAAGCGGCGACGAGCGTGACCGTGCGCGCACCCACCTGCTCGAGCTCTTCGAGGTTGTCGGCGCGCAGGACCCGCGCGTCACCAAGGCCCGCGCAGCCCTGGCCCGCGTGCTGTTCTAGCGGTGGGCGCGGGCGTAGTGCTGCGCGAGCAGATCATCGCCCCAGTCGTGCTGCAGGTCTCGCCAGACCGAGTGGATGTGGTTGGCGTTGTCCTGGGTGTTGTCGTACTCGAGGAGGAACGTCGCCCCGCGGACCGCGTAGTAGTGCCCGCGCCGAGGTCGGTCCGAGCCCGCCCAGCTGAACTCGATCGTGTCCAGTCCGGCGGACTCGGCGTCGCGCCACGCCAGCTCGGCGACATCGATGGGGGCACGGTCGAGGTATTGCCGGACCAGCCTCCGCAGGACAGCGCGCTGGTCGTCTTGCATCTCACCGTACGAGAGCCCGGCCGGCACCCCACCCGCATCGGCCACCGGGTCCCACCGCGTGAGGATGTCCGCCGGCGCGGCGTCGGACACCACCGCCACCGACCGCTGGGCCGGCGACAACAGACCCAGCAGCGCTCGGCCAAGGTCCTCCTCGTCGGGGAGGATGCGCAACCCCTGATGCGGCCCGCTCTCGACCATCGCCGGCTCCGCCCCGAAGAACTGCGGCGTCACCGCGACGGCGTCGTCGACGACGGTGATCTGCACTGCGAGGTGGTGGCCGTTGACCCGCCATGCCCATGGCGCGGATCCGCCAGGCTCGCCCAGGATGCGCACCCAGTAGCGATGGTCGGTCGGGTCCGGCTCGCGTCCCGGCGGCGCCGACAGCTGACGTCGGATCATGTCGAGCTCGATGACCGCCCGCGCGGCCTGGGCACCCCCAACGCTGCACCCGGAGTCGAGCAACGCGAGCGCGAGGTCTCGCTGCTGCTGCGTCATGTCGGCCAGCGACAGCCCCGGTCGCGGACCAGGAAGGTAGGTCCACGCCCGGCGATCAGGGATGTCGAACGATGCCACCGCCTGCTCGCGAAGCGCCCCGTCGAGCGAGTCGAGCAGGTCCTGCGCGGCCGCGGTCATGCGGGCGACGAGGGCCGCGGTCATCCTTCGTACTTCAGCCAGAGCGCGCCGAGCGGCGGCAGCCGAACCTGACAGGACGCCGGCAGGCCGTGCCACGGCTCGTCGGACGCCTCGACACCACCAAGGTTGCCGACGCCGGACCCGCCGTAGACCTCCGCGTCGGTGTTGATGACCTCGGACCACCGACCGGTGTGCGGCAGCCCGAGCTGGTAACCCTCGTGCGGGACCCCGGCGAAGTTGGCGACGCACGCGAGAACGCTGCCGTCGGTGCCGTAGCGCAGGAAGGAGAACGTGTTGCCCGGCGCATCGTTGGCGTCGATCCAGCGGAAGCCGGCCGAGTCGGAGTCGAGCACCCACAGGGCCGTCGTCTCCCGGTAGATGCGGTTGAGGTCAGTGACCAGGGCACGCAGCCCAGCGTGCTCGGGGTGGTCGAGCAGCCACCAGTCGAGCTCGCGGCCCTCGGCCCACTCAGCCTCCTGGCCGATCTCAGCGCCCATGAAGAGCAGCTGCTTGCCGGGGTGGGCCCACATGTACGCGAGGTAGGCACGCAGGTTGGCCAGCTGCTGCCACCGGTCGCCCGGCATCTTGCGCAACAGCGAGCCCTTGCCGTGGACGACCTCGTCGTGCGACAGCGGCAGCACGTAGTGCTCGCTGTAGGCGTACATCATCGCGAACGTCATCTCGTGGTGATGGAACGAGCGATGCACCGGCTGATGCCGCACGTAGTCCAACGTGTCGTGCATCCAGCCCATGTTCCACTTCATGCCGAAGCCGAGGCCGCCGAGATGCGTGGGGCGGGTCACGCCCGGCCAGGCGGTCGACTCCTCCGCGATCGTCACCACGCCAGGGACCTCGCGGTAGGCGGTCGCGTTGGTCTCCTGCAGGAACGACACGGCGTCGAGGTTCTCCCGGCCGCCGAACGCATTGGGCACCCACTCGCCGGCTTCCCGCGAGTAGTCGAGGTAGAGCATCGAGGCCACCGCGTCGACGCGCAGCCCGTCGAGGTGGAACTCCTTCAGCCAGTAGAGCGCGTTGGCCACCAGGAAGTTGCGCACCTCCCGGCGCCCGAAGTCGAAGACGAGCGTGCCCCAGTCAGGGTGCTCGCCGCGCCGCGGGTCGGCGTGCTCGTACAAGGGTGTGCCGTCAAACCTTGCCAGCGCCCACGCGTCCTTGGGGAAATGGGCGGGCACCCAGTCGACGATGACGCCGATGCCGGCCTGGTGCAGCCGGTCGACGAGGTACCGAAAATCATCTGGAGTTCCAAATCGGGCGGTCGGTGCGTAGTAGGAGGAGACCTGGTAACCCCATGACCCGCCGTAGGGATGCTCGGCGACCGGCAGCATCTCTACGTGCGTGAAGCCCATCTCGCGCACGTAGTCGGTGAGCTCGTCGGCCAGGTCGCGATAGGAGCGGCCACGTCGCCACGAGCCCAGGTGCACCTCGTAGATGCTCATCGGCTCGGCGTGCGAGTCGCGCTCCGCGCGCTGCTGCATCCACCCGCCGTCGCCCCACTCGTACGACGACTCGTTGACGACCGAGGCGGTCAGTGGGGGCACCTCGGTCTGCCGCGCGAGCGGGTCGGCCTTCTCACGCCAGACGCCGTCGCGGCCGAGGATGGCGAACTTGTAGCGGGTGCCGGAGCCGACATCAGGCACGAACAGCTCCCACACCCCGGTCGAGCCCAGCGTGCGCATGGGGTGCGCGCGCCCGTCCCAATGGTTGAAGTCGGCGATGACGCGGACGCCGCGTGCGTTGGGCGCCCACACCGAGAACGACGTGCCGGTCACCGGCCCCAGCGCGCCCTCGTAGGTGCGCACGTGGCTGCCCAGGACCTCCCACAGACGCTCGTGCCGCCCCTCCTGGATGAGGTGCTGGTCGACTTCGCCGAGCGTGGGCAGGAAGCGGTACGGGTCATCGACGCGGCTCGTCCGCCCGGCGTAGGTGACATCGAGCCGGTAGTCCGGGACGTCGGTCGTCGGGAGGGTCACGGCCCAGACACCGTGCGCCACATGCGCGAGCGGAACCGGCGGGTCGTCCCCGGTGATGAGCTCCACGCTCTCGGCCAGCGGCCACAGCGCGCGCACGACGACCTCATCACCGGAGGGGTGCGCGCCGAGGATCGAGTGCGGGTTGGCGTGCAGACCCTGCACGAGGTGCCGCAGCTCCAACTCCGGCACCGTCGGCACCGTGCGGCCCGTCATGCCGACAACCGGCGGAGCGCGTCGAGCGGGATGGGCAGCCAGCGTGGCCGGATATGCGCTTCCCAGACGGCCTCGTAGACAGCCTTGTCCGTCTCGTACGCGCGGAGCAGCACCGCGTGCTCCCGCGGGTCGCTGCCGCTGACCTCGGCGTATCCCTCGCAGAAGGCGTCCGCGTTGCGCTCGCTCCACTCGTGCGCGCGGTAGGCGATCTGTTGGTCTCCCGGATGGTCGGCGACGAGCAGGTGGAGCGCGGCGTAGTCGAACGAGCGCAGCATTGCCGCGACGTCGCGGAGCGGGGAGTCGAGTGCCACCCGTTGCGCGAGCGGCTCGTGCGGCTCACCCTCGAAGTCCAGCAGCTTCCAGCCGATGACGGTGCGCAGCACCTGCCCCAGGTGGTAGTCGCCGTGGATCCGCTGCGCCGGCACCGGCTCCTCGATCGTGGCCAGCGCCTCGAACGCTGGTGCGAGTCCGTCGGCATAGGCAGCCAGCTCGGGAACCTCGCTCGCGGCGTTCTGCAGCCGTGCCCGCATGCGGTTACCCATCGCCTTGAGGTCATCGGTGGAGAGCATGCCGGTCTCCAACGTCCGAGCCATGAAGAGGTGTACGTCGGCGGTGGCCTGCCCCAACCGGCGCGCCTCGCCGGCGAAGTCACCCCCGACCTCCTCCGCGTGCAGGTCGGCCTCGGCATAGAGGTCACGCACGCTCGTGGTCGCCAGCTGCCAGCCGTCTGTTGCTGTCGTCAGGAACTTTTGAAGCATCGCGAGGCTGCCACTGACCACGGCGCCCGTGGCGGGGTCCTCCCAGCTGCCGTCCACCCAACCCAGCAACGCGGCGATGTTCTCGCTCCCGGCCATGGTCAGTGCTTCGTGCACCTCCACGTCGGGGTTGACGCCGGCCTGCAGGCGACGGAACACCTTGAGAAGCGCGGCGTCGCCGTAGGCGAGGGAGGTGTTGGTCTGCTCCGCCGTGAGGGCCGTCGACGGCTCACCCACCGGGATGTCGGCGCTGTCGAGCTTGTGGAAGCTGAGCGTCTCGAGATCCTCAGACTTCTCGATCTTCTCGATGATGAGCGCTGTCGCATCCTTGTCATGCAAGGCGTCGTAGACGTAGAGCTCGCCGAGCATCCCGACCTCGACGTGGTGCAGCCTTGGTTCGAACTCGGGTCTGATGCTCAATGGCACCTGATAGACAGACTCCTCACCGCCCTGCTGTACGCCGACGATGAGGTGCTCGACCTGTGGTCGGGCTGGGTTGAGCGCCGTTGCAGACAGGACACGCACTGAGTCCACCGGCTGGTTCTTACCGCCGAACCAACGCTGGTGCGGGATCCACTCGGCCAGCAGCTGGGGGAGCTGTGCGCGCTCCTCGTCGGACAGCATTGCGCCGGTTGCGTCACTCATGCCTGCACCTCGTCAGCGGCCACGGGCAGCCGGAACCAGTAGAAGCCGTGCGATCCCAGGGTGAGCAGGTAGGGCAGCTCACCGATGCGCGGAAACCTGGACACCGCCCAGCAGCTCGATCGGCTCCACCCCCTCGAACCTGCGCAGGTCGAGCTCCACCGGCTGCGGGAAGCGGGACAGGTTGTTGACGCAGAGCACCACGTCATCGCCGAACTCGCGCACGTAGGACAGCACGGAAGGGTTACTACCCCCGACGTCGTGGAAACTACCCAACCCGAATGCGGGATTCTGTTTGCGGACCTGGATCATCCGCCGCGACCAGTGCAGGAGCGACGAGGTGTTCTGCATCTGCGCCTCGACGTTGGTGACCTGGAAGCCGTAGATGGCATCCATCACCACAGGCAGGGTCATGCGTCCGGGCTCGGCGGTGGAGAACCCCGCGTTGCGGTCGGGGGTCCACTGCATCGGCGTGCGTACGCCGTCGCGGTCGCCGAGCCAGATGTTGTCGCCCATGCCGATCTCGTCGCCGTAGTAGAGAACCGGCGAGCCGGGCAGCGACAGGAGCAACGCGGTGAACAGCTCGATCTGGTTGGTGTCGTTCTCCAAGAGCGGCGCCAGCCGTCGGCGGATGCCGATGTTGGCCTTCATGCGTGGGTCCTTGGCGTACTCGGTCCACATGTAGTCGCGCTCGTCGGCGGTGACCATCTCGAGCGTCAGCTCGTCGTGGTTGCGCAGGAAGATGCCCCACTGGCAGTGCTGCGGGATCTTCGGCGTCCGCTCCATGATCTCCGACACGGGGTAGCGCGTCTCCCGGCGGACGGCCATGAAGATGCGCGGCATCACCGGGAAGTGGAAGGCCATGTGGCACTGGTCGCCACCGGAGTCGAAGTCACCGAAGTATTCGACGACATCCTCCGGCCACTGGTTGGCCTCGCACAGCAAGACCCGGTCGGGGTACTCGTCGTCGACGATCTTGCGAACCTTGCGCAGGAGCTCGTGCGTCTGCGGAAGGTTCTCGCAGTTGGTGCCCTCGGCCTCGTAGAGGTAGGGGACCGCGTCGAGCCGAAACCCGTCGATGCCGAGGTCGAGCCAGAACCGCAGTGCGTCGAGGATCGCTTCCTGGACGGCAGGGTTCTCGAAGTTGAGGTCGGGCTGGTGGGAGAAGAACCGATGCCAGAAGTACTGCTTGCGGATCGGGTCGAACGTCCAGTTGGAGACCTCGGTGTCGACGAAGATGATGCGCGCGTCGCGGTAGCCCTCGTCGCTGTCGGACCACACGTAGAAGTCGCCGTAGGGGCCGTCCGGGTCGCTGCGCGACGCCTGGAACCACGGATGCTGGTCGGACGTGTGGTTCATGACGAAGTCGATGATCACCCGGATGCCGCGGGTGTGGGCGTCGCGGACGAGCTCGACGAAGTCGTCGAGCGTGCCGAACTCCGGCAGCACGCTCTTGTAGTCGGACACGTCATAGCCGCCGTCGCGCAGCGGAGAGGCGAAGAACGGCGGCAGCCAGATGCAGTCGACACCGAGCCACTCGATGTAGTCGAGCTTGCTGCGCAGCCCCTGCAGATCGCCCACGCCATCGGCGTTGGCGTCGGCGAAGGAGCGGACCAGCACCTCGTAGAAGACCGCGCGCTTGAACCAGTCGGGGTCGCTGCCCGCGACGGGCAGCAGCACCTGCGAGTGCGTCATCCACCCCACCGCCGCACCGACATGATGTGCGCGGGCTCGACGCCGGGGTCCAGCCGTACGTAGTTGCGTGAGCCAAGGCGGAAGGTCTGGCCCGACAGCTCGTCACGCGCGGTGAAGGTCTCGTGCCAGTCGAAGCCAAGAGACGGCATGTCCAGGTGTAGCAAGCCCTCCCGGGCCCCATGCGGGTCGAGGTTGACGACGACGATGACGACGTCGTCGGAGCCGTCGGGCAGCCGGCGGCCCTTGGAGAACGCCAGCATGTCGGAGCCTTCGACGTTGTGGAAGCGCAGGTTGCGCAGCCACTGCAGGGCGGGGTGCGCGCGGCGTAGCTGGTTGAGCCGGGTGATGTAGGGGGCGAGCGACTGCCCTTCGCGTGGGCCGCCGGGCTCGTAGGCGGCCCAGTCGCGGGGCCGGTACTGGTATTTCTCCGAGTCGAGGTACTCCTCGCTGCCGGGGCGCACGGCGACGTGCTCGTAGAGCTCGTACCCGCTGTAAACCCCCCACGCCGGCGACAGCATCGACGCGAGCACCGCCCGGATCTTGAAGCCGGCGGGCCCGCCGTACTGCAGGTATTCGGTGAGGATGTCGGGAGTGTTGACGAAGAAGTTGGGCCGCATGTAGGGCGCGGCGGAGACAAGCTCCTGGCCGTACTCCCTCAGCTCCCACTCGCTGGTGCGCCACGTGAAGTAGGTGTAGGACTGCTGGAAGCCGACCTTGCCAAGGATGTGCATCATCGCCGGTCGGGTGAACGCCTCGGCGAGGAAAATGACGTCGGGATCGGTCTTGCGCACCTCGCCGATCAGCCACTCCCAGAAGTTGACCGGCTTGGTGTGCGGGTTGTCGACCCGGAAGATGCGCACGCCGTGTGAGATCCAGTGGCGCACGATGCGCAAGACCTCTTCGTAGATGCCCTCCGGGTCGCGGTCGAAGTTGACCGGGTAGATGTCCTGGTACTTCTTCGGCGGGTTCTCGGCGTAGGCGATGGTGCCGTCGGGGCGGACCGAGAACCACTCCGGGTGCTCCGTGACCCACGGGTGGTCGGGGCTTGCCTGCAATGCCAGGTCGAGCGCCACCTCCATGCCGAGCTCACGCGTCCTGGCGACCAGCGCCTCGAAGTCCTCCATTGTGCCGAGGTCGGGGTGGATCGCGTCGTGGCCACCCTCCGGACCGCCGATCGCCCACGGCACTCCCGGGTCGTCCGGGCCGGCGTCGAGCGTGTTGTTGGGACCCTTGCGGAAGGTGCGCCCGACCGGGTGGATCGGCGGCAGGTAGACGACGTCGAAACCCATGGCGGCCACCGCCGGTAGCCGTTCCATGGTGGTGCGGAAGGTGCCCGACACCCAGTGGCCGGCCTTGTCATGGTGTGCACCCTCAGAGCGTGGGAACAGCTCGTACCACGAGCCGAACAGCGCACGCTCCCGCTCGACGAGCAGCGGGTAGGGCCCCGACTCGGTCACCGGGTCGCGCAGCGGAAAGCGGCTCAGGATCTCGGTGACGGTCGTGTCATGGGCGGCCGCGAGCCGTACGGGGTCAGGGCGGCGACGGTCGCGCATCGCCTTGGCGGCCCCGCGCAGCACGGCCTTCTCCTCGGCGGTGTTGCGCGGCATGCCCTTGGCGGCGCGGTCGAGCAGGATCGCGCCCTCCTGGAACACCAGGTCGACGTCGATGCCCGCCGGCACCTTGATCTCTGCGGTGTGCAGCCACGTGGCCCACGGGTCGCCCCAGCCCTCGATCGTGAACGACCACGCCCCTTCGGCCTCGGGCGTGATTGTCGCGTGCCATCGGTCAGTGCCCGGGGCGCCGGGGGTCATAGGGAAAGTGATCCCGCCACGGCGTGCGGGGGAGCTGAGCACGACGTTGGCATTGACCGCGTCGTGACCCTCGCGAAACACCGTTGCGGAGACCACGAAGGACTCGCCCGTGACCGCGTGCGCGGGGTATCTGCCGCACTCCACGACGGGCTGGACATCAAGGATCGGGATTCGTCCAGTCATCGGTCCCACCGTACCGAGGTGAGGGGGTGAACAACCTGTTACGCACAGGGTCGACGCACTGGTCCGGCCTGCCCCTCGGATGGCCACCACTAGGGTGTGCAGGGTGCGTGCCATTAGACGACTGACCGTCCGGACTGTGCTGCCTCCGCCATTGGCCCCCTTGGGCCAGCTCATCGCCAACCTGCGGTGGTCGTGGCACCCGGAGACACAGGATCTGTTCTCCGCCGTCGAACCCGAGGTGTGGGAGGCGGTCGGGCACGATCCCGTACGGATGCTCGGCGAGGTGCCGGCCGACCGGCTCAAGGAGCTGGCCAACGACCGCAAGTTCCTGCGCCGGGTCCGCGACGCCGCCGACGACCTCAACGACTACCTGATGGGCGCCCGCTGGTACCAGTCGCTCGGTCCGGAGGCCCCGAGCTCGATCGCCTACTTCTCGCCCGAGTACGGCATCACGCAGGTGCTCCCGCAGTACTCCGGCGGCCTCGGCATCCTCGCCGGCGACCACCTCAAGGCCGCCAGCGACCTGGGCGTCCCGATCATCGGGGTCGGCCTGCTCTACCGCCAGGGCTACTTCCGGCAGTCCCTCTCGCGTGAGGGCTGGCAGCAGGAGCGCTACCCGGTCACCGACCCCGACGGCATGCCCATCAGCCTGCTCCGCGAGGCCGACGGCACTCCGGCACGCGTCGTCGTCGGTCTTCCGGAGGGCCGGCAGGTTGCGGCACACATCTGGGTGGCCGAGGTCGGCCGTGTCCCGATGCTCATGATCGACAGCAACCTGGAGGAGAACGCGCCGACCGAGCGCGACATCACCGACCGGCTGTACGGCGGCTCCGGCGAGCACCGGCTCGAGCAGGAGATGCTGCTCGGTATCGGCGGCGTGCGCGCCCTGCGGGCCTACTGCCGTATCACCGGCGCACCCGAGCCGGAGGTCTTCCACACCAATGAGGGCCACGCCGGCTTCCTCGGCCTCGAGCGCATCCGCGAGCTGGTGCAGAGCGCCGGAGTCGACTTCGACACCGCCCTGGAGGCGGTACGGGCCGGCACGGTGTTCACGACGCACACGCCGGTCCCCGCCGGGATCGACCGGTTCTCGCGCGAGCTCGTGCTGCAGCACTTCGGCGGCGACAACGCCGTCGACGGCGTCCCGGTGGAGCGCATCCTCGAGCTCGGTGCCGAGACCTACGACGGCGGCGACCCCACCGTGTTCAACATGGCCGTCATGGGGCTGCGCCTCGGGCAGCGGTCCAACGGCGTGTCGCGGCTGCACGGCGAAGTGAGCCGAGAGATGTTCTCCGGCCTGTGGCCCGGCTTCGACCGTGCCGAGGTCCCCATCGGCTCGATCACCAACGGTGTGCACGCACCGACATGGATGGCACCGGAGATGATCTCGCTGGCCGAGCGGCACGGCGGGCGCTACTTCATCGAGCAGGGTGAAGGCTGGGCGGAGGCGATCGGCAAGATCCCCGACTCACAGCTGTGGCGAGCCAAGCGGATCCTCCGGGCCAGGCTGGTCGACGATGTGCGGCGCCGGGTGCGCAAGTCCTGGCTGCAGCGCGGGGCGAGTGAGCCGGAGCTCGGCTGGATCGACCAGGTGCTCGACCCGGACGTGTGCACGATCGGCTTCGCGCGGCGCGGAGCCTCGTACAAGCGACTCACCCTCATGCTGCGCGACCCCGAGCGCCTGACGGGGCTGCTGCTCGACCCCGAGCGCCCCATCCAGATCGTCATCGCCGGCAAGGCGCACCCCGCCGACGACAGCGGCAAGAAGCTGATCCAGGAGATGGTGCGCTTCGCCGACGAGGCGGGCGTGCGGCACCGCGTCGTCTTCCTGCCCAACTACGACATCGGCATGGCGCAGACGCTCTACCCCGGCTGCGACGTCTGGCTCAACAACCCGCTGCGCCCGTACGAAGCCTGTGGCACGTCCGGCATGAAGGCGGCGCTCAACGGCGCCCTCAACCTGTCGATCCTCGACGGCTGGTGGGACGAGTGGTTCGACGGCGACAACGGGTGGGCGATCCCGTCGGCGACCGGCGTCGACAACGTCGACAAGCGCGACGACCTGGAGGCGCTCGCGCTCTACGACATCGTGGAGAACGAGGTCATCGCGCGGTTCTACGACGTCAACGACGACGACCTGCCCAGCCGCTGGCTGGAGATGATGCGGCACACGCTCACCACGCTGGGTCCCAAGGTCCTGGCGACCCGGATGGTGCGTGACTACACGCAGCAGCTCTACATTCCCGCGGCCGTTGCGGCCCGCGCGCTCGACCACGACTACTCGGGCGCGGCGGAGCTCGCGCAGTGGAAGCGCAAGGTGCGCAAGGCATGGCCGACCGTGCGGGTCGAGCATGTGGAGACGGTCTCCGCGCCGGAGTCGTTCGAGATCGGGCAGTCGGTGAGCCTGCACGCCTTCGTATCGCTCGGCGACCTCACACCCGACGACGTGTCGGTGCAGGTTGTCCATGGGCGAGTCGACGATTCCGACGAGCTGCTGTACCCGACCACGACCGACCTGGTCGTCGGGGATACCTATGAGGCGGGTCGCTACCGCTTCGACGGCGACGTGCCACTCGATCGCACCGGCGCGTTCGGCTACACCGCGCGTGTCGTGCCCGACCACCGGCTCGTACCCACGGCCACCGAGCTGGGCTTGGCGACGGTGCCGTAGGCCAGCCGGCCGGTCGATCACGTTCGGTAGGTCGGGGGGTTCTGGGCAAGGCATGCAGGCCGCGCTCAGACCGGGGCGATCACGTTAACGTGATCGCCCCGGCGCCGCTCAGTAGACCCAGACCGGGGTGCCCTTGGGCAGCTGGTCGCTCTCCCACAGCCAGTCCATGGCGGCGATGGTCACGCGCACGCAGCCGTGCGACGCCGCGTAGGGCGGGACGCTCGTGTAGCCGTGCACGGCGATGCCCTGGCTGTGGAAGTACTTGGGGCGGTAGAGACGACCGAGCTCGCCGTCGCGCCAGCCGTCGATCTGGCGGGTCACCGTCCACTGGCCTTCGGGAGTGTCGGCGAGCAGGCGCCTGCCCTCGTGCTCGTAGTGCTTGAAGGTGCCGGTGGACGTGTTGAGGATGTGCTCGACGCGGCCGTCGTTGACCAGGAGCAGCAGCTGCCGCTCGCGGTCGACCTCGGCGACGCGGCCGCTCGTGCTGCGGGCAGCCGGCCGCGCGCCGGCTTCGAGCAGCGGCAAGGGTCCTGGGGCCGACGACGCCGTCGGCGGAGAGCCCGGCAGCCTTCTGCAGGGCGTAGACCGCCTGGCGGGTCAGCCCACCGAAGGTGCCGTCGGGGGTGCCGAGCCAGTAGCCCAGGTCGGCCAGGCGCTGCTGCAGCGCCGCGACCTCCGGCCCGCTGTCCCCTGCCCGCAATGACGGCGGGCCTGCGGGGGTCGTGGGCGTGGGCGCCGGTTCCGGCGGCGGTGGTGTGGCGGGCGCCGGTGCGGGCGGGGGTGTCGTCGGGGCCGGAGCAGGCGGCGGAGTGGTCGTCTGCGGCGCCGGCGTGGTGACCGCCGGGCTCGTCGGCTCGGGGGTGGACTCGGCCGGCTCCTCGGTCGCATCGGTCGCAGTGACGACTGGCCCTGGCTGCGCTGCGTCGGGCCGAACATCGTCCTGCCCACAGGCTGCGCTCAGCGCGAGCAGCGAGACCGTCGCCGCGAGCGAAAGCGCCCTGTGCCACCGGTGCATAAGGGTCATGTTACGGAAGACGCGCATCGACCCCTGGCCGGTTGCGTCACGGAGCCGCGAAAGTCGCCGTCATCCGTCGTGGGCGAGCAGCAGCAGCGTGCTGCGGCCGGCCAGCCGGATCGTGGCGCCCGCGGCGACCGCCGCGCCACCGCCGAGCGCCGGCTCGTACGACCTCCCCCATGGCAGGCTCGGCAGGGTGACATCGACGCCGTCGGCCCCGGAGTGCATCCAGAGCAGATAGGACTGTCCGACGATCGGCTCCCCGCGCGGCGACCGCTCGCCGATGGCGTCCCCGGACAGGAACATCCCGATGGTTCGCCTGGACAGGTCGAACCAGTCGTCATCCTTGAGCTCCACGCCGTCCTCGCGGAACCAGGCGATGTCCTTGCGCCCGCCCTCGACTGCAGGCCGCCCCTCGAAGAAGTGCCGCTGCCGGAAGACCGGCTCGGTCCGCCGCAGCGCGAGCAGACCCCGGACCACCTCGAGCACGTCACCGTACGGCTCCCGCAGCGACCAGTCGACCCATGACGTTTCGTTGTCCTGGCAGTAGGCGTTGTTGTTGCCGCCCTGCGTGCGCCCCATCTCGTCGCCGGCCACCAGCATCGGCACGCCCGTCGAGACGAGCAGTGTCGTCAACAGGTTCTGGATCTGCCGCCGCCGTAGCGCGACCACGTCGCCGTCTTCGGTCTCGCCCTCGACGCCGCTGTTCCAGGATCGGTTGTCGTCGCTCCCGTCGCGGTTGTCCTCACCGTTGGCCTCGTTGTGCTTGCGGTCGTACGAGACGAGGTCGCGCATCGTGAACCCGTCGTGCGCCGTGACGAAGTTGATGGAGGCGTACGGGCTGCGCCCGTCGTCGGCGTACAGGTCGCTGGAGCCGCTGAGGCGGAAGGCGAGGTCGCGTACGCCAGGGCCCTTGCCCCGCCAGAAGTCGCGCACGGTGTTGCGGTACTTGTCGTTCCACTCGCACCACAAGTGCGGGAACTCACCGACCTGGTATCCGCCGCTGCCGACATCCCACGGCTCGGCAATCAGCTTGACCTCGCTGAGCACCGGGTCCTGCTGGATGACCTTGAAGAACGATCCCAGCATGTCGACGTCGTGCATCGACCTGGCCAGTGCGGACGCGAGGTCGAAACGGAACCCGTCGACGTGCATCTCCGTGACCCAGTAGCGCAACGAGTCCATGACGAGCTGCAGCACGTGCGGGTAGTGCAGGTCGAGGGTGTTTCCGGTGCCCGTGTAGTCCTGGTAGAAGCGGCCGCCGTCGTTCACCCGGTAGTAGCGGTCGTTGGCGATGCTGCGGAAGCTCACAGTGGGCCCGGCCTGTCCGCCTTCGCCGGTGTGGTTGTAGACGACGTCGAGGACGACTTCGAGCCCCGCCGCGTGCAGCGCCTTCACCATCGACTTGAACTCGCGCACCTGCTCGCCGCGCGTCCCGGATGACGAGTAGGCCGCATGCGGGGCGAAGAACCCGACGGAGTTGTAGCCCCAGAAGTTGGTGAGGCCGCGCTGCGCGAGATGTGCCTCACTGATGAAGTGGTGCACGGGAAGCAGCTCAACCGTCGTCACGCCGAGGCTCGTCAGATGATCGAGCACGGCGGGGTGCGCAAGCCCGGCGTACGTTCCGCGAAGCTCCTCGGGGACGTCGGGATGGCGCTTCGTGAAGCCTCGCACATGCAACTCGTACACGACGGTGTCGGCCCATGGCACATCCGGACGCTGTTCGTCGCTCCAGTCGAATTCGTCGTCGGCCACGACGACCGACGTGGGTACGTGCTTCGCGGAGTCGAGGTCGTTGAGCTCGAGGTCGTCGCCTTCGACGTCGAGGCTGTCGCGGCGGTGGCCGAAGACCGAGCGGTCGTAGGTCAGGTCCCCGGTGATGGCCTTGGCGTAGGGGTCCAGCAGCAGCTTCGCCGGGTTGAAACGCTGACCATGGGTGGGGTCCCACGGTCCGTGCACGCGGAACCCGTAGCGCATGCCGGGCTTGAGCTCGGGGAACTTGCCGTGCCAGGTGTCGAACGTACGGTCGGCAAGGACGTAGCGCGCCTCGGTGCCGTTTGACAGCACGCAGAGCTCGACGCGCTCGGCGAGGGGGGCCCAGATCGCGACGTTGGTCGCCTCGCCGTCCCAGGTTGCGCCCAACGGCGTCCAATGGCCTGGCCAGGGGGCAACCGCGCGCTGTGGCATGGGCACCGATTGTGCCAGCGCATTGACCGGGTTTTCCGGCCGGTCACCACGGGAGGCCGCTGTGGGCTACTTCACAGGCCGGTCGTGACCTGCCCGCGACTAACATGTGGCGCACTGTGCGCTCGCACAACCTGCTGACCGGTCGCCCGGTGCTTCCTGGCAGGCTGGAGCGGGAAATCCCGGTTTGCCGACTAGGAGGTCGTTCGCGGCCATGAAGATCGTTGTTCTTGTCAAGCACGTGCCGGACGCGACGGCCGACCGCGCCTTCGACCCAGCCGACAACACGACCGACCGTACGAATGTCGACGGTCTGCTGTCCGAGCTGGACGAGTACGCCGTTGAGGAGGCCCTCAAGATCGCCGAGGCTGCCGGCGGCGAGGTGACGGTGCTGACCATGGGCCCCGGGGGCGCCGGAGATGCGATCCGCAAGGCGCTGCAGATGGGCGCGGACGCGGGCGTGCACGTCGCCGACGACTCCCTGCACGGGTCGGACGCGCTCGCGACGTCTCTTGTGCTGGCCAAGGCGCTGGACAAGATCGGGTCGTACGACCTGGTCCTGTGCGGCATGGCCTCCACCGACGGTGGCATGAGCGTCGTCCCGGCGATGCTCGCCGAGCGGCTGGGCCTGCCGCAGGTGACGTTTGCCGCCGAGGTGACAGTCGGGGACGGGTCGGTGACGATCCGCCGTGACGGTGACGCGGCGTCGGAGGCGATCGAGGCGTCGTTGCCGGCGGTGGTGTCGGTGACTGACCAGATCAACGAGCCGCGGTACCCGTCGTTCAAGGGGATCATGTCGGCGAAGAAGAAGCCCGTGGAGACCTGGTCGCTCGCCGACCTCGGTGTCAGCGCCGACGAGGTTGGCCTGGCGGGTGCGTGGAGCGTCGTCGAGACCGTGACGCCGCGTCCGGCCCGCGCGCAGGGCACCATCGTGACCGACGAGGGAGACGGCGGCGTGAAGCTCGCCGAGTTCCTCGCCGCCGGCAAGTTCATCTGATCGGGAGCAGTTGTGGCGCAGATTCTGGTTCTCGTCGACCACGTCGACGGTGTCGTTCGTAAGCCCAGCCTCGAGCTGCTGACGATCGCGCGGCGGCTCGGCGAGCCGGCCGCGGTGGTGGTCGGCGCCGGCGCGTCTCAGGCCGCCGCGCGGCTCGGCGAGTTCGGAGCGGCAACGGTGCACGTTGCCGACGAGCCGTCGCTCGCCGACTATCTCGTCGCGCCGAAGGCGGAGGTGCTGGCCGCGGTGGCCGCGGCGGTGTCTCCGGGCGCGGTGCTGGTGTCGGCCACGCCGGAGGGCAAGGAGGTTGCCGCTCGACTGGCGGTCAAGCTCGAGTCGGGGATCATCACCGACGCGGTCGACGTGGTGGCCGGTCCCGACGGTCCGGTGGCCACGCAGTCGGCGTTCGCGGGCGGGTTCACGGTGACCTCACGGGTCACCCGTGGAGTGCCGGTGATCGCGGTCAAGCCCAACGCGGTGGCCCCCGAGCCGGCCGCCGTCGAGCCGACGGTGGTTCCGGTGTCGGTCGAGCTGTCCGACGCGGCCAAGGCGGCCCGGGTCAGCGGCCGTTCGGCGCGCGAGGCCACCGGGCGGCCGGAGCTCACCGAGGCGTCGATCGTGGTGTCCGGTGGGCGGGGCACCGCGGGTGACTTCAAGCCGGTCGAGGAGCTCGCCGACGCGCTCGGCGCCGCCGTAGGCGCCTCGCGGGCCGCGGTCGACTCCGGCTGGTACCCGCACGCTCACCAGGTCGGGCAGACCGGCAAGACAGTCTCCCCGCAGCTCTACGTCGCGGCCGGCATCTCCGGTGCCATCCAGCATCGGGCCGGCATGCAGACCGCCAAGACCATCGTGGTGGTCAACAAGGACGCCGAGGCGCCGATCTTTGCCATGGCCGACTTCGGAGTCGTCGGCGACCTGCACAGCGTGCTGCCGCAGGCGAGCGAGGAGATCCGCAAGCACAAGGCCTGACGCATCGCCACGTACCCTGGTTGGTGCCATGACGCGCGCCTACCTTGACCATGCCGCCACCACCCCTGCTCTGCCAGAGGTGGTGGCGGCAGTCACGTCTGCACTGCGCGAGACCGGGAACCCGTCGTCGCTGCACGCATCGGGCCGGGCCGCGAGACTGCACGTCGAGGAGGCGCGCGAGCGCATCGCTGCGGCGCTGGGCGCCCAGCCGACCGAAGTGATCTTCACGTCGGGCGGCACCGAGAGCGACAACCTCGCGGTCAAGGGCCTGTTCTGGGGGCGCCGCCAGGCTGACCCACGCCGGCGGCGCATCCTCGCCAGCCAGGTCGAGCACCACGCGGTGATGGACTCCCTGCAGTGGCTCGCGACTCACGAGGGTGCCGAGATCGAGTGGCTTCCTGTCGACGACCGGGGTCGACTTCGCGTCGACGCGTTGCTGGAGGCCGTGGCGCACGATCCCGAGTCGATCGCGCTGGTGACGGTCATGTGGGCCAACAACGAAGTCGGCACGATCCAGCCCATCGCCGAGGTCGTCGCCGCGGCGCGGCCGCATGGCATCCCGGTGCACTGCGACGCCGTGCAGGCGATCGGCCAACTGCCGATCGACTTTGCCGCCAGCGGCCTCGACACGCTCGCCCTGTCGGGGCACAAGCTGGGAGCGACGACCGGGGTCGGAGCGCTGCTCGCCCGCCGGGACGCTCCACTCGTACCCCTGTTGCACGGCGGCGGCCAGGAGCGCGACGTGCGGTCCGGCACCCTCGACACCGCGGCGATCACCGGGCTTGGGCTTGCGGTCACGCTGGCCGAGGAGCGTCGCCCCGCCGAAGCCGTACGTCTGGCGAAACTGCGGGACCGCCTCGTACATGTCGTGCAGGCAGCCGTGCCCGATGCCGTTCGGAACGGCGACCCGGACGGGCTGCCCGGCATCGTGCACCTGTCGTTCCCCGGCTGCGAGGGCGACAGCCTGTTGCTGCTGCTCGACAGCCTCGGCATCGACTGCTCCACCGGGGCCGCCTGTGCGGCCGGGGTCGCGGAGCCGTCGCACGTGCTGGCGGCGATGGGCGTCGACGATGCGCTTGTCCGGGCGTCGTTGCGGTTCTCGCTCGGGCACACCTCGACCGACGCCGATGTCGACGCCGTCGCGGCGCACATCGGACCGGTCGTCGAGCGGGCCCGCGCGGCCGGCCTCGTCAACGTCGCGGGGGTGGGCTGACGATGCGAGTCCTTGCGGCGATGTCCGGTGGGGTCGACTCCGCGGTGGCGGCCGCCCGCATGGTCGATGCCGGGCACGACGTGGTCGGCGTGCACCTGGCACTGTCGAGCAACCCGCAGTCGTTCCGCAGCGGCGCGCGCGGCTGCTGCACGATCGAAGACTCGCGCGACGCGCGGCGCGCCGCCGACCTGCTCGGGATCCCGTTCTACATCTGGGATCTCGCCGAGCGCTTCCGCGCCGACGTGGTCGACGACTTCGTTACGGAGTACGCAGCGGGTCGCACACCCAACCCGTGCCTGCGCTGCAACGAGCGCATCAAGTTCGCGGCCGTGCTCGATCGTGCCTTGGCGCTCGGCTTCGATGCCGTGGCGACCGGGCACTATGCGCGCATCGTCGACGGCCCGCACGGCCGCGAGCTGCACCGGGCCGTTGACCCGGACAAGGACCAGTCGTACGTGTTGGGCGTGCTCACCGCCGACCAGCTCGCCCACGCGGAGTTCCCGCTGGGGGACAGCCACAAGACCCAGGTCCGCGACGAAGCCGCGCGCCGCGGGCTTGCCGTCGCCCGCAAGCCGGACAGCCATGACATCTGCTTCATCGCCGACGGCGACACTGCCGGGTTCCTGCGCAAGCGGCTCGGCTCGGCCCCCGGTCGCATCGTCGACGAGTCGGGGACACAGATCGGCGAGCACGACGGGACATACGGCTTCACCGTCGGCCAGCGCAAGGGCCTGCGCGTCGGCACGCCGGCGGCTGACGGCAGGCCGCGCTACGTGCTCGACATCTCACCGGTGACGCGCACGGTCACCGTCGGTCCGGCGCCCCGCCTCGATGTCACGACGCTCGTCGGTACGTCGCCGCGCTGGTGCGGGGCCGTTCCGGATGTGGAGCTGCGGTGCAGGGCTCAGGTGCGCGCCCATGGCGAGCCGGTGCCTGCGCGTGCCGTGGCCGACGGCGACACCGTGCGTGTTGAGCTCGACGAGCCGTTGCGTGGGGTCGCGCCAGGGCAGGCGGTCGTCTTGTACGACGGCACGCGGGTCATCGGCTCGGCCACCATTAGCAGCGCTGAAGCGGGCGTGCCAGCGGCGTAAGAGTTGTCAAGTGCTTTCGCGAATCTGTGGATAGCCGTGATGGCCGGAAAGCCTTGCTGTGTAAGGGAATCCGGGTCGCTTGGCGGGTGGCGAGTTCTGTCCGACCCCCTTGTAGGTTCGAGGGTATGGAAGCCACGTCGACTCCACCCGCGGTCACCGCGGTGGAGTCCGCGTCTGGCCGTGATCGGTGCGGCGGCTGCTGCCGACTGCTGGCGCGACGCTGGAGACCTCGTCGGTGCTCGGCTCGATCGCTGCTGGATCGACTAACCGTTCGACGACAATCGCTGCGGACTGCGCCGCAAGACGGAGGCGGCCTGCTACTGACGTATGTTCGGGCTGAGGTGCGACTGGCGCCGCGAGGTGGCCACCGACACCGGCGCCGGGTCGACCGCGGAGTGGCTGACGGCGGTGCCGGCAGAAGCAGATCGGCTGGGCGCACGCGGTGAGGCCACGCGGCGCGGGATCGCTCGGCCCCGACGGCGACCTGCCCGAGCTGGGTTCGACCGGCCGTCGAGACCGACGCGTCGGGTGCTCGCCGCGGCATCGTGGACGTCGGCGGCCCGCTTCGCCTCGGGCCTGTCCCGGCCCCGCTCGCCCAGGAGGCGCTGCACGCGGGAGATCAGCGCCGGGTGCGCAAGCTGATCACCGAGACCCAGTCCTGTGACGACGCCACCGCCGCCGAGGTCACGCGCCCGGCCCGACTCGCGCAGCGATCCGTCGCCGAACTCGGCCGTCGTGTGGCGCGGCAGGTCGGCGAGCTCGACCCCGACGGGTCACGCTCCTACGACCCCAACGCGCACGACCGCCGATGCGTGGAATGGGAGCCGATGCGGCGACCGGGAGCTGGCCGGACGGTTCCTGCTCGACGACCGGCCGGGACCTGGTTCAGCGCCGCCCTACACCGCTACGTCAACACCCAGGCGCTCCGAGCCGCCGTGGGGTCGACGACGCCGCTGGAGGTGTTGCGGATCGCACGGCGATCGACCTGCACACCGGCCGCAACGCCACGCCGACGCCCGGTGGGGTGCCGGTCCGGCTCACCGTGCCGGCCCAGACGCTGCTCGGCCTGGCGGATGCGCCCGGCCAGTCGTGGTGCCGACACCGGCCCCGACCCACTCGCCCGCCGGCCGGCCGCGCAAGCCGACGGTGTGGGAGCGGATCCTGACCGACCCGGCCAGCGACGCGCCCCTGCAGCCAGGACCGCAGCGCGTTATCGGCCCAGCGAGGCGATGCGCCGACGCGTCCTGGACCGCGACCGGCAGCTGCCGGGCCCCCGGCTGCGACGCCGGGGTGTGGCCCTGCGACGCGGACACTGGAACAGTGCGGTCGGGCGTTCGGGCAGATCCTCGACTGCGGCCTGACCCGCCGCCTGCCGACGGCGGCGCAGCGCCGCGACCCTCGGCGGGACCCGCGACGGCGGCTCGGCGGCATCCCCGAGCTGCACCGCCCTGCTCGGCCGGGTGCGACGCCCACCAAAGTGGTGCCGTGCGCAGAAGCTGGGCGGGCCGACCGACCTACCGAACACTGGCCACTCGTGTGTCCGCGCGAGGCATGGCACACCGAGGTCCACCTCGGCCGGTCGCGACTCCTTCCACCCGACAACGCCGCCTAACGAATTTGTCGCCGGGTGATCCCCCCGCGATGGGTCGACCCGCTACAACGGCCGGTGCGCAACCAACTGCCCGACACCATCGACACAGCGCACCGACTCGCCCAACAACTCCACTTCGACGACACCGGATAGACCGACCGGTCGGCGGGGCGGAAGGGTCATGCGACGCGCCCAACAGCGCAGCTGACGCTACCGTCGGGTAGATGGCTGTGGGCAAGCTTGACGACGACGCGCGCTGGCTCAACCGTGCGGTGGAGCTTGCGGCACACAACGTGTTGCTCGGCGGCGGGCCGTTCGGGGCCGTCGTGGTCAAGGACGGCAAGGGAATCGCCGAGGCCGCCAACGGGGTCGTCCGCACTCTTGATCCGACTGCGCACGCAGAGGTGCTCGCCATCAGGGCCGCCTGCCAGACGTTGCAGACGCACGACCTGTCAGGTGGCGTGCTTTACGCGTCCTGCGAGCCATGCCCGATGTGCTTGACGGCCGCCATGTGGGCTCGGGTCGACCGCGTCGTCTTCGCCGCCGACCACACTCAGGCGGCGGCCGCGGGGTTCGACGACGGGCTCTTCTACGAGATGCTCGGGCAACCGCGCGAGGAGTGGCGCGTCCCCGTCGTGCAACAGCGTCCACTGCCCGACGACAACGCCCCGTTCGACGCGTGGAATGCCCACCCGGGACGGGCGGAGTACTGACCGGGGTCAGCCCGCGCCGCCCGACGAATGCCCCGGGAACACGTGCGCTGACGGGTCGATGGCGACGGCTGCGTTGTTGACCGCCGTCGCCGCCTCGCCGAAGCCGACGCTGATGAGCTTGACCTTTCCGTCATAGGTCACGATGTCGCCGGCGGCGAACACCCGCGTCAGCGACGTTCGCATCGCCGAGTCCACGACGATGTGCCGCTTCTCCTGCGCGAGCCCCCACGTCGTGAACGGACCGAGATCTGCCGTGAAGCCGAGCGCCGCGACGACCACCTGGACATCGAGCAGCTCGCGCTCCTGCGAGACGTTGTGGAAGATCTCCACGGCCTCGACATGGCCGTCACCGACGATGCGCGAGACCTCGTACGGTGTCAGCACCCGCGCCGACGACTGGAGCACCGCGTCGACGGTGGCCTGGTGAGCACGGAACGCCGCACGACGGTGGATCAGCGTTACCGACCGCGCCCGCGGCTCGAGGCTCTGCGCCCAGTCGAAGGCCGAGTCGCCGCCGCCGACGATGAGCACGTCCTGGCCCGCGAGCTCGTCGAGCCGCGGCACGAAGTACATCAAACCGTGGTTCTCGAAGTCGCGACCGTCGGGCAGTGGCCGAGGCGTGAACGTGCCGATGCCGCCAGTGATGATGACCGCCTTGGCGCTCACGACGTGGTTGCGATGCGTCGTCACGTCGACGTGGTTGACGGTCACGGTGAGGTGCTCCGCGCGGTGTCCGAGCAGGTAGACCGGGTGCGCGGTCGCGGCCTGCTCGGCGAGCGCGTCGACCAGGTCCTGCCCCTTGATGGCCGGGAATCCTGCGACGTCGTAGATCAGCTTCTCCGGGTAGAGCGCGCTGACCTGGCCGCCCAGCTCGGGCAGCGAGTCCATGACGGCCACGGACAGGCCGCGGAATCCCGCATAGTAGGCGGCATAGAGACCGGCCGGGCCAGCACCCACGATGAGCAGGTCGACCTTCTCGGTCATGACACCCATCCTGACTCATTGCGCCCCGTCTCGACGGGATCACCTATCCTCGCGAAGCGATGACTGACCAGCCATGGGCGCCCGGCGCCGCGACCGGAGTGGGCTCGCTGCCGCTCGACGACCCGATGGAAGCGGCGCGGCTGGTGTTCGGCGAGCTGCCCGACCTGCCACATGTGCCCGAGCTCCCGAGCCGGGGGGCCGGCGCCGACATGGTCGGCCGTACGGCATCGCTGCTCGTCGACATCGCCGTGGACCTGCAGCCGGCGGGGTGGCGAGTGACCGACCGCCCCGGCCGTGACCACCGGAGGGCGGTGTCGTTCCTGGGGCAGGACCTCGACGCCGTGGAGGAGATCGGCGACGGCTATGCAGGCCCGCTCAAGGTCCAGGTGACCGGGCCACTCACCCTGGCGGCGACCCTGGAACGGGCCCGCGGCGACCGCGTGCTCGCCGACCATGGCGCCCGCCGCGACTTGGCCCAGTCGCTCGCCGAGGGTGTGGCCGAGCATGTCAACGAGGTCCGTCGGCGGCTGCCCGGGGCAACCGTGCTGCTGCAGCTCGACGAGCCGTCGCTGCCAGCCGTGCTCGCGGGCGCGGTGCCCACGATCAGCGGATTCGGCCGGCTCCGCTCCGTGCAGCAGGCCGAGGCGGAGCAGGCGCTGCGCGGGGTGCTGCAAGCGGCCGACGCGTACGGCATCGTGCACTGCTGCGCACAGGGTGTGCCGCTGGGCGTGCTGCGTGGTGCGGGAGCGCAGGCGGTGTCGTTCGATCTCGCTCTCGTCGAGCCGGCCGAGGTGGACGCGTTCGCCGAGGCGGTCGACGCCGGGCTCGCGCTGTGGGTCGGCGCCGTCCCACCCAGCGCGGCCCACTCAGGACACCTCCGACGCCGTCGCGACCAGGGTGTCCTCGTTCTGGCAGCGGCTCGGCTTCGACGAGGAGCGGGCCGCGACACAGACCGTCGTCACGCCCGCATGTGGGCTCGCCGGCGCCGACCCTGCATGGGCACGCCAGGCGCTGCGACTCGTACGGGAGGCGGGCCGGAAGGTGGCCGGCACAGAGCCGCTCGGCTGACCTCACGGCCGTTGTATCTCGTGCCCGTCGAGCCGGCTCTTCAGGCCATGACAGAACTGAAGGCCGACCTCGTCATGGAAGGCGGCGGGGTCAAGGGCATTGCCTTGGTCGGCGCCGTGTCAGTGCTCGAGGAGCACGGGTACACGTTCCCGCGGATCGCCGGCACGTCGGCCGGGTCGATCGTTGGCGCACTGATGGCCGCCGGCAAGTCGGCAGGGCAGTTGCACGACATCATGAAGGCGACCGACTTCCGGAGGTTCCAGGACCGCTCGTTCCTTGACCGGATTCCTGTCGTCGGAAAGGGCGTCTCGCTGCTCGGCGACCAAGGGATCTATGAGGGGAAGTACTTCAAGCAGTGGCTGCGCGAGCAGCTTCCCGGCGATCGCCAGGCGTTTGCCGGCCTCAGGCTGCCGCCTGACCCCAACAGCACCCTGGCCGAGCACGAGCGCTACCGCCTGGTCGTCATGGCGTCGGACGTCTCGCTGCGCCGTGTCGTACGACTTCCTTGGCACTACAAGTCCGTCTACGGGCTCCCGGCCGACAAGCAGTCGGTGGTTGATGCCGTACGAGCCTCGATGTCGATCCCGTTCTTCTTCGAGCCGGTGCAGCTCGAGCACGCTCGGGATGGCGACGACGACGACGTTCGACGGTCCACGCTCGTCGACGGAGGCATGCTCTCGAACTTCCCGGTCGAGGTGTTCGACCGCAGCGACGGTGCCGCGCCTCGCTGGCCCACCTTTGGCATCAAGCTGTCGTCCAGGCCGGATGCGCGGCGTATCCCGAAGGTCCCCAACGGCCCGCTTTCGCTGACTCTGGCGATGATCGCGACCATGACGTCGTGGTACGACGGGATGCACATCGACCGCCCGGAGGTGTGCGCGCGAACGATCTTCGTTGACACGTTCGGCATCAGCGCGACCTCGTTCGATCTCACGCCTGCGCAGCAGGACAGGCTGTACGAGAGCGGTCGCGCCGCGGCGACCAGGTTCCTCGCCTCCTGGGACTTCGACGAGTACGTCGCGACCTACCGGACGCCGGCCAGATCCGAGCCCGTCGTGGCGTAGCTGTCGGCGTCACCCGGCAAGATGGGCCCATGGCTGATGAGGCGACCGGCACCGCGCCGACCTCCGACGACGTCCCTGCCGCCGAGCGCAACCGGCATGCCGAGGTAGCAGAGCAGGTCGAGGAAGCGCGCTACCGCTACTTCGTGCTCGACCGCCCGACGTTGTCCGACATCGACTACGACACCCGCATGCGCGAGCTCGAGGCGCTCGAGGAGCGCTGGCCGGCGCTGCGCACACCGGACTCACCCACGCAGAAGGTCGCGGCCGCAGTCAGCTCCGACTTCGCGCCCGTCGACCATCTCGAGCGCATGGAGAGCCTCGACAACGTCTTCACCGACGAGGGGCTCGCGGGTTGGGCCGAGCGGGTGACGCGTGAGGTGGGCGACGCCGCCGAATACCTGTGCGAGCTCAAGGTCGACGGGCTTGCCGTCAACCTGCTCTACGAGCGCGGCCGCCTGGTGCGTGGGGCCACGCGTGGCGACGGCCGCACCGGTGAGGACGTCACTGCCAACGTTCGCACCATCGACAACGTGCCTTCGCGACTGACGGGCAGCGACCAGTTCCCGGTCCCTGATCTGCTCGAGGTCCGCGGCGAGGTCTACTTCCCGGTTGAGGGGTTCGAGGCGCTCAACGCCGAGCTCGTGGCGGCCGGCAAGCCGCCGTTCGCCAATCCGCGCAACACCGCCGCCGGTTCGCTGCGGCAGAAGGACCCGCGGGTGACCGCATCCCGGCCGCTGCACCTGGTCTGTCATGGGATCGGGGCGCGGCGAGGCTTCGAGCCAGATCGGCAGTCGGAGGCCTATGCGGCGTTGCAGGCTTGGGGGCTGCCGGTCAGCGACCGGGTCAAGGTGCTCCGCACGCTCGACGAGGTGCGCGAGTTCATCGGCTACTACGGCGAGCATCGCCACGATGTCGAGCACGAGATCGACGGCGTGGTCGTCAAGGTCGACCAGGTGCCGCTGCAACGGCAGCTGGGCTCGACATCCCGTGCGCCGCGCTGGGCGATCGCCTTCAAGTACCCGCCCGAGGAGGTCAACACCAAGCTGCTCGACATCCGCGTCAATGTCGGCCGCACCGGGCGCGTGACTCCGTACGGTGTCATGGAGCCGGTCAAGGTGTCCGGCTCGACGGTGGAGATGGCCACGCTGCATAACGCCAGCGAGGTCAAACGCAAGGGCGTGCTCATCGGCGACACCGTGGTGCTGCGCAAGGCGGGCGACGTCATCCCGGAGATCGTGGGGCCAGTGGTCGACCTGCGCGACGGCAGCGAGCGCGAGTTCGTCATGCCGTCGGTGTGCCCTGAGTGCGGAAGCGAGCTGGGGCCGGAAAAGGAAGGCGACGCCGATATTCGTTGCCCCAACGCCCGGTCGTGCCCGGCGCAGCTGCGTGAGCGGTTGTTCCACGTGGCGGGTCGTGGGGCGTTCGACATCGAGGTTCTCGGCTACGAGGCAGCGATAGCACTGCTGCAGTCCGGTGTCGTGCAGGACGAGGGCGACGTCTTCACCCTCGACGAGGCCAAGCTGTTGTCTGTGCCGCTGTTCACGCGAGCAGCGACGCGCAAGGAGCGTGAGGACGGCGCGGGGGAACGCGTCATCAGCGCCAACGGCCGCCGGCTGCTCGACAACCTCGACAAGGCCAAGAGCCAGCCGCTGTGGCGGGTGCTCGTCGCGTTGTCGATCCGGCACGTCGGGCCCACCGCGGCGCGTGCACTGGCGCAGGAGATGCGCTCGCTCGACCGCATCCAGGCCGCCTCGGCCGAGGAGCTGGCCGCCGTCGAGGGCGTCGGCCCCACGATCGGAGCGTCGGTCCGCGCCTGGTTCGACGTCGACTGGCACCGCGAGCTCGTGCGCAAATGGCGGGAGGCGGGCGTGCGCATGGCCGACGAGGTCGACAGCTCCGTCGACGCGCACGCTGGAAGGACTGACGGTGGTCGTCACGGGGTCGCTCGCGGAGTTCTCCCGCGACGGCGCCCGGGAGGCGATCCTCGCACGCGGCGGCAAGGCGGCCGGCTCGGTGTCGAAGGCGACGAGCTTCGTTGTGGTTGGCGACAACCCCGGCAGCAAGGCCGACAAGGCCGAGCAGCTGGGCGTGCCGATGCTCGACGAGGCTGGGTTCCAGGTGCTTCTGGCCGAGGGACCGGAGGCCGCGGCCAAGGTGGCGCGCGCGAGCGCCAGCTGAGGTGGCAGAAGGATCCGACATCGGCGGTCTCATCGCACCGTGGTTGTCCGTCATGATCCCACTTGACCGGGTCGCCGCGTCAGCGGCCGTAGGTCGAGAGCTCGATGAGGTTGCCGTCTGGGTCGCGGATGTAGACAGATGTGATCGGGCCGAGGGTGCCGGTCCGCGGCACGGGGCCCTCGACCACGGGCACGTCGTGCTTGTCCAAACGCTCGAGCACCATGTCCATCGGCACAGAGGCGATCAGGCACAGGTCGGCCGATCCGGGCGCCGCCTGCATGGCGTGCGGCTCGATCTCGTTGCCGGCCACATGGAGGTTGATCTTCTGCCGGCCGAAGAGGAGCGAGCGGCGATCACCGCCGTACGTCACAGGGCGCATGCCGAGCACGTCCCGGTAGAACGCGACCGTGCGGTCCATGTCGCGCACCGTGAGCACCAGATGGTCGAGGTGCTCGACGAGCTCGGTGCCCTCGGACGGCTCGGCGGAGGTCTGCACAGACACGGCGAGCGTTGCGAGGTGCGCGAGGCGGGCGACCTCGGAGTCGAGCACGTCGGGGCCGCCGTTGCGACCGACCACGATGGCGCGGTCACGGTGTCCCAGCGGCGCCGCGGCCACGAAACTGTCGCGCCATGCCTCCGGCGCCCAGTCAGCGGACGTGTCGAGGGCCGTGGCCCGGGCGATCGGCATCCAAGGCACCGCGAACCCCGTGCTGCTGGGGCTGCCCGGTCCCGCATGCACGATCTCGAGCACACCATGCGCGCGCCGCACGACGAGTGCCCAGTCGGCGTGGAACACCTCGGGCGCAACGCGAACGAGGGTGCGCTCGGCCTGGTCCGGCTCCTCCGTCAGCGCCTCGACGGCCTCGAGGTCCCGGTGCAGCCCGTCGCCGGCCATGTAGTGCCCGACGTACTCGACTCGTACGCCCTCGACCCTCTGGCAGGCACTGACCAGGCCGTCGGGCATCCGCCCCGGCGGCAAATCGACGACGAAGTCGTCGACCGCTGTGCCGTCATCGAGGTGCTCGACGACATCGACCGCGAGGATGTCGGCGTCGACCCGACCTAGTGCGGTGGCGATCGCACCCAGAGCACCGGGGCGATCGGGGACGACCACGCGCAGCAGGTACGACACGGCTGTCATCCTTCCCTGCCCGTGTTACGCGTTCGTGACGGGTGCCACCGGCTAGCCGGTTCCGCGCAGCCAAGCCAGCACGGCGAGGACTCGGCGGTGATCCTGGTCGGCCGGCAGCAGGCCGAGCTTTCCGAAGATGTTGGAGACGTGCTTCTCGACCGCGCCATCGCTGACGACGAGGCTGGCCGCGATGGCCGAGTTGGACCTGCCTTGAGCCATCAGCTCGAGCACCTCGCGCTCCCGCGGCGTGAGTGTGTCGATCGGGTCGCTGGCGCGGCGCCGGACGAGCAGCTGGGCGACGACCTCGGGATCCAGGACGGAGCCTCCTGACGACACCGTGGCGAGCGCGTCGGCCAGTGCGTCGAGGTCCTGGACGCGGTCCTTCAGGAGATACCCGACGCCACCTCGGCCGTCGGCCAGGAGCTCATGCGCGTACGACTCCTCGACGTACTGCGAAAGCACCAGCACGGCGAGCTCGGGGTGCTTGGCTCGAGCCTCGACCGCCGCCTTGAGCCCGTCGTCGGTGAAGGTCGGCGGCATGCGTACGTCGACCACCGCGATATCGGGCGTGTGCTCGTCGACCGCCCAAAGCAACGACGGGGCGTCCGCGACGGCGGCAATGACCTGGTGTCCGGTCTCCTCGATCAGGCGGACGAGTCCTTCGCGAAGCAGCATCGAGTCCTCGGCAAGGACTACGCGCACCTGGCCCTCCTCGGGACGTTGTCAGCGAGTGACCGGGATGTCGGCCCGGATGATCGTCGGCCCGCCCTCGGGGCTGGTCACGGTGAGCGCGCCGTCGATGCCCTCGACGCGGTCAACGAGGCCTGCAAGGCCGTGCCCCTTGGCCGGGTGTGCGCCGCCTTGCCCGTCGTCTTCGACCTCGACGTGGAGCGTGTCGTCACGGCGCGCGACGCGGATGTGCACGTGCTCGGCGTCGCTGTGCTTCGCGACGTTGGCGAGCGCCTCGGAAACGACGAAGTAGGCGGCGTTCTCGACGCTGGCCGGCAGTCGCTCTCCGTCGGGCAGGGCGACGTCGAGATCGGCGCGCACGGTGCTGCGGGATGCCACCGTGGCGAGAGCGGGCCGCAGCCCGCGGTCGGCGAGGATCGGCGGTGCGATGCCGCGCGACAGCGCACGCAGCTCGGCCAGTGCCTCCGCGGTCTGAGTACGCGCCTCGGCCAGCAGGTCCCGGGCCATGTCGGGGTCGTCGGCGAGGCGACGCTCCGCGATCGACAGGTCCATGCCGAGCCGGACGAGCCGCTGCTGCGGACCGTCGTGGATGTCGCGCTCGAGCTTGCGCAGTGACGACGCCTCGGCTTCGACGACGGCAGCGCGGCTGGCTGTCAGCGTCTCGACGCGCTCCTGGAGCTCGCCCATGTGCTCGTTGCCCAGGTGGATCCGGCCGAACCCGCTCTGCAGAGCGGCGGACGCACGGATCACGAAGGGCAGCGTCACGAGCAGGAAGAGACCGATGATCGCGTTGAGGGCACTGTCGGAGATGCCCCAGTCGAGCAGATCCGCCAGCGTCTCGCTGTCCGCGTCAGGCTCGGGCAGCCACTGGCTCCAGAACCAGTAGGTCAGGCCGCCCGCGGCTCCGGCCCACCAGGTCACCGTCACGACGAACGTGAAAATCGCGATGGGGAAGATGAGCAGGCCGTGCAACGTGTCGAGCCAGGACTGCGGGTCGCGGAGCGTGCCGAGCCATCCGCGCCAGCCGGGCTGGACCCTGCGGTAGTACGCCTTCGGGATGTCCATGCCCAGGCCGCGCAGCCGGGCGCGCTCAAGGGTGGCGAACACTCTGGCCACGGCCAGCGTCAGCACGGCAAGCGGCACGCCCACCCAGATGATGAGCAGCGAGACCGACGTGACGAGCCCGGTCAGCAGAATGGTGAAGGAGGCAACGGCCAGCGGGAAGCCGGTCAGAAGGTAGGCACTCTCCCGCAGCAGACGAGGCAGCCAGCCCGTGGTGCGGGTGGCCGGAACCGCGTCAGGTGCAGGGGCGTACATCTGCTGTGTCATGCCCTTAAATGTGCGTGAGAGGGGCGCCCTGGGGACATCCGGGGCGCTGGCGTCTCCACCGTAGGGTTAACCGTAGGACGACCGCTCGCCACGGGATTACCCGGTCGGTTGTGTCGCGGCCCGACCGTAGGATGGGCCGCGTTCCCAACATCGCCGACGAAGCAGCAGGTGCCCATGATCACCCGCGAGGAGGTCGCCAACCTCGCCCGGCTCGCGAGGCTGGAGCTTGCTCCCGACGAGCTCGACCATCTGGCCGGCCAGCTCGACGTCATTCTCGGCGCGGTCGCGCAGGTGTCCGAGGTCGCCGCGGCCGACATCCCGCCGACGTCGCACGCGTTGCCGCTGACCAATGTCTTCCGGCCCGACGAGGTGCGCCCCACGCTGCGTCCTGACGACGCGCTGGCCGGTGCGCCCGCGGCCGAGCAGGAGCGCTTCCGGGTCCCGCGGATCCTGGGGGAGGAGGCATGAGCACCGATCTCACCCGCATGACGGCCGCCGACCTTGCCGGGCTCGTCGCCAAGGGCGAGGCGAGTGCCGTGGAAGTCACGCAGGCCCACCTCGACCGCATCGCGGCGGTCGACGAGTCGGTCCACGCGTTCCTGCACGTCGACACCGAGGGCGCCCTTGCCGCCGCACGAGCGGTCGACGAGCGCCGCGCGGCCGGCGACGAGCTGGGGCCGCTGGCCGGCGTGCCGCTGGCGCTCAAGGACGTGTTCACGACCAAGGGCGTGCCCACGACGGTCGGCTCCAAGATCCTCGAAGGCTGGGTTCCGCCGTACGACGCCACGGTGACGCGTCGCCTCAAGGAGGCCGGCGTCGTCATTCTCGGCAAGACCAACATGGACGAGTTCGCGATGGGCTCGTCCACCGAAAACTCCGCCTTCGGCCCGACCGGCAACCCGTGGGACCTGCAGCGCATCCCGGGCGGGTCCGGCGGTGGGTCGAGCGCGTCGCTGGCGGCCTACGAGGCCCCGCTCGCGATCGGCACCGACACGGGCGGGTCGATCCGTCAACCCGCGGCTGTCACCGGCACCGTCGGCGTCAAGCCGACCTACGGCGGGGTGAGCAGGTACGGCCTGGTCGCGTTCAGCTCCAGCCTCGACCAGGGCGGGCCCTGCGCGCGCACCGTGCTTGACGCCGCGTTGCTGCACAGCGTCATCGGCGGCCACGACCCGCTCGACGCGACGAGCATTGACCAGCCAGTGCCCCCGGTCGTCGAGGCGGCGCGGGGCGGCGACGTCCGCGGGATGCGCGTCGGGGTGGTCAAGGAGCTCGGTGGTGAGGGCTACCAGGTCGGTGTCGAGCAGCGGTTCCACGAGGCGGTCGAGCTGCTCGCGTCGCTGGGTGCGGAGGTCGTCGAGGTCTCCTGCCCGCATTTCGTCTATGCACTTCCGGCCTACTACCTCATCGCGCCGAGCGAGGCGTCGAGCAACCTCGCGCGGTTCGACGCCATGCGCTACGGGCTGCGCGTCGGCGACGACGGCGAGCGCAGCGCCGAGGAGGTCATGCGGCTCACGCGCGGCGCGGGCTTCGGCGCCGAGGTCAAGCGACGCATCATCCTGGGCACCTACGCGCTGTCCAGCGGCTACTACGACGCCTACTACGGCCAGGCCCAGAAGGTCCGCACGCTGATCTCGCGCGATTTCGAACGGGCCTTCGAGCAGGTCGACGTCCTGGTGTCGCCGACGACACCGACGACGGCGTTCAAGATTGGCGAGAAGGTCGACGACCCGCTGGCCATGTACAAGAACGACCTCTGCACCATCCCGTCCAACCTCGCCGGCAACGCCGCGGCGTCGTTCCCGTGCGGGCTCGCCCCCGAGGACGGTCTGCCCGTCGGGCTGCACGTGATGGCGCCAGTCATGCGTGACGACCTGCTCTATCGGGTAGGCAGTGCGGTTGAGGCGGCGCTCGAGCAGCAGTGGGGCGCCCCGCTCCTTGCCAACGTTCCCGAGCTGGAGGTCACAGCGTGAACCCCAAGACTCGCCCGATCATTCGTCTCGCGACGAGGGCATTCGCCGTCACGACGGTGATGCGGCAGGTACGCAAGGCCCGGCAGGACGGCGACAACCTGCGCCTCCTCGACGCGATCGTCAACGGGCTCGCGATCGCGACCGCCATCATGATTCTCGTTCGCGAGCTGCGTGAGCAGGGTGGCGACGCAGACGAGGCCATCGAGGAGGCCCCGCTGTGAGCACGACCGTGTCCGACCTGCTGCCCTACGACGAGGCAGTGGCGTCGTTCGACCCCGTGCTCGGCCTCGAGGTGCACGTTGAGCTGTCGACAGCCACCAAGATGTTCTGCGGCTGCCCCACCGCGTTCGGCGCCGAGCCCAACTCCCAGGTGTGCCCGACCTGCCTTGGGCTGCCCGGCTCGCTGCCCGTGGTCAACGAGAAAGCCGTCGAGGCGGCGATCCGCATCGGGCTCGCGCTCAACTGCGAGATCGTGTCGTGGTGCAGGTTCGCGCGGAAGAACTACTTCTACCCGGACATGCCGAAGAACTTCCAGATCTCGCAATATGACGAGCCGATCGCCGTCAACGGCTTCCTCGACGTCGAGGTCGACACGCCCGAGGGGCCGCGCACCATCCGCGTCGGCATCGAGCGCGCACACATGGAGGAAGACACCGGCAAGACGCTGCACGTGGGCGGCGCGACAGGTCGCATCCACGGCGCGGACTACTCGCTCGTCGACTACAACCGTGCCGGCATCCCGCTGATCGAGATCGTCACCAAGCCGATCGAGGGCACCGGGGCGCTGGCGCCCGAGGTCGCCAAGGCCTACGTGTCGGAGCTGCGCGAGCTGATCCGCGCGCTGGGCGTGTCCGACGTACGCATGGAGCAGGGCTCGCTGCGCTGCGACGCCAATGTCTCCATCCGCCAGGACGCCTCCGCTCCCTATGGGCTCCGCACGGAGACCAAGAACGTCAACTCGCTGAGGTCGGTCGAGCGGGCGGTGCGCTACGAGATCCAGCGCCAGGCGGCGTTGTTGTCATCGGGCGCGCGCGTCCACCAGGAGACGCGGCACTGGCACGAGGACACCGGCGTCACCACCCCGGGGCGGAGCAAGGAGCAGGCGGAGGACTACCGCTATTTCCCGGAGCCTGACCTGGTGCCGCTCGCGCCCGCGCACGAGTGGGTGACCCAGCTGGCGACCACTCTGCCGGAGCCGCCGAGCGAGCGCCGGCGCCGGCTGCAGGGCGACTGGGGCTTCAGCGACCTCGAGATGCGCGACGTCGTCAACGCTGGGGCGCTCGCGCTCGTCGAGGCCACTGTGGCAGCAGGCGCATCGCCCGGCGGGGCCAAGAAGTGGTGGCTCGGCGAGATCGCCCGGCGGGCCAACGAGACCGGTGCCGAGCTCGACGGGGTCGGCATCTCACCCGAGCAGGTTGCGCGCGTCGAGGCGCTGGTCGCCGAAGGCCGGCTCAACGACAAGCTGGCCCGGCAGGTCGTCGAGGGTGTGCTCGACGGAGAGGGCTCGCCCGACGACGTGGTCGACAAGCGTGGCCTGGCCGTGGTGTCCGACGACGCGGCGCTCGGGGCCGCGCTCGACCGCGCCATCGAGGCCAACCCCGACATCGCCGCCAAGATCCGCGAGGGCAAGCTCAACGCGGCCGGAGCACTCATCGGCGCCGTGATGAAGGAGATGCGCGGCCAGGCCGACGCGGCTCGGGTGCGCGAGCTGATCCTCGAGCGGCTCGCCCCACAGTGATCACGACCCCGCCGGGTCGGGCACCTCGAACGTGACGTCACCCGACGTCGTGCGGACCACGACCTTGACCGGGCTGGCCGGGTCGTTGGTGATCTCGTCGTCGGTGCGGATGGCACCGCTGTCGGACGCTGCGTCGACGGCGTAGGCGCCCGGTGGCAGCACGACTGACACGTCGCCCTGCTGGGACGTGACCGAAAGCTCCGCCCCCGGTTGCGCAACGGCCACATCGACGGCACCGCGGATGCTGCGCAGGTCTGCCACGGCCGACGACAGGTCCCGTACGGCGAGTGGCTCGCCCTCTGAGCTGGCCTGCAGGTCGCCGGACTGCGTGTCGATGCGCACGGCTCCGTCGATCGAGCGCAGCCTGGTGGCGCCGGCGAGGCCGGTCGCGACGACGTCGCCGTCGATCACGATCACGTCGACGGTTGCCGCCGCCGGCACGGTCAGGATCAGGTTGGCGCGGCACGGCCCCATCGTGATCGGCAACACTCGATCCTGGCAGCGTGACTCGATCTCCAGCCGCTGGCCTTCTGCACGGATGTCGACGAACGGCTCAGCGAGCGGTGACGACCGCCGGCTCACGCTGATGCCGACATCGGTACGCGGCGCAGCGACGAGCTCCACGTCGCCGGTCTCGACCCGCACGATCACCTCAGTGATGTCGGCGACCGTGTCGGTCTGGTTGTCCGTGTCGGTGAACAGCCAGATCCACGACACGAGCAGCAACGCCAGCACGAGCAGGATCCCGAGCGCCCGCAGCGCGATGCGCGCCCAGTTCCGCGTCGGATGAGGTCGTTCCTCGTCGAGGAACGGGACGTCGATCTGCTCCTGGCCGTTCATCCGAGCGTCACCCGCAAGATCCGATCGTCGCCGCCACGGGGGCTGCCGCGCCCGTCGGTGTTGCTCGTCACGAGCCAGAGCGACCCGTCGGCCGCGATCGCCGCGGTACGGAGTCGGCCGTAGTCACCCTCGAAGAACGGCTCCGGCTGGCCAACCGCCGCGTCGGGCACCGGGATCACCCAGAGCCGGGCTCCGCGCAAGGCGGCCATGAACACGACCCCGTCCCGCAGCGCAATCCCGCTCGGCGAAGCGTCATCGGTCGACCACTGGGCGACCGGGTCGACGAATCCACCAGCGCCGGCGCCGCCCTCGACCTCCGGCCACCCATAGTTCTGCCCCGGCTGGATGAGGTTGAGCTCGTCCCAGGTGTTCTGCCCGAACTCGCTGGCCCACAGCCGTCCCGCGTCGTCGAAGGCAAGTCCCTGCACGTTGCGGTGCCCGAACGACCAGACGGGCGAGCCGGGGAACGGGTTGCCCGGCGGCACGCTGCCGTCCGGTGCCAGCCGCAGGATCTTGCCGTTGGGGGACTCGAGATCCTGTGATGCTGGCTGTTCGCCGGCGTCGCCGGTGCCGACGTACAGCATCCCGTCAGGACCGAACGTGATGCGGCCACCGTTGTGGTTGCCGGCCTTGGCAATGCCGTCGAGCACGACCTGCGCGGGGCCGAGCCCCCCGCTGTCGAGCCGCATCCGCACGATGCGGTTGTCGTCCGCGGCGGTGAAGTAGGCATAGACCCAAGGCTCCTGGTGCAAACGTCGATGCCACCGCGATCCCCAGCAGACCGCCTTCGCCGCCGGGCTGCACACCGTCGACGCTGCCCACCTCGGTCACGCTGCCGTCCGGCCGCACTTGCTTGATCAGCGCGGTGTCGCGCTCGGAGACCAGCGCCGAACCGTCCGGCAGGAACGCGAGTCCCCATGGACTGGTGAAGCCGGTGGCGACGTCTGCGGCTCCCGTGGGTCGGAGCACTCCCTGCGGCGGCCGGGCCGGTGTCGTCGGCGACGCAGTCGTCGGGGTTGGCTCTTGCGGCGTGTCCCTCGAGGTGGGGCTCAGCACCTGCGGGGACTGCGGCTCGTCGTCGCCGGTGCACGCCGCCAGCGTCAGGGTCATGGTCGCAACGGTGGCCACGCGGACGGACCTGTCGGCGAGCGCCCGTACAGCCATGGCGCGAATCGTGGCAGATCCGGCGGCCAGGCGCCGGTCGAACGTCGATACCGTGAGCGCCGTGGCAGACACAACCCGCGGAGCCGTCCTTCCGTACGCACTTGACGGGCTGCCCGACGGCCTCGACGTCGTCGTGTGGGATGGGTCCGGGCCGCTGCCGGCAGCGGCCAAGAACGCGCGGCTGTACGTGGTGCCGTACCAGTTCAGTCACCGGGTTCTGGAGCCGATCCGCGAGCTGGCGGAGCTGGAGGTCGTGCTCACGCAGACGGCGGGCTACGAGCACCTGGAGCCCTACCTGCGACCCGGCGTGACCGTCTGCAACGCGCGCGGCGTGCATTCCGCGAGCACCGCCGAGCTTGCCGCCTTGCTGACGTTGGCGTCGCTGCGCGGGTTGCCTGGGTTCGTGCGATCACAGGACCGCGGCGAGTGGGCGTACGACATGCTCGACTCGCTCGCCGACAAGCAGGTGCTCATCGTCGGGTACGGCTCGATCGGCGAGGCGCTGGAGGCGCGGCTGCTGCCGTTCGAGTGCGATGTCGTACGAGTGGCGCGGTCGGCGCGAGACAACGTCTACGGCTTCGACTCGTTGCCCGATCTGCTCCCGATGGCCGACGTGGTCGTACTCCTGGTGCCGCTGACCCAGCAGACGCAGCGGCTGGTCGACGCGTCGTTCCTGGCGCGGATGAAGGACGGCGCGCTGCTCGTCAACGTCGCGCGCGGCGGGGTTGTCGACACCGATGCGCTGCTCGCGGAGCTGTCGTCGGGGCGGTTGCGCGCGGCGCTCGACGTGACCGACCCCGAGCCGCTGCCGGCCGACCATCCACTGTGGCGGGCGCCGGGTGTCCTGATCACGCCGCATGTCGGCGGCAACAGCACAGCATTCCTGCCGCGCACGCAGGCGTTGGTGCGCGAGCAGCTCGAGCGGTGGGTCGACGGTCGGCCGTTGCTCAACGTCGTCGTGCCGGGATGACGCTTGCCCGTCAAGGGAGGGCGAGTACCGCGACACCCTCCACCCGATCGGCGGCGAGGTCATCGAGGGCACGGTCCGCGTGGTCGAATGCGTACGGCGTCGCCGCCACCCGCAGCCGGTGCCGCGC
The DNA here is from genome assembly GCA_963798505.1 of uncultured Actinomycetota bacterium. Lineage (GTDB taxonomy): Bacteria > Actinomycetota > Actinomycetes > Jiangellales > Jiangellaceae > CAVWSM01. The sequence continues at coordinate 169,660 of CAWCTX010000005.1, forward strand.
CGCGAGGTCGAGGAACGCCCGGCCGTCGGCCCTCGTGTTGGCCGTGACGCTGCGCACCTGGCGCTCGTCGAAGAGGTGCTTGCGATAGTCGAGCGCGGGGATCTGCGAGAGGTGGATGCCGGCGATGCTCAGCGTGCCGCCGGGCGCAAGGGCGCTGAGCGCGACCGGGACCAGCTCGCCGACCGGGGCGAAGAGGATGGCCGAGTTCAGCGGCTCTGGCGGATGATCGGCCGAGTCACCTACCCAGCTCGCGCCGAGGTCGAGCGCCAACTGGCGCGCCTGCGGTGACCGCGTCGCGACGTGGACCCGGGCGCCTTGGGCGATAGCCAGCTGGGCAGCCAGGTGCGCCGATGCGCCGAAGCCGTAGATGCCAAGGCTTCCGCCCTTCGGCAGCTCCGCTCGCAGCAGGGCTCGGTAGCCGATGATGCCGGCGCAGAGCAACGGCGCGGCGTGGACGTCGTCGTACGCATCGGGAAGCGCGTACGCGTAGTCGGCCGGCACCGTCGCGTACTCCGCGTACCCACCGTCCGCGTCCCAACCCGTGTATGTCGACGACGGGCAGAGGTTCTCCTGGCCGCGCCGGCACCACGCACACTCGCCGCAGGTATGACGCAGCCACGCGATCCCGACTCGCTGGCCGACCTGCCACTGCTGCCCGACGTCCGTGCCGGTGTCCGCGATCTCTCCGACGACCTCGTGCCCGGGCGTGACCGGTGACTTGTGCGCAGGAAGGTCGCCGTCACGGACGTGCAGGTCGGTGCGGCAGATGCCGCAGGCGCGGACGCGGACGAGCAGCTCGCCCGGCGCGGGCTCGGGTCTGCGCGATGGCCGACGAGGCGAGGCGGCCGGGTCCGGTGACCTGCCACGCACGCATCGTCGGCACGCCGCCCACTCTGCCTCGTCGACTGCAATGATGCCTGGCATGGCTGAGGTGGCGCTTCTCATCGGGACTCGCAAAGGTCTGTGGATCGGTCGCAGTGACGACGACCGCGGAGCGTGGCGGATCGATGGTCCGCACTTCTTGATGCAGGGCATCTACGGTGCGGCGATCGACACTCGCGGCGAGCGCCCGCGCATTCTCGTCGGCGCCACCAGCGAGCACTGGGGACCGTCGGTGTTCCACTCCGACGACTTCGGCAAGTCGTGGGTGGAGCCGGTGCCGGGTGCCATCAAGTTTCCGGAGGACACCGGCGCAAGCCTCGAGCGCGTCTGGCAGATCGTGCCCGACACGGCGGGTCGGCCCGGAGTCGTGTGGGCCGGCAGCGAGCCCTCGGCATTGTGGCGGTCGAGCGATGGCGGGGAGTCGTTCGAGCTGGCGCGTGCGCTGTGGGACCACCCGCACCGACCCGAATGGGGGGCGGGGTATGGCGGCCAGGCCATCCACACCGTGCTGCCGCATCCGACCGACGACGACTCGATGCTCGTCGCGATGTCGACGGGCGGGGTCTACCGCACCGACGACGGGGGCAAGAGCTGGTCGCCGTCCAACACCGGCATCCGGGTCGACTTCATGCCCGACCCGTACCCGGAGTTCGGCCAGTGCGTGCACAAGGTGGCGCGGCATCCATCGCGGCCGGAGCTGCTCTTCATGCAAAACCATGGCGGCGTGTTCCGGTCCGACGACGGCGGCGCGTCGTGGACGTCGATCGCCGCGGGCCTGCCGGCCGACTTCGGCTTCCCGGTCGTCGTGCACCCGCACCGTCCCGAGACCGCCTACGTGTTCCCGGTCGTCTCGGGGGACAAGCGGATCCCGCTCGACGGCAAGGCTCGCGTGTGGCGTACGGACGACGCCGGCGAGTCCTGGCGCGAGCTGGGCGCGGGCGACCTGCCCGACGGCTACTACGGCGTCGTGCTGCGAGATGCGTTCTGCGCCGATGACGCCGATCCCGCCGGGCTCTACCTCGGCACCCGTGACGGCCTTGTCTATGCGAGCCGCGACGAGGGGGAGTCATGGCAGGTCGTGGCCGAGCACCTGCCCGACGTGCTCTGCCTGCGGGCCGTGGCGCTGCCCTGACCGACCGCGCGAGCCCGCGCTCCAGACAGCGGAGAATGTGAAGTGGATCATCTGATGAACCAGGCGCCGGAGATGGCGCACTGTCGCATGTCGGCTGACCTCCTACCGTCACTCACCTCTGGCACCCTCTCCGGCGTCTGGGGGTGTGACGGATCGCAAGTGAGGGGAGGGGGCCGGGTAGGGGGGGCTCCCCTCCCACGCCGGGACGGCGACGGGTTGTGGCGCGCCGACAAGGATCGAGTTCGCGTGGTCTTTGCCGGAGACGTCATCGACCAACGACTCGCGCTCGTCTACGTGCCGCTTCGGCTCGGCATCATCCAGTCGGACTCGCTCTTCTGGTACCGAGGACCAGCCGGAGCCACACCAGAACAGATGAGCCCAGTCGGAAACGCACCTGGGGACCGGCCAGCGATGGCGATAAGCGAGTGGGACTCTGAGAACGTCGTGAGCACGCTCGCCGTCGTCCCCGAAGGTGCCGAGGTGGAGATCTCGACCGGAGCGACATACGGTGCCGACGGTCGCCTGTCGCGGAAGTGGACTTCGGTGGCAGTCGTCGACGGTGTCGCCCTTTCTCAGGTAGCCGATCCAATCCTCAATGACTTCGACATTCGAGTCACGATCGACGGAAGCCAACTAACCAAGGCCGACATCTGGATGGGTGGAGGGCACGGCGTCGATCCCGCCGAGGCTGCGCGCGCTGCGATCACCGGTGTCCTGCCAACTCGCGGCGAGATCGCCGACCCCGAGTTTCTGACGAATGTGGTCGCCCGATCCCTTGGCGAATCGGGACTCGCTGGCATGGATGTTGCGCTCCAACTGCCGTGGGTCGGCGAAGTGAACGGTAGGTCGGCAGCTGTAATCACTCTCCAGCCTCCGGGAGGTGGCGTTCTGGTGTTCACCTTCCACGGCGACGCCACCATGACGCGTGCCGACCTGCGCCTGCTGCTGCCTGCTGCGGGTGCTGGTTCGCGGCCGCTCGTGTGGCGGTTGCGCGCGGACGACAGTGACGCGGTCAGCCGCGATGTGGCGGTGCTCGCCCCTCCGGGCGCTGTGCAAACAGAGCTCGATTGTCGACGGTGAGGCCCAGCAGGTGCCGGTTGACGTGACGGGATTCGCGCTGGTCGACGTGCCGGTGGGCGCAGAGGTGTCCGTGCGGTCGTACGACGGCGAAGGCTTGCTGCTGGGCGAGACCCCGCTGCCCGAACCAGAGACCGACTTCTCCAGGCTGCCGGGCGAGGCCCGCGAGACCCGCATCGTCGACTGATCGCTCAGCCCTCTGGATCATGCGACGGTGCGACATCGGTGACCTCATGGCGCCGCCGATGTCGCACTGTCGCATGATCGGCTTCGCGGCGTGGTCGTAGGCTGCCGCCCATGACCGACACCCTCCCCGACCTCAAGCCCCGTTCGCGCGACGTCACCGACGGCATCGAGAAGACGGCCGCCCGAGGGATGCTGCGCGCGGTAGGCATGGGCGACGACGACTGGGAGAAGCCGCAGATCGGGGTCGCGTCGAGCTGGAACGAGATCACGCCGTGCAACCTGTCCCTCGACCGGCTGGCCAAGGCGGTCAAGGACGGCGTGCACTCCGCGGGCGGCTATCCACTGGAGTTCGGCACCATCTCGGTCTCCGACGGCATCTCGATGGGGCATGAGGGGATGCACTTCTCGCTGGTGTCGCGTGAGGTGATTGCCGACAGCGTCGAGACGGTGATGCAGGCCGAGCGGCTCGACGGCAGCGTGCTCCTGGCCGGCTGCGACAAGAGCCTGCCCGGCATGCTGATGGCCGCTGCACGGCTCGACCTGGCGTCGGTGTTCCTCTACGCGGGCAGCATCCTGCCGGGCCGCATCGGCGACCGGGACGTCACGATCATCGACGCGTTCGAAGCGGTCGGCGCCTGCGCCGCAGGCAAGATCACCCGCGAGCAGGTGCTCGAGATCGAGAAGGCGATCTGTCCCGGCGAGGGCGCGTGCGGCGGCATGTACACCGCCAACACCATGGCCTCCGCCGCCGAGGCGCTCGGCATGGCATTGCCCGGCAGCTCGGCGCCCCCGGCCGTAGACCGTCGCCGCGACACGTACGCGCGCAAGAGCGGTGAGGCCGTTGTCAACCTGCTGCGCCAAGGCATCACCGCCCGGCAGATCATGACCCGTGACGCGTTCGAGAACGCCATCGCCGTCGTCATGGCGCTCGGCGGCTCGACCAACGCCGTGCTCCACCTGCTCGCCATCGCCCACGAGGCCGAGGTCGAGCTCGACCTCGACGACTTCAACCGCATCGGGTCGAAGGTGCCGCATCTCGGCGACTTCAAGCCGTTCGGCCGCTACGTGATGAGCGACGTCGACCGCGTCGGCGGCATCCCCGTGGTCATGAAGGCGCTGCTCGATGCCGGGCTGCTGCACGGCGACGCGCTGACGGTCACCGGCAAGACGATCGCGGAGAACCTCGCCGAGATCGACCCGCCGGACCCCGACGGCAACATCATCCGCGAGCTGGCCAACCCCATCCACGCCACCGGCGGCCTGACGATCCTGCGCGGCTCGTTCGCTCCGGAAGGGGCTGTCGTCAAGACGGCCGGCTTCGACGAGACGGTGTTCGACGGTCGCGCCCGGGTCTTCGACGGCGAGCGGGCCGCGATGGACGCGGTGGAGAAGGGCGAGCTCGAGGCGGGCGACGTCGTGGTCATCCGATACGAGGGGCCCAAGGGCGGCCCCGGGATGCGCGAGATGCTCGCCGTCACCGGTGCGATCAAGGGTGCCGGTCTCGGCAAGGAGGTGCTCCTCGTCACCGACGGGCGGTTCTCCGGTGGCACGACCGGGCTGTGCATCGGGCATGTCGCGCCTGAGGCTGTGGACGGCGGGCCGATTGCGTACGTGCGGGACGGCGACCCGATCCGGCTCGACGTCACCGCCCGGACGCTCGATCTGCTCGTCGACCCCGCCGAGCTCGAGGCGCGCAAGCAAGGCTGGACCCCCCCGCCGCCGAAGTACACGCGCGGCGTCCTGGCCAAGTACGCCCGCCTTGTCCAGTCCGCCGCCCGAGGTGCAGTCTGCGACTGACCATGCATCGGCCCAGCGGCACGGCACACTGGGTGCCATGACCGCTCAACCGGTAGGCAGCCCGCGGTGGGCGCGGCATGCCCTTCCGGCGGCGGTGCTGCTCGTGGCGGTTGGGCTCGCCTACGGGTTCGGGGTGCCCGACGGCTGGGCGCACGTGGGCCTGGCCGGGCTTGCGGTCTGGGCGGGAGTGGGGTTCTGGCGGCGGGTCAGCCATCCGGCCGGATGGCTGATCGCGGTCTGGGCCTTCCTGACCGCCCTGCGCGAGCTGCAGCTGGCATGGTTCCTCCTCTCCGATGAGTACGCCCGGCCATCCTCGGTGCCGGGGGGCGTGGCCACGTTCGCCGCGTCGCTCGCCGTCGGTGCGGTCGGTGCGGCCACAGCATTGAGGGCCAGGCATCAACCGGGCGGTCTCTGGCGGGCGGCGCTCGACGGCTGGGTCGCCACGGGGTCTCTCGGAGCGGTCGTCTGGACCCTGCTCATCGAGCCGACCCAAGACACAGATCTCCGGTTGCACGTCGTGCTCAGGCTGGCCGCTGCGATGGTGGAGATCGGGCTCCTGGTCATGGTGGGCACGGTGGCGCTGCTGGGCTCGGCGCCGCTGCGGCTGCGGGCAGCCACCCGGACCCTCGGTATCGGCGCGCTTCTCGTCCGAGACCTCATGTTCGTCGTCGCAGACGAGCGACAGGGGTCGCTGGCGCCGGAGCTCTACGTGGCCGCCGCGTTCATCGCGTACGTCGCCTTCGCCGGCGGGAACCAGATCGACGAGGTGCCCGACCAGCTGCCGCGGTTCGCACAGCGCGGCACCGTCACCCGGCTCGCCCTCCCGTACGTGATCGCCGGAGGGTGCGGCATCGTGCTCGCCCTCGCCGCGTTCCTCGGGGACGGGCTCGGCGCGATCCCCCTCGGTCTGATGGTCAGCGTCGTCGTGGTCCTGGTCGTGCGGCAGGCAACATCCATTCGTGACACCGCCGAGCTCATGCATGACCTCGCCAAGAGCGAGGACCACTTCCGGTCGCTCGTGCTCGGGTCGAGTGACGTGATCATGGTCACCGACGCCGATGGTCGCCTGACGTACGTGAGTCCGGCCGCGCAGCGCGTCCTCGGACGGCCTCCGTCGGCACTCGTCGGGGCTCATGTGCTCGATCTGCTCCACCCCGCGGACCGCGAGGCGGTGCGCCGCCGGATGGAGCGCATCAGCGCGCAGGGCGGTGTCGCCCACGTCGACGCCCGTGTCGCCACCGGTGATGGAGGCTGGCGGCACACCGGCTCGACCGTTACGAGCACCGAGCGTGGGCTGCTGCTGAACCTGCGCGACATCACCGAGCGCATCCGGCTGCAGGACAGGCTTCGGCACCTCGCCTACCACGACGCGCTCACCGGGTTGCCCAACCGGTCGCTGCTCGTCGAGCGGCTCAGGGCCGAGCTGCAGACCAACTACGCCGACGGCGTGACGGCGGTGCTCTTCCTCGATCTCGACAAGTTCAAGACGGTCAACGACACCCAGGGCCACGACGCCGGCGACGGCGTGCTGGTCGAAGCAGCCCGGCGCATGCGCAGGATCGTCTCGTCGGTAGACATGGTCGCCCGGTTCGGCGGCGATGAGTTCGCCATCCTCATCGCCCGTCGCGAGGGGCCCGAAGCGGTCCTCTCGATCGCCGAAAGAGTGTCGGAGGCGCTGGCCCGGCCGTTCACAGTCAGCGGGCGGCCGGTGCCGGTGCCGGCGAGCATCGGAGTGGCCTTCGCCGATCGGTCCTCCGACGCGGAGGCGCTGATCCGCAACGCCGACCTCGCGATGTACGCCGCGAAGCAGCGAGGCGTCCCGAGCATCGAGGCCTATCGACCCGAGCTGCTCGCCGACGCCGTCACCCGGCTCGACCTCAGCTCGCTGCTGGCCCAGCCGCTTGGGGAGGAGAGCCTCGCGCTGCTGTACCAGCCGGTGGTCGCGTTGCGCACCGGCCGGGTCGTGGACCTCGAGGCGCTGATCAGATGGCGCGCCGAGTCTGGAGCGCTCATGACCCCGGCCGAGCTTGTCCAACTGGCCGAGAAGTCGGGGCAGATCGTGCCGCTCGGCCGCTGGGTGATGCAGCAGGCGCTGGGCCAGGCCGCGCGCTGGCGGGCCGGCGGGCACGACGTCGGCATCGCGGTCAACCTCAGCGTCGGTCAAGTCACCCAAGGCATCGTCGAGGCGGTCCGCGAAGCGCTCGCCGAGAGCGGTGTGCCGCCGCGTGCGCTGACCCTGGAGCTCACCGAGAGCCTGCTGCTCGAGGATGTCGAGGCCGGCACCGAGCGGCTGCTCGAGCTCAAGGCGCTGGGGGTGCGGATCGCGCTCGACGACTTCGGCACCGGCTACTCGTCGCTGTCGTACCTGCGCCGGCTCCCCGTCGACATCGTGAAGGTCGACCGCAGCTTCGTCAGCGCCATCGGCGACCCGCAGGCCGATGCCGTGCTCTCGGCCATGATCAGGCTGGCCCTCGAGCTGAAGCTCGGCGTCACTGCCGAGGGCGTCGAGCGGGCCGACCAAGCCCGCCGACTGGCCCGCATGGGCTGTCACCGCGGCCAGGGTTTCCTGTTCTCCGGGCCGGTGGACGCATCGGGGGTCGAGCGGCTGCTCGCGCTCGACCGCATCCCGTACCTCGACAGCCGTACCGCATTGCGGACCTCTGTCCCATATCCCGAGACGACGGTCACAACGTCTTGACGTGCCCGCGGGCCGTCGAGAACAGTTCAGCCATGCCGCAGAGCATTCTCGTACTCCTGCAGCGCGACGACTGACGCACCACATCGTCGCGCTCCCCTCGTCGCCCGCATGGGCCGAGGGGCTTTCTTTTTGGTGCACATTGTCTTTGGGTGCAGATGACTCAGAACCGACGAAGAAGGCCGAGATGACCGAGCAACACGCGAGCCCGCCGCAGGCGGTGACCGGCGCGCAGAGCCTGATCCGCGCGCTGGAGGAGGCCGGTGCCGAGACCGTCTTCGGCATCCCGGGCGGCGCCATCCTTCCGGCGTACGACCCGCTCCTGGACTCACGTCGCATCCGGCACGTACTCGTGCGGCACGAGCAGGGCGCGGGGCACGCGGCGCAGGGCTACGCGCTCGCCACGGGCCGGGTCGGTGTGTGCATGGCGACGAGCGGCCCGGGCGCCACCAACCTGGTCACGCCGATCGCCGACGCCTACATGGACTCGGTTCCGCTGGTCGCCATCACCGGCCAGGTGCCCAGCTCGGCGATCGGCACCGACGCCTTCCAGGAGGCGGACATCCGGGGCATCACGATGCCCATCACGAAGCACAACTACCTGATCACCGACGCCGCGGAGATCCCGCGCGCGATCGCTGAGGCGTTCCACATCGCGGGCACCGGCCGACCCGGCCCGGTGCTCGTCGACGTGACGAAGGACGCGCTGCAGGCCAGCACCACCTTCGCCTGGCCGCAGGAGATCGACCTGCCGGGCTACCGCCCGGTGACGCGTCCGCACGCGCGGCAGGTGCGCGAGGCCGCGCGGCTGCTCGTCGACGCCCGCCGGCCGGTCCTCTATGTCGGTGGCGGCGTAGTCAAGGCGGGCGCCTCGGAGGTGCTCCGCGAGCTCGCCGAGCTCTCCGGCGCCCCGGTGATCACGACCCTGATGGCGCGCGGCGCGTTTCCCGACAGCCACCCCCAGCACCTCGGGATGCCGGGCATGCACGGCACGGTGTCGGCCGTCGGTGCGCTGCAGAAGAGCGACCTGATCGTCGCGCTCGGCGCGCGCTTCGACGACCGCGTCACCGGCAAGCTGTCGACGTTCGCGCCCGACGCCACGGTGGTGCACGCCGACATCGACCCGGCCGAGATCTCCAAGAACCGCACGGCTGAGGTGCCGATCGTCGGCGACGCTCGGGAGATCATCGCCGACCTGGTGGTGGCGCTGCGCGCGGAGCACGAGGCCGGTCGGCGGGGTGACTACGCCGGGTGGTGGCGGCAGCTCGAGGAGTGGCGGGGCCGCTACCCGGTCGGGTTCTCCGAGCCGGACGACGGGAGCCTCTCGCCGCAGTACGTGATCCAGCGGCTCGGCAAGATCGCTGGACCGGACGCCTACTACGTCGCCGGCGTCGGCCAGCACCAGATGTGGGCCTCGCAGTTCATCTCGTTCGAGCAGCCGGGGCATTGGTTCAACTCCGGCGGGCTGGGGACTATGGGCTTCGCGGTGCCTGCCGCCATGGGCGCGCAGGTGGGCCGGCCAGATGCCATCGTGTGGGCGATCGACGGCGACGGCTGCTTCCAGATGACCAACCAGGAGCTCGCGACCTGTGCGCTCGAGGGCATCCCGATCAAGGTCGCCGTCATCAACAACGAGTCCCTCGGCATGGTGCGTCAGTGGCAGACGCTGTTCTACGGCGGCCGCTATTCGAGTACGGACCTCCATACGGGCCCGACGATGCGCATCCCGGACTTCGTCAAGCTCGCCGAGGCGTACGGCTGTGTCGGCTTGCGCTGCGACACCGCCGCCGACGTCGACGCGACCATCGAGAAGGCGATGGCGATCGACGACCGCCCGGTGGTGGTCGACTTCACCGTCCACCGCGACGCGATGGTGTGGCCGATGGTGGCGGCCGGGACGAGCAACGACGACATCCAGTACGCCCGCGGCCTCGCGCCCGAGTGGGACCGTGAGGAGTCCTGATGACCACGCCACCGCAGACCCACACGCTGTCCGTTCTCGTGGAGAACAAGCCGGGTGTCCTCGCCCGGATCGCCGTGCTGTTCGCCCGCCGCGGGTTCAACATCGAGTCGCTGGCGGTCGGCCCGACCGAGCATCCGGCGGTCAGCCGCATGACCATCGTCGTCAACGTCGACGAGCGACCGCTCGAGCAGGTGACCAAGCAGCTCAACAAACTGGTCAACGTCATCAAGATCGTCGAGCTCGACGCGGCCACGTCGGTGCAGCGCGAGCTGCTCCTCGTCAAGGTCAAGGCCGATGCCGAGTCGCGCTCGCACATCCTGGAGACCGTGCAGCTGTTCCGCGCCCGGGTCGTCGACGTCGTGCCGGACGCGGTGACGATCGAGGCCACCGGGTCGTCGGACAAGCTCGACGCGCTGTTGCGCGTGCTCGAGCCGTACGGCGTCCGCGAGCTCGTCCAGTCCGGCATGGTCGCCGTGGCCCGCGGGTCGCGGTCGATGACCGACCGGGCGCTGAAATCGCTCGACCGCCCCGCCTAAAAATGCCCCATGATCATGAAGGATCCTCGACCCCGCAGGGGAGACGATCCTTCATGATCACCGTAGGAAGTGAAGGAGAAGCCCTCGTGGCAGAACTGCTATACGACAACGACGCCGACCTCTCGGTGATCCAGGGGCGCGTGGTCGCCGTGATCGGCTACGGCAGCCAGGGCCATGCCCATGCGTTGTCGCTGCGTGACTCCGGCGTCGACGTACGCGTCGGCCTGCCCGAGGGCTCCAAGAGTCGCGCCAAGGCCGAGGCCGAGGGGCTGCGAGTCGTGACGCCGGCTGAGGCGGTCGCCGAGTCGGACGTGATCATGATCCTGGCGCCCGACCCGGCGCAGCGTGACCTCTACAAGAACGAGATAGAGCCCAACCTGCAGGACGGCGATGCGCTGTTCTTCGGGCACGGCTTCAACATCCGGTTCGGCTACATCAAGCCGCCGGCCAACGTCGACGTCGCGATGGTGGCGCCCAAGGGCCCCGGTCACCTGGTGCGCCGCGAGTACGTCGACGGGCGCGGCGTCCCCGTCCTCGTCGCGGTCGAGCAGGACGCGTCGGGGGAGGCCTGGCCGCTCGCGCTCTCGTACGCAAAGGCCATCGGCGGGCTCCGTGCCGGCGGCATCAAGACGACCTTCACCGAGGAGACCGAGACCGACCTGTTCGGCGAGCAGACCGTCCTGTGCGGCGGCGTGTCGCGGCTCATCCAGAGCGGGTTCGAGGTGCTCACCGAGGCCGGCTACCAGCCCGAGGTCGCCTACTTCGAGTGCCTGCACGAGCTCAAGCTCATCGTCGACCTCATGTACGAGGGCGGCATCGCCAAGCAGCGCTGGTCGGTGTCGGACACGGCCGAGTACGGCGACTACACCACCGGCCCGAAGATCATCGACGCCTCGGTCAAGCAGCGCATGAGAGAGGCTCTCACCGCGATCCAGGACGGCACCTGGGCCGCGGAGTTCATCGCCGACCAGGACGCCGGCGCCCCGAAGTTCAAGCAGTACCGCGCCGAGGGCGAGGCGCACCCCATCGAGGCCACGGGTCGCGAGCTGCGCAAGCTCATGAGCTGGATCAAGCCGACCGGCGAGGACGACTACACGGAGGGCACCGCCGCGCGCTGAGGCGGCCCTGCTGCGTTGGATCAGGGGGACCCATGTCCGAACCTATTGGACACGGGTCCCCCTGATCGGCTGCTGGATTGGACACGGGTCCCCCTGATCCGGTCCCGGGCCTCACACCAGCAGCCCGCGCCGCCGCGCCACGAGGAACCGCCGCTCGACCTCGTTGCCGGTCAGCTCGATGGCAAGGTCGTACGCCGCTGCCGCCTCGGCGGTCCGGCCTAGCCGACTCAGCAGGGCGGCGCGCGCCGCGGGCAGCAAGGCATAGCCGGGCAGTTCACCATCGAGCCCGTCGAGCAGCTCGAGGCCGCGGGCAGGCGCCGTCCGCCTCGGCGACCGCGACGGCGCGGTTGAGCCGCACGACCGGCGACCCGGTCAGCGCCTCCAGCCGGCCATAGAGCTCCGCGATCATCGCCCAGTCGGTCTCCGCCGCAGACCGCGCATCGGCGTGCAGGCCGGCAATCTGCGCCTGCAACAGATAGCGCCCGGCCGGTCGACCCGTCGCGTCAACGCGCGTACCAGGCGCATCCCCTCGGCGATCTCGGCGGCATCCCACCGCGAACGATCCTGAGCAGCGAGCAACACCAACCCGCCCGCCTCGTCCACCCTCGCCGCGCGGCGCGCGTGCTGGAGCAGCAACAACGCCAGCAGCGACCACACCTCCGACTCGTCCGGCATGAGCTCGGCCAGCAGCCGCGCCAGCCTGATCGCCTCCGCGGCGAGGTCCTCGCGCAGCAGCCGCTCGCCCGCGCCCGCCGCGTACCCCTCGGTGAAGAGCAGGTAGACCACCGCCAGCGCGGTGTCGAGCCGCTCGGGGAGCTCCGCGTCTGCGGGGACGCGGTACGGGATGCCGGCCTGGGCGATCTTGCGCTTCGCGCGGGTCAGCCGGGCGGCCATGGTCGTTTCCGGTACGAGCAGCAGCCGTGCCACCTCCGGCGTACGCAAGCCCGCGACGTAACGCAGCGTCAACGCCACCCGCGCGTCCGGGGCGAGCGCAGGGTGGCACGCGGTGAACACCAGCCGCAGCCGCTCGTCCTGCACGGTCGTCACGACACCAGCCCCATCCAGGCCACCGCCAACCGTCGCGGCCTCGCGCGCCTCGACGACCAGCAGCGGCAGCCGGCGCGCCAGCGTCGCTTCGCGCCTCGCCCGATCGACGGCCCGCCGCCGGGCGGCCGTCAGCAACCAGCCGGCCGGATTGCGCGGAACTCCCACGCGAGGCCAGCTCGCCGCCGCCTCCGCGAAGGCATCGGCCAGCGCGTCCTCGGCGGCGTCGAGGCTGCGCAGCTCGACCGCGAGCAGCGCGAGCAGGCGCACCCAGTGCTCGCGGTGCGCCCGCTCGAGCGCCAGCGCCGTGTCAGCCGCAGCCGTGGCCTCGGCCGTCACGCCTCCACGATGGCGCGCACCTCGACGACCGTCTCGGGCACTGCCTTGGCCAGCTCCAGCGCCTCGTCGAGATCGTTGGCCTCCACGAGATAGAAGCCGCCGAGTTGTTCGCGCGTCTCGGCGTACGGCCCGTCGGTCACGGAGACCGAACCGCCGTTCTTGTACACGGTCGTCGCGGTGTGCGCCAACGCGAGCTCTTCACCGCCGCGCATCGCGTCACGGGCGCGGAGCAGCTCGGAGAACGCCCCGTGCTCCTTGTACAGCTGGGCGCGCTCCTCCTCGGTCGCGTTGGCCCATTCCTCCTCGCGCCCGTACAGCAGCAGCACGTACTTCACGGTGTCTCCTCGTGGTCGCGGCCACCTGGTCGGCAGCCTCCCACGACCATGTCGAACGGGCCAGGCCGTTATCGACAACCTCGGGTAGGGTCGCTCCGGAAACCGAAGACGGCCGGGGTGCCCCATGCAGGGGCTGAGATCACACTCGCCGAACCTGATCCGGGTCATGCCGGCGCAGGGAGCCGCACGGATCGCTCGCAGCAGCAGGCGAGCGCCCGAGGCTCCCGACGAAGGGAGTTCACGATGGTGACGAGCGCCGATGTGTGGGCCGTGTACGCAGCCGTACGCGCGCGCGGACCGCTGGTGCAGAACATCACCAACTACGTGGCGATGGACGTGTCCGCCAACGCGCTGCTCGCCGCCGGCGCCTCGCCGGCCATGGTGCACACGCCCGAGGAGGCGGCGGACTTCACGGCGATCTCGTCGGCGCTCGTCGTCAACATCGGCACCCTGTCGCCGCACTGGGTCGACGGTATGCGTGCGTCCATCGAACTGGCCGGACAGCGCGGCATCCCCTGGGTGCTCGACCCGGTCGGCGTCGGCGCCACGCCCTACCGCACCAAAGTGGCCGCCGAGCTGCTCGGGATGCGGCCGACGATCGTACGGTGCAACGCCAGCGAGGCGCTCGCCCTCGCCGGGGCGACGTTCGGAGGCAAGGGCGTCGACTCGACGGCCGATGTGCACGACGCCGTGGAGGCCGCGGCCGCGATCGCGGGTGCGACGGGCGGCGTTGTTGCCGTCACTGGTGCGACAGACCTGGTGACCAACGGCACCACCGACATCCGCGTCGAGGGCGGCGACCCACTCATGGCCAAGGTGACGGCGCTCGGCTGCGCGGCTAGCGCCCTGGTCGGGGCGTTCGCGGCCGTCGAGAACGACGCGCTGGTGGCGACGGCCGCGGCGCTGGCGGTCTTCGGGCTGGCGGGGGAGCGCGCGGCGGCTGGCGCGGCAGGACCGGGCACGCTCCGGCTGCGGCTCCTCGACGAGCTGTACGCCCTGGACGAGCCGTCGGTCCTCGCGGGGGCGCGACTCTCGTGACGAAGCTCGACCTGCGGCTCTACCTCGTGACCGACCCCGACCTCGTCGGCGACCGGCCGCTGGCTGACGTCGTCGCGGCGGCCGTGCGCGGCGGCGTCACCCTGGTGCAACTGCGCGACAAGCAGGCGTCGTCGGAACGGCTTGCCGCAACGGCCCGCGAGCTGCAGGCCGTGCTCGAGCCCTGGGGTGTCCCGCTCATCGTCAACGACAACGTCGAGGTCGCCGCAACGGTCGGCGCGGCCGGCGTGCACGTGGGCACCAGTGACGCGCCCCCGGCAACGGCGCGAGAGGCCCTCGGCGCGGCGGCAGTGGTCGGCTGGTCGGTCGAACGCCTGGATCAGCTGGACGACCCGCAGATCGGCGCCTGCACCTATGTGGCCGCAAGCCCGGTCTGGAGCACACCCACCAAGGACGACGCGGCGCCGCCGCTCGGGCCCGACGGGCTGCACGAGCTGACCCGGCTTACCCGCCTTCCCGTGGTGGCGATCGGCGGGATCGATGCCCGCCGGGCCTCAGAGGCGGTCGCGGCCGGTGCCGAGGGTGTGGCCGCCGTGTCGGCGATCCTGGGTGAGGACGACCCCGAGCAGGCCGCACGCCGGCTGCGTACGGCCGTCGACGAGGCGCTCGCCCGGCGGAAGCGACGGCGCCGATGACCCCGACCGTGCTCAGCGTCGCGGGCAGCGACCCGTCCGGAGGTGCCGGCATCCAAGCCGACCTCAAGACGTTCAGCGCCTTGGGGGTCTACGGCGCCGCGGTCCTGACCGCGCTCACCGCACAGAACACCCGTGGCGTGACGGGGGTGCACGGCGTGCCGGCGGCCTTCGTCGCCGACCAGCTCGACGCGGTGCTCGACGATCTGGACGTCCGTGCGGTCAAGACGGGGATGCTGTGGTCCGCGGACGTCGTCACCGCCGTCGTCGACGTGCTCGGCCGGCACCAAGTGCCCGAGCTCGTCGTCGACCCTGTCATGGTGGCGACATCCGGCGACCGGTTGGTCGACGAAGGCACCGTCGAGGCGATCCGTGACCTGCTGGTGCCGATGGCGACCGTCGTCACGCCCAACCTGCCCGAGGCGGCCGCGCTCGCCGGC
Organism: uncultured Actinomycetota bacterium; assembly: GCA_963798505.1. Lineage (GTDB taxonomy): Bacteria > Actinomycetota > Actinomycetes > Jiangellales > Jiangellaceae > CAVWSM01. The sequence continues at coordinate 184,892 of CAWCTX010000005.1, forward strand.
GCGCCGGTGCCGGCCGGCGAGGAGGAGATGGCCGCGGTCGGCGCCGCGCTCCGCGGCACCGGTGCCCGGGCCGTGCTGGTGAAGGGTGGTCACCTCAGCGGCGCTGAGGCGGTGGATGTGCTGGTCGACAAGGACGGGGTGCTGCGGTTGGCCGCGCCGCGCGTACGTACCAACAACACCCACGGGACCGGCTGCACCCTGTCGTCGGCGATCGCCGCCCGGCTGACGCTCGGCGACGCGCTCCGCCCGGCCGTGACGGCGGCGAAGGACTATCTGACCGGCGCACTGCGGGCGTCCACCGAGCTGCAGGTCGGGGCCGGCGCCGGCCCCGTTCACCACTTTTACGACCTCTGGCCGGCAAGGCGCACGTAGCATGGCGGCTACACTCAACGCTTGACCCGGTGCACAGCGCGGTGCTGGAGGCGGCCAGACGCCGCACGACCGGGACAGCTCCCACCAGCCCCACCGCGAGGTAGTCCTGTGAGCAAGCCCGTCGTCCTGATCGCCGAAGAGCTGTCGCCCGCAACCGTCGAGGCCCTCGGGCCCGACTTCGAGATCCGCCGTTGCGACGGGGCCGACCGTGAGCAGCTGCTCTCCGCCATCGCCGACGTGGACGCCATCCTCGTGCGCAGCGCCACCAAGGTCGATGCCGAGGCGCTCGCGGCCGCGAAGCGGCTCAAGGTGATCGCCCGGGCCGGCGTCGGGCTCGACAACGTCGACGTCAAGGCGGCGACCCTCGCCGGCGTCATGGTCGTCAACGCGCCGACCTCCAACATCGTGAGCGCTGCCGAGCTCGCCGTCGGCCTGCTGATCGCCACCGCGCGCAACATCCCGCCGGCCAACAGCGCGCTCAAGAAGGGCGAGTGGAAGCGGAGCAAGTTCGGCGGCGTGGAGCTCTACGAGAAGACCGTCGGCGTCGTCGGGCTCGGGCGCATCGGCGTGCTCGTGGCGCAGCGACTGTCCGCGTTCGGCATGCGGGTCATTGCGTTCGACCCGTACGTCGCGACTGCCCGCGCAGCGCAGATGGGCGTACGGCTCATGACGCTCGACGAGCTGCTCCGGGAGAGCGACTTCATCACGGTGCACCTGCCCAAGACGCCCGAGACGATCGGGCTCATCGGCGACGAGGAGCTGCACAAGGTCAAGCCGTCCGTACGCATCATCAACGCGGCGCGCGGCGGCATCGTCGACGAGCAGGCGCTCTACAACGCGCTCAAGGAAGGGCGCGTGGCGGGTGCGGGCGTCGACGTGTTCGACAAGGAGCCGATGACCGACTCGCCGCTGTTCGAGTTCGACTCGGTGGTCGTGACCCCGCACCTGGGCGCGTCGACAGAGGAGGCGCAGGAGAAGGCCGGCATCGCGGTGGCCCGCTCGGTGCGCCTGGCGCTGGCCGGCGAGCTCGTGCCCGACGCGGTCAACGTCAAGGGCGGGGCCATCGCCGAGGACGTGCGTCCCGGCATTCCGCTGGCCGAGAAGCTCGGGCGCATCTTCACCGCGCTGGCGGGCGGCGTGGCCGGGCAGCTCGACGTGGAGGTCCGCGGGGAGATCAGCGCCTATGACGTCAAGATCCTCGAGCTCGCCGCGCTCAAGGGTGTGTTCACCGACGTCGTCGAGCACCCGGTGACCTACGTCAACGCGCCGGTGGTCGCCGCCGACCGCGGCGTCGAGGTGCGGCTGCTGACCGACGGCGAGAGCCCCGACTACCGCAACCTGATCACTGTGCGCGGCACCCTCGCCGACGGCCGGTCGGTGTCCGTGTCCGGCACCCTGACGGGCCCCAAGCACGTCGAGAAGCTCGTCGAGGTCGACGGCTTCGACATCGAGGTGCCACCGTCCGAGCACATGGTGTTCCTCCGCTACGTCGACCGGCCCGGCATCGTCGGCACCGTCGGCCGCATCCTCGGCGACGCCTTCGTCAACATCGCCTCGATGCAGGTCAGCCGTGACACCCAGGGCGGCCACGCGCTGGTCGGCATGACGCTCGACTCGGCCGTGCCTGCCGCAGTGTTGGACGAGATCGCCGTCGAGATCGGCGCCGAGAGCGCGCGGGCGGTCGACTTGTCCGACTGAGCGCATCGTTCGGACAGCGCTCGCCCTGCGACCCTCCGCCTGCGACGATGGCGCGATGCTGCAGGGCAAACGCGTCTGCTTGCGGCCGGTTCGTGAGACGGATCTCGATCGGCTCTACGACGCGCACACCGCGATCGGCACACGCGGGGCCTACTTTCCGCTCGGTGTCATGTCCGAGACCCGCTTCCGCCGCGAGTTCGCCGAGAGCGGCTTCTGGGACAAGACCGAAGGGATGCTGCTGATCACGACCCCCGAGGGCGAGATCGCCGGCCACATCGAGTTCTTCCGGCCCGTCTCGTACTGGGATGCCTTCGAGCTCTCCTACCAGCTCTACGACGACCGGCATGCCGGTCTCGGCTACGTGACCGAGGCGGTGCAGCTGCTCGTCGACTACCTGTTCGGAGCCAAGAAGGAGAACCGCATCCACCTGGTGATCGCTCCCGGGAACACCGCGTCGCGACGGATCGCGGAGAAGTGTGGCTTCATGCTGGAGGGGACGGCCCGCGGCGCCTTCTTCAACGACGGGCGCAGCCAAGACGTGCTGATCTACTCGCTGCTTCGGGCCGATCCGCGGCCGTGGCACCGGTCGGAGCCCGACAGCTGACGCGACCCTCAGACGGTGATGACGATCTTGCCTTGGGCGCGGCCGTCTTGCAGGTGCTGGATGGCTTGCGCGGTCTCGCGGAGCGGGTAGGTGCGGTCGATCGCCGCCTTGACCTGTCCGGACTCGATCAGCTCCCGCAGGACGGTGAGGTCTTCGGCGTTCTCCGTCGACGCGAGCATCGCCAGCTTTTGGCTCACGAGCGGGGACACCAGCATCGCTCGGAGGGAGCGGTCGAACCCGCCGAGCCAGCGTCCACCGGTTTCGCCGCCGACGATCACAAGTGTTCCTCGCCGGGTGAGGGCTCGACGCAGGTGTGACAGCCGGCGATTGCCTCCGGTGTCGATGATGACGTCGTAGCGGTGGCCACTGCTCGTGAAGTCGTCACGTGTGTAGTCGATGACGTGGTCGGCGCCGAGGGATCGGACCAGGTCGGTCTTGGCGGAGCTGCACACGCCGGTGACTTCCGCGCCGAAGGCCTTGGCGATCTGGACGGCGAAGCTGCCCACCCCGCCCGATGCACCGACGATCAGCACCCGCTGTCCCGGCCGCACCTGCGCCTTGCGGACGGCCTGCAGTGCGGTGACCCCGGAGATCGGGACGGCCGCCGCCTGGTCCATGGACAGGTTCGCCGGTTTCGGTGCGAGCAAGCCCGCGCGGGCCCGCGCGTATTCGGCGAACGACCCGTCGCAGCTGCCGTAGACCTCGTCTCCTGGCTTGAACTCGGCCACGTCCTTGCCGACGGACACGACCGTGCCGGCCAGGCTCCGACCGGGATTGGGAGCCTTGGGGCGGCGCACGCCGAAGCCCGCCAGGCGCATCGCGTAGGGCAGTCCGGTCATCAGGTGCCAGGTGCCTTTGTCCACGCTGGCGGCCGCCACCCGTACCAGGATCTCGTCGTCCGCGACCGTGGGCCGGTCGATCTCGGCCACTCTCAGCACGGCCTCGTCGGTGCCGTAGGCGTCCTGGACGATCGCCCTCATCGTTGCGACGCCGGGCGTCGGCACTGTCGGGCGGTCGAGCGCTGACTTCATGGTGATCTCCGATTGCTGGTTGGCTTACATCGTAAGTTAACTGTATACTTACATCGTAAGTCCGTCAACCGACGAGCACGGGGGAGAAGCGGCAATGGCAGCTCCGGCCACCCCGAAACGCGCGGATCGGGCCCCGCTGAGCCGAGAGCGTGTGCTGCGAGCGGCGGTCGCCTTCGCTGACCAGAACGGGATCGGGTCGCTGAGCATGCGCAGGCTCGGTGAGGTCCTCGGCGTCGAGGCGATGTCGCTGTACAACCACGTCGCCAACAAGAGCGAGCTGCTGGACGCCATGGTTGACGTGGTCTTCGGCGAGATCGACCTGCCCGGCGCCGACACCGATTGGAGGTCGGCGATGCGGCAGCGGGCGATCTCGGCGCGCCAGGCGCTGTCACGCCACCGGTGGGCGATCGGGCTCATGGAGTCGCGGACGACACCCGGACCCGCAACGCTTCGACACCACGACGCGGTCCTCGGGACCCTCCGAGCAGGAGGCTTCTCGGTCGAGCTGGCCGCGCACGCGTTCTCCGTCCTCGACAGCTACATCTACGGGTTCGCCATGCAAGAGGCCAACCTGCCGTTCGACACCGGGGAGGAGACTGCCGAGCTGGCGCAGGCGATCCTGGCGCAGTTCCCGGCGGACGAATACCCACACCTCACCGAGCTGACCGTCGAGCACGTCCTGCAGCCCGGCTATGACTACGGCAACGAGTACGTCTTCGGACTCGACCTGATCCTCGACGGGCTCGAACGAGCCCGCGACGCGCCCTAAGCCGGGAACAGTGCACGGCCGGTTCGTACGAGTCGATCATCGCGTCCTGTCCGCCGACCACGGCCATCAGCGGAATCGCAAGCCGACCTCGTCGCCCGCGACGTGAGGGGCGCCGAGCGCCATGGCTGGCTGACTCATGTGCAGCCTTCAGTCTGCGGGGGCTCGATGTGGCGTCGCCGCGATTGCGGACACCTCCACCATCGCACCGGGGACGCCGAGTCCCGACACAATCGCCGCGCTGACGAGCGGAGGGGCCTTCGGAGAGCCAAGCGTGGCCGCTGCGGCGGTATACGCCGCCTGCACGTCAACGCCCTCCACCAGCAGCACAAATACGCTCACCAGATGCTCGATCCCCGCGCCGGCCGCCTCGAGAGCAGTCGCGAGGTTGGCCATCACCTGCCGGGTCTGTGCGGCCACGTCTGTGCCGCCGACGAGCTCGCCGTTCTGATCGACGGCGTTCTGGCCGCCGACGTACACCGTCGTGGCGCCAGGAGGGACCACGGCGACGTGGCTGAAGGCCGGGCTCGCGACGAGTCCTTCGGGACGCAATAACTGGATCTCGGTCATGTCCAGGAGGCTAGTCACGGCTCCGGACAGGATCTGTCGGAGCTTGTTCGCCGACCGGGGCGGATCTTCTGCCCACCATGCGACCGGTCGGGGTGTGCCCGCCCTGGTAGGGGCAATTGCCTCGGCCTACGGCGCTAGTGGTGCGTGTGTGTCGCGATGTGGGCGGCGAGCTTGTCGAGCGCCATCGCCCATCCGACCGCTCCCTGGGAGTCGCCGGGAACTCCGGTGTGTGTCATCAGCATTCTGGTGCGGCCACCGACGTCTTGGAGTTCGACACGGACCTCGGTCGTCCCGGGATGTCCTTCGGGAATTCCCATGCTCAAAGGGGACAGGACGTTGCCGTTCTCGTCGGATGCGGACTCGGTGTAGACGAGTCGCTGGTTCGGGACGACCTCGCGGTACTCGCCGGTGAACCACATCCGCATCGGGCCGTCTTGGGTTGGTACCTGCATGCACACCAGACGTCTGCCACCCACACGCACGTCCAACTTCGCTACGGGGATGGTCGCGCCGTCGGGGCCGTACCACGCCTGGAAGTGTTCCGGGACGGTCCACATCTGCCAGATCAGGTCCACGGGCGCGTCGAAGCTGCGCTCGATGACCACCGCGTCCTGCAAGTGCTTCTTGTCAGTCATGTTGTTTGCCTGTCCTTCGTTGCCGTCGCAGTCGCCTCAGGTAGCCGTCCATCCGGTCGAAGCGTGCCTCCCACACCGGCCGGTACTGCTCGGCCCAGGTCGAGATCTCCTCGAGTGGTGCGGCGTCGAGGGTGCATGGTCGGTATTGGGCTCGTTGACCGCGTACGACCAACCCGGCCCGTTCCAGCACCTTGATGTGCTTCGAGATCGCGGGGAGCGTCAACGCGAACGGCTCGGCGAGCTCGTTGACGGTCGCCTCGCCCTCGGCCAGACGCGCCAGGATCGCGCGGCGCGTCTCGTTGGCCAACGCAGCGAAAGTCTCGCTGAGGCGGTCTTCGTCGATCGTCGCCGTCATGCGTCCCTTGCTTTCCGAGATGGTTAATTAACCAGTACGGAAATTAGCGGAAGGCGATTCGCCCGTCAAGGTGCAGTCGCCGCCGACCACCCGACTACACCTTGTGGCCACCAATAATGTCGTCCATGAATGAGGCTGCCGCTGACGGCGACCGGTGGGAGCGCCACGACTGGTGGGGTGTCGTGATCGACTGCGCCGACGTCGCCCAGCTGACCCACTTCTATGCCGAGCTTCGTGGGTGGAAGATCCATCACCTGGACGACAAGGACGGTTCCCTGGACTCGGGCGAGGGAGTGGCCTACCTCAATATCCAGCACAACCCGGACTACGTCCGCCCCTCCTGGCCCGCCAAGCCTGGAGAACAACAGATGCAGTTGCACCTGGACTTCGAAGTCTCGGATCTCGCGGGCGAGACCGCCCGCGCTATCGCCCTCGGCGCCGTGCTCGCCGCACACCAGCCGCAGCAGAACGTCCGGGTGCTGTTGGACCCAGCTGGTCACCCCTTCTGCCTCTACACGAGCTAAGCGAGACTTCGGATCTCGGCACGACCCAGCGACCTGCGACAGCGAGTGGCTCTTTCCCCGCCCTAGGGTTGGACGAGGGCGTCGAGTTTGTCGACGGTGATGCAGGAGCGTGTCATGGCGAAGTTGATCTACGCGTCGAACATGTCCCTCGACGGTGCGGCCCGCACCGCGAACACTCGGCTCGAACGCCACTTCGACCCCAGCGCGGTACGCGACCTGAAGGCCGCCGCCAGTAGGGATCTGTTGGTCGGCGGCCCGAGACCTGGCAGCCCAGGCTCTCGTCGTCTGGGCTCGTCGACGAATTGGCCTTGTTCGTCTGGCCAGTCGTCCTCGGTGGGCGCACCCCCGCACTGCCGACCCACATGCGCGTCGATCTGAAAGCTCATCGACGAGCACCGGTTCAGCAGCGGCGCCGTCCACCTCCGCTATCGCCTTCCGTAACGACGCAGGGACCTCCCACCCTCGCGCACCTGCCCCCTACCGCTGGCTAGGAGGGATGTTTCAGGCACTTGTCTAAGACACTGTCTCCGGGCTGATCGTCACCATGCAGGGACGGTGCCATGACTTGGTGCTGCGCGCCGGTCCGTTGCGGCGGGGGTTCACTGGATGACGCAGACCGGTTCGAGGTCGCGGAGAAAGCTCACTTCTTCGCTCATTGCGTCGCTCAGCTGCAACAGCAGCGACGGGATCTCGTCGAGATCCCAGGAGAACGAGGCGATGGCATCAGTGGTGGCGAACAACCGCTCCGAGAGGCGGTCCCTGGTGTTCTGGTAGGTGGCGAGGGCGACCTTCTCTTCTGTCTGTCCGGTGGCGGCTGCGATGATCCCGCGGGCCAGCAGCTCGGCGTCGCGGAGGGCGTCGGTGATGCCGTGAGAGGTGAGCGGGTCTTTGAAGTAGCCGGCGTCGCCGACCAACGCCCATCCGTTCCCGTGTGCCCGCCGGAGGAAGCCGGGTCTTCCCGCGAATACCTTCAGCCGCGCAGGAGCCTGGGCGCCGGTACCAGGATCAAGTGCGCCGGGGGCGGCCGCGGCCAGAAGTGCTGCGTACAGCTGCGCCACGCCCGACCGTGACTCGGACCGGAACCGCTGGCGCGAGGTGGCGGCAAACACGCAGACCTGGCCATCGTTCGTCGGAAAGAAGCCAGCAGCGACACCCGGCCTGTAGAAGAGCTGATACGCGTGGACAGGGAGGCCGTCCCAGTAGCCGTAGATGCACGCGGCGGCACTGTTGCCCGTACGTTCCACGGGGGCTCCGGCCAGCCGGGCGACTGGGGAACTCAGTCCATCCGCGCCGACGGTGATCCGAGCTTCAGCCGAGAACGGCGCGCCTTCTGCGTCATGCCCGATGACGCCAGCCACCCGCCCGGTGCCGTCGCGGCGCAGGCCGGTGACGCTCACGCCGAAGCGGATCTGGGCGCCGGCGTCTCGGGCCGCGTCGACCAGGATCGTGTCGAGCAGGGTGCGGCGTGGGGCGTACAACGCGTCGACGCCGGCATGCGGCTTGATCGGCACCTCGATGCGGTCCGCGCCGTAGTGAAAGACGCTGCACCGTACCGGGGGTGTGCCGGCGTCGACTATCTGGTCCTCCAGACCCCATCGGGCGAGCTGTAATACACCGCCGCGCAGGAGGGCGTGGGTGGAGAGTGCATCGGCACCGTACTGACTCCTCTCGACGACCAGAACCCGCAGGCCGGCCCGGGCCAGGAGCATCGCGGTGGCGGCCCCGGCCGGCCGCGCGCCTACGACCACCACGTCATAGGTCGAGGTCGAGTGGGTCGTCATGGCGGTCCCTGGGTGTGCAGCACAGACGCTCGCGGGCAGGCCTGCTCAGACGGCGACGTCGATGCTGACGGGGACGCCGTTCGTGATGACGTCGTAGACGGCCGAGCGCAGCCGGGACTGCTCGACGACGCTGCGCAGCTTTTCGGGGTCATCGCCCTCCAGGCGGAAGCTGACCCGGATCTGCTGGTAGCCATTGCGGACCTGGTCGGAGAGTCCGAGGATGCCGCACAGGTCGATGTCGCCCTCGACGGTGGACTCGACCGAGGTCAGGTTCACCCCGCGGGCGGCGGCGATGTTGACCAGCCCCGACGTGAGGCAGGCGGCCAGGGCGTGTAGCAGGTGCTCGGCCGGGGTCGGTGCATTGTCCGCCCCGACCAGCACCTCCGGGTGGTCGGCGTCAAAGGTGGACGCCTGCCGGTGGGTGAGCTCCTGGCCGGCGCCATAGAAGCCGTGGATCGTCGAGCGGTTGTGGGTGCCGCTGATCCAGCGGTTGATCGCCCTGAACTGGAACTTGGCGATCTCGGGGTTGGCCTTCACAGCGTCGAGGGTGGCGAAAAGCGTGGCCGTGTCGACGCCGTTGCGCACCGGGGTCTCAGTTGTGCTCATGGTGTGGATCTCCTCATTTCATGGTGCGGTTGGTGAGCATTGGTCGCGTGACCGGCGGCGCACGCCGGAAACGGGAACGTCGGTGTCAGGAGGCCTGGCCAGCTGCGCGCGCTACTGGCCTCGGGCCAACCCACCACTGCGCCCACCAATGACGCCAACGTGCGTTGGAGTCGGCTCGGTTGGCGGCGCGCACAGCACGGCACAGCCGCTGGTGCTCGGCCTCCTTGCGCAGTTCCGCAAGGTGTTGGTGGGCGATTGCCTCGACGATATTCGGGTGCATGGTGTCCTCCTCGAACTCGACCATGCGGTCAAGGTCTTCCCGGGGCGGGCCTGACGCATCCGTGCCGACCACGGACCTGCCACGGATCTGCCACGGGTCCCGATCGGTGTCATGGCCGAGTCCCAGTTCCTGAGCGACGCCGGCGTCTCCGAACGTGAGGCCGAGGTGCTGGCCCTCGTTGGCGACCGACTGAGCAACTCCGAGATCGCGGGGCGTCTGTTCATCTCGGTCCGGACGGTGGAGAGCCACGTCTCGTCGCTGCTGCGCAAGCTCGGCCTTACCGACCGCCGGGGCTCGCCGACCTCGACCCCCGGTCAAACCCTTGGCTCAGGTGGCCATGGGCGTGGCGCCGATTGCCGCCATGATCGACTCGCCTTCGGCCCTCGCCGCGCCCCCGGCGAAGACAAGGGTGCGGGCCCGCTGATACCGGCACCCGGCGGCGTCGAGGGCGGCGGCAGTAGCCAAGAGCCGGTCGGTGTCGCCGGCGTCGATGGCGTCGGCGCGGTCGACGATCGCCGACGGCGATCGGGTTCCCACGGACGACGAACCTCGCACGGTCGAGACGGCTGCGTCGGTCGGGCAGGGCTGCAAGCACCCCGGCTTCGGCCCACAAAGCGGCGTACCACGGGCGCCAGGCAGCGGCGTCGAACCATCGCTTGAACGACTCCGGTGCGGCTGCCATGTGCGTCAGCGCGACCCCAATCTCACCCCGGTGCAACGCCACCATCCCGTCGAAGGCTGGGCTGTAGAGGGTCTGCCTTCCGCGCATTGGCTGCACGAGCCGGCGCATCTCGGCGGTCATGTCGAGCCACTCGTGCCGCGCCTCGTCGTCGCCTCGGATGCCGTACACCATGGCCGCCGCAGCCGGCGCGAAGGCGGTACCGCCGAGCGGGGGCCGGCCGGCCTCCACCCACCCCCGACGTAAGCGCTGCGCCAACTCGACCGCCTCGTCGAAGTCGCCGGCCAGGGCAGCCGTGGTGAGCAGCCATTCGACGGCGAGGTGGTCCGCCTCGCGGAAGGAGGGCAGTTCGCTGCGCTGTTGGGCATAGCGGCGGGCGGCTTCGAGGTCGCCCGCGGCCAGGTACGCCATCGGCGCCATGTGGAGGGTGTCCGGGATCTCCCACGCCATCTCGACGTCGTGGGCCCGGGGCGCGAGCAGCTCCAGGCGGCGTTGGACGGTGGCGACGGCCTCGTCCAACTCGCCGCATATGAGGCGCACGGCGGTCAGCTGGTCGAGCGCGGCGCTCTCCAGGCGGGTGTCGCCGACCCGGCGGGCCAGCTCGACGGCGCGTTCGGCCAGGTCGGCGTACGCCGGGTCGAACTCGTCTTCTGGAGTGGTGACGGTGACGGTGAGCACGGCCGCCTCGACGTGGACATCACCGCCGGCCAGGGCCCGAGCCTCCCCCAGCAGGGCCCGCTCCTCCCCGGCCGGGGGCGGCTCGGACAGGATGCCCGGCGCGTTCGTGATCACCTCGGCCGCGCTCGCTAGCTCGAGGGCGGCGCGACGTGGGTCGCCGCCCCGGCGCGCCGCCTCGGCCGCGGCGCGGTAGAGCCGGATCGCCTCGTTGCCCGCATACCGGCCCCAAGCCACGGCCGCGCCGAGGTGCAGCGCCTCTGCGGCGTCGGCGGGATCGGCCGCCAGCGCGGCCGCCTCCTCATACCTCTCCTGCGCCTCGCTCGGCATCCCCCGGGCGTAGGTGAGTCGGGCCAGGCGTACCGCGAGCTGGTGGGCGTCGCGCCGGTGCTCGGATCGGCCGGCCGCCCACCCGAGCCCGGCCCGCAGGTCGTCGGCCACCTCGTCGAACCCGGAGGTGTCGGCGCTCGCCTCCAGTTCCGCGGCGGACGCCAGGCACCAGCGCAGATGCCGACCAAGTACGTCGGCGAGCTCGCCGACGCTTTCCATGCGCTCGGTCCCGTACTGCCGGATCGTCTCCAGCATCCGGTAGCGGGTCACCAGGGGATCGGGCATCACCACCAGCAGGTTGTGGTCGGCGAGGCGGCCCAGCGCGCCCGGCACCTCCCCTGGCATCAGCGGCGAATGCCCGGTCACCGTGGCCGCCGCCCCGGATGTGAACGGTGCCGCGAACACCGAGGCCCGCCGCAGCACCACCTGGTCCTTGCTCGTCGAGCAGGCCGAAGCTCCAGTCGCAGGGTGGAGCGGACCGACTGGTGCCGGTCGTCGAGCCGATGCCCGCCGGCCAACAGGGCCAAACGGTCGGCCAGGCCCGCCTCCAGGCCGTCGAGTCCCAAGGTCGCCAGCCGGGCCGCGGCCAGCTCGATCGCCAGGGCGACGCCGTCGAGCTGGCCGCAGATCGCCGCGATCCGGTCCCGGTCGTGTGGGTACGGCGACGACCAGCCCGCCATACCGGCCCGCTCGACGAACAACGCCACCGCGTCGCTGTCGCCTTCGCTTGTGCCGTCATCGAGTGACAGCCCCGGCACCGGATACACGTACTCGAAGGGCAGCCGCAACCGGGCGCGGCTGGTCGCCAGGACGGTCACCTTCGGGCAGCCGGTGAGCAGCCGTTCGACGAAGGCCGACACTCCTCCATGAGGTGCTCGCAGTTGTCCAGCACCACCAGCGCCTCTGCCCCGGCAAGCTTGGAGATCACCGTCTCGGTGGGCGACCGGCCCGGCTGCTCCCCGAACCCGAAGGCGCTCGCCGCCGCGGCCCCGACCATCGCGTCATCGGTCACCGGCACCAGGTCGACGTACCACGCGCCGTCCGCGTACTGGTCGGTGACTTCGGTCGCCACCGCCAGCGCGAGCCGGGTCTTTCCCACACCGCCTGGGCCGACGGCCGTGACCAGCCGGTGCCGGGCCAGGATCTCGGCGAGCGCGGCTCGTTCGGCCGCCCGTCCCACGAACGAGGTCAGCGGCGACGGCAGCGACGGACGCTGCGACCTCCGGGGCCGATCGAGAGTCGCCGGCCTGGAGGGAGGCGGTCAGGTCGGCGAGCGCGCGGCGGTCGGCCAGGTTCAGCTTGCGCAGCAGTGACGAGACGTGGCTCTCGACCGTCCGGACCGAGATGAACAGCCGGCCCGCGATCTGGGCATTACTGAGGTGCTCGCCCACCAGGGCCAGCACCTCGGCCTCGCGTTCGGAGACGCCGGCGTCGTTCAGCAGCTCGGACTGGGTCATGGCATCGACCGCGCTCAGAGCCCGGTCCGTGGCGGATCCGTAGCCGGCATGGACCTGTCGGGCCATCGCCACCGCGGCATGACGGCATGTCCGACACGATACGACCGACCAGGGTCGTCGAGGGGAACGCACCCCTCATGCCGAGCGGCACGATGCGGTCGCCTCCATCGAGGCCACGGCCCCATCCCGTATGAGCCATCGGAGCCAGCCACGATCAGGTCTCGGCTGGTGAGATGCGAGGTTTCCGATCCTCGGACGTCCGAGTACCTTGTCCAACAACATGACGCGGACGGCTCTCGTAATTCGCTGCCGCGACGGGGCCCGCTAAGCGGCCGGCTCCCCGTCGCGGTGTCTGGCGTTGCCGGCCCATGAGCGCGCGAGGAGCAACCCCCAGTGACCGAAACGACGACGGTGTCGCAGGACTGGCAGCTCGACCAGATCAACTACGCCGGCGGCACCAGCGCCGGCCCCCGAGCGAGCGTGCAGCTGTCCCGGCCGGATGAATCCGTGACCGCCGAAGGCGCGGGTACGGGGCTGGTCGACGCGGTGTGCCAGGCGATCTCCGAGGCCACGGGCGTGCAGGCGCGCGTCGTCGCCTTCCGGGCCTATTCCGTCGGCCCGGGCAGCGAGGCGCTCGCCGAGGTCGAGCTCGACGTCGAGTTGCCGCGTCGGCGCGCCGCCGTACGCGCGTCGTCGACCGACGTGATCGAGGCCTCGGCTCGGGCGTTCCTCGCCGCCATCAACCAGCACCTGTCGAAAACGAAAGCCCAACGATGACCCAGGAACAGCAGAACGCCATGACCGCCGTCCAGGAGGCCATGGACCGGCGCGACAACGGTGGGGAGACCGGCCACTGAACCGACCGTTAGGCTCGGCGACCATGCCGCGACACGTACGCCTTGCAGTCATCGCCGGTGACGGCATTGGTCCGGAGGTGGTCGCCGAGGGCCTCAAGGTCCTCGACGCGGTCGCGCCGGCCTACGACACCAAGGTCGAGGCAACCCACTACGACCTGGGCGCACGCCGCTGGCACGAGACGGGGGAGACCCTGCCCGACTCGGTCCTCGACGAGTTGCGCGGGCACGACGCGATCCTGCTCGGTGCGATCGGCGACCCCTCCGTACCGTCGGGCGTCCTTGAGCGAGGGCTGCTGCTCCGCATGCGGTTCGAGCTCGACCACTACGTCAACCTCCGACCGTCGCGCCTCTTTCCCGGCGTGGTCTCCCCGCTGGCCGATCCGGGTGACATCGACTTCGTCGTTGTGCGGGAGGGCACCGAGGGTCCGTACGTCGGCAACGGCGGAGCGATCCGCGTCGGCACGCCGCACGAGGTGGCCAACGAGGTCAGCGTCAACACCGCGTACGGGGTGGAGCGGGTGGCGCGCGAGGCGTTCCGGCGCGCCGACGCCCGCCCCGACAAGCACCTCACTCTGGTGCACAAGCACAACGTCCTCGTCCATGCCGGTCATCTCTGGCGGCGAACAGTCGAGGCAGTCGGCGCGGAGTACCCCGCGGTTAGCGTCGACTATCTGCACGTCGACGCGGCGACGATCTTCCTCGTGACCGACCCCGGCCGGTTCGACGTCATCGTCACCGACAACCTGTTCGGCGACATCCTCACCGACCTGGCGGCGGCGATCACCGGAGGAATCGGCCTGGCGGCCAGCGGCAACGTCAACCCCGACCGCACCGCGCCGAGCATGTTCGAACCGGTGCACGGCAGCGCGCCTGACATCGCCGGCCAGCAGAAGGCCGACCCCACAGCGACGGTGCTCTCGGTGGCGCTGCTGCTCGAGCACCTCGGCCTCGCAGATGCGTCCGCCCGCATCGAGCAGGCCGTGGCCGACGACCTGGCGACGCGCGGCTCGGCAGCCCGTACGACGGCCGAGATCGGCGACGCGCTCGCTGCCCGCGCCGCGGGCACCCCCTAGGGGTCGGCGCCGGGAAGATCAGGGCAGACGCGCACCGACCACCTGACGTCGCATCGGACATTTCGCACGTACCCTTCGTCCGTGCCTGTCATCGAGACCGAGAGCCTCAGCAAGAGGTATCCCCGCGTCACCGCGCTCGACCAGCTGACGATCGACGTCCCAGAGGGCGTCACCGGGCTGGTCGGCGCCAACGGCGCGGGCAAGTCGACGCTCATCAAGATCCTGCTCGGGCTGTCCGAGGCCAGCGGCGGCAGCGCCCGCGTGCTCGGCCATGACGTGACCACTCATGGGCCGCAGATCCGCGAGCGCGTCGGCTACATGCCCGAGCACGACTGCCTGCCACCGGACATGACCGCGACCGAGTTCGTCGTCCACATGGCGCGGCTGTCCGGCCTGCCGCACACCGCCGCTCGGGAACGCACCGCCGACACGCTCCGGCACGTCGGCCTGTACGAGGAGCGCTACCGCTCGATGGGCGGCTACTCCACGGGAATGAAGCAGCGGGTCAAGCTCGCCCAGGCGCTCGTGCACGCCCCCGAGCTGGTGTTTCTCGACGAGCCCACCAACGGGCTCGACCCGGTGGGCCGCGACGACATGCTCGGCCTGATCCGTCGCGTGCACACCGACTTCGGCATCGCGGTGCTCGTGACCAGCCACCTGCTCGGCGAGCTCGAGCGAATCAGCGACCACGTGGTCGTCATCGACGGGGGTCGGCTGCTGCGCTCGTCCGCCACCACCGACTTCATGCATGCGACGCAGGCGCTCGCCGTCGAGGTGGGCGACCACCGCGACGGACGGCCGGTCGACGCTGCCGCGGCGCTGGCCGCTACCGGGCTGCACGTCCGGGCTGACGGCCGGTTGCTCCTCGTCGACGTCGCCCCAGGGGAGTTCGACCAGACCGTCGACCGAATCCGCGACACGGTCGTCGATCTCGGCGTCGGCCTCGTCCGCATGGAGCGGCGGCGCCACCACATCGCCGAGATTTTTCGAGACGAGGAGGCCTCGTGACCCCCGGACCCACGCCGGTCGCACCCGCGAACGACGTCATCCACGACATCGGCTACCGGTCGTACGACGGGGATCGGCTCGGCCGCTCCTACGCCGCGCGCAGCCTGCTCGTCGACAGCCTGCGAGGGGCGTACGGTCTCGGCCGTTCGGCGAAGTCCAAGGTCGTGCCGATGCTGCTCATGGCCACCATGGTGATCCCGGCGCTGGTCATCGTCATGGTTGTCCTGGCCACCCGGGCGGACGAGCTGCCGCTCGACTACACCAACTACGCGGTCTACCTCTCCGCCGCGCTGGCGATCTTCGTCGCGGCGACGGCGCCGCAGATGGTCTCCAAGGACCTTCGGTTCGGCGTGCTGCCGCTCTACCTTGCCCGGCCGATCACGAGGTCGGACTACGTGCGCGCCAAGTTCGTCGCCATGACCGCTGCGATCTTCATCCTGTTGGCGGCGCCGCTGCTCGTGATGTACGCCGGAGCCCTGCTGGCCAAGCTCGACTTCAGCGACCAGACGCTGGGACTGCTCGGCGGCTTGCTCGGCGCCTTGGTGTTCGCCGTGCTTCTGGCTGGGCTGGGGCTCGCGATCGCTTCGGTCACCGGCCGCCGGGGCATCGGGATCGCCGCCATCATCGCGGTCGTGCATGCTGAGCTATGGCTTCGCCGCCACGCTGCAGGGGCTGGCCGAGTCGGCGGAGGAGATCAACGCGGCGGGCTGGTTCGGGCTGCTCTCACCCATCACCCTCGCCGACGGCGTCCAGAGCTGGTTGACCGGCAACGAGGTCGCCGGAATCGCCGGCCCACCCGGAACAGCAGGCGGCCTGGCCTTCACCGCAGTGCTGATCGGCTCGGTGGCGCTGTCGTACTGGTTCTTGATCCTGCGCTACCGGAAGGCCTGAGGCGATGACGACTCTCGAGATCGACCGCGTCTCCCGCTGGTTCGGCAACGTCGTCGCGGTCAACGACATCAGCATGACCATCGGTCCCGGCATCACCGGGCTGCTCGGCCCCAACGGAGCCGGCAAGTCGACCCTGATCCACCTGATGAGCGGCTTCCTCCGGCCGTCGGTGGGGACCGTCACCCTTGACGGCGCAACGGTGTGGCAGAACGAGCAGATCCACCGCGCCATCGGGCTCGTCCCCGAGCGCGAGGGCATGTACGACTTCCTCACCGGATGGCAGTTCGTGCTGGCCAACGCCGAGCTGCACGGCCTGCCCGACCCTGGCGCCGCCGCCGAGCGCGCACTGCTCACGGTCGAGATGACCGACGCGCAGGAGCGTCGGCTGAGCACCTACTCCAAGGGCATGCGGCAGCGGGTCAAGATGGCCTCCGCCCTCGTCCACGACCCCGCCGTACTCCTGCTCGACGAGCCGTTCAACGGCATGGACCCCCGGCAGCGGATGCACCTCATGGACCTGCTGCGCCAGTTCGGGTCCGACGGCCGCAGCGTGCTGTTCAGCTCGCACATCCTCGAGGAGGTCGAACAGCTGGCCACCCACATCGAGGTCATCGTCGCCGGGCGGCACGCGGCGTCCGGTGACTTCCGCAAGATCCGCCGGCTGATGACCGACCGGCCACACCGCTACCTCGTACGGTCCAGCGACGACCGGCGGCTCGCCGCCGCGCTCATCGCCGATGGTTCGACGGCTTCAGTCGAGCTCGACTCGCGCGAGCCGGCGCTGCATATCCAGGCGTCGGACTTCGGCCGGTTCACCGAGGTGCTGCCGCGGGTGGCCCGCGACGCCGACGTACGGCTGCTGCAGATCTCGCCCGCCGACGAGTCCCTCGAAAGCGTCTTCTCCTACCTGGTGGAAGCATGACCGCGACCCAGACCGTCCCTGCCGCGTCGACCCGAGGTGCAGTCGACCGCACCGTCGTCCGGCTCACCGTCGCCACTCTCGCCGGTCGTCGGCGTGGCTGGTGGCTGCTGGTGCTGCCACTGCTGCTGCTCGCGTTGGCCTTCGCCGTACGGATCTTCGTCGGCGTCGACCACAACGCCGCCGTCGACGTGCTGTCCGGGTTCGCCCTGGGCACGCTGCTGCCGCTGGTCGCGCTCATCGCGGGCACCGGCGTGCTCGCACCGGAGATCGACGACGGGTCGATCACGTACCTGCTCGCCAAGCCCGTGCCGCGCGGGCGCATCGTACGGTCCAAGCTGCTCGTTGGCGCCGCGGCGACGGCCGCGACAGCAGGCATCGGGATCTTCGTCTCCGGTGTCGTGATGGTTGGCGGCGACGGTCGCATCGCTCTGGCGTTCGGGGTCGCCGCCGTCGTGGCCGCCATCGCCTATGCGGCCTTGTTCGTCCTGCTGAGCGTCATCAGCCGCCACGCGGTGGTGATCGGCCTTGCCTACGTGCTGCTGTGGGAGGGGCTCATCGGTGGGTTCGTCTCCGGCGCCCGGACGCTCAGCGTCCAGCAGTGGGCGCTGTCGGTGGCCGAGGCGGTGGCCGAGCCGGGACTGGTGGAGGCCGAAGTTGGGCTCCCGGTTGCCGTCGTCCTGCTGACCATCGTCACGGTCGGGGCCACCTGGTATGCCGGGCGCCGGCTGCGCTCGTTCAGCTTCGTCGGTGAGGACTGAGCGGCTGCTAGCGTTTCGTAGGACGCCCAACTACCTGTTTCTGGGAGCCTGCGAATGAGCGCGACCACATCGGCCACGACACGCCTGGAGTTTGCGACGCTGCGGTCCGAGCAGGTCGTCTCCGCCGCGCGCCGGACCGAGATCCTCGCCGCGCCGGGGTTCGGCAAGTACTTCACCGACCACATGGTCACCGCGACGTGGACCGCGGGGGAGGGCTGGCACGACGCCGCCGTCCGCCCGTACGGGCCGTTCCAGGTCGACCCGGCGAGCGCGGTCCTGCACTACGCGCAGGAGATCTTCGAGGGGATGAAGGCCTACCGGCATGCCGACGGGTCGATCTGGACCTTCCGCCCGCAAGCCAACGGTGAGCGGTTCGCCCGCTCCGCGCACCGGCTCGCACTCCCGCAGCTGCCGGTTGACGACTTCGTCGCGTCCATCGACGCGCTCGTGCAGGTCGACCAGGACTGGGTGCCGGGGGGCGGTGAGGCCAGCCTCTACCTGCGGCCGTTCATGTTCGCGTCGGAGGTGTTCCTCGGCGTGCGTCCTGCGCAGGAAGTCACCTACTGCGTGATTGCCTCGCCGGCGGGTGCCTACTTCGCCTCGGGGGTCAAGCCGGTCTCGATCTGGCTGTCGGACCACTACACGCGCGCGGCGCGCGGCGGCATGGGTGCAGCCAAGACCGGCGGCAACTACGCCGCGAGCCTGCTGCCGCAGCGGGAGGCGCTCGAGCACGGCTGCGACCAGGTGTGCTTCCTCGACGCGGTCGAGGGCCGCTGGGTCGAGGAGCTCGGCGGCATGAACCTGTTCTTCGTGTTCGACGACGGGTCGATCGTGACGCCGGAGCTCGGCACGATCCTCGAGGGTGTGACGCGCTCGTCGATCCTGCAGCTCGCCGGCGACTTCGGCCACAAGGTCGAGGAGCGGCGGTTCGACATCGATGAGTGGCGCGAGGGCGTGCGCACCGGCCGCATCACCGAGGTGTTCGCCTGCGGCACCGCCGCGGTGATCACGCCGGTCGGTCGCCTCGTCTGGCGCGACGGTGAAGTCGGTTCGCGCGACTCCGCCGTCGGGCCGGTGACCACCGCGATCCGCGATGCGCTGCTCGACATCCAGTACGGCCGCGTCGAGGACACCCACGGCTACCTGCACCGCGTGGTCTGAGGGCGGCGCCCAGCAGGGTGGGAATGATCACGAGTAGCAGGAACTTCCCCGCGCTGCTAGGCCTTAAGCCCTAGCGATGCGAGGAAATCCCTGCTACTCGTGATCATTCCCCGGCAGGCTCAGCTCCACGGTGTGATCGGCCGAGGCAGCCGCTCGCCGTCGACGATCAGGTCGACGTGCTCGTTGAAGAAACAGAGCAGGTCACGGATGCCCGGAATCTCGCGGATCGGGTCGCAATAGCTCCACACGAGGTCGGGCCGCATCGTGTCGCCGGACTGCAGCGACCAGTACGACGCGACGCCCTTGTACGGGCACGCGGTCGCGGTGCGGCTCGGCCGGAGGAGGTCCATGCGCACGTCCTCGCGCGGCAGGTAGAAGCGCGGCGGGAGCCACGTCTCGAACAGCAGCGTGGGACGTCGCGAGTCGGCCACGACCTGCCCTTCGACCTCGACCTGGACATGGCGCGAGCTCGGCAGCACGTCCACGCGCTTGTACGGGTCGCGCGCGTGCATGAACACCCGCTGCTCCTCCTCGAACCAGCGCAGCCGATCCCAGGAGAACGAGATGTGGCCGGCGAGCTCCGGAACGCTCGCGCTGCCCGGGTATCCGTACGCCGCGTCGTCGGCCACGCGAGCGCCCGCCCGCACCGACCAGCGAGTCGTCCCATCGGGCCCGTCGTGCTGGTCGACGAGCGCAGTCGTGTCGATGTCGTCCAGCGGCAGGTAGTAGGTCGGAAGCACGTTCGGGCCGTAGTCGACGTGCAGCAGGGCCCGTCGGCTGTCCGCGATGAGCTGGTCACCGAGTCGCACCCTGATCCAGCGTTGCGTCGGCTCGATCAGCGGGAACCAGCTGGAAGTGGCCTTGTCGGCGAACAGGCTCTCGATGTCCCATGTCGTCACTGAAGCCACCCCCTGGTGGTCCTTCCGCGCATCGCCCACATGGGCGGCACGACGCCGGTGATCGGCAGGTACGGGCCGGTGGTCAGGAGCCGGGCCAGCAAGTCCAGCCATCGAGCAGCGTTTCGCGGGCATCGCTTTTGCCTTTCTGGTGGGTCGTTGGTGCTCGTTAGACTGCGCGCGTGGACCCGCGGTCCGGTCGCGGTTCGGTAGCGGCCCGCTCGTCGACCGGGGCTGACACCACCCCGGTCGAGATCCGCGTGCTCGGTCCGCTCGAGATCCAGGTCGGCGGGGAGCCGCGGACGCTGCCCGGTCGACAGGAACGCGCCGTCCTCACGCTGCTCGCGGTGCATGTCGGCGAGCCGGTGTCCGTGGACCGCTTGTCGAGCCTGCTCTGGGCCGACGATCCGCCGAGAACCGCAGACAAGAGCCTGCAGACGTACGTCTCCCGCATCCGTCGCGTCCTCGGTGACGACGCGTCGCTCGTACGCCGCGAGTCCGCCTACGTGCTCAGCCTGCCGCGAGCGGCTGTCGACGCCGCACGGTTCGCCGACGAGGTGGCCACCGCCAGGTCCGCAGATCGTCGTGACGACGCGGCAACCGCATTGGATGGCTATCGCCGGGCGCTCGCCCTGTGGCGCGGCGCGGAGCCCGCGGAGACCTCGGACACCCCGGAGTCGGCCGCGCTGCGCGAGCACCTGGTCAGTGCGCGTCAGGAGGCGCTGACCGCCCGCCTGCGGCTGGAGCTGCGCACCGGCGACGAACCACCTGTGGCTCAGCTCGAAGCACTGGTTGGCCAAGAGCCGCTGCGCGAGGAGCTGTGGGCACTGCTCATGGAGGGCTACGCCCGGGCCGGCCGGCCCGCTGACGCGCTCGGGGCTTACAAGCGAGCCTGCGAGCATCTCGCCGACGAGCTCGGGCTCGACCCCTCGCCGATGCTGCAGGAGCTGCAACAGCGGATTCTCGCCAGGCAGATGCCGTCGACGAGAACGACTGCCGCACGGCAGGGCACCCCAGCCCCCACGTCCATGGCTCGACTGATCGGACGAGATGCCGACCGCGACCGGGTGCGGGCGGCACTCGAGGAGTCGCGGCTCGTGACAGTGGTGGGCGTGGGCGGCGTCGGGAAGACGACCCTCGCCGTCGACGCGGTCGCCGACTGGCTGCCGCCGGCGGTCTTCTGCGACCTGTCGTCCGTGGAGGCCGCGGACGTCGTGGGTCATGCGCTGGCGTCCGCATTCAGGATGGAGCCGGAGCCCGGCCACGACCCGGTGGAGACGCTGGCCGACGGGTTGGCGGCCGAGTCGGTCGTGCTCATCGTCGACAACTGCGAGCACCTGATCCAGCCCGTTCGGCGCGCGGTGCATGCGCTGCTTGGCCGCTGCCCCGGGCTGGGCATCCTGGCGACCAGCCGGCAACCACTCGGCATCGCGGGCGAGACTGTCGTCACGCTCGCTCCACTGCCCGTTGCCGATGCCGAGCGGCTGTTCATTGAGCGGGCCGCTGATGTGGGTGTGCAGGTCGGCACGGACGAGTCGAACCGTGAGCTCGTACGAGCCGCGTGCAGGGCGCTCGACGGGCTGCCGCTCGCCATTGAGCTTGCCGCGGCCCTGACGCGGGTCATGACGCTTGCCGACCTGCAGCGACAGCTGGGGGACCGGCTCAACCTGCTCGGTGAGCCGCGGCTCCTAGGCGGGCGGGAGCGCAGCCTGCCAGATGTCGTCACCTGGTCGTACGACCTCCTCGGACCGCCGGCGCAGGCGGTGTTCCGGCGGGCCGCGGTGTTCCACGGTGGTTTCGACGTCGACGCGGCGCGCAGCGTCTGCAGCGGCGCCGACGTGGCCGAGCGCGACGTCCCGCGGCTGCTCGCCGCCCTTGCCGAACGCTCCATGCTGGAGCGTCAGGACACCGGAGGGCTGACCCGCTACCGACTGCTGGAGACGCTGCGCGAGTTCGGCCGAAGCATCCAGTCTGACGAGGAGGCGGCGCTCGTGCAGCGAGCGCACGGGCGGTGGGCCGTGGCCCGCGCCCACGAGCTCGCCGCCAGGCAGCTGACCGCGGACGAGGCCGCAGCGGTCGAGCAGTTCGAGCGTGACTTCGACAACTTCCGCGCCGCGGTGCGGTGGGCACTCGACACGAGCTCGGCAGACGTCGCGATCCCAATCGTCACGGCGTTGCACGAGTTCGCCTTCCTGGGGCTGCGCGTCGAGGTGTACGGATGGATCGAGGAGGCGGTCGACCGGTTCGGTGACGGCGGGCACCCGCTCACCACCGAAGCGATGGGTGCCGCTGCCATCTGGCGCGGCCTGGCCGGTGATGCGGCGGGATCTGCCGCACTCGAGCAGAGGATCCGCTCCGCCGAGGACGCCGGCTTCTCGCTGGGTCCCCGGGCGTTGGATGCCATGATCGGGCTTGCGGCTCGGCGCGGCGACTTCGCTGCGGCCGACCGCTACCTGGCTCGCCTAGCGGAGGTCGACGACAGCGGCTTCCTGACGGTGGAAGCAGCGGGCGACGTCGCGGTGATGGCCTTCTACACCGGCCACGTCGAGAGCGCGCGCGATCGCCTCAAGGCCTTGCTGACCCGAGTCGGCGAGATTTCGGTGCCGTCAGTACGGGCCTTCGCCGAGATCGGCACGGCGTTCCTGCTTCTGTCCGACGACCCTGACTCGGCCCTGCGGAAGCTCCAGACCGCGATCGCCCTCGCCCGATCGGTGCGGAGTCGGCTCATCGAACGGATCGCCATGTCCAACATGGCCGCGATCGCCGGCCGGGTCCACGATCCGGAGCAGGCGCTGGACGCCTTCGACGACATGCTCGCCCAATGGCAGCACGACGGCATCTGGCGGATGGTGTGGGGCACACTGCAGGCGTTCATGGAACTGCTCGTGCGGCTGAACCGCAATGAGGATCTCCTGGTCCTGTATACCGCCGGTGCCGCGTCGCCAACGGCTCCTCCGTTGTACGGCGACCAGGCCACCCGGCTCGCGCAGGCCGTCGAGCGCGCCGAGCAGGCGGTAGGCCCCGAGGCGGCAGAGGCTGCCCGGGCGCGAGGTCGTTCGCTGTCGGATGCCGATGCCGTCGCGTACGCCCGCTCAGTCGTGTCTCGGCGCTGACTCCGGCGGCATGACCCGCAGCGTGGCCGGCCCCGCGAGCGACGCCTCGACCTGCCATGGTTCCTGATCCATGGGGTCGTGCTGGGCGAGCGCGGCCGCAGGCACGACGGCGGTCATCACCCGCCCCTCCCAGCCAGATAGCAGGTCGGTCTGACCGCGCAGCGGCTGGACCGAAAGCACCTCGACGGGCAGCCTCGCCCAGTCACCTGCCGGTCCCTCCTCAGGGCTGCCGAGCGGGCGCAGCAGCACCTGTGAGCGGTTGGGGACCGGCTGGACCATGCTCGACGCTCAGCCGGCCGGGCACCGCACACGTACGCGCACCTTCATGGCGTCCGAGGCGGCTGGGATGTCGGTGACCGCCACGCACGATGGCTGTCCGTTGTAGGCCGTCGACGCCGGCGTGCTGGTCTCGTCAAAGACCACCGCCCGCGTGTTGCCCGGCCAGGGATCGCCCGCATCGCCCGCGTTGACGTCACGCTCCATGTCGCGCTTGCCATCGGCCTGCAACAGGGCGACCTTGTAGTGCCGCTCGTTGGCGTTGCTGTCGACGTTGTCATCGACGTGCCAGATCAACAGGCCGCTGGAAGGCAGCGAGGCGTCGTACCCGCTCTTCCCGCGGTTCTCCACCAGGAAGTGCTCGGCGGACTGCGCGCCGTCTCGCCACAGACGGTAGATCCGGCCGGTCCCCTTGACGTCCTTGACGGTCAGGGTGCTGTTGCGCTTCGGCGCGGAGACCGGCACCCAGCTCTGGGTCACCTTGCACCACGCCGACGGATGCACGGGACGGTCGCCGCCCAGCCCCCAGGAGCCGGCGGCCATCAGGCACCACTCGCCGACGCCCTCCGACGAGTAGTCGGTGTCGTAGAGGTCCGGCCACCCGAACAGCAGGTGAC
This sequence comes from uncultured Actinomycetota bacterium, assembly GCA_963798505.1. Classification (GTDB taxonomy): domain Bacteria; phylum Actinomycetota; class Actinomycetes; order Jiangellales; family Jiangellaceae; genus CAVWSM01. The sequence continues at coordinate 208,827 of CAWCTX010000005.1, forward strand.
CCAGCTCGTGGGCGCACACTCCGAGCCGGGCGTCCTCAGGGATCGTGAGGTAGCCGTAGACATTGGTGCCGTCCACCGCCCGGGCCTGCGGGAGCACCCACTTGTGCGACCAGATGTCCTCCGGCTTGCCGGTCTGCTCGGCGCCGCGCCCGGCGTGGACCACGATGAACGCGTCGACGTAGCCGTTGCCGTCGTTGTCGTAGGGGGACAGGTCCACATCGTCGACGCAAGCGGTCAGCGCGTCGTCGGCGAGGGTGCGGGCGTTGGGCTGCGTGCCCTGCGTGCCGTTCTCGCTGCCGACGTAGTCAGTGAGCGGGCGAGGCATGGTGTACGGGCCGACGACCTGGCCGTCGATCTTGATCTTTCGGCGGCTGACGTCGGTGAAGTATTCGCGGACGCTGCCGTGCTCCAGCTCGCTGGTGGAGAAGAACAGCTGCTGCATGCGCTCGGCGGTGGTGCGCTTCATCGCCTTGTCGGGGAAGTCCACCAGGACGACCAGCACGCGTACGGTCCCACGCAGCGGCGCGCGCTCCAGCGCCGCCGCGCGAATCGTGCTCTCGGCGGTGCCGAAAGGGAACTCGGTCGGCGGCACGATCATGCCGTCGTTGAAGCCGGGTGGCTGCACCTCCACGACGCGCAGCCGTGGCCCGACCAGCCCACCGACCGACTCGCGCAGCCTCTCCAGGTCGCGGGTCATGCGCGCCTTGACCCGCGGTGACGGTGGCATCCGACAGAGGTCGTCGATGCGGTGTTCCTTGATCAGCATGGTTAGCCCCCCAGGCCCGGACGTACCCCGAACGGTGACGCATCGTCACCGGGTGTGCCACACTTCACGTGATGTCGACGTACTGGATGATCATTACGTAGGCGCGCCGGGACGCAACACACCGAGCGCGCTCAACCTCTCGCCTTTCGCGGGAGGCTTTTTTGTTGGGCACGACTGTTTTCCGGACAGAAATCGGACGACACAGGTGGCAGCCATGGCAATCGACGACAGGTTTCACGTCTACGACACGACCTTGCGCGACGGGGCGCAGCAGGAGGGCCTGACGCTCTCCGTCGAGGACAAGCTGGCTATCGCCCGCCACCTCGACGAGCTCGGAGTCGGGTTCATCGAGGGTGGCTGGCCGGGGGCGGTGCCCAAGGACACCGAGTTCTTCCGCCGCGCCGTCGACGAGCTGACGTTGCAGTGGGCGACGCTGGCGGCCTTCGGTGCGACGCGCAAGGCCGGTGTCCACGTCGAGGAGGACGCGCAGGTCCGGGCGCTGCTCGACTCCCGCGCGCCGGTCGTGACGCTGGTGGCGAAGAGCCACACCGGGCACGTGCGGCAGGCGCTGCGGACGTCGCTGGAGGAAAACCTCGCGATGGTGCGCGACACCGTCGAGTTCCTGCGTGCGGAGGGGCGGCGGGTGTTTCTCGACGCCGAGCACTTCTTCGACGGCTACCGGCTCGACCGGGGCTATGCGCTCGACGTCCTGCGGGTCGCGGCCGAGGCCGGCGCCGACGTGGTGACCCTGTGCGACACCAACGGCGGCATGCTCCCCGACGACGTCACCCAGGCGGTGCGTGACGTGATCGAGACGACCAGGGCGCGCGTCGGCATGCATGCGCACAACGACACCGGCTGCGGCGTGGCCAACAGCGTGGCGGCCGTCGATGCAGGCGCGACTCACGTGCAGGGCACGCTCAACGGCTACGGCGAACGCACGGGCAACGCCGACCTGGTCACGGTCGTCGCCAACCTGGAGATCAAGCGCGGCCTCTCGCTGCTGCCCAGCGGCGCGCTGCAGGAGGCCACACGCATCGCGCATGCCGTCTCCGAGATCACCAACGTCGTGCCCTACTCGCGGCAGCCCTACGTCGGTGCCAGCGCATTCGCGCACAAGGCCGGGCTGCACGCGAGCGCCATCAAGGTCGATCCCGCCATGTACCAGCACGTCGACCCGGCGTCGGTCGGCAACGACATGCGCATGCTCGTCTCGGAGATGGCCGGACGGGCTTCGATCGAGCTCAAGGGCAGGCAGCTGGGCTATGACCTGACCGGCGACCCGGACACTGTCGGCCGGGTCGCGGCGCGCGTGAAGGACCTGGAGGCGCAGGGCTACACGTTCGAGGCGGCGGACGCGTCGTTCGAGCTGCTGCTGCGCGAGGAGGTCGAAGGCGTACGGCCGGCCTTCTTCGACGTGGAGTCGTGGCGGGTGATCACCGAGTCGCGGGCGGAGGTGCCGTCCGAGGCGTCGGTCAAGCTGCGGGCCGGTGGCGAGCGGGTCGTGGCGGCAGGCGAGGGCAACGGCCCGGTCAACGCACTCGACCACGCGCTTCGCGTCGCGCTGGGCACGCTCTACCCGGAGATCGACAAGCTCGACCTGATCGACTACCGCGTACGCATCGTCGATGCCGCCCACGGCACCGACGCCGTCACCCGGGTCCTTGTCGAGATGAGCGACGGCAAGACGTCCTGGGAAACCGTAGGCATCGGGCCCAACATCATCGAGGCCTCCTGGGAGGCGCTCGTCGACGGCGTCACCTACGGGCTGCTTCGGCAGGGCGCCGATCTGCCCGGCTGAGCCCCCACCCTCCGACGCAACGTCACCCCGCGTCGATAGGTTCGACTCAGGGTGACGGGTGCGGGCTCAGTTGCAGCTGCTCATCCGCGGCTCACCGCTGACGCAGGTCGTCGCGTCCGCCTTGCGTCGCCACCGCAGATGACGTCGTCGCCGCCCAGACGGTAGATGGTGTCGGCGCCGCCAGCTCCGGCGATCACGTCACGACCACTCGTGCCGTTGATGACGTTGTTGGCATCGTTGCCCAGCAGGGTCGGCGTGTACCCGTTGCACTGCGGTATGACGACTCGGTACTGGCAGGCGGCAGCCGAGACGTTGCCGGCCCTGTCGGCGCCAGTGATGGCCGCCACGAAGGTGCCTGGAGTCGACGTGGTGACGGTGCGAGAGGCGGTCGGACTCGTGGGGCCGGAGGTCGCGTCGGTCACGCTGGCCTGCACCCGCGCCCACCTGGTTGATCTCGAACACCGGTGCGGGTGACTGGCACGTCACCGTGGGCCGCGTGACATCTCGCTCACCACGCTCTGCGCGCTGGTCCTGCCGCCCTGGGACGCGGCCTGGCAGCTGAGCGCAGTGCCGGCCGTGTCGGTGTCGACAACTGCGGGGTCGCAGCCCGTTCGACGACGTGATCGCGGACTCGGCGTCGGTCACGCTCCAGGTCACGGAGACGTCGGAGACGTACCAAGCGTTGCTCCCCAGCGTTCCCGACACGGTCGGGCTGATCGTCGGGGGCGTGACGTCCTCGCCCGCCGGCCGCCAGAGCCATACGCCCTTGCCCAGGGCTTGGGCCGGGGGGAGTGAGTACGACGTGGAAGCCGCCCGCGTAGGGGAATCAGCCAAAGCTCGCCACGCCCCGGACCGGCACCCCGTCGGGGTCCTTGGACGCGGTCCAGCCGGCAGCCCAGCTGGTGTGGAAGTTGTAGCCCGTAACCGAGAAGGTCGGGAGCATGTCGGTCAGGAAGTCGTTCGCCGTGCCGAACTGATCGAAGCCGGAAACCGACGGCGGGTCGGCGGCAAGGATGGCGGGCTCACAAAGCCCCAGAACGTCCACCACCTGGTCCGACGTCGCCCAGATCCAGCCGATGAGATCCTTGCCGCCGACTGTTCCCGAGCACCGGGACACTCCGCCGCGCATCCCTGCGGTGTCTTTGAGCGTGCCGACTTGCCGGTCGCAATACGGGCGCCCGCCGCAAATGGATTCAGGGTTGCCGCTCGGCGTCCGGACGGCGACTCTGGGAGCGGGCGCTCGGGCGTATCCGTGCCACGCGACGCATTCACGTAAGGGATGTGGGCAGATGACGGCCACGATCACGCACTTCACCGACAGGCGCGCGCCCTGCGGAACGATCGGCAAGGGCGAGGCACAGCTCGAGGAGGACCATCAGGGCCTCGTCTCGGAGGAGGTGCGGTACGCGTGCGGCTGCGTGACCTACCGCGACGAGTACCACGACGGCAGCGTCGAGCACCGCGCCGTACGCCATGACCATCGGGTGTTGGCCGACGGGCACGACGGCGAGCACTCGGCCTGACGCTGAGCCGCGCGTCACCTTGCCGCCCCCTAGCGGACACGGGATGATCGCTCCGAGGTGACGAGCGGACACGACATCGTCCTGGTCGGCGGTGGCGCAGCGGGCCTACGGGCCGCGATCGCCATCGCCGAGACCGACCCGCGCCTGGACGTCGCGGTGGTCTCCAAGGTCTATCCGATGCGCAGCCACACGGTGTCCGCCGAAGGCGGCGCGGCGGGTGTCATTGCTGCCGACGACAGCTTCGACGAGCACTTCCATGACACCGTGGCAGGCGGCGACTGGCTCTGCGACCAGGACGCCGTGGAGGCGTTCATCGACGAGGCCCCCCGCGAGCTGCTTCAGCTCGAGCACTGGGGCTGTCCGTGGAGCAGGGAGCCCGACGGGCACATCGCCGTGCGGCCGTTCGGTGGCATGACCAAGCAGCGCACGTGGTTCGCGGCCGACAAGACCGGCTTCCACATGCTGCACACGCTGTTCCAGACGTCCCTGAAGTACGCCGCCATCACGCGCTACGACGAGTGGTTCGTGACCAAGCTGCTCGTCGACGACGGCCGCGTGCAGGGGGTCGTGGCGCTCGAGCTCATGTCGGGGCGGGTCGAGACGATCGCTGCCAAGGCCGTCATCCTGGCCACCGGTGGCTGCGGCAAGGTCTTCCCGTTCACGACCAACGCCAACATCAAGACCGGCGACGGCATGGCGTTGGCGCTGCGGGCCGGCGCCCCGCTCAAGGACATGGAGTTCGTGCAGTACCACCCCACCGGGCTGCCGTTCACCGGGATCCTCATCACCGAGGCGGCGCGTGCCGAGGGCGGGCACCTGGTCAACAAGGACGGCTACCGCTACCTGCAGGACTACGACCTTGGCACGCCCTCGCCCACGCCCGTCATGCGCAGCATGGAGCTCGGCCCCCGCGACCGGCTGTCGCAGGCCTTTGTGTACGAGCAGGAGAAGGGCCGCACGGTCGAGACGCCCTACGGCGACGTGGTGCACCTCGACCTGCGCCACCTCGGCGCCAAGGTCATCAACACCAAGCTGCCGTTCGTGCGCGAGCTGTGCCTGGACTACCAGAACATCGATCCGGTCACGGAGCTCATTCCGGTGCGGCCGGTGGTGCATTACATGATGGGCGGTGTCTCCACCGACATCGACGGCGCGACGCCGCTGGCCGGGCTGTTCGCCGCGGGTGAGACCGCCTGCGTGAGCATCAACGGCGCCAACCGACTGGGGTCCAACTCGCTGCCCGAGTGCCTGGTCTTCGGGGCGCGTGCCGGCCGCGCCGCGGCCGACTACGTCTCGACCGCGCCGCCGGTGTCGCCCGACATCCTGGCGCAGGCTCGGGACGAGGAGCACCGGCTTGCGGCGCTGGTCCGTACAAGCGACGGCACCGAGCGCATCGCCGACCTGCGCACGCAGATGCAGGACGCGATGGAGGACGCTGCGGGCATCTTCCGCAGCGGCGAGTCGCTGGAGAAGGGGGTCGAGACGCTGGCCGACCTGGCTGCACGGGTGGGCTCGGTGCGGCTTGACGACCGCAGCCGGACCTTCAACACCGAGCTCGTCGCGATGCTGGAGCTGGCCAACATGCTTGACGTCTCGCAGTGCATCGTCGAGTCCGGGCTGCGCCGCGAGGAGTCGCGTGGCGCGCACCAGCGCACCGACTTCCCGGCGCGCGACGACGAGAGATACCTGGCCCATTCGCTGATCAGCCGTGACCGCGATGGGGCTCACAACGTCACCTACGAGCAGGTCACCATCACCCGTCTCCCACCCGGCGAACGGGTGTACGGAAGATGACTAAGGAGCCAGCAGCGTGCCGGAGACCATAACCCTGCAGGTCACGCGGTTCGATCCCGAGCACGACGCGGCACCACGACTACAGGAGTTCGACGTCCCATACCGGGACGACTGGGCGGTGCTCGACGGACTTAACCACGTCAAGGACCACCTCGACGGCTCGCTGGCGTACCGCTGGTCGTGCCGCATGGGCATCTGCGGCAGCTGCGGCATGACGGTCAACGGCGAGCCCCGGCTGACCTGCGCGTCGTTCCTCGTCGACTACGCACCGGGGCCGGTGCGGGTCGAGCCGCTGGCCAACTTCCCGGTCGTACGCGACCTCGTCGTGGAGATCACCGACTTCATGCAGAAGCTGGTGGCCGTCAAGCCCTGGGTCGTTCGCGACGACGAGAAGCCGGTCGATGAGGGGGAGTACCTGCAGACTCCTGAGGAGCTCGACGCCTACAAGCAGTTCAGCATGTGCATCAACTGCATGATCTGCTACTCGGCGTGCCCCGTCTATGGACTCGACCCGGAGTTCATCGGGCCGGCGGCGATCGCGCTGGCTCAGCGCTACAACCTCGACTCGCGCGACGAAGGGGCCGCGCAGCGGTTGGACGTGCTCAACGTCGACGAGGGCGTGTGGGGCTGCACCTTTGTGGGGGAGTGCACGCGAGCCTGCCCGAAGCACGTCGACCCGGCGGGGGCGATCCAGCGCTACAAGCTCACGGCGGCCACGTCGTCGTTGAAGTCGGTGCTGCTGCCACGGGGCGGCCGATGACCCGGCCGGTTGGGCACGCCGGGAGCCCTGGGTCGAGCGACTATGTCGACTCGGAGCGCTACTACGCGCGGTATCACCCGCGGATGTCGCTGTTCTGGTGGCTGCGCAAGCCGTCGTACCTGCTGTTCATCCTGCGCGAGCTGTCCAGCCTCGCGGCGCTGTGGTTCGTGGTCTTCTTCATCCTGCTGGTGCGGGCGATCGGGCGGGGTGAGGCTGCCTTCGACGACTTCCTGGACTGGGCGAGTCACCCGGTCGTGGTTGCGGTCAACGTCATCGCGTTCGCCTTCGTGCTGCTGCACGTGGTGACGTGGTTCGACCTCACGCCGAACGCGGTGGTGGCTCGGCTCGGCGGCTGGCAGGTCCCGCGCTGGCTGATCATGGCCTCGCAGTATGTGGCGCTGGCGGCCATTTCCGGGTTCGTCTACTGGCTGGTGGTGGAGGCTGCATGAAACGGCCTGGACTGCCGCCGTCCCTGCAACAGCGACTGCCGCCTTCGCCGGAGCCGTTCCTCTGGCTGCTGTTCAGCGGTGGCGGAGTGGCCGCGGCGTTGTTTGTGCCCTCGCTTCTCTTTCTGTTCGGGCTGGCCTTCCCGCTGGGCTGGATCGACCCGCCGCCCTTCGACCACCTGCAGGCGGTGGCGCGGCATCCGCTGACCCGGCTCGTGGTGTTCGGGCTGTGCGTGGCGTTGCTGTTCCACTTCGCGCACCGGTTCCGCTACACGCTCTACGACGGGCTGCGCATCAAGAGCCAGGCCGTTGCGTTGGGGTGCTATGCGATTGCCGCAGTCGGCTCGATCCTGATCGGCGTGGCGGTGCTCAGGGTTTGATGCGACTCCGCGCCCTATCTCCGCGTTTCGATCTCCGCCATCGGCCGAAAACGCGGAGGTAGGGCGCGAAGTAGTGGCACGCGGTATCGGGCCTGGGCGGCCAAGCGTACGAAACGTACACTTGGCGGGTGCCTATCCAGGTTGAGCAGTTGCCTCTGACGAAAGCCCGCATGCGTTGGGCCGAGACGATCAGCAGTGTCCGGACGCGGCGCCTGGAGCTGACCGATCGGGGGAAACCAGTGGCCGTGCTCATGAGTGTGGACGACTACGAGGAGCTGACCCGGCAGGCGAGCGCCGTTACCGAGGCGCAGTACGCCGCTTACGCCGCTGCCGAGACTGCTGAGGAGCGGGCTGAGCGGCGTGCCGTCACATCCAGCCGTCGGGCGCGGCGTGGTTGAACCAAAGCGCAACACGCTGTACTGGGTGCTTCTGCACAACATGACCGAGCGCAAGCCCTACCTCGTCGTCTCAAACAACGAGCGAAACCGAGTTCTCGACAGCGTGCTCGCCGTCCGTGTCACCACGACCGTGAAGCCCCCGATGCGCAGCATTGTGGTTCTGCGGACCGGGGAGCCTCTGGTGGGCCGTGTGTTGTGCGACGACATCGTCGAGGTCTACAAGGACGAGATCCGCGAGCCGCTCGGCGCTCTCTCGCCTCGCGCGATCGCCGACGTCAACAAGGCGTTGACGTTCGCGCTTGCCCTTGGCTGAATCTGATAATCTGATCTGCGTGAAGCTGATGACTGCCACTGAGGCGTCGCGCGCCTTCGCCACAGTGCTCGACGAGGCTGAGCGGGGCCAGACGATCGTTGTCACCCGGGCAGGTCGCCGCATTGCTGTGATCGGCCCAGCGCCGCGAGGGTCTGGTCGCGAGCTCAAAGAGATGTTCCGTGGCCGTCCACGTGACCTTGGTGACGACTGGGCCGATGATGTGTTGTCGGCGCGCGAGGTGACCGCAGACACGTTGCGTGACACGTGGCCCGACGTCTGATCATCGACACGGGGGTCCTCGTGGCCGCCGAGCGGGCCTTGGTGTCTCTCGACGATGTCGTTGCCGACGACGATGATCCGGCGCTGGCCGCTGTGACCGTGGCTGAGCTGCTCGTGGGTGTGGAGCTTGCGGACGATGCTCATAGGGTGGCTCGCCAGGCCTTTGTCGATGAGCTGCTCGCCGTCGTGCCGGTCGAGGACTACACGATGGATGTGGCCCGTGCGCACGCCCGGCTGCTCGCCGACGCGCGCCGTACTGGCCGCACGCGCGGCGCTTACGACCTGCTTGTCGCTGCCACGGCGATTGCGACAGCGCGCGTCGTGGTGACCACAGACGCGTCGGCCGGGCTTGGCGACCTTCCTGGTGTCGACGTCGTGGTTGCGGCTATGCCGCGTCGCGCACGAGCACCTCGTCGCAAGCGTCGATGAGCCGCTCACGGAGTGCGGATGCACGTGTTGCGAAGGTGCGCTGCGCGGCGACGTACTCCTGCTTTCCCTCCGGCGTCTCGATGCGTACGGGCTCGTAGCCGAGCGCGCTGAGGTCGTAGGGGCTGGCGCGCATGTCGAGCTCACGGATCTCGCGGGCCAGCGCGAAGCAGTCGGCGACCAGCTCGCTCGGCACCAGCGGCGAGAGCTTGTACGCCCACTTGTAGAGGTCCATGTTGGCGTGCAGGCAGCCGGGCTGCTCGAGGTCGACCCGCCGGTCGAGGGTGGGGCTCAGCGCGTTGCGCGGCGACGCCTCGGGGGTGAAGAACCGGAAGGCGTCGTAGTGCGAGCAGCGGATCTGATGCGACTCGACGACCGCATCGGTGCCGGCGGGGCCGAGCCGCAGCGGGTGCGCGCTGTGCCGCACCTGCTCGGCCGGCTGGCGGTAGACCATGGCCCACTCGTGCATTCCGAAGCACCCGGTGTGGGCCGGCCGTGCCGCGGTCGCCGCCAGCAGCCGGCGGACGAAGCGGACCGTGTCGATGCGGCGCTGGTCAAGGGCGTCGAGGTCGAGATGGGTGCCGGCCGAGGTCGTGGCGTACCCGCGCCAGCCGCGGTGCGGCGGGTCACCGGCGAGCACGACACCGGCGCCCGGGTGCCAGCGGCGCAGCTGGGCCGGCCGGTGCGAATAGTAGGTCCAGAGGAAGTCCTCGACCGGGTGCTTGTGGCCCGCTGCCCGGCGGGCGAGATGCGGCCGGATCCAGCCGTCGACGCGTGCCTCGTGCGCTCGGAGACGCTCGCGCCACTCGTCCTCGATCAGGGCGAGCGCCGCCGGAGGCGTCGAGCATGGTCACGCCTTCGAGGGTAAGCCGCCGCCCCGTTGCCCCCGCACGGCCGTGGGTAGAGTCGGGGCCGTGCGGATCGCGAGGTTCACGACCGGGGAGGAGCCAGGTTCGGCGTCGTCGAGGGCGCGCCCGGCGAGGAGGTGGTCGCCGCGATCGAGGGCGACCCGCTCTACCGCCCGGTGCAGTTCACGGGCGAGCGGGTGCCGCTCAAGGACGTGCGGCTGCTGGCCCCGGTGATCCCGCGCAGCAAGGTGGTCGGCATCGGCCGCAACTACGCCGAGCACGCCGCCGAGCTGGGCAACGAGGTGCCCGAGGAGCCGCTGCTCTTCCTCAAGCCCAACACCTCGGTGGTCGGCCCGGGCGACCCGATCGTCTAGCCGGCGCTGTCCAACGACGTGCACTACGAGGCCGAGCTGGCGGTCGTGATCGGCCGGATGTGCAAGGACGTCCCGGCCGAGCGCGTGCACTGACGTGATCTTCGGCTACACCTGCGCCAACGACGTGACCGCCCGCGACCTGCAGCGGACCGACGGGCAGTGGGCCCGGGCCAAGGGCTTCGACACGTTCTGCCCGCTCGGGCCGTGGATCGAGACCGACCTCGACCCGTCCGACCTCGCGGTCGACCTGCACGCTCAACGGCGAGCTGCGCCAGGACGGCCGGACCAGCCAGATGATCCGCGACGTGGCCGCGCTGGTCGTCTACATCACCCAGGCGTTCACCCTGCTGCCGGGCGACGTCATCCTGACCGGCACGCCCGCCGGCGTCGGCCCGCTGGAGCCCGGCGACGGGTCGCGGTCGACGATCGAGGGCATCGGCACGCTGACAACCCGGTCGTCGCCGTCGCGACTGACCACTGGCGCGAGCGACCTGACAAGTCGCGGGGTGCGGGTCGCGTAGGCGAGAACCGGACGTGGCGATCAGCTGCCAAACCCTGACGACGAGCGTGTCCGCCCGTTGGTCAAGAGCCCCGACCCGGTACTGGGCGAGCCGGCTCCCCCCGACCGTACGTGTGCGCGTTCTGTCCCTCGCCGACCGGCGACCCGCACGTCGGCGTGCATCCGCACGGCGCTGTTCAACTGGGCGTTCGCCCGCCACCACGGCGGGCACGTTCGTGTTCCGCATCGAGGACACCGACGCGGCCCGGGACTCCGAGGAGCAGCTACCGCGCAGATGCTCGACACGCTGCACTGGCTGGGGCTGCACTGGGACGAGGGGCCGGAGGTCGGCGGCCCGTACGGCCCGTACCGGCAGTCGCAGCGCTACGAGCATCTACACCGACGTGGTCGACAAGCTGCTCGACGGCCGGCAACGCCTACCACTGCTACTGCTCGCACGGACGAGCTCGACGCAGCGGCGCGAGGCGGCGCGGGCGGCCGGCAAGCCCAGTCGGCTACGACGGTCACTGCCGCGTCGCTGACCGCCGAGCAGATCGCGGCGTACGAGGCCGAGGGCCGCAGCCCGTGCTCCGCATGCGCATGCCGGACGATCGACGTGACGTTCACCGACCTCGTCCGCGGCGAGATCACGTTCGAGCCGGCCGACGTGCCGGACTACGTGATCGTCCGGGCCAACGGGCAGCCGCTCTACACGCTGGTCAACCCGGTCGACGACGCGCTCATGGGGATCACGCACGTGCTGCGCGGCGAGGACCTGCTGTCGTCGCACGCCGCGCCAGATCGCGTCTGATCGAGGCGCTGATCGACCTCGGCGTCTGCCGGACCGCTGCCCGAGTTCGGCCACCTGCCGTACGTCATGGGCGAGGGCAACCGCAAGCTCTCCAAGCGCGACCCCGAGGCGTCGCTGTGGCTCTACCGCGACGGGGCTTCCTGCCCGAGGGGCTGCTCAACTACCTCGCGCTGCTCGGCTGGTCGATCGGCGACGACCGGGAGATCTTCACGCTGGACGAGATGGTCGAGGCGTTCGACGTCGGCCGCGTCAACCCCAACCCGGCGCGGTTCGACCTCAAGAAGTGCGAGGCGATCAACGGCGACAGCATCCGTGCGCTCTCGCCCGACGAGCTCGCGCCCGGCGGCTGCTGCCGTACCTGCAGCGAGGAGGGCTCGTCGAGGCAGACCCGAGCCGGAGGTCTGCAGACGCTGCATCGTCGGCCGCGCCGCTGGTGCAGGAGCGCATGACCGTGCTCACCGAGGCGCGTGGAGATGCTCGCGGTTCCTGTTCGTCGCCGACGCCGACTTCACCGTCGATCCCGACGATGCCGCCAAGGTGCTCACGGTGGAGGCCAAGCCGATCCTGGAGGCGGCGCACGAGGCGTTGGCGAAGGTGACGCGTGGGAGGCGCCGGCGATCGAGGCGGCGCTGCGCGCTGCGCTCGTCGACGGGCTCGGCATCAAGCCCAAGCACGCGTTCGGCCCGGTGCGCGTCGCGGTCACGGGCCGGCGGGTCTCGCCGCCGCTGTTCGAGTCGATCGAGCTGCTCGGCGAGGAGCGCGCGCTCGCTCGGCTGCGCAGCGCGCTGGAGCAGATCGGCGCCTGATTCGCTGTTGCGAGAGCCAGCAAGGGCTCCTAACAAGGCCAACCGGGTCCGTGACAGGCATGCAGGCCTATCACGGACCCGGTTGATCACGTGAACGTGATCGACTCGGCTCAGGGGACGGCCGCATCGGGCGGCGGAGGCGAGTCGGCGGTTACGCTCCCCGCGTGACAGACCCGTTCGCGGTGCCGAGTGGCACTCCCCAACAGCCCTGGGGCGCCCCAGCGTCGCCCGAGCAGCTCTGGGGCGCCCCAGGCTCACCGTGGAGCCCGCCGACGGCGCCGCTGATGCCGCATGCGCGGCCGCAGCCGTACCACCGCATCCTGCGCACCCGCGACTACCGCTGGTGGCGGCCGTTGGTCGGTCTCTCGGTTTTCGTCGGGGCCTTCCTGATCTTGACGATCGCGGTGACTTTCGTCGGCATCGGAGTCGAGTCCGCGGTGACCGGCGACTCCTACGACGTGGTGCTCGACCGGTACGCCACGGAGGTGACGCCGCTGGGCCTGCTCACCACCAACCTGATGCTCGCTGCCCTGATCCCCGCAACAGTGCTCGGGCTGCTCGCGGGTCACCAGCTGCGGCCGGGCTGGCTCGCCTCCGTCACCGCCCGGATGCGCTGGTCGCTGATGTGGCGGATGGGCCTGCTCGCGCTCGGCGTCGTCGTCGCGACGTACGGTCTGTCGTTGTTCCTCCCGGCCGAGGACACCGGGATGACCGAGGTCGACACGGTTCCGCTGTCGCGCTGGCTCGCCTTTGCCGCGGTCGTCCTGCTCACGACCCCGCTGCAGGCGGCGGGGGAGGAGTACGCGTTCCGCGGCTACGGCCTCCAGGCGCTCGGCGCGTGGGTCGGCACGCCGTGGTTCGCGGCAGTGGTCACCTCGCTGGCCTTCGGTCTGGCGCACGGGACGCAGAGTCCCGCGCTGTTCGTCGACCGGTTCGCGTTCGGCCTGGTCGCGGCTTTCCTGGTGGTTCGGACCGGCGGGCTAGAGGCGTCGATCGCGATGCATGTGGTCAACAACGCGGTGGTGTTCCTGGTCGCAGCGGCCTTCGACCAGGTCGACGATGCGCTGACCGTGACGGACACGCCGTGGTCGTTCGTGGTGCTCGATGTCTTCTCGATGGTGACGTTCGCGTTGCTGGCGCTGCGCATCGCGAGGCGGCGGCAGGCGGAGACGGTGACCGCGTCAGGGTGACGCGAGACCGAGCAATGGGTGGTGATTCGGCTCACTCCGGGGCCGGCCGATGCGGTTTGGTCGCAGCACCGGGGTACGGCTATCCTCGTACCCGGTCCACAGCCCTTACGGGCTGAAGCCCTTGGGGTATGGGGTAATTGGCAGCCCGACGGATTCTGGCTCCGTTAGTCTAGGTTCGAGTCCTGGTACCCCAGCGGAATTGGGAGCTACCGCACGCCATGCGGTAAAGTTCCGGTTCGCGACAATGCGTCGCACGGCCCCGTTGTGTAGCGGCCTAGCACGCCGCCCTCTCAAGGCGGTAGCGCCGGTTCGAATCCGGTCGGGGCTACAGAGACGAAGACCCCCGGGAGCAAATCCCGGGGGCCTTTCGCTGTTCGGGACCGGTTCTGCGGTCGTCAGGCGGACTCTTCCAGCCTGCGCATGGTGTCGGTGAGTCGGTCGGCCGCGGCGAGGATCGCGTGCGCGTGCAGCCGCCCCGGCTGCCGGGTGAGCCGCTCGATCGGACCCGAGACGGAGACCGCGGCGATCACCTTGCCGCTCTGGGAGCGGACCGGTGCGGACACCGAGGCAACGCCGGGCTCCCGCTCGCCCACACTCTGCGCCCAGCCGCGACGTCGCACGGCGGCCAGCGTCGTGGCGTTGAACCGAGCTCCGTGCAGACCGCGGTGCATGCGCTCGGGCTCTTCCCAGGCCAGCAGCACCTGGGCCGCCGACCCGGCGAGCATCGTCAGCGTGCTGCCGACGGGGATCGTGTCGCGCAGGCCGCTGGGCCGTTCGGCCGCGGCGACGCAGATGCGCAGATCGCCCTGCCGGCGGAACAGCTGTGCGCTCTCACCGGTCTGGTCGCGCAGCCGCGCGAGCACCGGGCCCGCGGTGGCCAGCAGGCGGTCCTCGCCGGCGGCCGCCGGAGAGCTCACCGAGGCGGGGTCCGAGAACGAATCGTCCTTGCAGGTCACGGCTGACGAGCCGGTGGTGCTCGAGCGCGACGGCGAGCCGGTGGGCCGTCGGGCGGGCCAGGCCCGTCGACTGTACGAGGTTGGCGAGGGTGGCCGGGCCGGCCTCGAGCGCGGAAAGCACGAGGGCGGCCTTGTCAAGGACACCGACTCCGCTAGAGTTGTCCATGTCTTGATATTGCCGTCTCGGGATGCGAGACGCAAGTCGGTTGGCCGGAGACTCTTGAGACGGTAGCGACCAGAGTATCGACCAGAAGAAGAAGTGACGACGGATGGCAGTCCAGGGCAGGACCCTCGCGGAGAAGGTCTGGGACGCGCACGTGGTGCGCCGCGCCGCGGGCGAGCCCGACCTCCTCTACATCGACCTGCACCTGGTGCACGAAGTCACGAGTCCCCAGGCGTTCGACGGCCTCCGCCTCGCCGGGCGACCCGTGCGCCGTCCCGACCTCACGATTGCCACCGAGGACCACAACACTCCCACGCTCGACATCGACAAGCCGATCGCCGATCCGGTCTCACGCACGCAGATCGAGACCCTGCGCCGCAACGCGACCGAGTTCGGCATTCGGTTGCACTCGCTCGGCGATGTCGACCAGGGCATCGTCCACGTCGTGGGCCCACAGCTCGGTCTGACCCAGCCGGGCCTCACGATCGTCTGCGGCGACTCGCACACGTCGACGCACGGCGCGTTCGGCGCGCTGGCCTTCGGCATCGGCACGTCTGAGGTCGAGCATGTGCTGGCAACGCAGACGCTGCCCCTCAAGCCGTTCAAGACGATGGCGATCACGGTCAACGGGCGCCTGCACGAAGGAGTGACCGCCAAGGACATCATCCTGGCCGTCATCGCCAAGATCGGCACAGGGGGCGGCCAGGGCTACGTGCTGGAATACCGTGGCGAGGCCATCCGCGACCTGTCGATGGAAGCCCGCATGACGATCTGCAACATGTCGATCGAGGCGGGCGCCCGGGCCGGCATGATCGCCGGCGACGAGACGACGTTCGACTACATCAAGGGTCGCCCGCACGCGCCGCAGGGCGACGACTGGGAGGCGGCCGTTGCCTACTGGCGCACGCTGGTCACCGATAACGATGCCGAGTTCGATGCCGAGGTCGTCCTGGATGCCGACGCGTTGACGCCGTTCGTCACCTGGGGAACCAACCCCGGTCAGGGCGTCCCGCTCGCGGAGACCGTGCCCGACCCGGCGGCGCTGGCTGACCCGGTCGAGCGGCACTCCGCGGAGCGCGCGCTGCACTACATGGCCCTCACTGCCGGCACACCCATGCGCGAGATCGCGGTCGACACGGTGTTCCTGGGTTCCTGCACCAACGGACGCATCGAGGACCTCCGGGCGGCGGCCGCGGTGCTGCACGGCCGGCGGGTCGCCGACACCGTACGCATGCTTGTCGTGCCAGGGTCCGCGCGGGTACGCCTTCAGGCGGAGTCGGAGGGCCTCGACAAGGTCTTCCTCGACGCGGGCGCCGAGTGGCGGGCGGCCGGCTGTTCCATGTGCCTTGGCATGAACCCCGACCAGCTCAGCCCCGGCGAGCGCAGCGCGTCGACCTCGAACCGCAATTTCGAGGGCAGACAAGGCAAGGGCGGCCGTACGCATCTGGTGTCGCCGCTGGTCGCCGCCGCCACCGCGGTCACCGGACATCTTGCGGCGCCCGCCGATCTTCCCGAGCTCGTCACGACGGAGGCCTGACCCGATGGACGCGTTCGTCAGCCACACCGGGACCGCCGCTCCGCTGCGCCGGAGCAACGTCGATACCGACCAGATCATCCCCGCCGAGTACCTCAAGCGCGTGACCCGCACCGGGTTCGAGGACGGCCTGTTCGCGGCCTGGCGTCACGACCCGGAGTTCGTCCTGAACCGGCCGGAATACCAAGGAGTGTCGGTCCTCGTCGCCGGCCCCGACTTCGGCACCGGCTCGTCACGTGAGCACGCGGTGTGGGCGCTGCAGGACTACGGCTTCAAGGTGGTGCTGAGCGCCCGCTTCGCCGATATCTTCCGAGGCAACTCGGGCAAGTCAGGGCTGCTCACCGCAGTAGTGGCGCAGGACGTCATCGAGCAGCTCTGGCAGCTGGTCGAGGCAGACCCGAGCCTGCCGGTGACGGTCGACCTGACGGCCAGGGAGCTCCGTGCGGGCGAGCTGGTGGCGGCGTTCGACGTGGACGACTACACCCGCTGGCGGCTGCTGGAAGGCCTTGACGACATTGGGCTTACGTTGCGCCACGAGGACGCGATCACCGCCTTCGAGTCGACCCGACCGTTGTTCAAACCGGTGACGCTGCCGGCCCGCACCGCGTCCTGAGGACGTACGAAAACTCCCTCCGTGCAACGGTTCTAGGCCGTCGGGGAGTAAGAAACCCGTACGACATCTGCGAAACACAGCCGTTGGTTGTTGTGTCAGCGTGCATAAGTGCCTAGCGTGCGAAAGGATCGAGCGCCGGCCCAGGTGTTCCGGAGGGGAAGCTGTGAACAAGGCCCAGTTAGTCGAAGAGCTGTCGAGCAGGTTCGACGGCAACAAGCGAGAAGCCCAGAGGGCGCTCGAGAACGTACTCGACGTCATCACGCGGTCCGTCGCAAAAGGCGAGAAGGTCGCCATCACCGGCTTCGGTGTCTTCGAGAAGGTCGAGCGGGCCGCCCGCACCGCGCGCAACCCGCAGACCGGCGAGGCCGTGAAGCTCAAGCGGACCTTCGTGGCGAAGTTCCGCCCGGGTGCCGACCTCAAGGCAGTCGTCAGCGGCGCCAAGAAACTGCCTCGCGTCGCGGCCTCGACGGCCAAGTCTGCCGCGGGTGCGGCGGGCGCCGCCGCCAGGAAGGCCACGACCAAGAAGGCGGCACCGGCCAAGAAGACGACGGCCAAGAAGGCGACGGCCAAGAAGGCGCCCGCCAAGAAGACCACGGCCAAGAAGACAACGGCCAGGAAGGCGCCCGCCAAGAAGGCGCCCGCCAAGAGGACGGCGAAGAAGGCCTGAGCCGCGGCCTGCCCAACGCGTGCTTCGATCAGGGGCGCCCGTGTCCAGACCTATTGGACGAGGGTGCCCCTGATCAGGCCTTCTTGGGCACCGGCTGGCCGCTCGGCTAGTCGGGCAGCGGCAGCGTCGCGAGTGTCAGCGCGGTGATCGTCAGGGCCTCGCCGGATCCTTCGGTGCGCAGCCGCACCCGCTGCCCGAGCCGGACGTGCCGCAACCCACCAATCACGAACGCGTCCCCGTCGAATGGCAGCTCCAGCCCGTCGTCGAACAGGACGGTGCCGGACTGTGTCACCGGGTCATAGGTGCGTACGGTTGCCTGCACGTCCGGCAGCCTAGACTCCGGCGCAGCAAAGTAGGCGGGAAGCCCGGCCGGCGACGGTTGGGCCATGGGCGACGGGAGTGCACGTGCCGCAACCGAAGCGGGTGCCGATCAGCGGGTGGTATCGGACGGTCGTGGGGATCCTGCGTCCGCCGATGATGGCCGTCACCAAGCGTGACTGGCGGGGCGTCGAGCATCTCCCGAAGCGGGGCGGGTTCATCGCCGTCGTCAACCACATCTCGTACGTCGACCCGATCGTGTTCGGGCACTTCCTGTGGGACAACGGGATCGCGCCGCGGTATCTCGCCAAGAAGAGCCTGTTCACCATCCCGGTGGTCGGGCGGATCGTCGAGGGGGCCGGCCAGATCCCGGTCGAGCGGGAGTCGGCCGGCGCAGCGCACGCGTTCTCGGCGGCGGTCGAGGCGGTCAAGGCGGGGGAGTGCGTCGGCGTCTACCCCGAGGGCACCATCACCCGCGACCCCGACCTGTGGCCCATGGTCGGCAAGACAGGCGCCGCCCGCATCGCGTTCGCCACGGGTGCGCCTGTGATCCCGATTGCGCAGTGGGGCGCGCAGGATCTCCTTGCGCCCTATGCCAAGGTGCCCAAGGTCGTCCCCCGCCCCACCGTCCACATGCTTGCGGGGCCCCCGGTCGACCTCGACGATCTGCGCGACAAGCCGGTCACGACCGAGCTGTTGCGCGCGGCAACCGACCGGATCATGGACCGCATCACGCGCCAGCTCGAGGTGCTCCGAGGCGAGAAGGCGCCTGCCGTGCGCTTCGACCCCGCGCGCGCTGGCGTCGCCAAGACCGGGCGGCCCGACCGGACGGCAGCCGACTCGCCCAAGTCGGACGACAGTGGCAGCGCGGACCCGGAGCAGCCCTGATGCGCGCCGCGGTGTTCGGTGCCGGGTCGTGGGGCACCACGTTTTCACTCGTGCTCGCCGACGCCGGCACGGACGTGGTGCTGTGGGGTCGGCGACCCGAGCTCGTCGAGCAGATCAACTCGACGCACGAGAACCCCGACTATCTTTCCGGCATCGAGATTCCGGCAGGGGTCATGGCCACCAACGACCCGGAGGTGGCCCTCGACGGTGCCGACTTCGTCGTTCTGGCCGTGCCGTCCCAGACTCTTCGCGACAACCTGACCGGCTGGCTGCCGAGCATCCCGTCACAGGCCGTCCTGGTGAGCCTCATGAAGGGCGTAGAGCTCGGCACCCGAGAGCGCATGAGCGAGGTCATCCGCGAGGTGACTGGTGCTCCTGCCGAGCGCGTCGCCGTCGTCTCCGGGCCCAACCTGTCCCGTGAGATCGCCGAGCGGCAGCCCGCCGCCGCCGTCGTCGCGTGCGTCGACGAGTCCGTCGCGCAGCTGCTGCAGAAGGCCTGCCACACGCCGTTCTTCCGGCCCTACACCAACACCGACGTCGTCGGCGTCGAGCTCGGTGGCGCCACCAAGAACGTCATCGCGTTGGCCGTGGGAATGGCCGATGGGCTTCAGTTCGGGCACAACACGAAGGCGTCGGTGATGACGCGTGGTCTGGCCGAGACCACCCGGCTCGGTGTCGTCATGGGCGCCGACCCGTTGACGTTCTCGGGTCTGGCAGGGTTGGGCGATCTCGTAGCCAGCTGCAGCTCACCGCTGGCGCGCAACCGCACGTTCGGCGAGCTGCTCGGGCGGGGCATGTCCCTGGCAGAGGTGACCGCTGGGACCCGGCAGGTGGCAGAGGGCGTCAAGTCCTGCGAGCCGATCCTCGGGCTGGCCTTGGCGCACGGTGTGGAGATGCCGATCGTGGAGATCGTCGTACGGGTTCTGCGTGGCGAGCACAGCCCCGCCGATGCGCTCGGGCATCTTGTCTCGCGGTCGGCCAAGCCGGAGCGGCACGGGCACTGATCGCCGTTGCTCCACTGTCGTTGCGTTCGTCGCCGGCCGGGCCTGATGGTGCCCGCCTTCGATGTCCCGTCGCGGCTGGGTCGCCTCTCTCCAGGTGGCCGTCCAATGCGAGCGCTGCGTCGAGGTCGGTCCAGAGGTCTTCGACGTCCTCGATGCCGACGCTGAGGCGGATCAGGGACTCGGGGACCACGTGGGGTTCGGCGGGCCAGCGGCGGCGGCGTTCCCAGGACGACTCGACGCCGCCGAGGCTGGTCGCGTGGACCCACAATCGGGATGCGGCGCAAGCTGCTTCGGCGGCGGTTGCGCCGCCGGCCAGCTCGATGGACACGATCGAGCCGAAGGTGGTCATCTGCGCGGCGGCTCTGGCATGTCCGGGGTCGTCGGGGAGGCCGGGGTAGCGCACTCGTTCCACCGATGGGTGTTGCGAGAGGCGGCGGGCGAGCTCGAGTGCGTTGGCGGCGGAGCGCTCCACCCGGAGGTGCAGGGTGCGCAGGCCGCGCAGCGCGAGCCATGTCTCCAGCGGGCCGGGGATGTTGCCGTCGAGCTCGCGTCCCTCGCGCAGCCGTTCGGCCAGTGCCTCGTCGGCGGCTACGGCCACGCCGAGCAGCACGTCGGAGTGACCGGACAGGTACTTCGTCGCGCTGTGCACCACGAGGTCGGCGCCGAGGCGTAGAGGCTGCTGGCCCAGCGGTGTGGCGAACGTGTTGTCGACCGCGACCATGGCGCCGGAGGCGTGCGCCGCCGCGATCACCGCCGGCAGGTCGGCCACGCCCAGCATCGGGTTTGTCGGTGACTCGATCCAGAGCAGAGTCGCTCCGCCGACCGCTGCGGCGACCGCGTTGGTGTCGGTGCCGTCGATGAGTCGTACGCCTGTGCGCCCGGCGGTGTGGAGCCGCTGTAGCTGGCCAAGCGTGCCGCTGTAGGCGCTTTCCGGCGCCACGACCACACCGCCGGCCGGCACAGTGGCCAGGATTGCCGTCACCGCTGCCATGCCGGAGGCGTAGGCAACCGCATGGCCGCCCTCCAGATCGCCGACGACCTCCTCGAACGCGATCCAGACCGGGTTGTCGTGTCGCGCGTAGCCGTAGGGACCGCCGGCGTGGAACGTCGAGCTCAGTGTCACCGGGACATTCACCGGCGCAGCCGGGCACTCCGTCCGGGCGACCCCGTGTCACCAGTCGGGTTGCGGGCGTCAGCTCAGGCTGCATCCGGCGATCCTGCCAGGCCACGTCACCTGGTCGCCCAGGACACCTCGCTGACCGGAGTGAAGTCGATCCCCATCGCCTCCCAGCGCGGACCGTGCATGGCGAGCCGGTCGACGAAGGCGTCGTAGTCCCGCCGATCCTGTGCGGTCCAACCCACCTCGGCGATCGCGGGTAGCCGCGGGAACGTCATCTGCTCGAGGTCGTCGGACTCGTCGAGTGTCTCGGTCCACAGCGCGGCCTCCACCCCGAGGACGGCAGATGGGTCGAGGTTTCCCAGATGCGTGGCCGGATCCCAGTCGTACGCCTTCTCGACGTCGATGGTGCCCGCCCAGTTGAGGCCGAGCGTCGTGGTCGCGTTGTACTTCATGTCGAGGTAAGCGTGGTCGGCCGGCGACATCACCACCTGAGCGCCGTCGTCGACCGCAGCCTTGACCGTGAACAGGTCGGCGCTCTGCGCGCCCCAGTACTGAAGCACCGCGCCGGGCACCGGCTCTGCCTCGCCGACCTGGTGCCAGGCCATGACTGTCTTCCCGTGTCGACCGACCGCCTGCTGGGCTCGGGCCATGAACGCGGAGTACTGCTCGGCGTTGAGGGTGTCGGCCTCGTCGCCGCCGATGTGCAGGTACGGCCCAGGTGTCATGGCCGCGAGCTGGCCGAGGACGTCGTCGATGAAGTCGTACGTCTGCTGGTTGTCCGTGCACACGGCGCTGAACCCGACGCGGATGCCGGTGTAGGGCTGCGCGGCCTGCCCGTCGCAGCTGAGCTCGCCATAGGCCGACAGCGCCGCGTTGGTGTGCCCCGGCAGGTCGATCTCGGGTACGAGTGTGATGAACCTCGACCGCGCGTACGCGACGAGGTCGCGGTAGTCGTCCTGCGTGTAGAAGCCGCCCGCCGTCCCGCCGACCTCGGTCGCCGCGCCCACCTCGGTGAGCCGCGGCCAGCCGTCGATCGCGATGCGCCAGCCCTGGTCGTCGGACAGGTGCAGGTGCAGGTGGTTGACCTTGTAGAGCGCGATCTGGTCGATGAACGTCTTGACTTCGTCGACCGTGAAGAAGTGGCGCGCGACGTCGAGCATGACGCCGCGGTGCGCGAATCGAGGCTCGTCCCTGATCTGCACTCCCGGCACCGTCCACGGTCCCTGCTCCGGCGGCAGGAGCTGACGGAGCGTCTGGATTCCGCGGAACAGACCCTGTGGGGTCGGTGCGGAAAGGCTGATGCCGTCGGAGTCGACGTCGAGCTCGTACGACTCCGGCGGACCGTCACCCGTGACCTCCAGTCTGATGCCTTCGGAGGTGTCTGACCCTGCCTCGATGGGCAGCGGCTGCCCGGTCGATGGGCGGAGCAGATCAGCGAGGTAGCCGGCGACGCCTCTGGCTTCCGCGGTGTCCGTGTGCCGGATCACGGTCGCCGCGTCGATCTCGTACGCCTCCTCGTCGGGTCGTCACCTCGGTCGGCAACGGCACAAGCCCGAGCGCGGCGGTGTCGCTGTCGACAGGCGGCTCATCGTCGCGGTTGAGCCACCAGCCACCCACCCCCGCGGCCACGAGACCGGCGGCGACGAGCATGGCGGTGAGGCGTCTGCGCATAACAGGAAATAATCTTTAGAGATCGTCTCCGTGTCCAGCACAATCCCAAGAGGCGGGACGACCGCAGGGTAGGGTCGACCGCGATGAATGCGCAGCGCAAGCCCCGGGTGGCCGTCGTCTTCGGCGGCCGCAGCTCCGAGCACGCCGTCTCCTGCATCACGGCGGGCAGCGTGCTTCAGGCAATCGACCGCGAGATGTACGACGTGGTGCCGATCGGCATCACGGCCCAGGGCAAGTGGGTGCCGGCACCCGATGACAGCGCGCGCCTGGCGATCATCGAGGGCAGGCTGCCGGCGGTCGAGGACGTTCCGGGCGAGGTTGCCCTGTCGTCCGGTCGCGAGCTCGTGCTGCAGGAGCCCGGTGCCGTGCCTCGGTCGTTGGGCGTCATCGACGTCGTGCTGCCGTTGCTGCACGGCCCGTACGGCGAGGACGGCACGCTGCAAGGGCTGCTCGAGATGGCCGACGTGCGCTATGTCGGGTCGGGCGTCATGGCCAGCGCCGTCGGCATGGACAAGCACTACATGAAGCTCGTGCTGGCCGGGCAGGGCCTGCCCGTGTGCCGCTACGTCGTCGTCGACTCGTCCGAGTGGAAGCACGACCCGGCAGCCGTCGTCGACGCGATCGAGTCGCTGCACTGGCCGGTGTTCGTCAAGCCGGCGCGTGGCGGGTCGAGCATCGGCATCAGCAAGGTGTCTCGGCCGGAGGAGCTCGCCACCGCCATCGCGCTCGCGCAGGAGCATGACCGAAAGGTGCTCGTCGAGGAGTTCGTGCCCGGCCGGGAGATCGAGTGCGCCGTCCTCGAGGGAGACAACGGCTCGCCGCCCGACACGTCAGTGCTCGGTGAGATTCAGGTCGACTCGGCCCACGAGTTCTACGACTTCGAGGCGAAGTACCTCCCCGACCAGAACACCGTCCTCGACATCCCCGCCGGTCTGGACGAGCGCACCGCAGCCGAGATCCAGCGACTGGCCGCGCGCGCGTTCACCGTGCTGTCCTGCGACAGCCTCGCGCGCGTCGACTTCTTCCTGCGCCATGACGGGTCGATCGTGGTCAACGAGGTCAACACCATGCCGGGGTTCACGCCGACCTCGATGTTCCCGTTGCTGTGGGCCGCGAGCGGCATTCCCTACCCGGCGCTGGTCTCACGGCTGCTGCGCACCGCGCTGGCCCGCCCTGCCGGCCTTCGCTGACCCGCTGACGTCACTCGACGACGGGCACCGTGCTCTTGATGGCCTCCGCCATATCGGCGAGCAGCGTCGCCTCAGGCGCGTAGTCGTCCGGCACGGCAACCTCGATGTAGACCTCACGATCGATGGTGGTGAAGAAGTACCCACCGTCGCCCTCGACGGGCAGCCACACGACGCCGTCGACGTCGTACACCTGGGCGTCGGGCCGGTAGTCCGCCGGCGCCGGCACGCCGCATCGCAGGATCACCGCGGGATCGCCCCAGGCCGCGGTGAGCCCGTTGTCGGGGTCGACCTCTCGGGAGACCGCATCGCCGACCAGGTCCGGTAGCGCGGCCACGAGGTCACGACAGATCTGCTCGCTGCCGGCCTGTGGCTCGTACGACTCGACGTCGACGGCACCCCAAGAACAACCCGCGACCAGAAAGACGGCCGCCACTGCGGGAAGCAGCCTTGTCAGATGTGCACCACCGGGCAGGTGAGCGTGCGGGTGATGCCGGGGACGCCCTGAACCTGGGCGACGACGAGCTTGCCGAGCTCGTCGACGTTGCGGGCTTCGGCACGGACGATGACGTCGTAGGGACCGGTGACGTCCTCGGCCAGGGTCACGCCCTGGATCTCGCCGACCTGGCGCGCGACGTCGGCGGCCTTGCCCACCTCGGTCTGGATGAGGATGTAGGCCTGAACAACCACGTCCGCCCTCCCGACGACACAATGTCCGTTGCGACTGCGGGTCAACCTACAGCCTTGATCCGGGAGGTGGGAAAAGCACGTGCAGCAGACCATCGGCGGACTGGGTGAATTCGGGCTCATCGACGCTGTCACCACGCGGCTGCCGCAGAGCGGAGTCGTGCTGCTCGGGCCTGGTGACGACGCGGCCATCGTGGCGGCGGAGGACGGGCGGGTCGTTGCCACGACCGACTTCATGATCGAGGGGCGGCACTTCCGCCGCGCCTGGGCGGAGCCCTACGACATCGGCCGCAAGGCCGCCGCCCGCAACCTCGCGGATGTGGCCGCGATGGGCGGGCGGGCGACGGCACTGCTGGTCGGGTTCGCGGCGCCCGCCGAGCTCGAGTCGTCATGGGCGCTGTCGTTCACCGACGGCCTGCGCGACGAAGCCGAGATCGTCGGAGCCTCGATCGTGGGCGGCGACGTGTCGTCCGCTGACGTGATCGTCGTATCGGTCACGGCTCTGGGGACGTTGGACGGCCGTGCGCCACTGACGCGATCCGGTGCCCGACCCGGCGATGTGGTCGCCGTCTGCGGTCGGCTCGGCTGGGCCGCAGCCGGATTGGCCGTACTCGGTCGTGGGTTTCGCTCACCCCGGGTCGTGGTGGAGGCACACCGGCGACCTCAGCCTCCGTACGGCGCAGGTCCGCAGGCTGCCGAGCTCGGTGCGACCGCGCTCATCGACGTCAGCGACGGGCTGCTCGCGGACCTCGGGCACATCGCGGACGCGAGCGGGGTGGCGATCGACGTCGAGTCGGCGGTCTTCGAGATCGCCCAGCCGCTGCGGGATGTGGGGGCCGCCGTGGGATCGGACCCGTTGGCCTTCGTGCTCACCGGCGGCGACGACCACGCACTGGCGGGGTGTTTCCCGGAAGGGACGACGCTGCCGGAGGAGTGGCTCGTCATCGGCCGCGTCAGCGAGGGTGCCGGCGTCACCGTGGACGGAGTCTCCTACGAAGGCCCACCCGGCCACGAGCACTTCCGCTGACGGCGTTGAGAGACCGACCGACCGCCGACGAACCGTGTTGATCATGGCAAAGGCGTGATCATTCTTCGAGTTTGATCACGTCTTCGCCATGATCAACACGGTCGTTGGGGACGCGTACGACGAAAAGCCGGCCCACACGAGGTGGACCGGCTCCGACGGCCGAGGGCCGGACTAGGTCAGCGGGTGACCTGCCGGTTGACCTTGCCGGCCTTGAGGCACGAGGTGCAGACGTTGAGCCGCTTCGGCGTGCGGCCGACCATGGCGCGCACACGCTGGATGTTGGGGTTCCAGCGGCGGCGGGTGCGGCGGTGCGAGAACGAGATGCTGTTGCCGAAGCCCGGCCCCTTGCCGCAGACGTCGCAGGTGGCAGCCACGGGAGACTCCTAGAGCCGAAGTGAGGGGGTACGGACAACCGTGCCCGGGTCCGGGCAACCCCGAAAGAATACCCGCTGCGGCGCCAGCGCCCAAAACCGAGGCGCGGGGGCCCCGCCAAGCGTCCGGACTGGCGACTACCCTGCCCAGAGATCTCCACGGGAAGGAGCAGCCGGTGCGCAGGGTCCTCGATGGGCAGCTCGTGCGCCGGTGGTTGGTGGCATCGCTGGCCGCGCTCGGCGCAGCGCGCGAGGAGATCGACGCGCTCAACGTCTACCCCGTCCCCGACGGCGACACCGGCACCAACCTCTTCCTGACCGTCGAGGCAGCGGTGCAGGCCGCCGACCCGATTCCCGACCACGACGTGCCGACGCTCGTGCGGGCGGCGGCGCGCGGTGCGCTCCTCGGCGCCCGCGGCAACTCCGGCGTGATCTTGAGCCAGCTCCTTCGGGGGATCTCGGAGTCCATTGCGCGCGCCACGGGTGCCGGCCGGTCGCTCACGCCGGCCGACTTCGCGCAGGCCCTGCGCGAGGCGGCCGAGCTCGGCTACGCCGCGGTCGCCCACCCGGTTGAGGGGACGATGCTGACCGTCGCGCGCGCGGCGGCCGACGGCGCCACCGCCGCCGCTGCGGCCGACGGCTCGCTCGTCGACGTGGTGTCGGCCGCCGCACGTGACGCCACTGCGGCTCTGGAGCGCACACCCGACCAGCTCGAGGTGCTCCGCCGTGCCGGGGTCGTCGATGCCGGCGGCAGGGGCGTCTGCGTGATCCTCGACGCGCTCGAGAGTGTTCTGACCGGCCGCCGAGCCCTGTCGGCCCCAGGACGGCTGACCTCGAGTCCGATCCAGGTTGCGCGCGGCGTCGACGAGCTCGGCGGCGAGGGCCCCGCCTATGAGGTGATCTACCTGCTCGCATGCCGACGACTCCGCAATCCCCCCGCTGCGAGAGGCACTGGAGCCGCTCGGCGACTCGCTGGTCGTCGTCGGCGGCGACGGTCTGTGGAACGTGCATGTTCACGTCGACGACGCCGGCGCCGCGGTCGAGGCGGGCATGGCGGCGGGTCACCCGCACCGCATCCGCATCACTGGCTTCGCCGACCGGCTCGGCGGTCAAGCAGGCGCCCGGCAGCGCAGCGCCTTGCGCCGCGTGGTCGCCGTGGCCGCCGGCGACGGCTTGGCCAAGCTGTTCAGGGAGGCGCGCGCCGAGGTCGTCCGCACGGCACCCACCCACCGGCCGTCCACCGGCGAGATCCTCGCCGCCGTCGAGGCGACGGGCGCCGCCGAGGTCGTGGTGCTCCCCAACGACCCGCACGTCGTCGCGGCCGCCGAGGCGGCAGCAGCCGAGGCGGCGGTGCAGGGCATCCGGGTGGCGGTGCTGCCGACCCGGGCCCAGATCCAGGGCATCGCTGCCGTCGCCGTCCACGACCCCGGCCGCTCTTTCGACGCCGACGTCGTTGCCATGACAACCGCGGCCGGTCTGGCCCGCCACGGCGGTGTCACCGTCGCGACCCGGCAGGCCGTGACGAGCGCCGGCGTCTGCCAGCCAGGTGACTGTCTGGGGGCCGTGGGCGGCGACTTCGTCGTCATCGCGCCGACCCCCGTGGAAGCGGCAACCGAGGTGCTCGAGCGGTTGCTGGCCGTCGGCGGCGAGCTCGTCACCATCGTGTCGGGCGAGGGCGCCGACGACGAGCTCGTCGCCGCAGTCGCGACGCACGTACGACGTGGCCACCCCGAGGTCGACGTCGACGTACGCGAGGGCGGGCAGCCGCGCTATCTGCTCTTGCTGGGGGTCGAGTGATGGACCTCGACCAGCCGGTGCGCCGCGTCGTCGGTGGCGGCACGGCCAAGGCGCTCGGCGCCCTCGGCGTCGAGACCGTCGGCGACCTGCTCAGGCACTATCCACGCCGCTACGCCTCCCGCGGCGAGCTCACCGACCTGTCCCGCTTGGTCGTCGACGAATACGTCACCGTGATGGCCGATGTTGCGCGGGTCGTGGAGCGCAAACCCAAGCAGAGCTACCGCAAGACCGGCGGCCGCGTTATCCGCAGCATCGTCGAGGCGACCGTCACCGACGGTCGGGGCGAGCTGAGCCTCACGTTCTTCAACCAGCCCTATCGGGCCAATCAGCTGCGGCCAGGGCGAAGGGGTCTGTTCAGCGGCAAGGTCGGCCAGTTCCGCGGCTCTCATCAGCTCATCCACCCCGACTACCTCCTGATCCCGGGCAGCGGCGAGGTCGACGACGACACGTCGGCAGTGGAAGCGTTCGCGCGCGAGCTGATTCCTGTCTACCCCGCGAGCGCCTCGCTGGCGTCGTGGAAGATCGCCAAGTCCGTACGCATCGTGCTCGACCAGCTCGGCAGCCTGGCCGACCCGCTGCCGGCATCGCTCTGCACCGCGCGGGGGCTGGTGGGGCTGCGCCCGGCGTTCGAGGGCATCCACCGACCCGACACCCGCGCCGAGCTCTATGCGGCGACGGAGCGGCTGCGCTATGACGAGGCGTTCATCCTGCAGGTCGAGCTCGCCCGCCGACGGCACGCGGCCTCGGCTCTCCCGTCGGTCCCGCGCAGCGCCCTCGATGACGGGCTGCTGTCTGCGTTCGACGCGCGGCTGCCTTTCGAGCTGACCGTGGGGCAGCGTCGCGTCGGCACTGAGATCGCGGCCGACCTCGCGCAGCCGCACCCGATGCACCGGCTGCTGCAGGGCGAGGTTGGCGCCGGCAAGACCGTTGTCGCGCTGCGCGCCATGCTCGCCGTACTCGACTCGGGTGGCCAGGCTGCACTGCTCGCGCCGACGGAGGTGCTGGCGCAGCAGCACTACCGGTCGATCACGGAGCTGCTCGGCCCACTGGCGCTGCGCGGACAGCTCGGCGGTTCCGACGTGGGCACGCAGGTGGCGTTGGTTACGGGTTCGCTGACCGCGGCCGCCCGGCGGAGCACACTGCTCGACGTCGTCTCCGGCGACGCCGGCATCGTCGTCGGCACGCATGCGCTGCTCGAGGACAAGGTGAGCTTCGCCGACCTCGGGCTCGTCGTCGTGGACGAGCAGCACCGCTTCGGCGTCGAGCAGCGCGCCGTCCTGACCGCCAAGTCACTCGACGACCGACGGCCGCACGTGCTCGTCATGACCGCGACCCCGATCCCGCGCACGGTGGCCATGACGGTGTTCGGCGACCTCGAGGTGTCGACGCTCACCGAGCTGCCGGGCGGGCGGGCCGCAGTCACGGCTCACGTCGTGCCGGTCGACGAGAAGCCGCACTATCTCGAGCGTGCCTGGCAGCGCATCCGTGAAGAGGTGGCGGCGGGCCACCAGGCGTTCGTGGTGTGCCCGCGCATCGGTGGCGAGGCGGGGGGAGCCGAGTCCGACGGTCAGCGTGACGACGACGATGCGAGCTTGTTCGACCTCGACGGCCCGCGGCGCACGGTCGCCGTGCTCGATCTCGTCGACCAGCTTCGCGACGGCCCGCTGCATGGCCTGCGCGTCGAGGTTCTGCATGGGCGTCTGCCGGCCGACGCCAAGGATCTCGTCATGCGGCGGTTCGCGGCCGGCGAGATCGATGTGCTCGTTGCCACCACCGTCGTCGAGGTCGGCGTCGACGTGCCCAACGCATCGGTCATGGTCGTCATGGACGCCGACCGGTTCGGTGTGTCGCAGCTCCACCAGCTCCGAGGGCGCATCGGGCGAGGCTCGGTGCCCGGGCGTGTGCCTGCTGGTGACTGACGTCCCGGTGGGCACGGCCGCTCGCGAGCGCCTCGATGCCGTGGCGTCGACGACCGATGGCTTCGAGCTCTCCCGGGTCGACCTCGAGCAGCGCCGCGAAGGCGACGTGCTCGGAGCCGCGCAGTCGGGCACCAAGTCGAGCCTGCGGCTGCTGTCGGCGCTGCGCGACGAAGACGTGATCCGCGACGCGCGGGCCGACGCCACCGAGCTCGTCGCAGCCGACCCGACGCTCGACGCCCACCCGCTGCTGCGCGCCGCGCTGCGCTCGTTCGTCGGCGAGGACCGGGCCGACTACCTGGAGAAGGGGTGACGCGCATCGTCGCCGGCGTGGCACGCGGACGGCGGCTGTCGGTGCCGGCCGGGCTGTCGACGCGGCCGACGTCCGACCGAGCTCGCGAGGCGCTGTTCTCCACGGTCGAGTCCGCGCTCGGGCCCCTCGCCGGTGCGCGCGTCGTCGACTTCTACGCCGGCTCCGGCGCAGTCGGCCTGGAAGCGCTGTCCCGCGGCGCCGCACATGTCTTGCTCGTCGAGCACGAGCCCAAGGCGGTTCGCGCCATCAAGGCCAACATCGACGTCGTCGGACGGCCGGGCGCGGTGCTGCGCGCGCAGTCCGCCGAGTCGGTCACGGCCGGGCCGCCCGCGCAGCCGTACGACCTGATCTTCGCCGACCCCCCTTACGCGCTGCCCGACGCCGACGTCGACCGGCTGCTGCGATCGCTTCGCGACCATGGCTGGCTCGCCGCCGCACGCTCTCGTTGTCATCGAGCGGGCCACCCGCGCATCGCAGCTGACGTGGCCGCCGGGCTACGTCGCCGACCGGGTGCGTCGCTACGGCGAGGCGACCCTTTGGTACGGTCGCCCGGCCGGTGATCGCGATGACGCGTGAGGGCGCCAAAGGAGGCCGCGTGCGCCGCTGTGTCTGCCCAGGTTCCTTCGACCCTGTCACCAACGGGCACCTCGACGTGATCGAGCGGGCCTCGCACCTGTTCGACGAGGTGGTCGTGGCCGTGCTCGTCAACCGCAACAAGCACGGGCTGTTCAGCGTCGACGAGCGGCTCGAGATGCTCGAGGCGGTGAGCAAGAACCTGCCAGGCGTACGGGTCGCGTCGTTCGAGGGGCTGCTGGTCGACTTCTGCCGTGCCGAGCAGATCCCGGTCATCATCAAGGGCCTGCGGGCCGTGACTGACTTCGACTACGAGCTGCAGATGGCGCAGATGAACCATCGGCTCAGCCAGATCGACACGTTCTTCGTAGCGACCAACCCCGACTACTCCTACCTGTCGTCGAGCATTATCAAGGAAGTCGCCCGGTATGGAGGTGATGTGTCCGGTCTTGTCCCACCTTTGGTGCTGGATCGGCTGCGAGAGCGGATCTCAGGTCCGTAGGCTTTCCGCCGTATGGGGGAGTGCTGGGCAAAGACCCGGCTCACGCAAGGAAAGGCGCAATGGACGTCCACGACAAGTTCGCCGAGCTCATCGCCTACGTGGAGGCGGCTCGGTCGGTGCCGATGTCCTCGTCGGCGGTGGTCAACCGCTCAGAGCTGCTGACCATGCTGACCGAGCTGCAGGAGCAGCTGCCGCATGCACTGTCGTCGGCCGACCACCTGCTGGCCGACAGTGACCGGGTGATCGCCGAGGCCCGTGAGGAGGCCGAGGTCATCGTCGAGGAGGGCCGCATCCGGCAGGCCGCGCTCATCAAGACGGAGGCGGTCGTCATGGCCGCGGAGGCCGAGGCGGAGCGGGTCCGTGCCGCGGCAACCGACGAGGCGGAGACGATCAAGCGGGAGGCCGACGACTACGCCGACGCCCGCCTCGCCAACTTCGAGGTGGTCTTGGCGCGGCTGCTCGAGGCCGTCCGCGGGGGGCGCGAGCACCTCGCGCACGCCGCCTTCCTCCCCGATCTCACCGCCGACGGCGACGCCGAGACGATCTCCGCGGAGGCCAGGGTCTCTGAGCCCGCCCCGCGACCGCCCAGCCAAGGCCAGGCGCCTGCCGAGCCGACCGATGAGGCGACGCCGACCTTGGCCGGCGACCGCACGAGCGCGCGCAGCGAAACGCCCTCCGCCCGCTCGGCCGCCTCTGTGGCAGCAGAGCCGGCGCGCACGACGGGCTGGACGCCGCAGTCCGTGTGACGTGGCCGTTGTAACAAGGTGGCCGTTGTGGGTTTGGGTGGCTGAGGGCCTGTCGGATACTCTGTGTTGTCGGCCTCCGCGCGAGGCCGGGATCGTCATGCCCGCATCACGCGAAAGCAAGGAACCCTGAGCACCCTCAATCCGCACGCGCCGCTCGTGCTCGACACCCACGAGCTCGACCGCCGTCCGGGGACGATGCGCAGGGTCCGGCTCACCGTGCCGGCGCCCGCCGATCTCGGCATCGAGGTGGTCGGTGTGCCTGAAGGCGCCGATGTCGAGCTGCAGCTGCGACTCGAGTCGGTGATGGAGGGCGTGCTCGTGTCGGGAACGGCTCGAGCACCGCTCGCCGGCGAGTGCGCGCGTTGCCTGGACCCGATCGACGGGAACGTCGAGGCGGACATCCAGGAGATGTACGTATTCGACGGGGACGACGCCGACGAGGAGGAGCGCCGGGTCGAGGGAGAGCTGATCGATCTCGAGCCGACGTTGCGGGACGCGGTCGTGCTTGCACTGCCGCAGGCGCCGTTGTGCCGGGACGACTGCCCGGGGTTGTGCTCCCAGTGCGGAGCGCGACTCGCGGACGACCCCGGTCACGCGCACTCGCTCGACGCCCCCCGTTGGGGAGCTCTCCTCGGTGTGAGCTTTTCCGAAGGTGGGTCACCAGATCCATCGTTACCAGCAGACAAAGCCGGGCACACCGGCCAGAGCGAGGAGAGCTAGCCGTGGCAGTTCCCAAGCGGAAAATGTCGCGCAGCAACACGCGCCACCGCCGTTCGCAGTGGAAGGCCAAGCTGCCGCAGGTCCAGAAGCGCATCCAGAACGGCCGCGTCACCTGGGTCGTGTCGCACCGTGCCACCGTCGTCGAGGACTCGCAGGGCACCCCGCTCTTCCTCGAGTACGACGGCCGTCACGTCGCCGACGTCTGATCCGGGACCGGACGTGCCAGCCGGGTCCTCGACGTCGTACTCGACGCTCGAGGCCCGGCTCGGGCTCGCCGTGGATCCCGAGCTGCTTGAGCGGTCGCTGACCCACCGGTCGTACGCGTACGAACACGGTGGTCTGCCGACCAACGAGCGGTTGGAGTTCCTCGGTGACTCCGTGCTGGGCCTCGTCATCACCGACACCCTCTTCACGCGATACCCCGATGTCGCCGAGGGTCAGCTCGCCAAGCTGCGAGCCGCTGTCGTCAACATGCGTGCCCTCGCGGGCGTCGCGCGCGGCCTCGGTCTGGGTGAGTTCATCCGCCTCGGCCGTGGCGAGGAGACCACAGGCGGACGCGACAAGTCGTCGATCCTCGCCGACACCGTGGAGGCCGTGATCGGCGCCGTCTACCGTGAGCACGGGTTCCAGGTCGCTTCCGATCTCGTGCACCGCTTGTTCGACGGCCTCATCGACGCCGCGGCCAAGCTCGGCGCGGGCCTCGACTGGAAGACCAGCCTCCAAGAGCTCAGCGCCGCGCGGTCGCTCGGTGTCCCCGAGTACCACGTCATCGAGGAAGGCCCCGACCACGCCAAGGTCTTCTCCGCGAGGGTGACGGTCGGCGGTGCCGTCTACGGCAGCGGCAGCGGGCACAGCAAGAAGGAAGCCGAGCAGCAGGCCGCCGCCGCATCCTTCATGGCGCTCGAGCCGCTCTTGGGCGACGACGGCGCACCACAGGTCTGAGCCATGCCCGAGCTGCCTGAAGTCGAGGTGGTTCGCCGCGGCCTTGAGACGTGGGTGCTCGGACGACGTGTCGCTGCCGCCGAGGTGCGCCACCCGCGGGCCGTGCGCCGCCACTCCGCCGGTGCCTCCGACTTCGCCGGGCTGCTGGCCGGGCGGACGTTCCTGTGCGTCCGTCGGCGCGGCAAATACCTATGGCTGCCGCTCGACTCCGGTGACGCGCTGCTCGGCCACCTCGGCATGAGCGGCCAGTTGCTGCTGCGTCCCGCGTCGGCCATGGACGAAGCGCACCTGCGCGTGCGCATCACGTTCGACGACGGCGACCCCGAGCTTCGGTTCGTCGACCAGCGCACGTTCGGCGGCCTGTCGGTCTCGCGCGGCGGCGCCGAACTGCCGCCCGAGATCGCCCACATCGGCCCCGACCCGCTCCAGCCCGACTTCGACGTCGAGCAGCTGTGGCGTGCGCTGCGGCGACGTCGTACGGGCCTCAAGCGCGCCCTCCTCGACCAGTCCGTCATCTCGGGCGTGGGCAACATCTACGCGGACGAGGCGTTGTGGCGGGCGCGGCTGCACTACGCCCGAGCCACCGAGACCCTCACCCGGGCGGAGGTGGCTCGCGTTGTCGCCGCGATCCGTGACGTGATGGATGCCGCGCTCGCGTCGGGTGGCACCTCGTTCGACAGCCTCTACGTCAACGTCAACGGCGACAGCGGCTACTTCGACCGTTCCCTCGAGGTCTACGGCCGCGCCGGCGAACCGTGCTCTCGGTGCGGCGCACCCATCCGGCGCGACGCGTTCATGAACAGGTCCTCCTACACCTGCCCGCGCTGCCAGCCGCGCCCGCGCCACCCGCACTGGTAACAGCCGCCCGTGGCAGGATCGCCACCCGAGGGAGGTGCGCGGGGCGTGGCTGACACCGAGCGGGTCGTGGCAGTGGTCTCGGGGTGGGTCCAGGGGGTCGGCTTCCGCTATTCGACCCGGGCGCGGGCCGCCGCCCTGGGCCTTGCCGGTTCCGCCCGCAACCTGCCGGACGGGGACGTCGAAGTGATCGCCGAAGGACCCGCCACGGCCTGCGCCGAACTGGTGGCCTGGCTGCGAGGGCCGCGGGCGCCGGGCCGGGTGCAGGCGGTGAACGTACGTTCGGAGCCCGCCCGGGGAATGGTGGGATTCTCGGTCGGATGAGCGGGCGGCATTGACCCATCGGCGCTCGCGGTGCGACCCTAGTAGATGGACCGGTGCCACCAGGCCCCGTCCATGGCTCAGTTCAACAGCTGACACCCGGAAGGACCCTCGATGGCGAAGGCGCTCCTTGGGTATGTCGGTGGTCCCGACCCCAGACTGCTTTCCGAGGTTCGGCGTCTACAGCAGCGAGTGCACGATCTCGAGGCGGAGGTCCTTCGGCTACAAGCCGAGCACGACCACCTCGAGGCGCTCGTCGACGCTGACCACTTGGGTGACCGGCTCCCCGCGGAGTTCGTGTCCCCCCAGCCTGTGCTCGCCTGACCCCACAACCCGCATCGATTCCATCCAACGACGGGCCGCTTGGGCGGCCCGTCAGCCATGTGCGGGTCTGGACGACAGGATCCCCCTTGGCGCGGCGATGCCGGGCGCGCCCAAGCCCCGCAGGTAGGCTGGCGGCGGCTTCCCCGCGCCGGCCACCGACTGAGAGACCGACGACTTGTACCTGAAGAGCCTGACCCTGCGGGGGTTCAAGTCCTTCGCATCGTCGACGACGCTGCGCTTCGAGCCGGGCATCACCTGCGTCGTGGGGCCTAACGGGTCGGGCAAGTCCAACGTTGTCGATGCGCTCGCGTGGGTCATGGGGGAGCAGGGGGCCAAGAGCCTGCGCGGCGGCAAGATGGAGGACGTCATCTTCGCCGGCACGGCAGGCCGCCCCCCGCTGGGCCGGGCCGAGGTCATCCTCACCATCGACAACTCCGACAACGCGCTGCCGATCGACTACACCGAGGTGACGATCTCGCGGACGTTGTTCCGCAACGGTGGATCCGAGTACGCCATCAACGGTCAGGCGTGCCGCCTGCTCGACATCCAGGAACTGCTGTCCGACTCCGGCATCGGCCGTGAGATGCACGTCGTCGTCGGGCAGGGCCAGCTCGACTCCGTCCTGGCGGCCACCCCCGAGGAGCGGCGCGGCTTCATCGAGGAGGCGGCCGGAGTCCTCAAGCACCGCAAGCGCAAGGAGAAGGCGCTGCGCAAGCTGGAGGCGATGGAAGCCAACCTCATGCGCATCCAGGACATCACCGCCGAGCTGCGCCGCCAGCTCAAGCCGCTCGGCAGGCAGGCCGAAGTCGCTCGGCGGGCCGCGGTGATCCAGGCCGACCTCCGCGACGCAAAGCTGCGGCTGCTGGCCGACGACCTCGTCCAGCTGTCCGCGACATTGGAGCAGGAAGTCGCCGACGAGACTCAGCTGCGCGAGCGGCGCGCGGCGGTCGAGCAGGCCCTCGCCACGGCGCGGGCGCGCGAGGCGGAGCTCGAGACCGCGATCAACGACCTGGCGCCGCGCCTCGCCCGGGTGCAGGAGACCTGGTATCGCCTGTCGAGCCTGCGCGAGCGACTCCGTGGCACCGGCAGCCTCGCCGCCGAACGGGCCCGCCACCTCGCGGTCGAGCTCGCGGAGGAGCGCACCGGCCGCGACCCCGACGAGCTTGACGCCGAGGCCCGCCACGTCCGTGAGCAGGAGGCCGCGCTGGGCCAGCAAGTGTCCGCCGCCCGCGACGCCCTCGCGACCGCGATCGCCGCCCGCGCCGACGTCGAGGCAGCAGCCCAGGCCGAGGACAAGCGGCTCGCCATGCTCCAGCGGGCCGCGGCCGATCGGCGCGAGGGGCTGGCCAGGCTTTCCGGGCAGGTGGCAGCCGTACGCAGCCGCGCAGCTGCCGCCGACGCCGAGATTGGCCGGCTGACCACGGCCAGGGCCGAGGCGCTGCGCGGCGCCGAGCATACCCAGCGCGAGTTCGCCGCATTGGAAACCACCATCGCCGGCTTGTCGGCAGGCGAGCAGGGCCTCGATGAGGCCTACGAGGCGGCGCAGCGCGCGCTCGCCGACATCGACGAGCATCTGGCGGCCACGGTCGAGCAGGAACGCCAGGCCGAACGCGAGCACTCCGCGATCGGTGCGCGCCTCGAGGCGCTCGAGCTGGGCCTGGCCCGCAAGGACGGCTCCGGCAGCCTGCTCGCCGCCGGCGACCGGGTCTCCGAGCTGCTGGGCTCGGTCGCCGCCCTCCTCGGCGTCGAGCCGGGTTGGGAGGCCGCTGTCGCCGCGGGGCTCGGCCCGGCCGCCGATGCCGTCGCGGTCGGCGGGCTCGACAGCGCGTTCGCTGCTGTCGAGCTGCTCAAGGCCGAGGATCTGGGCAGAGCCAGCCTCGTGGTCTCCGGCGCAGCCTACGACGACGAGGTGGCGCCCTGGATGCCGCTTCCCGACGGCGCCCGCTATGCGATCGACCTGGTCACTGCGCCCGACGGCCTCCGGCCGGCCCTGGCCCGACTCCTTCATCACGTCGCCGTCGTCGAGGGCCTCCCGGCGGCGCGCGCACTGGTCAGGTCGCACGCCGGCGTCACCGCCGTGACACGCGACGGCGATGTCGTCGGCCGTGACCTTGTGCACGGCGGCTCATCGTCGGTGCCAAGCCTGCTGGAGGTGCAGGCCGCGGTCGACGAGGCACGTGAGCGGCTCACGGCCGTCGACCGCCGCAGCGGCGAGCTCCGTAGCCGCATCGATGAGCTCGGCAACGCACGCCAGTCCGCGGCTGAGCACGTGTCGGTTGCGCTGGCCAGTCTCAACGAGTCCGACGCCGAGCTCGCAGCCGTCGCGGAAACGCTCGGCCAGCTCGGTCAGTCCGCCCGCAGCGCCACCGGCGAGGCCGATCGGTTGACCGCGGCCATCGCCAAGGCCGAGGAGGCGTCTCGCCAGGCGACCACAGGGATGGCCGAGCTCGAGCAGCGACTAGCCGCCGCGGAGCAGGCCGGTGACAACGACATCGAGCCGCCCACCGAGGAGCGCGACCGGCTGCACGCGGCCGCCAGCCAGGCGCGGCAGGCGGAGACCGATGACCGGTTGACGTTGCGCACCGTGGAGGAACGAGTTCGCGCGTTGTCGGGCCGCGCCGACTCTCTGGAGCGAACCGCCAAGCAGGAGCGCGCCGCTCGGGCCACGATCGTCGTTGCGCCGCGAGCGCCGTGCCCGCGATGCCGCGACAGCCTCTGGGGTTCGTGGCGCGGTCGACGTGGTTCTCGCCCGGCTCGAGAAGTCGCTGCACGCTGCTGCGGCCCAGCGCCAGGAAGCGGAGGCCGCGCGCGTGACGGCTGAGGCCGAGCTGACCGGGCTGCGGATCCAGCTGCGCGCCCTGGCGGCCGACCTCGACGAGCTCACGTCGACAGTGCACCGTGACGAGATCGCGCGAGCCGAGCAGCGGATGCGCATCGAGCAGCTGGCCGAGCGAGCACTGCAGGAGTTCGGCATCGAGACCGAGGTGCTCGCCGACGAATACGGCCCGCACCTGCTCGTGCCTCCGTCACCGCCGGCCCCTGGCGAAGACCCGAGCGACGAAGAGCCGAAGCCGTACATCCGCGAGCAGCAGATGAAACGGGCCCGCGCCGCCGAGCGGGCGCTCGCCCTGCTGGGCAAGGTCAACCCGCTTGCCCTCGAGGAGTTCGCCGCACTCGAGGAGCGACACCAGTTCCTCACCGAACAGCTCGAGGACCTCCGAAAGACGCGCCGCGACCTGATGGCGATCGTCCGTGAGGTCGACGAGCGTGTGGAGGAGGTCTTCACCGCGGCGTTCCACGACGTCGAGCGCGAGTTCGTGACCGTGTTCGCGCGGTTGTTCCCCGGCGGCGAGGGACAACTGATCCTCACCGACCCGTCCGACATGCTCGCGACCGGGATTGACGTCGAGGCGCGGCCGCCCGGCAAGAAGGTCAAGCGGCTGTCGTTGCTATCCGGTGGCGAGCGGTCCTTGGTGGCGGTGGCGTTCCTGGTGGCGCTGTTCAAGGCGCGGCCGAGCCCGTTCTACGTCCTCGACGAGGTCGAGGCCGCCCTCGACGATGTCAACCTGGGGCGGCTGCTGGAGATCTACGAGGAGCTGCGCGACAACAGCCAGCTCATCGTCGTCACACACCAGAAACGCACGATGGAGATCGCCGACGCCTTGTACGGCACATCGATGCGCGGCGACGGCGTCACCGAAGTCATCAGCCAGCGGCTGCGCGAGGCCGAGTCCGCCTAGCGCCGAGCGTGCCACAAAGCCCAAGATCAACAGGACTCTCCCGCGTGACACGCCGACTGGTGAGTCTCGCGGGAGAGTCCTGTTGATCTTCAGCGCTGGGGCGACCTGGTCATCCACATCCGCCCGGCCACAGCGTCTCTCTTCCACAGACCCACTCACTCATCACAGCAGGCCGTTGCCCGGCGACAACGCTCAGCGCATGCAGGGTCGATCCGAGCTTCCCGAGCACGTGGTCGGGGCGTCCACTGACTCGCTCGCAGGCGCACACCTTCGGGATCACGCCGTGGGAGTTGTCCGGCCCGTTGTGGCGCACTCCGCATCGCGGCCTCCACGTGTGGGCATTTCTGGATGCCGAGCATCCCCTGCAGCGCATTCGTGAGGTGGCGGAACTCCTCCCCGAGGACAGCGCGGTGACGGGCTGGGCCGCCGCCTACGTTCATGGGGCAGAGGAACTCGACGGCGGCATCGCGGGCCGGCTGCCTGTTCCGGTGGCTTTGGCACCACACCGCAAATTTCGCCGCGAAAGGGCATTCAGCCCATTCGTGCACCCCTCGATGCCTGCGATCTGACCGTGGTGCGGGACCTGCATGTGGTGGCTCCGTTGCGCGCGGGCTTCGATCACGCTCGACTGTCGACGATCATCGAGGCGGTAGTCGGGCTCGACGTCATGGTGCGTCGCCACTTGGTCACGCTGACACGCTGTGGGCGTACATCGTCGCGCGATCGGGTTGGAAGGGCGTGCCCGTCGTCCGGCAGGCGATCGACCTCGCCGATGGCCGGTCAGCCTCGCCGCAAGAGAGCAGGCTACGAGTCTTCTGGATGCTGGATGTTGGACTGCCTCGACCCTTGGTGAACTGGCCGGTGT
Source organism: uncultured Actinomycetota bacterium (assembly GCA_963798505.1). GTDB lineage: Bacteria > Actinomycetota > Actinomycetes > Jiangellales > Jiangellaceae > CAVWSM01. The sequence continues at coordinate 248,061 of CAWCTX010000005.1, forward strand.
ACGACGCAGACGGTCATCTGCTCGGCATTGCTGATCTGCTTGACGTGGAGGCGGGACTCGTCGCCGAGTACGACGGCAGCGAGCACCGCGGCCTCAAGCGACACACCGACGACAATGCCCGCGAGGAAGGCTTCGAGCGGGTGGGACTTACCGTCGTCCGGGCGACGTCGCTCGATCTGGGCCGTCGTCAAGGGCATTGGCATTCCGGCTGCGAGACGGCTGGGCGCGCGGAATGCGTCGCGACCGCCGGCGGGATCGCTGGTGGATCCCGAAGCGCCCCTAGTCGAAGATCGACAGCCTCGTTGCGACGGACACGCAGTCAGCGAGTCGCTCGCGACGAGGCTGTTGATCTTGGTCTGGGCACGCGGACGGCGGTCACCACTCGAAGCGAGGCGCCGACCGGCTCAGGATCGTGGACGTCGGTGTCACCGGCCACGTGCGGCTCATTTCAGCGACCAGTGCCTTCATGAGTTGGCGGACATCAACGGGGGCGGTCTCGTGCAGCGCTTCGGCGACCACCAGTACTGCGCTCGTGTCATCGCGTACCGCCGATGAGGCGCTCTGCCTGTTGGTCCACCTCCGGGCATGTACGGTTCCCTCGGCGTCGGCGAAGATGACCTCACCCACGTCCGGTGCCACCGTCTCGCCGGAGAACGCGAGATAGCTCTCGCCGGCGCCGGTGGCGCGCCGCACCTCGAGGTGGCCCGAGACCCTCGCCACGTCGAACACCGCCACCGGGATTGCGAAAGCGAGCGACAGCGCGTTGCACAGGTCGATGACGGGATGGATCTGGGGGAGCGTCCCCTCCTTGCGGAAGCGCCGCAGCAGCGCCTCCGCGGCGCATCGGTACTGCGTGGGTTTCAGGCCCATCGCTGCGAACGCGCGTCGCCAGGCTTTGATCTCTGGCAGCTCGCTCTCGCTCACCGTTTCCAGCCTTGAAGCCGCAACAGCCTGATGGGCGGCAAGGCGCGCGCCCACTGAGGCATCGCGGGTCACACCCTCGACAACCAGCGCACCAGCAACGAGCTCAGGGAAGTCTGCCCAGATCTCGTCCGCGTGCTGGAAATGCATGGCTCAGTGCTCAGCCCAGCGCCCGTCGGCCTTGGCCGCGTCCACCTGAGCCAGACCCGCCGGTCGCATCCGCCCGCTGGCAATGAGTTCTTCGGCGATCTCCTTGTTGCGCGCCGACCAGTTCGACCGAGGCTTTCGAGGTTGGAACCGAAGGACGTAGTAGTCGTCGTCCAACCCATGCATCTTCGAGTCGACCCAGCCGAAGCACAACGCCACCTCGATCGCCTCCGGCAGCGTTACCGACTGTATGCCGCGGCCCTTCTTGGCGAACTTCACCCACACGCCCGGTTCCTCTGCGTGATGTGCGTCGAGCCACTGCTCCAACGCCTCGTCGGTTTGGAAAGCCCGGATGAGCCAACCGTCGGACGGGTCCCGCTCGTCGCCCACTGCCATGCCGCGAGTCTGCCATCAGCCGGCTGTCCGTCAGCGGGGCGACCAGTCGGGTGCGCTCTCCCAGAGGCCAACAGCACGTGAATTCCTTCACAAGATCCGGGACACGCCGCCGCGGATCCAGCGGGAGCAGCGTGGAGTGTGCGCATCCTGGATCAATGACTGCACTGATCGTTGGTTCAGGCATTGCCCTGGCGGTCGCGCTCGTGGTGATGGTCTACGTCGCCTTCCCTGGCCGCGGCAAGCGGATGGCGGGTCCGGCCGGCGCTGCTGGCGACGCGCTCGCCAAGCTGGCCGACTCCGTTCGGCCGGAAGAGGAAGAGGTCCCACGGCACGGGTTGCTCGGCAACCCGGAGACCGACGCCGTCATGCGCGAGCGGGTCAACGCGGTGGGGCGGCACGCGGCGGCGCCCTTCACCAAGGTCGGCGAGATGCTCCGTGACGTCGGCTCGGGACGGCAGACCTCTGAGGGGGACACGGACGCCCCCCAGTGAGCGTCTCACCACCGACTTGCGAGCGAGCACCTAAGGCACTCTCATAACAGTCGACCCGGGAGGGGCCTTGGACGCACTCGACATCGCCCGGTGGCAGTTCGGCATCGTCACCGTCTACCACTTCCTGTTCGTCCCATTGACGATCAGCCTCGCCGTTCGCTGGTGGCGGGGATGCAGACGGCCTGGGTGCCGCACCGGCAAGGAGCACTGGCTCCGGCTCACGAAGTTCTTCGGGAAGCTGTTCCTCATCAACCTCGCCATGGGCGTCGTGACCGGCATCGTGCAGGAGTTCCAGTTCGGCATGAACTGGAGCGACTACTAGCAGCTTCGTCGGCGACATCTTCGGGGCGCCGCTGGCGATCGAGGCACTGCTGGCGTTCTTCGTCGAGTCGACGTTCCTCGGTCTGTGGATATTTGGCTGGGACCGCCTTCCCAAGCGGCTCCACCTCGCCACCATCTGGATGGTCGCCATCGGCACGGTCCTGTCGGCCTACTTCATCCTTGCCGCCAACTCCTGGATGCAGAATCCGCGTCGGATGCCGGCTCAACGAGGAACGCGGCCGTGCCGAGCTCGACGGACTTCGCGCGATGTCCTCACCAACAAGGTCGCGCTCGTCACGTTCCCGCACACGATCACCGCTGCCTTCCTCACCGGGGGGGCGTTCGTGGCCGGCGTCGGCGATGCTGGCACCTGGTCCGCCGCCCCGACCAGGACGCCGACGTCTTCCGGCTCGGCACTGAAGGCTCGGTGCCATCGCTCACCCTGGTCGCCGCGCTCGGCGTCGTCGCTCACCGGCGACATCCAGGGCAAGGTCATGACCGAGCGAGCAGCCGATGAAGATGGCGGCCGCCGAGGCGTTGTACGAGACCGAGCAGCCCGCCTCATTCTCAGTGCTCACCATCGGCACGCTCGACGGCAGCCGAAGAGGTCTTCTCGCATCAAGATCCCACGGCTGCTGTCCTACCTGGCGACCGGCGACTGGGACGGTGAGGTCGAGGGGCATCAACGACCTGCAGGCGCGAGTACGAGGAACGGTTCGGTCGAGGGCGTCACGTACACAGCCGATCATCCCCGTCACCTACTGGACCTTCCGCCTCATGATTGGCTTCGGGCTTCCTCGCCGCGCTCATCGCGATCTGGTACCTCTGGCTCGGTCGCGGGGCGGCCGCGCGCCGACGTCACGGTGGTTCGTGCCGCGTTGCGGTCGCTCGCTCCCGCTGTTTCCCTTGGCTCGCCAACGCCTTCGGCTGGATCTTCACCGAGATGGGCCGGCAGCCGTGGGTGGTCTTCGGCGCTGCATGCAGACCGCGCGCCGGCGTGCTCGCCGGGCGTCTCGCACCGGCGGAAGTGCTGACGTCGCTGACGGTGTTCACGCTCCTCTACGGGGTGCTCGCCGTGGTCGAGGTGGGGCTGCTCGTCAAGTACGTCCGCGGGCCGGCTCCCGCCGTCACCCGAAGAGGACGCCGAGCCGAGGACCCGACAAGCCGCTGGCGTTCGCCTACTGAGGGAGCAGGACACCGATGGACGCTTCACGACCGTGTGGTTCCTGCCTCGATCGCCGTGCTGTGGACCGGCTACTTCGTGCTGGAGGGCTTCGACTTCGGCGTCGGGCATCGCTGCTGCCCGGTGCTCGGCGCGGGACGACGCGCGAGCGCCGGGTCCTGATCAACACGATCGGCCCGGTGTGGGACGGCAACGAGGTGTGGCTGCTCGACCGCCGGCGGCGCGACGTTCGCCGCGTTCCCGCGAGTGGTACGCGACGCCTGTTCAGCGGGTTCTACCTGCCGATACTGCTCATCCTCGTGGCGCTGATCGTGCGGGGGCGTGGCGTTCGAGTACCGCGGCAAGCGCGACGACGGCACGCTGGCGACGCCGGCTGGGACGCGGGCCATCTTCTTGGGCTCGCTCGTGCCCGCGCTTCGCTGTGGGGCGTGGCGTTCGCCAACATGGTGCGGGGGGTCCCGCTCGACGAGGGCCACGAGTTCACCGGGCGACCTGTTCGCCCTGCTCAACCCGTACGCGCTGCTCGGCGGCCTGGCCACGCTGCAGCCTGTTCCTGACGCACGGCGCGGTGTTCCTCGCGCTCAAGACCACGGGCGAGGTCCGAGCCGCGGGCCAGCGCGCTCGCGGCGCGGGTCGGCTCGCTGGCCGCCGTCGCGGCTCGCTGGCGTTCCTGGCCTGGACGCAGGTGCGACCGGGGCGACGCGTGGGCACCGCGGTGCTCGCCGCTCGTCGCCGTCATTGCGTCCTGGTCGCGGCGCTGCAGGCCAACCGCGACGGCCGGGAGGGCTGGGCGCTTCATCGGCGACCGTTCGTCACGATCGCGCTCGCTGGTCACCACGCTGTTCGTCGGCGCTATACCCCGAGGTGATGCCGTCGACCATCGACCCGGCGTACGACCTGACCGTCGACGAATGCGGCGTCGACGCCGTACACGCTGACGCGTGATGACCGTGGGTCGCGGTGGTCCTCGCACCGTTCGTCCTCGCTCTACCAGGCGCTGGACGTACTGGGTGTTCCGCAAGCCGGATCGGCCGTGCACGCACATCCCGGAGGACCGCCGCGTCGACGCCGTGCGCGCGGCCGTCGGTGACGCGCCGCGTCGACCCGCGGCTGCTTCCAGCGGGTCGCCGCGGCAAGTCGCATCTATCGGCGCGGCCGTGGCGGGGCATCGCGGATCGCCCAGGCGATGCTCGTCCTGGCGCAGGCGAGCTGCTGGCGCACGGCGTATCGCGGCCGCGTTCGTGAGCGGCGCCGACGCTCGGCGTCGCTGCGCGGCACGCTCGTGTGCTCGCGGCCGTGGTGCTGCGCGCGGGCACTCGCTCGCCTGGGCTCACGGAGTCGCGGCCGCACCGGCGTCTCGGCGGCGGTGAAGTCGGCAGCTGCGCGCGCCAGCTGCTCGCGCACGCCGTGCGCGCTCGGCCCGGGCTGGCTGGCCGGCGAGCGCGCGGGAGAGCTGGCCACGCTGGCGCACGCGCGGCGTCGACGCGCTGGACGGCTACTTCGCGCGCTACCTGCCGCAGCTGGTGCTCGCCGTCGCTCGTGCCGCTCGGCGGTGCTGGTCCGGATCGCTGGCGGCGCGACTGGATCGCGGCGGTGACCATCGCGCGTCACGCTGCCGCTGATCCCGGTCTTCATGATCCTGATCGGCATGGCGACACGCAGGCGCGCACCGGCGCGCAGTGGCGGGCTGCTGCAGGGCGTCTCGGCACCACTTCCTCGACGTGGTGGCCGGGCTGCCGACGCTCAAGGTGTTCGGGCGGGCGAAGGCGCAGGCCGAGCGCGGTGCGCGGCGATCACCGAGCGAGTACCGGCGCGAGACGATGGCGCACGCTGCGGATCGCGTTCCTGTCGTCGCTGGCACTCGAGCTGCTGGCGACGCTGTCGGTGGCGCTGGTCGCGGTCGGTGTCGGGCTACGGCTGGTCGAGGGGCGGCTCGACCTGCACACCGCGCTGCTGGTGTTGATCCTCGCGCCGGAGGCCTACCTGCCGCTGCGCCAGGTCGGCGCGAACTACCACGCGAGCGCCGAGGGGATGGCCGCCGCGGAGGAGGTCTTCGCGGTGCTGGAGGAGCCGGTTGCGCAGGCGGGATCGGCGGCGGCGCCCGCTGTCCGGCACGGGCGAAGTGCGGGTGATCGACGTGCGCGTCGAACAACCGGGGCGGGACGTCGCGGCACCGGACGGGGTCTCGGTGACGCTGAGAGCGGGGCGGGTGGTGGGCCTGGCCGGGGCAAGCGGCTCAGGCAAGACGACGTTGTTGCACGTGCTGCTGGGGCTGGTCACGCCGTCGTCGGGACGCGTGGTGCTCGTCGGCGACGGTTCGTCCGTCGACCTGAGAGAGGTCGATCCCGACCTCTGGCGCAAGCAGGTGTCGTGGGTGGCGCAGCATCCGTACGTCGTCGTGGGGACCCTCGCCGACAACGTACGGCTCGGAGCGCCCAAGGCGTCCGCGGAGTCTGTCCGCGCCGCGCTGCTCGCGGCCGGTCTGGAACTGCCGCTGGACTGGCCGGTCGGCGAGCGTGGGAGCGGACTGTCGGTAGGTCAGCGACGGCGCATGGCACTGGCGCGGGCGCTGGTGAGGGATACCCCGGTACTGCTCCTCGACGAGCCCACCGCCGGGCTCGACGCGACGACGGAGGCCGCGGTCCTCGCAACAGTTCGCTCTGTTGCCAAGGGACGGTGCGTGCTGCTGGTCGCGCATCGGCCCTCCGCGCTAGCCGCCGCCGATGAGGTCGTCGCGCTCGACGCGATGGGGGTGGCCGTGTGAACCGCATGGCGCTAGGGCTGGCCGCGGGCATCGGTGCCGCGGCATGCGCGGTCGGCTTGATGGCGCACCTCGGCGTGGCTCATCTCGCGGGCGGCGCAGCAGCCGCCGGTGCTCTACCTGATGGTCGCGATCGTCGCCGTGCGGGCGTTCGGGATCGGCCGCGGTGTGCTGCGCTATGCCGAGCGGCTGGCGAGCCATGACGCGGCGTTCCGGCAGCTGGGCGAGTTGCGGGTGCGGGTCTATCAGCGGCTGGAGCGGCTGGCGCCAGCCGGGCTGGCGGAGTTTCGCTCAGGGGACCTGATGGCGCGGCTGGTCGCCGACGTCGACAGCCTGCAGGACCGGTGGCTGCGCGTGCGGCTGCCTTACGCGATAGCGACTGTCGTCGGCGCCGGGTCGGTGCTGCTCGTCGCTTGGTTGCTGCCTTCTGCGGCGGTGTTGCTGGCGGTGTCCCTCGTGCTCGTCGGGGTGGTCGGGCCGTGGCTTTCGCTCCTTGTCGCTCGGCGGGCACAGCGCCATGTCGCGCCGCTGACCGGCGAGCTGACCTCGGGCGTGGTCGATCTGCTGCATGGCGCACCCGAGCTGCTTGTCTGCGGTGCCGCCGACTCGCGACTAGCCGAGCTCGATGAGCTGGACCGCAGGCTGGTGCGCGGTCATGCCCGTGCAGCACTCGGCGCCGGGCTCGGTGCAGCGCTGGCGGCGTTGGCGGCGGGCGCCGCCGTGTGGGGCTCGCTGGTGCTGGGAGTCGAGGCGGTGCGCGATGCGCGCCTCGACGGTGTGGCTCTCGCGGTGGTGGTGTTGACCCCGCTCGCCGTGCACGAGCTGTTCTCCGGGCTGGCCACGGCTGCACAGCTCGTGCCCCGCGTGCAGGAATCGCAGGCGCGGGTGGATGAACTGCTAGCCCGTCCCGTTGTGGTGATGGACCCGGGCACGCCGGGTGCCCTGCCCGCAGGACCGTACGGGTTGCGCGCTCGCGGCCTGGTCGCGGGCTGGCCAGGCGGGCCTGACGTGTTGCATGGCGTCGACCTGGACGTGCGGCCGGGTGACCGGGTCGCTGTTGTCGGCCCGAGCGGGGCAGGCAAAAGCACCCTCGCGGCCGTGCTGCTGCGTTTCCTCGATGTACGTGGTGGGTCTGTGGAGCTCTTGGGCTCTGACGGTGTCGCCGACATGGCGTCGCTCGACGGCGACGCGGTGCGCCGAGTTGTCGGGCTGGGCGCCCAGGACGCACACTTGTTCGACTCCACGCTGGCCGAGAACCTTCGGCTCGCGAGACCCGGCGTGGCCGTCGACGAAATGCGTGACGCGCTCGGCCGGGCCCGGCTGCTCGGCTGGGTGGACTCGCTGCCCGATGGGCTCGACACGATGGTCGGAGAGCACGGCATGGCTGTATCCGGCGGGCAGCGACAGCGCATCGCGCTCGCGCGCGTGCTGCTGGCGGACTTCCCGGTGCTCGTGCTCGACGAGCCGACCGAGCACCTCGACGAGCCGACGGCGGTGGCGCTGCTCGATGACGTCCTGAGTGCCACCGCCGACCGCACGGTGCTGCTCATCACCCATCGTGAGCGGGAGCTGGCGGCGTTTGACTCTGTCGTACGGATTGATGCGGTGACAGCGGGTCTCTAGGGTGCCGCGCGGCCAGGAAGTCTTCCCAGGTTCGGTGGCCGACTGCTCGTCCGGGGGCGAGATTGGCGCCGTCCCGGAAGGCGGCTGCGGCCTTGCCGGGCATCCGCATGGGCATCGTCAGCCGGTGCTTGCCGCTGGCCCGCAGATAGCTGCGGAACAGCTCATCCATCCCGTACACACGGGGCCCGCCGATGTCGGGCACCAGGCCGGCCGGCTTGCCGAGGGCCAGCTCGACCAGGTGGTTCGCGACCTCGGCGGCATCCACTGGCTGGATCCGGAAGCCGGTCGGCACCGGCACCACGGGCATCTTCGCCATGGCCTGCATCGTTGCGAAGGCCAGGTCGTGGAACTGGGTGCCCCGGAGTGTGGTCCACGGCAGCCCGGACTCGGCGACGATGCGCTCGGCGGCGCGTTTGGACGCAAAGTAGCCGAACATGGCGCGGTCGGTCCGGCTCACGACGGGGATCCGATCGGCGCCGACAACCGAGATGTAGACCAGGTGCTGGGCTCCGGCCCGCGACAAGGCCTGCACCAGATTGCGGGCCTTAACGTCGTCGCCCTTGGCGCTGCCCGCCAGGTGCACGATTGTCTCGACGCCGCGTACTGCGTCGTCGATACCCTTGCCGCTGGCCAGGTCGCCGGCTGCGTACTCGATCCCATCTGTTGGCTCCTGGCTGTGCCGGCTGAGGACTCGTACGGCATGGCCTGCCTCGCGCAGGCGAGGCACGACGTGGCTCCCGAGCGTGCCGGTGCCGCCGGTCACCAAAATGGTGGAGGTCATGAGTTGTCTCCCAGGTCACATCGGTTGAGGCTCGCGGGTCTATTGAGATGACACGCGGCGACGGAAAGATGTGACGGGCATGGACGAGCACGAGTGGCTGACCGAGCGCTTCGAAGAGCAGCGGACTCGGCTGCGCGCGGTGGCCTATCGGATGCTCGGCTCGCTCAGCGAGGCAGATGACGCCGTCCAGGATGCCTGGCTGCGCGTCAGCCGCGCCGACACCAGCAGCGTCGAGAACTTGTCTGCGTGGCTCACGACAGTGGTCGCACGAGTGTGCCTGAACATGCTTCGCGCGCGCGAGACGCGGCGCGAGGACCCGCTTGACGTGCACATGCCCGATCCGATCATCAATCAAGAGGGCCGCCACGACCCCGAGCAGGAAGCGCTGCTGGCCGACTCGGTCGGCCTCGCGCTATTGGTGGTGCTCGACACGCTGACGCCGGCCGAGCGGCTCGCGTTCGTGCTGCACGACATGTTCGCCGTGCCGTTCGACGAGATCGCGCCGATGATCGAGCGATCGCCGGCCGCGGCCAGGCAGCTCGCGAGCCGGGCCCGCCGCCGGGTGCAGGGACAGGCACCGGTTCCCGACCCTGACATCGCCCGTCAACGGGAGGTGGTCGATGCGTTCCTGGCTGCCGCCCGGGACGGCGACTTCGACGCGCTCGTCGCCGTGCTCGACCCCGATGTGGTGCTCCGGGCCGACGGCGGCACGGCGCGCACCCGCCCCACCGTGGTGCTTCGAGGCGCTCAGACCGTGGCCGCACAGGCGGCCATCGGCAAGAAGCTTGCTCGCTTCGCGCGGCCAGCGCTGGTCAATGGCACCGCCGGAGTCGTCGCCGTCGTGGGCGGAAGAGTGTTCTCTGTCATGGGCTTCACAGTTGCGCACGGGAAGATCGTCGCCATCGACGTGCTCTACGACCCGGATCGGCTGGCTGACCTCGACCTGGCTGACCTGCTCGATGACCAGGCGTGAGTCATGGCCTGGCTGGTGCCTTGACTGCGAGAACGGGGCAGGTGGCGTCCAGGAGGATCCGCTGTGCAGTGCTGCCGAAGATGAGCTTGCCCGTGGGCGTCCGGTGTCTGATGCCGATGACGATCAGGCTTGCGTGGTTGGTGATCGCGGCGTCGACGACCTCCTCCGCCGCCTCACGGCCCCGCACCTGTTGCGCGATGTCGTACAGGACGCCTGCCTCGTCGAGGCGCTCACGCAGTAACTTGAGCTGCGCGTCCGAGGCGAAGCGCTCGTCGACGTAGGCGTCACCGCGCGTGCTGTTGACCACGAGCAGGGGTTCGGCTCGACGATCGGACTCCTCGATGGCGGCGTCGACCGCAGCCTCGCCCTCGGGCGTCGGGACGTAGCCCACCACGATGGTCATGACCGATCCCACCTTCCTCGTCGCGCACATCGTCACCGAGGGAGCGGGTAGTCGTCATCGTTGCGGTGGTTGTGGATGTTTCGGACCTTATGGTCACGCGTGGCCCGGTGCGCTCCCGCGTGGCGGACGGACGCGGCGCGCGGTGACATGGAAGCGGCGCTCTGGACGCCCGGCCGTCCCGTACTTCAGCCGTACGGTGGCCTCACCGCTGGTCACCAGGTGCTCGAGATAGCGCCGAGCGCTGACGCGGGAAAGGCCGGTGACTTCGGCGCACTCGCTGGCCGACAGCCCGCCTTCGGCGGAACTGACGAGGACCTTGCGGACGATCTCGGCGGTCTCGGCGCTCAGGCCCTTCGGCAGTTTCAGGGTGGTGGCAACCCCGGTGCTCCCGAGGATGCGGTCGACGTGGTCCTGCTGGACCTCCTGCATCTCCGACAGGTGTGAGTGACGTTCGGCGTAGTCCTGCAGTCGCTGGCGGAGAGTCTCACGCTCGAATGGCTTGACCAGGTAGTAGAGGGCGCCTCCGCGCAGCGCCCGCTTGAGGTCGTCGACATCGCGTGCCGCTGTGACGACGATGACGTCGACGTCATGACCCGCGGCACGGATGTGCTCGAGGACTTCGAGGCCGGTCATGTCGGGAAGGTAGATGTCGAGCAGGACCAGATCGGGCCGCACCTCATCGATGGCCGTGAGTGCATCGGCGCCGGTATGCGCCATGTCGACAACGGTGAAACCCGGTGTGCTGGACACGAACGCCGCATGCACTTTGGCAACCATGAAGTCGTCGTCCACGACTAGAACGCGAATCATGTCCGCACCTCCAGGCGTTCCGGCAAGGTGGCGACGAACACGGTGCCGTCGTCGTTGGAAACGGCGACCGAGCCGTTGCGGCGCGCGCACACGAGGTGCACGAGAGCCAGGCCGATGCCGCGCGCGTCGCGGTCACCCTTGGTGGTCACGCCCCGACGGAAGATCTCGTCGACCAACTCGCTGGGCACGCCGGGCCCGGAGTCGCCCACGGACACGCGCACGACACTGTCCGCCTGCAGCAAACTCCACGAGAACCCAGGGATCGGTGGTTCCCGATACCGCGTCCAAGGCGTTGTCGACCAGGTTGCCCGCAACGGTGGCGACATCGGCCGACAACTGGTCGTCGATCGGGCCCAGCGACGTGCTCGGGTCGATACGGAAGTCCACGCCGAGTTCAGACGCCTGGCTGGCCTTGGCCACCAACAACGCTGCCAGCGAGGCGTCCTGCACGCGGGCGGTCACCTCAGCGACGAGCTCGGAGTGCGCCGAGCTGATGCGCTGCACGAAGTGCACCGCCTCGTCGTACTCCTCGAGCTCGATGAGTCCGGAGATCGTGTGCAGGCGGTTGCTGAACTCGTGGGCCTGGGCTCGCAATGTGTCCGTCGTGTGCGTGGTGACGTCGAGCTCGCGTTGCAGCTCGAGCAGCTCCGTACGGTCGCGCAGGGTGGTGACCGAGCCGATCCGGCGGCCATGGCTGCTGATCGGCATGCGGTTGAGGACGAGCACCCGACCGGCCATTGACACCGCACGGTCCGCCGCGCCATCGGCTTCGGTGAGCGCGGCCCGGACGTCGCCTGTCACTCCCAGCTCGTCCAGGCTCTGGCCCACGGCACCGGGAGGCAGCGAGAGCAGGCGCAGCGCCTCGTCGTTGACAAGCGTCACGCGGTTCTGGAGGTCGAGTGCGAGCACGCCCTCTTTGATGCCGTGCAGCAGTGCCTCGCGGTGCTCCACGAGGCCGGCGATCTCCGGCGGCTCCAGGCCCAGCGTCTGACGTTTCACCCGCCGCGCGATGAGCAGCGACCCAATGACCCCGACGACGGTCGCGAATCCCAGATAGGTCAGCAGGTTGGGAGCGGCGTCCCGCAACCCGTCGGCGAAGGACGGGATGTCGCGGCCGACGGCGACGAGCCCGACGACCTCGGGACTCGACGCGTTGAACACCGGCCTCATGGCCACGATCGCGGGGTGTCCCTGCGAGTCGGTGCGGGTGCCCTCCCAGCCTCTTCCGTCGAGCACCGGGATGCCAGCCAGGTCGAGCTGGGTGTCCAGCTCGCTCGGGTCGGGTGAGGCGACGACCGTGCCGTCCGCCCCCGCCACCACGACGGAGCTGGAGCCTGACACGGCTCTGTTGTTCTCGGCGAACGCCTGCACGAACCGGTCGTTGTCCGTGTCCAGGGCCGTGCGGAGGGCGTTGGTCGCCGCCATGGTCTCCGCGATGGCCGTCGCTCGCCGGCTCTCGGCCTCACGTGACCGCTGCGTCGACTGCGCCACCGACACGCCCGCCACGGCGACCAGCACGATCGTGATCACCGCGAGCTGTAGGGCGAGCAGCTGACCGGTGAGGGTGAGATGACGTCCGCGCATCCGCCCTCCCGTACGAGCGACCACAACGACCGAAAGTGACACTGCCGACACAATCGTGACACCGACACGACCCCGGACCCACCCTCGTGGCGTCAACGCTGTTCCTCGGCGCACGACGAACCGGCAACGAGGCGCCGGCTACCTGGAGGTCACCAATGCGTACGTTCCCCGCAAGGCTCACCGCAGGCGTGCTCGCCGCGGGTCTGCTGGTCGCCGGTTGTGGCACCACCCGGGACGACGACTCGACCGGCACCGAAGAGGCCGGCCCCGTCGAGGACTTGCAGATCATGGTCCCCAACTCCGCCGGGAGCGGCTACGACACGACGGCCCGCACCGTGGCGAAGGCCATGGAGGATGCCGGTCTGGCCGACGCTCTCGAGGTCTTCAACCTCGAAGGCGCCGGCGGCGTGGTCGGTCTCCAGCGCCTGGTCAACGAGGAAGGCAACGAGGACCTGCTCATGCAGATGGGCCTGGGCGTCGTCGGTGCGACATACACCAACCAGTCCGAGGCGACCCTGGACGAGACGACGCCGGTCGCCCGGCTCATCGAGGAGGCCGAGGCGGTCGTGGTGCCGGGCGGGTCGCCGTACGAGTCGCTCGACGATCTGGTCGCAGCCTGGAAGGCCGACCCGGGCAGCCTGCCGGTCGGTGGTGGCTCCAACCCGGGTGGTCCTGATCACCTCACGCCGATGCTGCTCGCTCAAGAGGTCGGCGTTGACCCGAAGGCCGTCAACTTCGTCAGCTATGACGGCGGTGGCGAGCTCCTCGCCGGCCTACTGGGCAACAAGATCGCGTTCGCGACGACCGGGGTCGGAGAGGTGGCCGAACAGGCCAAGGCTGGCGACGTGAAGATCCTTGCGGTGACCAGCGAGCAGCCGGTCGAGGGCGTGGACGCGCCCACCCTTGCGGAAGAGGGCGTGGACCTCGTCTTCACCAACTGGCGTGGCATCGTGGCCGCCCCCGGCATCTCCGACGAGCGGGCCGACCAGTTCGTCGAGCTGCTCAACGGGCTGCACGAGTCGGACGAGTGGCGCAGGCGCTGGAGGACAACGGCTGGGCCGACGCCTTCATGACCGGTGACGAATTCGGCTCGTTCGTGCAGCAGGAGAGCGAGCGCGTGCAGACCGTGCTGGCGGACCTGGGGTCTGGCGTGAGCACCGGAACCGCCACGAAGAGCCGGTGGGAAGGTCGCTCCGAGCTCGGCGTTGCCGTCGGGCTTGCGGTCGTGGCCGTCGTCATCATCGTCGACACGCTGGGTCTCGAGGAACGCATCGGGGTGCGTGGCCCGGTCGGCCCGCGCACGGTGCCGTTCTTCGTTGCCGGCCTGCTCCTGATCGTCGCCGTCCTGCTCGCCCGTGACGTGCTACGCGGGGGCCGAGGGGAGCCCGAAGGCGGCGAGGACGTCGACCTTACGGGCGGCAGCGACTGGCGCACCATCGGGCTCCTGGTGGCCGCGTTCGTCGCCAACGCCGTCCTCATCGAGCGGGTCGGGTGGCCGGTCTCGGGCGCCGTGCTGTTCTGGGGCGCGGCATTCGCGCTGGGCAGCAGGCATCACATTCGCAATGCGGTCATCGCCTTCGCGCTGTCGATCGGCACTTGGTACCTGTTCGTCCTCGGCCTGGGCGTGAGCCTCCCGGTCGGCGTCTTCGACGGGATCCTGTGATGGACGCGTTCACCAGCCTGCTCGACGGCTTCGCCATCGCGCTGACTCCGACGCATCTGCTGTACGCGTTCGTCGGTGTGCTGCTGGGAACGGCAATAGGGGTGCTCCCGGGCATTGGCCCCGCGATGGCACTCGCACTGCTGCTGCCCCTGACATACGGCCTTGACGCCACAGCCGCGTTCATCCTGTTCGCCGGGCTCTACTACGGCAGCATGTACGGCGGCTCGACCACGTCGATCCTGCTCAACACGCCGGGTGAGAGCGCCTCTGTCGTCACTGCGATCGAGGGCAACCGCATGGCCCGCAATGGCCGAGCGGCCCAAGCTCTGGCGACTGCCGCGATCGGCTCATTCGTCGCCGGCACGATCGGGACGCTGCTCGTGGTGTTCCTCGCGCCCGCCATCGTGGAGATCGCGGTGCAGATCGGTGCGCCGGACTACTTCGCCATCATGGTGCTCGCGTTCGTCGCCGTCACATTCGTGCTCGGCGCCTCGCGCATCCGCGGGCTCGCTTCGCTCGGCATCGGCCTGACCATCGGGCTCATCGGCATCGACCGGACGACCGGTCAGCAGCGGCTGACCTTCGGGATCCCCCAGCTGGCCGACGGCATCGACATCGTGGTCGTCGCGGTCGGCCTATTCGCCGTGGGCGAGGCGCTGTGGATCGCGGCACACCTGCGGCGCCGGCCGCTGGAGGTGATCCCGGTCGGACCGGCCCGGATGGGTCGCGAGGACCTCCGGCGGTCATGGAAGCCATGGCTGCGTGGCACGGCCATCGGCTTCCCGTTCGGAGCCGTTCCGTCCGGTGGCGCCGAGATCCCGACCTTTCTGTCGTACGTGACCGAGAAGAAGCTGACGAAGCACCCCGAGGAGTTCGGCAACGGCGCCATCGAGGGCGTCGCCGGACCCGAAGCGACCAACAACGCCTCCGCCGCCGGTGGATTCGTCCCGCTGCTCACCCTGGGCCTCCCGGTGACGGCCACCGCCGCGGTCATGCTCGCTGCCTTCCAGCAGTACGGCATCCAGCCCGGGCCGTTCCTGCTCGACGAAGAGCCCGAGCTCGTCTGGGCCCTGCTCGCCAGCCTGTTCATCGGCAACACGATGCTGCTGTTGCTCAACCTGCCCCTTGCACCGCTGTGGGCCAAGCTGCTGCAGATCCCGCGTCCTTACCTCTACGCCGGCATCCTCTTCTTCGCCAGCCTGGGTGCCTATGCGGTCAACGCCTCGACCTTCGACCTCTACCTGCTGCTGTGCCTGGGCCTTCTCGGGTTCGTCATGCGCCGATACGGGCTGCCGGTCCTGCCGGCCATCATCGGGGTCATCCTCGGGCCGAGTGCGGAAGAGCGGCTTCGCCAGGCGCTGCAGATCAGCGACGGGGAGCTGTCAGGGCTGATCACGCCGTTCTCCATCGTGGTGTACGCGATCCTGCTTGCCGTGCTGCTCTGGCCGCTCATTCGGCGGTTCGTGCTGCGCAAGCGTGACGTGCCGGTGTTCTCCGAGGCAGCGCACACGGTCGAAGCGGAGCATCAACATCGTGGTTGAGGGGGTCACGCCTCGTCGTCACGCTCACGACCAGGACGACGTTGCCGGTCTTCTGTCCCGTCTCGACGTACTTCGTCGCGTCGACGACGTCTTCCAAGGGGTAGCGCCGGTCGATGACCGGGCGGAATTCTCCCGCCTCGACGAGCTTCTTGAGGAAGAGCACGTCCTTCTTGGTGTAGCGGGCTATCCCCAACGTCACCTTCTTGTCTCCGACCAGCCTGGTGGCCAGCGCGAGCGCCGGGACGTGCCACAGAAACCCGAGGTCAGTCTCGATGTAGCGCCCGCCCGGCTTGAGTGCGCGTCTGCACCGCCGGAACGACTGCTTGCCGACCGCGTCGAAGATGATGTCGTAGGTCTCCTCGCGCTTCGTGAAGTCCTCCTTCTGGTAGTCGATGACCCGGCCGGCTCCAAGCGACCTGACGAGCTCGACGTTGTCGGTGTTGCACACCGCCGTGACGTCGGCGCCGAAGTGCTTGGCCAGCTGCACGGCGGCGGTTCCGACGGCCCCGGAGGCGCCGTAGACGAGGATGCTTCGCCCTGTCCGAACATCTGCGTGTCTCAGGCAGCACAGAGTGATGATCGCCCCGTCGCAAAGGGCGGCGGCCTCGTCGAAGGTCATTCCCCCAGGCATGTGAGCCAGCGCGGCGCCCTCGCGCAGGCAGACGAACTCTGCGTGCGCGCCGGAGCCGGCGATGCCGAAGACGCGATCGCCGGCCTCGAACTCGGTGACGGCCGCCCCGACGGCCTCGACCACACCGGCGAGCTCCATGCCGAGGATCCGCCGCCTTGGCCGGAGGAGGCCGGTCGCCAAGCGGCTGATGACGACGTCGGCGCTGCGCATTCCGCAGTCCGTCCTGGTCACCGTGGTGGCATGAACCTTGATGAGGACCTCGTCGTCGCGGGGTACGGGCGGCTCGACCTCGGCGAGGCGAAGCACGTCCGGAGATCCGTACCTGTCATGGACAACCGCTCTCACGAGACGATGCCTATCGGCTTTCTGCCAAAGAATGCAATCGCCCTGTCCGGATTGGCGCCGCCCATTCGTCATCCTGATGACATCACGACCACCGAGGAGTGCAGACATGAAGTACATGATGTTCGTGTGTACGGACACCGAGCCCGACACCGACCCGGCGCCCGAGGCCGACGTCGAGCTGTGGGTATCCGAAAACGATGCCCGCGGCCGGCGCTTGCAGGGCGACGTGCTGGCGCCGCCGTCGTCGGCCACGACTGTACGAGTCCGCAACGGCGAGGTGCTGGTCTCCGACGGACCGTTCGCCGAGACCAAAGAGGTGATCGTGGGCTATGACCTGCTCGAGTGTGCCGACCTCGACGAGGCGATTGAGGTCGCGCGTGCCCACCCCATGGCCCGCGGAGGACGCCTCGAATTGCGCCCGTTCGCGCAGCTGAACGACTGACCACGTGGCCGATCAGCGCTCGACGGTAACGGCCGCGGCCGTCGACGCCGCGGGTGCCGATGCGTACCCGCGGATCGTCGCTGCGCTGATCCGCGTCACCGGTGACTGGACACTTGCCGAGGACTGCGCCCAGGAGGCACTGACGCTCGCCCTCGAGCGCTGGCCGGCAGATGGCGTGCCGGCCAACCCGGGCGGGTGGCTGATGACGGTGGCACGCAACCGCGCGCTGGATGTGCTGCGCCGCGCCTCGGTGGAGCGCCGCAAGCTCCGGGAGCTCGCCGTGCTGGCGCTGGTCGATGCGAGCCCACCGGCGGCAGGGGAGGAGGATCTCGTGGACGATCGGCTGCGGCTCATCTTCACCTGCTGCCACCCCGCGCTGGCGCTCGAGGCGCGCGTGGCGCTCACGCTGCGCACGGTCTGCGGTGTCCCGACCGCCGACATCGCGCGGGCGTTCCTGGTCAGCGAGTCGACGATGACCCGGCGGCTGACCCGCGCCAAGACGAAGATCGCGGACGCCCGCATCCCCTACCGCGTGCCGAGCGGCCCGGCGCTGTCCGAGCGGCTCCCCGGCGTGCTCGCCGTGCTCTACCTGCTGTTCACCCACGGCTACAACGCCGACGGCGAGCCGGCATTCGCCGACGAGGCGATCAGGCTGGCTCGCCTGCTCGACCAGCTCATGCCGGATCAGCCCGAGGTCTCTGCGTTGCTGGCCCTCTTCCTGCTGCATCACTCGCGGCGAGACGCGCGCCGCGACCCGGGCGGCAACCTCGTCACGCTCGACAAACAGGACCGACGTCGGTGGGATCACGCGACGATCGAGGAGGGGCTGGTGATCCTAGCGAGAACGCCACATGGTGGCCCGTACGCGTTGCAGGCACGGATCGCCGCCTGTCACGCCACCGCCACGTCCGTCGACAGCACCGACTGGGCGAACATCGCGACCTCGTACGACGAGCTCGCCCGCATGCAGCCCTCGCCCGTCATCGAGCTGAACCGCGCGGTGGCCCATGGCTATGCATACGGGCCGGAGGCGGGGTTGGCGCTGCTCGCCGAGGCGCGCGCGGGCGGCGCGCTGGACGCCTATCCGCTCGCCGTGGCGGCGGAGGCTGATCTCACAGCCCGCAGCGGTGACCGCGACCGCGCTGCCGTCTTGTTCCGGCAGGCCGCCGACGCCGCGCACTCCGAGCTCGAGCGTCGTGCACTGCTCGACCGCGCCGACGACCTCTACGCGTAAGGGCGCACCCGTCAGGAGACGGCGACACTCCCGCTCGCGGGCAGCAAGGCGATCCAGGTCCGGCCCGGTGCAAGAGCGATGGGCGCTCCCTCCGGAGTCGTGAGTGCCAGCGGCTCGTTCGATGCGCCCTTGTGCCACACGGCCGGGATCGCCGTGCCGTTCGTGAGCAAGGTCGCCTCACCGTTGCCGGTGAGCACGACCTCCGGGACGGGTGAGCCCGCCGCGTCTCGCTGTCCGGTGTCGCGAAGGGTCACCCGCATGACGAGCAGGTTCGTCGCCGCGAAGCGGTCTCCGTCTGGGTCGCCGTCACGCAGCCATCCGAGACCCGCAGCGTAGGTCCACCGCGTGCGCCCGCTCGGCCAACGCACCTCGGCGGCCGATGCAGGCGTTCCCATGGTTGCGGGTGAGGTCGTCGCCCATGGCAGGTATGGCTGCCCGGGTGCCGCTAGTCCGCCGAGTGCCGCACGCGTCTCGGCGAGCGACACCAGCACGTTGTACGGCGCCCTCCGCCCACGGTCGCGCGCGTACCCCGCCCCGCCGTCGAGGACCTGCGTCCCGGCGCCCCGCAGCACCTGGAGGGTGGCGCCGCTGCCGCCCGAGGCGACGAGCACACCGTTGGCGGGTGCGACGACGGACAGATCGCTGGTGCGTACGGATCGCACCGGCCCCACGGCTTGCGGGTCGGTGGACTGGAAGAACACCGCCAACCGGGTCAGGCCGCCCTCGACCGGCTCCTGAACGACGAGGTCCGCGCTCCCGAGCCCGACCTGAGGGCGGCCCGGCGACGTGTCATCGACCTTGGCGACGAGCACGCTGCGGGTCTGCTCGAGTCCCTGCGACGGGAGCCCGGTGAGCGGCCACACCGGTGGGGGCGGGGGCGGCGGTGGGGGAGGTGCGGGCGGCAGTGTGGGTGCCGGGACCGCGGGCACAGTCGGACTCCCGCCGGCATCGACACGGGCATCACGGGGTTCGTCGTCTGCTCCGCCGCAGGATGCGACGAACAGCAACGACAGCGAAGCCGCGATGACAACAGCCCGCCGGCGAACACTCACGCTGACTCCTTCCGCTCAGTTCCCGAAGGTTAGTGCCCCGTCAACCGGCATTCGCCCTGTTGCGCGACGGCCAGGCGGCGACCGGCGGCGTTCTCGTCGGCCCGGATAGCTCCGCTATCAGGGCCTCCTCGGCCTTGCCAGTCATCCACCTGGACGCCGCTCACGACGGGCAACGCCGGTTGACGGGGCTAGCGGCCCGCTCAGGGGCGGCCGAAGCTTCTGGGAGGATGGTCGCCCGTGGAGTACTTGATCCTGGGCATCGTCCTCGCAGTCGTGATCGTTGTCGGCATCGCGGCGTTCGTCGTACCAAGGCGGCGACGCGCCCCCGAGCCCCCGGCGGCCCGACCAGGTGTCGACTACGCGCCGGGAGTCGGTGACGACGCTGCGCCGCCGGTCGACGCGCAGAAGCGCCCGCTCGACACGGTCACGCTGCCCGAGCAGGCGGCGCCGGAGCCGGCTACCGCCGAGGTGCCGGTCGAGGAGATCCCCGAGCTGCCGGAGGTGGAGCGGCCCGCGCCCGCCGCCGGACGGCTCATCCGGCTGCGCTCCCGGCTGTCCCGCTCCCAGGGCACCCTCGGCAAGGGACTGCTCGGCCTGCTCTCCCGCGACACGATCGACGACGAGACGTGGGAGGAGATCGAGGACACGCTGCTTACCGCCGACCTCGGCGTCCGACCCACGCAGGAGCTGGTCGAGCGGCTGCGCTCCCGGGTGCGCGTCGAGGGGATGCGCTCGCCGGAGCAGGCACGCGCCGTGCTGCGCGAAGAGCTGATTGCGCTGGTCGGTCCTGACATGAACCGCACGCTGGCCGTCGATCGGAAGGGCGAGCTCCCAGCGGTCGTACTCGTCGTCGGGGTCAACGGCACCGGCAAGACGACGACGGTCGGCAAGCTCGCCCGGGTGCTCGTCGCTGAGGACCGGGACGTCCTGCTGGGTGCGGCCGACACCTTCCGGGCCGCCGCCGCCGACCAGCTACAGACCTGGGGAGAGCGCGTCGGCGTGCCCACCGTCCGCGGCCCCGAGGGCGGTGACCCCGCCAGTGTCGCGTTCGACGCCGTGAAGACCGGGATCGAGGCCGGTGTCGACGTCGTACTCGTCGACACGGCCGGGCGACTGCAGACCAAGGTCGGCCTCATGGACGAGCTCGGCAAGGTCAAGCGCGTGGTCGAGAAGCACGGTCCGGTCGACGAGGTGCTGCTCGTTATCGACGCCACGACCGGCCAGAACGGCATGCAGCAGGCGCGGGTGTTCTCCGAAGTCGTCGACGTCACCGGCATCGCCCTCACCAAGCTCGACGGCACGGCCAAGGGCGGCATCGTCGTGGCGGTGCAGCGCGAGCTCGGCGTCCCGGTCAAGCTGGTCGGCCTGGGGGAGGGCCCGGACGACCTCGCGCCCTTCGACCCGGAGGCATTCGTCGACGGCATCCTGGGCTGACTCGGGCCGCTCGTCCGACCGCGTTCACACAGCCGTAACACGACGCAGGCAACGTCAACACGGCAGAAACACGGCGGACGACCGCGCGCAACAGCCAGGAGTGAGAGTCGCCTCAACGTAACCGGAGGCGGCGACCAACCCGGCACCGATGTCGCGCGGTAGCCGACCTCCCAGACCTCCAAGGGAGTCTGCGAATGCCTGAGCTAAGCGCGGGCGATACAGCCTGGGTGCTTACGAGTGCCGCACTCGTCCTGCTCATGACGCCCGGTTTGGCCTTCTTCTACGGCGGCATGGTGCGGGCAAAGAGTGTCCTCAACATGCTCATGATGAGCTTCATCACGATCGGGATAGTGACCATCCTCTGGGTGCTGTTCGGCTTCTCGGTCGCCTTCGGCGACGACGGCAACGCCTTCTGGGGCGGCCTGTCGCTTGCGGGGCTGCAGGACGCGGTCGGGGCAGCTCACGCTCAACGGCGGCGTCTATCCGATCCCCATGCTCGTGTTCGCCATGTTCCAGCTGATGTTCGCCATCATCACTCCTGCGCTCATCAGCGGTGCGGTCGCCGACCGTGACAAAGTTCATGTCGTGGGGAGTGTTCGTGGCCATCTGGGTCACGCTGGTCTACTTCCCGGTCGCCCACTGGGTCTTCGACTTCGGCAGCGAGGAGCTCGGCGGCAGCGGCGACGGTCTGCTGGCCGGACGTCGGCGTGCTCGACTTCGCCGGTGGCACGGCGGTCCACATCAACGCAGGCGCCGCGGGTCTCGCGCTGGCGATCGTGCTGGGTAAGCGGCCGGCTGGCGCAGGGACCCGATGCGGCCGCACAACTTGCCGCTCGTGATGATCGGTGCGGGCCTGCTGTGGTTCGGTTGGTTCGGCTTCAACGCCGGGTCTGCGCTCAGTGCTGGCGAGCTCGCCGGTGTCGCGTTCACCAACACCAGGTCGCGACGGCCTCGGCGGTCATCGGCTGGCTCATCATCGAGCGGCTGCGCGACGGTCGCCCGACGAGCCTGGGCGCCGCCTCCGGTGCGGTGGCCGGTCTGGTGGCCGTCACTCCGGCCTGTGCGTTCATCGCCCCTGGGCGGCGATCGTGCTGGGCCTGCTCGCGGGTGGGATCTGCGCGCTGGCCGTCAGCATCAAGTTCCGGCTGGGCTTCGACGACTCGCTCGACGTCGTCGCCGTCCACCTGTTCGGCGGCATCGTCGGCTGCCTGTTCATCGGCTTCTTCGGCACCACAGCCGTCAACGAGTTCGGCCGCGACGGGCTGTTCTACGGCGGCGGCCTTGAGTCTGCTGGCCGACCAGGCCACGGGCGCCGGCGTTGTCCTGGCGTACTCCTTCATCGTCACTACGATCATCGGCCTGGCGATCAAGTACACCATCGGCTTCCGGGCGTCGACCGAGGCCGAGGTCAGCGGCATCGACCTCGCCGAGCACGCGGAGACGGGCTACGACTTCACGTCCATCGGCACCGGCAGCAGCCGTCCGCAGCACGTGGCGGCCGCCGCGCAGCCGGTGGCCGCGGATGAGCCTGAGCCCGCCCGGCCTCATCGGCCCAGACCGCGGACGAGTCCGCGTCCTCAGAGAGGAGCATCAACGCATGAAACTCGTCACCGCAGTCATCAAGCCCTACAAGCTCGACGACGTCCGGTCGGCTCTCGAGACCTTCGGGGTGCACGGCATGACGGTCAGCGAGGCGAGCGGCTACGGCCGGCAGAAGGGGCACACCGAGGTCTACCGCGGCGCGGAGTACAAGGTGGATCTCGTACCCAAGGTCCGTCTGGAAGTGCTCGTCGACGACCCAGACGCCGATGACGTCCTGGACGTGATCTGCAAGGCGGCCCAGAGCGGACGCATCGGCGACGGCAAGGTGTGGGTCACACCCGTAGAGACCGTGGTTCGCGTCCGGACTGGCGAGCGCGGCCCCGACGCCCTGTGAGCCGACGCCATCAGGTCGCGCCCGTTCCCCCATCAGGGAGCGGGCGCGACGCGTCCGCGCGCTTTCTCGCTGCGCGGGATGCGGTTGTCGAGGCCAATGGCCTGACCGCGGTGCAGCGCCGGCGCGCGCTGTCCGACCTCGCCGACTCGTGGCTAGGCGGGCTATTGGGCGAGACGTCCGGAGTGGCGTTGGTGGCGATCGGTGGGTACGGCCGTCGGGAGCTGCTGCCCGGCAGCGACCTCGACGTGTTGCTGCTGCACACGGATGAGACAGAAAGGCGTCGAGGGGCTCGCCGAGCGAGTCTTCTACCCCGTCTGGGACAGCAAGATCCCGCTCGACCATGCCGTCCGTACGACACAGGAGGCGCGGGCCGTCGCGGCCGAAGACCTCAAGGCGATGCTCGGCCTGCTCGATGCGCGTCACATCGCCGGCGACCCGGCACTGACCGAGGGTCTGCGCGCGTCCGTGCTCGCCGACTGGCGGCAGCAGGCACGGCGGCGGCTGCCCGACCTCGCCGCGCTGTGCCGCGAGCGGGAGCGACGCATCGGCGAGCTGGCCTACCTGCTCGAGCCCGATCTTGTCGACGCCTACGGCGGCCTGCGCGACCTGCTGGCGCTGCGCGCGGTGTCGGCGTCGTGGCTCGCCGAGCGGCGCAACACGCGCGGCCTCGAGGAGGCGCGCGAGTGGCTGCTCACGGTGCGCGACGCGCTGCACCTGTCCACCGGACGCCGCGCCGACCGGCTGGTTCTGCAGGAGCAGGACGCCGTCGCCGCCCGCCTCGGGCTGCTCGACGGCGACGCGCTGCTGCGCCGCGTGTCGGAGGCAGGCCGTGTCGTGGCGTACGCCTCGGATGTGACCTGGCGCGACGTGAACCGTACGACGCGACGCCGCGGCAGGGGTCAGGCGCTGCGCCACCCACTCGCCGATGGCGTCGTCGTGCAGGACGGCGAGGTCGTGCTCGCCATGGGCGCCCGACCCGACCGCGACCCCGTGCTGCCGCTGCGTGCGGCGGCCGCGGCGGCGCAGGCCGGGCTCCCGCTGGCTCCGCATACGGTGGCCAGGCTGGCAGCGGAATCGCCGGCGCTCCCCGTGCCGTGGCCGGCTTCGGCGCGCGCGGCGCTCATCGCGCTGCTCGGCGCCGGCAACTCGGCGGTGCCGGTGTGGGAGGCGCTGGACGCCGTCGGTCTGGTGGTGCGCTGGCTGCCGGCCTGGGAGTCCATCCGGTTCCGGCCGCAGCGGACCGCGATCCACCGGCACACTGTCGACCGGCACTGCCTGCAGGCCGCCGTGGAGGCCGCGGCGTTGACCCGGCAGGTCAGCCGGCCCGACCTGCTCCTGGTGGCGGCACTGCTGCACGACCTGGGCAAGGGCGCACCGGGCGACCACAGCGAAACCGGTGCCGTCCTCGCCCGGGACGCTGCTGTCCGCATGGGCTTTCCCGACGAGGACGTCGC
Organism: uncultured Actinomycetota bacterium; assembly: GCA_963798505.1. Taxonomy (GTDB): domain Bacteria; phylum Actinomycetota; class Actinomycetes; order Jiangellales; family Jiangellaceae; genus CAVWSM01. The sequence continues at coordinate 272,187 of CAWCTX010000005.1, forward strand.
CGTTATCACCGCGCTTGTGCGCCACCACCTGCTGCTCCCGGAGGCGGCGACGCGGCGGGACCTGGACGACCCCACGACCATCGCCTCGGTCGCCGGCGAGGTGGGCACCCGCGAGGTGCTCGACCTGCTCGCGACGCTGACCGAGGCCGATGCCACTGCTGCCGGGCCCCTGGCCTGGACGCCGTGGCGTCGGTCGCTCATCGGAGACCTGGTTTTCCGGGTCAGGGAGGTGCTCGGCGGGGCGGGCGTGCCGCAACCGGCCCGGCTCGAGGCCTGGCAGCGGGACCTCGCCCGGGACGGGCGACTTGCCGTCGAGATCACCGACGACGGGACGACGGTCACCGTCGTCGCCCCCGACCGGACGGGTCTGCTGGCCGCCGTCGCCGGGGTGCTGGCGCTGCACCGCCTGAATGTCCGCTCGGCCGCTGTGCACACCGAGGGCGAAGCCGCGGTCCAGGTGCTCCGGGTCGAACCCTCCTATGCCGGCCCGCCCCCGCGCGAGGTGCTCCGCGACGACGTCAAGCGCGCCCTGCAAGGCACCCTTGACGTCGAGGCCCGCCTGCTCTCCCGCAGGCAGGCCTGGCAGCCGCCGGCGGTCCCGGTGCCGCCGGCGCAGGTCAGCGTGCTGCCGGACGCCTCCGCGGACGCCGTGGTCATCGAGGTCCGCGCTCACGACGTGCCTGGCCTGCTGCACCGGCTCGCCGAGGCACTGGCCTCGTGCGACGTCGCCGTACGGTCCGCGGTCGTGGGCACCCTCGGCGCCGAGGCCGTCGACGTGTTCTATCTGGTCACCGGCGAGGGCGCGTCGCTCGACGACGCCACCACCGAGAAGGCGCTCGCCGCCCTCCGCGCGTCGCTGGCCGACCTCGCCCCCGACTGACCGGGCGCCTCGTTGGTTACCCTGGACGGGTCCCTGCGACCACCCATCTTCGAAGGACGTCCGTGTTCGCCACCCTGTCCGACCGCCTTGCCGCCACGTTCAAGGGTCTGCGCAGCAAGGGCCGGCTTTCCGACGCCGACATCGACGCCACCGCGCGGGAGATCCGGGTCGCGCTGCTCGAGGCTGACGTCGCGCTGCCCGTCGTCAAGGACTTCATCGCGGCCATCCGCGAGCGGGCCAAGGCCGCCGAGCTGTCCCGCGCGCTCGACCCGGGCCAGCAGATCATCAAGATCGTCAACGAGGAGCTCATCCGCATCCTCGGCGGCGAGACGCGGCGGGTGCGGTTCGCCAAGACCCCACCGACGGTGATCATGCTCGCCGGTCTGCAGGGCTCCGGAAAGACGACCCTCGCCGGCAAGCTGGCCCGCTGGCTGAAGAGCCAGGGTCACCAGCCGCTGCTCGTGGCGGCCGACCTGCAGCGTCCCAACGCTGTCGACCAGCTCAAGATCGTCGGCGAGCGGGCCGGTGTCGCGGTGTTCGCCCCCCAGCCGGGCAACGGCGTGGGCGACCCGGTCGAGGTCGCGCGCCAGTCGTTGGCGCATGCCCGCCAGAAGCTCTATGACGTCATCGTCGTCGACACCGCCGGCCGCCTCGGCGTCGACACCGAGATGATGAAGCAGGCCGCCGACATCAAGGCGGCGGTCAAGCCCGACGAGACCCTGTTCGTCGTCGACGCGATGATCGGCCAGGACGCGGTGACCACGGCGCTGGCGTTCCTCGACGGCGTCGGCTTCGACGGCGTGGTGCTCACCAAGCTCGACGGCGACGCGCGCGGCGGCGCGGCGCTGTCCGTGCGCAGCGTCACCGGGCGTCCGGTGATGTTCGCCTCCAACGGCGAGAAGCTCGACGACTTCGACGTCTTCCACCCCGAGCGCATGGCCTCGCGCATCCTCGGCATGGGCGACATGCTCACCCTGATCGAGCAGGCCGAGAAGGCGTTCGACCAGGAGGAGGCCGCCGAGATGGCGGCCAAGCTGCAGCGCGGCACCGACTTCACGCTCGATGACCTGCTCGCCCAGCTGCAGGCCGTACGTCGCATGGGCTCGTTCGGCAAGATCCTCGGGATGCTGCCCGGCGCCGGGCAGTTCCGCGATGCCATCGACAACCTCGACGAGCGTGAGGTCGACCGCTTCGAAGCCATGATCCGCTCGATGACGCCCGCCGAGCGCGAGAACCCAAAGATCATCAACGGTTCCCGGCGGGTCCGCATCGCCCGCGGCTCCGGCATGCAGGTGTCCGACGTCAACGGCCTCGTCGACCGGTTCTTCATGGCCCGCGACATGATGAGCCGCGCCGCGCGCGGCGGCGGGTTCCCGGGGCATGCCCGGGATGCCGGGCGCTGGCGGCGCCCCGGGCGTGGGCTTCGGCAAGAAGAGCAAGGGCAGGCAGCCCAAACAGTCCAAGCACAAGGGCTCCCGGTCGGGCAACCCGGCCAAGCGGGCCGCCGATCAGGCCGCCATCGCCGCCCGCGGCGCGGCGCCCGAGGCGGGATCGGTGCCGTCGGCGTTCGGCGGTGCGGCCGACGGCGACTTCCAGCTGCCCGACGAGCTCAAGGACCTGCTCGGCCCGGGCGGCAAGTGAGCGCGTCGACCGGTTCGGCGGCCGTGCATGTCCGCGGCGTCGTCCTGCCTGACGGCGAGCACCGCGACCTCTGGGTGCGGGACGGCCTCGTCACCTACGAGCCGGTGCCCGGCGCCGAGACCGTCGCGACCGGCTGGATCGTGCCCGGTCTCGTCGACGCGCACTGCCACATCGGTCTCGACGCGGGCGGGGCGGTGTCCATCGACGAAGCGGAGCGGCAGGCGCTCTCCGACCGCGATGCCGGGGTGTTGCTGGTCCGCGACGCCGGGTCGCCGTCGGACACCCGCTGGGTCGACGACCGGGACGACCTCCCGCGCATCATCCGGGCCGGCCGCCATATCGCGCGGACCAAGCGCTACTTGCGCAACTACGGCTGGGAGATCGAGCCCGACGAGCTCGTGGCCTACGTGCAACAGGAGGCCCGCCGCGGCGACGGCTGGGTCAAGCTGGTCGGCGACTGGATCGACCGCGACCTCGGCGACCTGGGCCCCTGCTGGCCGCTCGACGCCCTCAAGCCGGCGATCGACGCCGCGCACGCGCTCGGTGCTCGGGTGACGGCACACGTCTTCGGCGAGCCGGCCCTGCCCGACCTGATCGAGGCGGGCATCGACTGCCTCGAGCACGGCACCGGCCTCAACGACGACCTGCTCGACGCCATGGCCGACAAGGGTGTCGCGCTCGTGCCCACCCTCGTCAACATCGCCAACTTCCCCAAGTTCGCCGCACAGGGGGAGGACAAGTTCCCGTCCTACGCGGCGCACATGCGGGCACTGCACGCCCGGCGCTACGACAACGTACGCGCCGCGCACGAGGCGGGTGTCGCCATCTTTGCCGGCACCGACGCCGGCGGCCAGCTCCCGCACGGTCTGCTGGCGCACGAGGTGGTCGAGCTCGCCAAGGCGGGACTCTCGCCGGCCGAGGCCCTGGCGGCCGGCTCGTGGGGTGCGCGCGCGTGGCTCGGCCGCCCCGGCCTCGGCGAGGGCGACCCGGCCGACTTCGTGGTGCTCGACACCGACCCGCTCGCCGACCTGCGCACGCTGCTGCACCCGGCGAGGATCGTGCTGCGCGGCCGCGTCGTCGCCTGAGCCCCGGCCGCGAATGACCACGACCAGCATGCTTGCCCCCGCACCACCAGGCCTGTAGGCCTAGCGGGGCGGGGGCAATCCTGGCGGTGGCTCGAGCGCAGCCCTAGCGCCGGGCCTCCTCGAGCACCCGTTCCTCCACCACGGCCGGCGTCTCCGAGACCGACAGCCGGGAGTGCAGGCGAGCCAGCGGCCGCGGCAGCCACCAGTTCCACCGACCCAGCAACGTCATGGTCGCCGGTACCAGCAGCATCCGGACGACTGTGGCGTCGAGCAGGATCGCCAGCACCAGGCCAAGCCCGATCGCCTTGATGGGCGCGAACCCGCCGACCATGAACCCGGCAAAGACCACCGCGATCACCAGCGCGGCAGCGGTCACGATCCCGCCGGTCAGTTGCAGACCCTCCGCGACCGCTGCCCGCGCCCCGGCACCCGCCAACCATCGTTCCCTGATTCGCGACAGCAGAAACACCTCATAGTCGACCGACAGCCCGAACGCGATCGCGCCGACGAGCACCGGCACGGTGAGGTGGACGTAGCCCAGGCCCTCGCCGCCGAGCCTGCTCGCCAGGTGGCCCTCCTGGAACACCCAGACCACGACGCCCAGAGCCGCGCTGATGCTGAGCAGGTTGGTCAGCACGGCCTTGACCGGCAGGACGACGGATCCGGTGAACAGGAAGAGCAGCACCAAGGTGGCGAGCCCGACGAGCCCGATCGCCCATGGCAATCGGTCGAGCAGCATCGCCTGGTAGTCGACGAGCGCCGCTGCATCCCCGGCGACGGAGACCTCGAAAGGCGCCTCGATGTCGCGGATCGCCGTCACCGTGCCCTTGCCGCCCGCGTCGTCCGTCGCCGTCGTCGTGACGTCGAGCAGCGTGAGGTTCGGTGCGACGGCCTCTGTCTCAACGGACGTGACATCGGGCAGAGCCGTGATGTCGTCGCTCAGCTGCCGAACCGCGGGATCGTCGGCAGCCGCACGAGCGACAACCGCGATCCCGTCCGGTCCGTTCAGCCCGGAGTAGTACGAGTCCAGTGCGTCGTACGTCTGGCGAGCCTCGGTGCTTGTCGGAAGCATCCGCGCGTCACCCATCGACATGCGCATCCCGAGGAACGGAGCGGCCAGCACGAGCATCCCTGCCGTCGTGACGAGCAGCGTCAGGACGGGTCGACGCTGCACCGCACTGGCGATCCGGGCGAAGGCGCCCCTGCTCGTCCTCGCCTTTGCGGGCGAGATGCGACGACCGACAAGGGCCAGCACGGCCGGCAACAGGGTGAGTGCCGCCGCCATGTCCACGAGCACCACGGCTGCCCCGGCCAGCCCCATCGAGCGCAGGAACGGGTCGTTGAAGACCATCAGTCCCAACAAGGCGACCGCGACCGTGAGACCCGAGAACAGGACGGTCCGTCCGGCTGATGCCGTCGTACGGGCGATGGCCGCTCGTACGTCGTCGTCGGCGCGCCGCTCCTCACGGAACCTGCTGACGATGAGCAGCGCGTAGTCCACGGCAAGGCCCATGGCGAGCATGGTCGTGACCTGGATCGAGTACACCGACACGTCCGACGCCATGCTGAACACGTAGAGGCCACCGAACGTCGCACCGATGCCCACCACGGCAATGAGGAGCGGGAGCCCGGCCGCGATCAGCCCCCCGAAGACGACCAGCAGCAGTAGCAGCACGGCAGGCATGCTGATCATCTCCGCGCGGGCCACGTCCTCCTGAGCCTGGGTGTCGAATTCCTGGTCCAGCAGCGGCCCGCCGGACACCGCAACCGAGTCGGCGTCAACACTGCGCAACCGCTCCGCGGCGGCCTCGGCGGCGTCCTCCTCGTCGTCCCCCGGCTCCAGCGCGACCTCGATGAGCAGGGCGCCGGGCTCCGACGACGGGATCGGGTCGGACACGGCGACGATGCCCGGCATGGTGCGTACGTCGGCAACGGCAGCGGCGACGCTCTCCTGCGTCGCCGAGTCGGCGCCGATGACCACGGCGGCGATGGTCTCCGGATCGGGCGCGGTTTCCTCGAGCAGGTCCTCGGCCTGGTCGGACTCGCTGCCCGGCACGGTGCCCACGTCGGGCACTAGCCGCTCGAACACACCGATGCCGAACCCGAAGCCGGCCGCGACGATGGCGACCCAGAGCCCGATCACCACGAACGGCCTACGCACCGCGAATGCGGAGATCGTGCGGACCATGACAGCCTCCCAGCGGTTGATCACCTGCTGTGGATGCTCGTCGCGTGACGGGGATCCGTGATCGCCCCGGGGAACGGACTCGCAGCCCGCTCTCAGGAGTGAGTGGGTGGCGCGGCCTCACCCGGAAGTACGAGGCCTGACTCGTAGGCCAGCACCACTGCCTGCACACGGTCACGCAGCCCGAGCTTGCTCAGCACGCTGCTCACGTGGGTCTTGACCGTGTGCTCGGTGACGAACAGCTGGGCGGCGATCTCGGCGTTCGACAGCCCGCGCGCTACCAGGCGCAGGGTGTCGGTCTCCCGGGCGGTCAGCGAGGCCGGAGGCTGGCCGTTGGCCAGTGGCAGGTGCGGGGGCCGCGGCGACCGCGCGACGATGTCGGCGATCAGGCGGCGCGTCACGGTGGGCGCCAGCAGGGCATCGCCGCGGGCCACGACACGCACGGCGTCGACAAGCTCGTCGCGGCGCATGTCCTTGAGCAGGAAGCCGCTCGCACCGGCGCGCAGCGCCTCGTACACGTACTCATCGACGTCGAACGTCGTGAGCACCAAGACCTTGGCTCTGGTGTCCCGGCAGATCAGAGCGGTCGCCTCGAGGCCGTCCATCTGCGGCATCCGGATGTCCATCAGAACGACGTCCGGCGCGAGCTCGCGGGCCGCCGCGATCGCCTCGAGCCCGTCGGCGGCCTGGCCGACCACGTCCATGTCCGGCTGAGCCGACAGGATCATGGCGAAGCCGTCGCGCACCAGCGCCTGGTCGTCGGCGATGAGGATGCGCAGCGGTGGGGTGTCAGGCACGACCCACATCTAACGGCAGTCGGGCCGTGATCTGAAAGCCCACGCCGCCCGGCCCGGCACCTGAGGCCAGCTGACCGCCCACCGCAGCCACGCGCTGCCGCATTCCGACGAGTCCCCGCCCGGCGGACGCCTTGTCATCGCCCGGTCCGCGCCCGTTGTCGCTGACCGCCAGCTCCAGCCCGCCATCGCGCCAGTCGAGGCGTACGTGGGCATGGCTCGCGTGCGCGTGCTTGACCGTGTTGGTCAGCGACTCCTGCACGATGCGATAGGCGGTCAGCGCGAGGTCGGCCGGCATTGCCCGTCGCACACCGTGCTCCTCGAGCGTGACGGCCAGGCCGGACTTCTCCACGCTCGCCAGCAACGTCGGCAGGGTGTCGAGACCGGGCTGTGGATGTCGCTCCGCCTCGTCGGCGCGGAGCACTCCGAGTGTGCGGCGCAGCTGTGCCAACGCATCTCGCGCCGTCGCTGAGATGGTCTCGAACGTCTCCTCGGCCTTGTCCGGGTCAGTACGTACGGCCACCGGACCGGCCTCGGCCTGCACGACGACGAGGCTCATCGAGTGCGCAAGCACGTCGTGCATCTCACGCGCGATCCGCGCACGTTCTCGCGCGGCGACGGCGTCCTGCTCCTCGGCGAGCCGACGAGCGCGCTCCTCCAGCAGCTCGATGCGGTCGCGGCGCGCCCGAGCGCTCGTACCGAGCGCGTAGACCGCGAGGAACTGAAGCGCGACCGGGGCGATGGTGAGCGTCGCCCCGCCAGGGATGACGATCGACAGCGTCAGGCCGATCGCGGTGCCAAGGAGGCAGACGAGTCGCTCCCAAAGTGGCGACAACGAGGCGAAGGTGTAGGTCGCGACCAGCTGAGAGGCCGGGATCTCGCCGAGGACGTTCTCCACAGCCATCCAGGTCGTCGTGACGCCGCAGGCCGCGGTGACGAGCAGGGGATAGCGACGTCGCCAGAGCAGGGGAAAGGCGTTGGCGGCGGCGAGCAGCACCACCCACCAGGTCAGGTAGTCGTCGACGATGCCGTAGGCAATCACCGTGAGGTAGCAGGCAAGCGCCAGCAGCGCGTCGACCGCGATCGGGGGCAGTCCCCGCCCCCACTCAGCCAGCCGCCGCGCATGCGCGGTGAGTGTGCCCACCCACCCAGTATCCGGTGGTGGCCGGTGGCGTCCTCACTCTCGAGGATGAGGTCGCCGTCGAAACCCGGTCAGTCCCAGCCGTGCAGTGGCCGCAGCTGGGCGACTACACCGTCGAACCGTTGGCGGTCGAGGATCGCACCCTCGCGGCGAATGTGCTCGCCGTCGACGCGGATCACGCGGTCGAGCCGCACCCACGAAGGGCGCCCCTCGCCGTCCCATCCGCCGCTGCCGAGGTGCATCCAATTGGCATCGTCGTCATGGTCCTTGCTCGAGAGCATCACCCCGAACAGGTCCGCCTGCGCCCCGGCGCGGGCGACGAGCAACACCGGCCGGTCCTTGCCCTGGCTCGGGTCGTCCTCGTACGGCACCCAGGTCCAGACGATCTCGCCTGGGTCGGCGTCGCCGTCGAGGTCTGGGGCGTAGACGGTGTGCACGCGCTGCGGCTGTTGGCGGGCCAGGTCGGCGGGCGACGGCGCGCGTGCCTGCGTCGTTCGTGCCGTCGGACGCAGCGGCGCCAGGACCTTGGACACGAGATCACGCAGCACACCCACGCTGACAGACTAGGAGCGGACCAGTGGGCTCGGCACGGTCAACGCCAGCCTGTCCGTTGCCGCAACCAGTCAAGGCAGGCGATCCCCTGCACCCGTTGGAACTCGCGCAGGGTCGGCAAGCCCTTCGGCGCCGGCAGTCTCGCCCGGTCGAAGAAATAGCCGGCGAGGGCCACGAGGTAGGCGGTGATGGCCGCAGGGTCGGCCTCGGCACTGACCGGCGATCCGGCCAGGAGGCGCTCAGGGTCGTGCCCGCCATACAGCCGGGCATTGACCAGCAGCTGCACCGTGTCGATCCACGGCGCACCACGCGTGGCATGCGGCCAGTCGACGATCAGGACGCTCTGATCAGCGAGCAGAAGGTTGTCCGCGCGCACGTCGTCGTGCACCAGCGCATCGCCATGCGTCGCCGCAGGTGCGGATCCGGCGAGCTCGGCGAGCGCTGACAGGTGACTAACTGCCCAAGGATCAAGGTCGGGGCTGGGCTCGGACGTCAATCGTTCCCAGTCGTGGAAGTCGATCGCGCTGGCTTCGGCGTAGGTCTCCAGCCAGTCGAGTGACGCCGGCACACCTGCGGCAGCCATGGCGCTCAAGGCGTCGAGGCAGCTGTCCAGCTCGTCGTGGCGCCACGGGGTCGCCGGATGCCGGCCGTCAACGTCCTCGAAGATCAGCGCGATCCAGTCGCCGTTGTCGTACGACCCGAGCAAGCTCGGTGTGGGCGCGTCACGGGGAAGCGCGGCTGCGATCCGCGCCTCCCTTCGGTGCATGCCCGGGGAGTCCGGGTTCTGCGCCGGACTGACCGCCTTCACGAACGCACGCCGACCCTCGGCCGTGCGCACGCGGTCGGCGCTACCTGGGGAGAATCCGCCTGGTTGCGACACCGCTTCGATGATCTGCGCACCCAGCACGTTCTCGACAGCCGCTTTCAGGTGCCCCGGCAAATCGCGCCACCGCACCCGCTGCCCGCCGCCTGCGACCGTCACGGTGGCAAGTCTGCGAGACGGCCCGGCTGCTCGGCGACGCGTTTCCGGGTGCGCGACCGCGGCATGGGACCATGGAGCGGTCCCTGTCCAGGCAGTGAGGAACCCGTGCCCCCGACTCCCAAGGCTCCGGCGCCAAGCGCGACGCCGCCGCAGCTGATCCGCAACTTCTGCATCATCGCCCACATCGACCATGGCAAGTCGACGCTGGCCGACAGGATGTTGCAGCTCACCGGGGTCGTCGACGGTCGGCAGATGCGGGCGCAGTACCTCGACCGCATGGACATCGAGCGTGAGCGCGGCATCACCATCAAGAGCCAGGCAGTGCGACTGCCCTGGGCGACGGGGGAGCCGGCCGAGACCTACGTACTCAATCTCATCGACACGCCGGGACACGTCGACTTCACCTACGAGGTTTCCCGGTCGCTCGCTGCCTGTGAGGGCGCGGTGCTGCTCGTCGATGCCGCGCAGGGCATCGAGGCTCAGACGCTGGCCAACCTCTATCTCGCGCTCGAGAACGACCTGCACGTCATCCCCGTACTCAACAAGATCGATCTTCCCGCGGCGCAGCCGGCGAAGTACGCCGCCGAGATCGCCCACCTCATCGGCTGTGACGTGTCCGATGTCCTGCGGGTCAGTGGCAAGACGGGTGAGGGCGTGGCCGATCTGCTCGACCAGATCGTGCGTCAGGTGCCGCCGCCGGTGGGCGACGCCAACTCCGCGGCCCGCGCGATGATCTTCGACAGCGTCTACGACACCTATCGGGGCGTCGTCACCTACGTCCGTGTCATCGACGGCCACCTGAGCCCGCGTGAACGCATCCTCATGATGTCGACCAAGGCCACGCACGAACTGCTCGAGATCGGCGTGATCTCCCCCGAGATGGTGCCCGGACAGGGGCTCGGGGTGGGGGAGGTCGGCTACCTGATCACGGGCGTCAAGGACGTCCGGCAGTCCAAGGTCGGCGACACGATCACCAACCAGAGCAAGCCGGCGCGCCAGGCGCTGGAGGGGTACCGAAACCCCAGGCCGATGGTGTTCTCGGGGCTCTACCCGATCGACGGCTCCGACTACCCCGCGTTGCGCGAGGCGCTCGACAAGCTCAAGCTCAACGACGCTGCGCTGCAGTACGAGCCGGAGACGTCAGTGGCGCTCGGCTTCGGCTACCGGTGTGGCTTCCTCGGCTTGCTCCACATGGAGATCGTGCGCGAGCGCCTGGAGCGGGAGTTCAACCTCGACCTCATCTCGACGGCACCCAACGTCGTCTACCGGGTCGTGATGGAAGACGGGACCGAGCAGGTCGTCACCAACCCGAGCGAGTTCCCGATCGGCAAGATCGCTCGCGTCTACGAGCCCGTCGTACGGTCGACAATCCTCGCCCCCAGCGAGTTCATCGGGGCGATCATGGAGCTGTGCCAATCCCGGCGCGGCGCGCTGCTCGGCATGGACTACCTGTCGGAGGACCGTGTCGAGCTGCGCTACACCTTGCCGCTGGCCGAGATCGTCTTCGACTTCTTCGACCAGCTGAAGTCGCGCACCCGCGGCTATGCGTCGCTCGACTACGAGCCCACCGGCGAGCAGGAGGCCGATCTCGTCAAGGTCGACATCCTGCTCCATGGCGACCCGGTCGACGCCTTCAGCGCGATCGTGCACCAGGACAAGGCCTACACCTACGGCGTCGCCATGGCCGGCAAGCTCAAGGACCTCATCCCGCGACAGCAGTTCGAGGTGCCGATCCAGGCCGCGATCGGATCGCGGATCATCGCCCGGGAGAACATCCGGGCGATTCGCAAGGACGTGCTCGCCAAGTGCTACGGCGGTGACATCACCCGCAAGCGCAAGCTGCTGGAGAAGCAGAAGGAGGGCAAGAAGCGGATGAAGATGGTCGGCCGCGTCGAGGTGCCCCAGGAGGCCTTCATCGCCGCACTCTCCACGGGGGAGTCGTCCGCCAAGCCATCCTGAGCCCCGAGGCCGCCTATCGTTAACGGACCGGTAACGTCCGCTCCACGTGCCAGGATGGGATCTGTCGCGGTACGTCCGAGACCGTTACCGTTCCTGACGAACCAGCCAAGGGTGACGGGATGCCAACGGAGGCACGTGCATGAGCAACGCCACGACAGATTCGGCCACGTCCGTCGCGGATCGCCCGGCGTCCGTCGGGCGCATGTTCCTCGACCGGGTGGCGGCGACCCCTGACTCTGAGGCCTTCCGCCATCCGACCGGCGACGGCTGGGCATCGGTCACCTGGCAGCAGACCGCCGACCGGGTCTTCGCCCAGACAGCGGGCCTCCTGTCCCTGGGCGTCGAGCCCGAGCAGCGGGTGGCGATCGCGTCGACGACGAGCTACGAGTGGATCCTCGCCGACCTCGCGATCATGTGCACGGGCGCGGCGACCACCACGGTCTACCCGTCGACCAGCATCGAGGACACGATCTTCATCCTGTCCGACTCGGACAGCCGGGTGATCTTCGCAGAGAACGACGCCCAAGTGGACAAGATCGTCCCGCACCGTGCGCAGCTGCCCGACTTGACGCACGTCGTGGTGATCGACGGCGCCGGGGACGGCGACTTCGTGATCACCCTGGCCGAGCTCGAGGAGCGTGGCCGCGCCTATCTCGCCGACCACCCCGACGCCATCGAGCAGACCGTCAACTCGGTTGGCCCGGAGTTTCTCGCGACCCTCATCTACACCTCCGGCACGACCGGCAAGCCCAAGGGCGTCCGTCTCGTCCACGACAACTGGACCTACGAGGGCGTCGCCATCGACGCGCTCGGCATCCTGCACCCCGACGACCTGCAATACCTGTGGCTGCCGCTCGCGCACTCGTTCGGCAAGGTGCTGCTCTCGGCCCAGCTGCAGATCGGCTTCGCCACCGCTGTCGACGGCAATGTCGAGCGCATCGTCGACAACCTCGGTGTCATCAAGCCGACGTTCATGGCCGCCGCGCCGCGCATCTTCGAGAAGGTGCACGCGCGCATCATCACGATGCAGCGTGCCGAGGGCGGAGCCAAATACAAGATCTTCTCCTGGGCGTTCGACGTCGGTCTCAAGGCATCCCGGCTGGAGCGCTCCGGGCAGCAGGTGCCGACGACGCTGGCGCTGCAGCGGCGCGTCGCCGACAAGCTGGTGTTCAGCAAGATCCGGCACCGCTTCGGCGGGCAGCTGCGCTACTTCGTCTCCGGCGCCGCGGCGCTGTCCCCGCAGATCGCGGAGTGGTTCCACGCCTCCGGCTCGCTGATCCTCGAGGGCTACGGCCTCACCGAGACGAGCGCCTTCAGCTTCGTCAACCGGCCCGAGCAATACCTCATCGGCTCGGTGGGCCTGCCGGCGCCCGGCACCGAGGTGCGCATCGCCGATGACGGAGAGGTGCTCATCAAGGGCCCCGGCGTGATGCGCGGCTATCACAACATGCCCGAGGAGACGGCCGCCGTGCTCGACCCCGACGGCTGGCTCCACAGCGGCGACATCGGCGAGCTCGACGGCCCGTTCCTGCGCATCACCGACCGCAAGAAGGACCTCATCAAGACCTCCGGCGGCAAGTACGTCGCGCCGCAGGAGATCGAGGTGGCCTTCAAGGCCGTGTGCCCCTACGCCAGCCAGATCGTCGTCCACGGCGACAAGCGCAACTTCGTCAGCGCTCTCGTCACGCTTGATGAGCAGGCGATGCTCGAGTGGGCGCCGCGCAACAACGTCGCGGCGACGACCTACGAGGAGATCGTCCAGTCGCCCGAGGCGCACGCGATGGTGCAGCACTCCATCGACGAGCTCAACGGGCAGCTCAACAGGTGGGAGACGATCAAGAAGTTCACCATCCTCCCGCGCGACCTGTCGATCGAGGAGGGGGAGATGACCCCCAGCCTCAAGGTCAAGCGCAAGGTGGTGGAGAAGAAGTACGCCGAGGCGCTGGACGCGATGTACGTCAGCTGACGGCTGCGATCACCACCGGGTCGATCACGTTAACGTGGTCGACCGGGTCTGAGCGAGGCCTGCATGCCTAGCACAGACCGGCGTGATCACGTTAACGTGATCGACCCGGCGCTGCTCGGGTGACAATGGGGCGTGCCCTCCACGATGCCTGACGGTGAGACGCCGCCCCGCGACGGCTCACTGCCCGCGCAGTCGTTGGCCGGGCTGGGCAGGGCGCCGTTCGGCATCTACGTGCACGTGCCGTTCTGCCTGACGCGGTGCGGCTACTGCGACTTCAACACCTACACCGCGGCGGAGCTCGGCGAGTCGCCCGGAGCGTCCCGCGCGAGCTGGGCGGAGGGTGCCCTGGCTGAGCTCCGGCTCGCCCGCCGCGTGCTCGGCGACGCCGTCCTGCCGGTGCAGACGCGTCTTCTTCGGTGGCGGGACGCCGACCCTGCTGCCGCCCGAGGATCTGGTACGGGTGCTGCGCGGCATCGACGAGGAATTCGGCCTCGCCCCCGGGGCCGAGATCACGACAGAGTCCAACCCGGAGTCGGTCGGGCCAGCGCAGCTGGCGACGCTGCGCCGAGGGGGCTTCACGCGGATCTCGTTCGGGATGCAGAGCGCGCGCAGCCACGTTCTCGCCGTTCTCGACCGCACCCACACGCCGGGGCGTCCGCAGGAGGCGGTCGCGGAAGCGCGAACGGCAGGCTTCGAGCACGTCAACCTGGACCTGATCTACGGCACCCCGGGGGAGTCGCTGGACGACTGGCGAGCCTCGCTCGACGCGGGGCTTGCGGCCGGGCCGGACCACATCTCCGCCTACGCGCTCATCGTCGAGGAGGGCACCAGGCTGGCGGCACGGATCCGCCGCGGCGAGCTGCCGATGCCGGAAGACGACGACCTCGCCGACAAGTACGTCCTCGCCGACGAGGCGCTCGGTTCCGCCGGCTTCGGTTGGTACGAGGTGTCCAACTGGGCCGTCTCACCCGCAGCCCGCTGCCGGCACAACCTGCTGTACTGGCAAGGCGGCGACTGGTGGGGCATCGGCCCGGGGGCGCACAGCCACGTCGGCGGCACCCGTTGGTGGAACGTCAAGCACCCCGCCGCGTGGGCCGGGCGGCTGGCCGCTGGTGAAAGCCCGGCGCACGCGCGCGAGGTCCTCGACCCGGCCACCCGTCGGGTCGAGCGTGTGCTGCTCGAGCTGCGGCTCGCCGACGGGCTGCCCCTCGAGGTGCTCGACCCGGCAGGCAGGCAGGCCGCGCAGCGCGCCGCGGATGAAGGCCTGCTCATCGTCGGCGAGCGTCAGGCGGTACTCACCGCGCGGGGTCGGCTGCTCGCCGACGCGGTCGTTCGCGACCTGGTCCCGTGACCCCCGGCCCCGACCCACACCCAGGCTTTTCCGCGCACCACCAGGCCTGCAGCCCTGTCGGCGCGAGGAAAGTCCTGCTACTCGTGATCATTCGCCGCCCCTAGGTCACGATTTGGATGCGACGCCTTTCCAGTAGGAAAGTTTCCTGTTAGTTTCCCGCCAGGAGGTCGAGAGACCGCCCGGCGGACATTCCCGCCCGGTCGACAGACCAAGACAGGACCATCAGGTCTTTTCACAGTGGAGGATCGCGTGAAGAGGAAACTCACGGTCATCGCCGGTCTGACGGCCTTGGCGCTGACGCTCACCGCGTGCGGCGGCGACGACGACAGCGACGATGCGGCATCGGGCGGCGAAGCGAGCGGCACACTGAACGTGTGGCTCATGCAGGACGCGTTCGGCGAGGCATGGGCCCCGGTCGTTGAGGCGGCCACCGCGAAGTTCAACGAGGAGTACCCCGACGTCGACGTCGAGGTCACTGAGGTCCAGTGGACTGGCGGCCAGGAGCGGCTCAACACCGCGCTCGCCGGCAGCAGCCCGCCGGACGTTGTCGAGCTCGGCAACACGTGGACGTCTGGGTTCGCATCCAGCGGCGCGCTTGCCGACCTCACCGACAGCACGGGCGAGTTCGAGAACTCGGACACCTGGGTGAAGAGCCTCCAGGACGCAGCCACGTTCGAGGACCAGGTCTACGGCGTGCCCTACTACGGCGGCTCGCGCGTGATCACCTACCGCACCGACATGTTCGAGCAGGCCGGCATCACCGAGATCCCGACCAGCATGGACGACCTCAAGGCAGCGGCCGACAAGCTGCAGGCCCACTTCGGTGCGACCGACCCGAACTTCTCCGCCTTCTGGATCCCCGGCCAGCACTGGTACCTGGGCGGCGCGCTCATCGCCGACCAGGGTGCCGAGCCGTTCGGGCAGTTCGAGGGCGGCAAGTGGGTCGCCAACGTCGATTCGCCCGAGTCGGTCGCGGGCCTCGAGCTCTTCGAGGAGCTGCGGAGCAAGTACTCCAAGGCCGACCCGACCGGTGAGGAGGCCGACCAGGCCTACCGCATGGGCGGTCAGAAGAACATCGCGATGATCTACGGCGCCGGCTGGGAGATGGGCGAGGTGCTCAACGCTGAGAAGGGCGGCGACCCGGCCCTCGAGGGCATGCTGGCGCAGTTCCCGCTGCCGTCTTCCAATGCAGGTGAGACGGCCCCGGCCTTCATCGGTGGCTCGCACCTTGCTGTGCCGGTGAAGTCCGACCAGCAGGACCTTGCCAAGGCGTGGATTGCGGCCTACACCAGCACCGACATCATGACCCAGCTGGTCAACGAGAACGGCGTCATCCCCAACACGACCTCGCTGCTCTCGCTGGACGCCGACAACCCGGCGTTCCAGGCGGCGCAGAACTCCTGGTTCGTGCCGACGTCGCCCAACTGGGCCGAGGTCGAGGGCCAGCGGATCCCGCAGAACACCTTCGTCGCAGTCTCGACCGGCACTCCTGCCGCCGACGCTGCCGCGACGGCAACCGAGGACATCCAGGCCATCCTCGACAAGTGATCCATCCCGGGGCCCGGGTCGTCGCCTGCACCTCCGGCGCGGCCCGGGCCTCGGTCCGCCAGGGACCGAGCAGCCGGCAGGAGGACCAATGAGCACCGTGGGCCTACCCACGTCGCAGGAGGCGCAGCAGACCGGCGACGCCCCGCAGCGCCGCCCGAAGCCGCGAAAGGCGCGCCTGCCCGGTGGTCGTGCCCTGCCGTACGCGCTCGTCATCCCCAGCGTGGTCGCCCTCGTGGGCATCCTCGGCTACCCGCTGATCTACCTGGTGCGCATCTCGTTCCAGAGCTTCGAGCGCGCGCAGCTGTTCGGCTTCCAGCCGGCCGAGTGGATCGGGCTGGACAACTACCGGACGTTCATCAGCGACGACCAGTTCGTCGCGATCATGGCGCGCACCCTCGGCTTCACGGCCGGGTGCGTGATCCTCACCGTCGGAGCGGGACTCGGGATCGCCCTGCTGATGCAGAGTCTGAGCCGCTGGGTCCGCTTGCCCCTGCTCGTGGCGCTGATGTTCGCGTGGGCGATGCCCCCGCTGTCCGCGGTCGCGGTGTTCAACTGGCTGTTCGACTTCGAGGCAGGGGTGGTCAACTACCTGATCGACCTGCTGCCGTTCGTCGAGTTCACGAGGCACCACTGGTTCCTCAACCCGTGGCAGGGCTTCGCCGTCATCGTGCTCATGATCGCTTGGGGCGCTGTGCCGTTCGTGGCGGTGACCCTGCATGCGGCCCTCACCCAGGTGCCGCAGGAGCTGGTGGAGGCGGCCCGCATCGACGGCGCCCAGCGGTTCACGCTGTTCCGCGCGGTCGTGCTCCCGGTCATCAGGCCGGTGCTGCTCATCGTGACGGTCTTGAGCGTGATCTGGGACTTCGGGATCGTGGCCCAGATCTTCGCGATGCTGAACGGCACACCGAGCGAGGACTACTTCACCCTGCCGGTCTACTCCTACATGGTCTCGATCGTGGGGAGCGACTTCGGCCTGGGCGCGGCAGCCGCGGTCATCACCGTTCTCTGCCTCGTGGCGCTCACGTTCACCTTCATACGACAGATGCTGGCGAACCAGGAGATCGACTGATGAAGGCCACCAGCCGCAGGGGCCGGATCGCGGCCAACGCCACAGGTGTCGTGGTGTTCGTCATCATGGCGTTCCCCGTCTACTGGATGCTCAACACGGCGTTCAAGCCGGGCGCCGAGGTCTTCGCCGCGACCCCCACGTTCTGGCCGTCCGACTTCACCCTTGACGGTTTCCAGAGGGCGATTGACCGGCCGTACTTCTGGAGCTCGGTGCGCACCAGTCTCATCGTGGGCTTCGGTGCCGTCATCGCCTCCCTCGTGATCGGCTTCCTCGCCGCGCTCGCGATCGCCCGGTTCCGGTTCTTCGGCCGCCGCGCGTTCGCGATCACCATCTTCACGGTGCAGATGATCCCGCTCGCCGCGCTGGTGATCCCGCTCTACCTGCTGCTCGAGGACATCGGACTGCTCGACAAGCTGCCCGGCCTGATCCTGGTCTATCTCGCGCTGACGCTCCCGTTCACCATCTGGCTGCTGCGCGGCTTCGTCGCCGGCATCCCGGTCGAGCTCGAGGAAGCAGCCAAGATGGACGGCTGCAGCCAGATGCAGGCGTTCCGCGTCGTCGTGCTTCCGCTGGTCGCGCCCGGGCTGGTCGCCACCGCGCTCTTCTCGTTCATCCAGGCGTGGAACGAGTTCCTCCTGGCCAACGTCATCCTGACGACCGAGAGCCACCGCACGGTGTCTGCCTGGCTGCTGGGCTTCCAGACCCAGCGGGGCACCGACTGGACCGGCCTGATGGCCGCGTCGGCGCTCGTCGCCCTGCCCGTGGTGGTCCTGTTCCTGATCCTCAACCGCCGGGTCGCCGCCGGCCTCACGGCGGGCGCGGTCAAGGGATGAGCCGACCTTCCGAGCTGCACCGCCTCGCGGCAGCGACGATCCTCGTCGCGTTCGACGGCACCACTCCGTCGGACTGGCTCCGCCACGCCGTGGAGCAGCAGGGCTATGGCGGCGTGATCCTGTTCGGCAGCAACATCGAGACCGACGAGCAGGTACGTGCACTCAACGCCGAGCTGACCGCGATCCGGCCGGACCTGATCGTCAGCGTCGACGAGGAGGGTGGTGACGTCACCCGTCTTGCGCACGCCGCCGGCAGCCCCTACCCCGGCAATGCCGCGCTCGGTGCCATCGACGACCCCGACCTCACGCGTCGTGTCTACCGGGCGATGGGTACGGACCTTCGGTCGCTCGGCTTCACCTTGGACATGGCGCCCAGCGGCGACGTCAACACCGCCCACGACAACCCGGTCATCGGCACGCGCAGCTTCGGCGACGACTCCGAGCTGGTCGCCCGACACACCGTCGCTGCCGTCAACGGTCTGCACGAGGCCGGTATCGCCGCCTGCGTCAAGCACTTCCCAGGGCACGGCGCCACCAGTGTCGACTCGCACCTGTCGCTGCCCACGGTCGACGAGCCGCTCGCGTTGCTGCATGACCGCGAGCTGACGCCGTTCCGGGCAGCCATCGCCGCCGGTGTCCCCGCGGTGATGACCGCCCATGTGCGCGTCCCCGAGCTCACCGGCGACGACCCGGCGACGCTGAGCCGGGCTGCGCTGCAGGGCCTGCTGCGCACCGAGCTCGGATTCCGCGGTGCGATCATCACCGACTCGATGGAGATGGGGGTCATCCGCGGTTCTGTCGGCATGGCCGAGGGTGCCGTGCTGGCCCTCGCGGCCGGAGCCGACCTGCTCTGCACTGGTGGCGACCTCCGCGGGCCGGAGGTGGTCGAGCCCATGGTCAAGGCGATCGTGGCCGCAGTCCGCGAGGGGCGGCTCTCGGAGGAGCGGCTGCACGAGGCCGCCGGCCGGGTGGCGACGCTGGCCGCCGCGCCGAGCGCCGGAATCGTCGACGAATCCGACTCTGCGGTCGGGCTCGCCGCCGCGCGTCGCGCCGTCAGCCTTGTCGACGGGGCCCCCGGACGGCTCGTCCGGCCAGTCGTCGTCGAGCTGCAACCACCGCCGGGCATTGCCGCCGGGCCGGTGCCGTGGGGCCTGGCCGGGCTCATCGCCGAGATGGTCCCCGGCACCGACGTCCGACGCGTCGCCGAGGCCCAGATCTCCGTCGCGGGCCTGCTCGCCGACGCGGCCGAGCGCTCACTCGTCGTCGTCGTACGCGATGCGCACCGGCACCCGTGGCAGGCGGCCGTCGTCGACCAGCTGGCCAACGCACGACCCGACGTCGTCGTGGTCGAGATGGGGTTGCCGATGTGGCGCCCGCGATCGGCCGCGACCTACCTCGTCACCTACGGAGCGGGCCGCTCCAACGCACTCGCCGCCACCGAGCTGCTCCTGGGCGGCGCCCCGGTCACGCCGCGGGCGCGGTGACGAAGTCGATCAGCTGCTCGACCCGGCCCGACAGGGTCGGCTCGAGGTCGGCATAGCTGCGTACGGCCGCCAGGATGCGTGCCCACGCTTCGTACGGCTGGCAATCCCAGCCCAGCGCGGCGATCACTCCGTCCTTCCATGGCTGGCCCCGTGGCACGGTCGGCCACGCGGAAAGCCGTAGGGCAGCGGGCTTTACCGCCTGCCAGATGTCGACGTACGGGTGGCCGACGACGCAGACATCGGCGCCGTACGGTCCGGACAACACCTCCGCGGCGATCCGACTCTCCTTGGAGCCGGGGACCAGGTGGTCGACCAGCACGCCGAGGCGGCGGCCCGGCGCCGGGCGGAAGTCGCGGACCACCTCGGGCAGGTCGTCCACGCCGCCCAGGTGCTCGACGACGACGCCTTCGACCCGCAGGTCATGACCCCACACCTTCTCGACCAGCTCGGCGTCGTGCTTGCCCTCGACATAGATGCGGCTGTCACGGGCCACCCGGGCGCGCAGGCCGGGAACCGCGACGGAGCCAGAGGCCGTACGGGCCGCGCGCCCCGATGGCTGCCGACGGGGCGGCACGAGCCGCACCGGCCTGCCCTCGAGCAGGAAGCCCGGGCCGGTCGGGAAGACCCGACGCTTGCCGTGGCGGTCCTCCAGGGTCACGGTCTGCTTGTCCCAGCTGACCACGGCGCCGCAGAAACCCGTCTGGACCTCCTCGACCACGAGGTCGGGTTCCAGCGGCTGCTCGGCCGATCGGCCACGTGGCGGTGCCGCCCAGTCGGTCGCCAGCACATCCCGGCCATATCGGTCATCCCATTCAGGCACCCGCCGACCCTAGTGTTCCGGCCGCGCTTCATGAGGAAAGCGCGCCCGACTGCGTATGATTGGCACTCCGGACCGCGGAGTGCCAAGCCGGCGAAGAGGAGGTGCGCAGTGACCGATGAGCGGCTCGACGACCGCAAGCTGCAGGTCCTGCGCGCCATCGTTCACGACTACGTCGCCACCCGGGAGCCGGTCGGGTCCAAAGGGGCTCGTCGAGCGGCACAACCTCGGCGTCTCCTCCGCCACGGTCCGCAACGACATGGCCGTCCTCGAGGAGGAGGGCTACATCGCGCAGCCGCACACGAGTGCCGGCCGCGTCCCCACCGACAAGGGATACCGGCTCTTCGTCGACCGGCTGACCCAGATCAAGCCGCTGTCCGCGGCCGAGCGGCGCGCGATCCAGGCATTCCTCGACGGCGCCGTCGACCTCGACGACGTGGTGCACCGCACCGTCCGGCTGCTCGCGCAGATCACCCGGCAGGTCGCCGTCGTGCAATACCCGTCGCTCGTCCGGTCGAGCATCCGGCACATCGAGCTCGTCCCGCTGGCCACGACCCGCCTCCTGCTCGTCGTCATCACCGACACCGGCCGGGTCGACCAGCGCGCGATCGACGTGGCCCACGAGATCGACGAGGCTCTCCTCGGCGACCTGCGTGCTCGCGTCAACGCCGCGGTGACCGGCCGCCGGGCGAGCGACGTGGCCGAAGCGCTGGAAGGGCTCGCCGTCGCCTTCGGCGACCGGGACCGTTCCCTCGTGTCGGCGGTCGTCGCGAGCATCCTCGAGACGCTCGTCGAGCGCCACGACGAGCGCGTGGCGGTGGCCGGCACGGCCAACCTGGCCCGGTTCGGCGACGAGTTCGACCTGTCGCTGCGTCCGGTGCTGGAGGCGCTCGAGGAGCAGGTCGTGCTGTTGCGCCTGCTTGGCGAGGCGTCCAGCCCCAGCCTGCTCACCGTGCGCATCGGCCACGAAAATCCCTACAGCTCGCTCGCCAGCGCCTCTGTGGTCTCGGTCGGCTATGGACGTGGAGACGAGACCCTGGGCACGCTGGGAGTGCTCGGGCCGACCCGCATGGACTACCCAGGCACCATGGCCGCCGTCGGCGCCGTGGCCCGCTATGTCAGCCAGATTCTCACCGGGAACTGAGACGTGCCCATCGACTACTACGCGGCCCTCGGCGTTGACCGGGACGCGACACCCGACCAGGTCAAGCGCGCCTACCGCAAGCTGGCCCGTGAGCTGCACCCCGACGTCAGCGACGACCCGGAGACGCACGAGCAGTTCAAGCAGGTGACTGCGGCCTACGAGGTGCTGTCCGACCCGCAGAAGCGCGAGATGTACGACCTCGGGCACGACCCGCTGGCTTCGGGCAACGGCGCCGGCGGGGGCTACGGTGCCGGGTTCTCGTTCACCGACGTCATGGACATGTTCTTCGGGCAGGGCGCGCCGCGTGGTCCGCGCAGCCGCACTCGGCGGGGCCAGGACGGCCTCGTCCGCCTGGAGATCGATCTCGTCCGACGCGGTGTTCGGCGCCGAGCGCGAGGTCCAGGTCGACACGGCCGTGGTCTGCGAGGTGTGCGAAGGCGCCGGCACGGCGGTCGGCGCGTCCCTGGTCACCTGCCCCACGTGCAGCGGCCGCGGCGAGGTGCAGAACGTCCAACGCTCGTTCCTCGGCCAGGTCGTCACCAGCCGGCCCTGCCCGCAGTGCCATGGCTTCGGCACCATCAACCCGCGGCCCTGCCCCGAGTGCTCCGGTGATGGCCGGGTCCGGGCTCGCCGCACGCTCACCATCAAGGTGCCGCCGGGCGTCGACACCGGCACCCGGTTGCAGCTGTCGGGCATGGGGGAGGTCGGCCCTGGCGGCGGACCTTCCGGTGACGTCTACGTCGACCTGGTCATCCGGCCGCACCCGGTGTTCGTCCGGCGCGGCGACGACCTGCACGCGACGCTGACGCTGCCCATGACTGCGGCGGCACTGGGCACGAGCGTGCTGCTGGAGACGTTCGACGGCAACGAAGAGGTCGATGTGCGGCCGGGCACCCAGCACGGCCAGGTGCACACCCTGCGTGGGCACGGCATGCCACGGCTGCGCGGTGGCAGCCGAGGAGACCTGCACGTGCACATCGAGGTGTCCGTTCCCACCAAGCTCGACGAGCGCCAGGAAGAGCTGCTGCGTGAGCTTGCGGCGCTGCGCAGCGAGGAGCAGGCTCCCGCCAAGCTGGGCGGTCAGCAGCAGGGTCTGTTGTCCAGGTTGCGCGACGCGTTCAAGCAGTGAGCGCCCCGGTCTTCGTCGTCGACACCGATGCCCTGGCCGACTCAAGCCGGGTTGTGCTCGATGGCGACGAGGGCCGACACGCGGCCGTCGTCCGCCGCATCGGCGTCGGCGAGGAGGTCGAGCTCACCGATGGTGCCGGGCTGCGGGTGCGCTGTGTCGTCGTCGCCGCCAACCGGCAGCGGCTCGACTGCGAGGTCCGCTCCCGGGTGTCCGAGCCGGCACCGGCGCCGCGTGTTGTCGTCGTCCAGGCCCTGGCCAAGGGTGACCGTGGCGAGCTCGCGGTCGAGACCATGACTGAGGTCGGCGTCGACGAGATCGTGCCATGGTCGGCCGGCCGCTCGATCGTGCAGTGGCGGGGCGACCGCGGTGCGAAGTCAGTCGCCAAGTGGCGCGGCACCGCACGGGAGGCAGCGAAGCAGTCGCGGCGGGCGTGGTTCCCGGCCGTCGGCGAGCTGGCCTCGACGAGCCAGGTGGCCGAGCGGCTCTCGACTGCAGCGGTCGCGCTCGTACTCCATGAAGCGGCTGACGAGCCGCTGGCTTCGATCGACCTGCCCGCGGCGGGCGACATCGTTGTCGTGGTCGGACCCGAGGGCGGGGTGGCGCCCGACGAGCTCGCGGCCTTCGAGGCTGCAGGGGCGCGGCCCGTACGACTTGGGCCGTCGGTGCTGCGGACCTCCACCGCGGGTGCCGTCGCGGCGGGCGTCCTCCTCAGCCGTACTGCTCGCTGGTCCTGATGTCGAAAGGCACCGATCGACTCCGACGTCTCTGAAACAGCTGGAGAGGAGAAGAGACGATGTCCAAGGTCTACACCGGCGCAAGCATGTCGCTCGACGGCTACATCTCGGGTCCCAACGAGAGCGGCTTCGAGCACCTGTTCAAGTGGTACGGCAACGGCGACGTCACCGTGACCACCGCAGACCCGAACCTGACCATGCAGATGACCGAGGTAGCCGCGGCACATTTCCGGCGGCTGAACGAGATGTCCGGCTCGCTCGTCGTCGGCCGCAAGCTCTTCGACTTCACCAAGGGTTGGGGTGGGCTGCACCCCCTGGGTACGCCGGTGGTCGTGCTCACGCATCGCCCGCCGGAGGACGCAGCAACGGCCTGGCCCAACTTCAGGTTCGTCACCGAGGGCATCGAGGCGGCCATCGACCAGGCCAAGGAGCTCGCCGGCGACAAGGTCGTGGGTGTCAACGGTGGAGTCATCGCGCGGCAGTGCCTCGACGCGGGTTTGCTCGACGAGATCTGGGTCGACCTGGTGCCGGTCATCCTGGGCGGCGGCACCCCGTTCTTCTCCGAGCTCGCCAAGGTCCCGGTCGAGCTTGAGGGGCCAGAGGTGATCGAGGACAAGGACGTGACACACCTGCGCTTCCGCGTGCGCAAGGGCTGAGAGCGGGCTCCGGCAATCGCAGCTCGGGCGCGAATCGGGTGCTGGAGCCCCGCTGGGGCGCCCCAGCGGTGTGCGGGCGCTGGCGCTCGTCGACGATCTCGCCGTTCTGCACGGTCGGCTCCGCCTGGGTTGGGTCCCATCGCCAGACGTCTGTGCAGGTTCCGCCTCGAGACAGGTGGAGTCGGGTCTCCGCCAGACCGGACTGCGTCGCCCGGAGACGTTGATGACCTTAGCTCGCCGCACGATCAGCCCGTCGAAGTCGGCTGGTGACACAAGCCCTTCGCGGGATGTCAAGAGCTCGATCAAATCTGTGGATAACGTGTGGCCGGAAAGCCTTGCTGTGTAAGGGAATCCGGGTATCGGCGGGTCGCGAGTTCTGTCCGACCCCCCTTGTAGGGTCGACGGTATGGAAGCCACGCCGACTCCACCCGCGGTCACCGCGGTGCAGTCCGCGCTGGCCCTCATCGACAAGGGCCTGACCGAGCTGCGCGACGCCGACCCGTCGGTGCTCGGCATCGTCGGTGCTGGTCGACTCCTTCGACCAGCTCCTCCGGCTGCGCCGCGCGACCGAGGCCGCCTACCTCAAGGCTGTTGGGTGAGGTCGACACCCGCAAGGTGGCCACCGACACCGGCGCCCGGTCCACCGCGGAGTGGCTGCGGATGCGGCACCGGCAGAACGGCAGCGTCCGCGACGTCACCGCGGCGCGGGCGATCGGCCCCGACGGCGACCTGCACCGAGATGGGTGCCGCCCTGGCCGACGGTCGGGTCTCCCGCGAGCATGTGGATGTGGCGGCCCGCTGCCTGGGCCGGATCCCCGCCCATCTCAAGCAGGAGCAGCGCGGCACGGGTCGCGCGGGTTCCTGACCGGGCAGGCCGAGCAGTTCGCGCCCGGTGACTTCGAGATCCTCGCCAAACAGCTGCTTGGAGGTGCTCGACCCCGACGGGTCACGCTCCTTCGACCCCAACGCGCACGACCGCCGATCCCTGACCAAGGCCGAGGATGCGACCGGGATGCTGGCCGGGCGGTTCCTGCTCGACCAGATCGGCTCGGCCTGGTTCAGCGCCGCCCTACACCACTACGCCCACCCGAGCCGGCCGCCTGCGGGGTCGACGAACACGGCCAACAAACCCTGACAGATCACCGACACCCGCAGCACCGCGCAACGCCATGCCGACGCCCTCGTGCTGATGGCCAAGGCCGCCCTGGCCAATGCCGGGCAACGCGGCGGCGAACCACCCCGGGTCGTGGTGCACACCAACCCCGACCAACTCGCCGACGCCGCCGCCCATGCACACGACGAGGGTGCCGAGCCCGCCGCCGACAAGGACGACAGCGCGGCCGAGGACGCCGGCCGGCGCGTCCCGCGTCGTCCGGTGGGGTTGGCCAGCTGTGAGCAGACCGGGCCGCTGTCGCCGTTCGCGCTCGGGGTGTTGTCCTGCGACGCGGTCCTGGAACGCTGCGTGGTCGGTGCGTTCGGGCAGATCCTCGACTACGGCCGGGCCCGCCGCCTCGCCACCCCGGCGCAGCGCCGCGCCCTGGCCGCCCGCGACGGCGGCTGCGTGATCCCCGGCTGCACCGCCCTACCCGCCTGGTGCGACGCCCACCACATCGTGCCGTGGCAGCTGGGCGGGCCGACCGACCTACCGAACCTGGTGCTCGTCTGCCCGAGGCATCACACCGAGGTCCACCTCGGCCGGTGGACTCCTCCGCAGCCGACACGGACTGCCGTGGGTCATCCCCCCGAAATGGGTCGACCCGCAACAACGACCGGTGCGCAACCAACTCCCCGACACCATCAACGCAGCGCACCGACTCGCCCAACAACTCCACTTCGACGACACCGGCTAGCCGGTCACCGTGATGAGCTTGGTGTCCACGTGAGGTGCGAAGCCCTCTTCACCGCCTGACGGGTCGTCCTCGGTCACCTCGACGATGTAGTCACCCGGCGCGAGCTCGACGGTGAACTCGAACGGTGAGAGCCGGAACGCCCTCCGCAGCGTTGGTGAAGCTCGACTGGACCTCCGCGCCCGTGTCAGCCGCGAGGACCCGCCAGATCACCGTCGCCTCGAACGCCGAAGCCTCACCCCTCACCCGCACCGGCGAGGCCACCACATCGCCCTCGCCCGGCGAGTTGATCTGCACAAGCAGTCGTACGGACTCCGGGTCGGCATTGGTCAACGGCTCGGCGACCGGCGCCGTACCCCAGAGCTCGGCGACGTGCTGGCCGTCGACCAGGATCTGCACGGGCAGCCGCTCACCCAACGCAGCCTGCACCGTGAAGATGAGCTGCTCGACTGCGTTCGACGCCTTGTCACCTTGGAGCGACGGCGCCAGGAGCCAGCTCGCCGGACAGGTCGACGGTGGCCGTCCCGCCCTCCGACTGCACCGATACGACGTCAACCGACGCGTCCCAGAAGGTTGTGTAGTCGGGATCGGCCGGGCCGTCGCGCATCAGTTCGAGGGCAGCCTCTGCGTTGCTGCGACCAGAGGTCGTCGAGCGGAACTCTCGCGCCAACCGCAGTCCCTGCTCGGTGTTGACGGAGAAGTAGACAGGGACGGCTCGCCGCTCACCCGGCGGAAGCGTGGTCACGTCCGGCGTCGGCTCTGTGGTCGGTGGGGCCGGCGTCGTCGGCTCGTCGGTGGGGGACGCAGGTGACGACGTGCCGGTGCCCGCCGGAGTCACCACGTCAGGGCTGTCCGTCAGGGCCGATCGCGACCGCGACCCCGACCGCGGCCGCCGCAAGCCCGGCCGCGCCCGCCAAGGCAAGCCGCACCCGCCTGCGCGCCGCCCCCGCCGTGCGCAACTGGATCCGCGACAGCCCGTCGCCCGCCACCTCGACCTGGGACGCCTCGCGCTCCAGACTCTGGCGAAGGGCCTCCTCCCAGCGCTCGTCGCCGTTCATCGCGCACCTCCCAGGCTCTCTCGCAGGGCCGCCGCCGCACGCGACGCGTGACTCTTCACCGCGCCGCGGCTGATGCCCATCGCCGCCGCGATCTCCGCTTCCGACAGATCGAGGTAGTAGCGGAGCACCATCGCCTCCCGCTGCCGGTCGGGCAGCTCCCGCAACGCCGCCATCACGCGGTTCTGCTCAGCCGTGGCGAGCACGTACGACTCCGCGCTCGGCCCCGCTCCGGGAGCCGGCTCGGGATGCCGTTCGACCACCTTCCGGTGACGTAGTGCCGATCGTGACCGGTTGACGACGCTCGTACGCAGGTAGGCGAGCGCCTTGTCTGGATTGCGCAGCCGCCACCATCGACCGTGCATCGCCACGAAGGCGTCCTGCACGACCTCCTCGGCCTGGCCGACGTCGCGCAGCAGGAGCGTGGCCAGCCGGACCAGCGGCCGATAGTGCGCGGTGTAGAGCTTCGTGACCGCCTCGTCGGCGCCCCACGACTCCTCCACGCCCGACCACCCTTCGCCGCTCCTGCCAAGTGTGGCCGCAGAGTTCCCCACACTCAGCGGACGCGCGACCGGCGTGTCTGGTTTACACCTCAGCGTCTCGATCTTGCCTGATTAGGATCGGGCTGTGACCGCCGACCAGAGCTGCCTGTTCTGCCGCATCGTCGCGGGGGAGATCCCCGCCGACCTGGTCCGTGAGTCCGACCACACGGTGGCCTTCCGCGACATCAACCCGCAGGCGCCGGTGCACGTGCTCGTCGTGCCGCGCGACCACCTGCCCAACGCCGCTGCCCTGGCGGAGGCCGATCGCACGCTTGCGGGCACGCTGCTCGCCGACGCGGCCGCCGTGGCGGAGCAGGAGGGCCTGTCCGACTACCGACTGGTGCTCAACACCGGACCGCAGGCTGGGCAGAGCGTCTTCCACGTACACGCGCACGTGCTCGGTGGGCGCGACCTCGGTTGGCCACCCGGCTGAGCCGGGAATCGTCCGGGCTGCGCGGAGGCTCGCTCGCTACCATGGTCGGGTCCCTCGTATCCGAGACAGAGAGCAGTGTGAGCAGGCCCGGCCGGGCCACCCATGACCGAGACCACCGCGGCCAGACATCGCATCGTTGTCCCGTCCAGCATCCCGATGGTGAGCCTGCTCGGGACGGCGGACACCAACCTCAAGGTCGTCGAGGACGCGTTCCCCACCGTCGACATCGCGGTGCGTGGGGATGAGATCACCCTCACCGGGGAGCCCGGCGACATCGCCCTTGTCGAGCGCCTGATCGACGAGCTCATCGCCGTGGTGCGCACCGGACAAGGGCTGTCGGCGGAGTCGGTCGAGCGCGCCATCGCGATGCTCCGCGAGCGCACCTTGGAGCGGCCGGCCGACGTACTCACGCTCAACATCCTGTCCAACCGCGGTCGCACGATTCGGCCCAAGACGCTCAACCAGAAGCGTTACGTCGACGCGATCGACAAGCACACCATCGTCTTCAGCATCGGGCCGGCCGGCACCGGCAAGACCTACCTCGCGGTCGCCAAGGCCGTGCAGGCGCTGCAGGCCAAGCAGGTCACGCGCATCATCCTCACGCGGCCCGCGGTCGAGGCGGGGGAGCGGCTCGGGTTCCTGCCGGGCACGTTGAGCGAGAAGATCGACCCTTACCTGCGCCCGCTCTACGACGCGCTGCACGACATGATGGATCCGGCGACCATCCCGCGGCTCATGACGGAGGGCACGATCGAGGTCGCACCGCTGGCGTACATGCGAGGACGCTCGTTGAATGACGCCTTCATCATCCTCGACGAGGCGCAGAACACCTCACCCGAGCAGATGAAGATGTTCCTCACCCGGCTCGGCTTCGGCTCCAAGATGGTGGTCACCGGGGACATCACGCAGATCGACCTGCCCACCGGCACCTCGAGCGGGCTCAAGATCGTCCAGGGCATCTTGAGCGCTATCGAGGACGTCCACTTCACCCGGCTCACGAGCCACGACGTCGTCCGGCACCAGCTCGTGGGCCGCATCGTCGACGCCTACGGTCGCTGGGACGCCGAGCAGACCGCAGGACGAGGCGTGCAGGCGCGGCGGCCCGGACGCCGGTCCTGACGCAGAGGCGCACACCGTGAGCATCGAGATCAACAACGAGACCGACGCTACCGTCGACGAGCGTGCCCTCGCCGAGCTGGCACGCTTCATGCTCGACGCGCTGCGCATCCACCCACAGGCCGAGCTGTCGCTGATCCTCGTCGACACCTCGGCCATGGAGCAGCTGCACATGCAGTGGATGGACGAGCCAGGACCGACCGACGTGCTGTCGTTCCCGATGGACGAGCTGCGGCCGACCGCCGACGGTGAGGATCCGGCACCCGGGCTGCTCGGCGACGTCGTCCTGTGCCCGGAGGTCGCCGAGCGACAGGCGGCGCGCGCCGGACACAGCACCGAGGACGAGCTGCACCTGCTGACCACGCACGGCATCTTGCACCTGCTCGGCTACGACCACGCCGAGCCCGACGAGGAGAAGGAGATGTTCGGCCTGCAGAACCGCCTGCTAGCCGACTGGCGGGCCGCCCGCGGGCAGCGTCGATGACCTCCACCGATGCCTGGCTGCTCGTCGGCGTGGTCCTCCTCGTCGTTGTCGCGGCGCTGCTTGCGGCTGCCGAAGCTGCACTCTCGACGATCTCCAGGGCGCGCGCCGACAGCCTGGTGCGTGACGGCCGCCGGGGCGCCGAGCGACTCCGCCGGGTGGCCGAGGACGCGCCGCCCTACGTCAACACGGCGCTGCTACTCCGCGTGGTGTGCGAGGTCTCCGCGGTCGTCATCGTCGCCCTCGCCGTGCGCGACGAGTTCAGCTCAGCGTGGGTGGCCGGCGTCGTGACCGCGGCGGTCATGGTGCTCGTGCTGTTCGTCGTCATCGGCGTGGCACCGCGCACGATCGGCCGCCAGCACGCGGAGCAGGTCGCCTTGGTAGCGGCCGGCCCGGTGACCCTGCTCACGCGGCTGCTCGGACCGCTGTCGTCTCTGCTCATCCTCATCGGCAACGCCGTCACGCCGGGCAAGGGCTTCCGCGAGGGACCGTTTGCCACGGAGGCGGAGCTGCGCGAGCTGGTCGACTTCGCCGAGCAGTCGCAGGTCATCGAGTCCGAAGAGCGCAAGATGATCCACTCCGTCTTCGAGCTCGGCGACACCATCGTCCGCGAGGTCATGGTGCCGCGCACCGATGTGGTGTTCATCGAGCGGCACAAGACACTGCGCCAGTTCATGTCGCTCGCCCTGCGCAGCGGGTTCAGCCGCATCCCGGTCGTCGGTGACAACATCGACGACGTCATCGGCATCGCCTATCTCAAGGACGTCTCCCGGCGCATGTACGACAGTCGCGAGGCGGAGAACGCCGAGCGCGTCGACTCGGTCATGCGAAAAGCCGTGTTCGTGCCCGACTCCAAGCCCGTCGACGAGCTGCTCCGCGACATGCAGGCGGCCCATACCCATGTCGCGATCGTCGTCGACGAGTACGGCGGCACGGCCGGCATCGTCACCATCGAGGACATCCTCGAGGAGATCGTGGGCGAGATCACCGACGAGTACGACGCCGATGCCACCCCCGTCGAGCGGCTCAGCGACGACGAGGTGCGGGTCAGCTCGCGTCTGCACGTCGAGGACCTCGGCAAGCTGTTCGACATCGACCTCCACGACGACGACGTCGACAGCGTGGGCGGGCTGCTGGCCAAGCATCTCGGCCGGGTGCCGATCCCGGGCGCCGGCGTCCAGGTCGGCGGGCTCCAGCTCGTCGCCGAGTCGACAGCAGGGCGGCGCAACCGCATCGACACCGTCCTCGTCACCCGCGTTCGCGAGATGGCCGATGACACGCCGGGGGAGGCCCGCGGATGACCGAGCTCGACCCGGAGGACGCCAAGATCGTCACGCTGGCGCGGGCCGCGCGAGCCCGTACGAATGCTGCCGAGGGTGCGGCGGTCCGCGACACCGACGGCCGTACCTATGCGGCAGTGACAGTCGCGTTGCCGTCACTCCGGTTGTCCGCGCTCGAGGTGGCCGTGGCGATGGCGGTCTCCAGCGGGGCGCCCGGTCTGGAAGCCGCGGCGGTGGTCACCGACGACGCTCCGTCGCGGACGCGCGCTCGACGCCGTACGTGATCTCGGCGGCCCCGGGACGCCCGTCTTTGTCGCGACGCCGGCCGGCGCGGTGCGTGAGAGGCTGCCCGTGTGACGGGGCTGTTCGACGTACCCGAGGGATACCGGTCAGGCTTCGCCTGCTTCGTCGGCCGCCCCAACGCCGGCAAGTCGACCCTCACCAATGCCCTTGTCGGCGAGAAGGTCGCCATCATCTCCGACAAGCCGCAGACCACCCGGCACACCATCCGCGGCATCGTGCACCGGCCCGACGCGCAGCTCGTGCTGGTCGACACGCCTGGGCTGCACAAGCCGCGCACGCTGCTCGGCCAGCGGCTCAACGACCTCGTCCGCACGACGTGGTCCGAGGTCGACGCCATCGGGTTCTGCCTGCCCGCCGACCAGAAGCTGGGGCCCGGCGACCGATTCATCGCGCAGGAGCTCTCGCAGGTCCGCCGCACGCCCAAGGTCGCGATCGTGACCAAGACCGACCTCGTATCCCCCGATCGAGTCGGCGAGCAGCTCGTCGCCGCGAGCGAGCTCGGTGCCGAGCTCGGCATCGAGTGGGCCGAGGTGGTGCCCGTGTCGGCGCTGGCAGGAGACCAGCTGGGACTGCTCGCCGACCTGCTCGTGGCCCAGATGCCGGAGGGCTGGCCGCTGTATCCGGAAGGGGATCTCACCGACGAGCCGGAGGAGACTCTCGTCGCGGAGCTCATCCGGGAGGCGGCGCTGGAAGGGGTGCGTGACGAGCTGCCGCACTCGATCGCCGTAGTCGTCGAGGAGATGATTCCTCGCGAGGACCGGCCCCAAGACAAGCCGCTGCTCGACGTGCACGCCAACCTGTTCGTTGAGCGCGACAGCCAGAAGGCGATCGTGATAGGTCGCGGTGGTTCGCGGTTGCGCGCGGTCGGCACCAAGGCGCGCAAGCACATCGAGGCGTTGCTCGGCACCCCGATCTACCTCGACCTGCACGTCAAGGTGGCCAAGGACTGGCAGCGCGACCCCAAACAGCTGCGCCGCCTGGGGTTCTGAGCGCTGTCAGACGTCGGGATGCTCGGCGAGCAGTCGCTTGCCTGCCCGCAGCCGCCACGCCGTGGCCAACCACTCGGCGACCAGATCGGCGTCGTCGGTCTCTGCGAACCGCAAGGTCGTCCACCCTTGCCGGCCCCACGCGTTGTCGATCGCCTCGGCCGCGGGGGTGAGTGCGACGATCTCCTGCTGCGTCTCGGGCGTGAGGCGCAGGTTGACGGTGTCGTCCTCGCCGATGGTGGCGAAGATCTTGCCACCGCACTTCCACGCCGTACGTTCGAAGTGCGGCGCGCTGTCGACGTCGGGTAGCCGACGCAGCAGAGTCTCCACGGCAGCGCGGTTCATGACGTGAGCCTGGCGTGTCAGAGGTCCCGCTGCCACTCCCACCAGCGGCCGACCGGGTGGAACCCCATCGCCCAGTTGACCCGCAGCATGTGCTCGTTCTCGACGGCGTTGCCCGTCTCGATCCACCGCACCGTGGGCTCGTGGTCACGCAGCTGCGCCAGGTTGGCGGTCTTGACCAGCATGCCCAGCCGGTGGCCCCGGTGGTCGGGGGCGACCACGGTTGCCCACTGACCGGCCCACTCCGGAACCGATGGCGCGACCATGAACTGCGTCATCGCGACCATGCGTCCGGCCCTGTCGCGGGCGACGGCAAGGTACTCCAGCAGCCCACGGCTTGCGAACTGCTCCCGAGCGGCCAGCACCCGGTCGGCCGGCCAGTTCTCCCGTTCCCACACCAGGTCGCCGAGCGGGGCGTCCTCGCTCAGCGTGCTCTCCAGGGCACCCATCTGCGCGGCGGCCTCCTCGTCGAGCTGCCCTCCCTTGAGCAGATCCAGCGTGTACGCCGTGGAGTGCTCGACCGCGTCCTGGAAGAGCCGCCCAAGCGCGTCGTCATCCACGCGCTGCAGGTCGAGCAGGCTCGTGTACTCCTCCACGGCCCGGCTGAAGCCCTGCTCCTCAAGGTGCGTGTACGACCTCGGCGGGCCGGCGTACGGTTCTCCCGACTCCGTGATCACCCGTTTGCGGCCGGCGTCGCGGCCGAGCTCGAGAGACGCCGCGACCAGCCCGTCGCGCAGCGCAGCCTCGTCCGGCCCGGGCAGGACCAGTAGGTCGGCGATCGCGTTGTCGGTGTTGTCTTCCAGCGGCAGCTCGATCGTGAGAGCCGCGCGGAACTCACCGTCGACGCGCGCCAGAAAGCGCGTCGTCTCGTGCGCCGGCTCCGGGTAGCGCACCGCACCCACCGTGAACTCGCGGGGGTACGGCATGAGCTCGGGATGCTCGGCCGCCCACGCCTCGGCCATGACCTGGTGGTACCGCTCGAGAAGATCGTCATCGTCGGCGGTGACGGGGACAAGGTCGAGGTCCATGGCACAACGGAACCGCGCCGACGGGCCGTGTGTCGACTGGATTTCGTCTCACCTGCTGGACCGGCTCCGGCTACGGGGCCGCCCGCCGGCTGGCCCGGCTAGCCTGTGGCCGAACTATGCGTCTCGCGGTGCTGCTTCTTGGCTGCCGCGGCGAGGGCCGATAAGGCTGGCTCCCTCGCCGCGGGGACTGTTGTGGTCAGCCGACGTGTCGTCTTTGTGACGCCCTCGAGGGGATAGCCCACCCGTGACCACACCTGATCGCGCTCGACGCGCCAACAATCAGCGCCCGAGCCGCATGGCGATCCACAAGTACCGCCCGTTCGCGCAGACCAATCCCGTACCGCCGTTAGAGCGGACGTGGCCGACGCGCACGATCACCGCGGCGCCGCGCTGGCTGTCGACCGACCTCCGCGACGGCAACCAGGCCCTCATCGATCCCATGACGCCAGCACGCAAGCGGCGGATGTTCGACCTGCTGGTGCGCATGGGTTACAAGGAGATCGAGGTCGGCTTCCCGGCGGCGAGCCAGACGGACTTCGACTTCGTACGCAGCATCGTCCAGGACCCCGACGCCATCCCCGACGACGTACGCATCTCGGTGCTGACGCAGGCCAGGGAAGACCTCATCGCGCGCACGGTCGAGTCGCTCGTGGGAGCCCGGCACGCCAACGTGCACCTCTACAACGCAACCGCCCCGCTGTTCCGGCGGGTCGTCTTCCACAACGACCGGGACCAGACCAAGGCGCTGGCCGTCGACGGCACCCGGCACGTGATGAAGTACGCCGAGGACCTGCTCACCGGCACCGACTTCGGCTACCAGTACTCCCCGGAGATCTTCATCGACACCGAGCTCGACTTCGCGCTCGAGGTCTGTGAGGGGGTCATGGACGTCTGGGAGCCGGGACCCGGCCGCGAGATCATCCTGAACCTGCCGGCCACGGTCGAGCGGGCCACACCCAACGTCTACGCCGACCAGATCGAGTGGTTCAGCACGCACGTGTCGCGTCGGGAGTTCGTGGCGCATCTCATTGCACCCGCACAACGACCGGGGCACGGCGGTCGCCGCCGCCGAGCAGGGCTACCTCGCCGGCGCCGACCGCATCGAGGGCTGCCTGTTCGGGCAGGGTGAACGCACCGGCAACGTCGACCTGGTCACCCTGGGCATGAACCTGTTCAGCCAGGGCATCGACCCGCAGATCGACTTCTCGGAGATCGACGAGATCCGGCGCACCTACGAGTACTGCACCCAGATGGACGTGCACGCGCGGCACCCGTACGCCGGCGACCTCGTCTACACCTCCTTCTCCGGCTCCCACCAGGACGCCATCAAGAAGGGCTTCGAGGCGATGGCGATCGACGCCGAGGCGGCGGGCAAGACCGTCGACGAGATCCCGTGGGCGGTTCCGTACCTGCCCATCGACCCCAAGGACGTCGGCCGCTCGTACGAAGCCGTCATCAGGGTCAACTCGCAGTCCGGCAAGGGCGGCATCGCCTACCTCATGAAGTCCGAGCACGGGCTCGAGCTGCCCAGGCGGTTGCAGATCGAGTTCTCTGGCGTCGTCCAGCGGCACATGGACGTTGAGGGCGGCGAGGTGAGCCCGGCCGAGCTGTGGGAGCACTTCGCGCGTGAGTACCTCGGCGCGGTGACGCCCCTGCAGCTCAACTCCGTGCACTCGTCGAGCGCCGAGGGCGAGCGCGACGCGCTCACCGCGGGGCTCTACGTCGAGGGCGAGCGGCGGGTCCTGACCGGCAACGGCAACGGGCCGATCGACGCGTTCGTCCGCGCGCTCGGCGGGATCGGTTACGACGTGCGAGTGCTCGACTACCACGAGCACGCGCTCTCGGCCGGTGAGAACGCCCGTGCGGCCGCCTACGTCGAGTGCGCCGTCGGCGGGCAGGTCCTCTGGGGGGTCGGGCTCGACGCCAACATCGTCACCGCGTCGCTCAAGGCAGTCGTCTCGGCGGTCAACCGCGCCCACCGCCAGTAGTCGCGGATTCGTCCTCCATCGTTCACGCGAAACTCTTGCGGTCCGGGTACCCCGGAGAGGCAGGCTCAGCGCCGGGGGTACGCCGAGCGAGGGAGCCAGGGGTGCGCAGGCTGCGGGGTCGTCGAGTCGGAGTCGTTGTCAGCGCAGTGGTGGCCGTTGTGGCCGCGACCGCAGTGGCGCTGCCGCAGGCAGCGGGGCACGGCGGTGGCGGTGATCGGCGCGATGACGACTCCGTCCTGCTGTTCGCGGCTGACGGCCTGCGGCAGGATGTGGTCGAGCGGTACGCGAAGGAACGCGGTCGACACTCTGCGGTCCCCGGCTTCGCCGAGCTCCTGCGCAGGGGAGCGTCGGCCAGCGGCGGCGGCATGCTCACCCAGGCACCGCCCAACACCGGCGCCGGGTGGTACACGATGGCGACCGGCGCCTGGCCCGGCGTGCACGGCTCGACCAACAACACGTTCCACACCAACAGCCAGCCGTTCGCGAACTCGACGAGCTCGTTCGGAGCTGGCGTGCTGCAGGCCGAGACGATCGCCCAGTCCGCGGAGCGGGGCGGCAAGAAGGTCCTCCAGATGGAGTGGGCCGGGGGGCGCAACGGCGTCATCAATGGACCGACCGTCGACTTCCGGTCGTTCCTTTCTGGTCGAGGTGTCACGACCAACTTCGTCTCGCCGAGCGACCGCCCGAACCTGATCCAGGCCTTCAGCCTGCAGTACGACCAGGTCACGGTGGCGCCCGCCGCAGGCTGGACCAATGTCCCGACATCACACAGCCCGGCCCTCGAGACGCGCATGCGGGTGCTGGACGCGGGCGCAGAAGTCATGAGTACAGCCTCGACGCCTACATTTACGACAGCACGAGGGACCGGCGCACCAACTACGACCGGGTGCTGTTCGCGCGGGGCAAGGACGGCAGCGCCAAGGTGGCGGATCTGCGCGAAGGCAAGTTCGCCGATGTGAAGGTCACCATTCCCTCTGGAGCGATGGCCGGCTTGACGGCCAGCATGCTGATCAGGGTCGAAGAGCTGTCACGCGACGCCTCGCAGGTTCGGCTGTTCCACACCTCGGTGACCCGGGCCAACGCCACTTGGCCGACGTGGCCGGGCGAGCCGGGCTTCACCGGAGACTTCGCCGAGTTCGTGGCACAGCGGTTCCCGTCGTCACAGGCGGGCGACTTCGCCGTGCTCGAAGCCGGCATCGTCAGCGAGGACACCTACGTCGAGCAGGGGCTCTACTGGGAGAAGTCGCACCACCCGCTCCTCGACTACCTCATCAAGGCCTACAAGCCCGACCTCGCGCTCGTCGGCTACCCGGTCACCGACGAGTTCCAGCACCAGTTCGTGTCGCTCCTGACCCGTACGGTGCCGAACGGTGACCCCAACCCCGCCTACGACGACGTGCAGCTGGACGGCGAGCCGGACGGCCGCGTCGACGAGCGCGAGGCCTACATCAAGCGGGCCTACTCGGGCGCCGACTCTACGATGCGCCTGGCGCAGGGGCTGCTCGACCGGCACGGCGACGACGTGTCGACGTTCGTTGGCTCCGACCACGGTTTTGCGCCGCAGTTCCTGGCGATCGATGCCAGCAAAGTGCTCGTAGACCTGGGCCTGCTGTCGAGACCGCAGACGGGCAACTGCCGCCCGGCCACGGGCGAGACCATCGGCAAGGCCAAGGCGTGCTGGGCCGGCGGTGCGGTCCAGATCTATCTGAACCTCGCAGGGCGCAACCCAGCAGGCGGCGGCCTGCAGCAGGTCACCGCGGCCGAGGCAAGCGCTGTGCGTAGCTCAGATCGAGGACGCTTTCAAGCGAGCTCACCGACCCCAACGACTGGAACGGCGACGGGCAGCCCGAGGGCTGGCAGGTCATCGACCGGATCTTCTCGCAAGAGGAGGCTCGGGCCATCCCCAACGGGCCGAACCCCACCGACACGACCGACATGGCGCACCCGACGCGCACCGGCGACCTCGTGGTGTTCGCTTTCCCGCCCTACCAGTACGACGGCGCGACGCCGGGCACGCTGATCGCCAAGTCGGAGTTCTTCGGCCAGCACGGCTACGTGCCCGACATCCAGAACATGGCCGCCAACGTCAACATGCGGGCGACGTTCCTGGCGGGCGGCGACGCGATCGACGACGGTCGCGTGGACATCTCGGCGATCGACATCGCCCCGACGATCGCCTACCTGATGGACATCCCCGAGCCGCAGCACTCACAGGGCCGGGTTGTGCTCGAGGTGCTCGATGGCACCCGTGGAGTCAAGCCGCTGACGATCGTGGGGCTCAACGACTTCCACGGCCAGCTCGACCAGACCACGATGGCGATCGACGGGCTCAACGTCGGGGTCGGCGGCGCGAGCCGGCTCGCGACGATGTTCGACGAGGAGTTTGCCTCGCTTGGCGTGCCCGGGTCTGTTGCTCGCAGGTGGTGACAACGTGGGTGCCTCGCCGCCCAACTCCGGACTGCTCGAAGACATGCCGGCCATCGACGTGGAGAACGCCTGGGGTCTGGACGCCACGGCCTACGGCAACCATGAGTTCGACTACGGCGTCGAGCGGCTGCTGCGCCACCAGGATCGAGCCAACTTCCCGTTCCTCGGCCACCAACATCGTCGAGACGGCGACGGGTGAGGCGCCCGACTGGGTGACGCCGTCCGTCGTGTTCAACGTCGGCGGCGTCCGGGTGGGCGTCATCGGATCGGCTCTCGAGTCGACGCCCGGAGCTCGTCTCGGCCGGGGCAACCGAGGGACTGACCTTCCTGCCGTCCGCCGAGCGGATCGCGGCAGGAGTCCGAACGGCTTCGCCGGCAGGGAGTTCGGGTCCAGATCGTGGTTATCCACGAGGGCACTGCACTGGGCTCCAACGCTGTCGACGGCAATGCCGCCGTGCCCTGGGAGGGCCCGATCATCCCGATCGCAGAGGCGTTGCAGGACACCACGGTCGACGCGGTGATTGCGGGTCACACGCACCGTGTCTCCAACCTCATGGTCGGCGACATCCTGGTGACCGAGGGCTTCAACGCCGGGGCGAGCTACTCGGTGCTTCAGCTCATGGTGAAGGACCGTGACGTGCAATGGGTTGGTGGTGCCACGCGCATCGCCAAGAACCTCGGCGTAGCCAGCCGGCCTGACGTCCAGGCAATCGTCGATGACGCCAACGCCCAGACCGCGGTACTGCGCAACCAGGTGATCGGCACGCAAGGCGACAACGACATCCTGCGCGACCCGACCCGGCTCAGCGAGTCGGAGATGGGCAACCTGGTGGCCGATGCGATGCGGGCGAAGTACCCAGGGATCGATGCGGCTCTGACCAACTCTGGTGGCCTGCGGGCCGACTTCGTGTTCACGCCACCATCGGCCGGCGAAGCAGCCCGGCGAGATCACCTGGGGCGAGGTGTTCGCCGTGCTGCCCTTCGGCAACCGCACGACGCTCCTCACGCTCACCGGTGCTCAGCTCGAGCAGGCACTGCTCAACGGGTTCAGCCCGGCCTGCAACCCGCAGATCGCAACTGGGCGGTTCCCGCAGGTATCCGGGCTCAAGCTCACGTTCAGCTGCAGTGGGACCACGCCCGTTGTCACCGGGATGTGGAAGGCACCCGACGGCGTGGGCGGCACACTGACGCCGATCGGCCCGGCCGACACCGTACGGCTCGTCACGAACGACTTCATGTTCACCGGCGGTGACGGCTACACGGTGTTGTCGCAGGGCACTGACGTCGAGCAACCCGGTGACGCGCTGCTGGACATCGTCGTGGACAGCATCACGGCCAACTCGCCGGTCGACCCAGTGGAGGACGGCCGGATCACCCTGGCGCCGTAGGCTGGCTGATCCGCGCTGAGGGTCGGCCCTGCGCCGCGGTTCAGACACGCTCCGCGGCGCAGGCCGTCCCGATTCGGCGGAAGCCGACCCGCTCGTACACGCGGGCGATCTCGTCGCTGCCCGCGGAGAGGAACACGGTGCTGGCGCCGCGAGCGCGCGCGTCCGCGACGAGGGCGCTCGTCACCGCGGCTCCGATCCCGCGACGTCGCGCGCTGGGCAGCGTCGCGATGCCGGTGAGCTCGCTGACACCGTCGATCGGTTGGTGGCTGCCGGCGGCCAGCGGCCCTGACGAGCCCTCGGCGACCACGAGAACCGTGCGCCCGGCGGCGAGCCGTCGGCGCAGGTGCTCGACTCGCTGCGCCCCGGCCGCTGCCTCGCGATCCTCGGGGCCTACCGGCCCGACCTCGGTCCCCGGGGACTCGAACCCGAGCACCACGGTCGCCTGTATGCGCGGCAGTCCCGCGATCGTCGGACGGCACCAGCCGCAGCCGTACGCCATCCGGAACGGCTGCCACCTGCGGACTGTCGAGAACGAGCAGCGGGTACTCGTGGACGACGAGCCCGGCCTCTGCACACCTCGCCGCGAGGGAGGGCGTGGTCTCAGCGACCCACTCGATCGTCTCGGGCACGCCGAGCTCACGTTGGCGTTCTGTCAGCGTGACGACGTCCGCCGCCGTGATCGTCTCCGTGCCACCGAGCCGCGGCCGCGCGTAGTAGGGCCAGGATCCCGTCGAGACGAACAGCGTGAAGGGGCCCACTTGCTCTGCACGCGCACCGAACCTCGGCGCCTCGTCGTAGTACCTCTCCAGGCGGGCCAGCAGCGTCGTCACCCCACCATGCTCGCAGCCCGTTCTGAGCGACTAGGTAGGGTCACCTTCATGCGATTCGGGCTGTTTGTTCCCCAGGGCTGGAAGATCGACCTCGCCGGCATCGAGACCGCCGAGCACTGGCCGACGATCACGCGCACGGCACGGCTTGCCGAGGAGCGGGGGTTCGACTCGGTCTGGGTCTTCGACCACTTCCACACCATCCCCTCACCCACGCAGGAGGTGACCTACGAGGCTTGGACGCTGATGGCCTCGCTGGCCGCCGTCACCGACAGCATCCGGCTGGGCCAGATGTGCACCTGCAACGGCTACCGGAACCCGGCCTATCTGGCCAAGGTGGCCGCCTCCGTCGACGTCATCTCCGGCGGCCGCGTCGAGATGGGTATCGGCGCAGGCTGGTACGAGCACGAGTTCAACGCGTACGGCTATGGCTTTCCGCGTCCGGGTGTCCGGCTCGCCGGGCTTGCCGACGGCGTCGAGATCATGAAGCGGATGTGGACCGAGGACGAGGCGACCTACACCGGCGAGGTCCACAGCGTCGCCGGCGCCATCTGCCAGCCGAAGCCGGTGCAGCGGCCGCACATCCCGTTGTGGGTGGCGGGTGGCGGGGAGAAGAAGACGCTGCGCATCGCCGCGCAGCACGCGCAGTACACCAACTTCGGCGGCAACGTCGAGGTCTTCACCCGCAAGTCGGCAATCCTCGCCGAGCACTGCAAGGACCTCGGCCGCGACTTCGACGCGATCACGCGCACGTCCGACTTCGACGTCGTGATCGGGGAGACCCAGTCGGACGTGGAGGACAAGCTCGCGTGGATCGAGGAGCGCTATCTCAAGTACGTGCCCCCCGCGGCGGCCGCCCGGACCATGGCCACGCTGCGCGGCGGGCTGCTCGTCGGCACGACGGAGCAGATCGTCGAGCGCCTCAGCGAGCTCGAAGGCCACGGCATGGCCTACGCGATCACCTACTTCCACGACGCCGCCTACGACACGTCGAGCATCGAGCTGTTCGCCGACAAGGTGATCCGGGAGCTGTCTTCTTCCTGACGCAACGCCACCCGGCGTCGATAGGTTCGACGCAGGGTGGCGTTGCATCGAAAGGGGTTCGACGCAGGGTGCCGTTGCGTCGAATCTGACGATGGACGGGGGACAATAGCTGCTGTGAGCCTCTACCGCGACGAAGCCGTCGTGCTTCGGACGCAGAAGCTCGGCGAGGCCGACCGGATCATCACGCTGCTGACCCGCCATCACGGGCGCGTCCGCGCGGTCGGCAAGGGCGTGCGCCGGACGTCGTCGCGGTTCGGCGCGCGGCTGGAGCCGTTCATGCTCATCGACGTCCAGCTGGCCACCGGGCGCAGCCTGGATGTGGTGGCCCAGGTGGAGACGCTGGCTCCGTACGCGCGAGAGATCTGCGCCGACTATGCCCGCTACACCGCCGGCACCGCGATGCTGGAGACCGCCGAGCGGTTCACCGCCGAGGAGCACGAGCCGTCGACCCAGCAGTTCCTGCTGCTGGTCGGCGGCCTGCGGGCGC
This sequence comes from uncultured Actinomycetota bacterium, assembly GCA_963798505.1. Classification (GTDB taxonomy): domain Bacteria; phylum Actinomycetota; class Actinomycetes; order Jiangellales; family Jiangellaceae; genus CAVWSM01. The sequence goes on from CAWCTX010000005.1 coordinate 313,711, forward strand.
TGGCCAGCGGGGAGCATGAGCCCGGGCTGGTGCTCGACGCGTTCATCCTGCGGTCGCTGGCGGTGGCCGGTTTCGCGCCGAGCTTCGAGCAGTGTGCGCGCTGCGCGGCGGCGGGCCCGCACCGGTTCTTCTCCGTCCAGGCGGGGGGCATGGTCTGCGCGACCTGCCGGCCGGCCGGGTCGGTGGCACCGTCCGACGGCACCGTCGCGCTGCTCGGCGCCCTGCTGTCCGGCGACTGGGCCCTGGCCGACGCGAGCGAGCCCGGTGACCGCCGGGCGGGCAGCGGGATCGTGGCGGCGTTCCTGCAGTGGCATCTGGAGCGCGGGCTGCGCTCGCTCCGCCACGTCGAGCGAGTCTGACGCGGGCCGTAGGGTGGCGCCGTGCCTCGCCGTCGTACGCATGCAGCCCCCACGCCGCACCCTTCCGGTGCAACGCCGCCGCCCATCCCGGCCGACCTGGTGCCGCGGCATATCGCGGTGGTCATGGACGGCAACGGACGCTGGGCCAAACAGCGTGGCCTGCCGCGCACCCGAGGACACGAAGCCGGCGAGGCGAGCCTGCTCGACGTGATCCATGGCGCGGTCGAGATCGGCGTCAAGTACCTGTCGGCGTACGCGTTCTCCACCGAGAACTGGCGACGCTCGCCCGACGAGGTGCGCTTCCTGATGGGCTTCAACCGCGACGTGATCCACCGCCGTCGCGACGAGCTGGACGCGCTCGGTGTGCGTGTGGTGTGGGCGGGCCGGCGACCGCGGCTCTGGAAGAGCGTGATCGCCGAGCTGGAGGACGCCGAGCAGCGCACCCGCGACAACGACGTCATCACGCTGCAGTTCTGCGTCAACTACGGCGGGCGAGCCGAGCTCGCCGACGCGGTTCGCCAGATCGCGGAGGAAGCGGCTGCCGGGCGGCTGCGCCCCGACAAGGTGGATGAGCGCACGATCGCTCGCCACCTCTACCGACCCGACCTGCCCGATGTCGACCTGTTCATTCGGTCATCCGGCGAGCAGCGGACGTCGAACTTCCTGCTCTGGCAGTCGGCGTACGCGGAGCTGGTCTTCCTCGACACGCTGTGGCCCGACTTCGACCGGCGTGACCTGTGGCGGGCGATCGAGCTGTACGCCTCGCGTGACCGTCGTTACGGCGGCGCGATACCCAACCCCACGGCGAGCTAGCTGAGCAACGCAGCCGCGAAGGCCCGCCGATTGCCGTCGATGTAGTCAGCGTCGCGGAGGTACAGCAGGTCGTGGCCCTGGGCGATGTGGCCGGCGAACGCCCTGTCGCCCGCTGCGGCCTGCGTGCGCATGTGTTGAACGAGGTCGTGCAGCCGCTCGACTACCGTGTCGATCAGCAGTTCTCGGTCATCAAGACCGTAGGAGTCGCAGAAGACACGGGCGCGCCGAGCCTGTTCGGCGACGCTGCCGAAGCCATCGGTGTTGTCCGGATGCGTCAGAGGTGCGAACCGATACAGCGCGTATGCGATGTCCCAGCCGCGCGGGCCGGGGTGCGCTAGGTCGAAGTCGATGATCCCCACGGCCACATCACCGTCGAGCACACAGTTGTGCGGAGCGTAGTCGTTGTGGCAGATGACCTCCACCGGCTCGCGCGCCGGCAGCTGCCAACCGTCGAGCCCGCGGCTGGCGAAGGCCACGGTGGCGTCGTGGTAGGTCCGCAGCAGTCGTCCGGCGGATACGAGAGCTGTCTCGCGTTGCGGCTGCAGGAGTCAGCGGATAGTTGCTGACGTGGCCGGCCAGAAACGTGAGCACCTCGCGCCCGTTCTCATCGAAGCCGAGGAACTCGGGCGCGCCGGTGAAGCCCTTCAGTCGCAGCTCCGCCAGCAGCTCGTGCACGCGCGGTGACCAATCCCCGGTAGGCCTCCGGACGGTGTTGCCGACCTTGACCACGGTGTTGACTCCGCCGCCGGTCAACAGCTCCTCGCCTAGACACACCGGTCACGCTAACTGGTGTCTGCGATCACGCGGACGCGCCAGGAGCTGACGATCAGCGGTACGGCGAGAAGTCCGGCGGGCGCTTCTCGACGAACGCGCGTGCGCCTTCCTCCGCCTCGTCGGTGTGCGTGAACAGCTCGAGACCGTCGAACGCCAGATGCGAGAGACCGCTCATGTGATCGCTGTCGGCGTTGAACGAGTGCTTGAGGAACTTCAGAGCCGTGGGGGAGTACGAGGCGATCTTCCGCCCCCACTCCAGTGCTTTCGGCATCAGCTCCGCGGCCGGCACGACCTCGTTGACCAGGCCCCAGCGTTCTGCGGTGGCCGCGTCGTACAGGTCGAGGAGGAACCAGATCTGCCGAGCCCGCTTCTCTCCGACGACGCGGGCCAGGTAGGCCGAGCCGAAGCCGGCGTCGAACGAGCCGACCCGCGGGCCGCTCTGCCCGAACCGCGCGTGCTCGGCGGCGACGGAGAGGTCGCAGAGGACGTGCGAGCACATGGCCGCCACCGACGGCGACCCCGTTGACCGCCGCGATGACCGGCTTGGGGATGTCACGGATGATCCTGTGCAGGCGCTCGATCTCGAAGGTGCCCCACTCGGTCTCCCCGTAGGACCCGGTCTCGGCCCGCTCCTTCACGTCGCCGCCTGCGCAGAAGGCCTTGTCTCCCGCACCGGTCAGGATCACGCACGCGACACGCTTGTCGGCCCAGGAATGCTTGAACGCGCTGATGAGCTCGTCGACCGTGCGGCCGCGCAGGGCGTTGTAGCGGTCGGGCCGGTTGATGGTGATCACCGCGATCCCGTCGTCCTCGCGCACCTCGTAGACGACGTCGGTGAACTCCTCGACCTTCAAGCTGACTCCTTCACTCGACCTCGACGACGATGGCCTGACCCTGACCGACTCCGATGCAGGCGCAGGCCACACCGATCCCGCCACCGCGGCGGCGCAGCTCACGGCAGAGGTCGACCACGACCCGCGGGAAGGACGCCCCCAGCGGGTGACCCAGCGCAATCGCGCCGCCGTGCGGGTTGACGCGGTCGACGTCGACCTGCGGCATCCCGCGCAGGGTGGAGAGCACCATCGCGGCGAACGCCTCGTTGACCTCCCACACGTCGACGTCGGAGTGCGCGAGCCCGGCGCGAGCTAGCGCGCGCTCGACCGCCGGCACGGGCGCGACAGAGAAGCGGTCGGGCTCGACGGCGACGGTCGCCGACGCGACGATGCGGCCGAGGGGTGTGATCCCGAGCTCCGTTGCGGTTGACCGACTGCCGACGAAGATCGCGATCGCGCCGTCGTTCAGGGGTGAGGAGTTGCCGGCGGTCACGGATCCGTCAGTGGTGAAGGCCGGTCGCAGAGCGGCGAGCTTGTCCACGCTCGTGTCGGGTCGTACGGACTCGTCTCGTCGTACGACCGTGCCGTCCGGGGCGGTCACTGCCATGACGTAGTCGTCGTGCAGCCCCTTCTCCCACGCCTCGTGCGCGAGGGCATGACTGCGCAGCGCCCACGCATCCTGCTCGTCGCGGCCAATGCCGAGCTCGACCGCCACGCGTTCGGCGCATTCGCCCAGCGAGTCTGTCCACTGCTGGGGGAACCGTGGATTGACCATCCGCCAACCGACTGTCGTCTGGTGCAGCCGCATATCGCGCGGCAACGGGTCGTCCGACTTGGGCAGCACGAACGGCGCCCGGCTCATCCCCTCCACGCCACCGGCGATGACCAGCGAGGCGTCGCCGACCGCGACCGACCTCGCAGCCTGCAGCAGGGCCTCGCCGCCGCTGGCGCACAGCCGGTTGACGGTGGTGCCGGGCACCGTGACCGGCAGGCCGGCCAGCAGCGTCGCCATGCGTGCAACGTTGCGGTTCTCCTCGCCGGCGCCGTTGGTGTTGCCGTACACCACGTCGTCGATGCGCGCCGCGTCAAGCCCAGGGTGGCGGGCCAGAAGCGCGGCAATGGGCAGCGCAGCAAGGTCGTCGACGCGGATCCCTGACAGCCCCCCGCGATAGCGGCCGAACGGCGTGCGGACCGCATCGAGAATGAACGTGGGCTCGAGCTCAGTCATATGTCGCTATCTTGACGGTCGTCACCGCCGCTTGACAAGATGAAACGGACGTACCTTCCACACCTGGAGTCGACGTGCCAGCCGACGCCCGCACCTGTCTCATCACCGGCGCCGGGCGAGGCATCGGCCGCGCCGTCGCTCAGCGCCTCTCGGCCGAGGGCTACCGGATTGCGCTGACTGCCCGTTCCGCCGACCAGCTCGAGGAAGTCGCCCGGTCGTTGCCTGGACCGTCGCTCGTGCTTCCCGCCGACATCACCGCGCCGACCGCCGCCGATGAGCTGTTCGGCGCGGTCGAGGCCGAGTGGGGTGCGGTCGACGTGGTGGTTGCCAACGCGGGGTCTGGCGTGTCGGCCAAGGTCGCCGACAACACGGACGAGATGTGGCAGGGCCAGCTCGACCTGCTGCTCACCGCCCCCTTCCGCTGCGTGCGCCGGGCGGTGCCCGGCATGGTCGATCGCGGCTGGGGTCGCATCGTGGTTATCGCCTCGGTGGCGTCCAAGCGTGGCGAGCCCTACCTCGCGGCCTACACGGCCGCGAAGCATGGTGTGCTCGGCCTCGTGCGGTCGAGCGCAGCCGAGCTGGCCCGCACCGGGGTGACGGTCAACGCGGTGTGCCCGGCCTACGTCGATACGCCGATGACCGACCTCTCGGTGGCCGCGATTGCCGCTCGGACCGGCCGCTCGCTGGAAGAGGCGCGTGCAGTGCTCGCCGCCAAGCAGCCCATCGGTCGTCTGGTCACCTCCGAGGAGGTCGCCGAGGCCGTCTGGTTCTGCATTGCCAACGCCGCCGTCACCGGCCAAGGCATCGACGTGGACGGCGGTGCCCTGCAGTCATGACGGGGATGGAGCGCATCAACCCGGCGGAGCTCGGCCCCCCGGTCGGGTTCTCCCACGCGGTGGCCGCCGACGGCGGACGAGTGGTGTTCCTCGCCGGGCAGACCGCGCTCGACGCGGAGGGGCACATCGTCGGTGGCGATGTTGTCGAGCAGTTCGAGCGTGCCCTCGGCCGGCTACTGACGGCGCTCGAGGCCAGTGGTGGGCAGCCGAGCGACCTGGCTTCGCTCACGGTTTACATCGTCGACGTGGATGACTACCGGTCACGCACGCCCGAGATCGGCGAAGTCTGGCGTCGGTTGGTCGGCCGTGACTACCCGGCGATGGCCGGCATCGGTGTGGCCCGGCTCTGGGACGCCGAGGCGTTGGTCGAGGTGCAGGGCATCGCCATCGTTCCCAACGGTTGACGGCGGCTCACCGGCCGGTGACCTCACGGAAGTGCCGCAGGGCTGGGTCGTAGAGCTTCGCCTCGAGCGACTCGAACAGGTCGGCGGCGGGCCCTCCCGGCCAGTCGGCCGGCAGGAGCTCAGCCGGCAGGCCCGGGTCGAGGAACGGTAGCCGGCGCCACTCGGTCAGTGCCCTGACGTAGTCAGCGAACGCCTGGCTGTCGTCGATCGTGCGGCGCCGTCGCCACCGCACCGCCACCGGACGCCAGGCCGCGAGGAACTCGTCATAGAGAAGGCGCAGCTGCTCCAGGTTCCACCAGTGCTCGACCGACGTCCGTACGTCTGCGAAGGCAAGGTATTCGGCGCGGAACAGGTCCACGTAGGACGCGAGCTCGAGGCGTTCGAGCACCATCCGCGCCTCGGCATACAGGTGCGCCGGCGCGATCCACACCCCAGGCGCCGCGGAGCCGAAACCTAGCCAGGTGAGTCTCGAGCGCAGCACGTGGCGACGTTCGCGCTCGGACTCGGGCACCGAGAAGACCGCGAGCACCCACCCGTCGGCCAGCCGCGACACCGGCCGCTCGAAGATGCGCCGGTCGCCCTCGAACAGGATCTCCTGAGCGGTCTGCGACAGCCAGTAGCCGGCCGCGCCGTTCATGCGGGTGGCCTCCAGGATGCCGCGCCGCTTCAATCGCGAGATCGACGACCGCACGGCCGGCTCATCGACGTCGAGCTCGGCCATGAGCTTGATCAGTGACGCCACCGACAGCCACCCGGAGGTCTCGCGAGCGAATGCGCCGTAGATGGTCATGATGAGCGCCCGTGGCTGTGGCCCGCGGAACTCCCCGAGGTCCTGTAGATCGGCCGTCATCGTCGTCACGGATGCACGATATCCTCAGAACGACCAGCATGGGGAGGACCCACAACGTCGTGGGACGACCAACGAGGTGAGTCATGCAGCTGTCGCCGTCGGCGCATGTTGACACGTTCTGCCGGGACAACCTGCCGCCGGCGGACCTGTGGCCCGAGCTGGTGTTTTCCCTTCCCGAGCTGCACTACCCGGAGCGGCTCAACTGCGCCGTGGCGCTGCTCGACGACGACGATCGACCGGTTCGGCGGCGACCGGCGATGCCTGCTGTCGCCGACCGAGACCTGGTCGTACGACGAGCTGCGCCGGCGCGCGGACGGCGTAGCCCGGGTCCTCGTCGAGGACCTGGGGATCGTGCCGGGCAGCCGTGTGCTCCTCCGCGGTCCCAACAACCCGTGGCTCGTCGCGTGCTGGTTCGGCGTGCTCAAGGCCGGCGGCGTGGTCGTGACCACAATGCCGCTGCTGCGCGCCGGCGAGCTGTCGGTCATCTGCGACATGGCGCGCATCGACACCGCGATCTGCGACCACCGGTTCCTCGACGACCTCGCGGCCGCCGACGTCGCGGGGCTGCGCACCGTCACGTACGGCTCCGATGCCACCGACGACCTCATCCAGCGCGCCGCGGCCAAGCCCGCCGGCTTCGCGGCAGTCGAGACCGCGGCCGACGACGTCGCCCTGCTCGCCTTCACGTCCGGCACCACCGGCAAGCCGAAGGCGACCATGCACTTCCACCGCGACGTGCTGGCCATCGCTGACACGTTCAGCCGACACGTGCTCCAGCCGAGACCCGACGACCTCTTCACGGGCACCCCGCCACTTGCCTTCACCTTCGGGCTCGGCGGCCTTGTGATCTTTCCGCTGCACGCCGGCGCGGCCACCCTGCTGCTCGAGAAGGCGACTCCGGAGGCCTTGGCCGATGCGGTCGCCGAGCACCAGGTCACCGTGCTGTTCACCGCGCCGACCGCCTACCGAGCGATGCTGGCAGCCGGAAAGGCGGATCAGCTCACGGGCTTGCGGCGCTGCGTGTCGGCCGGGGAAGCGCTGCCGCGGGCGGTGTGGGAGTCGTTCCGGGATGCGACCGGCGTGCGCATCATCGACGGCATCGGGGCGACCGAGATGCTGCACATCTTCATTGCGTCCGCCGACGACGACATCCGTCCCGGGTCGACGGGCAGAGTGGTGCCCGGTTTCGCTGCCCAGGTCGTCGACGACGCGGGTCGGCCGGTTCCCGACGGCCAGATCGGCCGGCTGGCGGTGAAGGGCCCGACGGGCTGCCGCTACCTGGCCGACGAGCGACAACGCGCCTACGTCCTGGACGGGTGGAACGTCACCGGCGACACCTACATCCGCGATGCCGAGGGCTATTTCTGGTACCAAGCACGGTCCGACGACATGATCATCTCGTCGGGCTACAACATCGCCGGCCCCGAGGTGGAAGAGGCGCTGCTGCGCCATCCCGACGTGGCCGAGTGCGGCGTCGTCGGCGCCCCCGACGAGGAACGCGGCATGGTCGTCAAGGCGTATGTGGTGCTCCGCTCGGGCGTCATCGGCGACGACGTCAAGGCCAAGGAGCTCCAGGACCACGTCAAGGCGACGATCGCTCCGTACAAGTACCCACGCCAGGTCGTCTTCCTCGACCAGCTCCCGCGCACCAACACCGGCAAGCTGCAGCGCTTCCGGCTACGCGAGAAGGCACAGACGGGGTGACGTCCGCCCCTACAGCGGCATGAAGCGGCCGCCATTGACGTCGAGGACGACGCCGGTGATGTACGACGACTCGTCGGAGCAGAGGAACAGGATGGGGTCTACCGCCTCGCGCAGCTCCGGGAAGCGGTGCAGCGGGATTGCGTCGAGCACCTCGGCCCGCTCGCGCTCGGCCATCTCGTCATACATCCCCTGCAGCCGCCCGGTGAGGAACAGCCCGGGCGCGATGGCGTTGACCCGCACGCCCTGCGGGCCGAGCTCGCGGGCCAGCCGGCGGGTCAGGCCCAGCACGGCAGCTTTGCTTGCGGCGTAGGGCACACCGGTGACCGGTGACGGCTGCCGGCCGCCGATCGACGACGTGGTGACGATGGCGCCGCCGCCGGCCGACACCATGTACGGCGCAGCCGCCTGGCAGCAGTAGAACGTGCCCTTGACGTTGACGTCGACGACAAGGTCGAGATGCTCGGGCTCGATCTCCCCCAGGTCGCGGGGCGTGCCGAGCGATCCACCCGCGAGCGTGACGAGCACGTGCGGCCCGCCGAGGCGGCCGTCAACCTCGCGCATCAGGGCGTCAACCTGGGAGGGATCACGCACATCCACCACGAATCCGGCCGCATCGACCCCGTGCGTCCCGCGTAGCGCGAGAACGGTCTCATCCACCGCCGAGCGATTGACGTCGACGACGGCGACCGAGGCGCCCTCCGCGGCCAGCCCGTCGCACACGGCTCGGCCGATGCCGCCCGCGCCGCCGGTGACCACCGCCGTGCGCCCTTCGAAACGGGGTTCTCGCGGCATCCCGATCTCCTATCGCCGCCTTGACGACCGTCGAAAAGGCAACATACTCTCGAGGTGTCGGTCCGGACAACGGGAGGTCGCCGTGCGCATCGCTGTGGTCGGCGGTGGCCCGGGCGGGCTCTACTTCGCGGCCCTCGCCAAGCAGCTCGGCCCGCAGCACGAGATCACCGTCTGGGAGCGCAACGCGCACGACGACACGTTCGGCTTCGGCGTGGTGTTCTCCGACGAGACGCTGGGCGGCATCGAGCACGCCGACAGGACCATCTTCGACACGATGCAGCGCGAGTTCGCACGCTGGGACGACATCGACGTGCACTTCCGGGACGAGGTCGTCACCAGTGGCGGGCATGGCTTCGCCGCGATGAGCCGCAAGCGCCTGCTGGAGATCCTGCAGGCCCGCTGCCGCAGTCTCGGGGTGACCCTGCACTTCCGCACCGAGGCACCCAGCGTCGACGAGCTCTCGCAGTCCCACGACCTGGTGGTCGCCGCCGACGGCCTGAACTCGGCGGTCCGCGCCAAGTACGCGGACACGTTCCGACCGAGCCTCGACGTCCGTCAGTGCAAGTACATGTGGCTCGGCACCGACCAGGTCTTCGACGCGTTCAAGTTCTACGTCCGAGAGACGCCGTACGGCGTGATGCAGATCCACGGCTACCCCTTCGACGCCACCGGCAGCACGTTCATCGTCGAGATGCACGACGAGCGTCTGGCGGGCAGCCGGCTTCGACGCGTTCGCCGCACGGACGTTCGCGCCCGGGGAGAGCGACGAGAAGTCGATCGAGCGCGTCTGCGACCTGTTCGCCGACATCCTCGACGGCCACGAGGTGCTGGCCAACAACTCGAGGTGGATCAGCTTCACCACCGTCCGCAACGAGATCATGGCGACACGGCAACGTCGTGCTGCTCGGCGACGCCGCGCACACGGCGCACTTCTCCATCGGCTCCGGGACCAAGCTCGCCATGGAGGACGCCTTGGCGCTCGCCGCCTGCCTGCACGAGCAGCCCACGGTCGACGCAGCGCTCGAGGCGTACGAGACCGAGCGCCGACCAGTCGTGCTGTCCACGCAGCGCGCAGCGCAGGCGAGCCTGGAGTGGTTCGAGAACCTCGGGCAGTACGTCGACCAGGAGACGCCGCAGTTCGCGTTCAACATCATGACCCGCAGCCGCCGGGTCACCTACGACAACCTCCGGTTGCGCGACCCCGAGTTCGTCGAGCGCATCGACGAGTGGTTCGCCGACCACGAGTCGCGTCGCGCACCGGACACCGCACGATGTCTGCCCGCCGATGTTCCAGCCGTTCCGGCTCGGCGGCCTCGAGCTCAAGAACCGCGTCGTCGTCTCCGCGATGGACATGTACCGCGCCGTCGACGGCTTGCCCGACGACTTCCACCTCGTCCACCTCGGCGGCAAGGCGCTCGGCGGCGCCGGCCTGGTGATGACCGAGATGGTCTGCGTGTCCGACAGCGGGCGGATCACGCCGGGCTGCACCGGCATGTACCTTCCGGAGCACGAGGCCGCGTGGCGACGCGTCGTCGACTTCGTCCACACCGAGAGCACTGCCAAGATCGGCATCCAGCTCGGCCACTCGGGCCGCAAGGGCTCGACCAAGCTGATGTGGGAGGGCATGGACGAGCCGCTGCCCGACGGCAACTGGGAGGTGGTTGCGCCCTCGCCGCTGGCGTACAAGCCAGGTGTCAACCAGGTGCCCCGCGAGCTCACGCGCGCCGACATGGACGAGATCCGCGACCAGTTCATCGAGGCCGCCCGCAGCGCGGCACGCGCCGGCTTCGACCTGCTCGAGCTGCACTGCGCGCACGGCTACCTGTTGTCCTGCTTCATCTCGCCGGTCACCAACCAACGCACCGACGAGTACGGCGGCTCGCTGGACAACCGGCTGCGCTACCCGCTCGAGGTATTGCGCGCGATTCGCGACGTGTGGCCGCACGACAGACCGATCACCGTCCGCATCTCGGCCACCGACTGGGTGCCAGGCGGCATCGACAGCGACGATGCAGTGCAGATCGCGCAAGCCTTCGCCGATGCCGGTGCCGACGCCATCGACGTGTCGACCGGGCAGGTGACGCCGGAGGAGCGGCCCGCGTTCGGCCGCTCCTACCAGACGCCGTTCGCCGACGCGATCCGCAACCGCGTCGGCATCGCGACCATCGCGGTGGGCGTCATCTCGTCGTACGACGACGTCAACTCGATCCTCCTCGCCGGTCGGGCCGACCTGTGCGCCGTCGGCCGTGCGCACCTCTACGACCCGAACTGGACGCTGCACGCCGCCGCCGACCAGGGCTACCGGGGCACGGCCGCCGAATGGCCCGACCCATGGAAGGCCGGCAGCCGCAAGCCGCAGGCAGGGCGCACCGACGGGCCGAAGCCGCGGCTGCAGCTTGCCCGCGAAGGTGAGCAGCGCACCCGCCATGCCCGTTGGCGGCCAGCACCATGAACGCCGACACCAACGCGCTCCGCGCCCTCTGGTCGGCACAGTCCATCGCGATCGTCGGCGCTTCGGGCCGCCCCGGTTCCCTCGGCCGGCTGCCCGTCGAGTTCCTTCAGCGGTACGGGTTCTCCGGCGCCGTCTACCCCGTCCGCCCCGACGGCGGCGAGGTGCTCGACCTTCCGGCCTACCCGTCGCTGCAGGCGTGCCCCGGCCGGGTCGAGCTCGCCATGCTGCTCGTCGCCGCCGACAAGGTCCCCGCCGCGATCGACGACTGCATCGCCGCCGGCGTCCCGGTGGCCATCGTGTGCTCCAGCGGGTTCGCGGAGGCCGGCCCGGCAGGTGCCCGCCTGCAGGACGAGATCACCGAGAAGGCACGAGCCGGCGGCCTGCGCATCGTCGGGCCCAACTGCATCGGTGCGGTCGGTGTCGACACCGGCCTGGTCGCCTCGTTCTGCCCGCTCTTCGCCGGGGAGCGAACGACGCTCGTGCCGGGCACGCTCGGCTTCGTGAGCCAGAGCGGCGCCCTCGGCTTCGGGACGGTAAGCCTGGCCTTCGAGCGGGGCATCGGGCTGCGCCAGGTGGTGACCACCGGCAACGAGGCCGACGTCAGCGCGCTGGAGGCGATGGCCGCGCTGGCCGCGGAGCCCGGCTGCGATGGCGTGCTCGGCTATGTCGAGTCGCTGGCCGACGGGGCGGCACTGCGCCGACTCGCCGCGTCGGGCGTGCCGGTCGCCATGCTGAAGGCGGGCCGGTCCGACGCGGGCCAGCGCGCCGCGGCCTCGCACACCGCAGCACTCGCCGCGGGTGACCGGGTCGTCGACGCGGCACTGGACCAGCTCGGCATCGTGCGCGTCGACGACGTCGACGAGTTGCTCGACGTCGCGGAGGTGTTCGCGCAGCCGCGACGGCCGGCCGGTCCGCGGGTCGCCGTCGTGACCACCAGCGGCGGCTCGGGCATCTTGGCCGCCGACGCGGTCGAGCAGCACGGCCTCGAGCTCGCGACGCTCAGCCCCCACACCGAGGCGACACTGCGCGAGATCGTGCCGGCGTACGGTTCGGCCGCCAACCCGGTCGATGTCACAGCGACCGTGATGAGCGACCCCACGCTGTTCGACCGGGCGCTCGACGCCGTCGCCGGCGACCAGGCGGTCGACTGCGTCGTCGCCTGCTTCTGCGTGCTCACAGGTGACGACGTCACGCAGGTGGTCACCTCGCTCAAGCGCATCGCAGCCACCAGCAGCAAGCCGGTGCTTGTCGCCAGGACGGGCGCCGAGCATCTCGCGCCGGACGCGGCGGCGGCCCTGCGCGGCGCCGGCATCCCCGCCTATCCGACACCCGCCCGCGCTGTCCGCGCGGCGGCCGCGCTGTGGCAGGTGAGCCGGCCACGACATTCCAACGGCGAGCCACGCACGCCGACCGCCGGCACCCCGGCCCCCGCGCCCGCCGACGGCACCTCCGAGGTAGAGCTCAAGACGCTGCTCGCGGCCGCCGGCCTCCCAGTCCCGCAACACCGACTCGTCACCGACCGCGACGACGCGACCGCCGCAGTCGCCGAGGTCGGTGGTCGCGCCGTGCTCAAGGCCGTCGTCCCCGGCCTGTTGCACAAGACCGAGGCCGGTGGCGTCGCGCTCGGCGTCACGCCAGACACCGCGGCCTCCACCCATGACCGGCTCGCGACGCTCGGCGGCGCCGTACTCGTCGAAGAGCAGGTCGACGACGGCGTGGAGGTGTTGGTCGGCGTGGCGCCGAGCCCGCTCGGGCAGGTGCTCACGGTCGGCCTCGGAGGCGTGCTCACCGAAGTCCTCGACGACGTCGCGCTGCGGCTGCTGCCGGTGACTGCCGACGACGTACGGGAGATGATCAGCGAGACCCGCCTCCAACGGCTGCTCCAAGGCGTGCGCGGCCGTCCACCCGCCGACACGGAGGCGCTCGTCGACGTCGCCGTCCGCCTCGCCGACGCGGTCGCCGCATGGCCGCCGGGCTTCGAGCTCGACCTCAATCCCGTTGTCGTGCTGCCAGACGGCGCCCGCGTCCTCGACGCCGCCTACGTCCCGCCCGCACCCGCGGAGGCCTGAGCCCATGGACGTCGGTCTCCTGGTCGCCCGCTCGGCGCGCCGCTATGCCGACCGCGTCGCGCTCGACGGGCCGCAGGGCCAGCAGACCTTCGCCGAGCTCGGCGACCGGGTCACCCGGTTGGCCCGCGGCCTCCGCTCGCTCGGGCTCGAGCCCCGGCGACCGGGTGCTGGACCTGCAGACCAACCAGAACACCTACGTCGAGACCGACCTCGCCATCCCCACCGCCGGGCTGGTGCGTGCAGCGCTGAACCACCGACTGCACCCCGACGACTGGGCCCGCATCGCCGACGACTGCGGTGCGCGGGCCCTGATCTACGACGCCAGGTTCGCCGAGCAGACGGATGCCCTGCGATCAGGCCTCGACGCCGACCGCGTCATCGTGATCGGCGACGGCCCCGGAACCCCTTACGAAAAGCTGCTCGCCAATCAGAGCGCGGCGCCCTTGCTCCTGAGCTGTGACCCCGACTCGCTGGCCGGCCTGCACTACTCCAGCGGCACCACCGGTCATCCCAAAGGCGCGCAGCGCACCCACCGCAACCGCATGGCCAGCCTGGTCAACATGGTCACACGACGTGATCGGGGCGCTGCCCGGGGTGGACGACGTGTACGTCCACGCCGGGCCCGATCACGCACACCAGCGGGCTGTTCGTGCTGCCCTTCCTCGCGCCGGGGCCAAGCAGATCGATCCTGCCGACCTGGGACCCCGAGGCGCTCCTCGACGCGGTCGCACACCGCGGCGGCACGCACACCGCACTGGTCCCGACCATGGTCGCGCGACTGCTCGCGCTGCCCGGCGTCGACGCCGACCGCGTCCGAGGACTCAAGATGCTCGGCTATGCAGGCGCGCCGATGCCCACTGAGCAGATGCAGGCAGGCGCACGAGCAGCTCACGAACAACCTCGTCCAGTACTACGGCCTCGTCGAGGCGATCCCGCCGGTCACCGTCCTCGACGCCGCCGACCACGCGCGCGGCCTCGCCGACGACCCCGACCTGTTGGCCAGCGCCGGGCGGCCGGCGTTCGGCGTCGAGGTCGCGCATCGTCGACGAGTCCGGCCGTGGCGTGCCGGCCGGCGAGGTCGGCGAGGTCGTGACCCGCGGCGACCACGTCATGCCCGGCTACTGGAACGCCGAGCGCCCGAGACGACCTGTCCAAGACCGTTCGCGACGGCTGGCTGCACACCGGCGACCTCGGACGCATGGACGCAGCCGAGCGCCTCTGGCTCATCGACCGCAAGGGCGACATGATCATCTCTGGCGGCTACAACATCTACCCGCGCGAGGTCGAGGATGTCGTCGCCGAGGTGCCAGGAGTGCACGAGGTCGCCGTGATCGGGGTCGACGACCGCGAGTGGGGACAGCGTGTCGTCGCCCTTATCACCGTCACGCCGGGTGCAGACGTCGACGAGCCGGCGCGATACTCGAGCACTGCCGTCAACGGATGGCGTCGTACAAGAAGCCGAAGGACGTACGGATCGTCGAGTCCTTCCCGCACAACTCGACCGGGAAGATCCACAAGAAGCAGCTGCGCGAACAGCTCAACGCGGAGGCCGCCGCGGCATGGAACGCCTGAAGCCCGACTACGCGCCCGCAGGGACGGAGCGGCCGGGGGAGTACCCGTACACGCGCGGCATCACGACCGAGCCGGGGCCTTGGATCATGGGGCAGTACGCCGGTTTCGGCACCCCGCGCGAGTCCAACCGGCGGTTCCGCCAGCTGCTCACCGCCGGTGTCACGGGCTTCTCGGTGGCCCTCGACCTGCCGACCCAGATGGGTCTCGACTCCGACGACCCTCTCGCCGCTGGGGAGGTCGGCCGGGTGGGTGTCGCCATCGACTCGCTTGCCGACATCGAGATCCTCATGGACGGCATCCCGCTCGAGCGCATCTCGCAGGTGCGCACGACGGCCAACTCGATCGGCTACATCTGGGCCGCGCTGTTCATCGCGCTGGCCGACAAGCGCGGTGTCGATCCCAACGAGTTCGGGCTGTTCATCCAGAACGACGTGCTCAAGGAGTTCGTCGCACGCGGCACCCAGATCTTCCCGCCGGAGCAGTCGCTGACCCTGTCGGTCGACGTCATCGAGCACGTCGCGAAGCACGTCCCGCGGTGGGTGCCGCTGGCGATGAGCGGCTACCACATACGCGAGTCCGGCGCGGACGCCGCGCAGGAGGTGGCGTTCACCTTCGCCAACGCCCGGGCCTACCTCGACGAGGCCGTCCGCCGCGGCCTACACGTCGACCAAGTGGCTCCGACACTGTTCACGTTCCTGGCGATCACGACGGACTTCCTGCCCGAGGCCGCGAAGTTCCGGGCCGCGCGCCGGGTGTGGGCACGGCTCATGCGGGAGCACTACGGCGCGCGCGACCCGCGCAGCGAGCAGCTGCGCATCTTCGCGTTCACCGCGGGGTCCACGCTCACCGCGCAGCAGCCGCTCAACAACGTCGTCCGGGCGACGGTGGAGGCGATGGCCGCCGGGCTCGCCGGTGTGCAGACGATGCACGTATCCGCCTATGACGAGGCGCTGGGCGTGCCCACGGAGGCGGCGGCCACAGTGGCGCTGCGCACGCAGCAGGTCGTCGCCTTCGAGACCGGGATCACCGAGACCTGTGACCCGCTTGCGGGCTCGTACGCGGTCGAGGCTCTGACCGACGAGCTGGAGCGACGCATCTGGGCGGTGCTCCAGACGATCGAGGACCGGGGTGGCGCGCTTGCCTGCATAGCGAGACGGCTGGCTGGCTCGGCAGCTGGCCGACGGCGCCTACCGGCTACAACGGGAGGTCGAGTCGGGTGAACGGGTCGTCGTGGGCGTCAACCGCTGGCCCGCGCAGACCGAGCCGCTCGAGGTGTTCGCGATCGACCCGGCGATGGAGGCCGAGCAGGCGGGGTCGGTGCAACGACTGCGGGCACAGCGCGATGCGCAAGAGGTGTCGCGTTGCCTTGACGATCTTTACGAGGCCGTACGAGCTGGCGACAACGTCGTGCCGGCCACCGTGGCCGCGGTCAAGGCATACGCGACCATCGGCGAGATCGTGCAGCGCATCCGCCAGGTGCATGGCGCTTGGCGACCCACGACCGCGTACTGACTCATTCAGCACGCGGCCGTGGGAGGCGTTGACCGCTCAGGCGGTGGCCGCGAGCTCCACCGGCGCGGCTGGTGCTGGTGCCGCCACCCGCTGCCGCGGTATCGACCGGCTCGTCACCAGGTGCTGCACGTAGGCCGGCACGGTGAAGAAGCTCGGGTAGTCCTCGCCGAGCGCGACCAGCTCGAAGAGCGCGCGGGCGTCGGCGAGCCGCGACCCTGCCCCGGCCTCTGCCCGCAGCTGCTCCGTCTCCTCGTCGAGGATGCGCCGGACCATCGCCCGGGTGACCGGGCCGGTATCCGCGGTGCGCGTGCCGTAGCGGACCCACTGCCAGATCTGCGACCGCGAGATCTCGACGGTGGCCGCGTCCTCCATCAGGTTGTGAATCGCGACCGCGCCGCTGCCCTGCAGCCATGCGTCGAGGTAGCGCAGGGACACCTCGATATTGGTGCGCACGCCGGCTTCAGTGACGCGGCCTCCGCCCGGCTCGATCGTGACGAGGTCCTTCGGTCGCACCACCACATCGGGACGGCGTCGCCAGACCTGGTTGGCATTGTCGCCGAGCACGCCGTCGAACACCTCGCCGCACACGGACACGAGGTCGGGGTGCGCGACCCAGGAGCCGTCGAACCCATCGGCGGCCTCGCGCTCCTTGTCGGCACGGACCTTGGCGAGTGCCTGCTCCGTGACTGCGGGGTCGCGGCGGTCGGGCACGAACGCCGCCATGCCGCCGATCGCGTGCGCGCCGCGGCGGTGGCAAGTCGAGACCAGCAGCTCGGTGTAGGCACGCATGAACGGCGCCGTCATGGCGACGTCGGCACGGTCGGGCAGGACATAGGCCTCGCCGCGGGTGCGGAAGTTCTTGATGAAGCTGAAGATGTAGTCCCAGCGTCCTGCGTTGAGACCCGCGCTGTGGTCGCGCAGCTCGTACAGGATCTCCTCCATCTCGAACGCCGCGGTGATCGTCTCGATGAGCACCGTCGCGCGGATCGTGCCGTGCGGCAGGCCCAGCGCGTCCTGCGCCCAGCAGAACACGTCGTTCCACAGCCGCGCCTCGAGGTGGCTCTCAATCTTGGGGAGATAGAAGTACGGGCCGCGGCCCGCGTCGAGCTGCCGCTGTGCGCAGTGGAACAGGTAGAGCCCGAAGTCGACCAGGCTGGCCGACACCGGCGAGCCGTTGACCGTGATGTGCTTCTCGGTCAGGTGCCACCCGCGCGGCCGCACGACGATGGTCGGCAGCTCGTCAGCCGGCCGCAGCCGGTAGGCCTTGCCCTCCGGCGAGACAAAGTCGATGCGCCGGTCGAGCGCGTCGATGAGGTTGAGCTGGCCGTCGATGACGTTGTGCCACGTCGGTGTCGTCGCGTCCTCGAAGTCGGCCAGCCAGACCTTGGCGCCGGAGTTGAGCGCATTGATGGTCAACTTGCGGCCGACCGGTCCGGTGATCTCGACGCGGCGGTCCTCGAGGCCGGGCGCCACCGGTGCCACCCGCCACGACGGGTCGGCGCGGATATGCGCGGTCTCGAGCAGGAAGTCGAGATCCTGCCCGGCCGCGATGCGCGTGCGGCGGTCACGTCGGTCGGCGAGGATCGCACAGCGACGATCGGCGAACGCGTTGTCAAGCCGCGCGATGAAGTCCAGCGCCGGCGGGGTCAGGATCTCGTCGAAGCGGTCCCCATAGGGTCCGACGACGCGGATGTTGTCGGTGAGAGTGTGCACGTCGTCCCCTCTCAGAACTGCTCTGACTCGGTCGATCCGGCGAGCGCGAGCGTGCCGGCGTCGGGGTTGAGCGCGGTCGTGACGAGGTCGAAGTAGCCGGTGCCGACCTCCTGCTGGTGCTTCACTGCCGTGTAGCCCCGGTCGGCCGCGGCGAACTCGCGCTTCTGCAGGTCGACGTAGGCGGTCATGCCGTCGCGTGCGTACCCGTACGCCAGGTCGAACATCGACAGGTTGAGCGCGTGGAAGCCAGCGAGGGTGATGAACTGGAACGCGTAGCCCATCGCGCCGAGCTCCTTCTGGAAGCGCGCGATCGTCGCGTCGTCGAGGTGTGCCCTCCAGTTGAACGACGGCGAGCAGTTGTAGGCGAGCAGCTTGCCGGGGTGCACACGGTGCAGCGCCTCGGCGAACTGCCGAGCCTCGTCAAGGTCCGGGGTGGAGGTCTCGACCCAGATGAGGTCGGAGTACGGGGCGTACGCCAGGCCGCGCGCGATCACGGCGTCCATTCCGTTGCGCACCCGGTAGTAGCCTTCGGCGGTGCGCTCGCCGGTGGTGAAGGGGGCGTCACGCTCGTCGATGTCGCTCGTGAGCAGCGTCGCGGCGAGCGAGTCCGTACGGGCGATGATGACGCTCGGCACGCCGGCGATGTCGGCGGCAAGCCGGGCCGCGTTGAGCGTGCGGATGTGCTGGCCGGTCGGGACGAGCACCTTCCCGCCGAGGTGACCGCACTTCTTCTCGCTCGCGAGCTGGTCCTCCCAGTGCACGCCAGCCGCACCGGCCGCGATCATGCCCTTCATGAGCTCGAACGCGTTGAGTGGTCCGCCAAAGCCGGCCTCAGCGTCGGCGACGATCGGGACCAGCCAGTCGATCTCCGCGTTCTGGCCCTCGGAATGGGCGATCTGGTCGGCACGAAGCAGCGCGTTGTTGATCCGACGCACGACGGCGGGCACGGAGTTGGCGGGGTAGAGGCTCTGGTCCGGGTAGGTCTGGCCGGCCAAGTTGGCGTCGGCGGCGACCTGCCAGCCGGACAGGTAGATGGCCTCCAGCCCGGCCTTGACCATCTGCACCGCCTGGTTGCCGGTCAGGGCGCCGAGCGCGGGGATGTACTCGGCCTCGTTCAGCTGGCGCCAGAGCCGCTCAGCGCCGCGACGGGCGAGGGTGTGCTCCTCCTGGATGCTGCCGCGCAGCCGCACCACGTCGGCCGCGGAGTAGGTCCGCTCCACACCCTGCCAGCGCGGGTCGCTCGCCCACGCCTGCTCGATCTCGGCTACGGAGGTGGTGCGGATGTCGGTCATCTCGACTCCTCGGTCATTCCCTGCGGCGGTTGCCGGTGACACGACGATCCGCCCATGTGTGCAGCTTCTTCAATGACGAATCGCTGGAAAGAAACGCGAATCTTTCGCTACGGTGAAGCCATGACAGATCTGGATGCGCAAACCGACCTGATTGCCGTCGGCCGGCGGCTGCGCCACCACCGGCGGGCCAAGGGGCTCACCCTCGAGCAGCTGTCCGCCGCGGTGGGTAGGGCGCCGAGCCACCTGTCGCTGGTGGAGAACGGTCGGCGCGAGCCGCGGCTGTCGCTGCTGCAGGCGCTGGCCACCGCGCTGGAGGTGCCACTGAGCCAGCTGCTCGCCCCGGAGCCGCCCAGCCGTCGCGCCGCGCTCGAGATCGCGTTGGAGCACGCCCAGCGCGGCCCGTTGTATGCCTCCCTCGGGCTGCCGACCGTGCACGCCGGGCGGCGACTGCCGACGGAGGCGCTCGAGGCTCTCGTCGGGCTGCACGACGAGCTCGTCAAGCGCATGCGGGAGACAGCGGCGACGCCCGAGGAGGCACGGCGGTCCAACGCCGAGCTGCGGGCGTCGATGCGCGAGCGGGGCAACTACTTCCCGGAGATCGAGGTCGCCGCGCGTGGCGTCCTCGACGCCGTCGGGCACACCGGAGGCCCGCTGTCCCAGCGGGTGATGGTGGCCATGGCAGCCCACTTCGGCTTCACGCTCCACTACGTACCCGACCTTCCGCTGTCCACGCGATCGGTCGCCGACCTGCGCAACAAGCGCATCTACCTGCCGCACGTGCAGGCGCCGGGCAGTCATGACGTACGGCTGCGTGTACTGCAGATGCTCGGTCACGTCGTGCTCGGGCACGCCGAGCCCAAGGACTACCCCGACTTCCTGCGGCAGCGCGTCGAGGTCAACTACTTCGCGGCGGCGCTGCGCATCCCGGAGCAGGCGGCGGTCGAGCTGCTGTCGGCCGCCAAGCGGTCACGCGACATCTCCATCGAGGACCTGCGGGACGACTTCGCGGTGTCGCACGAGACGGCGGCGCACCGGTTCACCAACCTGGCGACGCATCACCTCGGGCTGCCCGTGCACTTCATGCGGGTGCATGAGAGCGGCACGATCTACAAGGCGTACGAGAACGACGGCGTGAGCTTTCCGACCGACGTGCTCGGCGCGATCGAGGGGCAGCCGGTGTGCCGCAAGTGGACCGCGCGTGAGGTGTTTGACCGGCCCGACCGCTCCGCGGCCTACCAGCAGTACACCGACACGCCTCGCGGCACCTACTGGTGCACCGCGCAGGCGGAGGCGACCAACGAGGGGTTGTTCTCGATCAGCGTCGGCGTGCCCTATGCGCACGTGAAGTGGTTCCGCGGCCGCGAGACCACCGAGCGCGCGGTCTCGACCTGCCCCGACCCCGCGTGCTGCCGCCGGCCACCCGATGACCTCGCGACCCGCTGGTCCGGGCAGGCCTGGCCGAGCGCCCGAGCCCACTCGCACCTGCTTGCGGCGCTGCCGCCCGGCACGTTCCCGGGGGTGGATGACACGGAGGTGTTCGCCTTCCTCGACCGGCATGATCGTGCCGCGGCTGGCGCTGGGCCCGTGGCTTGAGTGGCTCAGTCGTTGGGCGACTTCTCGAACCACCAGCCGGTGTCCGCGATCGGGGTGATCGTGATGGGGCCCAGCGAGCTCTCCCACTGGGCCGGGCGTTCGTCGGGCGAGTACAGGTAGGCGAAGTTCCACTCGATGCCGCCGCCGGAGCGTAGGAACCCGGCAGACTCGACGGTGCCGTCCGGGGCATACTCGGCGCTCATCAGCTCGTCGGTGGGGACCCCGCTGTGCTCGACGGCGTCGAGGATCCGGTCGAGGTCAGCGCGGGCGGCGGCGTCGAACGGCTGCTCTGCCGGGCGTCCTCCGCATGTGCCATCGACGCTGAACGTGCCGCGTGGATACTCCAGGATGTCGCACGGCCCGTCCTCGTACCAGGTGGGCTCGAGCTCCTCGAGCACGGGGAGGACGAGTGCTTGCAGGCTCGCGACCTCCTCAGCCATCCGCTCGGGCGACGGCTGCTGGGTGATGAACGGGCTCAGCAGCTCGCTGAGGTCGAAGCCGGCGGCGGGAGCCGGCGCGTCCGGGTCCGCGACACCGAGCAAGGTGCGCACCTCGTGGCCGCCGGGCATGGCGAAGGTGCCGACGCCCTCCAGATGCACCGGGCCGGCCACAGTCAGCGCAACCAGTCCGGCCGCGACGCCGCCGCCGAAGGCCTGCCGGCGTCGGCGACGACGCAGCGCCCGCTGTGCCGTGGCGAGCATGGCTGGCGCGTCGAACTGCACGTCGGGAACTGCGGATGCATCGCGCAGGCGGGCGACGACGTCGTCCGGCGAGTGCAGGCCGGGCTGGGGGCTCATTGTCGATCACCCTCTGAGAGGATCACGCGCAACCTGGCGAGTGCGCGCGCGTTGTGGGACTTGACCGTCCCGACCGAGATCCCGAGCTCGCGGGCGACCTCGGGTTCGGTCAGGTCGAGGAGGTGGCGCAAGACGACCACGCGCCGTTGCGCGACCGGGAGTCGCGCGAGTGCCCGGACCACCGAGTTGCGGGCTACGACGGCGGCAGCGTGGTCGGGTGTCGCGGTGTCGGGCAAGTCAACGGGTGCCGACAGGAGCTCGCGACGGGTGCGCCGCCAGCCGTCGATGCGCAGGTTCACCAGGATTCGGCGAGCGTAGGCCCGTGGGTCGCCGTCGCGCGCCTTGCCCCACGAGCGGTAGGTGCGCTCAAAGGTCGCCTGAACGAGATCCATGGCGCGCGCCTTGTCGCCGCACAGCAGCTCGGCAGTGTGCAAGAGGTACGGGCCGGCGGAGTCGACGAATTCGGCGAACTGCTCCGCGCGGTCTCCGACCTCCTTGACTGGGACGGGCGCTGAGGCGTCACTGTTCACCAGGAGTTCGCTGCCCTCGGGCACGGGGAGGCTCACTGGCTCCGGTGTCACACAGGTCTCCTCACGCTCACACTGTCTACCACGCAGCGAGGGGCGGAACCGTTGTCACGAACCGTCCGCCCGCCCCCCTATTCGTAAAGCTCGGACAGGGCGTCCTCGCCCACCCTCGACCGCAGGTCCGCGGTGAACTCGCCGTCGACGTTGACGAAGAACATCCGAACCGTCGTCGAGCTCGAGATCGACCTCGCCCATGTGTCATAGCGGCGATCCTCCTCACCAACCACCGTTGGCCGCAAGCATGGCTGGGGTGGCGGCAACGCCGGCTGTCTGACTCGTACGCGCAGCAGTGCGTGGGGGCGTACTGTCTGCTTAGCGGAGCCAGCCGGGCTCCCGACAAGGGAGCAGCCATGGCCGACAAGTCGCCCCGCCAGCACATGTCCAAGAAGGCGGGCAAGTCTCTCAAGGAGAAACGCGCCGAGAAGCAGGCGAAAGCGCAAGCCAAGGACCGGACGGGGATCCTGCCGGAGAAGAAGCGCTAACTCTGTTTAGCTCCTTCCGAGCGGCCCGCGAACACGGTCAGCCGCGCGCCGACTGCGCGCAGGCAGAGCAAGTGCCGAACACCTCGACGCTGTGGCTCACCTCCGTGAACCCGTGCTGCTCGGCGACCTGCTGCGCCCAGCGCTCCACGGTTGGGCCTTCCACTTCGACGGTCGCACCGCACGACCGGCACACCAGATGATGGTGGTGTCCGGTGCCGCAGCGGCGGTAGATGGCTTCGCCGCTGGCCGTCCGAAGCACGTCGACCTCACCGGCGTCGGCGAGCGCGGACAGCGTGCGGTAGACGGTCGTCAGCCCCACGGCTTCGCCGCGGCGGCGCAACACGTCGTGAATCTCCTGGGCGCTGCGGAACTCGTCGAGCTCAGCCAGCGCCGAGGACACGGCGTTGCGTTGGCGGGTGGCGCGGATCATGGGGGTTTGGATGCCCGACGCGATCTCCGACCTAGTGTTCGTCATAGTGGCCCCCGTGCGCGGCGTGCAAGTGTCCGTCGTGCAGGTAGTCGGTGTGGTCGTCATGAGGTACGGCGGCGTGGCCGCAGTCGGTCCCGTGCTCGTGCGCGTGCTGCTCCGCGCTCACGTGACGGGCGGGCACCAGCACGTCGTCCTCGCTGGGAACGACCCTTTCCACGGCGCCGACGCGACGGCGCCGCAGGGCTGCTCCGAGCGGCCACGCCAGGGCGAAGCCGCTCAGCGACAGCACCACGATGCTCGGTCCGGGCGGGGTGTCGACGTAGTAGGAGGAGACGACGCCGAGCACCGCCGCGGCGACGCCGAGCATCATCGACAGGAGCATGGTCCAGCGGAACGACCGCGCGAGCTGTTGCGACGTGGCCACCGGGACCACCATCAGCGCGCTGACGAGCAGCAGCCCGACGGTGCGCATCGACACAGTCACCGTCACTGCGGCGAGCACGGCGAGCAGCACGCCATAGGCACGCACCGGCAGCCCGGCCACCCGCGCGTACTCCTCGTCCTGGCTCAGCGCGAACAGCTGCCTCCGCAGGCCCAGCACGAGGACGAGGACGACGACGGTCAGTCCGGCCACGACCCACAGATCAGTGACCGACACCGTCGTGACCGACCCGAACAGATAGGCGTTGAGCGTCGCGGCGCTGCTGCCGGCGAGGCCGGTGAGGAGCACGCCGCCGGCGATGCCGCCGTAGAAGAGCATCGCGAGCGCGACGTCAGCCGACGCCTTGCCGTGCTGACGGACGAGCTCGATCGCGACGGCGCCGATGACGGCGGCGATGATCGCGGTCATCACCGGCGCGCGCCCGGTCAGCAGGCCGATGCCCACGCCGGTCAGTGCCACGTGACCGATGCCATCACCCATCAGTGCCTGGCGGCGCTGCACCAGGAAGGTGCCGATGGCCGGGGCCGCGAGACCCGTGAGCAACGCGGCGATCAGCGCACGTTGCATGAACTCCAGGCTGAGCAGGCTCATCCGAACAGCCCCTCGGGCCGAGGCTCCGCATGCGGGTGGACGTGCTCGTGCGTCCAGTCCGCGTGCTCGCCGGTCGCCGGTGGCAGCGGGCCGTCGTGGACGACACGGCCGTCGCGCAGCACCACCGCACGGTCGATGAGCGGCGCAAGAGGACCCAGCTCGTGCAGCACGAGGAGCACGGTGCGGCCGGACGCGACGAACGCGCGCAGCGCACGGGCGAAGGCCTGTTGGCTGGCGTGGTCGACGCCGGCGTTGGGCTCGTCGAGGATCAGCAGGTCCGGCTCGGCCGCCGCGGCGCGGGCGATCAGCACGCGTTGCTGCTGGCCGCCGGACAGCTCGGCGACGCTGTCGTCGGCGCGGTCGGCGAGCGCGACGAGGTCGAGTGCCGCCGCGACCGCAGCGCGGTCGGCGCTGCCGAACGGGCGGAACGGGCGCAGCCTCGAGAGCCGCCCGGTCGACACCACCTCGCGCACGGTCGCGGGTACGCCGCTGGCCGCGGTGGCGCGTTGGGGTACGTAGCCGATGCGCTGCCAGTCACGGAACCGTGCCAGCGGAGTCCCGTACAGCTGCACGTCGCCGGCGACCAACGGGAGCAGCCCGATGATCGCGCGCACCAGCGTCGACTTGCCGGACCCGTTGGCGCCCAACAGGGTCACGACCTCGCCCACGCGCAGCGACATGTCCACACCCCGCAGGACGGGTCGGCCGCCCAGGACGACCGAGGCGTCGTGGACGCGCACGGCCGGGTGGGCGTCGACGGCTGTCATGAGCAGACGTTGGCCTTCCGGAGGGCGTCAAGGTTGGCGCGCATCAGCGAGAAGTAGTCCTCGTCCTCAGTGTCGTCGGTCAGCCCCTCGATCGGGTCGAGCACCGCCGTCTGCAGGTCGAGGTCACTGGCGATCGTCTCGGCCACCTTCGGGCTGACAAGCCGCTCGTAGAAGATCGTGTTGACCCCGGTCTCCGCGACGACATCGTGCACATCGGCGATCTGCGCCGCCGACGGCTCGGCATCGGGGTCGAGGCCGCTGATGCCCTCCATGTGCAGACCGTAGCGGGCCGCGAGGTAGCCAAACGCCGCGTGGCTCGTCACGAAGGTGTCGATCTCGCAGCTGGCCAGGCCGGTGCGGAACTCGTTGTCGAGGGCGGTGAGATCGGCCGTCAGGTCCGCGGCGCGGGACTGGATGGCGTCGGCGTCGTCGGGGGCGAGCTCGGCAAGCCGGTCGGCGACCGCATCGGTGATGGTCGCCAGCCGCGTGGGGTCGAGCCAGACGTGCGGATCGAGCTCGCCGTGGTCGTGCTCCTCCTCGGCGTGCTCCTCGTCCGCGTGCTCCTCCTCGGCGTGCTCGTCCCCGAGCGGCAGCAGCTCCACGACCTCCGCCACGTCCAGCGCCCTGTCGGCGGCGTTCTGCTCGACCGCGTCGTCGACGGCCGGCTGGAAGCCGGACTCGAAGACGACCAGGTCGGCGTCGGCCACCGCGCCGACCTGCTGCGGCGTGAGCTCGAGGTCGTGCGGCTCGACACCGGGGGAGGTGAGGTTCTCCACCTGTACGGCATCGCCGCCGACGCGCTCGGTCACGAACGCGAGCGGGTAGAACGACGCCGCGACCTGCGGCCTGTCGTCGGTGGCCGCGGCATCGTCGTCGCCGCAGGCGGCAAGACTCAGGGGGAGTGCGGCAACCAGCGCGACGAGCAGGGGCTTTCCGCCGAACTCATGAAAACCATTGTCATCTGAACTGACAACCATTGTCAAAAGGGAATCGGGTCTCGGCCGGTACGTTGGGAGCCGACCGCACGAGTGGGAGGAACCCGGACATGCTGGCCGTCACGCGGCACCGCGTACCCGAGCCCGAGGCCGCGCACTTCCTCGACGCCGCGCGGCGCGCGCTGGACGTGCTGGCACAGCGGCCCGGATTCTTCGCCGGGCGCATCGGCCGCGCCGCCGACGACGGCGAGCTGTGGGTGATCACGTCCGAGTGGGTGGACGTCGGGTCCTACCGCCGCGCGCTGTCCGCGTACGACGTCAAGGTCGAGGCGATCCCGCTGCTCTCGACGGCTGATCGACGAGCCGACGGCCTTCGAGGTGTTGACCGCGGTCGACGAGAGCGGCACCCGATCGGCCACCTCGGACCGTGCGGACGACGCCGACGTGGTCGGCCGTGGGTAGCGGCCAACCACCGCGCCGACGACGTCCCCGACGTCGCCCTCGCTGCCCAGGGGCGCGGCGCGCGGTGCTGCTGGTCGTGGTGCCGTTCGTGATCGCGACCGCCGTCGCCGTCGTCCTGCTGTGGCCGCGCGGGGAGACGCCAAGCCTCTCGAGCGTGGTGCGCTACGGCGGCACGATCGAGTCGATAACCGACTGTCCCAACACCCAGCCCGAGGGCGGAGTCACGCGAGGAGGGCGAGTGCCTGGAGGGCACCATCCGGCTCGAGGACGGGCCGGACGAGGGGGAGACCGTCACGGATTCTGATCCCGGCCGGGTTCGGCGCCCCCGAGTACGCGGTCGGCGATGAGGTCGTCCTCCGCTACACGGCGGAGGCGCCGCCCGAGTTCCAGTACGACCTCGTCGACTTCCAGCGCGGGTCCACCTTGACCTGGCTCGCGTTGGCATTCGTGGCGGCCGTGCTCCTGCTCTCCCGGTGGAAGGGCCTCAATGCGCTGATCGGGCTCGGCGTGACCGGGCTGCTGTTGGTGCTGTTCGTCCTGCCGGCCATACTGCAAGGCAAGTCGCCGCTCGTGCATCGCGGTCGTCGGCGCGGCGGCCATCATGATCTGCACGCTCTATCTGGCGCACGGGTTCTCGGTACGCACCTCTGTTGCGTTGCTCGGCACGCTGGCGAGCCTGACGCTGACCGGTTTGATCGGGTCGCTCGTGCTGACTGTCGGCCGCTTCACGGGGCTGTTCACGGAAGCCGCCGCAGTACATCGGCCTGGTCGACCTCCGCGGACTGCTCCTGGCCGGACTCGTGATCGGCGCGCTCGGTGTGCTCGATGACGTCACCGTGACACAGACCGCGGCCGTGTGGGAGGTCGTACGCGCTGACCCGACGATGCCCCGGCGTCGCGCTCTGGCCGCAGGGATGCGGGTGGGGCGTGATCACGTCGCGGCAACGGTCAACACGTTGGTCCTCGCCTACGCCGGTGCGGCGTTGCCGCTGTTGGTGCTGTTCGAGGCCTCCCAGGCCCGCGTTCTCGACGTGCTGACCGACGAGCTGGTCGCGCAAGAAGTCGTACGGAGCCTGTGCGGCGGGCTTGGCATCGTCGCGGCCGTTCCGATCACCACGGCACTCGCCGCCTGGGTCGCCGCCGGTCACGCCCGCGAGGCCGAGGGATAGTCTTGCCTTGACTGCGTGACGGCGTCCGCCGCGGCCCCGTACTCGCGCACCCCGCCGACCGCCAGCCGGATGGAGACTCCCGTGGCACCCGCGTCCGTGATCGACTCTGTCGTCAGCCTCTCCAAGCGACGGGGGTTCGTCTTCCCGACGGGAGAGATCTACGGCGGCACGCGATCCGCCTGGGACTACGGCCCGCTCGGCGTCGAGCTCAAGGAGAACATCCGCCGCCAGTGGTGGAAGTCGATGGTCCAGCAGCGTGACGACATCGTCGGCCTGGACTCTGCGGTCATCCTGCCCACGGCCGTGTGGGAGGCCTCGGGCCACTTGGAGGCTTTCGTCGACCCGCTGACCGAGTGCCAGTCGTGCCACCGGAGGTTCCGGTCCGACCACCTCGAAGAGGCGTACGAAGCCAAGCACGGACGGCTGCCCGAGCACGGTCTCGCCGACGTCAACTGCCCCAACTGCGGGGTCAAGGGCGCGTTCACCGAGCCGCGGATGTTCAACGGGCTGTTGAAGACCTATCTCGGGGCGGTGGAGAACGAGGAGGGCCTGCACTTCCTGCGCCCCGAGACCGCCCAGGGCATCTTCGTGAACTTCAAGAACGTGGAGAGCGCGGCGCGCAAGAAGCCGCCGTTCGGCATCGCCCAGACGGGCAAGTCGTTCCGCAACGAGATCACGCCGGGCAACTTCATCTTCCGTACGCGCGAGTTCGAGCAGATGGAGATGGAGTTCTTCGTGGCGCCGGGCACCGATGAGGAGTGGCACGAGTACTGGCTGCAGGAGCGCTGGAACTGGTACGTCGACCTCGGCCTCTCGCCGGACAACCTGCGGTTCTTCGAGCACCCGAAGGAGAAGCTGTCGCACTACTCGAAGCGCACGGTGGACATCGAGTACCGCTTCCGCTTCGGCGGCACCGAGTTCTCCGAGCTCGAGGGCATCGCCAACCGTACGGACTTCGATCTGTCGACTCACTCCAAGCACTCCGGGATCGACCTGAGCTTCTTCGACCAGGAGAAGGGCGAGCGCTGGACGCCGTACGTCATCGAGCCGGCAGCCGGTCTGACGCGGTCGGTGCTCGCGTTCCTGCTCGACGCCTATGACGAGGACGAGGCGCCCAACACCAAGGGCGGGGTCGACAAGCGCACGGTGCTGCGGTTCGACCCGCGGCTGGCGCCGGTCAAGGCGGCCGTGCTGCCCCTGTCGCGCAACCCCGACCTGTCGCCCAAGGCGCGCGACCTGGCTGCGGCGCTGCGGCGCTCGTGGAACGTGGAGTTCGACGACGCCGGGGCGATCGGCCGGCGCTACCGCCGCCAGGACGAGATCGGCACGCCGTTCTGCATCACCGTCGACTTCGACACCCTCGACGACGAGGCGGTCACCGTGCGCTCCCGCGACACGATGTCGCAGGAGCGGATCGGGCTCGACGCGGTCGAGGGGTGGCTGGCGGGGAAGCTGCTGGGCAGCTGAGGGGGGTGCGGTTGTCGGCTCGGCTCGGCTCGGCTCTTTGGATCAGGGCGCCCCATGTCCAATAGGTCTGGACATGGGGCGCCCTGATCGATGGAGATGTTGGACATGGGCGGCCCTGATCGGCCCAGAGGATGATCACGCGGCTGGGGCGGACACCTTGACGAAGGGCGGAACCCGCTTGCGCGCACTGCTGATTGCTACCCGGAGCTCTTCGAGGAAGTCGGCTGGGTGATCGCGCACTGCGCTCGGCGCAATCGGCAGGACGGTGAGGCCGTACTTCGCCATGCGACGCTGCCGCGCCTGGGTGACACGGTAGGCAGCCGGAGACAGATGCCATTCGAGGGAATCGATCTCGAGCACGAGACCGAGCTCGGGCCAGATTGCGTCCGGCTTGGCCAGCCAGGTGCCATCCTCGGTGAACACATCTCGATTCCACACTGGCTGGGGCAGCCCCGATTTCATGATCAGCTCGCGCGCTCTGGCCTCTGCGACGGATCGAACTCCGTCGGCAACCTCGCGAAGGACCCGCCGCGGGATGGCCGTGCCGCGGATCTGGGCATCGCGCAGTTCACGGGCCAGCTCCGCGATGGTGCACAGCCGGCGTTGCACGACCTCGGCAGTCAGCGCGCGAACAGTGTCGAGGTCGCGGATGCGTCGTGCGGCGTCGACGAGCGCCCGTGCCGGTGGCGCGCACGGCAACCCTCCTCTGGTCCGGTGGGCAGGCATGCGCCGAGTGCGCTCCGCACGCACGAATGACGTCGTGGCGCGGCCGCGCTTGTGCGGGATCAAGAGATCGACGATGTTCTCCGGTGGCAACCTGAGCAGGCCGTAACGCCGAAGTGCAGCAACACCGGTGAGGATGGCGCCGCCACCGCCATATCGCAGGGCGGCACGAAGGCGCTCCTCAAGTGACAGCTCGCCGTTGTGCGTGACGAGGACGCCAGGCAGGGCGATCTGCCACACACCGTCGCGGGGCCGGGCGCGGTAGTAGGCCGTTGAGCGAGGAAGCCCGGCGCGGACGAGTGCGGACACTCGGACAACGCATTGGTTGGCCTGCAGCAGGGCGTCGAGTGCCTGCTGATCGATGGCCTTTCGTCTTGGCATGCCCAGGAGCGTGCGGTCAATGTTGGTGCCGCGGAAGGACGCTCCTGTTGTCTGTGGACTGCCGGGCTGTCGCAAAGCGCGATGTGGACAACGGGGATGCTCGAACGCGGTTCGGATCAGGGCCGCCCTCATCCAGCTTGGCGTCCGATCAGGGCGCCCCGTGTCCAATAGGTCTGGACACGGGTCCCCCTGATCCAAATGAGGGACGGCACGGTCGAGCCCCGGACAGATTGGTGGGCCTGAACGCGAGTGCGCGCTCGCCCACCAGGCCCGCCTGGATAATGACGCCTCCGCGACCAAATGTGAAGGGGTCAGGTCGGACCGGCCGAGCGACGCAGGCCGCCGGGCAGTCCTGGGGGACAATGGACCCGCCATGATCACCCCCAGCACTCGAACACCGCTTCGCCTCGGCCGCCTCGAGCTGCCCACCCCGGTCGTCCTCGCCCCCATGGCCGGGGTGACCAACGCGGCGTTCCGCCAGCTGTGCGCCGAGCAGGGCGCCGGCCTCTACGTGTGCGAGATGATCACCTCGCGGGGCATCGTCGAGCGCGACGAGAAGTCGCTGCGGATGCTGGTCGTTCGCCGACATCGAGACCACGCGGTCGGTGCAGCTGTACGGCGTCGACCCGCGCTACGTCGGGCAGGCGGTCGAGATCCTCGCCAGCGAGTACGGCGTCGCGCACGTCGACCTGAACTTCGGCTGCCCGGTGCCCAAGGTCACCCGCAAGGGAGGCGGCGCGGCACTGCCCTGGAAGCGGGGACTGCTCGGCGCCATCCTGCGCGCCGCCACCAGCGCCGCGGAGCCGTACGGCATCCCCGTCACCATGAAGACGCGCAAAGGCATCGACGACGCCCACCTCACCTATCTCGACGCCGGCCGGATCGCCGAGGAGTCGGGCATCGCCGCGATCGCCCTGCACGGCCGCACGGCGGCGCAGCACTACTCCGGGCAGGCCGACTGGGACGCGATCGCCACCCTCAAGCAGGCCGTCACGACGATCCCGGTGCTCGGCAACGGCGACATCTGGGAGGCCTCCGACGCGCTGCGCATGGTCGAGCAGACCGGCGTCGACGGCGTCGTCGTCGGGCGTGGCTGCCTCGGCCGGCCCTGGCTGTTCCGTGACCTCGCGGCCGCGTTCGCCGGCGACGCCACGGCGACACTGCCGACGCTCGGCGAGGTCGCCGCCGTCATGCGCCGGCACGCCGAGCTGCTCGCCGAGCTCATGGGCGAGGACCGCGGCCTGCGGGATATGCGCAAGCACATGGCGTGGTACCTCAAGGGCTTCGCCGTCGGGTCCCAGGTCCGTACGGCGTTGGGGCTCGTCGACTCGCTCGCCGGGCTCGACCTCCTGCTGGCCCAGCTCGACCATGACCAGCCGTTCCCGATGGCCGAGCTCGGCACCCCCCGCGGACGCCAGGGCACCGAGCGCACGGTCGCTCTCCCCGAGAAGTGGCTCGAGGACACCGACGGCATCTCCGAGGACATGATGGCCGCCGAGGTCGGCATCTCCGGCGGTTGACCTCAGACGGGGGTACGGTCGGGCGCAGGTGCGACGACCGGAGGGCCGACGTGACGAAGTTCGTCTACGCCTTCGCCGAAGGCAACAAGGACATGAAGGACCTGCTCGGCGGCAAAGGGGCCAACCTCGCCGAGATGGCCAACCTCGGCCTGCCGGTCCCGCCCGGGTTCACGATCACGACCGAGGCGTGCCGCGCCTACCTCCAAACCGGCGCGGCGCCACCCGAGCTCGAGCACGAGGTCGCGGAGCATCTCCAGCGGCTCGAGCAGACACTCGGGCGAACGCTCGGGCAGCCCGACGACCCACTGCTTGTGTCGGTGCGGTCGGGTGCCAAGTTCTCCATGCCCGGGATGATGGAGACCGTCCTCAACGTCGGCCTCAACGACCAGTCGGTCGTTGGCCTGGCGGCGCGCTCCGGCGACGAACGCTTCGCCTGGGACTCCTATCGCCGGCTCATCCAGATGTTCGGCAAGACGGTGCTCGGCATCGACGGCGCGCACTTCGACGAGGCGCTCGACAAGGCCAAGGACGACAAGGGCGCCAAGAACGACCTCGACCTCGACACCGACGACCTGCGTGCGCTGGTGCAGAGCCTACAACGGCATCGTCCAGCACCAGGCCGGCCGCGACTTCCCGCAGGAGCCCGCCGAGCAGCTCAGCCTCGCCATCAACGCGGTCTTCGAGTCCTGGAACACCGAGCGTGCCCGCCTCTACCGACGGCAGGAACAGATCCCCGACGACCTCGGCACCGCCGTCAATGTCGTTGCCATGGTGTTCGGCAACCTCGGGGCCGACAGCGGCACCGGGGTCGCGTTCACCCGCGACCCGGCCACCGGAGAGCAGGGCGTCTACGGCGACTACCTGCCCAACGCGCAGGGCGAGGACGTCGTCGCCGGCATCCGCAACACGCTGCCGCTCGCCGAGCTCGAAAACCTCGACAAGCTGGCCTACGACGAGCTCATCCAGGTCATGACGACCCTCGAGAAGCACTACCGCGACCTGTGCGACATCGAGTTCACCATCGAGCGCGGCAAGCTGTGGATGCTGCAGACCCGGGTCGGCAAGCGCACGGCCGCCGCCGCCTTCCGCATCGCGACCCAGCTCGTCGACGAAGGCCTCATCGACGAGACCGAGGCGCTGCGCCGCGTCACCGGAGCGCAGCTGGCCCGGCTCATGTTCCCGAGCTTCGACACCAGCGCCGACCGCACGGTGCTCGCCAAGGGCATGAGCGCCTCGCCCGGGGCGGCCGTTGGGAAGGCGATGTTCGACTCCGCCGCCGCGGTCGCTGCGCACCAGGGTGGCGAGCGCGTCATCCTCGTGCGTCGCGAGACCAACCCTGACGACCTGCCCGGCATGATTGCGGCTGCCGGCATCCTCACCAGCCGCGGCGGCAAGACCTCGCACGCCGCGGTCGTCGCCCGCGGCATGGGCAAGCCCTGCGTCTGCGGTGCCGAGCAGCTGCTGGTCGACACCCGCAAGCGTCAGTTCGTCGCGCCCGGCGGCGTCACCGTGGCCGAGGGTGACCTCATCTCCATAGACGGTACGGACGGATCCGTCTTCCTCGGTGAGGTCCCGGTCGTGGCGTCCGCTGTCGTACGCCACTTCGAGGGAGCACCCGATCAGGCGGGAGACGAGGTCGTGCGCGCCGTCGACCGCGTCATGGCCACCGCCGACGCCGCACGGCGCATGCAGGTCTGGGCCAACGCCGACACCCCCGAGGACGCTGCGCGCGCCCGCCAGTTCGGTGCGCAGGGCATCGGCCTGTGTCGCACCGAGCACATGTTCCTCGGCGAGCGCAGCAAGCACGTCGAACGGCTGATCCTCGCCGACGAGGAGGCCGAGCAGGAGGAGGCGCTGCAGGCGCTGCTGCCACTGCAGCGCTCCGACTTCATCGGGATCCTGGAGGCGCTCGACGGCCTGCCCGTCGTGATCCGCCTGCTGGACCCGCCCCTGCACGAGTTCCTGCCCAACCTCACCGACCTCGCCGTAAAGGTGGCGCTCGCCGACGAACGCGACGAATCCAACGAGCAGGACCTTCGCCTGCTGGCGGCCGTGCAGCGGCTGCACGAGCAGAACCCGATGCTCGGGCTACGAGGCGTACGCCTGGGGCTGGTCGTGCCAGGGCTGTTCCTGACCCAGGTCCGGGCGATCGCCGAGGCCACGGCACAGCGCAAGCGCGACGGCGGGGATCCCCGGCCGGAGGTCATGATCCCGCTTGTCGGGGCGGTGCAGGAGCTGGCGCTGATCCGCGCGCAGGCCGAGCGCGTGCTCGAGGAGGTCACAGCGGAGCAGGGCATCGAGCTCGACTGCCCGATCGGCACCATGATCGAGCTGCCACGCGCCGCGCTGACCGCGGGGGAGATCGCCGGCGTCGCCGACTTCTTCTCGTTCGGCACCAATGACTTGACGCAGATGACGTGGGGGTTCTCCCGCGACGACGTCGAGGCCTCGTTCTTCTCCAAGTACCTGGAGCAGGGCATCTTCCCGGTTTCTCCGTTCGAGACGCTCGACGCGTCCGGCGTCGGCCGGCTCGTCCGCATCGCCTGCGAGGAAGGCAGGGCGGCCAACCCCGGTCTGACCATCGGCATCTGCGGAGAGCATGGCGGCGACCCCGACTCGATCCACTTCTGCCACGACGTCGGGCTCGACTATGTGTCGTGCTCGCCCTTCCGGGTCCCCGTCGCGAGGCTCGAGGCGGGACGCGCGGCGGTCGCGGAGAGCACGAGCGACAGGCGCTGACGTACGCTCGCAGTCGCGATGGTCTCCGTCCCGTACACCGACTCCGACCGCGAACGCTGGGCGACCGAGCCGCCCAAGCGCTCGCAGCGCACGCCGTTCGAGCGGGACCGGGCACGCGTCCTGCACAGCGCCGGGCTACGCCGGCTCGCGGCGAAGACCCAGGTGGTCGGGCCTGGCACCGACGACTTCGTACGCAACCGGCTCACCCACTCGCTGGAGGTGGCCCAGGTCGGCCGTGAGCTGGGCAAGGCGCTCGGCTGCGACCCCGACATCGTCGACACCGCCTGCCTGGCGCATGACCTCGGGCATCCGCCGTTCGGGCACAACGGCGAGTCGGTGCTCGACGAGATCGCCCGACCCGCCGGCGGGTTCGAGGGCAACGCGCAGACACTGCGGGTGCTGACCAGGCTCGAGCCCAAGGTCACGCGATCGGACGGCTCGAGCGCCGGGCTCAACCTGACGAGGGCAAGCCTGGACGCGTCGACGAAGTATCCGTGGTTCCGCGGCGGCGCTCCCGACGGAAGCGCCAAGTTCGGTGTGTACGCCGACGACGCCACCGCGTTCCACTGGCTGCGCGACGGCTCACCGCATGGGCGCCGCTGCATCGAGGCCCAAGTCATGGACTTCTCTGACGACGTCGCCTACTCGGTGCACGACGTCGAGGACGCGGTCGTCGGCGGCCGGCTGGAGCTCAAGGGACTCCGAGAGCCCGAGGTGCGCGAGCGCGTCATCGCGACGCTGCGCGAGTGGTACGTCGCCGACGCCGTGCCCGATGAGGTCGAGGGTGCCGTCGACCGGCTGCGCGAGCTGCCGTACTGGGTCGACTCCTATGACGGCGCTCGACGCTCGCTGGCTGCCCTCAAGGACATGACCAGCCAGCTCATCGGGCGGTTCTGCGGAGCGGCAGAGCGGGCCACCCACGTCGCCTTCGGCAAGGGACGGCTGACCCGATACGTCGCCGACCTCGTGGTGCCGCGGCAGACCCTTGTGGAGGTCGCGACGCTGAAGAGCATCGCCGCGGTGTATGTCATGACGGCCGAGGACCGGCTGCCCGTCTACCGCCGCCAGCAGGACCTGCTGCACGAGCTTGTCGCCCAGCTGCGGATGCGCGCGCCGGAGTTTCTGGAACCGCCGTTCCGGCTCGACTGGGAAGCCGCGCCGGACGATGCCGCGCGGTTACGGGTCATCGTCGACCAGGTCGCGTCGCTGACCGACGCGAGCGCGGTCGCCTGGCACGAGCGGCTCGCGGGCGGGTAGGCGACTGACTTGGTTACCGCAGCCGACATCCGCCGCCTCGCCGCGACGTTGCCGCGCAGCGAAGAGGCCTTGGTGCGCGACCGGGTGAAGTTCCGCGTCGGCCGCATCGTCTGGCTGGCGTTCTCGCGCGACGAGACGACGATGGGCTTCGCGTTCCCGCGTGACGAGCGGGCCGACCTGATCGCCGCGGAGCCGCACAAGTTCTTCGCGCCATCGAAGGCCGATGAGCGCTACAACTGGGTCCAGGTACGGCTGGCTGCCCTCGACGAGGACGAGATGCGTGAGCTCGTCGTCGACGCGTGGCGCATGTGCGTGCCCAAGTCCGTCGCGGCGGCCTACGACGCGACACGGCAGGGGAGAGCTGATGGCTGAGCAGGAGTCGTACGTCATCGTCGGCGCGAGTCTCACTGGTGCCAAGGCCGCCGAGGAGCTTCGAAGCCAAGGTTTCGGCGGCCGGGTCGTGCTCGTCGGTGCGGAGGAGGAGATCCCGTACGAGCGCCCGCCGCTGTCCAAGGGCTACCTGCTCGGCAAGGACCCCCGCGACAAGGCCTACGTGCACCCGCGCGAGTGGTACGACGAGCAACGCATCGAGCTGCGGCTCGGCACGGTGGCGGAGTCGCTGGACCTCTCTGCACAGGACGTGGTGCTGGCCGGCGGCGAGCGGCTTCGCTACGACAAGCTGTTGCTCGCCACCGGGTCGACCGTGCGCCGGCTGAGTGTGCCGGGAGCGGATCTCGACGGCGTGCACTACCTGCGGCAGCTACCCAACTCGGACGCGCTGCTGAGCGCCTTCCACGGTGGCGCACGCGTCGTCGTGGTCGGTGCGGGATGGATCGGGCTGGAGGTCGCCGCCGCCGCGCGCACCCATGGCTGCGAGGTCAGCGTCATCGAGGTCGCCGATCTGCCGCTGCAGCGCGTGCTCGGCGACGAGGTCGGACAGGTGATCGCGGACCTGCACAAGGAGCACGGGGTGCGGCTCCTGATGGGTGACGGGGTGGCGGAGATCCAGGGTGCGGGACGCGTGTCCGGCGTACGCACAACCAACGGCCAGGAGCTCCCCGCCGACCTCGTCGTCGCCGGCGTCGGCATCCAGCCCGCAGTGGAGCTCGCCAAGGCGGCCGGGCTGACAGTGGGTGACGGCATCGAGGTCGACGCGTCGCTGCGTACCTCCGACCCCGACGTGTTCGCCGCCGGTGACGTCGCGAGCATCCCGTACCCCGCCTTCGGCCGCCGGCTGCGGGTCGAGCACTGGGCCAACGCGCTGAACGGCGGTCCCGCGGCGGCGCGGGCGATGCTCGGCCAGGACGTCACCTACGACCGGCTGCCCTACTTCTTCAGCGACCAGTACGACCTCGGGCTGGAGTACGTCGGTTGGGCCGATCCGCGGGAATGCGAGGTGGTCCTGCGCGGCGACGTGCCGGCGCGGGCGTTCCAGGCGTTCTGGCTGCGCGACGGCGTCGTCCAGGCGGCGATGCACGTGAACATGTGGGACGACGGCGTCGACCCGCTCAAGCCGCTGGTGGGACGCACGGTCGACCCCACCCGACTTGGCGATGCGTCAGTCGCCCTGGACGACGTGTGACGGAGGCGGAGATGAGCATCACTGTGACCAGCTCGGCGTTCACCGAGGGCCAGCCGATCCCCAAGGTGTACTCCTGCGACGGTGCCGAGACCTCGCCGCCGCTGGAGTGGACCGGGGTTCCGGATGATGCGGCAGCGGTGGCTCTCGTCGTGGACGACCCTGACGCGCCGCGAGGCACCTACGTGCACTGGGTCGTCCTGGACATCCCGGCCGGCACCACGAGAGTGGGCGAGGGCGAGGTCCCGGCCGGCGGCGTCCAGGCCAAGGGCAGCAACGGCCGCGCCGCGTGGGCGGGGCCGTGCCCGCCGAGCGGGACACACCACTACCAGTTCACGGTCTACGCCCTGTCGGGGGCGGCCGGGTTGGGCGAGGGCGCCGGGCTCGACGAGGCGCTCGAGGCGGTTCAGCGGCTGTCCACAGCCGAGGGTCGGCTCGTCGGGACGTACGCACGTTGAGCGCTCGACACGCTCAGCGGCCTCGACGCCGCCTCCGGGGCGGCTCCGGCAGCTGCTCCGGATAGGTCACCTGGATGCCTCCGATCGACGTCGGAAAGTCGCGCTGGTTGTTGGTGATGAATCTGTCCGCGCCGGCGACCATCGCGGTGGCGAGGTGGGTGGCGTCCGCGGCGCGCAGGCGATGCAGGCTGGAGAGCACCACAGCGAGCTCTGCCGTCGAACGGTCAAGGGGTCGCAGTTCGAGTCGTGCGAGGAGCCCGGCCAAGGCGTGGATTTCCGCGGTCGCGCCGTCGCGCAGCGGCTTGCCCGAGGAGCTCCGGGAGCAGCAGCAACGAGCCGACGCCTACAGAGGGCTCGTCGTCACCCATCCCGGCCGTGGGGAACAGCGCGGCAACGCGGCGACCAAGCGGATGACGGGGGACCGCGGCGTAGATCAGCACATCCGCGTCGAACGCATCCACTAACGTGCCCTGCGGCCGGCCCGCATCTCTGCCACCAGCTCGTCGGCTCGCTTCTCGGTCAACCCGCCTGACAAGGGGAGGTCGGTGCTGCGCGCGATCGCCAGGAGCTCGTGCACCCGCTCGGCGTCGGCCAATTCGGATGCCGCACGACGGGTGCGAAGCACGGCTGGGCTGATCAAAACGGCGACGGCACGCCCGTGTCGCGTGATCGTGATCTCCTCCCCGTCATGGACGCGGTTGAGGAGCTCGGGAAGCTTGGCTCGAGCTTCGCTGATGGTGGCCGTTGCCATGGGGAAAATGTACATCGAAGTACGATCTCGTACAGATTCATTGGTTGCCTGTGGACGAGTCCGCTCGTAGGCCGGCGGCCGGGCCCTAGACTCGGCGCGTGGCCGGCCGGATCCGTGACGAGGACGTCGCCGCGGTCCGCGAGCGGGCCCGGATCGACGAGATCATCCGCGACTACGTCACGCTGCGCGGTGGGGGCGGCGGCTCGCTGTCGGGACTGTGTCCTTTCCACGAGGAGAAGACCCCGTCGTTCCACGTCACCCCGGCCAAATCCGTTTACTACTGCTTCGGCTGCGGGAAGGGTGGCGACGTCATCGACTTCGTCATGGAAGTCGAGCACCTCTCATTCGCCGAGGCCGTGGAGCGGCTGGCCGACAAGGTCGGCCTGCAGTTGCGCTACGAGGAGTCATCGACCGGCGGTATGCCGAGTCGCAACCGCGAGCAGCGCACGAGGTTGATCGACGCACACCGCGCGGCCGCGGAGTACTACGCCACAGCGCTGGCGTCGCCCGACGCGATCGCCGGCCGGCAGTTCCTCGACGCCCGCGGCTTCGACCGCGACTCGGCGGCACACTTCAGCGTCGGCTACGCACCCCGTGACGGTGAGTCGCTGCTGAGACACCTGCGTGGCCGTGGGTTCTCCGACGACGAGCTGGTGACCGGTGGGCTGGTCGGGCGGCGTGGGTCGGACGGCAAGCCGTACGACCGGTTCCGCGGCCGGCTGCTGTGGCCCATCCGCGATCTCATGGGTGATGTCGTCGGCTTCGGAGCGCGCCGGCTCTTCGACGACGACAGGGTCGAGGCCAAGTACCTCAACACGTCGGAGACGCCGATCTACAAGAAGAGCCAGCTGCTGTACGGTCTCGACCTCGCCAAGCGGGAGATCGCTGCGCGACGTCAGGTGGTGGTCGTCGAGGGCTACACCGACGTGATGGCCTGTCACCTGGCCGGGGTGCCGACCGCGGTGGCGACATGCGGCACCGCCTTCGGCGACGAGCACACCCGCGTGCTTCGCCGGCTGCTTGCCGACCATGACCAGCTGCGCGGCGAGGTGGTCTTCACGTTCGACGGCGACGCCGCCGGTCAGAAGGCGGCGATGCGGGCCTTCGAGGGTGACCAGCAGTGGGTCGCGCAGACGTTCGTCGCCGTCGAGCCCAACGGGCTGGACCCGTGCGACCTCCGACTGCAGCACGGCGACGACGCCGTACGGTCGCTCGTCGAAGGGCGTCAGCGCCTGGTCGAGTTCGCCGTGCAGACGATGCTGCACGAGTTCGACCTCGACTCGGCGGAGGGCCGCACGCAAGCCCTCGACCGTACGATCCCCATCGTGGCGCGCATCCGTGACGCGTCGCTGCGTGATGAGTATGCGCGGCGCTTGGCCGGCTGGGTCGGCGCGGCCGACGAGGCCGTCGTGCTGCGCCGTGCGCGAGCCGGCGCCGGCCGCCGCAATGCTGAAGTACAGCCCGCGCAAGCGGCCGCCTCGGGTGCAGACCACGGTGATGTGCACCCGGCCGTGCTCAAGCTCGAACGGGAGGCACTCAAGTCCGCGGTGCAGCGCCCGGACCTGGCCGGTGCCTTCTTCGATGAGCTGCAGGACGACGCCTTCCTGTCCCAGGTGCACCGCGAGCTGCATTGGGCCGTTGCGGCCGCCGGAGGCTGCAAGGCTGCCCCCGAAGGGCCGGCGTGGATGCAGGCAGTGGCCGAGCGCTGCCCCGATGACAGCCATCGGCGACTGCTCACCCAGTTGGCAGTCGAGTCTGTTGCCAGTACGCCCGAGCAGTTGCCGCGCTACGTCGACGGCGTGATCGCCCGGCTGCACGAAGCCTGGGTCGCCCGTCGGCTCGTCTCGGTCAAGGCACAGCTGCTCCGCACCGACCCGGCAGATGCGACCTATGGCGCTGTCTTCGGCGAACTGATGTCGCTGGAGCAGCGGCGCCGAGAGTTGCGCGACCGCGCCATCGGCGGCGCTTGAGGTTGCGGCCGCCGCTTGACTCGGTAGTCACGGCGGGTCGCCGCGGACGAGGGCCAGGGCGGCCCGCGCGTTGAGCTCGTCGCCGGCGGCGAACGCGGCGTCGTACGTCGCTGGGTCGCTGCCCTCCGCCACGAGCGCAATGAGTTGACCTTCCCGGCGCCGCGTCAGTGGCCACGGGGTCAGCCCTGCTCGCCGCCTCAACCCGTGGGCGGCGCCGAGTGCAGTCGCGGCTCGTCGAGGGTCGCCGTCGGCCCACGCCAGCTGGGCCGCGGTGACGAGTGCGAACGTCAACGTGTGCGTGCTCAGGTGGGCCGCGTCGATGGCGTCCACGGAACGGTCGAGCTGCGCGCGGGCGGCGTCGAGTTCGCCGGCGCTCACGGCGAGCGACGCCAGCTGGGTCCGGGCACTGGCTTCGAGCCAGTTGTTGCCGTATCGGGAGCCGAGCTTGTCGACCTGCTCGAGATGTGGGCGCGCGTTGTCCGCGCGTCCGAGTGACATTTCGAGCATGCCGACAGTCAGCTCGGCGAAGGCGAGGAACGGTTCGTCGCGCCGGCGGAAGCCGTCCAGGGCGTCCGATGCGGCTTCCAATGCGCCGTCGGAGTCGTCGCGGATCGGCAGGATCCAGGAGACGGCCAGCCGCAGCGCGCTCTGCAGGTGTGGATCGTCGACGGTTCCGTCGAACCGCTCAATGGCGTCGATCGCGGCGAGGGCGCCGGCGTCGTCGCCGACCTCGACCGCCGTCACCGCCGACGTGAACAGCACCTCTGCCCGGGCGCGCTCGTCCAACGAGTCGGCCCGCGGTCGAAGCTCGTCGATCCACGCCCGACCCTCGGTCATCCGGTCGCGCATCTGCCAGAACAGGTAAAGCGTGCGAAACATGTGGGGGAGCGGCGTGATGTCGTGGGCGAAGAACCAGCGAATGGCGACTCTCAGGTTCTCCTCCTCGACGCCCAGTCGATGGGCCCACTCGACCTGTCCTTCCCCCGTCCACGCGACTTCCGTCACCAGCCCTGCGAAGTACTCGGCGTGTCGCCGGGCGATGTCGGCACCGGCGTCCCCGGCGGCAAGCCGCTCGGCGGCGAGCTCGCGCACGGTGGCGAGCATGCGGAAGCGCGGCCCACGGACGTCGGCGACAACGCTGATGAGGCTGTGGCCGGCGAGCTCGTCGAGGAGGTCCAGCGTCTCGGCCTCGGTGCGCGCGACGACGCTGGTGGCCGCGTCCAGCGTCCACCCGTCGGCGAACACCGACAGCGCCTCGACGAGATTGCGCGCCGTGCCGTCGAGCAGTCCGAAGCTCCACTCGACGGTCGCCCGTAGGGTGCGTTGGCGCTCGGGGAGGTCGACCGGTCCCGTGCCCAGCGCGTCGAGGACGTTTCCGAGCCGGGCCAGCAGCGCCACCGGTGGGAGCACCCGCGTGCGGGCCGCGGCGAGCTCGATCGCCAGCGGCAGCCCATCCAGGCGCCGGCAGATCTCCATGACGGCGGCGGCGTTGGTGTCGTCCAGCGTGAAGTCGTGGCGCACGGCACGCGCCCGGTCGACGAACAGGCGCACAGCGGGGAGCCCCGCTAGCTCCTCGAGCGGAGGCCGCTCGGCGAACGCCGGCACCATCAGCGCCTCGACCGGGTACTCCCGCTCGGCCCGCAGGCGCAGCACAGTGCGGCTCGTGGCAAGGATCCTGACGTCGGGACACGCCGCGAGAAGCTGGTCCAGCTCGCTTGCCACTCCGATCACCTGCTCGAGGTTGTCCAGGACGAGCAGCGTCGGGGTCGGCGTGAAGTACTCGATCAGGGTGTCGAGCGCCGAGCGCGTGCCCTCGATCGGCGCGCCGACCGCGGCTGCGACGCGCGGCAGCACCAGCGCCGGATCGGTGATCGACGCGAGCGGCACGAACTCAGTACGGCGCCCCGGACCCTCGAGCGCCGCGCCGACCGCGATCGCCAGCCGGGTCTTGCCGATGCCACCCGGGCCCGTCAGGGTGACCAACCGCACATCGGGTGTCTCGAGCAGCGATGACAGTTCGGCGATGTCGTCCTCGCGACCGAGCAACGAGGTCGACGGCGTCGGCCACGAACGACGCGGCGGCCGGCGGTCGGTGGCGTCCGCCGCGGCGGGCGCGGCGGACCGGACCGGCGTCGCGAACCGCTCGCTGAGCAGCAGCGCCAAGTCGTCGCGTACGAGCCGGCCCAGCTCGCGTGTGCTCCGGAAGGATCGGTAGGAGTCGGCGCCCTCGGACTGCACATCGGCGATCATCGCCGCCAACCGAGGCTCCTGCTCTGGGGCCGGCGACTTCAGGTACAGCAACCGCGGCATCCCTTCCGACAGCCGCAACTCGTCCTCCAGCCCCGAGATGTCCATCCCAGGCCCGATCCACCCGTAGCGCTGCCAGTAGAGGCCGACGAACACGTCCGACTGCGCCAGGTAAGCCCGGTAGAGCTCGCGCGGCGGATGCGGTCGGGCCCCGAGTTCGAACATCACCGGCGTCAACCGGAGCGCCGAGATCGCCCGGGCCACCGCAGCCCGCTCCGGAGCGAGCTCGGCCAGCGTCGAGCTGACGAAGACTCGCAGCCGTTGATCGGGTGTCCGGATCGGCAGGGCACCCTCGTGATCAGTCATCGGATCGGCGTTACAGCGTGTCGACTGCCGAGAGGCTGAGAGCCGTCACCTCGTCCGGGTGCGAGATTATCGCAACGTGGCTGGAGTCCTGACCTACCGCCGAAGCCGCCTGCCGCCCAGGACGAACCATCGGCCAAGGCACCATGCACCAATGCGATCCTCATGTCCCGGACACTGTCACGATCGTGGATCGCATGCACGACGATCTCGCCGCCGCAGCGGCCTGCGTCAGCACCTCTCGACGGTGACGGCGGGCTCCAGCACTCGGTCGGCGCCAACCTGCCGGGATGACCCCACGAGCTCGAGCGAGAGGATCGCCCGGATGTCCGTGCTGGACGCACCGACACGCAGCTCCGCCGTGCCCGGCTCGACCACGCGGACGAGGTCGCGTCCGGTGAACGAAGTGAGGTCGGCGTGCAGGGCGAACCGCACCCGCCGACGATCGCCGCTGTCCAGATCCACCCGAACCGCTCCGACGAGCTGTTGCACAGGCCGAACCACCGATGCGGCGCAGTCGTGCAGGTAAACCTGGACTACTTCCGACACCGGCCGGTCGGCCTCGTTGGCCAGTTCGACCACGAGCTCGCAGGTGCCGTCGGTGTCCCAGGTCGCGCCGGAACCCAAGGAGACAGATCCCCACGTCGCCGCGGCGTAGGACAGCCCGTGCCCGAACGGGAACAGGGCGGTCGGGTCCACGACGGTCACTTCGCTGCGCTGCCCAAGCGTGGAGGCAAGGTAGGTCGAAGGCTGGGTTGAGCCCGCGCCCGGGAAGCTCACCGGAAGGCGTCCAGAGGGATTGACGCGCCCGCTCAGGATGTCGGCGATCGCCTGAGCCCCTTCCTCACCGGGAAAGAACCCGCACACGAGTCCGGCCAGCCGGGCGGCTTGTCGGCTCAGGTCGTAGGGGCGCCCGACGAGCAGCACCGCCACCACCGGTGTGCCAGTCGCGAGCAGCGCCTCGAGGAGCTCCTCCTGCCGGCCGGGCAGGCGCAGGTCGGTGACGTCGCAGCCCTCTCCTGACGTGCCGTTGCCGAACAGCCCGGCCTGGTCGCCGAGGACCACAACACATGCGTCGGCCGCGGCGGCCACGGTGGTGGCGGCCGCGATGTCGTCGTCGCCGCCGCCCAGCACGGGGCAGCCCAGGGCGTAGGTGACGTCGAAGGTGTCAGCAAGGGCCTCGCGGACCGTGCGGATCTCCAGCCCCGTGTCGATGCCGGGATGGTGGACCAGCACGTGCATCGGGAAGGAGTAGCAGCCCAGCATCGCCTGGGGCGTATCCGCACGTGGGCCGACGACGGCGATGCGGGAACCGGAGCGCAGCGGCAGGGTGCCGTCGTTGGCAAGCAGGACCACTGAGCGGCGGGCGAGGTCGAGAGCGACCGCCCGCGATTGGGGGTCGTCGAGGTCAACCTCCGCCGGACCGGGGGGTGTCCACTCAGGGTCGAGCAGGCCGAGCTCGCACTTCTGTCGCAGCACCCGGGTCACCGCACGATCGACGAGCTTCTCGTCGAGGATCCCCGCAGACACGGCGGCGAGCAGCGGCTCTGCGTAGGCATTGGGCGACGGCAGCTCGACGTCGATGCCCGCCTCCAGGCCAAGTCGGGCGGCCTCCTCGGTGCTGACGGCCACGTGATGAAGCGTCTGCAGGAAGGCGATGGAGAAGTAGTCTGCGACGACTGTTCCGGTGAACCCGAGGTTGTCGCGCAGCAGGGTCGTGAGCAGGGCTGGGTCGGCCGCGGCCGGGACGCCGTCGGTGTCGGTGTAGGAGTTCATCACGGACCGCGCGCCCGCCCTGAGGGCCATCTCGAAGGGCGGCAGGATCACGTCTGCCAGCTC
The DNA here is from genome assembly GCA_963798505.1 of uncultured Actinomycetota bacterium. Lineage (GTDB taxonomy): Bacteria > Actinomycetota > Actinomycetes > Jiangellales > Jiangellaceae > CAVWSM01. Next base: position 358,463 of record CAWCTX010000005.1, read on the forward strand.
GCGCGGGCCGACCGCCACCGGTGCGAGGTTGCGGGCCGCGCGCGAGGCGGAGTACCCCGCGAAGTGCTTGAGCGTCGCAGCCACGCCGCTGCCCTCCAGGCCGCGCACGTAGGCGCTGCCGATCAGGCCGGCAAGGAAGGGGTCCTCACCGAGGGTCTCCTCGACGCGGCCCCAGCGCAGGTCCCGGACCACGTCGAGGACGGGTGCGAGCCCCTGGTGAACACCCAGGCGTCGCATTGTCGCCCCGATCCGGGCGGCCATCTGCTCCACGAGCGCCGGGTCGAACGATGCGGCCCAGCAGAGTGGGGAGGGGTACACCGTCGCGCGCCAGGCGGCCAGCCCCGTGGGGCACTCCTCGTTGGGGGCGACCGTAGCAAGATCGACAGCCTCCTCCGTGAGACCACGAGCGGCGTGTCGGCCACAGGAGGATGTCGATCTTGGACTGCCCGGTCCGTGAGTGCCGCACGACCAACCGTGTCGTTGCGTGGCACCATCTCGATGTGGCGATAACACTCGCGGGCCGCGCCGAGACGTCGACCCAGGCACGCATCCTTCGGCTGCTGCGTGACGAGGGGCCGCAACCTCGGGTGGTGCTGGGGGACCGGCTCGGTGTCTCCCGGACCACCGTCGCCGCCGAGGTCGGTCGGCTCGTCGACCTTGGACTGGCGGCGGACGCCGGCCCCGCCGCCTCTCGCGGCGGACGGCGGTCGACCCTGGTCGACCTCGCTCCCGGACTCCGCTTCGTCGGCATTGACATCGGCGCCACGTCGATCGACGTCGCGGTGACCGACGGGCGGCTGTCGGTGCTCAGCCAGATCTCCGAGGACATCGAGGTCCGCGTGGGTCCGGAGCGCGTTCTCGCTCGATGCCTCGAGATGACCCGCAAGCTGCTCGCCGAGCTGGAGATCGACCGCCCCGCCGGCGTGGGCATCGGCGTGCCTGGTCCGGTCGACTTCCACAGCGGCGTCCCCGTCTCGCCCCCGATCATGCCCGGCTGGGACGGCTACCCCGTACGCGACGCCATGTCCCGCGAGCTCGGCTGCCCGGTGCTGCTCGACAACGACGTCAATGTCATGGCGCTCGGCGAGCAGCACGGCGGGGTCGCGAAGCGCGCCCGCGACTTCCTCTTCGTCAAGATCGGCACCGGTATCGGCTGCGGCATCGTCGTCGACGGCGAGCTCTACCGCGGCGTCGACGGGTGCGCCGGCGACATCGGCCACATCCGCGTCGAGGAGTTCGGCCCCACCTGCGCGTGCGGCAACACCGGATGCCTCGAGGCGTTCTTCGGCGGTGGCGCGCTGGCCCGCGACGCGATGGCGGCCGCGCGCAGCGGCCGCTCGCCCATCCTCAAGGCCCTCCTCGACGAGCGAGGGATACTGACCGCCGCGGAGGTGGCGCTGGCCGCGCAGCAGGGCGACGCGGTCTCGGTGCAGCTGGTCCGCGACGGCGGTCGCCGCGTCGGGCAGGTGCTGGCCAGCCTCGTCTCATTCTTCAACCCGGGCCTCATCGTGATCGGCGGCCGGGTGTCGAGGCTCGGGACATGCGCTTGCTGGCCGAGATCCGCTCCGTGGTCTATCGCCGGTCGTTGCCGCTCGCGACAGGCAACCTGCCCATCGTGCTGACCGAGCTCGGCGACAGTGCCGGCGTGACCGGCAGCGCTCGGCTCATCAGCGACGGCGTGTACGCGTCGAACTAGCCAGGCGGTTGGTGGGTACGCAGCGATTTGACTCAAGCGCTGTGCGTCCCGCTTCCGAAAGTCCAAGGCGAAAGTTCGCTCGCGACTATTGCAAGATTAGGTAACACACCCGTAACTTGGGCCCAGCGCGACGACGAGGGGCCTTGTGCCATGCGAAGTTTGTTGCACTGGTCGACAAAACTCGCACTACCTCGCGCTTTCACGCCCATCATTTCGGAGCCGATTCCGATCGCGCCTTCGCGCGGCAACATCGCTGCCTCTGTTGCGGCCGGCCGGCCCCGTGCGTCGCGTTCCCACGTCACCGGCGCTGGACCAGCGCCACAAGCCACGCAGGAGGGGTCACCATGCGTGCACACAGATCGCCCACAGACAGTGAATCGGCGGCCGGCCGCGGACCTGGGCTGAGCCGTCGCCGGTTCCTGGCCGGGTCCGCCGGGCTGACAGTCGCTGCCGCCGCCGGCGGATCGGTGCTTGGGCCGCTCGCCGGCACCGCCGTCGCCGGCAACGGGCGCCTTATCCCGGGCGGCAAGGTCGGCACCATCACATTCACCCAGCGCGACGTGCCTGGCCGGGTCGGCATTGCGGCGAGCGCGGCGCTCGGTGTGACGCCGACGATGGGTTTCCTCGGAGGTGCCAACTTCCCGGAGGACCCGACCGACCTCGGACCGCTCGTCCCCATCCCAGGCGGCTGGAAGGAGCTCTTCGAGTTCCTGGCGAAGTGGGGTTACAAGCAGATCGAGTTCGCCGGGTACGGGCAGAACGCTGCCAACCCTGGTGGCGCTGCCCCCAACCCGGCCCCCGGCGGTGTGACGACCCCCGAGTCGCGCGCTGCCTATCTCGCCTACGGCCGCACCCTGAGAGGGTTCCTCGACGAGTTCGACCTCGAGGCGATCGGTAACCACGGCTTCATCCCGAACACGTGGCCAGGTCCGAACAGCCCGGGCGGCGGCATGTCGACCAACGACTCCGAGCGCCTGCGGACCGAGCTCGAGTTCGCCGCCATCGTCGGGATGCCGTACATGGGCACCGGCAACGACCCGACTAGCGCCAACAACCGCAACATCGAGCCGTGGACGATATCGACTGAGAAGTGGACGCGGCTCAACGACATCAGCGTCAACGAGTTCGGCATCCAGATGTACACCCACAACCACTCGCCGGCCTACAACTTCCTGCAGGACGGCCCCATGGTGACGGTCACGCAGGACAAGGTGACCGGGGCACCGATCGCGCCGGTGCAGGTGCGGGGCGAGTCCGGCAAGCGGCTCATGCAGCACTACCTCGACAACACTGACCCAGACCTCGTCGTGATCGAGCTGGACATCTTCTGGGCGCATGTCGCCCAGCATCAGTGGCGTTGGCGCTACGACTGGGAAGGCAACCGGGTCGAGGACATCTTTGATCCGCTAGCGCTCGTCGCACAGCAGACCAAGCGCTTCGCGCTCTATCACGCGAAGGACGGCGACCGGACGCTCGATCCGCCAGGCGTGGGCAACGGCTACCAGTTCGTCCCGTTCGGCGACCCACGCAGCGACATCGACTTCGAGACGTTCTTCAAGAACCAGGGCGCAAAGGGCTTCCACAACCCCAACTACGAGCAGGACAACGCGCCCGGCGGCTCTGCTGACCCGGGTCAGTCGCTGCGCTTCTCCGCGTTCAGCGCATACAACATGACTCGGCTTCGGGGCTGACGCCCGCACAGCGCAGCCAAGGCTCCGGTCGCAACTCGATTGGCCTCGACGGCGACCGGAGCCGGCACGGAATCCCACGCACGAGGTTTTCGCCCCGTGCACCCCCGAAGACGGAGGAAGAGGACTCCCATGAAGCAACGTATCAAGCATGTCTCGAGACGGCTGGCGGCGGCCGTGGCCGCCTTCGGGCTCGTCACGGCCGGCCTCGCCGCCGTCGCGCCAAGCACGGCCGCCGCTCAGGTACCGAACAGCAACGGCAACCAGTTCCGCGTCCTGGTCTTCACCAAGGCGTCGGCCGGACAGCACGCATCGACCGCCGCCGGCGTGGCCGCCATCAACCAGCTCGGCAAGCAGCATCGCTTCACGGTGCAGGTCACCGCCGACGCCCGGAAGTTCGACGAGGCGCACCTCAAGCAGTACCGCGCCGTCGTGTTCCTCAACACCTCGGGCGACGTTCTCAACGCCGCACAGCAGGCCGCATTCGAGCGGTACTTCTTCGACGGCGGTGGGTTCGTCGGTATCCACGCCGCGATCGAGACCGAGCCCGACTGGGGCTTCCTCACCGACATCATCGGTACGCGGGCCAACGGCTCGTCCCCGGTGACCGAGGCGACCCTCAAGGTTGCCGACCGCGTGCACGTCGCCAGCGAGAATCTTCCGGAGTACTGGGAGCGCACCGACCAGTGGTACAACTTCACGTCCAACGTCCGCGGCAAGCAGCATGTGCTCGCAACGGTGGACGAGAGCACGTACGCGGGCGGCACCATGGGCTTTGACCACCCGATCACCTGGTGCCAGGACTTCAAGGGCGGCCGGTCGTTCTACACCGCGGGTGGTGACACGCCCGCGACCTTCGCCGAGCCTGAGTTCCGGGGCCACCTGGCCGGAGCGATCCAGTGGGCCGCCGGAGTTGGCGACGGTGACTGTGGCGCGACCGTCACCGCCAACTACCAGTTCACGCCTGTCACCACGCAGCCCAATCTCAACGAGCCGATCGGCTTCGACGTCCTCCCGGACGGCCGCGTCATCCAGACCGACCGTCGTGGCGGCGTCCGACTGCACGACCCGGTCGCCAACACGACGACACTGATCGCCCAGATCCCGGTCTACATGGCAAGCGAGGACGGCATGTACGGGCCGGCGGTCGACAACGAGTTCGCGACGAATCAGTGGGTGTACCTGTACTACTCGCCACTGACCATGGACCCGCCATACCCGCCGACGACACCGACGGCCAACGCGCCCAACACCGGTGCAGACCCATCGGTGTGGGACCCGTGGCTCGGCTACTTCCAGCTGTCGCGGTTCAAGTTCGTCGACGCGACGGCGGCCCAGCCGGCACATCTGGACCTCGCGAGCGAGCAGAAGATCATGAAGGTCGACGTCAACCGTGGCGCGTGCTGCCATGTCGCCGGCGACATCACGTTCGACTCGCAGAACAACCTCTGGATGGTTACCGGCGACGACACCCCGGCCGGCGGCGGCAACTCCGGCGGGTTTGGTCCCTTCAACGACATGATCAACGCCGCCGGCCTGTTCAACGCCCCGCACGTGGACGCGCGCCGGTCCGCGCTCAACACCAACGACCTGCGCGGCAAGATCCTGCGGGTCGACGTGCAGGAGGACGGGTCGTACACCATCCCGCCGGGCAACCTGTTCGACGAGGCGGCTCGACGCGACCGGCAAGACCCGGCCCGAGATCTACGCCATGGGGTTCCGCAACCCGTTCCGCATCAACCTTGACGCGAACGACGTCGCGTACATCACCGACTACTCGCCCGACTCGCAGACCCCGCAGAACTTCCGCGGTCCCGCGGGAACCGGGCGGGTCGAGATCGTACGGAAGCCGTCGAACTACGGGTGGCCGCTCTGCTACTCGCCGGACCTGCCGTACTACCAGTGGAACTTCAACACCTCTACCCCGCTGCACGACCCACCGCAGCAGTTCGAGTGCGACAACCCGACGAAGGGTCCGGACAACACGTCGCGTTGGAACACCGGTCTGGTCGAGACACCACCGATTACCGCGCCCGAGATCTGGTACTCCTACCGGGACAACACCCCTGGTGCGGTACTCGGCACGCCATGCCTCGCGTACTACGACGGGTCAGGCGGCAGCTGCCCGCAGCTGTTCCCCGAGCTGGCAACCGGCGGCGTCGGGCCACACGGTGCCGCGCCGTATGACTTCGATCCCGACAACCCGAACCCGACGAAGTTCCCGGAGTACTGGGACGGTGCCTTCCTCTTCGGCGAGTTCACTCGGGACTACCTGCGAGAGGTCCGACTCGACTCCGAAGGCAAGGTACTCAAGATCAACAACACGCTGCCGTGCGGGCCGGCACCGACCACGCCCGAGAGGCCGTTCATCTGCGACAACCCGATGGACATGACCTTCGGTGACGACGGCAACTTCTACCTGCTCACCTACGGCGACGGGTTCTTCAACATCAACCCCGACGCCGGCATGGTGCGGGTCGAGTACGTCAAGGGGCTGCGCGTACCGGAAGCCGTACTCTCGGCCTCGGTGACGAGCGGTCCGGCGCCACTCACGGTGCAGTTCTCCAGCGAGGGCTCGCGCGACCCCGACCCGGGCGAGTCGATCTCGTTCGCGTGGGACTTCGACGGCAACGGCACCACCGACTCGATCGACCCGAACCCCACACACACGTACACCACGAACGGCGTCTTCACGGCGCGGCTGACCGTGACCGACTCCAGCGGCAAAGCCACCTCGGCCAACACGACGATCACCGTCGGCAACACCGCGCCCTCGGTGGACGTCACGGTGCCGGTCGATGGCGGCACGTTCGCCTTCGGCGACTTGATCCCGTTCGCAGTCACGGTCAGTGACCCCGAGGATGGCCCGATCGACTGCAGCCGCGTCGAGGTGACGTTCGTCCTGGGCCACGACACGCACGGGCACGCCAGTGCCACCACGACCGGGTGCGTCGGCACGCTGCCGACCGATCCTGACGATGTCTCGCACGGAGGCAACGTGTTCGGCGTCATCAGCGCCTCCTACACGGACAACGCCGTCGGCGGAGTACCCGCGCTGACGACGGTCGACCAGCACCAGATCCGGCAGAAGAAGCAGGAGGTCGAGCACGCCGTCGAACAGGCAGGCACCAACACCAACACGAACACGGATGGTGGTGCCGGGGTGCATCGAGGAAGCCTCGGCAACGGCGACTGGATCAAGCTCAATGGCCCGTTCAACCTGGTCAACATCGACTCGTTGACCTTCCGCACCTCAGGCGGCAGCGGAGCGGCGGGAACCGGCCTGGTGGAGGTCCGGATGGATGCGGTGGACGGACCGCTGCTCACCAGCGTGACGATCCAGCCGACGGCCGACGCCAACACCTGGGTCAGCCAGACCTTCCCGATCACTGACCCGGGCGGTGGGCATGAGCTGTTCCTGGTCTTCCGGCCGGTCACCGGCGGGCCGGGGAACAACTTCTTCAACCTCAACTGGACGGAGTTCGGCGGCGCGGGCGCCGGCGTGCCTGCCTGAGTAGGACGGATCTTGAGACATCTGCGGCCCCCTGCACCCGGGATGCCTCAAGATCGCCAGGCATCGTCGATCTTGGGCATGTGCGGCATAAACACCGCACATGTCCCAAGATCCGCCTCCACTTCGGCCAAACCCTGAGCGAACTTCTGCAACAAATTTGCAAAAGATTGGGCCCAACCCCTTGCCTAGCCCCCGGATGTCTCTCTAGTTTGTCGTCTCAACACACTTAACACCGCTCTTGGTGATGTGACGGCAACCCGGATGCAACAGGACCCGAGGTGAGGGGAGCGCACTGTGGTCGCACGGCACGCAACCCCTGCCGGGTCCCCACCCGGGCGGCCGGCCGACCACCTTCGCGTGCGCCGGGACAACATGGCGACGGTGCTGGGCCTGCTGCGGACCGACGGCCCCTGGTCGCGGGCGCGGCTGGCCGAGCACACCGGCCTCAACCGGGCGACCGTGTCGACGCTCGTCGCCGACCTGGCCGCCCGCGGCCTGGTCACCGTCGGGGAACCCCACCCCAACGGCTCACCCGGACGACCCGGACAGTCGGTCGCCGTCGACGGGCGCCAGCTGTGGGGGCTGGGCATCGAGATCAACGCCTACTACGTGGCGGGCGTGGGGCTCGACTTGTCCGGACGCACCGTCTTCGACCGCCGTGTCCCGGTGTCGATGGTGGCGGACGGCGCGACGGCGGTCCTCGACCGGCTGGCCGATCTCACCGAAGCCGCCGTTGCCGCGGCCGACGACGCAGGTGCGCGGGTCCTCGAGGTGCACATCGCGCTGCCGGGCCTGGTCGACGAGTCCAGCGGCCGCATCGTCCTGGCCCCGAACTTCGGCTGGCAAGGTGTGCGCGTCGTGGACGAGATCGCGGCCCGCCTCAGCACACGGCTGCCCATCCGCGTGGGCAACGACGCCAACCTGTCTGTCGTCGCCGAGCAGGCCTACGGCCGCGGAGTCGGGCTGTCCGAAGTCGTCCACCTCACCGGCGAGCTCGGCGTCGGGGCCGGTGTCGTCGTCGGTGGCCACTTGCTCAGTGGCGCGCACGGCTTCGCAGGCGAGGTCGGGCACCTGCAGCTCGACCCGGCCGGTCGAGACTGCCGGTGCGGGCGGCGCGGGTGCTGGGAGACCATGGTCGGCTTCGAGGCCGTGCTACGCAGTGCCGCCAACGGTGACGACCCCCTGCACGACCGTACGGTCGACGTCGAGGCACGCGTCGCCGACATCGTCGCCCGTGCGGAGGCCGGGGACCAGCGCACCCTCGATGGACTGCACGCCGTCGGAGTCGGCCTGGGCATGGGGGCGGCCTTGCTCGTCAACGTGTTCAACCCGCAGGCCGTCGTTCTCGGCGGCTACCTCGCGCCGCTTGCGCCGTACGTCTTCGATCCCATGCGCACGGAGATGGCAGCGCGCATCGTGGCGCCCGGACTCGGCGGTTGCGAGATCGTCGCGTCCGAGCTCGGGTTCACCGCCGCAGCAAGGGGCGGCGCTCATCTGGCCATGCAGTCGGTGTTTGCCGACCCGACCCGCGTCGACGTCCTCAGTGGAGGTGACCAATGACCGATCCCATCCTGCACATGACCGGGATCGTCAAGCAGTTCCCCGGAGTGCGCGCGCTCGACGGGGTCGAGCTCGAGGTGCTGCCTGGAGAGGTGCACTGCCTGCTCGGGCAGAACGGTGCCGGCAAGTCAACGCTCATCAAGGTGCTCGCCGGTGCACACCAGCCCAATGAGGGCACGATCACCTGGCAGGGCGAGCAGGTGCGCCTCGCAAACCCGGCCGCGGCGACCAGGCTCGGCATCGCCACGATCTACCAGGAGCTCGACCTCGTCGACGGCCTCTCGGTCGCCGAGAACATCTTCCTGGGACACGAGCTCGCCACCGCGGGCTTCGCACGGCGCGGCGAGCTGAAGCGCACCACCGCCGCCCTGCTCGCCCGGCTCGGGCACCCGGAGATCTCACCCGGCACCGAGCTGGGTCGGCTGTCCGCGGCCGGCAAGCAGATCGTCAGCATGGCGCGGGCGCTGTCCCACAACGCGCGGCTCATCGTCATGGACGAGCCGTCGGCCGTCCTCGACGAGGGAGAGGTCAGGCGGCTGTTCACCGTCATCCGCGACCTCACGCGCGACGAGTGTCGCCGTCATCTACATCTCGCACCGGTTGGAGGAGATCCGCGAGATCGGCGACCGAGTCACCGTCCTCAAGGACGGACGCACCGTCGCCACCGGGTTGTCCGCCAAGGACACCCCGACCGCCGACGTCATCCGCCTGATGACCGGCCGCACGGTTGAGTACGTCTTCCCGCCTCGTCGCACCGAACCCGCGCAGGGGGAGCCGGTGCTGTCGGTCCATGGGCTGAGCCGCGGCCGCGAGTTCCAAGACGTGTCGTTCGACGTGCATGCGGGTGAGATCGTGGGGCTCGCCGGCCTTGTCGGCTCGGGCCGGTCGGAGATCCTGGAGACGGTCTACGGAGCCCGCCGCGCCCAAGGCGGCAGCGTGACGGTCAGCGGTCGAAAGATGCGCCACGGCTCGGTCAGCGCAGCGGTTGCCGCCGGCATGGGCCTGTGCCCCGAGGAGCGCAAGAGCCAGGGACTCATCCTCGGCGAGTCGGTCACCGCCAACGTCACGCTCGCATCGCTGTCCAGCTTCGCCAGTGCGAGCTTCCTAAGCCGCTCGGCGGAGGCCGCGGCAACCAGTGAGCAAGTCGCTGCGCTCGACATCCGCCCCCACAACCCGCAGCGTGCGGCCCGCACCCTGTCGGGCGGCAACCAACAGAAAGTCGTTCTGGCCCGCTGGCTGCTCAAGGACTGCAAGGTGCTGCTGCTCGACGAGCCGACGCGTGGCGTCGATGTCGGCGCCCGCAGCGAGCTCTACACCCTCATCCGCAAGTTGGCCGACAACGGTGTCGCCATCGTCCTCGTCAGCAGCGAGGTGCCCGAGGTCCTGGGTCTCGCCGACCGGGTCCTCGTCATCCGCGAGGGCCGCGTCGTACACCAAGGTCCAGCCGCCGAGATCGACGAGCACAAGGTGCTCGACCTAGTCATGGAAGGAAGAGCCGCGTGAGCGAGCAAAACATACCCACGACGGCGCAGCCCTCGGCCGTGCCACCCCCAGACGAGCACCAGCGCGTGGAGGCGGAGAGCGGCTCTACCGGCAGCCCAGGAGTCGATGCTCGTTCGCGTCCTGGGGAGCCCTGCCGGCCGCAACCTCGGTCTGGTCATCGCACTGCTCATCCTCGTCATCGTCGGCGTGGCCACCGCTGGTGACCGGTTCGCCAGCGTCGACAACGTCGAGACCATCCTGCGACTGGCCTCGGTGATCGGCGTCATCAGCGTCGGGATGACGTTCGTGATCATCGGTGGCGGCATCGACCTGTCCGTCGGCGCCATCACCGCGCTCGCGTCGGTCTGGGCCACCACGGTCGCGACGCAGACGATGGCCGAGGACACGCACTGGATCGTCATGGTGTTCGTGGCCCTCGCGGTCGGGGCCGGATGTGGCCTCGTCAACGGTGTCCTCATCGCCTACGGACGGATCGCCCCGTTCATCGTGACCCTCGCGATGCTCGCCGCGGCACGCGGCCTCGCGGAGATCATCTCCGAGCGTCGCACGCAGCTCGTGGAAGTGCGCGAGTTCGTCGACTTCTTCAACGGCGAGGTCCTCGGCGTCCCGCGGCTGGTGATCATCTTTGCGCTCGTCGCGATCGCCGGGTGGATCCTGCTCAACCGCACGACCTTCGGCCGCCGGACGATAGCTGTCGGCGGCAACGCCGAGGCCGCCCGGCTTGCGGGCATCAAGGTCCAGCGACACACCGCACTGCTGTACGTGCTGGTCGGCGTCGCGTGCGGCATCGCCGCCGTCATGCTTGTTGCGCGCACGGCGACGGGCAGCTCGACCCACGGCGGGCTCTACGAGCTCGATGCCATCGCGGCGGTCGTCATCGGCGGCACGCTTCTCAGCGGCGGGCGGGGAACGATCGTCGGCACCGTCCTCGGGGTGCTGATCTTCACAGACGCTCACCAACATCTTCACGCTCAACAACATCGGCTCGTCCAACCAGGCCGTCGCCAAGGGCGCCATCATCATCATCGCCGTGCTGCTGCAGCAGCGCGTACAGCGCTCCAGCAGTGCCTAGCGCAACACAGACCCCGCACCACGCAAACAGTGTCGACCCACACCAAGGAGACAGGGATGTCCAGCAACCACGCTCGGACCGAAGCGTCGGTTCCTCACGATCGTCGGCACTGTCGTTGCCGCCGGACTGATCGTGACCGGATGTACCAGCAATGACCCCGAGGAGGAGGAGCCTGCGGGCGGCGGCAGCACCCAGGCGGCGGGCAGCAGCAACGACGACCCCGGCGAAGAGGTCACCATCGGCTTCTCCGGGCCGCTCGCCGACCACGGCTGGCTCGCCGCGGTCAACTCGTCCGCTCTCGCCGAGGCGGAGGAGTACGAGGACATCACGCTGCGCACCGCAGAGGCGACCAACGACGCAAGCCTGCAGATCGCCCAGATCGAGACCTTCATCAACGAGGGTGTCGACGCGATCGTGCTGCTGCCCACCGACGGTGCGCAGCTCACCGAGGTGGCGACGCGCGCGATGGACGCCGGCATCATCGTCGTCAACGTCGACCGCGAGTTCTCCAGCCCGTTCGCGGCGCGGACGACGATCCTGGGTGACAACTACGGGATGGGTGTCTCCGCAGGCACCTACGCCTGCCAGGTCATCGAGGAGGGCAACATCGCCGACCCGGTGATCGCCGAGATCCAGGGCATCGCGGCACTGCCGCTGACCCAGGATCGCTCGCAGGGGTTTGCTGACGCGCTCGAGGCCTGCGACCAGACAGTCGACAACCAGGTGTCCGCCGAGTTCACGGTGGAGTCGGGCGAGGAGCAGGCGTCCAACCTCCTGCAGGCCGCGCCGCAGCTCGACATCGTCTGGAACCACGACGACGACCAGGGTGTCGGCGTCAAGCAGGCGTTCGACAACGCCGGTCGCGACGAGTTCGCCTTTATCGGCGGTGCCGGATCGTGCAACGCCATGCAGTGGATCCAGGACGGCGAGATGGCGGCGACGATCCTCTACCCGCCGACCCAGGCTGCTGACGGCATCCGGCTCGCCCGACTGCTCGCGCAGAACAAGGGCATGTCCGACCTGGTCCAGGTCGACGTGCCGCGGCGCATCGTCCTCAACGCTCCGGTCGTGACGGCCGACAACGTCGCCGAATTCGAGCCGCTCTGCTTCGAGTCCTGACAAAGTGCCCGCGGAATGACCACGTGAAGCAGGACTGCCCCTGCACCGCCAGGCTTCTAAGCCTGGTGGTGCGCGGCAGAACCTGCTGAACGTGGTCATTCCCGCGGCGTCTGGCCGAGCTCGAACGCTGAGGGGACACACCGATGACTGAAGCGAACAAGCCCGCGCTGCGCGTGGGCATGGTCGGGTACGCCTTCATGGGCAAGGCCCACTCCCAGGCCTGGCGATCGGCAAACCGGTTCTTCGATCTGCCGCTGGACGTCGACATGGCCGTCATCTGCGGACGGGACGAGGCTGCCGTGGAGACGGCGCGGCGCACGCTCGGCTGGCGCGAGGGGCTGGCCGACTGGCGGCAGCTCGTGGCCCGCGACGACATCGACCTGGTTGACGTATGCACACCGGGGGACACCCACGCCGAGATCGCGATCACCGCCCTGGAGGCCGGCAAGCATGTGCTGTGCGAGAAGCCGCTGGCCAACTCCGTCGAGGAGGCCGAACTCATGGCGGCGGCCGCGACGGCTGCGCAGGCCAGCGGAGTCCGGTCGATGGTCGGCTTCACCTACCGTCGTGTCCCGGCGATCGGCCTGGCCCGTCGGCTCGTCGAGCAGGGCCGGATTGGCACGATCCGCCACGTGCGTGCGCAGTACCTCCAGGACTGGATCACCGACCCGGAGGCGCCGCTGTCCTGGCGGCTGCAGAAGGACAAGGCCGGCTCCGGCGCGCTGGGCGACATCGGTGCGCACATTGTCGACCTGACGCAGTACATCACCGGCGAGCGGATCACCGGTGTGTCGGCCATTCTCGAGACGTTCGTCAAGGAACGGCCATTGCCCGCGTCGTTCAGCGGGTTGTCGGGCGTCGCAGGCACCGAGCGCGGGGAGGTCACGGTCGACGACGCCGCTGTGTTCCTGGCACGGTTCACCGGCGGAGCGGTCGCAACGTTCGAGGCGACGCGGTTCGCAGCTGGTCGCAAGAACGCCATCCGCATCGAGATCAACGGGTCGAAGGGCAGCCTCGCGTTCGACTTCGAGGACATGAACGTCCTGAACTTCCATGACCACACCGAGGACCCCGAGATCGCTGGGTTCCGCCGGATCCTGGTCACCGAGCCAGTGCATCCATACGTTGGCGCATGGTGGCCCCCGGGACACTTGCTCGGCTACGAGCACGCCTTTACCCACCAGGTCGTCGACCTTGTCGAGGCCATCGCCGCCGGCACCGACCCGCTGCCGTCGTTCGACGACGGACTGCAGGTGCAACGCGTGCTCGCCGCGGTGGAGACCAGCGCCGGCAAAGACAGCGTCTGGACGGAGATCCCCGCATGAGCGCCTACACCCCGACGCCTGCCGACAAGTTCAGCTTCGGCCTGTGGACGGTCGGGTGGCAGGGGGTCGACGTCTTCGGCGGCGCGGTTCGCCCACGGCTCGACCCGGTGCAGACCGTACACAAGCTCGCCGAGCTGGGCGCTGCAGGCGTCACGTTCCACGACGACGACCTGGTGCCGGACGACGCCCTACGAGACGCCATGCTCGAGCGGTTCGGCAAGGCGCTGGCAGAGACGGGCCTCGTCGTCGAGATGGCGACGACCAATCTGTTCAGCCACCCGGTGTTCAAGGACGGCGGCCTCACCGCCAACGACCGTGACGTACGGCGCTACGCGTTGCGCAAGGTGCTGCGCAACATCGACCTGGCCGCCGAGCTCGGAGCCAAGACCTACGTGCTGTGGGGCGGTCGCGAGGGCGCAGAGTCCGGGGCGGCCAAGGATGTCAACGCCGCACTCGACCGCTACCGAGAGTCGATGAACATCTTGTGCGCCTACGTGCGTGAGCAGGGGTACGACATCCGGTTCGCCCTCGAGCCCAAGCCCAACGAGCCGCGCGGCGACATCCTGTTGCCGACCGTGGGCCACGCCATCGCGTTCATCGGCGAGCTCGACGAGCCCGCCCGCGTAGGCCTCAACCCCGAGGTCGGCCACGAGGAGATGGCCGGGCTCAACTATGCGCACGGCATCTCCCAGGCCCTGTGGCACGACAAGCTGTTCCACATCGACCTCAACGGCCAGCACGGACCGCGGTTCGACCAGGACCTGCGGTTCGGCGCCGGCAACCTGCGCGGCGCCTTCTGGACGATTGACGTGCTGCTCGGCGCCGGCACCGGCAAGTCGTACGACGGCTTCGTGCACTTCGACTACAAGCCACCGCGCAGCGAGGACATCGAGGGTGTGTGGGACACCGCGCGGGCATGCATGCGCAACTACCTCATCCTGCGTGACAAGGTCCGCGCGTTCCGTGCCGACCCCGAGGTGGTGGAGGCGCTGCGTGCGGCACGGGTCGACGAGCTCGCCCTGCCCACGCTCGGCGCCGGTGAGTCGTTGGCCGACCTGCGCAACGAGCCGTTCGACGTCGACGCTGCCGCTGCTCGCGGCATGCACTTCGAACGGCTCGACCAGCTAGCCATGGAGCACCTGCTCGGCGTCCGCTGACGCCCGGCCTGTGGCGAACGAACTCGAGGAGGAGCGAATGCCACGTCCCGTCACTCTGTTCACCGGCCAGTGGGCCGACCTGCCGTTCGAGGAGATGTGCCGGTTGGCGTCCGAATGGGGATACGACGGCCTGGAGATCGCTTGTTGGGGTGACCATCTCGACGTCTGGAAGGCGGCCGAGGACGACTCGTACGTCCAAGCAAGCTCGACCTGCTGGAGAAGCACAACCTCAAGGTCTGGACCATCTCCAACCACCTCACCGGCCAGGCGGTCTGCGACGACCCGATCGACCAGCGGCACGCAAGACATTCTGCCGTCTCGCATCTGGGGCGACGGCGACCCAGAAGGCGTGCGGCAACGCGCCGCCGAGGAGATGAGCGATGACCGCACGCGCTGCCGCCAAGCTCGGCGTCAAGACCGTCGTGGGCTTCACCGGATCGGCCATCTGGAAGTACGTCGCGATGTTCCCGCCGGCGTCGCAGGCGCTGGTCGACGCGGGCTACCAAGACTTCGCCGACCGGTGGAACCCCATCCTCGACGTCTTCGACGAGGTGGGCGTGCGGTTCGCGCACGAGGTGCATCCGAGCGAGATCGCCTACGACTACTGGACCACCGTGCGTACGCTCGAGGCGATCGGTCACCGCGAGGCCTTCGGCCTCAACTGGGACCCGTCGCACTTCGTCTGGCAGGACCTCGACCCAGTCGGATTCCTGTGGGACTTCAAGGACCGCATCTACCACGTCGACTGCAAGGACGCGAAGCGCCTTGTCGGCAACGGTCGCAACGGCCGGATGGGGTCGCACCTCGCGTGGGGTGACCCGCGCCGCGGCTGGGACTTCGTGTCGACGGGACACGGCGACGTCCCGTGGGAGCAGTGCTTCCGCATGCTCAACACCATCGGCTATGAGGGCCCGATCTCGGTGGAGTGGGAGGACGCCGGCATGGACCGGTTGGTCGGCGCTCCCGACGCGCTCGAGTTCGTTCGCCGGAACGCCTTCGACGCGCCGGCTGCCGCATTCGATGCCGCCTTCAGCACCAAGGACTGACCCCACCACTCGACTACTAGGTGGAGGCACTGGATCAGGGTCCCCCTCGTCCAAACCAATTGGACAAGGGTGGCCCTGATCAGACGGGAAGGGCGCGCATCCGGTTGCCGCGTGGATTGTGCTCGACCTCGGCCAGGCCGAGGTGCTCGAGGAGTGGCGGGATGTACATGCCGAACCGGCCACGCATGCCCTTCTTGAGGCCGTACCACCCGCCGAGCGGGTTGTCCGGCGAGCGCCCCCACGCCTCGACGGTGCCGTCCTTGGCAGGCTTCTGCTCGTCTGCTGACCCCAGCTCCACCCAGTCACCTCGCTCGGTGAGCATCGCGTGCAGATCGTCGATGGAGCGGGCGTCGTAGAAGAGCACGGACTTGCCCACGGTGCAGACGAGGACGTCGACGCCGTCACGCGTGTCGCGGTGCAGGGTGTAGTCGGAGGTGAGCGGTGGCGTTTTGAGCCGCCACGGGTCGTCCGGAGTGCCCGTGCCGCTGCTGGTCGGTGCGTCGCTCATCGAAGCCTTCTCATCGAGGTCAGCCCAATTGTTCTGTCGACCGCTCCTCCTCCGCCGTCTGCGCCGGGGCGTCGATCAGCGCGATGGTCAGGATCAGGCCGGCGATCAGCATGAAGCCGGCAACGTAGAACGCGGTCGTGTAGCCGTCAGTGACCGCGGCCACGATCGCCTCCATCGCCCCCGGATCAGTCGGCGGCGGCACCAGTCCGGCGCCGATGCCGGCGTAGAGATCCGCAGCACCGGAGAGCGCATTGTTGGTCGCGGTGGCCGCGATGGTCGCCAGCACCGCGAGGCCGAGCGAGCCGCCCACTTGCTGCATGGTGTTGAGGACGGCAGATGCGATGCCCGACTCCTCATGTCGCACCTTGGTGAGCGCGGTGAGAGTCAGCGGCACGAAGACCAGGCCCATGCCGGTCGACATGATGAGCATCGGCACGAGCAGGTCGGGCCAGTAGGTCGACTCCGGCTCCAGGCGGGCGTTGAGGAACATCGCAACGATCGCCATGGAGATGCCGACCGACGCAATGAACCGTGGCGGGACGCGGATCGACAGCTGGCTCGCGATGCCCGCGCCGAGGACGATGCCCAGCGTGAACGGCAGGAAGGCCACGCCAGCCCTCACCGGGGAGTACTGCAGGATCCCCTGGATGAACAGTGACATGAAGTAGAACATAGAGAAGATCGAGGCGCCGACGAGCAGCATCACGATGTAGGTGCCGGCCCGTGTGCGGTTGGCGAACAGATGCAACGGCATGATCGGGTGCTCGTGCACGCGCTCGATCTGCACGAACAGGATCAGCAGGACTGCCGACACCACAAAGCAGGTCACCGTCAGTGAGTCGCCCCAGCCGGCGGCGCCACTCGCCCGGGTGATGCCGTAGACCAGGATCGTCAGGCCCGCCGTGCCGACGATGGCTCCGAGGACGTCGATGCGGCCGGGCTCGGGCTTGGACTCTCCGAGCACGCGCGGCGCCACGAACGCGATGAAAAGGCCGATGGGCAGGTTGACAAAGAACACCCAGCGCCAGTTGAGATAGTCGGTGAGCAGGCCGCCCGCAATGAGACCGACCGCAGCGCCTGCACCGGACATCGCGGCATAGACCGCCATCGCACGGTTGCGTGGTGACCCCTCGGGGAACGTCGTCGCGATGAGCGCCAACGCCGTGGGCGAGGCGATCGCTCCACCGAGCCCTTGCACGACGCGTGCCGCGATGAGGGTGAACTCACTGTTGGCCAGACCGCACAGCAGCGAGGCGAACGTGAACAGCAGGATGCCGATGATGAACATCCGGCGACGACCGAACAGGTCACCCGCACGGCCACCCAGAAGCAGGAACCCACCGAACGCCAGCGTGTAGGCGTTGATCACCCAGGTCAGGTTCTCGGGACTGAATTCGAGTTCCTGCTGGATGCTGGGCAGCGCGATGTTGACGATCGACGCGTCCAGAATGATCATCAGCTGCGCCGTCGCTATGACCAGGAGCGCAAGGCCGAGGTGACTATGGCCGTGGTCGGAGACGTGCGAAACAGGCTGCGCAGGGCCGCCCGCAGGACTTGCAGTCACGAGGCCTCCAGCTGAGGTGGTGTGGAGCGGGCTCACGCATCAACGAGCGGCCCGAACAGGCGTCTTTGACACGGTATCGACAGGCACCGACAGTCCGCGAGGCGGTTTCGACCTGTTCAGCCGCTGGCGAACGTGGCTCCACCCACCCGACAGTTCGCCGCAAAGGGGACAGGCATTTCCCGACTCGTCGGTGCCCTCGGGAAGCCTCCAGCCCGTACGCGCCGTTGTTCCTGGGGAAACCGGCGAGACGATGTGGCTGGGGTACGGGCAGACTGTCCTCACGCCCTACACCGGGGAGGTGGGCGCGTTGGGGGCAGCAGGCACGTTGCGTGAGGCGCGTGTCCCCGAGCAACGCGGGGACGCCGCGATCGCGGTCGACGACGTCGAGCTTTCTCCCGAGCCTGTCCTCGAAGACGCCGAGCCCAGCCCCGAGCAGTTGACGACGCCCGAACCTGTCGAGGCTGACGACGAAGAAGAGCCGGTCACCTCACTCGACGAGGCCGACCGAACGACGGACCTGGTCCGGCAGTATCTCCGCGAGATCGGCCGCGTCCCGCTGCTCACCGCCGCAGACGAGGTGGCGCTCGCCCGCGCCGTCGAGGCGGGCTTGTTCGCGGGGGAGCGGCTCGCCGAGGCGCGCGACCTCGATCCGCGCCTACGGTCCGAGCTCGAGGAAGTGGTGCGCCGCGGGCGACAGGCCAAAGCAAGACTCATCGAGGCCAACCTGCGGCTCGTCGTGTCGGTGGCCAAGCGCTATGTGGGACGTGGCCTGCCCATGCTCGACCTCATTCAGGAGGGCAATGTCGGGCTCATCAGGGCGGTCGAGAAGTTCGACTACACCAAGGGTTTCAAGTTCTCCACGTATGCGACGTGGTGGATCCGGCAGGCCATATCCCGTGCGTTGGCCGACCAGTCGCGCACGATCCGCATGCCGGTGCACGTCGTCGAGACCATGAACAAGGTGCTCCGCGTCCAGCGGCGCATGATGCAGGAGCTCGGTCGCGAGCCTGCGCCGCAGGAGATCGCGAGAGAGGTCGGCATCGAGCCGGTGCGTGTGCTCGAGCTGCTAGCCATGGCACCCGAGCCGGTCAGCCTGCACACTCCCGTGGGCGAGGCCGACGAAAACGAGCTGGGTGACCTGATCGAGGACGGCGACAGTCAGGCTCCCGCTGAGCTCGTCAGCAGCCGCATGCTTCGCCAGGACCTCGACACGGTGCTCAAGTCGCTCGGCGAGCGCGAGCAGGCGGTCGTGCGCATGCGCTACGGGCTGAAGGACGGCGAGCAGCACACGCTCGAGGAGGTCGGTCGGGCGTTCGGCGTCACCCGCGAGCGCGTTCGGCAGATCGAAGCCAAGACCCTCGCCAAGCTCCGGCACGGGCGGCTGTCCCAGGGGCTGCGCGACTACCTGGTCTGACCGACGCCGGCGGTCGCCGCATAGGGTCGGCGCATGCCGTTGTGGAGCCGCCAGCCACGCCTGCCTCATGCGGTCGTGGACAGCCTTGGGCTCGGCCGCGGTGAGCGCGTCCTGAGCAGCGCGCCGACCGAGTCGGGCGCCCACGTGGTGGCGACCGACCGGGCGATCTATCTGCCGCTGCGTGACGGCTATCGCCGCGTGGGCTGGGAGGCGGTCGACAAGGCGGGCTGGGACAACGACCAGCGGCTGCTGTGGCTGGTCCAGACTGCGCCGCTCGGTGCCCGCCCACTCCGGTTCGGCGAGCACCTGGCGGCGCCCGGGTCGCTGGTCGACGTGGTCCGTGAGCGCGTGAACTCGGCGGTCGTGATCAGCCAGCAGGTGCCGATCGACGGCGACCATGCCGTACGGGTGGTGGGCCGTCGCGCTCCCGGCACCGACCGGCTGACCTGGACCGTTGCTGTCGACGCGGGTGTAGACGTGGCTCGGCCGGAGATCAAGTCGCTCGTCGAGGCGGCCGTCGCGCACGTGCGGGAGCAGGTAGGGGAGTAGCGCCAACGGGTTTCGGCAACGCCCGCCCCATTTGCTACTCTGGCTCGCGCCCCGGCCGCTGGCCGGGCAATCCCGCGTAGCTCAATTGGCAGAGCGTCCGGCTGTTAACCGGCAGGTTACTGGTTCGAGTCCAGTCGCGGGAGCAAGCACCAGGTCATCGAGTCACAGCGCGAGCACGTGCGGACTACGCGCGTGACAACGGCGGAACCGATCCCCTGCTTCGGTCCCGCCGTGTCTCGATCGGGGCGCGTCTGCGGCCGCCGGCGAGGGGGGTTTCGCGTCGGTCACGATCTTGCACCCGTGTTCAGGGTGCGCCGGTCGAGCCGGAAGCGGATCGGTCTGATGACGGGTCTGACGGGAGCCGTTGGTCTCTCCCCACCTCGGTCAAAGGTCGTAGGACTGTCCGCGACAAATGACGTAGGCGCGGCTAGT
Source organism: uncultured Actinomycetota bacterium (assembly GCA_963798505.1). Lineage (GTDB taxonomy): Bacteria > Actinomycetota > Actinomycetes > Jiangellales > Jiangellaceae > CAVWSM01. Next base: position 378,610 of record CAWCTX010000005.1, read on the forward strand.
CTCCCCTCGTGGGGGGCGAACGACGTGCTCGGCCGGTGCTGCCGGTGCTGATCGTCGGAGAGGGCTCCGACACAGCGGCGGCGCACGACGCGCTGACGGCCGGTGGCTACCTGGCGCAGCTGGTGAGCGTCGACTCGGTTGAGGATGCGTTGACCTCGCGCTTCTGGAGCCTCGTCCTGGTGGGCGGGTCAAGCCAGGGGCTGGACGCAGTGGCGATGTGCAAACAGGTGCGGGCGTCCCACAGCCAGACCCCGATTGTGGCGCTGACCTCGAGCGGCGCGGGACAGGAGCCTGGTGCGGTGCTCGAGGCCGGCGCCACAGACTTCGTGGTGACGCCGTTCGAGCCGGTTGAGCTGCTGACCAGGGTGGCGGCGGCGACGTTCCGTCGGTCGGCTGGTGCCGCCGTCCGGCTGGCCGCACTTATCGCCAACATCCCGGGGACCGTCTACCGGTGCGACGTGGATGAGTCGTGGACGATGCGGTTCATCAGCGACCGGATCGAGGATCTCTGTGGTTATGCCGCCGCAGACTTCATCGGCAATGCAGGCCGAACTTTCGCGAGCATCATCCATCCGGACGACCGTGAGCGCGTCCAGTCAACCGTGACCGAGGCCGTACACCGCGATCGGCCCTTCGAGGTCGGCTATCGAGTGATCGCCTCCGACGGGGGCGTACGCCATGTCGTCGATCGTGGGCGCCTCGTGCACGACGAAGACGGGCACACCTGGCTGGACGGCGTGCTCGTGGACGTCACCAACGAGCGCTCGACTGAGGAAAAGTTGCGGGAGCAGCTGGCGATGCAGATCGCCACCGAGGAGCGTCTGCGAATTGCGCGTGACTTGCACGACTCGGTGTCGCAGACGCTGTACGCGATGGTTACGCATGCCCGGGCTGCCGAGCTGGCGCTCGACCAGGGAGACAATGGCAGACCTGGCACGCAGGAGAGTGTCGTGCGGGTACGCGAGCTGGCGCAGCTGTCGCTGGTGGACATGCGCAGCATGCTCACCGAGCTACGTCCGGACCTCTCCTTGACTCACGACCTCGTATCCGGAGTACGCCGGCACGCCGAAGATGTCGCCACGGGGAACGGCATCCCTGTCGTGGTCGATGCAACGCTTGACGAGTCCACACTTCCGGCAGACACCGCGGCCGGGCTCTATTGGGTCGTGCGGGAAGCAGTACACAACGCGGCCAAGCATGCCCGCCCGTCGGCTATCACGATCACGTTGTCCAACAGTGCAGTTGATGAGGTCGAGGTCGTCGTGTCCGACGACGGTGTGGGCTTCGACCCCACCGATGTCGCCCCTGGGCACTTCGGCCTGGTCACGATGCGGGAGCGGATGACCAGCATGTCGGGCCGTCTCGACGTCCTCAGCTCGCCGGGGCACGGCACCTCCGTGCGTGCCGTGGCCCCGGCCCCGACGCCACACAGGTCGGGCGCATGAACGGCACGCCGATCCGGGTGTTCGTGGTCGATGACCACGAGATGGTCAGGGCGGGGATCAGAGCCCTGTTCGGCCAGCTCGAAGACATCACCGTGATCGATGAGGCCGCGGATGGCGAGCAGGCGATGAGCCGGTTGGCCCTGCTGGACAGCGAAGGTGCTCTGCCCGACGTGGTGCTGATGGACCTGATGATGCCGGGGCTTGACGGCGTGGCAGCCACTTCCGCGATCACGAACCGCTTCCCGCAGGTCCGTGTGGTCGCCGTGACCAGTTTTGTCGACACGAGATCGGTGCATGCGGCGCTCGAAGCCGGCGCCGTGGGGTACGTGCTCAAGCACGCAAACATCGATGAGCTCGCAGGCGCCGTGCGTGCCGCGCATCATGGCCGCGCTTATCTCGATCCTTGGGTGGCGTTGCAGCTGGCGCGGCTGGTCCGACAACCCGAGGGGCCGGCACATTCATTGACCGAGCGCGAGCGCGAGGTTCTCGTGTGTGTGGCGCGCGGCGGATCGAACGCACGGATAGCCACGCAGCTGGCTATCAGCGAGCGCACCGTACGCACGCACGTCAGCAGCATCCTCGCCAAGCTCGGACTTGAGTCGCGCACACAGGCAGCGCTGTGGGCTGTCCGTGAGGGGCTGGCCGACAACTCGGTCGAGTAAGCCCGATCGGCGCACGCGGCAGCCTCGGGCACCCTGCCCCTCCGCTGGGGCGCCCTTGCGCTGTTGGAGCAACCGATTTGCGACCGTTGCCGTGGGGCGCAAGGTCAGCGCGCGCCGAGTAGGTGCTCGATGGCGAGCTGGTCGAGCCGTTCGTAGTGCGAGCGGCGGCGTGCGGCCGCGTCGACGTCGAACTCCTCGAACGCGGTGCGGTCGGCGGCCAGCTGCTGCCAGGTCTCGCCGTCGGCAACCGTCGGCTGCGCAAGTTGGTCGGCGCGGGCAGCGGTGTAGGCGTCGGCGACCTCGGGGTCGGCCCGGAAGGCGGCGGTGCGTTCCCTGAGCAGCAGGTAGGTGCGCATGTTGGCCGCCGCCGACTCCCAGACGCCGGCGACGTCCTCGGTGCGCATCGGCTTGTAGTCGAAGTGCCGCGGACCGTCGTAGGCCGGGCCGCCGTCGGCGCCGCCGTGCTCGAGCAGGTCGACGAGGAAGAACGCGGACTTGACGTCGCCGTGGCCGAACACGAGGTCCTGGTCGTACTTGGGCCCGTGCTGGCCGTTGAGGTCGATGTGGAACAGCTTGCCGTGCCAGAGCGCCTGCGCGATGCCGTGCACGAAGTTGAGCCCGGCCATCTGCTCGTGGCCGACCTCGGGGTTGAGCCCGACCATGTCGTGGTGATCGAGGGAGTTGATGAACGCCAGCGCGTGCCCGATGGTCGGCAGCAGGATGTCGCCGCGCGGCTCGTTGGGCTTGGGTTCGATGGCAAAGCGAAGGCCGTACGACCTGTCGGTCACGTACGCGGCGAGGAAGTCGATGCCCTCGCGGTAGCGGTCCAAAGCGGCGCGGATGTCCTTGGCGGCGTCGGACTCGGCACCCTCGCGGCCGCCCCAGAACACGTAGGTGTGCGCGCCCAGCTCGGCGGCCAGGTCGAGGTTGCGCATGATCTTGCGCAGGGCGTAGCGGCGGATGTCACGGTCGGGCGAGGTGAACGCGCCGTCCTTGAACACCGGGTGGGTGAACGTGTTGGTGGTGGCCATCGGGACCACCAGACCGGTCGCGTCGAGCGCCTTGCGGAAGCGGGCGATGTGCTCGGCCCGCGCGACATCGTCGGAGCCGAACGGGATCAGGTCGTCGTCGTGGAAACTCACCCCGTAGGCGCCCAGCTCGGCGAGCCGCTCGACGGTCTCGACCGGGTCGAGCGGCGGTCGGGTGGCCTCCCCGAACGGGTCACGAGCCTGCCACCCCACGGTCCACAACCCGAAGCTGAACTTGTCTGCCTTGGTCGGCGACAACGCACTGGCCATCTCGGTCACGACTCCTATGTCTCTGGCGTGTAGGGGGCGCTGCTTTCGCGGACGATCAAGGTGGTCGCGAGCTCGACCCGCGGGCTCTCGATCTCCTCGCCGGCCGCCAGGCGCAGCACGGTGCGCGCAGCCAGCGCTCCCATCTCGGCAAGCGGCTGGCGGACCGTAGTCAGCGGCGGGGACGCCCACTGCACCTCCGGCAGGTCGTCGAAGCCCACGACGCTCACGTCGTCGGGGACGCGGAGCCCCCGGCGCCGTACGGCCTCGTAGACGCCGAAGGCCATCTGGTCGCTGGACGCGAAGATGGCGGTCGGCGGCTCATCGAGCTTGAGCAGCGACAGCCCGTTCTCGAAGCCGGAAGCCTGGTAGAAGTCGCCCTCCTTGATGAGCTCCTCGTCGACGGCGATGCCGGCGGCGTCGAGCCCGGCGCGGTAGCCGTCGAGCCGGGCGCGGCTGCACAGCAGGCGTCGCGGGCCGGCAATGAAACCGATGCGACGGTGCCCCAGGGACAACAGGTGCTCCGTGGCGCTGAGGCCGCCCGCCCAGTTGGTGGCGCCGATCGTCGGCGCGTCGAGCGTGGGACCACCTGCGGGGTCCACCACGACCATCGGAACGCTCAGCCGGTGCAGCTCCGCAAGCATGGGTGACTCCAGGGTTGAGGTCACCAGGATCACCCCGTCGGACGCGCGGGCACGCAGGTTCTGCAGCCACTTGCGGGCCGAGCGAGACTTGCGGTGGATCGCGGACACGACGGTGCCGACGCCGGCCGCGTGTGCGACGTCCTCGACGCCGCGGATGATCTCAACCGCCCAGGGGCTGTCGAGATCGTTGAAGACGAGGTCGACGAGACGCGCGCTCGGGCGCAGTCGCGATGTCCGTCGTACGTAGCCGTGCCGGTGCAGCAGCTCCTCGACCCGTTCGCGCGTCGCCGGCGCCACGTCATCTCGGCCGTTGAGGACGCGCGAGACGGTGGGCACCGACACCCCCGCCTCCTCGGCGATGGCGCGGATCGTCACCTTGCCGTGAGCGCCTGTGGCCACCGACCGATCTCCTTCTCGGGCTGCCCTCCGGAAGTTCCGGAACTCGTTCGGTGCCCCGATGGCCGGACACTACAGAGGCGTATGGCACCGGTCAATGCTCGGATTTTCCATGCGGTCACGGTGCTAGGTTGTGGGGGCACAGACCGATGTCCGTCCGCAAGATCGGTTCCGAAAGTTCCGGGGCGGCCGGCCTTGTTGTGGAAGACGAGACGAGCTCAACGATGCCTACGCACGACGCTGCCGACCGGGTCCGAGCGCTGCTCGTCGAGATGACCCTCGAGGAAAAGGTCGCGCAGCTGTACGGCGTGTGGATCGGGGTCGATCCGACCGGTGCCGACGTGGCTCCGCACCAGCACGACCTCGCCGACGCCGATCTCGACTTCGGCGCCTTGATCCAGTCGGGTCTTGGTCAGCTCACTCGCCCGTTCGGGACGGCGCCGGTCGAGCCAACCGCCGGCGCGCACGCGCTGGCGCGGCTGCAGGCGGACGTGGTCGCAGCCAACAGGTTCGGCATTCCGGCACTCGTCCATGAGGAATGCCTCACCGGGTTCATGACCGCCGGTGCCACCGTCTACCCGACGCCACTGGCGTGGGGCGCCAGCTTCGACGCCGACCTTGTCGAGCGGATGGCTGCTCAGATCGGCAGCGCGATGCACGCCGTCGGCGTACATCAGGGACTGGCGCCGGTCCTTGACGTCACGCGTGACCCACGTTGGGGGCGCACGGAGGAGACGATTGGCGAAGACCCGTACCTCGTCGGCACCATCGGCACCGCGTTCGTGCGCGGCCTGCAGTCGGCAGGTGTGGTGGCCACGCTGAAGCACTTCGTCGGCTACTCGGCTTCGGCGGCGGGGCGCAACCTCGGACCGGTCTCCATCGGGCCACGTGAGCTGGCGGACGTGCTGCTTCCGCCGTTCGAGATGGCCGTACGTGACGGCGGGGCCGGGTCGGTCATGCACTCCTACACCGGCAACGACGGCATCCCGGCAGCGGCTGACCGAGCGCTCTTGACCGACCTGCTGCGCGGCGAGTGGGGATTCGACGGCACGGTCGTGGCCGACTACTTCGGCGTCGCGTTCCTCGAGCTGCTGCATGCCGTCGCCGGCTCCGCGGGCGAGGCCGCCGCGCTCGCCCTGTCGGCGGGGGTCGACGTGGAGCTGCCCACCGTGCGTTGCTTTGGCGAGCCGCTGTTGGCCGCGGTGCGCAACGGCGAGGTGGACGAGGCGCTTGTCGATCGGGCGGCGGAGCGCGTGCTGACACAGAAGTACGCCCTGGGGCTTCTCGACGCTGGGTGGGAGCCGGTTCCGGCGGTCGCCGAGTCACGCGTCGTCGACCTCGATCCGCCGGAGGCGCGGGCGCTGGCCCGTCAGCTGGCCGAGGAGTCGGTCGTGCTGTTGTCCAACGACGGCGCGCTGCCGCTGGGCGCGGATGCCCGCATCGCCGTGGTTGGCCCGCTCGCCGACGACCCGTTTGCCATGCTCGGCTGCTACACGTTCCCGGCGCACCACGGTCGGGATGCCGTCACGCTGCAGCCGGCGGTGCCGACGTTGCTGGCCTCGCTTCGCCACGAGCTGCCGCGTGCACGCTTCACCTACGCGATCGGCTGCGACGTCGACACCGCCGACACGTCGGGGTTCGCGGAGGCGGTGCACGCAGCTGGCGATGCCGACGTGTGCGTCGTGGTGGTCGGTGACCAGTCGGGGCTGTTCGGCCGGGGCACGTCGGGGGAGGGCTGCGACCGCGTCGACCTGAGGCTGCCGGGTGTGCAGCAGGAGCTCGTGGAGGCGTTGATCGACACCGGAACTCCAGTCGTGCTTGTGCTCTTGACCGGTCGGCCGTACGCGCTCGGCGACGTTGCCGGTCGTGTCTCCGCGGTGGTCCAGGCGTTCTTCCCGGGCGAGGAGGGTGGCGCCGCCGTTGCCGGTGTCCTGTCGGGGCGGGTCTGCCCGTCGGGTCGGCTGCCGGTCAGCGTGCCGAGAAGCGCGGGTGGTCAGCCCACGACCTACCTCGCTCCGCGCCTCGGGCAGCGCACCGAAGTCAGCTCGGTCGACCCGACTCCGCTGTTCCCGTTCGGGTTCGGGCTGTCGTACACCGCGTTCGCGTGGGAAGGCGTGCGCGTCGACGGCAGCCCAGGTGTCTCGGCTGAGCCGGGTCTGGTCGAGGTGGCGACGGACGGGTCGGTTCGGCTGTCCGTGCGGGTGACCAACACCGGCCCGCGATCGGGCGCTGAGGTCGTGCAGCTCTACCTGCACGATCCCGTCGCCCAGGTGACGCGTCCGGAGTCGAGGCTCATCGGCTACGGGCGTGTGTCGCTGGATCCGGGGGAGTCGCGGACCGTGTCGTTCGACGTACACGCGGATCTGTCGTCGTTCACCGGGCGGTCGGGGCGGCGCATCGTCGAGCCGGGAGAGCTGGAGCTGCGTCTGGGCCGGTCGTCCACGGACATCGCGTCGACTGTCAAGGGTCACTGTTGTCGGTGAGGAGCGGGTCGTGGGTGTGGATAGGCAGCGCATCTGCGGGGTCCAGGTTCGGTGAGCCGCCGTGGGCGTCGACTAACGTTCCCGCGGGAACGCGTCTGGGGCGGTAGCTCAGCCGGTTAGAGCAGGGGACTCATAATCCCTGGGTCGTGGGTTCGAGTCCCACCCGCCCCACCACCTGCGGAATACGCTGAGTATTCGATCCCGCACAAAGGTGGCACAGAGGAGTATCCTTGCTTCTATGAGTGCCGTCAACAGCACCGCCCAGGCACCGTCGACGACCTCGCAAACGCTGCTGCCAGACTGGCGGACGCACCTTCGAGCCAAGGGACGGCAGCGCAACACCATCGACTCCTACCTCACCGTGGGCCGCACCTTCCGCGGCTGGCTCGCCGCTCAAGGCATGCCCACCGGGGCCAGTGTCGTCGCCCGCGAGCACGTCGAGGCGTACCTGGCCGACATGCACGAGCGGGTCGCACCAGCCACCGTCGCCAAGCACTACCGCTCGCTGCAGCAACTGTTCCGGTGGCTGGTCGACGACGGCGAGATCCCACGCTCGCCGATGGAACGCATGAGCCCGCCCTCGGTGCCCGAGCAGCCGGTGCCGGTGCTCGACGCCGACGACCTGCGCAAGCTGCTCGCCACCTGCGCCGGCAACAGCTTCGAGAACCGCCGTGACGCCGCAATCATCCGGCATGCTCGTCGACACCGGCATGCGCGTCGGCGAACTCGTCGGGCTGACCGTCGACGACATCGACAAGGACCAGCAGGTGGCGTTCGTGATGGGCAAGGGTGGCCGAGGCCGCGCATGCCCGTACGGCGTCAAGACGGCGGAGGCGATGCGCCGCTACGAGCGCATCCGCAGCAAGCACCCCGGCCGCGGCCGCCAAGGTCCTGTGGCTCGGCAAGAAGGGCGCCATGACCGACAGCGGTGTGCGGCAGATGCTCGAGCGGCGCTGCAACGATGCCGGGCTGCCGCCGATCCACCCACACCAGTTCCGCCACACCTTCGCGCACCGCTGGCTCGCCGCGGGCGGCCAGGAGAACGACCTCATGCGGCTGGCCGGGTGGCGCACCCGCGAGATGGTCGGCCGCTACGCCGCAAGCGCCGCCGACGAACGCGCCCGTGATGCACACCGACGCCTCGCGCTGGGAGACGACCTGTGACTACTACCTCCGCTGTGACCTGCAACAAATCCAAGCATGTGCTCGCCCGTCGCCGCGGCGTCGAGGTCGAGGTGCGCGGAGCGGTCGCCACGTCAACCGGCATTACCACCCTTGTACCGCCCAACCGCGACCACGGTGTATCGCCCGACCGTCGTCGGCGCGATCCGCTAGCATAGAGGCGAAGGCCCTGCCGGAAGGCTTAACTTCCCGCTCTCCTTGGGCAAGGAGCCCTTGACGTCGACGGGTTCACGTCCTTGTTCGTTTCGGCAACCTGCGTTGTCCGCGCGGCGTTCGCGCCTGCAGCGCGCCCACATGGCGCGGATGTCTCTGCGGGCCGCACAAGCCCGCCGCAAGGGCGGTGCAGCGGCATGAGCGCAATGGAAAGCCGCCCTGACGGGGGCGACTCCCGGAAGACATGCGCGGCTGGCGACGGCTTCAACGCCATCATACCGCGACTCACGGCTTGCCCATGCGGTTGCCGTACGCGCCTGCCGTGGCTCGACGACAGCGAATGCCGGCGCCACGACGAATTCCCGGTGTCGGCGCGTGACGTCGACTGGGAGCTGGCGGCGCTACTCGCGGGGGTGGCGGCATGAACCCCGGTTCGGCACCGCCGCGCAGTTCGCGGAGGCGGCGTCGATCACCGAGTCTGACCCGACGCTCGGCGTTGTGACGTTGAAGGCGTGGAAGTTCGCCACGTTCTTCCAGGTGTCGCACGAGCTGGCGAACGACTCGAACACCGACCTGCTCGGGTTCCTTGCCCGGCAGGCTGGCGAGGCCCTCGCCCTTGCCTACGGTGACAAACTGATCAACGGCGCAGGCTCGACAGAGCCGCGTGGCGTGCTCACGGACGCGACAGCAGGCGTCTCCGGCGTCACCGGCACCGGCACCTCGCTGGGTACGCAGGGCACCGCGAACCAGGGCACCGACATCCTCTACGGGCTGCACGGCTCGCTGGCAGAGCCGTATGCCAACTCGGGTTCGCGGGCCTGGGTGATGCGGAACGCGTCGCTGACCGTGGTGCGCAAGCTCAAGGACACCACCGGCCAGCCGGTGATCGGCTCGGACGGCAACTCGTTCCTCGGTGCTCCGTTCGTGGTCGACCCGTTCATGCCTGCGATGGCCAACGCCGCGGAGTCCATCGCCTACGGCGACTGGTCCCGGTACTTCGTGCGGATCGCCGAGGGCGTGCGGTTCGAGCGTTCGAACGACTTCGCCTTCCAAAACGACCTCGTGTCGTTCCGTGCCGTCATCCGGATCGACGGCGCCCTGATCGATCACAACGCGATCAAGACGTTCGTCAACGCCACGTGATCCCAACCTCTCGTGCTCGGGGCGTCAACGGGTGGGCGCCTGGCTCACCCCCTTTCGTCCGAAGGTCGACCAAGCTCCTCGGTCGACCTTCGGCCCAAGCGCGGCCCTCACCGCATCGAAGGGGATGCTTTCCGCAGCAGAAGGCCGACCGCCGCAAGTGGCCATGCGTGCCACCTAGGGTGCGAGTGGAAAGCAGCCAAGGGGGTAGAAGTGCCAGCACAGCGGATTCGGTCCCGACAAGACCAAGATGCGGCAGCTGCTCCTAACGGGGCTCACCCATCAACAGATCGCGGATCACTGATCGGCAAGAGACTGGCCTGCGCGTGAACCCGAGTCGCAATCAGTGTCGCCGTCAGCCGTTACGGCCTGGACACTTGCTGACCCACGTACCGTGACCTATTGCCGTGGCGGGTCAGAGGCGTGCACATGTCGGACTACAACGCCCGCATACTCCGGCTGCGACTCTGTGGAGCAGCCCCACCGATCCCGACGACTCGGCGCGGCTGCCCTTTGACCAACCTCAGTCGTGGCAGTGGAAGAACTCGTTGACGGTGCCATCCGGTCGTTCGTTGAAGTGCTCGGTCAGGTGAGTCCTGAACGTCGAACCGTCCGAGCCCGTCCCACGCACGCTGAAGGTGAAGGTGCCATTCACCGTGTTGCCGTTCTGGTTGAACCCACCCCATTGGGTGAACTTGCCGGTGAAGCTCGGCAGGCTCGGGTCCTCCAGCGGCACGGCGACAAAGGTGCCCGTCTCCGTGAACGTCGCGTGCACCCGGCCGTCGTCGAAGACCGTCTCGTGCTCGATGAGGTTGGCAGTCACCGTAATGGTGTAGAGCGGTCCGCCCTCCTCACAGGTGGGAAGCACGTCGACGAACGTCTCCACCAGGTTCTTCTCGTTCGTCGTCGTGTTTGTGGGTGGCTGAGCGTAGGCCGGTGCCCCGATGAGCAGCAGACCTGCTGCCAAGGCAACAGCGAGTAAGCGACGAATCATGGCTCCCCCATTCGATCTGGATGTGCCCTGCGTCGGGACAGGCACATCGGCGTCCATCGGACCCACCCTCGTCCCGACATCGTGCAGCGGTCAACGGGCCGCATCGCAGCGCAAGGGGACGGTTACGGCGCGTACGCGAACCCCGGATAGTCCGGGGGTTGCCTCGCTGCGGGGCTGGGACGCTGGTGGTATGTGTGGACGCAACTCGAAAGACGTGGGGGTGGGTCGTTTCTTAGCCGCCCACGCGCAGTGACCCTGGCCTAGGTTTGCGCACGCCGCCGCGAAACGATGACGAATCTTGGGGACCCCGTCTGCGGGCGCCACACGACGCGTCCGGGAGACCGGGGAAAGTGGGCGGCGGCGCCGCGTACGGGGGGAGACGCGGCGCCGCACAGGCGAGGCCCGGCCGTTTGTGGCCGACGCACCGGAGCGGCTTTCCGCACCCCGGCATGCGGAGCATAGCCCTGGAATCCGGCGTGAAAAAGGTTGAACACGGGGCGTGACCTCCCCGTCGGGCATGGCTCTTTAGTCGTCCCCGGCTACAGCCGGGGGGCTCGGCCTCAGCGCGCAGATGCAGGGCGTACTTGCTCGCCTGTCACCCAAGTCGTGTAGCCAAATCCCGGCTTGACCGAGAACCTCACGCACGCCCGCCAGCTGTCACCGTCGCGGCGCCACCAGTACAGGAACCCGGCGAACCACTGGCCCTCGTGAAGCACTTCGACGGGCCTGCAGGGTCGACGGGGACGTTCGAGCTGGGCATGGGTCGAGTCCTCTCCATGAGTTCCCTCGACCCCCGTCTCGAAGGCTACTGGCCGTTCCTACAGCCCCGCGCCCATGCACGCGCCCGGCGGGTGCTTCCGATCTGGCTGCTCCCGACCCCCGTGGGGTCGCAGCGAGAACGGTGACCTTCGCCGGGCGCGCACTCGCGACACTTAACCCGATGCCGGCTCCACATGCTTCCTGGGCACACACGGTCACCGCTGGTTTGAGAGTCCAGCGGCAGGGCACCTTGCGGCGGGGAAGTGGGCCAGCGTCCCGGCGCATACCCCCTCACGCCGGGCCACTGGTCGAAGAACAACGACCCCCGGCTGAGAGGGCCGGGGGTCGTTGTCGCTTCTGGGTTAGCTGCCGCTGATAGGAACCCGGCGAGCCTCTGACCCTCGTGCAGCACCTCGACCGGGCGCGCCGGGTCTACGAGCTGCCGGCGCTGCCGCGATCGACCGGCTCGCTTACTTCATCCACGCCGTTCGACACAACCCGAGCAACAAACAAGCGAGAGCCGACGTTTTCTTGACCGAGGGCCAACGGAAACCCCCCGCGCCGGTCAACGTTGAGGAGTATCCGGCCATGCCCGAGCTGCCACCGGATCCGCCGCCGGTGTGGCAGCTGGTGCTCATCCTGATCGTGCTCGCGTTGGTCGTCGGGTTCGTCTGGCGGCTGGTCTGGTGAACCGCGAGCCGCGGTGGGTCACCCCGCTGCCGCACCGGCTGGAAGCTCACTCGGAGGCGTCCTGGTGGATGCCGACCGATGACGTCAAACGTGAGTGCACCACCCGCGGGATCGACTACACCGACCTTGTTGGTTCCGTTTCGCTGGGCACTGGACATCGGGCGACGGCTCGGCGCAAGGGGCATTGGTCTGTCTCCCTAGCGCACCTGGTGGAATCGCCGTAAACCTCGGTCGGTGCGCCGCGTGGGGCGTTAGCGTGTCGCCATGGACTTTCACGAGATCGCCCGAATGGGGGCGGAGCCGACCCCCGCGACGATCGTGCCGTTCCTTGTGGAAGTCCTCGAGCGCCAGGGGGGAGCAGCTTCTCGAAGCGATCTGGTCCGCGCAGTGGAGAAGCGTTGGGCGGAGGCCAGCGGATCGCCCATGCCATCGACCAGCGCAACCTTCAAGGTCAAGAAGGCGCTGAGAAACATGCAGGACCAGCGCATCGTCGTAAACCCGGTGACCGGCTATTACCGGCTGGCAGACGCGGACGCTGCCGCCATGCCTGCGGTCAACGTCGAGGATGCGGATGTGCTGACGGAACGAGTTGAGGCGGAGGAGGTCGAGGCGGAGGACTCGGCGATCCCCGAGGTCCAACTGGGAGAAGGTCCTCAGTATGTGTACGCGTACTACCTGCCGACCTATCGGCGGATCGCAGAGAAGGATGGCCTAGATCGCTGGCCGGTGAAGATCGGGATGACCACGACTAGCGTTGCGGTTCGCATGGCGGCTCATCGAACGGCACTTCCGGAAGCGCCGCGCCTCGGGCTCATTGTGCGAACTGATAACGCGGCCCTGTTGGAGAACGTCATTCATGGGGTTCTGTCGATGCGAGGTGCTCGTTCGGAGGAATCCGGAGGGTCCGAGTGGTTTGTCACCAACCTCGACGAGGTAGTGGCGATCTACCAGTTCGCTGTGGGGCCGGACCAGGGCGTGGCCAAAGGCCACGACTTGGCCGACGTGCTCGACGAGTCGTGACTGAGTAAGACACGCTCGGGACCCTCCGGCTGATCGCCGGCGGGTGCCCGGCCGCAGCGCGTTCAGCTGCACCGGGGGGAGCACGCCAAACGCTGAGGTGGGGGTACACCCCTCGCAGCCGAGCACCCTCAGTCACGACCATACTGCGCCGCGTGATTACTTCCACGTCCATTGAGCGCGCAAGCAAACGACCCCCGGCATCCCTCGAGCCGGGGGTCGTCTGGTTGGGTGGGTGGGGTCAGCTGGTGCCGAAGTGTCGGCCCATCCGCTGCTCCCACTGCTCGAGCAGCCGCGTGTGCAGGTGGCGGATCGCGTCGACGTCGACCGTCGGCGGATCATCCGTTCGGCCAGGCATCGCCTCCAATCGGTCCTCTCATCTCGGCTCCCTTACAGCCGAGGATTCGGATACAGAAGGATCGGAATCCCAGGCATAACCGCAGGTCAGCACAGGGGTGAGCGGGATATCACTCATAATCCCTGGGTCGTGGGTTCGAGTCCCACCCGCCCCACCAGTCACATGTGTTGCTCCGCCTGAGGACTGACACACTCTCCCACCGCGCGCGTCGGCAAGTGACTTGCACTCGCCGCAACGGCTGGGGGTCACGACTGCTGCCCCGATCATGAATCCGCGGAATCAATCACCAGCTAGGAAAGCGGCTCGACCCGGATGGCGCGGAAGTCCACGGTCGAGTCAGCGTCGTGGTTCTGCAGGCCGATGTAACCCTCCAGGCCGCGACGCGAATCCGTACTGACGAACTCGTTGACCAACTTGTCGTTCAGCCAGACCGCGTATTCATGGCCGGTCACCCGGATGCGGTAGGAGTTCCACTCGCCGGGCGGATGCGAGGCAGTCGAGGTTGGCGCGCGGAAACCATAGATTGCGCCGGTCGTTTGGGGGTCGCGATTGGGATCGTCGTTGATCTGGACCTCGTACCCATTCTCGATCGCAACGCGTGGATCGTCCTGCGGATCGGGAAACCGGAGGAAGACCCCGGAGTTGTCCGTCCGGTCGGATGTCCGCCAGTCGAGCCGGAGTTCAAAGTCGCCGAAGATCTGCCTGGAGAACCACAGCAGGCCCAGGCCGCCGTGCGTACGCAACACACCATCGCGCAACTCGAAGTGGCCGGGTCCGGCATGTGACCAGCCGCTCATTGAGCTGCCGTCGAAGAGCACGACTTCAGCCGAGTCCCGATTGGCCGCCTCGTCGTCCCCAGCGCCATCGGAGCAGCCCGGCAGCGAAAGCACCAGGACGGTCAACAGGGCCGTGTGCCACCGAATTGGCGTGCGCCATTCACTGCCACGCTCGTAATGCTCGCAGCAGCCGTGGCCTGTTGGAAAGACCATCTCCGAGCACGGGAGGGGGCGCCGTCTGGAGACAGCGCCCCCTCATCGGTGTCCTGCTACGGGTTGGGGACGAGGACGACCTCATCACTGCCCGTCAGCGCCGGAACGCCCGGCGCGCCGAGGTCGGTGTACTGCGCCACGAACACGGCGCTCAGGTTGCCGGAACCTTCGTGGCCAGGATCCAGGAAGGTCACTACGGAGCCGGTGCACCCAGCAGAGGTCGACAGCGGGTGCCCGTGCTGATCGTGACCCAGGATGTAGGTCACGCTGACCCGCGAGCAGTCGACCGGGCCGTCCTCGGGGTCGGTCACGCTGACTTGGTAGGTCACCGTGTCGCCGAACGCGAAGGGCTGCCCCGGAGCCGGCGAAGTGGTGAGCTCGACCACCGGCGCGGTGTTCCCGACGATGATCTGCACCGACGCGGACGCCGAGCGGCCGGAGGGATCAGTCACCTTGAGCGTCGCGTCGAACACGCCGTTGTCCTGGTAGGTGAACGTCGGGTTCGGCTGCTTGGAGTCGACCTTGCCGTCCGCGTCGAAGTCCCAGGCATAGTTGAGGGTGTCCCCATCGGGGTCACTCGTCCCCGCGCTCGAGAACGCGACCGTCAGCGGAGCCGCGCCGTTGGTCGGCGTGGCGGCGACCTGCGGGATCGGGGTTCGACCGCCGCGTACGAAGTTGATGCGCGCTAGCTGCGCCTCCTCGGTCTCGAAGAAGAACCCATCCCCATACTCCAGGACGTAGAGCGCGCCGTCCGGGCCGAACTCGATGGACATGGGGTTGTCGAAGACGAACGACGGCAGGACCGGGATGATCTCCGCCAGGTTCCCGGCCTGGTCGAGCCGGAACTCCTTCACGTAGTCGCGGGTCCACTCGAAGAAGAGCGGCACGCCGTCGTAGTACTCCGGCCACTTGTACGGCGACTTGTTCTTGCGCGTCGAAGTCGTATGCGGGGCCGCCCATCGGGCCGACGCCGCCCGTGCCGAGCTCCGGGAACTCCGGCGACAGGCTGAGCTGGGGTACCAGACCATGGGCTGCGTCACCGGCGGCAGCTCACGCAGGCCGGTGTTGTTCGGCGACTCGTTCACCGGGTTGGCGCAGTCGAAGGTCGCGCCGGACAGCCCGGTGGCGAAGTCGTAGTCGACGTAGGGCAGTTCGGCGGTCGCGCAGTACGGCCAGCCGTAGTTGGCCGGTTCGCGGATCACCGTCCACTTGCCGTGGCCGGCCGGGCCACGCAGCGGGTTCGGCGCGGGGTTGTCCGGCGAGTAGTCGGCAAGGTAGATGTCGCCGTTCTCCCGGTTGACTGCGAACCGGAACGGGTTGCGGAGGCCCATCGCGTAGATCTCGGGCTTGGTGTTCGGCGTCCCGGGCTCGAAGAGGTTGCCCGTCGGGACCGTGTAGCCGCCGTTCTTCCCGACGCGGATCCGCAGGAGCTTGCCGCGCAGGTCGTTGGTGTTGGCGGAGGTGCGCTGCGCGTCGAAGGCCGGGTTGCGGTCCGGCCGCTCGTCGATCGGCGTGTAACCGTCGGACTGGAACGGGTTCGTATCGTCGCCGGTCGACAGGTACAGGTTGCCCTGCGCGTCGAAGTCGATCTGGCCGCCCATATGGCAGCAGATGCCGCGGTCGGCCGGCACCTCGATGATCTGCTGCTCGGACCCCAGGTCCAGCGTGTCGCCCTTGAGCTTGAATCGCGAAAGGCCGGCTGACTGCCGTGGAAGGGTGCAAAGTCTGCCGGGGTGCCGAACTCGGGCGCGTTGCCCTCGTTGACGCCCGGGGTCGACGGGTCGTCCACCGGCGTGTCCAGCGGCGGCTGGTAGTACAGGTAGACCCACTTGTTGCTCTTGAAGTTCGCGTCGATCGCGATGCTCTGCAGGCCCTCCTCGTCGTGCTGGTAGACGTCGAGCGTGGCCGCGAGCGTGTTCAGCCCCGTCTTCGGGTCGTGCATCCGCACTTCGCCATTGCGCGTGGTGTGCAACACGCGCAGGTCGGGCAGGACGGCGAGGTCCATCGGCTCGCCCGGACTGTCCTCGAGTGATGACCTTCTGGAAGCTCGAGTCGGGCGGCGGCTGGGCGACCTGCGCGGCGGCCGGCGATGCGGACAATCCGCCAAGCGCCACGACCAGGCAGGCCGGGATGACCGAGATAGCTGCCTTTCGCATGGTGACGTCCTCCTCCATCGGTTGAGCGCAGAGGACCCGCCGGGTCTCCGGCGGGGGACGGACTAGAAGCGGATCGCCGCGAGGAAGTCGTAGCCGACTTCGGCCGTGGACAGGGCGTCGGCGGGCGACCGCGGTGGGCTGCCGGCGTCGTCGCGCTCGACGATGTACTCGACCACGCCCGCTGTCTTCGAGTGCTGGAAGATCCTCGCGAAGTCGAGGAGGCCTTGACCGGGGTCGGCGAAACTGCCGGCCTGGTTCATGTCCTTGACGTGGTACTGCAGGACCCGGCGCCTGTTCTGCTTGAAGAGGTCCACCGGGTCGCGCGCGCCCCGAGTGGCCCAGAACAGGTCCATCTCCAGGTGCACGAGGTCGGGATCGGTCTCGTCGGTCAGGACGTCGTAGGCGGTCCGCGACGGGTCGTCGGTCAGCCGGAAGAACTCCCAGTTGTGGTTGTGATAGCCGAGCTTGAGCCCGGCGTCTTCGGCCATGCGACCTGCCAGGTTCATGTCGCGCGCGAACGCCTGCCACGGCGCGTTGGTGCGAGTCACCTCACCGGTGCCGAAGTTGATGCCGAAGAACGGGTGCACGATGTAGCGTCGACCCCAGGAGGTTGGCGTCGGCCAGCGAGGCGCTCCAGGCGGCAGGGTCGAACGGCTGCGGGATGAGGACGTGGCCGGAGGTCGACACGATGTCGTTGGCGTCCAGCACCGCCTTGAACTCCGCAGCGGTCCGGCCGACAAAGCCCGCGTGCTCGACCCGCGTGTAGCCGATCGCATGGAGCGCGGCGATCGTGCCCTCGAAGTCGATGGCCAGCTGGTCTCGCAGGGTGAACAGCTGGATGCTGATCTGGTCAGGCTGGAACCCTGCCTTTGTCTTGCCCACGCGCGCCCTCATCCGCGTACGCCGGCGTTGCAACCGCCGCAGGGCCGCCCACGGCGGCGACGGCGGCAGTGGCGGCTACCCCGCGCAGGAAGCCGCGGCGGTCGACCCTCGGGATCTTGCCTTCAAGGGTGCTGGGGTCAAATTCACCGGTGCACATCCTCGATCACCTCGCCTTTGGCTGCAGGTGTCGGTCGGGTTCGGCCCCTCGGAAGCAAAACGAGGCGGCGGACCCGCCGCTGGTGCGGGGAGCCTATTGGTGATGGTGGGCGAAAGCCAGAGAAAGACCAAATTGTGGTTTTGCTATTTCCCAGCGAAATGTTTTGCTATTTTCCAGCGGAATTCCGCGTCACAGGTCTCACATCGATGGCCCGAGTGTGCGGCGAGCCCTGCATCGTCCACATCGACTCCGCGTGCTAGACGTGCGCAAAACCCGCCGAGGTCGCCTTCTCACGCACGTTGAGCACGCGAAGTCAGTCGGATTCGGAGCGGAGTCGCCACCCCGGACGCCAGGCGTCCGGCGGTCGACGCGCCAAGCCTTCGAACAGCCCTTGACTCGAGGCGGTTCAGGACTATAGTACTAGGAACCTAGATGAATGAGGGTTGAGGGTGATCGAGTTCCACCTGGACGGCCGGTCAGGTGTCGCCCCCTACATGCAGCTCATCCAGCAGGTCCGCCAAGCCATGCGGCTGGGTCTGCTGAAAGAGGGTGACCAGCTGCCTACCGTGAAGGACGTGGTCGCCAAGGTGGCGATCAACCCCAACACGGTGCTCAAGGCCTATAGAGAGCTCGAGTACGACGGTCTGGTCAGCGCGCGTCCCGGGGTGGGCACCTTCGTCACCCGGACGCTGACCGACAAGTCGCTGGCCGCGCACGGTCCACTCCGCGAAGAGCTCCGCGCCTGGCTCGACCGGGCCCGATCGGCAGGGATGGACACCGAAAGCATCGAGGCCCTGTTCGTCACCACATTCCGCACCCCGACAGAGGAGACCGCATGAACAGCCCCGTGCTGCAGGCCGTGGGCCTGTCCAAGCGGTACGGGCGACGCACCGCGTTGTCCGACTGCAACCTTGCTATCCCGCCCGGCAAAGTCGTGGGCATCGTCGGCCCCAACGGTGCCGGCAAGACGACCTTGCTGCATATCGCAGTTGGCCTGCTGCAACCGACGGCGGGCAGCATCGAGGTGCTCGGCGGGCAACCGGCATCCGGTCCAGCCCAGCTGGCCAAGGTGGGGTTCGTCGCCCAGGACACCCCTACCTACGCGGGACTGTCCGTCGCCGACCACCTCCGCTTCGGTGCCCACACCAATCCCGGCTGGGATCAGCAGGTCGCTGAGGACAGGATCGCCAAGGTCGGTCTCGACCCCTCCCAGAAGGCGGGGAAGCTCTCCGGCGGACAACGCGCCCAGCTTGGCTCTGACCCTCGCCATCGCGAAGCGACCGGAGCTGCTCATCCTCGACGAGCCTGTCGCCAGCCTCGACCCACTCGCGCGGCGTGAGTTCCTGCAGGGCCTGATGGCCTACATCGCCGAGCACGGCGGGAGCGTGATCCTGTCGTCGCACCTGGTCTCGGATCTCGAGCGCGTCTGCGACTACCTGATCGTGCTCGTCGCCTCCCGCGTGCGCATCGCCGGCGAGCTGGACGAGCTCTTGGCCACCCACTTCCGTCTCACCGGTGCCCGTCGTGACCCCGCCGACATGCCGCCAGGCGTCGAGGTGATCGAAGGCAGCCACACCGATCGGCAGTCGACCCTGATCGTGCGCAGCACCGCCCCGATCGACGACCCGTCGTTCACCGTCGAACAGATCACCCTCGAAGACCTGGTCCTGGCCTACATGTCACAGGTCTCCAACCCTGCGCCCGTATTGGAGACGTCGCGATGACCTGGATGACCTGGCGCCAGTTCCGTACGCAGACCTGGATCACCGTCGGCCTGCTGGCTGCGGTCGGCGTCATGCTGCTCATCACCAGGGGCAGCATCAACGATGCGTACGCCAGCGTTGCCGCCTGCCAAGGCGACTGCACCGCCGAGATCGAAACTTTCCTCAGAGACGTCCGGGACGGCCTCAACGGCCCCGTCTACGACCTGGCCATGACGCTGTTGTACCTTCGCTCCGGTCGTGATCGGCGTCTTCTGGGGCGCCCCACTGCTGGCTCGCGAGCTCGAGACCGGCACCCACCGTCTCGCCTGGAACCAGTCGGTCACCCGCACCCGCTGGCTGGCCACCAAGCTGGCCATCGTCGGCGCAGCGACGGCGGCGACCGTCGGGCTGCTCAGCTGGGCGGTCACGCTCTGGGCCGACCGGATCGACAACGCCAACGGCAGCCTGATCACACAGGACGTCTACGACGCCAGAGGCATCGTGCCGATCGGCTACGCCATTCTCGCGTTCACCCTCGGCGTCACCCTCGGCATGCTCATCCGCCGATCCATCCCCGCGATGGCGGCCACGCTCGCTGTCTACGCGGTCGTGATCTTTTCCATGCAGGGATTCCGCGAGAACCTGGTGGCGGCCGACCACCTCACCAGGCCACTGGACCTCACAGCAGGCATCGACAGGCTCTTGATCAACGACATCGGCTTCAGCATGGAGGTTGTCGGCAGCGACAACCTGCCCGACGCCTGGGTGCTGACCAACCAGTCCATCACCACCACCGGCGAGGTCTTCACCGGACCGGCCGACCAGCAGTTCTGCGGGCCCGCGGCAAACTTCAACGACTGCGAGCAATGGATCGACAGCCTCGGCCTACGCCAAGACCTCACTTACCACCCCGCCAACCACTTCTGGCCGCTCCAGCTGACCGAGACCGGCATCCTCGTCGGCATCGCCCTGCTGCTGGCCGGGTTCTGCTTCTGGTGGACTCGCCGTCGCCTCACCTGAACGGCGCGGGTTGGGTCAGTGGCGGCTCGGCTGCAGGTGCTTGGCGAAGAACTCCAGGATGATCTCGGCCCGCTGCCGCCGGTGCGCCGGCGACCCGGAGCGCGACAGCTCGTGGCTCTCGCCAGGGAAGCGCACAAGCTCCACGTCTCGTTCCAGCAGGCGCAGCGCGACGAACAGCTGGTCGGCTTGCTCGATCGGGCACCTCAGGTCGTTCTCGGAGTGCATCACCAGCAGCGGCGTATGGATGTCACGCACGTACGAGATGGGTGACATCGAGCGATACAGCTCTGGTTCATCGAGGTGGTTGACACCGAAGTACGTGCGGAACGCGCCGGCAGCATCCGATGCCCACTCCAGGCTCAGCAGGTTGTTGGCAGCGCGTTCGGAGCACGCCGCCTTGAACCGGTCGCTGTGCCCGACCACCCAGGAGGTCATGTAGCCGCCGTAGCTTCCGCCCAGGATGCCGAGACGGTCGGCGTCGATGTACGGAAACGTGGCGAGGGCGGTGTCCACCAGGGCCATGACGTCCTCGTGGTCGACGCTGCCCCATCCGGTGCCCCCGAGCAGCGGGCCGCAGATCGCGCGGCCGAACGACTCCTCGCGACCCGAACTGCCACGCGGGTTGCACCAGATCACGACGTAGCCGGCCCGGGCCTGCATCTGGAACTCGTCGAAGAACCCGTTGCCGTATTGCGTGAACGGACCACCGTGCACGTTGACGAGGGCGGGGTAGGACGAAGCCGGATCGAAGTCCGGTGGCGTCAGGATCCACGCGTCGAGGTCCACGGTGCCGTCGGTCGACTTCACGACGAACTGTTCGTACGGCCGCAGCTGCGCCTCAGCGACGAACCCGGCAGTGAGGTTGGTGAGCCGACGCTGCACCCCGTGATCGAGGACGTAGACCTCGGGCGGCTGCGTCGATGTGGCCAGCGTGAACGCGATAGTGCCGGCCGCCGCGTCGTAGCCGGTGATGACGCCTTCGCCCGTCCACAGCGGCTCCGGCTGGCCACCAGCGTCCGAGCTCAGCCGGTAGAGGTGGACGTTGCCGCGGTCCTCGACGCTCGCCAGCAGGGTCGACCCGTCCAGCCAGATCGGTGCCCGCGCGCCTGGGTAGGGCGCAAAGGTCCGATCGAGCTGGTGGGACACCCAGTCGTGTGCGCCGCCTGACAGATTGACGACACCGACATGTGTGTTGCGTGGGTAGGTTTCGGTGTCGTCCGATACCGAGGAACGCCACCCGCGTCCCATCGGGGGAGACGGACGGCCGCGCATACTCCCCGGTCGTCGCCGTGACCGGTCGCAGCTGCCCCTTTGACAAGTCGATCGCGTGCAGGTCGACCTTGAGGTCGAGGTCCCACGTCTCATGGTCGGCCCCGGACACCAGCACGGTGGCGGAGTCCGGCGTCCAAGCGGGATTGCTGAACTGATGGTCGCCTGGCGTGAGGTTGCGTGGTGCCGACGAACCGTCGGCCGCGACGACGTAGACATGTTGCGGACGGTCCACGGTGAACCCGGTGTTGTCCAGCCGCGAGAAGAGCCGCGTAATGCGACGCGGTGGCTGTTTGCTCTCGTCGTCGTGCTCGAGCCGCTCGGACCGCGTGCGCGACGCAAATGCGATCCACCGCCCGTCCGGCGACCACCGCAGTTCGTCCGCGGACTCCGGCAGCTTGGCGAGCGTGACGACCTCGCCACCACTGCGCACCGGCGCAACGTGCATCGACGTCTTCGCCTTGTCGCCCTCCCCGCGGGTCGACGTGAACGCGAGGCGCGCGCCGTCGGGTGCCCAGGTCGGGTTACCGTCCTTGAACTCTCCTGAGGTGAAGGGCAGCGGCGGCGAGGAGCCGTCGACCGCTGCCAACCAGATCTGGCTGCGATAGGAGTTGTCGTCCTCGTCGACGCGCGAGACGACGAACGCGACGGTTCTTCCGTCGGGCGAGACGGCTGGTTGGCTGGCGCTGATGGTGGCGGCGATGTCTTTGGGCAGCACAGCAGAGACCCTAGGTCACATCATGGCCGGTGGTGCTGTCGACGTAGTCGGGGATCTCACCGGTGTGCCGGTCTCCCGTACTCCTCGTCTCCTGCGGCTCGAACATGAGAATGTCGGCGCCGTGTGACATGGGCTTGTGCTCGGTGCCGCGCGGGACGACGTACACATCACCCGCATTGAGCGTCACGGTCGACTCCCGACCCTCGCCGTCCCGCAGCACGATGTCGAACCGCCCGTCGAGGACGAGGAAGAACTCGTCGGTCTGCTCGTGGACGTGCCACACGTAGTCGCCGAGCGTGTGGGCGATCTTGACGTCGTAGTCGTTCACGCGGGCGACGATGCGGGGGCTGTAGACCTCAGCGAACGACTGGAGAACTGCCTTGACGTTGACAGGCTTCGTGTCCATACGGTCGATTGTGCATGGGACCACTCGGACGACGCAGGGAGTAAACCGATGAAGTACCTCGTCCTGCTCTACGGCAACGACGACAGCTGGGCCTGGGAGAAGTGGCCCAAGGAGACCCTCGAGGCGATGAACACCGAGATGAACAAGCTCATGGCGGAGCTCAGCGAGTCCGGCGAGCTGGTCAACGGTGAGGGGCTTGCCAGTCCGGCCCGGACGAAGACCGTCTGGTTCCGCAACGGCACCTCGGTGGTCACCGACGGGCCGTACTCGGAGTCGAAGGAGGTCCTCGCGGGCTATTTCCTCGTCGACGTCGAGAGTGAGGAACGCGCGCTGGAGGTCGCGAAGCGGATCCACGGGCTGGACATCGATCTGCCCGAGTCGCAGACCGAGATGCCGATCGAGGTGCGCCCCGTCGAGGACGAGGCCGGGATGGAGATGTGACGGACCCTAACCCGACGGGGCTCGAGGACCTGCTGCGAGTCTTGACGCCGCAGGCTCTTGGTGCGCTGGTTCGTCGGTACGGTCACTTCGATCAGTGTGAGGACGCGGTCCAGGAGGCCCTGCTCGCCGCCGCCGTCCAGTGGGAGCGCGACGGGCTTCCGGACAACCCGCGGGCCTGGCTGATCTCGGTCGCCTCGCGGCGCTTGGTCGACCTCATCCGCAGCGACGAGGCGCGGCGTCGTCGCGAGGCGACCGTCGTCGCGCGCGCGTTGCCCGGCGAGCTTGTCGGACCGGCTTCCGACGAGGACGTCCCGGCGAGCGACGACACCTTGACTCTGCTGTTCCTCTGCTGCCATCCCGTGCTCACCCCCGGCTCGCAGATGGCGCTCACGCTCCGGGCGGTCGGCGGCCTCAACACCGCGGAGATCGCCCGAGCGTTCCTGGTGCCGGAGACCACGATGGGGCAGCGGATCAGCCGGGCCAAGCAGCGCATCAGGGAGACGGATGCTGCCTTCGCGATGCCGGCGCCGGACGAGCTCGCCGAGCGGCTGGCCGTCGTGCTGCACGTGCTCTACCTCATCTTCAACGAGGGTTATACGGCGACGTCGGGCGCGGCGCTCGCCCGTGTCGAGCTCAGCGCGGAGGCGATCAGGCTGACGCGCCAGCTGCATGCGTTGCTGCCTGACGACAGCGAGGTGGCGGGGCTGTTGGCGTTGATGCTGCTGACCGATGCAAGGCGCCATGCCCGTACGGCCGACGACGGCAGCCTGGTGCCGCTGGCCGCCCAGGACCGGACAGTGTGGGACAAGGACGCCATCGCCGAGGGCGTCGCGCTTGTGACCGCCGCGCTGCCTCGCGGGCCGGTCGGCCGCTATCAGCTCGAGGCCGCCATCGCGGCGGTGCACGACGAGGCACCGACCGCCGAGGAGACGGACTGGGAACAGATCCTTGCGCTCTACGACGTGCTCGACCGCGCGGCTCCTGGGCCGATGGTCACGCTCAACAGGGCTGTGGCACTCGGCATGGCCCGCGGCCCGCAGGCCGGGCTGGATGCGCTGGAGGGTCTGGACGCGAAGCTCGGCGACAGTCACCGGCTTGCCGCCGTACGCGCTCATCTGCTCGAGCTCGCCGGCGACCCCGAGGCCGCGGTGGCCGCCTATCGCGAGGCGGCCCGCCGCACGACCAGCCTGCCGGAGAAGCGCTATCTCAACGCGCGGGCCATGCACCTGCAGTCGACGACGGAATAGCCGGCATCGGCCGGGCGCTTGACCGTGCGGTTGCGACCCACCGGAGGTAGGCATGCCCGCGATCACCGTCGATGACGTGACGACGCTTCCCCGCATCACCGTCGACGAGTCGACGGTGGGCCGGCAGCGCGAGGTGCTCGCCGTGACCACGGCGCCGAGCGGGTTGGAGGGCGAGGGCTTCCCGGTCCGGCGCGCCTTCGCCGGTGTGGACCTTGCCTACCTGGACCCGTTCGTCCACATGGACCAGATGGGCGAGGTGGACTACGCACCGGGGGAGCCCAAGGGGACGCCATGGCACCCGCACCGAGGCTTCGAGACGGTCACGTACATCATCGACGGCACCTTCGAGCACTCCGACTCGAACGGCGGCGGCGGCGTCATCACCAACGGTGACACGCAGTGGATGACCGCCGGCGCGGGCATCCTGCACATCGAGAAGCCGCCCGAGTCGCTGGTCGTGAGCGGCGGTCTGTTCCACGGCGTCCAGCTGTGGGTCAACCTGCCGCGGGCGCAGAAGTGGTCCCCGCCGCGCTATCAGGACCTGCGCAGCAACGCCGTTGCGCTGCTCACGACGCCTGACGGCGGTGCGCTGGTGCGGCTCATCGCCGGGGACCTGGCCGGTCACTCCGGGCCGGGGGTGACGTACACCCCGATGACGATGCTCCATGCGACCGTCAGCCCTACGGGCCGGCTGGTGCTGCCATGGCGGCCGGACTTCAACGCGCTTGTCTACGTTCTGGCCGGGCAGGGCCTGGTCGGTGCCGAGCGACGGCCGATCGGCACGGGGCAGCTCGCGGTGTTCGGACCGGGGTCGTTCATGACGGTGGAGGCGGCCACCGGCCAGGAGAGCAGGTCGCCACAGCTGGACGTGCTGGTGCTGGGTGGCGCGCCGATCCGCGAGCCTGTTGCGTGGGCCGGGCCGTTCGTGATGAACACGAAGGCCGAGGTGCTGCAGGCCTTCGAGGACTTCCAGGCCGGTCGGATGGGGCAGATCCCGGCAGTCCACGGTGCACCGACCGAGGTCGTCGAGGGCTGACCTGCCGGTCTCAGGCGGGGACGAAGCCAGGCATCCACCGCAGCAGCTCGTCGCGCACTCCGACGTTGGAGCGCAGCTGGCAGAGCACGCCGACGCCGCCGAGCCAGACACGCTGGGTGAGGAACTGCTCGGCCGGGAGGGTGAGCCCGTCGAGCACCGATAGCTGCTTCTCGTGCCGGCCCCGGGTGGCGCCGAAGACGCTGCGTAACCATGCGGGCGAGAACGGGAACACGTCGACGTCGGCCGGCTCGGCGAACGGCGCAAGGAACTCGGCGAGGTCGGCCGGGTCGATGTCGACGCCGTACTGGAGAAAGCGCTCCTCGCGCAGCCCTTGCATGATCGCGCGCGGCTCGCCGCGCAGGACGATCGAGATGAGCCGGCCGAACGATCGCGGCCACCCGCCGGGAAGGGGGAGCACCGCGCCGTAGTCGAGCACGCCGAGGCGGCCGTCGGGCAGCCGCCGGAAGTTGCCCGGGTGCGGGTCGGCGTGCAGCAGCCCGGTGCGGGTGGGTCCGGACAGCAGGAAACGCAGGTAGGCGCTGCCGACCTCGTCGCGGGTGGTCTGGTCGGCCTCGCTTGCGATGCGTACGAGCGAGTCGCCGTGCATCCAGTCGGTGACGAGCACACGCGGCGTTGCAAGACGTACGTGCGGCACGAAGACCTCGGGGTCGCCGTGGAAGACGTCGGCGTACCGCTGCTGCCGCTCGCCCTCGAGCACATAGTCGAGCTCTTCGAGCAGCCGGCGGCGCAGGTCGCCGACGAGCGGGCGAAGCACCCGGCCGGCGCGGGTGAGGCCGAAGATGCGCGCGGTGGCGGAGAGGGTGCGCAGGTCGGACTGGACGGCCTCGCGCACGCCTGGGTACTGGATCTTGACGGCGACGACGCGGTCGTCGACGTAGGCCTGGTGGACCTGGCCGAGGGACGCGGCGGCGACCGGGGTGGGGTCGAGCCGGCGGATCGTCTGGTGCCAGCCGTAGCCGAGCTCCTCGTCGAGCACCTGCTGGATGTCGCCGAAGGGCAGCCCCTGCACGCCCTCGGCGAGGCCGGAGAGGGCCTCCCGCCAGGGTGAGTCGGGGTCGTACAGCGCGGCATCGACCGTCGACAGGAACTGGCCGGCCTTGAGGGCCACGCCCTTGAGGTCTCCCAGGACGTGGGCGGCGTGCTCCGCGTTGCCCTCGTGAACCCACTGATCGACCTGGTCGGGGTCGGCGCCGGCGAGCTTACGGGCCCGACCCACCGTCGATCGGCCGGCGGCACCTGCGGTCAGTCCGGCCAGCCGCGCGATGCGGCCGAACTGGTGTGAAGGCAGGTGGGGCACGGTGGCATTGTGACTGGTCGGGGGAGGCCGGGCCGCGCAAGGGTGGGGTGTCGCGTGGTTCGTGGTGCCGAAGTGATCCATGTGGCAGGATGGACTTCACGTCATTGGGTTTTCGTCTGCGGGATTGTGTCGAGGCCGCTGGGGAAGGCGCCCCTCGAGGCCCGCAGGAGGATCCGGTGACGACTCGTGGCGTTCTCTTCGTCCACGCCGCACCGTCGGCGCTCTGCCCGCATGTCGAGTGGGCCGCCGCCGGTGTTCTCGGCGTACCCGTCAACCTCACGTGGATCCCGCAGCCTGCCGCACGCGGGACCTACCGCAGCGAGCTGTCGTGGCAGGCCGACGCCGGCACCGGCGCGCGGCTGGCCTCGGCGCTGCGCGGCTGGCAGCTGCTCCGCTTCGAGGTGACCGAGGAGCCGAGTCTCGGGCACGAGGGGGCCAGGTTCAGCTATACCCCGGAGCTCGGGATCTTCCACGCCATGACCGGTGCGCACGGCGACATCCTCATCCCGGAGGACCGCCTGCGGGCCGCTGTTCTCGCCGCGGCGACCGGCGGGACCGTTCTGCGAGCTCGAGATCGACAAGCTGCTCGGCCGGGCCTGGGACAAGGAGCTGGAGCCGTTCCGCTATGCGGGCGAGGGGGCTCCGGTGCGGTGGTTGCACCAGGTGGTGTGAGGGCCCCGTCGCGGAAGTGCTGGGGCGCCCCAGCGTCGCTCCAGCAACGCTCGGGCGCCCCTGCGGCGTGAAGCAACGCCTACAGCGGGATGTTGTTGTGCTGCCCCCGCCGCTGCGGCGCCTCGGCGATCGCCCGCGCCAGAGCGCTGCGCGTGTACGCCGGGTCGACCACCTCGTCGACGACGCCGAGCTCGATCGCCTTCTCGACGCCGCCGGCGATCTTCTCGTGCTCGGCGGCGAGCTCGAGCTCGACCTGGGCGCGATTCTCGACGTCGACCTCGGCGAGCTTGCGACGGTGCAGAATGCGGACCGCGGCAACCGCGCCCATCACCGCGACCTCGGCAGTGGGCCACGCAAACACCTTGGTCGCGCCGAGCGAGCGGGAGTTCATGGCGATGTAGGCGCCGCCGTAGGTCTTGCGCGTCACCAGCGTCACCCGCGGCACTCTCGCCTCGGCGAAGGCGTGCAGCAGCTTGGCGCCACGTCGTACGACGCCTTCCCACTCCTGACCGACGCCGGGCAGGTAACCGGGCGTATCAACCACCACGATCAGTGGCACGCCCAGCGCGTCGCACAGCCGCACGAACCGCGCCGCCTTCTCGGCCGACGGCGAGTCGAGGCAGCCGCCGAGCCGCAGCGGGTTGTTGGCGATGACCCCGACGGTGCGGCCACCGAGCCGCCCGTACGCGGTGACGATGTTGGGCGCCCATTTGGCGTGCAGTTCGGACAGCGTGCCCTCGTCGACGAGGTCGGCGACGAGCGGATGCACGTCATAAGCCCGCCGCTTGACATCGGGCAGGTGACCGGCGAGCGGCTTGTCGACCACCTTGTCGGAGTCGACGCTGCCCTGGTTGCCCAACAGGTCGCCCAGCCGCGCCGCCTCGTCGAGCGCGGCCCGCTCGGAGTCGACGACGACGTGCACCACTCCCGACCGTCGGCCGTGCGGCTCCGGACCGCCGAGGCGCTCCATGTTGACGTCCTCACCGGTGACCGACCGGACGACCTCCGGTCCTGTCACAAAGATCCGGCCGGCGGGGCCGAGGATGACGATGTCGGTGAGCGCCGGACCGTAAGCCGCGCCGCCGGCCGCCGGGCCGAGCACCACGGAGATCTGCGGGATCTTGCCCGACGCCCGGGTCATGATCGCGAAGATCAGCCCGACCGCGTGCAGGGAGGTCACTCCCTCCGCCAGCCGGGCGCCACCGGAGTGCCAGAGCCCGATGATCGGCACGCCGTCGTTGAGCGCCCGCTCGTAGGCGGCGACCACAACCGCGCAGCCCACCTCGCCCATGGCGCCGCCCATCACCGTCGCGTCAGAGCTGAACGCGACGACCGGCGTCCCGTGCACCTTGCCGACGGCGGCCAGCATGCCGCTGTCATCGTCGGGGCTGATGAGCTCGCAGGTGCCCTCGTCGAGCAGGCCTTCGAGGCGCTTACGCGGGTTGCGCGGGTCCTCCTCGCGCGGCAGCTTGGCGGGCTTGCTGGCGGGGCGCTGCTCGACAGCGGTCATGGCTGGCCTCTCGGTTCAGACGGTGCGGAAGGCGACTGACACGTTGTGCCCGCCGAACCCGAATGCGTTGTTAAGCGCGGCGATCGGCCCGTCCGGAAGCCGGCGTGGCTCACCACGGACGATGTCGACGTCGATGTCGTCGTCGAGGTCTTCGAGATTGACGACTGCAGGTGCCAGCCGCTCGACCAGGGCCTTGACGGTGGCGATGGCCTCGACCGCGCCGGCTGCACCCAGCAGGTGCCCGGTCATGGACTTGGTGGCCGTCATCCCAGCGTGGTCCGCCGCCGCACCGAGGACGGTCCGCACCGCCTGAGCCTCGGCGACGTCTCCTGCCGGCGTCGACGTCGCGTGCGCGTTGATGTGGAAGATCTCCTCGGGGGTGACGCCCGCGTCCTGCAGCGTCAGCTGCAGCGCGCGGATGACACCCTTCGAGCCGGGATCGGGCTGGGCGATGTGGTGCGCGTCCGACGTGATGCCGTAGCCCGCAACCTCAGCGTAGGTACGGGCACCGCGGCGCGCGGCGTGCTCGGCCGTCTCGAGCACCAGGACGCCGGCACCCTCGCCGAGCACGAACCCGTCGCGTCCCTTGTCGAACGGCCGAGACGCCCGTGTCGGCTCGTCGTTGCGCGTCGACAGCGCCGTCATCTGGCCGAACGCCGCCATGGGCAGCGGATGAATGACCGCTTCGGTGCCGCCGGCGACAACAACGTCGAAGTCGCCGCTGCGCAGCAGGTCGAGCGCAACGGTCAGCGCCTCGTTGCCTGATGCGCAGGCGCTTACGGGCGTGCGGGCGCCGCCCCGCGCACCGAGCTCGATGCTCAGCGTCCCCGAGGAGGCGTTGGGCATCAGCATGGGGATGGCGAGCGGCGAGATCCGCCGGGAGCCCTTCTCCTTGAGGACGTCGTACTGGCTCAGCAATGTCCACAGGCCGCCCATGCCGGTGGCCACGACGACAGCCACGCGGGTCGGGTCGAGCCCGGCCTCTTCGGCCCTGCCGGAGAAGCCGGCGTCGGCCCATGCCTCGCGGGCGGCGACCGTGGCGAGCTGCCCCGACCGGTCGAGGCGGCGGGCCTCGACACGCTCGAGCACCTCGGTCGGCTCGACGGCGACCGGCGCGCCGATGCGCACCGGGATCAGCTCGATCCAATCGAAGTCGAGGGCCTTGACACCGGACTCGCCGGCGAGCAGGCCCGACCAGGTCGACGCGACGTCGCCCCCGAGAGGCGTTGTCGCGCCGAGACCGGTGACGACGACGCGTACCTGGCTGGTCATCTCGGTCAGGCCTGCGCCTTCTCGATGAAGGAGACCGCGTCACCGACGGTCTTGAGGTTCTTGACCTCGTCCTCGGGGATTGTCACGCCGAACTTCTCCTCGGCGGCGTACACGATCTCGACCATCGACAGCGAGTCGACGTCCAGGTCGTCGGTGAACGACTTGTCGAGCTGTACGTCGTCGGCCGGGATGCCGGCGACCTCGTTGACGATCTCGGCCAGGCCGCTGCGAACCTCTTCGTTGGTAGCCATCTGCGCTGTTCTCCAGTGGGTTGTGGGTGGGTGTTTTCGGTCGGTCAGACCGTACGACCGACGTCGCTGTCAGGTCAGGGCAGGGTGACGACGTTGGCGGCGTACACGAGTCCGGCGCCGAAGCCGATGAGCAGTGCAAGGTCGCCGCTCTTGGCATCGCCGTTCTCGTACAGCCGCTCGATCGCCAGCGGGACGGAGGCGGCGGAGGTGTTGCCCTGCTCGGCGATGTCGCGGGCGACGACGACGTGCTCGGGAAGCTTCAAGGTGCGGACCATGGCGTCGATGATGCGCATGTTGGCCTGGTGCGGGACGAACACATCGAGCTGGTCGGCGCTGACCCCGGCGGCGTCGAGCGCCTGCTGAGCGACCTTGGCCATCTCGAACGATGCCCAGCGGAACACGGGCTGGCCGTCTTGGCGGAGGTGCGGCCAGAGCGGTGCGCCTTCGCCGTGCAGCGCCTCCATCCAGCTTTCCTTCTGGGAGATGAGGAGCGACTTGTCGCCCTCGGAGCCCCACACGACCTGGCTGATGCCCGGCTCATCACTGGGTCCCACGACGACGGCCCCCGCACCGTCGGCGAACAGGAAAGCGGTGGACCGGTCGTAGCTGTCGGTGAGGTCGGACAGCCGCTCCACTCCGATGACGACGACGTAGTCAGCGCTGCCACCGCGGATCATGTCGCGGGCCATGGCGACACCGTGGACGAATCCCGCGCACGCGGCCGAGATGTCGAACGCTGCCGGCTTGTTCATGCCGAGCTCGTACGCGATCTGCGGGGCGATCGCCGGGGTTTGGTAGAAGTGCGACACCGTCGCGACGATGACCGCCCCGACCTGCGATGCGTCGACTCCGGCGTGGGCCATGGCTTTGCCGGCCGCCGCCACCGACATCGTCAGCACCGTCTCGTCCTCGGTGGCCCAGCGGCGGGACACGATGCCGGAACGGGTGCGGATCCACTCGTCGGACGAGTCGATGTTCTGGATGATCTCGTCGTTGGTCACCAGTCGCGACGGCCGGTAGCCGCCGATGCCGAGGATGCGCGCGTGCGGTGCGGCCTTCGGTGCGGCGATCCGTGCGGTCTTCTCGGCGCTCATGCAGGGACTCCCTCGGGGTGGAGGCGGAGCAGAGGCTGGCCAGGTGCGACGGGATCGCCGTCCTCGACGAGCCACTCGATGACGGTACCGCCGTGCGGCGCGACCACCGGGACCGAGTCCCGCAGCGAGGCAACGGTCCCGATGGTGGTGCCGGGGTCGAGCGCTGCCCCGGCGGCGAGCCCGGCTGCGGTGAACGTGCCCTTGATCGGCGACACGATGAGGCGCCACGTGGGCGAGACCTCCAGCGGATTGTGCGAGGCGTGCTTCTCGACGAACTCCCGCGCGGCGTCGAGGTCGTCCGGTGACTTGAGCGCGAGGGTCTCGACATCTGGCAGCCCGCGCTTTGCGAGGCCGGTGAGGGTGCCCGCCGGGGGCATCTCCAGGAACCCGGTGACGCCGAGCTCGGCCATGGTCTGCATGCACAGGTCCCACCGGACCGGGTTGCTGACCTGGGCGACGATGCGGGCGAGCGCGTCGCGGCCGTCGTGCACCACAGCGCCGTCGCGGTTGGACAGCAGGCGCGCCCGCGGGTCGTGCGTGCTGACCGAGCGTGCGTAGCGCCCGAGGGTGTCGACGGCGGGCGCCATGTGGTGGGTGTGGAACGCGCCGGCGACGGAGAGGGGGACGAGTCGGGCCCGAGCGGGCGGGTCGGCCTTGAGGGCGTCGAGCTGCTCGGTCGTGCCGGCGGCCACGACCTGCCCCGCCCCGTTGATGTTGGCGGCAGTCAGGCCGTGCTGGTCGAGCTTGGCGGCGACCTCGTCCGGATCACCGCCGAGGACGGCGGTCATGCCGGTGGGTGTCGCGTTTGCGGCGTCGGCCATCGCCTTGCCGCGCTCACGGACGAGGACCATGGCCTGCTCGGCGCTGATCACGCCGACACCGGCGGCAGCGGTGATCTCCCCGACGCTGTGCCCGGCGGTCACGCCGACGACGCGGAACGCGTCGGCGGGATGCGGGAACAGGGCCAGCGCGGCGACGAGGCCCGCACCGACGAGCAGCGGCTGGGCGATCGCGGTGTCGCGGATCGTGTCGGCGTCGGCCTCGGTGCCGTAGTGCACCAGGTCGAGGTCGGCCACCGCCGACAGCCAGCGGAGGCGGTCCTCGAACCCGGGGACCTCCAGCCACGGGGTGAGGAAGCCGGGCGTCTGTGCGCCTTGGCCGGGAGCGACGATGACAAGCACCTGTCCACCTTCGCGGGTCCGGGATGCACGCCGCGGCATGGGCGCCGACGAACTTGGCCGGTGGGTCTTGTGCGTGTCCTACAAAGCGGTGGTCACCCTGCCCGCGTTGATCATGGCGGAGATGTGGTCAAACCGCACCGATGACCACAGGTTCGCCATGATCAACTTGCGTTGGGGTCGGATGATCAGCCGCTGTCGTGGGCCGCCGCGAGTCGGCCGAGGGTGAGCGCGACGTGGAGGGTGTACGAGTCGCGCGGGTCGCTCGGTGAGTAGCCGGTGATGTCGGTGACCCGCCGCAGCCGGTACCGGACGGTGTTGGGGTGTACGAACAGCGCCCTGGCGGTCGCCTCGACCGACCCCCCGTGCTCGAGGAAGGCCGACAGCGTCTCCAGGAGCACCGGCCCGGCGGTGGCCACGGGCAGGTAGATGTCGGCGACGAGGGAGATCGCAGCCTGCGCGTCGCCCGACAGCGCCCGCTCGGGCAGCAGCATGTCGGCAGTTGTCGGGCGCGGCGCCTCCGGCCAGCCGGCGGCGGCCCGCAGCGCGGCGGTGGCGGCTAGCGCCGATTGGCTGGCGGCGGCGAGGTCGGTGACCACCGGCCCGGCCACGACCGGCCCCGGCCCGAACTGCCCCACCACCGCGTGTGCGGCCGCAAGCGGATCGGGAGCATCACCGAGCACCGCCACGAGCCGGTCGCCCTGGACGCCCGCGAGGACATCGAGATGAGCGTGCCGCGCAGACCGCCGTACGGCGTCGACGACTGCCTCTGGCGCCGTGCCGACCGGGGCGGTGCCCACGACGACGCACACCGGCCCGGCGGCGCCCCAGCCGAGAGCTGACGCCCGTGAGCGGATCGACTCGTCGGCATCGCCACGAAGCAACGCGTCGACGACCAGCGCCTCGAGTCGGGCGTCCCACGCGCCGCGGGCTTCCGCGGCGCGGGCATAGATCTCGGCGGCGGCGAAAGCCACCTCACGCGAATAGCGCAGCAGTCCCTCTCGGACAACGGCTACCTCGGACGGGTCGACGATCTCGTCGATGCGCTCTTCCGCCACTTCGATGGTCACGCGCACCATCTCCACTGTCTGGTGGAGGGTGATCGCCCTCGTCAGCTCCCGCGGCGCGGTGCCGAACACGTCGGCAGTCACCTTGGGATGGTCGTCAGGTGAGCGGAACCAGCTGACGAACGCGGCGATGCCCGCTTGCGCTACTAGACCGATCCAGGACCGCTCGTCGGCGCGCATCGCCCGGAACCAGGGCAGCGTCTCGTCCATTCGTGCGAGTGCCGCAGACGCGAGCTGCCCGGTGGCCCGCTCCAGCTTGTGGACCGTGGCGTCCCGGCGGGGGACGGACGCGGCAGCCTGCGACATGGCTGAGAGCGTACGGCGTCGCCCGGCGCCGCACTGCGTCAGCGCTGCAGGCCGAAGGCGATGGGGCTTGACGCAGGCTCGAAACGGCGTACTGTATCGATTGAGAAACTAGATCGATGCAGGAGGCGGCAACGATGCCCACGATGCAGACCGTAGCCGACGCGGTAGGAGTCTCGCGCAGCACGGTGTCCAATGCCTACAGCCGCCCCGACCAGCTCTCGACCGATCTGCGGGAGCGGATCATGGAGGCTGCTCGGGCGCTTGGCTACGGCGGGCCCAATCCGGCCGCGCGGTCGTTGCGCGGCGGGCGTGTCGGGACCATTGGCGTGCTCATGACCGTGTCGTTGTCCTATGCCACGACCGACCCTTACGCGATCCAGTGGCTGCACGGCGTGGCCGTCGCCGCGGAGCGCAAGGGCACGGGCATCCTGTTGATCCCACTCGACACCGACAGCGATGCGGCTTTGGCCACCGTCCAGAACGCCATGGTCGACGGGTTCTGCGCCTACTGCGTGCCCGACTGGCACGAGTCGCTCGACGCGGTGCAGGAGCGCGGGTTGCCCATCGTCTTCGCGGAACGCCGCAGCGAGATCGATCCCGAGGCGATGTTCGTCGGCATCGACGAAGGGGCAGCAACCTTCGCGGCGGGCCGGCACCTGACGCAGCTCGGGCACCGGCGGGTCGCGGTGATCTCCGACTACCTGCACCGTGGCCACGGCGAGGGTGTCGTCTCGGTGGAGCCGGAGGACGTGCCCTACTACGTCGCACGCGAGCGCTTCCGGGGCTACCGCGACGCCTTCGCCGAGGCCGGGATCCCCTGGTCGGACGTACAGAAGGTGAACGCCACCGGCAACAGCCGCGCGGCCGGGGCAGCCGCGGCGGCCTACGTGCTGGATCGCGCGCCGCGCCCGACCGCCATCGCCGCGGTGACAGATCTGCTGGCACTTGGAGTGCTCGACGCGCTGGAGGCCCGCGGCCTGCGCCCAGGTTTCGACGTCTCGGTCGTCGGCTTCGACGACATCGAGGCAGCCGCCACCGAGCGGCTCACGACCGTACGCCAGCCGATCGTCGACAAGGGTCGGCTGGCCGCTGGCCTGCTGCTCGATCCACCGGACGAGCTCGCCGACCGGCAGGTCGTCCTCCCCACCCAGCTCGTCGTGCGTGCCTCGACCGGGCCCGCACTGAACTAGGAGAACACCATGGATCCCACCGGCTTCGTGCTGGCAGTGCGTCGGACAAACGACGAGCTGCACTCCGCTCGACCCGATGCGCCCGTCGTCAACGATCAGCGCAGTCCGCGGCCGAGCCGCATCCCGCGCGTGCGGCTCTCCGCCGCCGCCGTCCTGCACCGGTTGGCCAACAAGGTCGAGCCGCCTCGCGTCACGGAGTGCATGCCGAGCACCTGATGGCGCCGCACTCCGCGCGCCGCCCCCGCCGATCATGAGGCATCCCCGGTGTCATCGCACCGGAGATGCCCAGATCCGCTTGGGAGTTGGCTACGGTGAGGCGTCGTGGATCCCGTCGAGGCGCTGCGCCGGATCGCATACCTGCTCGAGCGGCAGCACCAGCCGACCTACCGGGTCCGGGCCTACCGTCGAGCGGCCGACACGCTCGCCAAGCTGAGCGCCGACGAGGTCGCGGAACGCGTCCGCAACGGGACGCTCCGCGACCTCGCTGGCGTCGGCGAGAAGACCGCCGCCATCGTCGCGGAGGCGGTGACTGGCGCGACGCCTGCATATCTCCAACAGCTGGAGGCATCTCTCGAGGAACCGGTCGCCGCCGGCGGAGCCGAGCTCCGCGCGTTGCTCCGCGGCGACCTGCATACGCACTCCGACTGGTCGGACGGCGGGTCACCGATCGAGCACATGGCGCGCGCGGCGCGCGACCTGGGTCACGAGTACGTCGCCTTGACCGACCACTCGCCGCGCCTCACTGTGGCCAACGGCCTCACCGCTGAGCGGCTGCGCCAACAGCTCGACGTCGTCCGGCGGCTCAACGAGGAGCTGGCGCCGTTCCGGATCCTTACCGGCATCGAGGTCGACATCAACGAGGACGGCACGCTCGACCAGACCGACGAGCTGCTGAGCGAGGTGGACGTGGTCGTCGCCAGCGTGCACTCCAAGCTCCGATCACCCGCCGATGTCATGACCGAGCGCATGGTCCGGGCCATCGCCAACCCGCACGCCGATGTGCTCGGGCACTGCACGGGTCGGCTGATCATGGGGGAGCGGGGGAGGCGGCCCGAGTCGGAGTTCGACGCCGAGATCGTGTTCGAGGCGTGCCGGCAGTTCGGGGTGGCGGTCGAGATCAACTCACGCCCGGAGCGGCTCGATCCACCGCGCCGGTTGCTCCGCCTGGCCGTCGAGACCGGCTGCCTGTTCTCGATCGATACAGACGCCCATGCGCCCGGTCAGCTCGACTGGCAGCCGTACGGCTGCGAACGCGCGGTCGACTGCGGCGTGCCTCCCGAGCGGATCCTCAATACGTGGCCGCTCGGTGAGCTGCTGACCTGGACGCGGCGCGAGCGTCGCTAGTCCCAGCAGAGGCAGAACGGGTGGCCGGACGGGTCCTCGTACACCCGGAAGTCCTCACCCTCGGGAGCCGACAGAAACCGCGCGCCGAGCGCCAGCGCCTTCGGCTCCGCCTCGTCGACGTCGTCGACGAGGACATCAAGGTGGAACTGCTGCGGGTAGCTCGGATCGGGCCATCGCGGTGGTTGGTGGTCGAGGGCGAGCTGGAAACTGACCTTTCCGGACTCGCGATCACCGATGCTGACCCAGTCGTCGTCGACCGCGGTGATCGGCTTGCCGAGCAGCTCGGAGTAGAACGTGGCCAGCCCCAGGGGTCGGGTGTCGGCCCCCCCTACGCGGCTCCCCGCGTCAAGGTTTCGTCAGGGCTTGCCGCTCTCGCGTCAGGACCGCGTAGCCGTACAGCCGGGCCGGCGGGCTGGCTTTCTACCCTCGCCGCATGGCTTCGGTTCTCGTCTTCTCATCAGGCACCCGCGGCGTGGTGGCGCACTTACGCCACATCGGCGCGCTCTGTCTCGTCGCCTCCGCGCTCGTCTCCGCGGTGGTGCTCGCGTCAGGCGTCTCCCTGGCCGCCCCGACCGACGATCTGTTCCTGCTTGCCGGCGTGCTCATCGCGAGCGTCGGCCTGCAGCGGATCTCCGACGCCCTGGTAGAGCCGCTGCCCGCCGCCTCTGTGCCGGCGACACTCGAGCAGCTCGCCGAACGCGCCATCGTCGGCGCCATACTCCGCAGGCTCGCGCTCATCACCGTGACGATGCTGTTTGCCGCGGCACTGGCGATCCACCACGGATCGCTGACGACGTACGCGGCCGCGTGGCTGGTCATCGGCGCGTCGTTCGCCACCGCATACCCGCACGCCTGGCGGCTCGGCGTCCTACGCGAGCGGCTCGAATCGCGTGGCGCGCGGTTGCCTACGCCGCTCCGTACGCGTTGAACGCACACCACGCGACGAACTGACCGGGGTCTCCGGGGTCGAGTGTCGCTCGTGCCTCAAATAGCGCCTGTGTCAGTGTCTGACCGCTGCTGAGCCCCTTGTGCAAGCCCGTCATGAAGGGCAGGACGCCTTCATCGGGTACGAGCACGGAGCTGGCCAGCACTCCGGCTGCGCCCCTGGCCATCAGCGTGCTCACGAAGCCGAGCAGTTCGTTGCCCTCGTACGACACATCCTTGCCCGAGTCGCACGCCGCGAGCACCACCCGATGCGGTACGTCGCTGCGCAGGTCGAGCTCGTGGACCGTCAGGTAGCCATCGGCGAGGAGTAAGGACGAGAACGTCGGGTTGTCGCCGCGCACGAAGCAGTGGCACGCGATGTGGGCGAGCGCTCGCGTCGTCAAAGGCTTTGGCGACGGCGGCCATGGTGGCTTGGCGCGAGCGGAGGACGACCGGATCGGTGTGCAGCGCGGCCAGCGTTGTCACCTCCTCCTCGGCGCCAGGCAGCTCTGGACCGGCCACGAGTACGACCCGGCCGCCCGCAGCGGGGGGCGTCTTGCTGCTTCGCGCCCACATCGCACCTGACGGCGACACCGCAACCGGCCCTTCGTGCAACGCGGCCCATGGCAGGGCGTGCAGCCTGCTCACCGGGATGACAACTAGCTCGGCACCGGGGGACAGGCCGAGGGGAGCGAGTAGCTTGTCGCGCAGCCGATCCAGCATTGCGCTCGCCATCGCATGCATGCCGCTCACCGCGTGTGAAGCGGCGCTCGAAGACAGGAATCGCAGCGCGAACAGCAGCGTCTCGACGTCCTGCTGGACATCGGCGAGTACGCCGAGCCGCACGATGCGGGTGCGCCGAGGCTCGAGCACGGCCGCCACGAGCGAGCCGTCCTCCAGGTCGTACTCGACCAACGTGCGCCCACCCAGCGCGCGGCGGAGCTCCGGCGCTGACAGCGCGTACGTCGAGTGTGCACCCGCCACGCTCTTTCGCCAGGTCGCCGCTCTGATCCGGTGCTCGATCCTGCTCTGCCGGACTCGCAGCTCGGGTGGCTCCGTCCCCGTCTCCTGACGCGCTGCCACCAGTTCCGCGTAGATCGCGCGGAGCTCGCCCACCTCGTTCTCGATGTCCGAGGGTGCTCATCATTAACGATCGACAGGGCCGCTGCTCAGTGAGCTCCATCCACTCGAGCACGCGTGCGGGTGGTCGCTCCCCAGTCGGACAGCGAGGCCCAAATGGCCCAGCTCTGCGCCATGCCGGGAGGCGAGAGCGCGCAACTCGATCGACGGCAGCGCCGCACGGTGTCGGGCGAGGTCATCAGTCCCGAGCGGGTAAGCCGCGCGGCTGCGCGCTGGCCGTCCAGTTGTGCCGCCAGCGCTCCTGCGAGCTTGCCTTTGAGGCGGACCAGCAGAGCCTGGTGGCGCGAAGCCGCTGCGATGCTCCCATGCTTGAGCAGCACTTCGCGGACCACGGCCATGGCTACGCGTCCGGTCGTGAGGTAGGCGTCGACGGCGAAGGGCGTCATATCCACTGCGATGCAGGGTGCGAGCAGCCCGCTGGGGCAGCGAGATCGGTGGCGGCTGGCGTGGTCCGTGAGCCGTGCTTCGGCCGCCGCGAGATCGGCCCGCGCCTTCCATGCCCTCGACGCTGCCTGCCGAAATGCTCTGCAGCCGACTGCGCGGCGGTGACCGCCTTATCGAACGCCGGCCATCGGGGCCAGTCGGGCGACCCTCAGCTCAGCCTCGGCAGCCATCAGCTCCACGCCACGGGGCAGCAGCGATGCGGCCCGCTCGGCCCGTTCGAGGGCTTCGGGGACGAGCCGCAGCTCCGAGTGCGTCGCAGTACTCCGCGAAGAGCTCACCAACAGGGAGGCCGTTCTCGTCCCATAGGTGCTCCGCCTTGTCGAACAGGGCGATGCCTTCAGTGAGTACCGGCCGGACTGGACAGTGACCCATGCGCGGGTGACCATGGCGACGGCGACGGTCCCATCTGCGCAGCCCTTCATCGGCTTCGTCGAGAGTTGAGCGCCTCGACAAAGCGACCCTTCATGGCCAGCAGCAGGGCCCAGTTGTTGGCCGACATGTGCGAATGGCCCAACGGCGCCGATGGAGGTTCCCAGGGACTGGGCGTGCAATTTCCGCATCGGCGATGCGCCCGATGTTGGCGTACGCACGGCTCGTTGGCTCATGACCTCCACGTCAGGGGCGGGAAGCAGCGTCGGGCACGGTCGAAGTCGCGACGCGCGGCTGCGAGCTGCCCGAGCTCTTGGTGGATCGCCGCGCGGGTGACCAGGGCAGGTCCCAGGGCATCGCCCAACTGGTGCCGCGCGGCAACACGTACAGCCTCGTTGAGCGCCTGCAAGGCTGGCTCGTGATCGTGGTGATACCGGGCGGACCAGCCGAGAGCGCGCAACGCATACGACAGCGCCTTCGCTCACCGCCTGGCGTGCCTCGGCGACGAGACTCGCGGGCGTCAGGTGCCCAGCGCTTGGGGTCCGTGTCAACTCGCCGATAGGCTTCCTGCGCGCGTACCAGCAAATCGTTCGGCGACTCGTGATCCATGGTGTTCCTCATCCAGGACGAACACTAGCGACGACGCAAAGGGGATAGGCGTGACAGCCGAATACGGCGGCGGGGAGCGGCCATTTGGACCGGCGGACCCTCGGACCGACGGCGAGCGTCTCGCTGACGTCATGCGTGTGCAGCGCCAAGTGATCAAGATGGACACTGCGCGCTACGACGTGGAGCGCAGTAGGCGGCTGCTGGATCTGATGCGCGAGCGGCGTCGGGACCGCACCGACCTGGTGCGCATCGGCGAGATCCCCGACCGGCAGGGCGGTACGACCTTGGCGGTGGAGACCGAGCTGCTCATCCGCACCAGGGACCTACCGTGGCCTCCACGGCATGCTCGACAACGATCCTGACCTCCACGCGGAGCCGGTGGTCTCCGGGCCGCTGGCCGGTCGCATCACGCGCATAAAGGGCTCAGCGGAGGCATTGCGGCGCAGCGCAGGCCTCGCATCCACCCTGCGCCGGCAGGGCGTCCCGATCAGCGCCAACTACGTCACGCCGATGGGCGGCCAGTGGAAGAGCGTGGCCGGGCCCGAACCGACGGCCGGCGCGCGCCGTCGCGTGTCGCCCGGTCCCGCAAGGGAAAGCCGCGGGTGCGTGTCGTCGTACTCGACACCGGTGTGTGGGTTGGCAGGCGGTCCGACTGGCTCAAAGGCTTGGAACGCAAGGACAATCGAGAACTCTCGCCCCGGCAGGCCCCGCAACGCGATCCTGCACACGGGCGCGGGCCACGGCAGCTTCTGCGCGGGCCTCGTGCAACAGGTCGCCCCGGACGCCGAGGTGGTGGTCGAGCGGGTGCTCGACATCGACGGCGTGCAGGACGAGGTCGGCGTCGCAGAGGCGATGGTGCGTGCGGTCGAAACAGGCCTGGCCGACCAGAAGGACGTTGTTCTCAGCCTCTCGTTGGGCACGGAAACGGCTGACGACGAGCGGCCCGTCGCGTTCGGGGTCGCGTTCGAGCGCATCGAGGAGCTGCGGCGGGATCC
Source organism: uncultured Actinomycetota bacterium (assembly GCA_963798505.1). Taxonomy (GTDB): domain Bacteria; phylum Actinomycetota; class Actinomycetes; order Jiangellales; family Jiangellaceae; genus CAVWSM01. Next base: position 419,535 of record CAWCTX010000005.1, read on the forward strand.
CAAAGCCAGACAAGGGCAAGCGTGAGGTTCTTGTCGTCGCGGCGGCCGGGAACTACGGGCGCTCGCGGCCTTGCTGGCCGGCCGCGTTTCCGAGTGTGCTCGCGGTGGCCGGACTCACGCAGGCCTACCTGCCCGCTGCCTGGTCCAGTCATGGCCCGTGGGTCGATGCATGCACCGTCGGTGAAGGTGTCCGGTCCACATTCGTGCCGGGCACGGAGAACTCCGACCTCGACCCGACGCCTGACGCGTTCTCCGAGGGTGCCTGGGCGCTCTGGACGGGCACGTCCTTCGCCGCACCGCAGCTGGCAGGTGCCATTGCGCAGGTCGCTGAGCAGACCGGTGCGTCCCTGGCGGATGCGGAGTGGGACCTCCTCAACCGCAGCCAGCGTGAGATTCCGCTCTACGGCAAGGTCGTCGAGGTGCTGACGGCGATGCCGCGGGACGTCTGACCTCGGCTGGCATAGCCCGGCTCGTCCGGCCTTCGTCGCAAGGTCAAGGCGGTCCGTGCAAGGCATGCATGCCGCGCTCAGACCGGGTCGATCACGTTAACGTGATCGACCCGGCCCCCGGCTCAGGTCTCGCCGCCGGCCTCCGCTGCGGTGGTCGCGGTGACGTCGTCGAGCCGGTACTGCTCGTGCGCCTTGCGGACGATGTCCCAGGACACCTCGCCGCGCTGGGCGAGCTGCGTCAGCACAGCGATGACGATGGACTGCGCGTCGACCTTGAAGTGCCGGCGCAGCGCAGCGCGGGTGTCGGACAGGCCGAACCCGTCGGTGCCGAGCGAGCTGAACTCCTGCGGCACGTACGGTGCGATCTGGTCCTGCACCGCCCGCATGAAGTCCGACACCGCCACCACCGGGCCGGGTGCCTGGCCGAGCCGCTGGGTGACGTAGGGGACACGGGGCTCCTCACCCGGGTGCATGAGGTTCCACTCGTCGACCGCCAGCGCCTCGCGGCGCAGCTCGGTCCATGACGTGGCCGACCAGACGTCGGCGGCCACGTGCCACTCGTCGGCGAGCCGGTGCTGCGCCTCGAGCGCCCAGTTCATCGCCGGGCCGGACGCGAGGATCTGCGCGTGCGGCACCTGGTCGCCGGGGGCGACCTCCATCGGCTTGTACAGATACAAGCCCTTGAGCAGCCCCTCCACGTCGAGGCCCTCCGGCTCGGCCGGCTGCACAGACGGCTCGTTGTAGACGGTCAGGTAGTAGAAGACACTCTCCGACTCGTCTCCGTACATCCTCCGCAGCCCGTCGCGCACGATGTGCCCGATCTCGAAGGCCCACGACGGGTCGTAGTGCACGACGGCCGGGTTGGTCGACGCGAGCAGGACGGAGTGGCCGTCCTCGTGCTGCAGCCCCTCGCCGTTGAGTGTCGTGCGTCCTGCGGTCGCGCCGAGCAGGAACCCGCGGGTCATCTGGTCGGCAGCCGCCCACACGCCGTCGCCGGTGCGCTGGAACCCGAACATCGAGTAGAAGATGTAGACCGGGATCATCGGGATGCCGTGCGTGGCGTAGGACGAGCCAACCGCGGTGAACGACGCGGTCGAGCCGGCTTCGTTGATGCCCTCGTGCAGGATGTGACCCTTGACGTCCTCCTTGTACGACAGGAACAGCTCGCGGTCGACCGAGGTGTACTGCTGGCCGTGCGGGGAATAGATCTTCTGCGTCGGGAACATCGCGTCCATGCCGAAGGTCCGCGCCTCGTCGGGGATGATCGGCACGATGCGCCAGCCGATCTCCTTGTCCTTCAGCAGATCCTTGAGCAGCCGGACGAAGGCCATGGTTGTCGCCACCGCCTGCTTGCCCGAGCCGCGCTTGACCGAGGCGTACGACTCGTCGCCCGGCAACGTGAGGCCATTGACCAGCACCCGCCGGTCGGGGAGGGAGCCGCCGAGCTTGCGCCGCGTCTCCAGCAGGTACTGAACCTCGTCGGAGTCCTTGCCCGGGTGGTAGTAGGGCGGCAGCTTGGCGTCGAGCTGGTCGTCCTCGACCGGGATGCGCAGCGTGTCGCGGAAACCCTTGAGGTCGTCGAGGGTCAGCTTCTTCATCTGGTGCGTCGCGTTGCGCCCCTCGAAGTGGCTGCCAAGCGTGTAGCCCTTGATGGTCTTGGCCAGGATGACCGTGGGCTGGCCGGTGTGCTCGGTGGCCGCCTTGTAGGCGGCGTACATCTTCCGGTAGTCGTGACCGCCGCGCTTGAGACCCCAGATCTCGTCGTCGGTCATGCCCTCGACCATCTTGCGCGTACGGGGGTCGCGGCCGAAGAAGTGCTCGCGGACGTAGGCGCCGTTCTCCGCCTTGTAGGTCTGATAGTCGCCGTCGAGCGTGCTGTTCATGAGGTTGACCAGCGCGCCGTCGGTGTCGGCGGCGAGCAGCGGGTCCCACTCGCGGCCCCAGATGACCTTGATGACGTTCCAGCCGGCGCCGCGGAAGATCGACTCCAGCTCCTGGATGATCTTGCCGTTGCCGCGCACCGGGCCGTCGAGCCGCTGCAGGTTGCAGTTGATGACGAACGTGAGGTTGTCGAGCTCCTCACGCGCCGCGATCGACAGCGCGCCGATCGTCTCCGGCTCGTCGGTCTCGCCGTCACCGAGGTAGGCCCAGACGCGCTGCTGGCTGGTGTCCTTGATGCCGCGGTGCTGCAGGTAGCGGTTGAACCGCGCCTGGTAGATCGCGTTGAGCGGGCCGAGGCCCATCGAGACGGTGGGGAACTCCCAGAAGTCCGGCATCAGCCGCGGGTGCGGGTAGGACGGCAGGCCGCCACCCATCCCGGCGTGCGAGAGCTCCTGGCGGAACCCGTCGAGCCGGTGCTCGTCGAGGCGTCCCTCCAGGAACGCGCGCGCGTACATGCCCGGCGAGGCGTGGCCCTGGTAGAAGATCTGGTCGCCGCCGCCCGGGTGGTCCTTGCCGCGGAAGAAGTGGTTGAAGCCGACCTCGTACAACGACGCACTCGACGCATAGGTAGAGATGTGGCCGCCCACGCCGATACCGGGGCGCTGCCCGCGGTGCACCATGATCGCGGCGTTCCAGCGGATGGCCCGGCGAATGGTCCGCTCGAGATCCTCGTCGCCGGGGAACCACGGCTCGCCCTCGGGCGGGATCGTGTTGATGTAGTCGGTGCTGCGCAGGCTGGGCACGCCGACCTGCCGCTCACCCGCTCGCTGCAGGAGCGCGAGCATCAGGTAGCGCGCGCGGTTGCGGCCACGCTCGTCGACCACGGCGTCGAGCGACTCCAGCCACTCGCGCGTCTCGTCGGGGTCGATATCCGGCAGCTGGCTCGGCAGCCCGTTGCTGATGATCGGGGGGCGCTCTGCTACCACGGCCGTCCTCCATCGGGCACCTTGTGGGCGCCGTCATCGTGACTTCTGTTGGGTCCATCCTCGCCTGTCCGCCGGGTGACGTCACCTTCCACCCCCGTTTCCGCCCCGAGGGGTGGCGTCTCCCGTCAACTCGGGGCAGGCTGGCATCGGGAACAGCACGGTTACGGAGGTGGCCATGCGGGCGCAGATCGGGGACAGGCTTCACGTGCACGGCGGCAAGGTCGGCATCCCGGATCAGAAGGGCGAGATCATCGAGGTGCGCGGCTCCGATGGGCAGCCGCCCTATCTCGTCCGGTTCGAGGACGGGCACGAAGGGCTCGTCTTCCCCGGCCCGGACGCGCAGGTCGAGACTCCCGGGGCCCGCTGACGCGGCTGTCCATGCTCACGATTCGGATGTGCCACTTGCGAACGCGCTCCGACTTGGATGGACTGTCCCGCACAACCCCCGGCGTCGGCCGGTGGGCTTGACGACGGGAGTGCACGGGTGGGCCAGACCGCGGGCGACGCGGGGCAGGGCAGTTCGGCGAACCGGCTCGGGTTTGGATCGGGTCAGGTGGTCCAGGAGCTGGGCTGGGACGAGGACTGCGACGACGATCTGCGGGCGGCCATCGAGGCCGTGACCGGTCACGAGCTGGTCGACGACGACTACGGCGACGTCGTCGACGCGGTGATCCTGTGGTGGCGCGACGACGACGGTGACCTTGTCGACGCCCTGATCAGCGCCAAGACGGATCTCGCCGACGGCGGCGCCATCTACCTGTTCACGCCCAAGGTCGGCCGGTCGGGCTATGTCGACCCGGCCGACATCTCCGACGCCGCGCCCACCGCCGGGCTCGCGACCACGACCAGCGCGACCGCGGGGCCCGACTGGTCGGGCACCAAGCTCGTCACTCCCAAGGCCGCCCGGTCAGGAAAACGGTGACCGCCTCGCTCGACGCCGCTGCGGTCGCGGTCGGGTCCGAAGCGCCTGACTTCGAGCTGCCCGACCAGCACGGCGTGCCAACCCGGCTGTCGTCCTACCGCGGCGACAAGACCGTCGTCCTGGTCTTCTACCCCTGGGCATTCACCAGCGTCTGCACCAGCGAGCTGTGCGCGATCCGCGATGCGATGCCGACGTTCCAGAACGATGACGTCCAGGTCCTCGTGGTGTCCTGCGACTCGGTGTTCACGCTGCGGGCGTTCGGGGAGCGCGAGCGGCTCGACTACCCGCTGCTGTCCGACTTCTGGCCACATGGAGCCGTCGCCAGGTCCTACGGCATCTTCGACGAGCGGCGCGGCTGTGCGTTGCGCGGCACCTACATCATCGACACGCAAGGCGTGGTCCGGTGGAGCGTCGTCAACGCGATCCCCGACGCACGCGATATCGCCGACTATCGACGGGTGCTCAACGAGCTGACGGTCTGACCGGAGGGGCGGATGCCCTGCTTTCGCTGTGGCGTGCGGCAGGTGGACCCGGGCAAAGGGCCCAGCCCGTGGCGTCGAGGCGTGGCCAACGGCCAGCAGGTGCTGGTCTGCCCCGGCTGCCAATCGAGCGCCACCTGGCAGGACGGTCTCGACCGGTGCCCGGAGTGCGGGTCCGCCGTCCTGGTCGCCCGGCTCGGCGAGGTCAGCTGCCGCGACTGCGGCGCCAGGTGGACCGCGGCCGTGACCTCACCGCCCAGCGATCCCGCGCTTGCCGCCGAGGTGTCGGCGGCGCTCGACAAGCTGTTCGGGCGGTCCACCGCGCAAGGATCACAGGGCGCGGATTTGGCGTGAGCGCTCCCACGGGTGTTATCTAGATCACAGGCCGCCGCCGCCGCAGGCCCGAGACTCCGGCGGCTGCGGCCGTCCCCATGGGCCGGGCCGACCTCGTGCGATGCGGCACAGGGGCGCTCAGCGGGTACGCTGGCTCGTCGCAATTCGGGCGCATAGCTCAGCGGAAGAGCACTCGCCTTACAAGCGAGGGGTCGCAGGTTCGAACCCTGCTGCGCCCACCAGCATCAGTGCAGGTCAGCGGCTCAGCCGCCGACGGCGATCATCCAGGGTCGGACCTCCCACGAGCGCACCAGGCTGTTGCGCACGTACGGATCCCGCTCGGCGAACGCCTCCGGGACACTCGCGTCCTCGGTTGTCCAGACGAGCAGCGCCTTGTCGGCGGGTTCTGCGAGGGCGCCGGCCAGGAGCAGTTCACCGTTGTCGTGGGCCGCCTGAGCAAGCGCCAGGTGCTCCGCGCGGAACTCGGGACGCCGGTCGAGGTAGTCGTCCACGAGCGAGTACTCCAGCACCCAATAGTTGGTCACACGCGCAGAGTAGCCACCCAATGTCGCCCGGCGCGGGTCGGCTGCGGCGCACCACGCGCTGCCCGCCGGCGGCCGTTCTGCCGTTCTGACAAGCCGCGCCCGCGTCGACACGCGCTAGTCTCCCGCGCATGTCCGCGCCCCCGACGCTGCGCCAGGTCGTCGAGATCCTCGAGCGCCGGTACGACCCGCGCTGGGCAGAGCCCTGGGACGCCGTCGGGCTGGTCTGCGGCGACCCGGACACAACAGTGACAAGCGTGCTCTTCGCGGTCGACCCGGTCGCCGCCACGGTCGACGAGGCGATCGGGAGCCGCGCCGGCCTCCTTGTCACGCACCACCCACTGTTGCTCCGACCGGTGCACGCCGTCGCCGCCACCACCGCGAAGGGCCGGTTGATCCACCGGCTCATCAGCAACCAGACCGCGCTGTTCACAGCGCACACCAACGCCGACTCCGCCGACCCCGGGGTCTCCGATGCGCTGGCCGCGGCGCTTGGCCTCGTCGACCTCCGGCCGCTCGACCCGCAACCGGCCGACCCGCAGGACAAGCTCGTCGTGTTCGTCCCCGACAGCGACGCCGAACGGCTGCTTGATGCGCTGGCCGCGGCGGGCGCCGGCCGCATCGGCGACTACGAACGCTGCGCCTGGTCCACGACCGGAGTCGGCACGTTCCGCCCGCGACCTGGCGCCAACCCCACAATCGGAGCCGTCGGCGCGATCGAGTCCGTGCCGGAGGTCCGCCTCGAGATGGTGCTGCCGCGGTCGCGGCGCGCGGCTGTGATCGCCGCCTTGCTCACGACACACCCGTACGAGGAGCCGGCGTTCGACGTCTACGAGCTCGCCGCCACGCGCCCCGGCACGCGGGGCATCGGTCGCATCGGCACCCTGACCGCGCCCGAACCGCTGGCGGCCTTCGTCCAACGCACAGCCAGCGCACTGCCACCGACCGCCGGTGGCGTGCGCGCCTCCGGCGACCCGGGGCGAACAATCCGTACGGTCGCCGTCTGCGGCGGAGCCGGCGACTCGCTGCTCGCGGCCGCACGCGCCGCCGGCGTTGACGCCTACGTCACGGCCGACCTGCGCCACCACCCCGCCAGCGAGTCGGGTGAGGACGGCGGCCCGGCGCTGGTGGACGTCTCGCACTGGGCGAGCGAGTGGCCCTGGCTGCGGCAGGCCGAGGCGGCACTGCGGGACGGTCTGGCGCAGCTCGGCACTACGGTGGAGACGCGGGTGTCGACCGTCCGCACCGACCCGTGGACCCTCCACGGTCAATCCGAGGGGAGCACGCCCTGAACGCCGATCCCGCCCACCAGCTCCGACTGCTCGACCTGCAGGCACTGGACTCCCGGCTGGACGCCCTCGCTTCGCAGCGCGCCGGGCTGCCGCAGATCGCCGAGCTCGCCGAGCTCGCCGCAGAGCACAAGCGACTGGGCGAGGAGCTGGCCGCGCTGCGGGTGGAGGCCGATGAGCTCGGCAAGGAGCAGGTCAAGGCCGACACGCAGGTCGACGCCGTACGCACCAAGCTCGCCCGCGACAAGCAGCGCCTCGACGCCGGGGCGGTCGGCAGCGCACGTGAACTGCAAATTCTGCAGTCCGAGATCGTCTCGCTGGCGCAACGGCAGACCGAGCTCGAGGACGCCGAGCTCGAGGTCATGGAGCGCCTCGAGGAGGCGCAGGGCCGGCTCGCGACACTCGAGCCGCAGGTCGCCGACATCGCGGGGCGGGGACGCGCGGCGCGCGAGGCCCGCGACGATGCGTGGGCACAGATCGACGACGACACCGCCAAGACGACGCAGGAGCGGGCAGACGTCAGCGCCGGCCTGCCCGCCGACCTGATCGCGCTCTACGCCAAGCTGCGCACGCAGATCCCCGACGGCGTTGCCGTCGCCACGCTCGATCGCGGTCAGTGCGGCGGCTGCCGGCTGCAGCTGTCGCCCACCGACCTGTCCCGGCTACGCGCGGCGCCCGCCAGCGAGGTCGCCCGCTGCGCGGAGTGCAGCCGCATTCTCGTCCGCGCGGCCGCCGACACCCAGTGACCCGGCACCTCGTCGTCGAGTCCGACGGAGGCTCGCGTGGCAACCCGGGGCCGGCCGCCTTCGGCGCCGTCGTCAAGGACGCCGACACCGGCGAGCTGCTTGCCGAGCTCGCCGAGACGCTGGGCGTGGCCACCAACAACGTCGCCGAGTACTCCGGCCTCGTCGCCGGGCTGCGCGCCGCCGCCCGCGTCGACTCGACCGCCCAGGTCGAGGTCCGCATGGACTCCAAGCTCGTCGTCGAGCAGATGAGCGGCCGCTGGAAGGTGAGGCACCGAGACCTGCGGCCGCTCGCCACGCAGGCCCGCGAGGCGTTTCCCTACGAGCAGATCACCTGGACGTGGATTCCGCGGGAGCAGAACACACATGCCGACCGGCTGCTCAACGAGGCGCTCGACCAGGCGACCGGCCGTCCGCGCAAGCTCGTCGCCCGCGAGCCCATCGCGGTGGACGAGTCCGAGCCGCAGCCGCCGACCAGCAACATCCTGGTCGCCTGGAGCGAACTCGGTCCGCCGACGACCCTCATCCTCGTTCGCCACGGCGAGACGAGTGCCACCGTCGAGAAGCGGTTCAGCGGCCTCGGCGGCTCCGACCCCGGCCTGCTCCCGACGGGCGAGGAACAGGTCCGCGCCGCGGCCGAGGCGCTCAAGCATCGTGACGACGTCGCGGCGATCGTGGCCTCGCCACTGCGTCGCACCAGGGAGTCCGCGGAGATCGTCGCCGGCGCGCTCGGGCTCGACGTCAGCGTCGAGGAGGGCTTCGCCGAGACCGCGTTCGGCGAGTGGGACGGCTTGACGTTCGAGGAGGCGCGTGAGCGCTGGCCCGCGGAGCTGGAGGCCTGGCTCGCCGATCCCGGATCCGGGCCCCCCGGCGGTGAGTCGGCGCGCGAGGTTGCCCAGCGCGTTGCGCAGGCGAGAGACGCGACGTTGGCCCGCTTTCCAGGCCGTACGGTCGTCGTCGTCACGCATGTCACGCCGATCACGATGCTCGTACGGCTGGCACTCGACGCCCCCGAGCACGCCGTCTGGCGCATGCGGCTCAATCCGGCATCAGTCACCGAGATCGCCTACTACGCCGACGGGATCACGTCACTGCATGGCTTCAACCGCAGCGGCTAGTTACGCTCACGAGGTGCCCAGCCGATACCTGCGTCTCAAGCCCAAGGCTCCGACCGCGGCCGACGATGTCGACGCGCGGGTTCTCGAGGGCCTGGTTGCGGTGCGGGCCACGCTCGACGTGCCGGACGAGTTCAACGCCGACGTCACCGCCGAGGCGGAGGCCGCGGGTCGCGGTCCACGCATGCCCGATCTCGACAAGACGCAGATCCCGTTCGTCACCATCGACCCGCCCGAGTCGATGGACCTCGACCAGGCCGTGCACATCGCGCGGCGCGGAGACGGCTACCGCGTCACCTATGCGATCGCCGACGTCGCCGCCTATGTCGCGCCCGGCGGGGCGATCGATCGCGAGGCATGGTCGCGGGTGTTCACGCTGTACGGGCCGGACGAGCGCACGCCGCTGCACCCGCTCTCGCTGAGCGAGGATGCCGCGAGCCTGCTGCCCGACAAAGTACGACCGGCGCTGCTCTGGGAGATCGACCTCGACTCGGCCGGCGCGCAGGAATCGGTCAACGTACGACGGGCGCTGGTCCGCAGCCGGGCCAAGCTGTCGTACGAGGAGGTGCAGCGACGACTCGACGCGGGCGAGGCCGCGGAGCCGCTTCTGCTGCTCCGCGAGGTCGGCGAGCTGCGCGAGCAGATCGAGCGGGAACGCGGAGGCATGACACTGCCCAGCCCGGAGCAGGAAGTGGTCCGCACCGATGGCCACTGGGCTCTGGTCAACCGCGGGGTGCTGCCCGTCGAGGAGTGGAACGCCCAGATCTCGCTGCTCACCGGCATGGCCGCAGCTGGGCTCATGCTCGACGCCGGTGTGGGTGTCGTACGCACCCTGCCGCCCGCCGACCACCGCGACGTCGCCCGGCTGGAGCGATCGGCCCGCGCCCTGCATGTCGAGTGGCCCGAGGACCTTTCCTACCAGGAGTTCGTGCGCGGCCTCGACCCCACCGACCCGGCGCACGCTGCGCTCATCGTCGACGCGACGTCGCTGCTGCGCGGTGCGGGGTACGCGTCGTTCGACGGTGACCCGCCGGAGGCCATCGGGCACGCAGCGATCGGCGCACCGTACGCGCACGTCACGGCGCCGCTGCGCCGGCTGGTCGACCGCTACGCGGGCGAGATCTGCCTCGCGATGTGCGATGGGGGCACAGTGCCCGACTGGGTACGGGCCGCGCTGCCAAAGCTCCCCGACACCATGTCGGCGGGTGACCGCCGCGCGAGCTCGTACGAGCGGGCCTGTCTCGACGTCGTCGAGGCGGCGTTGCTGGAGCCGCGGGTGGGCGAAGAGTTTCGGGGCGTGGTCGTCGACGTCGACCCCGAGAAACCGCGCGGCACCGTGCAGCTGGAGGACCCCGCCGTGCGCGCCCGGGTCGTGGGCGATGGCCTGCCGCTGGGGGAGGAGCTCACGGTGCGGCTGGTGAAGGCGTCCGTACGCGATCGGGAAGTGCTCTTCGAGCCCGCGCGTTGACGTAGGCTGATCGCGGACGAGTCGGGCGGGCGACCGCGACGCGCACTCTCGAGTGTGCGCCGAGGAAAGTCCGGGCTCCGAAGGGCAAGGTGGTGGGTAACACCCACCCGGGGTGACCCGCGGGACAGTGCCACAGAAAGCAGACCGCCGTCCGACGTCCTTCGGGGCGGCGGGCGGTAAGGGTGAAACGGTGGTGTAAGAGACCACCAGCGTCCTCGGCGACGGGGACGGCTCGGTAAACCCCACCTGGAGCAAGGTCAGACAGGGAGCGTTCGAGGGCGGCCCGCCCGAGCTCCCGGGTAGACCGCTCGAGGCCGCCGGCAACGGCGGTCCTAGATGGATGGTCGCCGCCTCACCTCGGTGAGGCACAGAACCCGGCTTACAGCCCGGCTCGTCCACATTCGGCCCTCGTGGTCACCGCGACGCTGGGGCGCCCCAGCGATGCTCTGGCGACGTTGGGGCGCCCCAGCGGGTGGCGGCCACCCGGGCATGGGGCGGTAATCGGTTGCCCGAGCAGCACAAGGGCGCCCCAGCGTTCGGTGCCGCGGGATCGCTCGCAGGCTCAGCCCGCGGCGTTGCCGTAGACGGTGACGTGCACGTGGTCGTAGTGGTTGGCCGTGGCCGATCCACGGTCGGACATCATGCTCCAGCCATCGCCGGGGCGCTCGGCTGACCAGTACCGCTGTTCCCAGATGAGGTACTCGACGCCGAGTGCCGCGTGGTTGGCCTGCAGCCACGCGGCGACCTCATCGCCGAGTGCGCGGCCGACCATGATGTCGAGTGCCAGGCCTTGGCCGTGCTCGCCATCCGAGCGGAGCCCGCCATAGGACGTGATCTGCGGGAACTGCGCGCACACCGCGCGGTGGACGAGGACGGTGTCGGGCTTCAGCCCCTTCTCGATGCCGGAGCCGTGCACGCACGGGGCAGCCGAGACGCCGCCGCTGGCGACGGCCGCGGCCTCGGCTTCGGGCTTGGTGTCGGCGAGGTAGTCGGCGTTGACCCACGCTCTGCTGCCCTCGTGGACCACCTCGACCCAGCCGTCGGCGACGGTGCCGGTGACAGGGAGCTCGGCGGCCAGGGCGACCGTGATGAGTACCTCGTGCTCGCGGCTGGGGCCGCTGCGGACATTGAGCTGGGCCGTGGCGAACTTCGACCCGACCGGGGTGGGTGGCGCCGACGCCTCGGCGGCCGGCGCAGCCGCAGTCGCCGTCGCAGCGACAGGCTCAGGGGTGGGCAGCGTGGCCACGGGCACCGGCGCGCGGGTCGCGCTGCGGGAGACCCGCGCCTCGGCTCCGCGGCGCGCCGCCTCGAAGGCGCTGGCATCGTCGGCGCTGAGCACGGCGGCGTTGGCGGTGTCGCGGGCCGGCGGCTTGTCGAGCCCGACCGCCGCGACCGTCGTCAGGACGAGCAGACCCCCGGCGGCGCCGGGTACTGCGAACCGCTTGACCCTGGAGCGTGCACGACGACCTGGGCGCGAGTTGCTCCGCGCGTGGCGCCCAGCCACAGACGATCACCCTTCGACCGATGCCAATTCGTTACCGAGGAGCGAGTCAAGCACACCCGCAACGGCCGGGTCACCCCCTAGGCCCCGTTTTGCACGGAACGTGTGTGGCCTACTTCACAGCCGCGGCCTCGACCGCGAGCAGGGCCGCACCGACGATGCCGGCGTCGTTGAGGAGGGTGGCTGGAATGATCGGCGTCCGGGTCCGCACCTCGGGCAGCCACTTGTCCGACTTCTTGCTGACCCCGCCTCCGACGATGAACAGATCGGGCCAGAACAGGTCCTCCACGTGCCGGAAGTAAGTCGTGAGCCGCTTCGCCCACTCGGACCAGGACAAGTCGTCGCGCTCCCGGGCCGCATCCGACGCCCGCATCTCGGCGTCGTGCCCCTTCAGCTCGAGGTGGCCCAGCTCGGTGTTGGGCACGAGCGTGCCGTCGAGGATCAGTGCCGAGCCGATGCCGGTGCCAAGCGTGAGGAGGATGACCAGTCCGTCCTTGCCACGCGCCGCGCCGAAGCGCGCCTCCGCCAGGCCGGCCGCGTCGGCGTCGTTGACCATGTGCGCGTCGAGCCCGAGCCGCTGGTCGAACAGGGCATCCGCGTCGAAGTCGATCCAGGACTTGTCGACGTTGGCCGCCGTACGCACGACTCCGTGCTGGACAACGGCGGGGAAGGTGATCCCCACCGAGCCTGACCACTCGAAGTGCTGCACGATCTGAGCGACCACGTCGGCCACGGCCTCCGGCGTCGACGGGCTCGGCGTCGGGATGCGCAGTCGCTCCTCGCTGAGCTTGCCCGAGGTCAGGTCAACCGGGGCGCCCTTGATCCCGCTGCCGCCGATGTCGACCCCGAACCCCGTCGTTGCCGCCATGATGTCAACCTAGCCGGTTGTCCCCTAGAGGCCGAGAGTGCGATTCACGGCTCGTACGGTTTCGGCCGACGCGCGCAGACCCTCGATCTCCCCGTCCGACATGGGCACGTCGAGTACGTGCGCGATGCCGTTGTGGTCGAGCACGGTCGGCACGGAGAGGCACACGTCGTTGATGCCCTTGTAGTCGTGCAGCAGTGAGCTCACCGGCAGCACCCGCCGCTGGTCGAGAAGGATCGCCTCGACGATGCGGCTGACGGCCAGGCCGATGGCGTACCAGGTCGCGCCCTTGCCTTCGATGATCTCGTACGCGGCGTTGACCACGCTGTCCTTGATGGCCAACCGCTCCTTCTCCGTGAGCGGCTCGCGACCCTCCGGTTGGAACTCGGAGATGGGCACGCCGCCCACGTTGGCGATCGACCAGAGCGGCAGCTCGGAGTCGCCGTGCTCGCCGACGATGAACGCGTGCACGTTGGCCTCGGCGACGCGGCAGTGCTCGGCTAGCAGGAACCGGAACCGCGACGAGTCGAGCACCGTGCCCGAGCCCATCACCCGCCACGGCGGCAGACCGCTGAACTTCAGGGCTGCATAGGTCAGCACGTCGCAGGGGTTGGACACCACCAGGTGCATGGCATCGGGCGCGAGCTCGAGGCAGCGCTCCATGACCGACCGCATGATCTCCACGTTGGTGACCGCGAGGTCCATCCGGGTCTGCCCGGGGTCCTGCTTTGCTCCGGCGGTGGTCACGATGATGTCGGAGTCGCGAACGACTTCGTAGTCGTCACTGCCGATCACCTCGACCGGTGCGAACTGGCGGCCATGGTTGAGGTCAAGCACCTCGGCCTTGACCTTCTTGGCGTTGGTGTCGACCAGCGCGATGCTCTGCGCAACCCCGCGGATCTGGCAGGCATAGGCGATCGTCGCACCAACCGAGCCTGCCCCGATGATGGCGATCTTCTTGCGGTGTGGTGGGTCGACCATGGTCCGGACGCTAGCGTGCCGCCCGGCAGGTGTCGTGCGGGCCGTCAAGGCAGCGTGAGGATCTCCGCGCCGGTGCCGGTGACGACGATCGTGTGCTCGAACTGCGCCGATCGCTTGCGGTCCTTGGTCACGACGGTCCATCCGTCGTCCCAGATGTCCCAGTCGTGGGAGCCGAGGTTGAGCATCGGCTCGATGGTGAACGTCATGCCCGGCTCCAGCACCGCTGTCGCCCGCGGGTCGTCGTAGTGGGGGACGATCAGCCCCGAGTGAAAGCTGGTGTGGATGCCGTGGCCGGTGAAATCGCGTACGACGCCGTAGCCGAAGCGTTTCGCGTAGGACTCGATGACCCGGCCGATGACATTGATCTGCCGGCCTGGGCGAACAGCGTTGATCGCCCGCTGCAGAGCCTCGCTGGTGCGCTCGACGAGCAGCCGCGACTCGTCATCGACATCGCCGACCAGGAAAGTCGCGTCGGTGTCGCCGTGCACGCCGTGCACGTAGGCGGTGATGTCGATGTTGATGATGTCGCCGTCCTCGAGGACGGTCGAGTCGGGGATGCCATGGCAGATCACCTCGTTGACGCTGGTGCACAGCGACTTGGGGAACGGCACGCTGTGCCCGTTGCCGGGGTAGCCGAGCGTCGAGGGGTAGGCGCCGTGGTCGAGCAGATAGTCGTGTCCGATGCGGTCCAGCTCGTCGGTCGTCACTCCGGGCTTGATCTGCTCCGCGACCGCTGCCATGGCGCGGGCGGCGAGGCGTCCCGCGACCCGCATGCGCTCTATCGTCTCCGTGTCCTGGATGTCGGACCCGGCATAGCGCGGTGCCGACGGCATGCCCACGTAGCTCGGCGGCTCGATCCCTGCCGGGACGGCGCGATGCGGTGAGATGATGCCTGGAGCCACGGTCGCCATGGCCACGAGTCTAGGTGGCGTCACCGCGACCGGGCGGTGAGAGGAGCAGCAGGTGGCCTACTACTGGTGCCTGACCCATGGCCGCGTCGAGGGTGATGCCGGCTGCCCCAACATCGAGCGCATGGGCCCGTACGACACCGAGGCCGAGGCGCTCGGCGCTCTCGAGCGCGCCCACGAGCGCACGAAGGCCTGGGACGAGGCCGACAAGCAGTGGGCAGACGGCGACGAAGCGTGAGCCTGCACTGACCTGGATCAGGGGGACCCGTGTCCAAACCTTCTGGACACGGGTCCCCCTGATCGGTTGCTAGCGGCGGCGGCGGCTCAGCGAGCGGCCTTACGTGCCGTCGTCTTGCGTGCCGTGGTCTTGCGCGCCGTGGCCTTGGTTGTCCGCTTGGTGGCGGTGCGCTTGGCCGGTGCGCGCTTGGCGGTGGTCTTCTTGGCCGTCGCCTTCTTGGTGGTGCGCTTGGCCGGTGCGCGCTTGGCGGTGGTCTTCTTGGCCGTCGCCTTCTTGGTGGTGCGCTTGGTGGCGGTGCGCTTGGCCGGTGCGCGCTTGGCGGTGGTCTTCTTGGCGGTGGCCTTCTTGGTCGTCGCCTTCCTCGCCGTGGTCTTGCGCGCGGTGGTCTGCGGGACTTGCGGGCCGTGGTCTTCTTGGCCGCAGTCTTGCGCGTGGCGGTCTTCCTGGTCGCCGTCTTCTTGGCCGCCGTCCTCTTTGCCGGCGCACGCTTGGTTGTGCTGCGCTTGGCGGCGGTCTTCTTGGTGGTGGTCCGCTTGGCAGCGGTCTTCGTTGCAGCGGACGCTCTCGTGGCGGTGGCCCTTGTCGCGGCCATCCTTTCCTCCCCGCACTGAGACGATGTGTTCGACTTCTCGCCGAACTCCTTAAGGCGAGCATGTCACTGTCACTTGCAAGTGTGTGGTATCTGTGCAGATTCGGCGCGCCGAAAACTGCTGGTCAGAGGTGTGTTGCCGCTCGCTCGTGAAGTGTGCCGACGCGTCACACATTGTCGGTCGTCGATTACCGCGATTGTCCGCGCATTGCTAGAACCCGTGTAGTGCAAGGGAAACAGAAGAGCTGTGCGAATGCATTCGCACAGCTCCGCTGGTGTGTTAGCGATGCTTCAACCGCTGTTGTGCAGGTGCTGAAGTCGCCAGAAAAAAAGTTAGGCGTAGGACTGCTCGTCAGACGGGTAGACGCCTGTCACGACCTCTTCGGCGTAGGCCTTGGCTGCACGCGTGAGCTCGCCGCGCACGTCGCCGTACCTCTTCACGAAGCGCGGCACACGACCGGCACGCATGCCCGCCATGTCCTGCCACACGTTGACCTGCGCGTCGCAATGCGGGCCGGCGCCGATGCCGATCGTGGGGATCGTGAGCTCTTCGGTGACCCGCTTAGCGACCTCGCTCGGCACCATCTCGAGCACCACAGCGAACGCTCCCGCCCGCTGCAGCGACTTGGCGTCGCGAACGACGCGCTCCGCGTGCTCGCCGCGGCCCTGCACGCGGTAGCCACCAAGTGCGTTGACGCTCTGCGGCGTGAAGCCGACGTGGCCCATCACCGGGATGCCGGCGTCGACGATCGCCTCGACCGACTCGGCGACGCGCTCGCCGCCTTCGAGCTTGACGGCCTGCGCACCGCCCTCTTTGAGGAACCGGATCGACGTCTCGAGCGCCTGGTCGGGACCCACCTGGTAAGAGCCGAACGGCAGATCGGCCACGACCAGCGCGCGCTTCGTGGCCCGGACGACCGCGCGGACAAAGGGCATCAGATCGTTGACCGTGACCGGGATCGTGTCGTCGTAACCGAGCACGTTGTTGGCGACCGAGTCACCAACGAGCAGCACCGGGATGCCGATCGCGTCGAAGACCTCCGCGGTGTACATGTCGTAGGCCGTGAGCATCGGCCATTTCTGCTGACGCTCCTTGGCCTGCTGCAGGTCGCGGATTGTCACGCGCCGGTTGAGAGTGCCGCCGTAGAGGGGTGCGGTCTCCTGCTCCATGGTTGAGCCTCCTTCAGCGTCTCGAGGCCGATCTGGTCCCCGGACGCCACGATCCTCGCACGTTGCATGACACAAGGGCACCCCGCGTCGATTCGGGCCGGGCCTTGATTCGACGCCGGGTGCCGTTGCGTCGAAGACATCAGCGCGCCGGCTCGCGCCACCTGCTGGTGATCGGCAGCCGGCGGTCGCGCCCGAAGTTGCGGGTGGAGATCTTCGGACCGGGCGGATACTGGCGGCGCTTGTACTCCGCCCCGTCGACCATGCGCAGGACGCGCTCTACGAGTGCCGGGTCGAAGCCTGCGGCGACGAGCTCGGCCGAGCCGCGGTCGAGCTCGACGTAGTCGTCGAGCACGTCGTCGAGCAGCGCATAGTCGGGCAGCGAGTCGGTGTCGAGCTGCCCCGGACGCAGCTCGGCAGACGGCGGCTTGTCGATGCTGCTCTGCGGGATGGGCGGCCGTTCGCCGCGTTGCTCGGCCACCGCATTGCGCCAGCGCGAGAGCTCCCACACGAGCGTCTTGGGTACGTCCTTGAGCGGAGCGAAACCGCCCACGGCGTCGCCGTAGATGGTCGAGTAGCCGACGGCGAGCTCGGTCTTGTTGCCCGTCGCGAGGACGAGGTGGCCCTCCTCGTTGGAGATGCCCATGAGAGTCATGCCGCGCACCCGCGCCTGGAGGTTCTCCTCGGCGAGGCCGGTGAGGTGCACGTTGTCGAGGAACGCCTGCACCATCGGGGCGATCGGGATGACGCGGTAGCGAAGTGACGTGCGTGCGGCGAGCTCGGCCGCGTCGTCCATGGAGTGCCCGCTGGAGTAGATGCTGGGCATCGAGATTCCGTGCACGTTGCTCGTGCCGAGTGCGTCGGCGGCGATCACCGCGCACAGTGCGGAGTCGATGCCGCCGGACAGCCCCAGGACGACGCTGGAGAACCCGTTCTTGCGTACGTAGTCACGCAGCCCGGTGACGACGGCGGCGTAGGTGACGGCCAGGTCGTCGAGACGCTGCAGTGGTGGGCGCGGAGACGGCGTCATAGGGCTCGACCGGGTCCTCGGACACCACGGCACGCTCGATCACGATGTCGCCGTGCCGGGCGATGCCCGTGTCGGTCTTGGCCGGGAGGTCGAGGTCGACGACCAGGCAGCCCTCCTCGAACTGCGGCGCCCGTGCGAGGACCTCGCCATCGGGGCTGACGACGATGGAGTCGCCATCGAAGACGAGCTCGTCCTGGCCGCCGACCATGTTGACGTAGGCAAGCACGGCTCCGGCCTCGGCTGCCCGCCGCCGGCACAATTCGAGGCGGGTGTCGTCCTTGGCCCGCTCGAACGGCGAGCCGTTGATGACCAGCAGCAGGCCGGTGCCGACCGCACCCGCAGCGGCCACCGGCCCGCCGTCCTGCCAGATGTCCTCGCAGATAGTGAGGGCCACGTCGATGCCGTGAATCCGGACGACGTCGAGAGTGTGACCGGGTACGAAATAGCGGTACTCGTCGAACACTCCGTAGTTGGGCAGGTGGTGCTTGGCCGCCCGCGCCACCACGGAGCCTTCGTGCAGGACGGCGGCGGCGTTCTGGGGGGAGCCCTTGGGGCGGCCGACCCGCTCGAGGTCCTCGGCGTCCTCGGCGCGGTCGAGGAACCCGAGGATGACCGTGAGGTGCCCCAGCCCTTCGGCGGCCAGCCGCTCCGCCAGCGCCTCCAGCGCGGCCCGGGACGCGTCGACGAACGAGCGGCGCAGCGCCAGGTCCTCCACCGGGTAGCCGGTCAGGACCATCTCCGGGAACGCCACCACGTGCGCCCCGCGCTCCGCCGCATGCCGCGTCCGGGCTACGACCATGTCGGTGTTGCCGGCGAGATCGCCGACGGTGGGGTTGATCTGGGCCAGGGCAAGGCGCAACTGGGGCACGAAACAAGCCTATGCGGCGGTCGCCAGCCCGCCGCCCTTCACACCCCATGACGTGTTGATCATGGCGAAGACGTGATCATTTCGCCTAAATGATCACAACTCGGCCATGATCAACTCGAAGTTGAGGTTCCGGTCACCGAAGTTGCCAAGAAACCTTTGCAAAGGTATGTTGGCAACTATGGCAGGCACTCGAGAACCGCGGGCGGCGGACCGCCACGGGTTCGACCCCGACCGCGACATCGCCGTCGACGCGACAACCCTGCGGGGGATCGCGCACCCCCTCCGCCTGCGCATCCTGGGCTCGCTGCGCGTCGACGGCCCGCAGACTGCCACGCAGCTCGCCGAGCGGATGGGGGAGTCCAGCGCCTCGACGAGCTATCACCTGCGGATGCTCGCGGCGTACGGGTTCGTCGCCGACGCACCCGAGCTCGGCAAGGGCCGCGAGCGCTGGTGGCGCGCGGTGCACCGCTCGACCTACTTCGAGACTCCGTCGGACGACTCACCTGAGGCCGAGCTTGGTGCCGCCTACTTGTCCACGGTCGCCGACATCTATTCGCGCAACATCCAGGCGGCCATCCGCCGCGGCCCCACCCTGCCCGAAGAGTGGCGTCGCGCGTCCGACATGAGTGACTACGTGTTGACGCTCACCGCCGACGAGGCCGCGGAACTGAGCCGCCAGCTGCACGAGGTGGTCGTCCGCTGGCGTGACGAGACGCACGAGCGCACCCAGCCTGCCGGCGCCCGCCACATCACCGTCCAGACCCAGGTCTTCCCTCGCATCGAAGGCATGCCATGACAAGCGTTCGCAGCCGCGCTCCGCTGTACGGGTTGCTCGCGGCCGAGCTGATCTCCGTCAGCGGCACCCGCATGTCGGTGATCGCCGTCCCGTGGTTCGTGCTGCAGACCACCGGCAGCGCGGTACAGACCGGCGTCGTCACCTTCGTCGAGCTGGGTGCCCTGGTCACCGCGCGCATCCTCGGCGGGCCAATCGTCGACCGTCTCGGCGCGCGCCGCGCCAGCGTGACCTGCGATGCCATCGCAGCCGTGACGCTGGGGCTCGTGCCGCTGTTGCACGTGCTCGACCTGCTGACGTTCCCAGTGCTGCTCGTGCTGGTCGGGGTGACCGGGTTGCTGCGTGGCCCGGGCGACAGCGCGAAATACGTCACCATCCCCGATCTCGCCGAGCGGTCCGGGATGAGCAACGAACGCGTGGCCGGTCTCGTCGACGGCGTCTTCCGCCTGGGTACGTTCATCGGCGCGCCGCTCGGTGCCCTGCTCGTCGCTCAGTTCGGGGCGCCGCTGGTCATCGCCATCGACGCGGGCTCATTCGCAGTGGCTGCAGTGCTCGTCGCCATGCTCGTACGCCTGGCGGCCCGGCCCGTCGAGGACTTCGGCGGGTCGCGCGTGCAGAAGTACATCCGCGAGCTGCGCGAGGGCTTCCTGTTCGTACGCCTCGACCCGTTCCTGCTCGCCGTCGCCACCATGGTCTTCCTCACCAACATGCTCGACCAGGCGCTCATCGGGGTGCTCATGCCCGTGTGGGCGGACGAGCGGTACGGATCGCCGGCCGTCCTCGGCGCCATCGGTGCGGCCTTCGGCGCTGGCGCGTTCATCGGCACGCTCATCTTCACCGCGATCGGAGAGCGCCTGCCGCGGCGAAGGACGTACGCATGGGCCTTCCTGCTCGGCGCCGTCCCGCGCATCTTCGTGCTGGCCCTGCCCCTGCCGCTCTGGGTCATCGTGGCGGTCAACTTCGTCGGGTCGATCCTCGTCGGCGCCATCAACCCGCTGCTGTCCGCGGCCGAGTTCGAGCGCATCCCGGAGCATCTGCGGGCCCGCGTCATCGGTGCCGTCGGCGGTCTGGCATGGGCGGGCATGCCCATCGGTGGCCTGATCGGCGGGTGGCTCGCCGAGTGGCTCGGCGTCACGGCGGCGATCACCGTGGTCGGCATCGCCTACCTGATCGTCACGCTCGATCCGTTCGTGCGGCGAGCCTGGCACCTGATGGACCGGCAGCCGGAAGCCCTGGCGACAGCGGGGCGCATAAGGGCGCAATTCGGTGGTCCGATCGGGGTGGGCGGGCGATCATGGTCGGCATGGTGAGGGATCGGGTGAGGTTGCCGCTTCAGGGCGGGCTGCCGCCGGTGGATGCGGTGGCCGGCGCCGTCGTGGAGATCGCCTGTGACGAATCCGGGTTCTCCGGCACCAATCTGCTCGATCCGGCCACCCCGGTGATCACGCACGCGAGTGTCGACCTGAGCGCGGACGAGGCGGTCGGGCTGATCACGGCGCTGCGGTCCGGGTTCCGGTTCTCGCCGAACGAGTTCAAGTCCGGGCAGTTCCTCCGCGGCCCGGGAGCGGGCGAGGCGCTGGAGTGGTTCCTGGCGGCGCTGAGCGGCCGGGCGCACGTCCACCTGGTCGACAAGGAGTACTTCCTCGTCACCCGGATCGTCGACCTGCTCCTGGCCGAGCCGTCGTACGCGGCCGGTACCCGCCTGACCCAGGACCACCGTCCGGCCGCCCTCGCCTTGTACCGGGCCAGGCGCTCGGCTGGTCCCGACTGGGGTGCCTTCCTCGCGGCCTTCGTCGAGCTGGTCCGGATCAAGCGGCGGCATCGGCCGGATCGCCGGCCTTGGAGCGGTTCTTCCAGGCGCGGGATGCGCTGGTACGAGACGGGCTCGGCGCGCAGGCCGAGGGTGTCCTCGACGGGCTCAGCCGGACCCGCGTGCGGGCCGTCCTGACCAGGCTGAGCGACGACGACCGGTCGATCCCGCCACCGCTGGAGCCGATGCTGCCGGCGCTGGCCGAGACCGTCTTGTTCTGGAGCGGCGGAGAGCGGCAGGTGCTGGTGATCCACGACGAGCAGAGCGCCCTCACGGCCGACCGGTTGAGCCGCCTCCAGCAGGTGCTGGCCGACGGCGCCGGAGTGTCGCCGCTGGCTGGGCTGGTGATGGTCGACTCCCGGGACGATCCGCGGGTCCAGGTCGCCGACCTCCTCGCTGGGGTGGCCCGGCGGTTGCCGAGGATCGTCGACGACGGCCCACTCCAGCCGTTCCTCTCCCCGACCTCACTGCGCGATCCCGAGCCGTGACGCGACACCCTAGAGTTAACGTCGTGGACAAGCAGCAGGAGTTCGTGCTCCGGTCGCTCGAGGAACGCGACATCCGCTTTGTGCGACTGTGGTTCACAGACGTGCTCGGCTACCTCAAGTCGGTGGCCGTGGCGCCCGCCGAGCTCGACAGCGCGTTCGACGAGGGCATCGGTTTCGACGGGTCGGCCATCGAGGGGTTTGCCCGGGTGCACGAGAGCGACATGCTTGCGAAGCCCGATCCGTCGACGTTCCAGGTGTTGCCGTGGCGTGGCGACCTGCAGGGCACCGCGCGCATGTTCTGCGACATCCTGATGCCTGACGGGTCGCCGTCGTACGCCGACCCGCGCTATGTCCTCAAGCGCACGCTGAGCCGGGCAGCTGACCTGGGCTTCACGTTCTACACGCATCCCGAGATCGAGTTCTTCTTGTTCAAAGGCGAGCCCATCGGTGGCCAAGACCCAGAGCCGGTCGATGCGAGCGGCTACTTCGACCACACGCCGCATGGCATCTCACATGACTTCCGCCGCTCAGCCATCACGATGCTCGAGTCGATGGGCATCTCGGTCGAGTTCAGCCACCACGAGGGCGCCCCGGGCCAGCAGGAGATCGACCTGCGCTACGCCGACGCGCTGACGACGGCGGACAACATCATGACCTTCCGGCTGGTCATCAAGGAGGTCGCCCTCTCGCAGGGGATCTTCGCCTCCTTCATGCCCAAGCCGTTCACCGACTACCCCGGCTCGGGGATGCACACGCACCTGTCGCTGTTCGAGGGTGACCGCAACGCGTTCCACGAGGCCGGCTCCGACTACCAGCTGTCCAAGGTCGGCCGGTCGTTCATCGCCGGCATTCTGCGGCACGCCCCTGAGATCACTGCCGTCACCAACCAATGGGTCAACTCCTACAAGCGGCTGTACGGCGGCGGCGAGGCGCCGGCGTACGTGTGCTGGGGGCACAACAACCGCTCGGCGCTCGTCCGCGTGCCGATGTACAAGCCGCAGAAGGGGCAGTCGACGCGCATCGAGTTCCGCGCACTCGACTCCGCGTGCAATCCCTACCTCGCGTTCGCGGTGCTCCTCGCCGCCGGGCTGGAGGGCATCGAGCAGTCGTACGACCTGCCGCCCGGCGCGGAGGACGACGTCTGGGCGCTCACCCACCAGGAGCGTCGCGCGCTCGGGATCAACCCGCTGCCGGCGTCGCTGGCGGAGGCGATCGACGTGATGGAGCACAGCGAGCTCGTCGCCCGGACGCTGGGCGAGCACGTCTTCGACTTCTTCCTCCGCAACAAGAAGGCGGAGTGGGAGGACTATCGCCGGCAGGTGACCAGGTACGAGCGGGAGCGCATGCTGCCCGTGCTGTGACCTTCGCCAGTGATCACGAAGACCTCACCCCCGAAAAATCGGAGCGAACTCTTCGTGATCACGGAGACACTGGCCGCGTGACCCCATCCGTTGCCGCAGCCGGCGCCGGACAGGACGACTCGGCGCCGGTCACGATCTTCGACATGCAGCCGGACCCGAAGGCCAAGGTCGCGGTCCGCCAGCTGCCCCGGCTGACCCGGGCCGCGATCGCCATCGCCTGGCAGGCCGGGCGCGGTGAGTTCGTGGCCTCCACTGCCCTGCAGCTCGTCGGTGGGCTGGGCATCGCGGCCATGCTGCTGCTGGGCCAGCGAGGGCTTGATGCGTTGCTGGCGGCGGTCGAGGAGGGTGACTCGCTGAGCACCGTCGTCCCATGGGCTCTGGCGATCGGCGGTGTGGCCACCCTGCAGTTCTTCGCTGCCGCGGTGCAGCGGGAGCGCCAGGAGATCCTCGGCGAGCTGATGAGCCGGCACATCGAACGGCAGGTGCTCGACGTCTCGGCCGCGGTCGACCTTCTCGCATTCGAGACCCCGGCATTCCACAACCGGATCCAGCGGATGCGGATGAGCGGTCCGCAGCCGCTCAACCTCGTCTTCGGGTTGTCCGGCCTGGTCCGCGCCGGTGTCGGCGTCGTCGGCGTACTCATCGCTCTGCTTGCCATCGAGCCGCTGCTCGTGCCGCTCATCTGCCTTGTCTTCCTCCCCGCGTGGCTCGTCGCGTCGCGTCGGGGTGAGGCGTTCTATCGCTTCTTCTGGCGCATGACGCCGCGCGACCGGGAGCGCAACTACCTCGCGTCGGTGCTGACCGGGCGGGATGAGGCCAAGGAGGTGCGGGCCTTCGGGCTCGCCGACTACCTGCGGGCCCGCCACGACGCGCTCTATGACGAACGGATCGCCGAGCTGCGGGCCGTCGCGCGACGCCAGCTGCGCAACTCGCTCGTCGCGAACCTCGGCATCGGGGTCGTCCTGATCGTGACCCTCGTTGCCAGCGCCTGGTTCACGTTGGGCGGCGGTGTCCCGCTGTCCTCGGCCGGCGTCGCGATCGTTGGCATCGCCGTGGTAGGCGAGCGGCTCACGACTGCAGGCTTCGCGGCGGGGACGTTGGCCGAGGCCGGGCTCTATGTGGACGACTACGTCGCGTTCACGGCTTTGCTGCCGGAGGTGCGCGACGCCGAGCCGACGGCTCCTGCCCCGCGCGGGTTCCAGACGCTCGAGGTCGACGACGTGTCGTTCCGCTATCCCACCGGTGACTCCTTGGCGCTCGACGGCGTGTCGCTGCGCGTTGATGCGGGGGAGATCGTCGCGCTGGTGGGTGAGAACGGGTCCGGCAAGACCACCCTGGCCAAGCTGCTCGCCGGGCTCTATCACCCGGCGACGGGCACGATCACATGGGACGGCGTCGATATCGCAGCTGTCGACCCGCACGACCTGCGGCATTCCGTCGCAGTGATCTTC
The DNA here is from genome assembly GCA_963798505.1 of uncultured Actinomycetota bacterium. GTDB lineage: Bacteria > Actinomycetota > Actinomycetes > Jiangellales > Jiangellaceae > CAVWSM01. Next base: position 443,792 of record CAWCTX010000005.1, read on the forward strand.
CAGGACTTCGTACGGTTCCACGTGAGCGCCAGCGACAACATTGGGCTCGGCCGCGTCGAGGCCATCGACGACAGACGCCGCCATCCGTGCGGCGGCCGTGCACGCCGACGCCGACGAGTTCCTGTCCGCGTTGCCACAGGGCTACGACACGGTGCTCGGGCCTGAGTTCATCGGCGGATCCGACCTCTCGGTCGGGCAGTGGCAGCGGGTCGCCCTGGCGCGGGCGTTCTTCCGCGGCGCACCGTTCGTCGTCCTCGACGAGCCAACCGCCTCGCTGGACCCGCGCGCCGAGCACGACCTCTTCGAGCGCATCGGCTCCCTGCTCGACGGGCGCACGGTGCTGCTCATCTCGCACCGGTTCTCGAGCGTGCGGCACGCCGACCGGATCTACGTCCTCGACGACGGGCGTGTCGTCGAGACGGGTACGCACGAGGAGCTGATGGGTCAGCGTGGCGTCTACGCAGAGCTTTTCGCGCTGCAGGCGCAGGCCTATCTCAGCGACACCGCAGGTGAGCTCGGCGGCTAGATGAGCGGCTCCGACTAGGTTTGGCGACGTGACGCTCGACGGTGCCCGCACGCCATCGCCGCCGGCGCGGCTGGCCCGGCTCGGCTTCAGCGATCCACCGCGCGCGCAGGCCACGCTCGATGCGATCGGTGTGCGGGACGTCGAGGACCCACTGGTCCTTTCCGTCAGGGAGGCGGCCGAGCCGGACCTCGCACTCGACGCCTTGGCCCGGTTGCTCGCCGCCGCGCCTGACCGGGAGGCGTTGCGGCGGGCGCTGGGCACCGACGAGGGCCTCTTGGCGAGGCTCGTCGCCGTGCTCGGTTCCTCGACCGAGCTCGGGGACCACCTCGTCCGGCATCCCGAGCACTGGCATGACCTGGTCGGCGAGGAGCTCGGCGCGCCGGCGCAGGGGGAGATCGCCCAGGGCCTTCTCGTGTCCGTGGGCGCCGACCCTACGGCGGACGACCCCGTCGCCGAAGCCGACGACGAGGCCACCCTCGTCGCGCTGCGCGTCGCCTACCGACGGCGCCTGCTGCACCTAGCCGCCCGCGACCTCGCCGACGACATGCCGCTCGCCGCCGTGGCCGCCGAGCTGGCTGATCTGGCCGCGGGCACGCTGCAGGCCGCGCTGGCCATCGCACGGGCCGGGCCGCCGGCCGACGAGACGCCCTGCCGGCTGGCCGTGATCGGGATGGGCAAGTGCGGCGGCCGCGAGCTCAACTACGTCAGCGACGTCGACGTCGTGTTCGTCGCCGAGCCAGTGGACGGCGCCGACGAGCAGGTCGCGCTGCGCACCGCCACCCGGCTGGCCAGCCGGCTCATGCAGATCTGCTCGAGCCCGACATCCGAGGGCAGCATCTGGGAGGTCGACGCGGCACTGCGGCCGGAGGGCAGGCGCGGCCCGCTGGTGCGCACGCTCGCGAGCCACCTCGCCTACTACGAGCGGTGGGCCAAGACCTGGGAGTTCCAGGCCCTGCTCAAGGCCCGCCCTGTCGCGGGTGACGCCAAGCTGGGTGAGGCCTACTGCGACGCGGTCGCACCCCTGGTCTGGCAGGCCGCCGATCGCGACGGATTCGTCGAGGACGTCCAGGCGATGCGGCGCCGCGTCGAGGCGCACGTACGGCCGGCCGAGGCTGACCGGCAGCTCAAGCTCGGTCCGGGCGGGCTGCGCGATGTGGAGTTCGCGGTGCAGCTGCTGCAGCTCGTTCACGGACGGTCCGACGAGTCGCTGCGCTCGTCCAACACGCTGGAGGCGTTGGGGGCGCTGGCCGACGGCGGCTACGTCGGTCGGGCGGACGCTGCCGAGCTGTCAACCGCGTACGTCTTCCTGCGTCGCGTCGAGCATCGCGTGCAGCTGCACCGACTGCGTCGTACGCATCTCATGCCCGAGGCGGAGGCCGACCTGCGCCGGCTCGGCCGATCGCTCGGTTACCGACAGGATCCGGTTGCCGAGCTCACGACCACCTGGCGGCAGCACGCGCGCGAGGTCCGCCGCCTGCACGAGAAGCTCTTCTACCGGCCGCTGCTTGCGGCAGTCGCCCGCCTCCACGGCGACGATGCGCGGCTGACCCCGCAGGCGGCGCGCCAGCGGCTGGAGGCGCTCGGCTACGACGACCCGGTGGGGGCGCTGCGCCACATCGAGGCGCTCACGTCCGGGTTGTCGCGACGCGCGGCCATCCAGCGCACGCTGCTGCCAGTGCTGCTCGGCTGGTTCGCCGACGCTCCCGATCCCGACGCGGGCCTGCTCGGCTTCCGCCGGGTGAGTGACGCGCTCGGCGACACCCACTGGTACCTGCGGCTGTTGCGCGACGAGGGTGCTGCCGCGGAGCACATGGCGCGCGTGCTCGCGTCGAGCCGGTACGCGACCGACCTGCTGCTCCGTGCGCCCGAGGGTGTGCAGATGCTGGCCGATCCGTCGGAGCTCGTTCCACGACCGCACGAGTCGTTGGTGGCAGAGATGGTTGCTGCCGCGACGCGATATGCCGACCCGGTTGTCGCGGCCGCAGCCGTACGCGCGGTTCGTCGTCGGGAGCTCTTCCGCACCGCCGTCGCCGACGTGCTTGGGCTGCTGCCACCCGACGACGTCGGCACCGCGCTGTCGGGCGTCGCACGGGCGACGCTGCAGGGCGGGCTCGAGGCCGCCGTCAAGGCCATCGAGGCCGAGCGGCGTTGGGATCTGCCGACCCGCATTGCGCTCATCGGCATGGGCCGGCTCGGTGGGCGGGAGATGGGGTACGCGAGCGACGCCGACGTACTCATCGTTCACGAGCCGCGGCCGGCCGCGAAGGAACGCGAGGCGACCGACGCGGCGCTCGCCGTCGTCAACGAGCTGCGGCGGCTGCTTTCCATCCCGGCGCCTGATCCGCCGCTGACGGTCGATGCCACCCTGCGACCGGAGGGCAAGAACGGGCCACTGGTGCGCACGCTCGCTTCGTACGAGGCCTACTACCAGCGGTGGGCGCTCGCCTGGGAACGCCAGGCGCTGCTGCGTGCCGACCCCGTCGCCGGTGACGCCGAGCTGGGCGATCGGTTCGTCGCCCTGATCGAGCCCGAGCGCTATGCAGCGGAGGGTGCCGGCGCCGACGACATCCGCGAGATCCGGCGCATCAAGTCGCGCATCGAGGCCGAGCGGTTGCCGCGAGGCGCCAACCCGGCCACGCACACCAAGCTCGGTCGCGGGGGGCTCGCCGACGTCGAGTGGGTCGCCCAGCTGATTCAGCTGCGGCATGCCGGCTCCGTGTCCGCGTTGCGCACCACCGGCACCGTGGCGGCGCTGGACGCGGCGAGCAACGCGGGCTTACTGGCCCCCTCCGACCGCGATGACCTCGTCGCGGCCTGGCGACTGGCCAGCCGCGCACGCAACGCCGTGCTCCTCGTGCGTGGCCGGCCGAGCGACTCGCTGCCGACCAACATCCGCGAGCTCGACTCGGTGGCACGGCTGCTGGGGTTCGGGCCGGGGGAGTCGGAGCTGTTCATGGAGACCTACCTGCGGGTCACGCGGCGGGCGCGCAGCGTCGTGGAGCGGGTCTTCTACGAGGGCTGAGCCTTTCCCGGCATGATCACGACCAGCAGGTTCCCCACCCGTCGATAGGGCGAGGCCTTGCATTGCAGGGAGAGTCAGACTGCCATGGTCACGATGATCCACGTTGGAGGGCGGCATGCCTTGACAGGCATATGCCTGTAGGAGCATATTCGACGCGTGACAGTGACAGTGACGGACGGCTTCGCGGTCATCGCCGACGCATCCCGCCGGGAGATCCTCGACCTGCTGCTGGGCTCGGAGCGCGACGTCTCCGAGCTGGTCAGCGAGCTCGGCGTGGCCCAGCCCAACGTCTCCAAGCACCTACGAGTCCTGCGGGACGCCGGTCTGGTCGCCGCGCGTACGGACGGCGCGCGGCGGGTCTACCGGCTCACGGGTGAGCCGCTCCGCGACGTCGACTCGTGGCTACAGCCGCACCGCGAGCGGTGGTCGCGTCACTTCGACGCGCTGGAGCGGCGCCTTGACGCAAGCCGCACTGACACCGAGATGGAGGACCGATGAGCACTCTGCCTATGCATCCCGTCGACGCCTCGCTGGCAAACCGCGGGGAGCGGAGCGTCCTCACGATGGAGCGCGAGCTGAGCCACCCGATCGACGCAGTCTGGGCCGCGTTGACCAAGGCCGACGAGGTCGTGCACTGGGCGCCCTACCGGCCCGACCGCGACCTCGACACGATCGGCGAGGTGCAGCTGCTCCACAACGCCGATGACCCCGACTCGCACGAGGCGGTCGCCGGGTTCGTCGTGGCGGTCGACCCGCCGCACCGGCAGGTGCTGCGTTGGGGTGACGACGACCTGACCTACGAGCTCACGCCGACCGGGTCAGGCACGCTGCTGCGGTTCACGCACGTGTTCGCCGATCGCACCTACGCGCCCGACTATGCGGCCGGCTGGCACCTGTGCTGGTCCGCGCTCATGGCGTTGCTCGACGGCGCCTAGGTGCCTGCGGTGCACGGCGAGAACGCGAAGGCACATGGCTGGGACGCCCTGCGGGCGGACTACGAGCCGCTGCTCAGCTGATCCGACCGAGCTCGCGCAACGAACGCCAGGGCAAGGTTCACCAGGCCGGGCTCGGACAGGACGCCCTGGAGGATCTCCAAGGCGTCTGCGCGTTCGGGGTCAGTCCACTCGCCGGTGCCCGCCACCTGTGCGGCCGGAAAGCCGCTGTCCTCGAGTGCGCGTACGCACTGGTGGTAGGCCAGCCGGACCGGATCGATGTCCACAGGTCCGTACCCCTCGAAGAACCACGCCTGTTCCTGCCTTGTCACGGGGGCGAAGGCCAGCACTCCGCCGATGACGAACATCAGGTCGCGTTCGCGCGGCGCGAGGACCGCATCGTCCCAGTCGACGAGCCACACCCGGTCGTCGCCGCCGAAAAGCACGTTGCCGAGGTGTGGGTCGGCATGACAAATCACGTGACGTGCTGCCTGACGGCGCAGCGTTGCGCCGAGCGCGTCGGCCTGCTCGACCAACGTCGCGATGCGACCAGCGGCCGCGGCCCACTCCGTCGCCAGCACAGCTAGCAGGGGATCCGGTGCGGCCGCGAGCTCCGGCAGGCTCGCCGCGAGGGTGCGCGCCACGGACGCCACTTCCTGGTGGTTGTGCTCTTCGCGCGGGAGGACGGCAGCCAGTGCGTCGGTCACCGGGGTCCGGTGAATGGCCGCGAGCAGTGCGCCGTACGACCGCCAGTGGCCGGCGCCCATCCCCTTGCTCAAGGCCCGCTGGTCGGACACCCATGGGACGACGGAGAGCCGCCGTCCGCCGCGTGTGCTCCACAACGCTCCGTCGACAGTGTGTACGGGTCGCGCAACGCCCGTGATGCCTTGCTCCGCAAGGTGCGCCGACACCACGAGTCCGGCAGGAGTGCCACCGCCGCTGAGCTTGATGGCATAGGCCGACTCGTCCGCGGTAACGCCCCGCCAGAGCTCCGCCGTCTCATCCGCGCCGTGGTCGACCCGTTCGAGGGTGCCGAGCATGATGCTCGAAATCCGTACGAGCCCACGCTTCGACCTGTTCGCGGTCGACCACCAGCCGCAGACCTGTCACGCGACCATCCGACATCCACGGCGCCATGCATGGCACCGCGGATGCCGGATGATCGGCTGGCTGTCGCTACTGGCTGTCGCTGCTACTGGTCCAGCGGGATCGCGACGTCCACGACGCTCCAGCCGCGGAGGAACGAGCCGAGCGACTGGGCGTTGCCGGTCAGCAGGTCGACGTCGTACAGACGCGACCGACTGTCGACCTGCGCCACCGCGAGGGCGGTGTTGTCTACCGTCACACCCTGGCGGAGGTTGCTGTAGATGTCGAAGCCGACAGGCGCGTTCGCGTCGACCGTGAGCTTGCCGGTGGCGGCAAGGAGGCCGGCGTTGGCGGGCGACTGCACGACGACCTGGTCGAGCATGGCGTCGATGTCGTACAACGTCGTCGCCGTGTTGGCGTCAAGGTCGTTGTTGGTGTACGCAGCCGCGCTGACGCCGGTGGCTGTGGTAGCCGGTGCCGTCGGCGTCGCCGGGTAGGTGAGAGCGCCGTCCACCGCCGTCACACCGATCGCGGGCACGCCCATCGGGTCGTCGATGTTGTGCCGCAGGTTCTGGCCGGTGTCGCTGACCACGCGCAGCCGGTTGGCCGCTGGGTTGAAGTCGACCCCGAACTGGGTGCCGCTGAGCGCGACCGACAGCTGCGAGACCTTGGTGGCCCGGCCGTTCTGGCGATTGATGGTGTAGATGCCGCCGGCGTCGCCGACCCCGTACAGCTTCCCGTCCTGGACACGGAAGTCGATGCCGATCAGGCTCTTGTCGCCGTCGAGACCGCGGACACGCTCAACGTCGCGCGGCAGGTTGGGCCGGTCGGCGCGGACAGTGACCAGGCTTCCGTCGTCGGTGAGCGCAACAACCGCGAGCCCGCGGCTCTTGTCGGTGCGGCTGTCGCCGGTCGCGACACCGACCGCCGGGACGGCCATGGCAGCGGCCATCACGGCGGTGATCGCCGCGATGCGATGACGTCGTTTCATGCGGGTGACCCCTTCCGGTACGTGGGCGCCGCACGACGACTCACGTGTGGCGCAGTCGATGGCAGGTTCGTTGCTCCACATGGGTGTGGATTGGCCGAGTCTGCGAATCGCCCATACGGTGCTGCCTGTCGGGACGGCTCGCTCTTGTTCGAGGTGACTGCCATGACGACACAACCGCAGAAGATTGATGTGACTCCGTCGGTGGGGCGACTTGGCGGGTTGACCGTCTCGGTGGCCACCGAGCTCAAGCCCGAAGCCGGGACTGCGATGGTCTGGTTCGTTTCATCGGACGGTCCGGTTCCCGACGGGTTGGGCGTGTCACGCGCTCAGCTGGAGGCGAGCGGGTTCGAGGGCAAGGTGGGTCAGACCCTGGTCCTGCCCGATGACAGCGGCGGGGTCCGCGTCGCCACCGGCGTCGGTCCGGAGTCCGAGGTGTCCGCGACCGCGTTACGTGACGCAGCGGCCATGGCGGCTCGGTCGGTGCCGCACGTACGAAACATCGGCCTGCATGCGCGACCCATCCAAAGTGTCGGTACGTCGACCGCGGCCTTCGTCGGCGCCGTCGGCACCATCCTGGGCCGCTACCACTTCCACATCCGGGCACAGGACGAGACACCCGAGATCGATGCGCTGACCGTCGTTGTCGACTCCGACGCGAGTAGCCGATGCCGAGACCGCCGCCGCGCGGGCGCGCGTCGTCGCCGAGGCTGCCTCCTTGGGTCGCGACCTGGCGAACGCCCCCGGTGGTTACCTGACTGCCACGCGGATGGGGCAGGTGGCGCAGGAGGTGGGTGCCCGCACCGGGCTGCAGGTCGAGGTGTTCGACAAGACGGCGTTGGAGGAGCTCGGCTGCGGCGGGCTGCTGGGCGTCAATGCCGGCAGCGTAGAGCCGCCGACGATGGTCAAGGTCACGTTCCGACCTGACGGCGAGCCGACCGGTCACCTGGGCCTGGTCGGCAAGGGAATCATGTACGACTCCGGCGGCATAGCGCTTAAGCCCGCGGACGCCATGCACTCGACGATGAAGAACGACATGACCGGCGCCGGCGTCATCCTGGCCGCGATGTCGACGCTCAAGGCTCTGAAGTGCCCGGCGGCCGTGACCGGCTGGCTGATGTGCACCGACAACATGCCGTCCGGCTCCGCGACCCGGCTCGGCGACGTGCTGACCATGCGCGGTGGCAAGCGGGTGGAGGTGCTGAACACCGACGCGGAGGGCCGGTTGGTCATGGCCGACGCCCTGGTGTTGGCCGTCGAGGAGGGCGTTGACGCGGTGGTCGACATCGCCACGCTGACTGGTCAGGCGCTACGTACGCTCGGCACCGAGATCGCGGCAGTGTTCGGCAACAACGACGCACTCGTCGAGCAGATCGAAGTGGCGGCCGAGGCCGTGGACGAGCCGGTGTGGCGGCTGCCGATGGCCACCCGCTACCGCAAGCAGCTGGACTCGGACATCGCCGACCTGTCGAACATGGGCGGAGCGAACGCCGGGTCGATCACCGCGGCACTGTTCCTGGCCGAGTTCGTCGGCGAAACGCCGTGGGCGCACATCGACATTGCCGGGACGGCCCAGGCCGACGCCGCGCGGACGTGGCGCAACAAGGGAGCCACGGGGTTCGGCACGCCGCTGCTCATCGAGCTGGCCACCGGCTTCGTGCCACCGAGGAGCTGAGCATCAGTGTCCAACCCCGAGACGGAGGCGGCCACAGCTTCGGCCGAGCCACCGAAGAAGTCGATGCTCGACCGCATCGAGGCGCTCGGCAACAAGGTCCCGCACCCGGCGATGATCTTCATCTACCTGATCCTGTTCGTGATCCTGCTCTCCCAGATCCTTTACATGTTCGACGTCAGCGTCACCTACGACGTGGCGGAACAACCGCCGGTGGAGGTGGATGACGAGTACGTGGGCGGCTCGGTGGTCCCCGAACCCGACATCCCGCCCGAGGACTATACGGATGACGAGGTGGTCATCACCCAGGAGACGACCGCGATCGAGAGCCTGCTCACGATCGAAGGCATCCGGTTCATCTTCACGTCGTTCGTCACGAACTTTGCCAGCTTCAGCGTGGTCGCGGTCGTCCTCGTCGCCATGATCGGTGTCGGCGTCGCCGAGGAGGCCGGGCTGATGGCGGCGCTGATCCGCAAGCTCGTCAAGGTCTCCCCCCGTCGGGCGCTGACGTTCATCATCGTCCTGATCGGTGGGCTGAGCAGCGTGGCGACGGACGCCGGCTACCTGATCCTGATCCCGCTCGGCGCTGCGGCTTTTCTGAGCATCGGGAAACACCCACTCGCCGGGCTGGCCGCCGCCTACGCGGGCGTGAGCGCTGCCTTCTCGGTCAACATCCTCATAGCCCCGCTGGACGGGCTGCTGACCGAGATCACCAACGAGTCGATCCAGATCGTCAACCCGGGCGAAACCATCGGCATCACCGCCAACCTGTGGTTCAACATCGTCTTTACCCTCGTCATGGCTCTCGTCATGACCGTCGTAACGACTCGGCTGATCGAACCTCGGCTGGGCGCCTACGTACCGGAGCCCAGGGAGGACCACACAGAGCCGTCGTCACTGACCGCAGGGGTGGCTGACGACGGCAGCGACGAGGTCGACACCGTCGCCGAGGCCCGCGGCTTGCGGCTCGCGTCGTACGGCTTGCTCGCCGCCATTGCCGTGGTCATCCTGGCGACGGCGCCTTCCGGGTCTCCATTGCGCAACCCGGAGACCGGGTCGATCATCGAAGACTCGCCGTTCATGGACAGCCTGATCTTCATCATCACGATGATCTTTCTGGTCGCTGGAATCTGTTACGGCCGCGGCGCCAAGACGCTCGTCGGCAGCGTCGCCATCATCAACGCCATCACCAAGACGTTCGCGTCACTGTCCGGCCTGATCTTCCTGCTGTTGCTGATCAGCCAGTTCATCGCGTACTTCAACTACAGCAACATGCCCACGATCGCTGCAGTCAACATGGCCGACCTGCTCGAGCAGGCGGACATCGGAGCCATCTGGCTGCTCATCGGATTCATCCTGGTCATCGCGATCCTGGACATCATCATCCCGGGCTCGCTGCCCAAGTGGGCGATCTTCGCGCCGATCTTCATCCCGCTGTTCATCCGACTCGACATCGCACCCCAGACGGTGCTCGCCGCCTACCGCCTCGGCGACTCCCCGATGAACGTCATCACCCCACTGATGGTGTACCTGCCGTTCATCGTCATCGTCGCCCAGCGCTACAAGAGGGACGCCGGCATCGGCACGATCATCTCGCTGATGATCCCTTACACCTTCATCGTCCTCGTGACCTGGATCCTCCTGTTCGTTGTCTGGGTCCTGCTTGGCATCCCCCTCGGCCCGGGCTACCCCGTCGAAACCGGATAGGGAGGCTGAGTTGGTGGCGCTGCCGAAAGGGATGAGCGAGGCCGAGCTCGCCGTGCTGCGCAAGACCGAGCCGAGCGCACTCGCCACGTTGGACGAGGATGCGCTCCTCGATCTGCATGGACGCGTCCGTCGGGCCCGCAACAAGTACGTCGGCCAGTACCGCCGCCAGGCGCGCGCGCGGGTCGACGAGGCCGGCGCGCGCGGCGCGGCGCGGTCCCGGAACCAACGCGCACGAGACCGCGCCGAGGTGTTCGAGGCGGCGCTCGCACGGGTCAGCACGGCGCTCGCCAAGCAGGCACGGCAGAGCGCCGCGCAGCTCAAGGCGGAACGTATCGCGGCCGCCAGAGCCGACCGCGCGCAGTTGCAGACCGCGGCGAAACCCGCCACCAAACGCATGAGCTCGGTCAGCGACCGGCCTCCTGCGAAGTCGGCCGGGCGACTCAAGAAAGACGCCTCGTCGCGGGCGAAGGGGGCTCGCCGTCAGGCCAAGCGCGACGCTCGCTGACAAAGCGCCGCGCTCCGGCGGTGGCCGGGGGAGAGTCAACGAGGGCGCTAGCCGACGGGCACGGCATGTCACGCTCCGTCACTCAACTTTCACATGCCGGATTCCAGGTCTAGGCTGCCCAAGTCGGGGTGCGGAAAGCCGCTCCGGTGCGGTCCACAATGGGCCGCGCATCCCCTGGGCGGCGCCGCGTCACCCCCGTACGCGGCGCCGTCGCATGCGTAGATCGAGGCATCGCGTCCGGGTCGCACCAGATCGAGTGGTGGTGGGCACCTCGGCGGGAACGAGAATTGGGTTGATCAAACCAGGGACCGCCACGCTCCCGGCCACGCGATTCACGCGCAGTTTTCCCCGATCTTGACCGACGCGAGCTGCACCATCGTCTCCAGCGCGGTCTGGGTGCCGGCTACCGGATTTTGCGAGCACACCACCCAGTTGGAGTCGAGCACTTGGATCCGCCCGAGACCGGAGGCGTCCTGCTGGTCGTGCACGTACGAGCCGAGTGACTGCAGAGTGTCCTGCGCAAGCTGGAGATTCTGGCCGACCAGGTTGGGCATCACGAACAACTCCGGCGGCTGCTCTGCGCTGGTTCCCGCCGGCGCCGCAGGCGTCGCCTCGGGCTGAGCGGGCGGCTGTTCGGGCGTCGCGGCCTCGGCTTGCTCAACCGTCACGTCCTGTGGCGCGTCAGTTGTGCTGTCCGGCGAGGTTGACGGGCTGCACGCGGTGATTGCAGCTACCGCGGCGACGGCGATAGCCAGATGTAGCGCGCGCATGTCCTGTCCTTCCGTGTGATCGCGGGGTACCGCTCCCGCCTCGTTGTCGCCGACGACGGTGCGTGCCGTCGTGCTCCAGGAAACAGGACACGTCAGGATGCGCTGCTGGGCGCACACCGCACGCCGCCGACGGTAGGCGGCGTCCGCTAGACGCGGGTGCGAATCGCTGGTTGTTCGTACGTTCGGCCAGGTCCGCTTGGTTCGTTCGGCGTCGCCGGCGTCGACTGCGGTTCTAGGGGTCAAGTCCTCTGCTGCCGTTGATGTGGCTGGCCCGCGGGGCCGTGTCTGCTTGCGATGCCGGTGCTCTTGCTGACCCTCACTGGCACGTGAGAGAACCCTCGTGCCCTTGAGCATGCGCCGTCAGCGCGCTGTCGGCTTCAAGGACGGTCGCCCGATTGCCGATGCCTGCTGTATCGGAGTCGCGACGCACTCGGAGATCACATTGACCCGGATCACACGTCCTCGCGCCGCGGGGACTGTGGCCGCGGCGATTGTGATTGCCCTCCTCGCGGTCACTGGTTGCGCTAGCGCCCCCGCGGAGAGCGCGGAGTCGGGTTCGAACCCGTCCACGTCTGTTCGGCCGCGGCCGACTTCGTCGCCGACGACCCCGATCGCTAAGCCGCTGACGATGCCGTCGCTGATCGGGAAGCCGTTGGACCAGGCCGCGGCTGCGCTGCGCGCTCTCGGACATCACGGTCAGGTCGTGACCTCCGGTGACACCGGCGACCCTGCGGCCACGGTCGTCTCGCAGACGCCCGTCGCTGGAGCAAGATTGCTGCCTGGTGGATCGGCGACCTTGACCATCCAGGCGCAGCCGCCTAGCCCTCCCGCCGGCGGCCCCGCAGCCCGCTCCGCCTCCCGCGGCGGCCTCGCAGCCCGCTCTTCCTCCCGCGGCGGCCCCTCAGCCCGCCCCGCAACCACCACCCGCTGACGCCTACCGGGTGGACGATGCGCGGTTGATCGCGGGCCGGATCGTCCGTGACATCGCCGCCGCCGACGATCGGTTCCTCGACCGGCCCGAGTTCGGCGCCAGCACCACGATGGGCTTCCTCGCCGAGCACATGCGTCGACTTTCTGAGCTGGGTCCGCCCCCAGGCCTCGACCCGGCACACTACATGGCGTTGCTAGACACCCTGGAGCAGTTCTACGAGCAGGCGTCCGGGCGGTTGCCGGATCAGTTGATCGGGGCGGCAGCGACCTACACGGTGTGTCGGCAGCACACCGAGGAGCTTCTCGGCCTGCTCAATCCGGTCTTGGGCACCTCCCACCGGCTTCCGGTGTGGAGCTTCATCTAAGACCCGTGCATGGGCAGGTGACAGGTGTCACGCTCATCCTGGGCGGCGACGGGATCGGCTCGATCGACCTGACCGGGACCCAGAGGGCGCAGCCATGGCCAGCTGGCGAAGGCTACGCGCGGCGCTTGACCTCGCGCGCACGGGCACGCCACTTGGCCAAAACGCCCAGGCACGGGCCGTATCGCCGCGGCGCCGACGGCTGGCGGGCCTTCTTCACTTCCCGGTCCGACCGGGTAACAGCTTCACCGTGTCGGGTGGATGAGTGTCAGGTCCGGACGTTGATTTCCTCGAGTGGGATGCCGTCCGCCGCTATCGCCTCGAGCGACGGGTAGTAACCCTTCAAGAACCCCTGCCAAGTGACACAGATCTGCTGCACGCCGTCCAATTGGATGATCTCTGCCACATACCTATCACTCATGGCTCAAACAGTACGTCCGCAGAATCACCTGCGGTACGGATTCGTGGGAACGCTTCCACGGAGGCCTCGGATCACCACCCCTGACGTTGACGCCTCTCGAACTCACGTTCTTTTCGCGGCGGAGTGCGTGACGATCGGAAGCGATTCTCGAGCTTGAGGACGCTCCAGGAGTACAGGAAGGGGACCTGCTGCGCGCTCAACGGACGTAGCAGCGATCACTCGACGGACGGTACCGTCGCCACTAAGGGTGCTCGGTTGCGAGATGTTCCCCAACAAAGCGCTTGGCGGCAACCCCCCCGGCTGCCCTAAGCGCGCTGCCACCGGGCACCCCCCAGCCGGCCACGTATCCGGCGTAGGCGATCCCGTCTCGCCAGGTCAGCTGCAGGCCATGTCCACCGCAGCGCGGAACCTGGAGCCGTCCCACCACACCAGCGGCTCACCGACGATCTCGCAGTTGAACAGGCCCTCGCCCGACGCGGAGTTCTCGGCGTCGTCGATCGCTTTCTGGATCGCGCGCTCTGGCGTGGACCCGAAGCTACAGCCGTTGAAGAGCCCGGACGCGCTGGCGGACGACGCCGTCACGGCGAGCAAGGTGATCGACGCCACGCCCGTCGTGAGAGAGATACCGATCCGTCGGGCGCAAGTACGCAGGTTCATAGCCTTCTCCTTCCCCGCGGAAACTACCCGGCCCTTCGATATACGTGTTCCAGCAGGAGATGGATTGCGCTCGGGTGTCAGCGACCGCGCGCGGTACGGCGCGCTGAGGCTGAGGTCAGCGGCTTTGGCCGGGGGCAGTCAACTACGGCGATGCCCGACGGGTACAGAAAGCGTCCCGGTGCGTCGGCCCACGATGGGCAGGGCCTCTCCTGTGCGGCGCCGCGTCTCCCCCGTACGCGGCGCCGCCGTACGTGCAGATCGCGCCGCATCTCCTGTCGACGAATTCGTTCAACACGCTCCCGCGCGAATCGTCCAGCATGCCTCGCCGACGTGGAATGCGACCTGTCTGATGTAGACCCTGCTCGGTCAGCTCCACGGGCTTGCGCGCGCCAGGCCCGGCCCTAGGGCAATGCAACAACTAGTCGATGAGCGAGCGCCGCTGAACTGGCGTGACCACGTCCGCCATTCCGTAGCCGGTGCCTAACGTGGCGGGATCACCGCACGGAAGTCGCCGGCGCAACCTGGTCAGGACTTTTGCCGAGGCGCGCGAACGACACTGTCAGGACTTCCGCGTGGCGTAGCCGGCGATCCCGGTGTCGTACAAGACGCACGGCTCGTCGCCGACGGTCCAAGCGTCGTGTCCAGGCTCGATCACAAACACGTCTCCCGCGCCCAAAGTGGTCTCGGACCCGTCATCCGTTCGAACGGTCATCCGCCCGGAGACGCAGATCCCCTTGTGATGCGTCATGCAGGAATCGGTGCCGGCTATCGGCTTCACGTCCTTGGACCACTGCCATCCTGCCTCGAAGGTTCCGCGCCCGAGCGTGAAGTCGCCGAGCGTGACCACGTCCACCTGACCGTGGGCCTGGAACGGGCGCATCTCTTGTGGTGAGTCGATGTTGTGAGTGTTCAGCTTGCCCATTTGTCAGGCTCCCTTCGTCCCCAACCCTCCGGCGGCGCATTCGCCAGCGATCGGGTTTGTCTGTATGGGGGACCCATGGACGAACTCTGCGGAGCCCAACGCAACTCAGCAACACGAGCTGACTGGTTGTCTCTGAGTCTTGACACTGCGTGACGGGGATCTGTGCGGCCGGGCGTGCGCACAGGATTCGACGCGCGGTGGCGTCGCCGCCGACGATCTGAATCCCCTCGGGCGTCTCCCGATTAGCGGCTCGAAAATCGAGGGCTGTCTCTACCGACCGGATGCGCACGCCGCGTTGCCGCGACAGTTCCCCCGCGACGCCACGTTTCACCAGTCGAGCCCGGTGTTCTTCTGTTCGCGCTAAACGCCAGCACGAGGAACACCGCGTCGATGAACGTCGCCAACCATTGCCACTGTCCGTGCGCATTCATCGCGTAGACGTTTTCGCGGGGAGACGTTGTGGTCAGGCCGCGGCTGCTCCTTGACGTGAGCCTTGTCGACCGCGAACACCTCGACGACCTTGTCCTGGGTGCTGCGTAGCGCGAATCGTCCACACAGGCCTCCAGCGTCTCTGGCGCCCGCGGCAAGGAGAGGTCCAGCTGGCGTTCGGCGAGGCGGTCGCGAACATGCCCGGACTGTCGGAGACGGGGGACTCCAACGGCCCGGGCATGTCCCTTTCATGTCCCCCCGAGGTCGCGGCAAGCGGTTGACCCGGGGAAACGGCTCAGATGTCGTAGTAGAGCTCGAACTCGTGCGGGTGCGGACGCAGCCGGATCGGGTCGACCTCGTTGGCGCGCTTCCAGTCGACCCACGTCTCGATGAGGTCGGAGGTGAACACGCCGCCCTCGAGGAGGTAGTCGTGGTCGCTCTCGAGCGCGTCGAGCACGGCGGGCAGCGAGTCCGGCACCTGTGCGATGGCCGCGTGCTCGTCGGGCGGCAGCTCGTACAGGTCCTTGTCGACCGGGTCAGCGGGCTCGATCTTGTTCTTGATGCCGTCAACCCCGGCCATCAGCATCGCTGAGAAGGCGAGATAGGGATTGCTCGACGGGTCGGGTACGCGGTACTCGATGCGCTTGGCCTTCGGCGACGTGCCGGTCACGGGGATGCGGACGGCCGCGGATCGGTTGCGCTGCGAGTAGACCAGGTTGACCGGAGCCTCGAACCCCGGCACCAGACGGTGGTACGAGTTGACCGTCGGGTTGGTGAACGCCGCCAGGGACGCTGCGTGCGCCAGGAGGCCGCCGATGTACCAGCGCGCGAGGTCGGACAGCCCGCCGTAACCCAGCTCGTCGTAGAACAGCGGCGAGCCGTCCTTCCACAGCGACTGGTGGCAGTGCATGCCGGAGCCGTTGTCGCCGAAGAGCGGCTTGGGCATGAACGTTGCCGACTTGCCCGCCTCCCATGCGACGTTCTTGATGACGTACTTGAACAACATCAGCTGGTCGGCCGCGTGCAGCAGGCTGTTGAACCGGTAGTTGATCTCGGCCTGGCCGGCGGTGCCCACCTCGTGGTGCGCGCGCTCGACCTCAACGCCGACACCCGCCAGCGCCAGCACCATCTGATCGCGCAGGTCGGAGTAATGGTCCATCGGCGCGACCGGGAAATAGCCACCCTTGTAGCGCGGCTTGTAGCCCCGGTTGCCGCCGTCCTCGACGCGCCCCGTGTTCCAGGCGCCTTCGACGGAGTCGATGAAGTAGTAACCCGCGTTCTGCTTGGTCTCGAACCGGACGTCGTCGAAGACGTAGAACTCGGCCTCGGGGCCGAAGTAGGCCGTGTCGGCGATGCCGCTGCTCTTGAGAAAGGCCTCCGCCTTGGCCGCGATGTTGCGCGGGTCCCGGCTGTAGGCCTGGTTGTCGAACGGATCGACGATGGCGAAGTTCAGTGCAAGCGTCTTGGCCTTGCGGAACGGGTCGACATAGGCAGTGGCAGCGTCTGGAATCAGCTTCATGTCGGACTCGTGGATGGCCTGGAAGCCGCGGATCGACGACCCGTCGAACATCAAGCCGTCGGAGAAGGCACTCTCGCCGAAGGACGACGCCGGCAGCGTGAAGTGCTGCATCACACCGGGTAGGTCACAGAAACGGACGTCGATGAACTCGACACCCTCGTTCTTGACGAACGTGAGGAGCTCGTCGGGACTGGAAAACATTCACCCTCCTCAACAGGTTGTCTGGCGAACGTACGAACGAGGGGTTTCCCGTCCGTGTCTCCACTGTTTCGAACGTGTTACACGACGCCGGGTAGCGTTTCCGGGGTGACCCACGGTTCGCATGAGCCAGCCCGAGAGACCGGTGCCCACTCGCCTCCCGCAGCGTCTCACACGCTGCCGGGTGCGCGCCTCGGGCTGCCCGCCGAGGGACCGGGGTCGGTCGCCGGCTGGGGCCGGCGAATCGCGGCACTCATGATCGACTGGCTGGTCGCCAACCTGGGCGCCGTCGCCCTCGTGGGGGCGGACGCCTGGTCGGGCAGCGGTTTGGCCCGGTGGGTCCCGCTCGCCGTGTGGTTCGTGGTGCGTCTGGCTGCTCACCGCGTTCACCGGTGCCAGCGCCGGCCAGCGGCTGCTGCGGATCACGGTGCTCCGGCTCGATCACCGGACGGTCGGTCTGTGGCGCGCGTTGGTCCGTACGGCCTTGATCGCCCTCGTGGTGCCGCCGCTCGTCTTCGACCGCGACGGCCGCGGCCTGCACGACATGGCCGCCGGAACCGTGGTGGTGCACGCGCCGCGCTGATTCCCCGTGCGTGAGCTGCGCCGCTGGGGCGCCCCAGCGTTGCTCAAGCACCGCTCGGGCGCCCCAGCGTCGTTGAGGCAGGCGGCTCTCAGGTGCGCGGAAAGCCGCCCTTGGGCATGCGAACGTTCTTGGGAAGTGGCCCCTTCGGGACCGGGACCGGCATCGTGCTGAGCGCGCGCAGCCGGTTGTTGAGCTCGGTGACCTCGGCGGGGGCAATGCTGCGCGGGAGCTTGGTGACGTGCTTGACCAGCCTGCGCAATGGCACCTCGTCGGGTCCGCTGCCGACGACGACCTCATGCACGGTGACCTCGTAGGCCACCCTGGTGTGCCGCTTGCGCTCCTGCGCGAGGAGCTGGCGTACGCGCTGTGGCTGGCCCTCGCCGATGAGAATGATCCCCGGGCGGCCCAGCACGCGGAAGACCATGTCCTGGTTGCGAGTGACCGCAACCGGGGTCTGGCTGACGATCCAGCCGCGACGGAGCGTGCCGAGGGCGGCGGCAGCGGAGCCGGGCTGGCCCTCGATCTGCTTGTAGGCAGCCTTCTCGGCCCGCCGACCGAAGAAGACCGCGCTGGCCAACAGCGCCATCGGCACACCGAAGAGCAGCCAAAGCCACCAGGTGCCGAAAAGCAGGCCGAGTGCCACGAAGACCGCGAGCACCGCGACGAAGATCCCGAGAGTCAGCCAACCGATCCGTGGGTCGGACCGCCGCGTCATGCGGTAGGTCTGCCGGATCTGTGCCAAGCGTTTGGGCTTGTCGGGTGCTGCGTCGCGTGCCATGCGCTCAAGGGTACGGGGCGGCTGCGCCCCAGCCGTCACGAGCGTGACCCTCAGGCGGGCACCGGCGCGAGGACCTCCTCGAGGTGCCGCTGCACCACCGGGACGGCGTCAACCACACGAACGCGTCGACCGGTCTCGGCCGTGAGCGATGTCACCTCGGCGTCGGGCAGACCACAGGGCACGATGCGGGCGAACGCGCCGAGGTCGCAGTCGCAGTTGAGGGCGAAGCCGTGCATGGTCACACCCTGGGCGACCCTGATGCCGATCGCGGCCACCTTGCGGTCCGGCGCGCCATCGGCGCCGGGGACCCACACGCCGCTGCGACCCTTGATGCGCGTCGTCTCCAGCCCTAGTTCTGCGCACGAGGCAATGAGGGCCACTTCCACGCGCCGTACGTAGGCAACGACATCGACCGGCTCGCCGAGCCGCACGATCGGGTAGCCCACGAGCTGGCCCGGGCCGTGCCAGGTGATCTTGCCGCCGCGGTCCACGTCGATCACCGGGGTGCCGTCGACCGGTCGCTCGTCCGCCTCGGTGCGCTTGCCCGCCGTATAGACGGGCTCGTGCTCCAGGAGCAGCACGGTGTCCGGGACGTCCCCTGAGACCCGCGCGGCGTGCACCCGGCGCTGCTCCTCCCATGCCTGTTCGTAGGGCACGAAGGTGGGGTCCAGCCCCAGGGAGACGAAGCTCAGCGCGGTCACGTCGGCCAGCGTAACCGCGGGCCCGAGAGCAGTGCCGAGATGGGGCACATCACTATTTCTGTGCACAGGTGGACGCAGCATGCCCCGGTATCGGTGACAATAGGCGGCGATGTTCGGTGCGCCTGCTATCCCTGGCTTCGCCGTCGTAGGCCCTCTGGGGCGCGGCGGCGAGGCCTTTGTCTGGGCTGCCGTCGAGCAGGCCACGGGTCGGCCCGTCGCGCTCAAACGGCTGCGGACCTCCTCGGCCGACGAGCGCGTACGGCTGCACCGGGAGGCCGCGCTGCTGTCCAGCCTCAACCACCCGCACATCGTCGCGCTCCTGGGTGTCCACGACGGCCCCGACGGGGTCGTGCTCGTGCTCGAGCGGGCCGAGGGCGGCAGCCTGCTCGACCTGGTGATGGCGCGCGGTGCGTTGCCGCCGGGCGAGGCGGTCACGGCCACCGGACCGATCGCCCAGGCTCTGGCGGCGGCCCACGCCTCCGGCCTCGTGCACGGCGACGTGACACCCTCCAACGTGCTGTTCAGCGCCGACGGGCGCCCGTTGATTGCCGATCTCGGGGTGGCCAGGGTGGCGGGCGAGCAGCCCGCAGCCGTGGGCGTCACGCACGGCTTCACCGCCCCGGAGGTGCTCGGCGGCGCCCAGCCGACGCCGGCCTCAGACGTCTACGGCCTCGCCGTCACGGTGCGCACGGCCCTCGTCGGCGTGCTCCCGGACGACCCGCGTGCGGCCCTGGTCAAGTCGCCCCCCCTGCCTGCGACGCCGGTCAGCGTCATCGAGGCGGCGCTTGGTGTCGAGCCGCGCAACCGGCCGTCGGCCGCCGAGCTGGCCGATGCGCTGTTCCGGCTGGCCGCGCCCCGTCCGATCCGGCTGATCGTCCCGGCGCCCGACCTGGCAGCCCCACCTGTTCCGCAGGCTCCGGTCACGCATCGCAGCGCCCCCGCGCCGGCCACGAGCGCGCCGCCGGCTGCGGACGGCGGTTCCGGCTACATCGGGCGACGCGCACGGCGCAATCCCACACGCAACGAAACGCCGCCGGCTGCGGCGGCCCCAAGCCCGGGGTCGCCGCCGGTCGCCGTCCCGGTGCACCAGGCGCACCCGTCGCCGCACGCCCCGACCGGCCTGCCGCAACGGCCCGTCCCGGAGCGCGCACAGCCCGTCGGCGCCATGTCGCAACCGGCCCGGCGTGGGACGCCGTCGCTGGCACCTGAGGACGTCGCCGCGGTGCCGGAGGCAGCGCAGACCCACCGGGTCCGTCGGGAGCCCCAGCGGGAGCCGTCGCGCGACACGGCCCACGTCGAAGCCCATGAGCACCACGACATCGGACGGTTCGCCGTCCTGCTGATCGTCCCGGCGCTCATCATCGGAGCCGCGCTGCTCGGCTGGCAGTGGTGGGACTCCCGCCGCGATGCTGAGGCAGCACCGCGCATGGACATCAGTCGCCCGCTCGGCGAGGGCGAGGGTGCGTCCGCGGCGCTCTGCGGTGGCGCTCCGTCCGCCGTCCCGGCCACGACACCGACGCCGGCTGAGGACTGGGCGGTCGTCGTCGACGATCTCTATACGCAGGTCGCCGCGGCCTACACCGATGCCGATCCGGCCGAGCTCTGCCTGGCGTACGTTCCGACGAGCAAGGGCCTCGAGGTCGACCAGGCCAAGATCAACGAGTACGTACGGGTCGGTGCGCACGCGCAGGGCATGGACTTCATCGTCCATTCGGCCGAGGTGATCACCGCCGAGCCCACCCGGGTGGTGCTGGAGATCACCGACGAGCTGCCCGCCTACGACATCGTCGACAAGGACGGCGTTGTCCGGGGCACGGGCGAGGCGTTGCCGCAGCAGACCTGGAAGGTCGAGCTGCTGCCGTCACCCGACGGCACGGCGTGGCGGTTCGGCTGAGCCCTGCTCAGTCCAGGGCTGCTGCGAAGATCTCGTCGACCGTGCGGTGCGCGAACTCGAACCCGGCAGCCTCGAGGCGGACGGGCACCACACGCATGCTGCCCAGCACTGCGTCGGCGAACTCGCCGAGCACCAGGCGGATCGCCGGTGCCGGGCACTGCGAGCAATGCTGGTCGATGCACAGCGCGGGCCAGTGCGGCAGTGACCTGACGATTGGTCGCAGGCTCGGGCGCGGTGACGTTGTAGGGGCCGCGATCGCGGTCGGCTCCTCGATAAGGAACGTGATTGCGCGCACCGTGTCGTCGAGTGACACGATGCTCCACCACTGCCGACCATTGCCAAGGCGAGCACCGAGCGCCGAGCCGGAACAGCGGGAGCAACCTCCTCCCGAGCGTGGACCCCGAGCTGGTCCATGACAATCCCGCTGCGGGTGGACACTGACCCGGATCCCGGCTTGTCGAGCCGGGTCAAGGCGGCTTCGTTGTCTCGCACGATGCCGTGGCGAGGAAGCCGTCGCCAGGCGCGGCGTCTTCGTCGAGCAGCGTGTCGCCGCGGTCGTTGCCGTAGTAGTCGACCCCACCCTGGCCGACGATGACGCGCGGGCGTGGCTCCAGTGCGGCCGCGGCCTCCGCGAGAACGCGTGCGCTGCCAACGTGGCTGTCGTACAGCGTTCGCTTGTAGTGCCCTGTCCAACGGCGATCACCGACGCCCGCACCTGCGAGGTTCACGAGCGCGTCGACTCCGGCGAGCCCAGTCAGGTCTACCCTTCCGGTCACCGGATCCCACCGAACTTCGTCGGGGGAGCGTGGGACGCGGCGCACGAGCCGTACGACCTCATGTCCGTCGGCGCGCAGCGACGCCGTCAGTGCCGAGCCGATGAACCCGCCGGCACCGCTGATCGCAACCCGCACGGGGGGCAGCCTCTACAGGCCGAGGTCTGCCTCGAAGGCGCCCTCCTCGAGTCGTTGCTTGACGGTGACCAGGAACCGAGCCGCGTCTGCGCCGTCGATGAGCCGGTGGTCGTAGGTCATCGCGAGGAAGACCATCGAGCGGACCGCGATGCTGTCGGCTCCGTAGGCATCCGACACCACGACGGGACGCTTGACCACGGCGCCGGTGCCGATCATCGCGACCTGTGGCTGGTTGAGGATCGGGGTGTCGAAGAGCGCGCCGCGGCTGCCGGTATTGGTGAGGGTGAACGTGCCGCCGGACAGCTCGTCGGGGCCGATCTTGTTGGTGCGGGTGCGCTCGGCGATGTCCGCGATCTTGCGCGCGAGACCGGCGATGTTGAGGTCGCCAGCGTTCTTGATCACGGGGACCATGAGGCCCTTGTCGGTGTCGACGGCGATACCGAGGTGCTCGACGTCGAAGTAGGTCACCTCGTTGGTCTCGGAGTTGATCGTCGCGTTGATCTTGGGGTACTGCTTGAGCGCGTCGAGCGCCGCCTTGGCGAAGAACGGCAGGAACGAGAGCTTGACCCCCTCGCGCGCCTCGAACGCCTTCTTGGCACGGTTGCGCAGCGCGGCGATGGCCGTGACATCGACCTCGACCACCGTGGTCAGCTGCGCGGAGACCTGCAGCGACTCGACCATGCGCTTGGCGATGACCTGGCGGATGCGCGACATCTTCTCGGTCTTGCCGCGCAGCTCGGACGGCACGGGGCCAGCGGCAGCCGGAGTCGCGGCTGGGGCAGCAGGTGCGGCGGTCGGGGCAGCGGCTGCGGCGGGCGCGGCTGGTGCCGCCTGCTGCTTGGCCGCCTCGGCTGCGGCGAGCACATCCTGCTTGCGGATGCGGCCGCCGACTCCGGTGCCGGACAGCTGGCCCAGGTCGACGCCGTGCTCGGCCGCAAGGCGGCGAACCAGCGGGGTCACGTAGGCCCGGCCATTGCCCTCGGACGTCGCAGGCGGCGATGGCTGGGTCGGCGCGGGCGCGGTCTGGATCGGCGCCGGCTGAGGCTGAACGGCCTGCGCGACCGGCGCGGACTCGGGCTGCGGCTCAGCCTGCGGAGCTGCGGATTGCGGCGGCGCGGCGGCCTGCGCGGGCTGTGCCTGCTGCCCGGCGTCGCCGCTGCCGATGACAGCGAGGACGGCTCCTACCTCGACGGTCTCGTCCTCGGCGACGTTGATCTCCAGCAGCGTTCCCGCGGTCGGCGAGGGGATCTCGGTGTCGACCTTGTCGGTGGAGATCTCGAGCAGTGGCTCGTCGACGGCGATCGTGTCGCCGACCTGCTTGAGCCACCGGGTCACAGTGCCCTCGGTGACGCTTTCGCCGAGCGCGGGCAGGGTCACCGGCGTGCCGGCTCCGTCGCCCGGTGCTGGGGCCGCTGCAGGCTGGGCGGGCTCGGGCTGCGCCTCGGGCTGCGCTTGTTCGGGCTGCGCTTGTTCGGGCTGCGCCTGCTCGGCCTGCGCCTGCTCGGGCTGCTCCGCCGGACCGGTGTCCGACCCCGCCGACTCACCCTCTTCGCCGATGACGGCGAGCACCGCCCCTACCTCGACGGTCTCGTCCTCAGCGACCTTGATCTCCAGCAGCGTGCCAGCCGTCGGCGAGGGGATCTCGGTGTCGACCTTGTCGGTGGAGATCTCGAGCAGTGGCTCGTCGACGGCGACGGTGTCGCCGACCTGCTTGAGCCACCGGGTCACGGTGCCCTCGGTCACGCTCTCGCCGAGCGCGGGCAGAGCGACGGAGACCGCCATTGGTTGTCCTCTCTCAGGCGTGGGCGTGCAGGGGCTTGCCGGCCAGCGCGAGGAAGGCCTCGCCGAGGGCCTCGTTCTGGGTCGGGTGCGCGTGCACCAGCGGCGCGACGTCGGCCGGGAACGCCTCCCAGTTGAAGATGAGCTGCGCCTCCCCGACAAGCTCGCCGACGCGGGCACCGACCATGTGGACGCCGAGCACGGGGCCGTCGGAGAGTCGTACGAGCTTGATGAAGCCGGCGGTCTTGAGGATCTGGCTCTTGCCGTTGCCGCCGAGGTTGTAGCTGTAGGTCTCAACCTTGTCGGCGCCGTGCAGCTCCTTGGCGGCCGCCTCGGTCAGGCCGACCGACGCCACCTCGGGGTCGGAGTAGGTGACGCGCGGGATACCCGCCTCGTCGATGGCCGCGGGAGACAGCCCGGCGATGTCCTCGGCAACGAAGATGCCCTGCTGGAAGCCGCGGTGCGCGAGCTGCAGACCGGGGACGATGTCGCCGACTGCGTAGACGCCGGGCAGGTTGGTGCGCAGCCGCTCATCGGTGGGCACGAACCCGCGGTCCATCGTCAGGCCCTGCTCCTCGTAGCCGATGCCGGACGTCGTCGGGCCACGGCCGACAGCGACGAGCAGCACCTCGGCGTCGATGGTCTCGCCGCCGGAGACGGTGACCCGCACGCCGGACTCCGTGGGCTCGACTCGCTCGAACGGTTTGCCGGTCTTGAACGCGATGCCGCGCTTGCGGAACGCCCGCTCGACAACCTTGGAGATCTCCTCGTCCTCGGCCGGGACCAGGCGGGGCAGCGCCTCGACGATGGTGATGTCGACGCCGAGCGACTTCCACGCGCTGGCGAACTCGACACCGATGACGCCGCCGCCGAGCACGATGGCCGACGACGGGAGCCGCTCGAGGGTCAGCGCGTGCTCGCTGGCGATGACCTTCTGGCCGTCGATCTCAAGCCCCGGAAGGGACTTCGAGTAGGAGCCCGTGGCGAGCACCACATTGCGCCCGGTGAACCGCGCGCCGTCGACCTCGACGGTGTCGGGCGAGACGAGCCGCCCGCTGCCTTGCACGTACGTGATCTTGGCCGCGCCCACCAGGCCCTGCAGGCCCTTGTAGAGCCGGGCGACCACGCCGTCCTTGTAGGCGTTGACCCCGGCCATGTCGATGCTGACGAGCTCGGCCTTGATGCCGAACTGCTCGCTCTCGCGGGTCTGGTCGGCAACCTCGCCGGCGTGCAGCAGCGCCTTGGTCGGGATGCAGCCGCGGTGCAGGCAGGTGCCGCCCAGCTTGTCCTTCTCGATCAGCGCGACGCTCTTGCCGAGCTGAGCGGCGCGCAACGCGGTCGCGTAGCCGCCGCTGCCGCCGCCGAGAATGACGATGTCGAAGGTCCCACCGGACGTCTGGGCAATGTCCGCCACGCTGCGCTCCCTGCCGTTATTCACACGTACTCAAGCATCTTTCCACCAGGGGTTGTTCCGGCGACAACTGGGCAGGCGGGCTGGTGCAGACTTGGCACTAGCGGTCGATACACGGCGGAAGGGATATCCATGGCGTGGTGGCGACGTCGTCGGTCGGCGCCGACAGGTGGCAGGCGGTCTGCGCATGGCACTCTCGACCGGGCTGCGAACTCGGGCGACCGAGAGCATCTCGAGGAGTTCGTGCGGACGCGCCGTGGTGTGGAGGCCTACGTCGAACCACCGACCACCGTGACCTCGACCACAGTGATGTTGATCGCGCACGATGGGGAGTGGACGCGGCGACGCGTTCCCGACGCCGGTGCCGCCTCCGAGCTGGCCCGTCGGCTGGGCATCCCCATCTACGACGCGCGCATCGTCGGCTATCCACAGCGCATGCGTGACTACAACGCGCGGAAGAAGGCCGGCGGGGCCTGAGCCCGCTCCAGCACTGGATCAGGGGCGCCCGTGTCTAACCCCAGCACTGGATCAGGGGCGCCCGTGTCCAATAGGTCTGGACACGGGCGCCCCTGATCCAAGATGGGGATCGGGGTCACACCGCTCCGGCGGCGGCCTCCTCGGCCAGCTTGACGAGCGTGCGCACCGCAGCACCGGTGCCGCCCTTGGGCGTGTAGCCGTACGGCTGGCCATCGTTGAACGCCGGCCCGGCGATGTCGAGGTGCGCCCAGCGCACGCCCTCGCCGACGAACTCCTTGAGGAACAGGCCGGCCGACAGGGCGCCGCCCCACCGCTCACCGATGTTGGCGATGTCGGCGACCGGGGAGTCGAGCTTTTCGCGCAGCTCCTCGGGCAGCGGCAGCGGCCACATCTGCTCGCCGGCGTCGGTCGCGATGGCGTGGATCGTGCCGAGCAGCTCGTCGTCGTTGGACATGATCCCCGAGACGCGGGTGCCGAGGGCCACCACGCACGCACCGGTCAACGTCGCGACGTCGACGAGGACGTCGGGCTTGTCCTCCGATGCCCGGACGAGCGCGTCGGCCATGACGAGCCGACCTTCGGCGTCGGTGTTGAGCACCTCGACGGTCTTGCCGCCGTACATCGTGAGCACGTCGGACGGGCGCTGCGCCGTGCCCGACGGCATGTTCTCGGCCATCGCGGCGTAGGTCGTGACGGCCACCGGGAGGCCCAGCCGGGCGATCGCCAGCGTGGCGTTGACGACGGCGGCCGCCCCGGACATGTCGCACTTCATGGTGACCATGCCGTCGGCCGGCTTGATGGACAGGCCGCCCGAGTCGAACGTGATGCCCTTGCCCACAAAGGCGATGTGCGCCTTGGCGCGCTTGGGCTGATAGGAGAGCCGTACGAGGCGCGGCGGGTTCACCGAGCCTTGGCCGACGCCGATGATGCCGCCGTAGCCGCCCTTGCGCAGTGCCTTCTCGTCGAGCACCTCGACGTCGACCGGTGCCCCCTCCGCGGCCGCGCGAGCCAGTGTCGCGAACTCGGCCGGCGTCAGATCGCTGGGCGGTGTGTTGATCCAGTCGCGGGTCAGCGCGACGGCTTCCCTGATGACCGCGGCGCGCTTGAGTGCTGCCCTGGCTTCCTTGTCGCGCGCCAGCGGCGTCACGACGGTGGCGCTGCCCAGCGGCGCGTCGCCCTTCTTGTAGCGGTCGTACGTGTAGGCGCCGAGCGCGATGCCCTCGACGACGGCGGCTACGGACTCGGTGTCGGCCGCGGGGAGCGCCACGACGGCCTTCTTCCGGCCGGCGAGCGAGCGGGCTGCCGCACCCGCGCCACGGCGCAGCGACTCGGGCTGGACCGCTTCGGCGACAGGGCCGAGACCGACGGCGAGTACGACGTCGGCGGCCACTCCCTCGACGGCGGCCAGCATTGTCACCTCGCCCGCCTTGCCCTTGGCGCCCACGGCTTTGAGCGCGGCGGCGAGCCGCCCGTCGAACGCGTTGTCGAGGTTCGCGGCGTCGGCGAGGAGGACTGCGGCGTCGCCGTCCTGCGCCACCCCGACCACGAGAGCGTCGGCCTTGAGCTCTCCGGCGTTGGCATTGCTGAGGCTGATGGTCGCCACGATTCTCCGCATCGTTGGGGTGGGCTTGATCGACGTCGATCGTACGTCAGCCGCTCAGCGCGGCGGCCACGAGTGCGGCCGCTGTCGCGGTCTCGCAGCAGGCGCCGAGTACGTCACCGGTGACACCGCCGATCCGACGTACGCACAGCATGAGGACCAGGACGCCGGCGGCCGACCCGATGAGGACAGCGAGGATGCCGGCCGGACCGACGACGACCAGCGCGAGCAGCGCCGTCACCAGCAGCCACGCACTCGCCGCAGTCCGCGGGATGACGCTCGCGACAGCGGCGCCCAGCCCGTCGGGACGCGCCGCCGGCACACCGCGTACGCACGCAAGCACGATCGCGACACGCCCGACCATCACCGGCAGGGCCAGCTGCGCGACGGGCTGGTCGTGCGTGACCAGCACGGCCGCCGCGCTTGTCTGCACGATCAGGACGACCAGCAGGCTGACGGTGCCGAGCGCGCCGATGCGCGGGTCACGCATCACCCGCAGTACATCATCGCCGCCCAGCCGGGAACCCAGGCCGTCGGCCACATCCGCAAGCCCGTCGAGGTGCAGCCCGCGGGTGAGCAACGCCAGTGTCCCGACGGCAAGGGCGGCGGCGAGCAGCGGTGACCCGTCGAGAGGCTCGTACGCGACCCACGCGACGACGCCTGCCGCCACGCCGAGCGCCGCACCGAGCAGGGGCCCCAGCAGGATCGCGGTCCGCGCGACGGCATTGTCGACCCGACGCGGCGCAGGCACCGGCACGATCGTGAACGTCCCCACGGCCAGCCGGAGACCATCACCCATGATCATGAATGATCGCGCCCCCTCCCGGGGGGACGATCATTCATGATCACGGGGGTTGGGAGGCGGAGTGGGAGGCGGAGTGGGAGGCGGGGTGGGCGAGCCGAGCACCTCGTCCAGCGTCGACATCTCCGCGAGCAGCGCCGCGGCCGACTTGAGCACCGGCACGGCGACGAGCGCCCCGGTGCCTTCGCCGAGCCGCATCTCGTAGTCCACCAGGGGTTCGAGCCCCAGCCGCGCCAGCGCGGCGTGGTGCGCCGGCTCGGTCGAGCGGTGGCCGGCGAGGAACCAACGACCCACGCGGTACGAGACCCGGGCCGCCACCAACCCGGCGGCACCGGACACCACACCGTCGAGCAGCACCGGGGTACGGCGCACCGCCGCCTGCGTGAGGAAGCCCACCATCGCGGCGATGTCGGCCGACGCCACCGTGGCCAGCAGCTCGATGAGATCGCCCGTCTTGGGTCGCCCGCGGCGCGCCGCGTCACGGACCGCTGCGGCCTTGCGCATCCAGGCGTTGTCGTCGACGCCGGTGCCCCGACCGACCAGGGACGCCACATCCTTGCCGGTCAGCAGCACGGTGAGCACCGTTGCCGGCGTCGTGTTGCCGATGCCCATGTCGCCGGCGATGAGCAGGTCGGCTCCGGAGTCGACCTCTTCGTCGGCGACCGTCATGCCCGCGCGGAACGCCGCCTCCGCCTCGTCGCGGGTGAGCGCGTCCTCGACGTCGATGCGGCCGCTGCCGCGCCGGACCTTGTACTTCGTGACGCCCGCCGGGAGATCCGCAAGATCGGCATCGACGCCGAGGTCGAGCACGCGCACGCTCGCGCCCACCTGACGGGCGAGCACGTTGACGGCAGCCCCGCCCGCGACGAACGCCCGCACCATCAGGCCGGTGACCTCACGCGGATAGGCGGACACCCCCGCAGAAACGACCCCGTGGTCGCCCGCGAACACGACGACGCGGACGTCGTCCAGCGGGCGAGGCGGGCAGACACCCTGCACGGAGCAGAGCCAGGCGCCCAGCTCCTCCAGCCGGCCCAGCGCACCGGGCGGCTTGGCCAGACCGGCCAGACGCTCGCGCGCCGCATCGGCCTGCTCCTTGTCGGGCAACGCCACCTGCTGGGCGAGCTCGGTCAGGTCGAGGGTCATTCGGTCCTCTCAGGCGTAAGGTCGAGCGGCCGACCGGCGACCAGCAGCACGACCCGATCAGAGACGTCGGCCAGCAGCATGTTGAGCCGGCCGAGCTCGTCGCGGAAGCGGATGCCGGAGGCGTACGAGGGTACGACGCCGGAGCCGACCTCGTTGCTGACGCCGACCACGTACCTCGGGGTGTCCCGCCACGCGGCCACCAGGGAGTCGACCCGCGCGCGCACCGCGTCGCGCCCACCATCGGCCCACGCGCCGTCGTCCCATGCACCGCACTCGTCGAGCACGACGGTCAGCCACAGCGTGAGGCAGTCGATCAGCACCGGTGGCCCCGACGTGCCGAGCACGCCCGCCACATCGGTCGTCTCGATGGTGCGCCAGGACTCGGGCCGGCGTGCGCGATGCTCGGCGACCCGCTGCAGCCAGTCGGGGTCGTCCGGGCGCTCGCCGCTGGTGGCGACGTAGTCGACCGCCGGTTCGGATGCGAGCAGCCGCTCCGCGTAGGTGCTCTTGCCCGACCGCGCGCCGCCCAGGACGAAGACGCGCATCAGCGCGCCGCCGGCCGGAACTCGACGGGCGCGTCGAAGGCGGCCTTGCGTACGGCCCGGCGCAGCGCGGCCAGCACCGGCCGTCCGGCGATCGCGCACAGCGCCGCGGTCATCAGCGCACGGGGTAGGTCCCAGCCCAACGACGTCGTGAAGTGGAAGACCATGAACCGGGCGAGGTTGTCGGTGACCGGGTCGCCGGCGACGAAGGCGACCGACGTCGCCAGCGTGCTGAACGGCCAGAACCACATGTTGAGCAGCGCGCCGTACAAGAGGGACACGACAAAACCGTACGCACCGAGCAGCCAAGCCTCCGCGCGTCCGCGCAGCGGTGGCAGCAGCCCCGCACCCATGGCGACCCAGCCGCAGCCGAGCATCTGGAACGGCAGCCACGGCCCTACGCCGGCGGTGACGAACGCGGAGGCAAGGAGCGTCACGCCGCCGAGCGCGAACCCGAACCCGGGCCCGAGCACCCGGCCGGCCATGACCAGGAGGAAGAAGACCGGCTCGATGCCGGCCGTGCCGGTGCCGAGCACCCGCAGCCCGACCCCGATCGCCGCGAGCACGCCCAGCAGCGCCACCGACTTGGCGTCGGCACGACCGTCGGCGAGCTCGGCGATGCACGACGATCAGCAGCAGGGGCAGCAGCAGCGCAAACAGCCACGGCGCATCCGTGCCATGGGCGAGCCCCGCGCCAGGACTGACGAACAGCGGCCAGGTGAAGGCGACGCCGCCGACCAGCGACACCAACCCGATTGCCAAGGCGGATCGGATGCCCAGCTGCAGCCGGCCGCCAGTCGTTGTCACAGTGCTCGACTCCCCACCAGTCACGACGCCGCCCCCAGTGCCTCCACCACGTCGCGCACTGTCAGCCACGGCTGCGGAGCGAGGATCTTGGCGACCTGCGGGGCGAACGCCGGCGACCCCGTGACCACCGAACGGGTCGGCCCGTCCGCGACGATCTCGCCGTCGGCCAGCACGACGACGCGCGTCGCAACCTCAGCCACGAGCTCCACGTCATGTGTGGCCAGCACGACGCCATGCCCGTCACCGGCCAGTTCGCGCAGGATGGCGACGAGCCGCCGCTTGGCGTTGTAGTCCAGACCACGGGTCGGCTCGTCGAGCAGCAGCAGCGGGGGAGCCGCCGCGAGTACGACCGCCAGCGCGAGGCTGAGCCGCTGTCCCTCCGACAGGTCCCGCGGATGCTGCTCGTCGGGCACGTCCGGTGCCAGGTCGGCGAGGATCGCCCGCGCCGTTCCCGGCTCCACACCGGCGTCGTGATCGGCATCGCGGCACTCCGCCGCGACGGAGCTGGCGTAGAGCAGGTCGCCAGGATTCTGCGGCACCAAGCCGACCGCGCGGACAACCCGGCTCGGGTCGGCGGAGTGCGGCTGGAGCCCGAGCACCTCCACCGTGCCGGAGGTTGGTCGCCGCAAGCCGGTCACCGCGGCGAGCAGGCTGGACTTGCCGGCGCCGTTGCGGCCCATGACGGCGACGACATCGCCGCGGTGCAGGGACAGGTCGACGCTGCGGATCGCCGGCACGGCGCCGTACGAGACAACCAGCCGTCGCGTTCGGGCCAGCACGTCTGCATGTGGTGGTGGGGCCGTCCGAAGTCTTGGCGGGGTCCGGTCGGCGAGCCTGTCACGCAGCGGCGCGGTGCGTCGGCGTGCGTCGCGCACAGACAGCGGCAGCGGCGTCAGCCCGGCTAACCGGCCGAGCTCGACGACCGGCGGTGCGACCCCGGATACCGCCATCACCTCGGCGGGGTCGCCGACGACCAGCGGCGATCCGGTGCTGCCGAGGAGGACGACGCGGTCGGCGTACTGCACCACGCGCTCGAGGCGATGCTCCGCGAGCAGTACCGTCATGCCGAGGTCGTGGACCAGCCGTTGCAGCGCGGCGAGCACCTCCTCGGCGGCCTGCGGGTCGAGTGCCGAAGTCGGCTCGTCGAGCACGAGGACCCTCGGGTGCGCGGTAAGCGCGGCGCCGATCGCCACGCGCTGCTGCTGACCGCCGGACAGCGCGTCCACCGGGCGGTCCCGCAGCTCGGCGAGTCCCAGCAGGTCCAGCGTCTCCTCCACACGGCGGCGCATCACCTGCGGGTCGAGCCCGATCCACTCCATCCCGAACGCGAGCTCGTCCTCGACCGAGTCGGCGACGAACCCCGACCCCGGGTTCTGCCGCACGACCCCGACGACGTCGGCCAGGTCGCGCGGGGCATGCGTGCTCGTGTCGCGACCATCGACCAGCACCCGGCCAGACAGCGTGCCGCCGGTGAAGTGCGGCACCAGCCCGTTGACCGCGCCCAGCAGCGTCGACTTGCCAGATCCCGTACGGCCCACGACGAGGCACATCTCGCCCTCGGGCACAGTGAGGTCGACGTCGACCAGCACCGGCGCGTCGGCGTCGGGGTACCGAATGGTCACCGACTCGAAGCTGATCACGCGGGCACCTCCATGGGCCTGCGGGTCGGCGCCCCGGCCGCCGCCGCGACCCGGTCGGGCGGAACCGGAGCGAGCCAGGCGGGCAGCAGCGCCGCCAGCAGGCCGATGAGCGGCAGCACCGGGACCTGCGGTGGGACGAGGGGGACGACGAGCAGGTTCATCCCCGGTGTGCCGCGGGAGGCGGCGAGCGCGAACGTGCCGGCCACGACGACCGCGCAGCCGGTCACCGCCCATTCCGGCCAGCGCCATGGGTCGGGTCGATAGCGGGTACGGATGCTGGATCGGCCCGCAATCGCGAACCCGCCCGCGGACACGGCCAGCCCGGAGAGGACGAGCACCGGGCCAAGCCAGCCGGGCGAGCTGTCGTCGAGCAGCCCGTACACGCCGATGCACACCCCGATCAGGCCGGCGACGACGAGCACCCCCGTGGCTCGTCGTCGACCGGCCGGCACCGCGGCGGCCCGGCCGAAGCCGCGGGCGTCCATCGCGGCGGCCAGGTCGAGGGCGCGGTCGAGCGATCCCTCGAGGACCGGCATC
Source organism: uncultured Actinomycetota bacterium (assembly GCA_963798505.1). Classification (GTDB taxonomy): domain Bacteria; phylum Actinomycetota; class Actinomycetes; order Jiangellales; family Jiangellaceae; genus CAVWSM01. Next base: position 476,046 of record CAWCTX010000005.1, read on the forward strand.
GCCACCCGGCCGAGGCTGCGCAGCCCGCGGGCCGTGCGGCCACGCAGTCGGTGCGCGGCGCGGACCCGCGAAGCGTCCTCGACGAGCCGCGGCGCGAACGACAGCGCGACGACGATCGCCACGCCCGTGGCGTACAAGGCCCCGGGCACCGAGCGCAGCAGCCGCCGCGGGTCGGCGAGCGCGTTGGCGGCGCCCACGCAGGCGAGCATGACGGCGAGCCGCAGGCCGTCGTACACCGCCAGCGTCACGGCCTCGAGCGTCACCGCACCGCCGAGGCGGACACCGGCCGCCCACTCCGGCAGCTCGAGCGACGGCAGGGTGAACAGGACCGTGCTGCCGCCGACCGAGGTGCCGAACAGCGACTGGAACACCACCCGCAGCCCGATGACGATCAGGCCGAGCTTGAGGAACGCCCCGAACGACCGCGCCCACGGCGTCGGGCTGCGCCGGGCCGCGACGACGTACGCGGCCACCGCGACGAGCAGCGCGAGCAGCACCGGGTTGGTGGTGCGGCTCGCCGCGGCCGCGAGGCCGAGCGCCCAGAGCCACCAGGCTCCGGCGTGCAGCCGACGGGGAAGCGGGTGCAGGCTCACGTGTCGGCGTTTCTCCGATTGAGCCGCATGGCGCCGGCCGCAAGAGTGATCACGGCCGCGGCGCCGACGCCGATGAGGGCCCAGGTGCCGCCGGACATCCCGCCGTCGTCTTCAGTGCCGGCGGAGAGCTCGGACTCGCCGGGCAGCTGGAGCAGGACGGGCTCTTCTGCACCGGTCGGGGCGGCACCCTCGACCGGGTCGCCGCAGCCGGTGGCCGGCCAGCCGTCCAGGCCGCACACCAGGGCATTCTCGATGCGGACCTCGGCGACGGCGGCGAGCACTGTTGCGCCGTTGGCGTCGGAGGGCACGACCGCGCACTCGCCCCGCGGCGCGGGCGGCTCGTCGCCGTTGGCGGAGTCCTCCGCTGTGCCGTAGTCGATGACGACCGCGACCCGCTTCTCGCCGGAGCCGGCTTCGGTGTCGCTGCAGATCGCGTCGAAGTCGCCGTCGGCGCGCGGCATCCGTACGGACTGCTCGTCGGTGACCGCGAACCGCCAGCCTTCGACCGAGCCATCGGCCGGCGTGGTCTGGTCAGGCGCAGCCTGGCCGAAGACCCACGCGTTGTCCTGCCACTGGTAGTAGCCCCAGTAGCGGAAGGCGGCCGCCTGGGCCGGACTGACGATGAGGAGCACCAGCGCGACGGCGACGGCTCCCGAGAGCACGCCACGCAGGCGGCGCAGGTAGGGGTGAGACATGACGACCCTTCAGAGCAGCGATCCCGTGACGACGACGGGTCGCGGCCGCGCGACGCGCAGACAGCGCCGCTCGAGGGTCATCGACCCGGCCCCGTCCCGCAGACCTCGACGGATGGAGCCGCTCGCACCGACCGGGTGTTCCGGCTTGCCGCCGCACCTGGATGACCAGGTGCTGCGACCTACGGTTGCGGGTCAGCGTCGGCTTCGGACCGACTTCCCCCGACCGGTGCGTGAGGTGATCGACACGCTCCCACGCGGGAGCCGTCCGCGTCAAAGCGCCTTCCGGGTTCGGCTAGTCCGGTGGGCGCAGGCTCATCGGGCCGTAGACCGTGCGGCCGTCCTCGACCAGCGTCACGGCCTCGACCCCGGCGTCGAGCAGCTCCCGCCAGTGCTCACCGATCCACGTCTCCGCGTCGGCCTGCGCCGGGAAGTCCACCGCCGAGACGCCGGCCGCGGTGGTGTCGGCTCCGGTCTCGTCGAGGTAGCGCCAGCTCCAGCCCATCAGCTGCGGCCCACTAGATGACAGCGCCGGGCTTGACCCGCGCCTTGGGCAGCCGCATGCGGCGGATCATGGTGGCGCGGCTGATGCCGTAGAAGGTGTTGCCGCGCGAGTTGTCGTCGGGGAACCGATCGCGCACCTGCCGCTTGAGCCGTCGGCTGAGGAAGATCAGGTCGGCGACCCCGAAGATCAGGATCATCAGCATCAGCGTGGTGCTGGCCATGACGATCTGCGGATTGGGGATCCAGCCGAGGACCAGCACGACCAGCATCAACGGCAGGAAGTACTCCGCCACCGACCGCCGCGAGTCGACGAAATCGCGGATGAAGGCGCGCACCGGCCCGCGGTCGCGCGGCATATAGCCCCGCTCGTCACCGGTGTCCATCGCCACCTTGACGCGCTCGCGGTCGGCCCGAGTGGCGGCGCGGCGCTGCGCCGCTGCCTCCTTGCGGGTGAGCGCCGGCTTCACGCGCTGCCGCCGGGCGGCCTCCGCCTCCTTGCGGGACGGCGTGGGGCGGCCCTTGCCCTGGGCGGTCACGGACTGGTCGACAGCGGGTGCGGGCTCGGTCGCCTCGGTCGTCTGGTTGCGTCTGAACACGTGCACCAGAGTACGGCGCGCGCGGCCCACCTCCCGAACTGCGGCCAGGGCGCATAGGGTGGAGATCTCCACATTGACGTCACGCCAGGGCGGTCCTGGTGTGGAAGAAGGGTCAGCCAGCCCCCATGAGCATCCTCAAGCGGATTTCGATGATCTTCCGGGCAAAGACCAACCAGGTGCTCGACAAGGTCGAGGACCCGCGCCAGACGCTCGACTACTCGTACCAGAAGCAGCTCGAGCTGCTCACCAAGGTGCGCCGCGGGGTGGCCGACGTCGCGACGAGCCGCAAGCGCATCGAGTTGCAGCTCGCCCAGCTCAACGAGCAGTCAGACAAGCTGTCCAACCAGGCGGCGCGCGCCCTTCAGGCGGGCCGCGAGGACCTCGCTCGCGAGGCGCTGACCCGCAAGTCCGGGCTCACCCAGCAGATCTCCAGCATGCGCGCGCAGCACGCCGCTCTGCAGACTGAGGAGGAGAAGCTCACCCTCGCCGCGCAGCGGCTGCAGGCCAAGGTCGAGGCGTTCCGCACGCGCAAGGAGACGCTGAAGGCGACCTACACGGCCGCTGAGGCGCAGACCAAGATCGGCGAGGCGTTCTCCGGACTCTCGGAGGAGATGGGCGACGTCGGCATGGCGGTGCAGCGGGCCGAGGACAAGATCGCGACGATGTCGGCTCGGTCCGGCGCGATCGACGAGCTGCTGGCCTCCGGCGCCCTCGACGACCCCACCGGGCTGGCCCAGGACGACATCACGCTCGAGCTCGACCGCCTGGCGTCGTCCAGCGAGGTCGAGGACGAGCTGTCCCGCCTCAAGCAGCAGATCACCACCGGCGGCGCCGAGCGGCCCGCGATCGAGTCCGACAGTGGCGACGCCACGACACCGCCGCAGAGCCAGACCCAGCCCGGCACGGGTCAGCTGCCGTGATCGTCCGGATCCTCGGCGAAGGTCAGCTCGAGGTCTCCGACGAGCACGTCGACGAGCTCAACCGGCTCGACGACGAGTTGTCGGTGGCCATCGAGGACGCCGACGAGGAGCGGTTCCGGGTGGCGCTGCAGGAGCTGGTCCGGGCCGTGCGCGACGTCGGCCAGGCGGTGCCCGACGACGCCCTCGTCGAGAGCGAACTCGTCCTGCCCGGCCCGGACGCGTCCATGGACGACGTCCGCGCCTTGCTCACCGACGACGGGCTCATCCCCGGCTGACCGCGCGGCCCCGCTGGGGCGCCCCAGCGTTGCTATATAGCCACCGATTCGCGCCCCATGCCCTGAGGCCCGGGTGGTGCTGGGGCGCCCCAGCGTTGCTATAGCCACCGATTCGCACCCCATGGCCCACCGCTGAGCCCGTGCCGCCCGACCGATCAGGCCGGCAGCGCGAGCATCCGGTCGAGCGCGACGCGCGCCCAGTGGGCCGTGTCGGCGTCGACGGTGATCTGGTTGATGACCCGCCCGTCGACGAGCTGCTCGAGCGCCCAGACGAGGTGCGGCAGGTCGATGCGGTTCATCGTCGAGCAGTAGCAGACCGTCTTGTCCAGGAACACGACCGTCTGGTCCGGGTGCGCATTGGCCAGCCGGCGCACGAGGTTGAGCTCGGTGCCCACGGCCCAGGCCGACCCTGCGGGCGCCTGCTCGATCGTCTTGATGATGAACTCCGTCGACCCGACGAGGTCGGCCTTGGTCACGACCTCGTGCCGGCACTCCGGGTGGACGAGCACCTGGACGCCCGGCACCCGAGCACGTACGTCGTCGACGCACTCCTCGCTGAACCGCCCGTGCACAGAGCAGTGCCCGCGCCACAGCAGCATCGTGGCCCCGCGCAGCTCGCCCGTCGTGACACCGAAGCCGGGCTTGTGCGGGTCGATGAGCACGCAGTCGTCGAGCGAGAGCCCCAGCCCGAGCACCGCGGTGTTGCGGCCGAGGTGCTGGTCGGGCAGGAACAGCACCTTCTCGCCGCGCTCGAGCGCCCAGCGCAGCGCCGTCTCAGCGTTGCTCGACGTGCAGACCGCGCCGCCGTGCCGGCCGGTGAACGCCTTGATGTCGGCCGACGAGTTCATGTACGTCAGCGGCACCGTCACGTCGGCGATGCCCACGTCGGTCAGCAGGTCCCAGGCCTCCTCGACCTGGCCGAGCCGCGCCATGTCGGCCATCGAACATCCGGCGGCCAGGTCGGGCAGCACGACCTGTTGGTGGTCGCCGGTGAGGATGTCGGCGGACTCGGCCATGAAGTGCACGCCGCAGAAGACGAGGTACGGCGCGTCCGGTCGGGCGGCCGCCTCACGCGCGAGCTTGAACGAGTCGCCCGTGACGTCAGCGAACTGGATGACCTCGTCGCGCTGATAGTGGTGGCCGAGCACGAACACCGAGTCGCCGAGCGCTGCCTTGGCAGCGCGCGCCCGCTCCACCAGCGTCGGGTCGCTCGCCACCGGCAGGTCGCCCGGACAGTCGACGCCGCGCTCGCTCGACGGGTCGCTGCGGCGACCCAGCAGAAGGAGCGGCGCAGGCTGCGGCTCGGTCATGGTCACGGAGGTTGCCTTTCGGGTTGTCTCGCCGCTCGACGCGAATCCACAGGATGGCACGCTTGCGCCATGAAGGTTCTCGTCGCCACCGACAAGTTCGCGGGCACCCTGACCGCGCCGGAAGCCGCGGCCGCGATCGCAGAAGGCTGGCGCCGGCACGCTCCTGACGACGAGGTCGCGCTCGCCCCGATGGCCGACGGCGGCCCGGGATTCGTGGATGTGATGCATTCCACACTCGGCGGTGACCTGCTGGCGACGACCGTTACCGGGCCGCTGGGCGAGCGGGTGCCGGCGGCGGTGCTGCAGGTGGGCGACACCGTGTACGTCGAATCGGCCCAGGCGTGTGGCCTCGATCTCGTGGCCCCCGACAAGCGCGACCCGCTGACCGCGACGACGTACGGCGTCGGCGAACTCATCGTCACGGCCCTCGACGCCGGCGCGAAGAGGGTCGTCGTCGGCCTCGGCGGGAGCGGCACCAACGACGGCGGCGCCGGCCTGCTCGCGGCGCTCGGCGCGACCAGCACGCCGGAGGGTCTGCTGACCAGCGGCCCGGCAGCGTTGGCCCGGCTGGACGGCATCGACGTCACTGCCGCCCGCGAGCGGGTGGCCGGCATCGAGTTGTTAGCGGCCAGCGACGTCGACAACCCGCTGCTCGGGCTTCGCGGTGCCACCAACGTGTTTGGCCCGCAGAAAGGGCTGACCAGGGAGCAGCTGTTCGAAGTCGACGGCGCGCTGACCAGGCTCGCGCATGCGGCCGGGCGCGAGCCCGCCGACGAGAAGGGTGCGGGGGCGGCCGGGGGTCTCGGATATGCGCTGCTGCTACTCGGCGGCACCCGGGTGCCCGGGCTGCAGACCGTGGCCGATGCGGTGGGCCTGGCCGACGCCGTACGCCGAGTCGACCTCGTCGTCACCGGCGAAGGCAAGGTCGACCCGACCACTGTCTCCGGCAAGGTCGTGATGGGGGTCGCGAAGGCCGCCCAGGCAGCGGCACGGCCGTGCATCGCGCTCGCCGGACGGGTCGACGTGAGCGCCCGCGAGCTGCGGGCCAACGGGATCGAGTCGGCGTACGCGATGGTCGACCTGGTCGGCGTGGAGCAGGCCATGGGCCGCCCCGCGGAGAGCCTGTCGGCGCTCGCCGAGCGCGTGGCGCGCACGTGGTCGCCACGCAGGTGACGCAGACCTTGTACCGTAGAGACCAGCACCGATGCCAACCACACCCGGGAGCCATCACATGACGGTTCAGGACCAGACCACTCAGGCTGTCGTCCTCACCGACACCGCAGCGGCCAAGGTCAAGGGCCTCCTCGAGCAGGAGGGGCGCGACGACCTCCAGCTGCGAGTCGCGGTGCAGCCGGGCGGCTGCTCCGGTCTGCGCTACCAGCTGTTCTTCGACGAGCGTCACCTCGACGGCGACGACGTGCACGACTTCGGCGGCGTGAGCGTCGTGGTCGACCGCATGAGCTCGCCCTACCTGCTGGGTGCCACCATCGACTTCGTCGACTCGATCGAGAAGCAGGGCTTCACGATCGACAACCCCAACGCCACCGGCTCCTGCGCCTGCGGCGACTCGTTCCACTAAACGCTTCGACACAACGGCACCCTGCGTCGAACTTATCGACGCAGGGTGCCGTTGCGTCGAAAGGACAGAAGGTAGGCTCCGCGGGTGCGCATCGCCGTGACCGGGTCCATCGCGACCGACCACCTCATGACCTTCCCGGGTCGCTTCGCCGACTCCCTGGTCGTCGAGCAGCTCGACAAGATCTCGCTTTCGTTCCTCGTCGACGACCTCGACGTGCGACGCGGGGGTGTGGCGGCAAACATCGCGTTCGGCATGGCCAATCTGGGCCACACGCCCGTGCTGGTCGGCGCGGTGGGCGAGGACTTCCTCGTCGACTACCGCTCCTGGCTGGAGCGGCACGGCGTCGACTGCGCGGGTGTGCATGTGTCGACCGTGCGGCACACCGCGCGGTTCGTCTGCACGACCGACCGCGACCACGCGCAGATGGCGTCGTTCTATGCCGGCGCGATGAGCGAGGCCCGCGAGATCGAGCTGCTGCCGGTCGCGGAGCGCCTCGGCGGCCTCGACTTGGTGCTCGTCAGCGCCAACGACCCCCAGGCGATGCACCGGCACACCGACGAGTGCCGCACCCGCGGCTACGCCTTTGCCGCCGACCCCAGCCAGCAGCTGGCCTGGATGGACGGCCCTGGTATCCGCCGACTCGTCGAGGGCGCGGCCTACCTGTTCACCAATGAGTACGAGGCCGCAGTTCTCGAGCAGAAGACCGGCTGGAGCGCGTCCGACGTCATCAAGCAGGTCGGCACCCGGGTCACCACGCTCGGCAAGGACGGCGTGCGCATCGAGTCGCTCGACGCCGACCCGATCCACGTGCCCGTGGGCGCGCTCGTCGAGGCCATCGACCCGACCGGCGTCGGCGACGCATTCCGCGCCGGGTTCCTTTCGGGCGTCGCCTGGGAGCTCTCGCACGAGCGTGCCGCCCAGCTCGGCTGCCTGCTGGCGTCGTACGTGATCGAAACGGTCGGCACCCAGGAGTACGACCTGGGCAGCAGCGACTTCCTGGCCCGGATGGCCGCCGCCTACGGCGATGAGGCCGCGGCCGACGTCGCGCCGCACCTGCACACCCAGCACGTCTGACGGTTTCCGTGGCCGCCGCCGACCGGGTGCTCGACTGCCTGGGGGAGCGGTGCCCGCTGCCGGTGATCCACCTGGCCCGGGAGATCGGCAGCGTCCCGGTCGGCGGCACTATCGAGGTGCGCGCCGACGACCCGGCCGCCGGGAACGACATCCGCGCCTGGTGCCGGATGCGGGGCCACGACTACCTCGGCGGCGAGGGCGACAGCCACCTGGTCCAGCGCGGCGCCCCAAACGGAGGTTGATCATGGCGAAGGCGTGATCATTCCGCGAGAATGATCACACCTTCGCCATGATCAACAGGGGTTGGTTGGTGGGGCTAGAGCCCGGCGGCACCCAGCTCGCCACGCACATCGGCCACGATGCGCGGCAGCACGTCGAGGAACCGGTCTACGTCGGCTTCCGTGGTGTCCCGCGACAGCGAGACGCGTACGTTGCCGTGGCTCAGCACCCCCATCGCCTCCAGCACGTGGCTCGGGCGCAGCGCGCTCGACGTGCACGACGACCCGCTCGACACCGCGAATCCCGCCCGGTCGAGCGCGGTGAGCAGCGCCTCCCCGTCGACGTACAGGCAGGAGAACGTCACCAGGTGCGGTAGCCGCTGCGTCGGGTGGCCGACGACCTCGACGTCGGGAACAAGCAGCGGGACGCGTTGCCGGATACGGTCCACGAGCGCCGTGTGCCGGGCCGCGAGCGCGTCCTGCTCCTCCTGGCGAGCCTGCAGCGCGGCGGCGGCGGCGAGGGCGGCCGGCACATCGGGGAAACCCGGCAGGTCCGGGCGCTCGTCCTCCGGCAGCGGGTCGCGCAGCCGCACGCCCTTGCGCACCGCCAGCAGACCGACTCCGGCCGGCCCACCCCACTTGTGCGCACTTGCCGCGAGCAGCGACCACCCGGCGGGTACGGGGACGCGGCCCAGCGACTGTGCCGCGTCAACGAACAGCGGTACGCGGTGGCGCGCAGACACCTCGGCGACGTCGGCGAGCGGCTGCATCGTCCCGACCTCATGGTTGGCCGACTGCACGCACAGCAGGGCGGTCTCGGCGGTGACCGCGTCGGCGAGCGCCGCCAGGTCGATCCGCCCGGCCGAATCCACGGCGACGCTGGCAACATCCCCACCTGCCGCCTCGTACGCGCCCGCGACCGACAGCACGCTGGAGTGCTCGACCGCCGAGTGCACCAGCCGGGAGCCCACCCGCCGGCGGCCGCCGAGCGCGGCCGCGATCCCGTGGTGCACGGCCTGCGTGCCCGACCGGGTGAGCAGCACCTCGTCGGGCCGTACGCCCACCCCCGCGGCCAGCACCTCGCGCGCGTTGTCGAGCAGCATCCGGGCCCGCCGACCAGCCCGATAGAGCCGCTGCGGGTCGGCCCACCCCTCGTCCAGCGCGGCCAGCAGCACCTCGCGCGCGGCAGGGTGCAGCGGCTCGCCGGAGGCCGCATCTAGAAAGCCCGACACGCCGAAACCGTACGTCCTGAGGCGTTATGGCACCTCTACGGGTACGGCCTGCCGTGCTGCGATACGGTTGCCGCGAATGCCAATAGGGAAGGCTGTTGAAGGGCGATCCGTGGGTCCGTACGGCGCGAAACACCCGGCCATCAGCCGGCCACCCCGTCGACGTCGACCGTTGCGCGCAGCAGCGGTCATGGCCGTCACCGCGGTGGCGCTGACCGGCTGCTCGACCGAGCTGCGGGAGCAGTGGAAGCGAGGCGGACTCCCCGAGAGCGCATCGGCCGAAGGACCCCTCGTCCAGGACCTGTGGAACGGGTTCTGGATCGCGGCGCTCGCCGTCGGTGTCCTGGTGTGGGGGCTCATCCTGTGGGCGTCCTTCGCCTACCGCCGTCGGCACCCTGAGCTGCCTGAGCAGACCCGCTACAACATGCCGATCGAGATCCTCTACACGATCGCGCCGTTCTTCATGATCGCCACGTTGTTCGCGTGGACGGTCAAGAACCAGAACGAGCTGCTCGAGATCGAAGACAATCCCGATGTCAGCATCGGCGTCATCGGTTCGCAGTGGTCGTGGACCTTCAACTACCTCGACGACGAGGTCTACGACGTCGGCACCGCAGCCGACAACCCGACGCTGGTGCTCCCTGTCGATCAGAGGGTGGAGTTCACCCTCGAGTCGCCCGACGTCATCCACTCGTTCTGGGTGCCGGCGTTCTACTTCAAGATGGACGTCATCCCCGGCCGCGAGAACAGCTTCCAGGTGACGCCAAACAAGATCGGCACCTTCAAGGGCAAGTGCGCCGAGCTTTGCGGCACCTACCACTCGCGCATGCTGTTCGACGTGCAGATCGTGTCGCAGGCGGACTACGAGGCGCACCTCGCCGAGCTCGAGGAGAGGGGCCAGACCGGCGTGGTCGAGGCACCGCTGCGCGGCGCCTATGACACCGAACCGCTGACCCCGCAGGTGGGGGAGAACGAACGATGACCACGACCCAGCCTCGCCCGACGGTCACGGCGGTCCAGCCGCACCGCAAGGGCAACACCGTGGTTCGGTGGATGACCTCCACCGACCACAAGGTGATCGGCTACCTCTACCTGATCACCTCGTTCGCGTTCTTCCTTTTCGCCGGCGCGATGGCGATGATCATCCGTGCTGAGCTGTGGACGCCGGAGAACCAGTTCGTCAGCGACGCGGTCTACAACCAGCTGTTCACCATGCACGGCACGATCATGCTGCTGCTGTTCGCGACGACGACGTTCATCGGCTTCGGCAACATCATCGTCCCGCTGCAGATCGGTGCGCCCGACGTCGCGTTCCCGCGCATCAACATGTTCAGCTTCTACCTGTTCCTCTTCGGTGGGCTGATGGTCGTTGCGGGCTTCCTCACGCCCGGCGGCGCCGCCGACTTCGGCTGGTTCGCCTACACGCCGCTGTCGGGCGGGCAATACTCGCCCAACATCGGCGGCGACCTGTGGGTCATGGGTCTCGCGCTCAGCGGCTTCGGCACGATTCTCGGTGGCGTCAACTTCGTCACCACGATCATCACGATGCGCGCGCCAGGCATGACGATGTTCCGGATGCCGATCTTCACCTGGAACATCCTGGTGACGAGCCTGCTCGTGCTGATGGCCTTCCCGGTGCTGGCCGCCGCGCTGTTCGCGCTGTTCGCCGACCGGCAGTTCGGCACCCACATCTTCGACCCGGCCAACGGTGGGCCGATCCTGTGGCAGCACCTGTTCTGGTTCTTCGGCCATCCCGAGGTCTACATCATCGCGTTGCCGTTCTTCGGCATCATCTCCGAGGTCATCCCGGTCTTCAGCCGCAAGCCGGTCTTCGGCTACAAGGGCTTTGTCGCCGCCACGCTCGCGATCGCCGCGCTGTCGATGGCGGTGTGGGCGCACCACATGTACGTCACCAACGCCGTCGCGCTGCCGTTCTTCGCGTTGATGACGATGCTCATCGCGGTGCCAACCGGCTTCAAGTTCTTCAACTGGATCGGCACGATGTGGCGGGGCTCGATCACGTTCGACACCCCGATGCTGTGGTCGGTCGGGTTCCTGGTGACGTTCCTGTTCGGTGGCCTGACGGGCATCATCCTCGCCTCGCCGGTGCTCGACTTCCAGGTGTCCGACAGCTACTTCGTGGTGGCCCACTTCCACTACGTGGTGTTCGGCACCGTCGTGTTCGCGATGTTCGCGGGCTTCTACTTCTGGTGGCCCAAGTTCACCGGTCGGATGCTCGACGAGCGGCTCGGCAAGATCCAGTTCTGGACGCTGTTCATCGGCTTCCACACCACGTTCCTGGTGCAGCACTGGCTGGGCGTGGAGGGCATGCCGCGACGCTATGCCGACTACCTTCCCGATGACGGCTTCACGTTCCTCAACCAGGTCTCGTCGGCCGGCTCGTTCCTGCTCGGCGCGTCCACGCTGTTCTTCCTGTGGAACGTCTGGATCACGTCCAAGAAGCCCAAGGTCGGCGTCGACGACCCGTGGGGCTGGTGCAACTCGCTCGAGTGGGCGACGTCGTGCCCGCCGCCTCGGCACAACTTCACGTCGTTGCCGCGCATCCGCTCCGAGCGTCCCGCCTTCGACTTGAAGTATCCCGACATCGCTGCCGTCAGCCAGCCCGTCCGGGTCGGCATCAACACCGGCAACATCGACCCCCCCAAGGACGTGCAGCCGTGAAGACAGAGGCGCGGATCTTCGTCGTCCTTTCGATCTTCTTCCTGATCGTCACGCCGGCCTACTGGTTCTCCTCCGAGGACTGGACCGGCACGACCGCGCTGACACTGACGTTCGGGCTCTGCTTCCTCATCGCCTTCTACCTGGTCTTCACGTCGCAGCGCATGGAGCCGCGGCCCGAGGACCGCGAGGACGGCGAGATCGAGGACGGCGCGGGGGAGTACGGCTTCTTCAGCCCGCACTCCTGGTGGCCGCTGGCGTGCTCGAGCGCGGCTGCGCTGGTCTTCCTCGGCCTGGTCTTCGGGTGGTGGCTGGCCATCATCGGCGCCGCCTTCGGCGTCTATGCCGTCCTTGGCATGGTGTTCGAGTACTACCGGGGTGAGCACGCTCACTAAGGCACGGCGATGGAATCCCTTTCGTCACCCCTCACGTAGTTACAGTCATGACAGCCTCGGACGAGTCGCTGCTCGCGGGCATGGCCGCCGGCGATCCCGATGCTGCGGCTGCCTTCGTCCGGCGGTTCCAGTCGCGTGTCTACGGCCTGGCCTTGATGATCACCGGCGAGCCGGCAACCGCGCAGGAGGTCGCCCAGGAGGCGTTCCTGCGGGCTTGGCGGCATGCCGAGGCCTATGACGTACGGCGGGGACGGGTCTCCACCTGGCTGCTGACCATCGCCCGCAACGCAGCGGTCGACGTCGTGCGAGTCAGGCGGGAAGAGGTGGTCGATCCGACCGCTCTGCTGGCCCTGGTGTCGACGACACGGGACGAGGCGGAGGAAGACGTCGACCGGTTCGTGACGGCAGAGGGGTTGCGCGAGGCGCTGCTCGAGCTGCCGCACGAGCAGGCAGTGGCAGTGGTGCTGGCGGCGTTCTACGGGTTGACCGCCCGGGAGATAGCCGAGCGGGAGTCCGTCCCGCTCGGAACGGCAAAAACGAGGATCCGCACCGGATTGATCCGGCTGCGGGACCGGTTGAAGGTGAGCGATGACTGAGCACGAGACGTGTGCGACGGTCGCTGACTCGCTGGCTGAGCTGGCTGCGGGGGCAGCTTCCGGTCCCGACCGGGCACGGGTGCTACGGCACGTGGCGACCTGCCCCTCCTGCCGGCTGGAGCTGGAGGAGCTGGCGCGAATCGCCGAGGATCTGCTGCTGCTTGCACCGACACGCGAGCCGCAACCCGGCTTCGAAGCCGGGGTGCTGTCGGCGATCGCGGCCGTCTCCGTACCCACCGAGTCGATCAGGCCGAAACGGTCGTGGCGTCAGACCGGCGTACGGGTGGCTGCGATTGCCGCATCGGCCGTGGCGGTCGCCGGGCTTGCGGCCGGCACCGTCTGGCAGGCGACCGAGTCGGATCGCACCCTGGGGCAGCGCTACCGCGAGACCCTGCAGGTGGCCAATGGGCGGTACTTCATCGCCGAGCCGCTGATGACCCCCGGCGGGTCTGACACCGGCACCGTCTTCGCCTATCAGGGCGAGCCGTCCTGGTTGATGGTCTCGGCCAAGCAGGTGTCGAGTGACGGGCCGTACGAGGTCACGGCCGTCACGTGGGAGGGCCGCGCACTCGAGCTCGGCACCTGCGAGGTCGTCGATGCGGCCTGCAGCATGGGGACCACCATCGAGGTGGACCTGCCGGAGATCAGTGAGGTACGGCTGACTGCCGACGGCAGCCCGACGCTGGTTGCGCGGTTCTGAGCTCCTTGCTCAGGGGCCGCGCGTGATCTCCGGGTGAACTTCGCCGTCGCCGGACTCCTCGAGCTCCTCGACGGCGTGGTGGTGCTGCGCCGCGGAGTACTCCTCGAGGGTCGGCTTCTGCACGACATCGCCGTAGTAGAACTCCGACATCTTCGCCCGGGCCTTCTCGATCGTGCGGTTCGGTGCGGGGATGCCGTGCTCGTCGGTGTCGGGCCCGACCTCGTGCGGAACCTGGCGGGGGTGGGAAGCCAGCACGTAGGCCTCCTCCTCGCCGAGCGGCCCGTGCACCTCGATGAACTCGCCATGCGGAAGGCGCTGAACGACGCCGGTCTCGAAGCCGTGCAGGATCTTCTCCCGGTCACGGCGCTGTAGCCCGAGGCAGATGCGCTTGGTGACGATGAACGCGATCACCGGCCCCACGAAGATCAGGATGCGCAGCGTCCAGGTGATGGTGTTGATCGACGTGTGGAAGATCGTGGCGATGAAGTCGTTGCCGCCACCGAACAGGCCGAGAATGATGAACGTCGCGAGCGCGGCGATGAACCCCGTGCGCACCGGGTGGTTGCGCGGCCGCTGAAGTGTGTGGTGCTCGCGGCGGTCACCGGTGACGAACTGCTCGATCCATGGATAGAGCAGCAGGACGCCGATCAGGATGCCCGGCACCACCTGCGACGGGATGAGCACGTTCCAGCTCCATGTGAAGCCGAACCAGTGCGTCTCCCAGTTGGGCATGATGCGCAGCAGTCCGTCGAGCCAGCCCATGTACCAGTCGGGCTGGGTGCCGGCGCTGACCTCTGAGGCGCTGTAGGGCCCCCAGATCCACACCGGGTTGATCTGGATGAACGCGCCCATGAGGGCGAGCACGCCGAAGACGATGAACTGGAAGCCACCGGCCTTGGCGACGTAGATGGGGAAGAACGGCGGGCCGACCACGTTGTGCTCGGTCTTGCCCGCGCCGGCCCAGTGCGTGTGCTTCTGGTACCAGAGGATGATCAGGTGCAGCGACACGAGGGCCAGCAGCAGGCCCGGGATGAGCAGGATGTGCACGGTGAACAGTCGCGGCACGATGTCGTCACCGGGGAACTCGCCCCCGAACAGGAAGAACGACATATACGTGCCGACGATCGGTGTCGAGAGGATGATGCCCTCGGCGATGCGCAGCCCGGATCCCGAGAGCAGGTCGTCGGGCAGCGAGTAGCCCGCAAACCCCTCCACCACACCGAGGATCAGCATGAGAATGCCGATGGTGTAGTTGATCTCGCGAGGCTTGCGGAACGCACCGGTGAGCAGGATGCGCGTGGCGTGCAGCACCATCGCAGAGATGAACACCAACGCGGCCCAGTGGTGGATCTGCCGCATGAGCAGGCCGCCGCGCACGTCGAAGGAGATGTCGAGCGTCGAGGCGAAGGCCTCCGACATCTGCACGTCGCGCAGCGCTGTGTAGGACCCCTCGTAGGTCACTTCGGCCATCGACGGCTTGAACCAGAGGGTGAGGAACACACCCGACAGCAGCAGCATGATGAAACTGAACAGCGCGATCTCACCGAGCAGGAACGACCAGTGGTCGGGGAAGACCTTGCGCATGTGGCGCTTGAGCCAGACAGAGATGGTGAGCCGGTCGTCGACCCCGCCGACGACCTTGCCCACTGCGTCGTTTACGCCGCTCAATCCCGCTCCCAGAAGCTCGGGCCGACGGGCTCGGTGAAGTCGCTCCGCGCGGCAAGGTAGCCCTCGTCGTCGATGAAGATCGGCAGCTGCGGCAGGCTGCGGGCAGCCGGGCCGAAGATGACCTTCCCGTTGTCGGCGAGGTCGAAGGTGGACTGGTGGCACGGGCAGAGCAGGTGATGCGTCTGCTGCTCGTAGAGGTTGATCGGGCAACCGACGTGGGTGCAGATCTTCGAGTACGCCAAGATGCCGTCGACCTGCCAGTTTTCACGGCCCTGAGCGATCTGCAGCTCGTCCTCCTCGATGCGTACGAGGATGACCGGCACCTTGCCGCGGGCGATCGCGCGGTCGGGGCCGTGCTCGGGCAGCTCCTCGAACGTCTCCGGCATCACGTTGACGATCGCGCCCAGCTCAATGTCGGCGGGGCGGACCGGACGGAACGTGACGTCGGTGACCATGCGCACGCCCTCCGCCCAGAGGAAGGTGTGCGACTTGATGTTGCCCGGCAGCGGGCCGAGGTCGCGCAGCAGCACGACGGCGGGCAGCGGCAGCAGCGCCATCGCGCCGATGAGCGAGTTGCGGATCATCTTGCGGCGGCCGAAATCGGACTCCTGGACGCCGGCATCCCAGGCCGCGAGCGCCTGCTCCCGCGTCTGCGGGTCGGAGGCGAGGTCGTGCCGCTCCTGCACCAGCTCGGGGCTGGTCATGACCTTTCTCGCCCAATGGACGGCGCCCATGCCGATGCCCAGCATGGCCACGCCCATCAAGCCGCCCAGCCACAGGTTGCTCGCCCGGACCCGGTGCATGTCGCCGTCGATCAGCGGCAGCGCGAAGTAGGCGACGATGAAGCCGAGGGTGGCCAGGGTCGACAGGCCGAACAGCATCGCCACCTGCCGGTCGGCGCGCCTGTTGGCGTCGGGGTCGACGTCGACGAGCCGCGGCTGGTGCGGCGGCAACCCCGGATCGGGGATCGGATCGCCGGCCTGGCTGGCTGGGTCCAGCTCAGTGGATTCCGTGGTCATCGCTTGCTTCCCATGAGGCTCCGCGAATTGGTTAGGTCAGGAGGACTTGCCGGCGATCCACACCGCCGCGGCGACCAGGACACCGATGCCGACGATCCAGCCCCAGAAACCTTCGTAGACCGGTCCGGCTCGGCCGATGCCGAGGCCACCAGGGTTGGGCTCGTTCTCGATGTTGGTCAGGAACGCGATGATGTCCTGCTTGTCCTCCGTCGGGAGGGTGCGATCGCTGAACACCGGCATCTGCTGCGGGCCGGTGATCATTGCTTCGTACATGTGCTTCGGGTCGACGCCCGTCAGCTTGGGCGCGACCATGCCGAAGGTGAGCGCACCGCCCTGGCCCGATGTGTTGTGGCAGGCGGCGCAGTTGGTGCGGTAGAGCTCGCCACCGACGGCGGGGTCGCCGGACGCGGGGTCGTACTGGTCGGGGTTGGGGATCTGCGGGCCGGGGCCGAGCGAGGCCACGTAGGCGGCCAGCAGCTCGATCTGCTCCTCGGTATAGGCAGGCTCCTTGCTGGGGATCTGCGCGTTGGGCGCGGTGGCAGGCATGCGCCCGGTGCCCACCTGGAAGTCGACCGCAGCCGCACCGACTCCGACCAGCGTCGGCCCGAGGACGGTGCCGTCGGCGAGCCGGGCGCCCTCGCCGTTGAGCCCGTGGCAGGAGGCGCAGCCGATCGCGAACAGCTTCTTGCCCTCTTCGACCTGGGTCGAGGTTGCGGCGGCCGTGCCCGCCTTGCTCGTCGGTGCGAAGGCTGCGTAGAGGCCGCCGAGCGCCACAAGCCCGAGCAGGAGGACCACGATCGCTGCGGCCGGGTGGCGGCGCCGGGAGGAGACTGCGGACACAAGAGGCCTTGTCTGCTCGTGACTCAACGGACGACGTAGATGGTCAGGTAGAGCGCGATCCACACTACGTCGACGAAGTGCCAGTAGTAGGACACGACGATGGCGCTCGTGGCTTGTTCATAGGTGAAGCGGCGCGCGACATAGGTGCGCCCGAGCACGAGGAGGAACGCGAACAGGCCGCCCGTCACGTGCAGGCCGTGGAAGCCGGTCGCCAAGTAGAAGATCGAGCCGTACGGGTCGGACGACAGGGTCAGCCCTTCACCCACGAGGGCTGCGTACTCGTACACCTGCCCGGCGATGAACATCGAACCCATGATGAACGTGAGGATGAACCACTCGCGCAGGCCCCACCGCATGAAGTTGAACGGGCCTCCGAGGCGGCTGACCTGGCCGCGCTCGGCGGCGTAGACGCCGGCCTGGCAGGTCACCGAGGACAGCACCAGGATCGTGGTGTTGGTGGCCGAGAACGGCATGTTGAGCAGCTGCGGCTGCGACTCCCACAACTCGGGTGCGACCTGGCGGATCGTGAAGTAGATCGCGAACAGCGCGGCGAAGAACATGAGCTCGGACGCGAGCCAGACGATGGTCCCGACGGCGACCATGGCGGGACGCCCAGGGAGCTCCGATGCGTTGGGTCGGTCAACTGCCGTCGCGGTGGCCACGAGCGTCATTATGTCGGTCAATGGGCGCCGCCACACGCCCACCCCCAATTCGGCGTTTCCTGTCCCGCCACGGGGTTTGCGTAGGCGTGGTGGGCACGGGTGCGGCCAGGCGGAATCCCGCCGTCGCGCCGGCGCCGGTAGCATCCCGACGTACCTGATCAACTGCGATCATTGGGCCGGAACGAGGACCTGGATGGACAGCCACGCTGGCGCTGCCGCGCCGGAGCCGACGATGACGATCCTCGTCTACAGCGACGACCGCACGACGCGCGAGCAGGTCCGGCTCGCGATCGGGCGCCGCCCGGCTCCCGACCTGCCCCGCGTCGAGTTCCTCGAGTGCGCCACCGAGCCGGCGGTGATGAAGGAGATCAGGTCCGGGCGCATCGACGTCGCGGTGCTCGACGGGGAGGCGACGCCCGCGGGAGGCATGGGCATCGCCCGCCAGATCAAGGACGAGGTCTACCAGGCGCCGCCGGTGCTCCTGCTCATCGGCCGCCCGGAGGACGCCTGGCTGGCTACGTGGTCGCGGGCCGAGGCGGTCGTGCCGCACCCGCTCGACCCGATGGCGGTCGCCAACGCGATGGCCGACCTCATGAGGCAGCGGGCCGCCAAGAAACTGCCTGCAAAGCGCTGAGTAGCCGACCGGCTGACTGGAGGTCCCTCGTGGGGGAGCGATTCGACTGGCCGACCGTGCTCTCGTCGCTGATCAGGGGCGAGAACCTGTCGGCTGAGGCGACCGCGTGGGCGATGGACGTCATCATGCGCGGCGAGGCGACGTCCGCCCAGATCGCCGGGTTCGCCGTCGCGCTGCGGGCCAAGGGGGAGACGGTCGACGAGATCGAAGGTCTCGTACGGACGATGTACGCCCACGCAACGCCCCTCACGGTCCCCGGGCCGGCCCTGGACATCGTGGGCACCGGGGGCGATCGCGCGCACACGGTCAATATCTCGACCATGGCTGCCCTGGTGGCCGCGGGCGCGGGCGCCCGCGTCGTCAAGCACGGCAACCGCGCGGCCTCGTCGTCGTGCGGCACCGCCGACGTGCTTGAGGCGCTTGGCGTGCGGCTGGACCTGGCGCCGGCCGACGTGGCGCGGATCGCTGTCGAGGTCGGCATCACCTTCTGCTTCGCGCCGGTGTTCCACCCGGCGCTGCGCCATGCCGCCGCGCCGCGGCGGGAGCTGGGGGTGCTCACACCGTTCAACTTCCTCGGGCCGCTGACCAACCCGGCTCGCGTGTCGTCGGCGGCCATCGGCGTCGCCGATGAGCGCATGGCGGGTATCGCGGCGGGTGTGCTCGCGAGGCGCGGCGTGTCTGCCTTGGTGTTCCGCGGGCATGACGGGCTGGACGAGCTGACCACCACGACCACGTCCGCGGTCTGGGTGGTGCGGGACGGTGCTGTGACCGAGACCGTGCTCGACCCGTCGACGCTGGGCATCGCGTCCGCGGCACCGGAGGCGTTGAGGGGTGCCGATGCGCCGTACAACGCCGACGTCGTGCGGCGGCTGCTGGCGGGGGAGCGCGGAGCGGTGCGCGACGCGGTGCTGCTCAACGCCGCGGCGGCTCTCGTGGCCCACGAGGCGCCGGCTGACGGTAAGGCGGGCGAGCTCGGCGAGCAGGTGGCTGCGGCGCTGACCCGGGCCGCCGAGTCGGTCGACAGCGGGGCGGCGGCCGACGTGCTGGACCGCTGGGTCAAGGCGAGCTCGGCGGCCTGATCGACTGCACCGCGCGCTGGGGCGCCCCAGCGTTGCTGTGGCGACCGATCTGCGCCCCTTGATCAGTCGGCGGCCTCGGCGCCCAGTGCGAACGCGGCCTCGAGGTCGTGCCGCGAGTAGGTGCGGAACGCGATGTGCGTCTCGGTGTCGCGCACGCCCGGCACCTTGTTGAGGCGGTCGGCCACCACGTCGGCGACGTCCTCGTGGCTGCGGACGCGGACCATCGCGACCAGGTCGATCTCGCCTGTGACCGAGTAGACCTCGCTCACCCCGTCGAGTGCCGCGATCGCGTCGGCAACCTCGGGGATGCGGGCGACGTCTGCCTGCACGAACACGATGGCGGTGATCACGACCGGCCCTCCCAGCGCTCTGCTTCGGCGCGAGCCTAGCGGGCTGGCTGGTGGACCGGGCGCAGCCGCCGACGGTCGGCGAAGGGGTCGGCTGCCTGCCGATCGGTCTCGATCGAGTCGACGATGCCACGTTGGGAGCCGGCGCCGTGCGCGGGGACGGTCCACTCGCCGGCGACCTCGACGAGCCGGACGCCGGGCGTGCTGAGCCACCGCAGGATGCACTCGGACTCCTCGACCGTGGCGGCGGGGAGGGGGGCCGGCGCGGGTCGCACGGTCTCGGCGGTGGCGCGGAGCGTCTCGACATAGGGGCGCGGGTCGGCGCCAGGCGGGACTGCGCACGCACCCGCGAGGCGCCCGTGCCGGACGACGTGCACCTCCCACCCGCCCTCCGGCCGGCGCGCGGCGGCCACGAGCTCGGACACCCGAGCCAGCGCACCCACCCGCTGAACGCGGTCGGCGGCGCGGAGAAACGCTGCGAGCCGGTCGCGATGCAGCGCCGCATCCTCGAAGCGCTCACCATCGGCGAGCCGCCTGATGCGGTCGAGCAGACGGCTGACGAGGGGCCGCGAGTCGGAGGTCAGCGCAGTGCGAGCGGCGTCGGCGACGCGGGCATAGTCGTCGACCGACTGCGCCCCGGTGCACGGGGCCCCGCAGCGACCGAGCTCGGCGAGCACGCAGGCGCTGCCGTGCGAGGCCGCGGTCAGCCGCGTGGTGCACTGGCGCAGGGGCAGCGCCTCGTGCACGGCGGTCATGGCGGCCCCGGCGACCCGCCGCGACCCGAACGGCCCGAGATAGGTGGCCGCGTCGTCGCGCACCTCACGCACGAGCGACAGCCGCGGGAACGGCTCGTCGGTGAGCTTGACCCACATGGCGCGCTCGGGGAACCGGGACCGCCGGTTGTAGCGCGGCTTCTGGTCGGCGATCATGCGCAGCTCGCGGACCTCGGCCTCCAGCGGGGTGGCGCAGACAATGCCGACCACCTCGGTCGCGAGGCCGACCATCTCCGTCATGCGCGTGCGAGTCTCGGACGCCGTGAAGTAGGTGCGCACCCGGGTGCGGATGTCGCGGCTCTTGCCCACATAGAGCGCATGGCGCTCGGCGTCGCGGAACACGTAGACACCGGGGGAGTGCGGCAGTCCCTCGGCCAGGTGTCGCTTGCGCCGCTGCGCCGGAGTGACGGTGCTCTGCCACAGCTTGAGCTCGTCGAGCGTGTGGACGCCCTGGTTGCCCAGTCGCTCGATGAGCCCATGGAGAACGTCGACGGTGGCCTGCGCGTCGGTGAGCGCCCGGTGGTTGGGGGTGACCCGTGCGTGGAACACCCGGGCGAGGGTCGACAGCTTGCAGTTGGGAGCCTCGTCGCGCAGCAGCACCCGCCGCGCCAGCCGCGCGGTGTCGACCACGTCGAACCCGGGCCAGTCGTGCTCGGTCGCGACTGCCGCGGCCCGCAGGAACCCGACGTCGAACGGCGCGTTGTGCGCGACGAGCACGCTGCCCTTGGCGAACTCCAGGAACGCCGGCAGCACCGACTCGATGCCCGGCGCAGTCGCCACCATGGCGTCGGTGATGCCGGTGAGGATCGCGATGAACGGCGGGATGGGCTCGCCCGGGCGGACCAGCGTCTGGAACTCGCCCAGCACCTCGCCGCCGCGGATCTTGACCGCCCCGACCTCGGTGATGCCCGCCCCAGCCGCAGGCGACCCTCCGGTCGTCTCGAGGTCGACGACGACGAACGTGGTCGCGGCCAAGGGGCGGCCGAGCTCGTCGAACGTGCCCTGCCGGAACGTGCCCTGCGCGCCGGGAGAGTCGAGGACGATGCTCATGGAACGGACGGTAGGCCGGGGGGCGGACAGAACTCGGGCGCCGCGCCGCCCTGGGGGACCTACCCTGGGCCAGTGAGCGACGAGGCCTTCGACGGCGCGCTCCCGGAGGCCGTACGGCTGCGAGTCATCGGGCTTGCCGCCGAGGTCCTGGGAGCCATGCCGGCTGCCCAGGTGCCCGCTGCCCTGCGGCGCGTCGCTCAGTTCACCCCGGCCCGGCGGGCGCGAACGGGCTCGACCCAGATCGCCGCCGCCCTCGCGCAGGACCCGGTGTTCCGCCGCGCGGTCGGTGAGCGCGCCGCCAAGGACGCCCCTGAGCTGAGCGAGAGCCTGGCCGCGGGGACCGTACCTGCGGTTGCCGACCCGGTGGATGTCGCGGTGCTTGCCTACCTCGCGCGGCCACCCAAGTGGGAGTCGTACGTCGACTCGGCACGGGCCGAGCTGGCCGCGGCGGCGGAGCGCGCCGAGGCGGCGCGCGAGTCGCACGACGTTGCCCGCCTGCGAGCCCAGCTCGACGAGGCCCGTCAAGATCAGCGGGCCGACCGCGAGCGCTTCAAGGGCGAGATCGACCGCCTCAAGGAGGAGAACGCCGGGCTCCGTCGCCGGCTTGCCGACGCGCGCAACCGGGCACACCACGCCGACCAGGCAGCAGCCGCGGCGGACGGCGCCGTAGCAGCCGTTCGCAGCCGGGCCGACGCCGACCGCTCCGCCTTCGAGGCGGAGATCCGGCGCCTGCGCGCGCGCCTGGCCGAAGCCGAAGCCGCGGCCGAGGGCAACCGGCGCGCGGGCCGCGAGGGTCGCAGCCTCGACGAGATCCGCACCCGGCTGCTGATCGACACTTTGACCGAGGCCGCCGCCGGGCTGCGTCGCGAGCTCGCCCTCCCACCCGGAGACGCGCGGCCGGCGGACAGCGCCGGCGGGCGAGAGCCCGGTGCGGCCGGTGCCGACACCGCGGCCCGCGCCCAGGCGGCCGACGACCCGGCGATGCTCGAGGCGCTGCTGGCGCTCCCGCGCTGCCATCTCGTGGTCGACGGCTACAACGTCACCAAGCTCGCCTGGCCCGCGCTCACCCTGGAGGCACAGCGGGGCCGGCTGGTCACGGCGCTGGCGCCGGTCGGCGGTCGGACCGGCGCGGAGATCACGGTCGTGTTCGACGGGGCTGACCTCCGGGTGGTGCCGGTTGTGCCGACGCCACGCGCCGTCCGTGTGCGGTTCAGCGAGCCGCAGATGTCGGCCGACGAGCTGATCCGTCGACTGGTGAGAGCCGAGCCCGAGGGCCGGCCGGTCGTCGTCATCTCCTCGGACAGGGAGGTCGCCGACGGGGTGCGTCGGCCCGGCGTTCGAGCGTTGCCGGCCGAGGCGCTTGTCCGGTTGCTGACCCGCTGAGCCAGTCTGGCACCGCGCCGCGCCCAAGGAGTTCTGTCCGGGGGTGTGCCTAGCGTCGGCCACGACCGGGCGACGGGTCACAGGCACCAGGCCGGGGTGACGCTCGCCGCTCCTGGGAGGAGGCTCAGCCATGCTCGTCGACTGCGATCGCTGTGACGTGCGCGGTGCCGCCTGCGGTGACTGCGTCGTGACGGTCCTGCTCGGCCCGCCACCGGGATTGTTCGAGATCGACTCCGCCGAGCAGACGGCGCTGGCGGTTCTGGCCGACGCGGGTCTGGTCCCGCCGCTGCGGCTGGTGCCGACGGAGACGGACGGGGAGAAGGGATCAGCGGCGGCGACGGGTTGAGATTGTCCTCACCGTTTGTGGCTTTTTCGGCGGGGGGAATTGCCACTTTCGTGCGGAGGTGGCTAGGGTCGTCACCCGAGTCTGCCTCCGAAGTCGACTGAAGGGTCGACGGCAGAGTCCCGCCGAATCCGGCTCCGGCCGGAACCGGGGACCCACGTCCCCAGGGGTGAATCGGCCGCGACACTACGTGCGGCCGTAGGGCACCTTCCCGCCCGAACCCGTCAGCTCACCCGGTAGGCGGCACGGAAGGAAGGAACTGCGACTCGTGCCGACCGGCCGACGCACGTCACCCGCACGACTCACCCTTGCCCTAGCCAGCGCCGCCGTGATAGCCCTCGTGGTCCCGGGCGCCGTCACCGCCCAGCCCCGGCCCTCGCTGGCGGAGGTCCAGCAGCAGGTCGACGACCTGGAGCATCAGGCCGAGCAGGCCGCCGAGCGCTACAACGCGGCCGAGGACCAGCTGGCGGAGGTGCAGCGTCGACTCGACACCGCGCAGGCCGACGTGGCCCGCCAGGAGGCCAAGGTCCAGGAGCTCACCAAGAGCATGGGCGGCTTCGCGGCGGCGAGCTATCGCACCGGCATCATCGACCCGACGATGCAGCTGTTCCTGGCTGAGAAGCCCGACGACTTCATCGCCCAGGCGTCGGTGATCGACGCCTACGCCTCCTCACAGGTGGGCGCCCTGCGCGGCGTGGCGGTCGAGCGGCAGAAGCTCGACGAGCAGCGTGCGGAGGCCGACGAGGAGCGCAACCGACTGTCGGCCGTCGAGCAGCAGCTGGCCGACGAGAAGAAGGCGATCGACGACAAGGTCGCCAAGGCTGAGCGGCTGCTCAGCACCCTGCGGGCCGAGGAGCGTGCCGCGCTCGAGCGGCAGCGGGCGGCCGACACGACGTCGCGAGGCACCACCCGGGAGGCCGCTGCTGCCGTGGCCGTGCCGGCGTCCGGCCGGGCCGCGGCCGCCGTTCAGTACGCGATGAACCAGCTCGGAGACCGATATGTCTACGGCGCCGAGGGCCCCGACGCGTTCGACTGCTCGGGTCTGACGATGATGGCGTGGCGGGCCGCCGGGGTCTCGATCCCGCGCAGCTCGCGCGACCAGATCAACGCCGGCGTCCGCGTCTCCAAGAGCGAGCTGCTGCCCGGTGACCTGGTCTTCTTCTACAGCCCGATCAGTCACGTCGGCATCTACATCGGCAACGGCAACATCATCGACGCGTCGCGTCCGGGCAAGCCGATCAGCGTGCGCTCGATGGAGATGATGCCCTACAGCGGAGCCTCCCGACCGGGCTAGGACCTACGATCGACCACGTGCTGACGAGGAGGGCTGCCCACGGGGCGGCCCTCCTCGCCGTGGTGGTGGCGGGCGTCGCGGTGACGGTCGCCGTGGCCACGCCCGACCCACCGGTCGAGACACGCCCGGCCGCCATGGCTGCCGCCGCAGCCGATGCTCCGATCGACGAGTTGCTCGCCGCCCGCTCGGCAGCCCTGGCGACCGGCGACCAGGCCGCCTGGCTGGCCCCGATCGATCCGGCCGCGGTGGCCCTGCGGGCAGAGCAGCAGGCGCTGTTCGCCCGGCTGCGGGCACTGCCGTTGCAGACCTGGACGTACGCCCGCTCCGGCGACCGCTGGGTGGTCCGCTACCAGCTCACCGGCGACGAGCAGCCCAGCGAGGTCCCAGTCACGCCGCACGCCCGCCGCGGAGACGACGGCTGGCGGCTGACGGCGCTCGACCAACAAGCCACGGCGCTGTGGGACCTCGACGGTCTTCGCGTCGTCGAAGGCGAGCGCAGCCTGGTGCTCGGTGCGGCTGACCTCGACGGCCTGCGCGCCTGGGCCGCGGCGGCCGACGAGGCCGTGACGGCCGTCGACACGGCGTGGGGGACGGACTGGGCTCGGCGGCTTGTCCTCGTGCTGCCCGAGCAGTGGAGCGAGGTCGCTGGGCTGCTCGACGGTCGCGGCTACCCGGGGTACGCCGCGCTCGCGACCAGCATCGACCCGACGGGTCGCGCGGCGGGGCAGCGCATCCTGATCAACCAGGTCGAGGTCGCGGGGCTCAGCGACCGCTCCCGCCGGGCGCTGGTCACTCATGAGGCCGTCCACGTGGCCACGGCCGGTCTGGCCGGCGTGCCGCTGTGGCTGTCCGAGGGCCTCGCCGACTTCGTCGCATTCAGTGCCAACAATGTGGCGGCGGATGAGACAGTCCCCGTTCTTGCTTCGCGCGGCGCGCGCCGGTGACGTTCCCGCCGCGCTGCCGGGTGACGACCGGTTTGCCGCGGGTGGGCAGGCGGCGGAGGCCGCGTACGAGGGGGCGCAGCTGGCCGTACGGATCCTCGCCGAGCAAGACGGTCAGGAAGCCCTCGTCCACGCGATCCGCGAGATCGCGGCACACCCCGCGGCGCTCGACCAGGTGCTCCGCGATCGGCTCGGCACCGATCTCGCCGAGCTGACCGCGGCGTGGCAGCAGCGCATCCGGGACCTCGCCGATGCGTGAGCCCCGCATGGCGGCGCTGGTCGCCGCTGCCGTCCTTGCGGTCGCTTTCATCGTTGTCGTGGTGGCCACGACGCCATGGCGCGGCGGTGGCGACGTGCCTCCGGACTGGACCCGAGACTTTTCCGCGGCCGAGCACGACCGCTCGGAGGCCTACCTGGCCGCCGTGCGCCTGCCGTCGTACCTGTCCCTCGCGCTCTCCCTCGTCCTGGGGCTGGTCCTGGCCCTGACGCCGTGGGGTGCGCGGCTGGTCGGGTGGGCCGGCCGGCTCGCCGGCGGCGGGTGGGTGGCCACCGTGCTGCTGGGCGGCCTGGCGGTGCTGCTGGTCCTCCGGTTGGCCACCCTCGGGTTGTCGGCCTGGGCCGAGTCCGTGCGGAGGTCGTACGGCATCTCCACCCGCACCTGGCTCGGCTGGCTGGCCGACGTCGGACGATCTTTCGCGGTCTCGGCAGTGCTGACGCTGATCGTCCTGCTGGTCCTGTTCACGCTCATCCGGCGATTCGAGGCCTGGTGGTGGGTGTCGGGTGCGGTCGCGGGCGCGGTGCTGGTCGTGGTGGTCTCGTTCCTCTACCCCCTGGTCGTGGAGCCGGTCTTCAACAAGTTCACGCCGTTGCCGGAGGGGGAGCTGCGCAGCGCTTTGCTCGACATGGCCGAGCGGGACGGCGTGCCGGTGCAGGACGTGCTGGTGGCGGATGCATCGCGACGTACGAGCACGCTCAATGCGTACGTGTCCGGCTTCGGCGCGACGCGGCGCATCGTCGTCTACGACAACCTGCTCGAGCAGGACTCGCCCGAGGAGGTCGAGCTCGTGGTCGCGCACGAGCTTGGGCACGTCAAGAATCAGGACGTCCGGTGGGGCACGCTGGTCGGCGCGCTCGGCATGGCTGCCGCCGTGTGCTTCCTTGGCTGGTTGCTCGGATCGCGCGGCCTGCTGAGCCGCGCGGGCGTCGACCGGCTGGCCGACCCGCGATCGTTGGCACTCATCCTGGGTGTCGTCGCGGTCCTCATGACGGTGACAGGCCCGTTGCAGAACTTGGTCTCGCGGCAGATCGAGGCGCGCGCGGACCAGCACGCTCTCGACCTCACCGAGGACCCCGAGACGTTCACCAGGATGCAGCGGTCCCTTGCCACGGCAAGCCTGTCGGACCTCGATCCCAACCCGGTGGTGTACGCCCTGTTCGCCAGCCACCCAAGCGCCCCGGAGCGGATCGCGATGGCGCGTGACTGGGCGAACGAGCACGGGGTGCCCGAACCGCCCGACCTGGTGCCTGTGGAACGCCCATGAATGAAAGGCTCGTCGGATGACGCGCACGCTGGTCGTCACCAACGACTTTCCGCCTCGGCACGGCGGCATCGAGACCTTCGTCGAGGCACTGTGCCGCGGTCTCGATCCGGCGCGCGTCGTCGTCTACACCTCGACCAAGCCGGGCTGGCGTGACTACGACCGCACGCTGCCGTTCCCGGTCGTCCGTGACCGGGCCGGCGTGCTGCTGCCGACGCCGCGCGTCGCGCGACGGGCGGAGGCGTTGCTGCGCGCCTATGGCTGCGACTCGGTGTTGTACGGCGCGTCGGCCCCGCTCGGGCTACTCGGTCGGCGGCTGCGAGCCGCGGGTGCTCGCCGCCAGGTCGCCATCACGCATGGACACGAGGTGTGGTGGGCGAAGGCACCCGGCGTCCGCGCCGCGATGCGGCGCATCGGTGACCGCACAGACGTGATGACGTACGTGTCGGAGTGGTGCCGGGATCGGATCGCCCCCGCATTGTCATCGGCCGCGGCTGCCCGGATGCAGCGGCTCTCACCCGGGGTCGACGTCGAGCGGTTCCGGCCAGGCATCGGCGACGGGATGGTGCGGGAGCGGCACGGGATCTCCCCGGACGCGCCACTCGTCGTCTGCGTCGGCCGGCTGGTGCCACGCAAGGGCCAGGACACGCTGATTCGCACGATGCCGCTCGTGCTCGCCGAACTGCCGGAGGCGCGGCTGCTGCTGGTTGGCAAGGGGCCGTACGGAGACGACCTGCGACGGCTGGCCGGATCGACGGGCGTGAGCGACGCCGTCGTCTTCGCCGGCGCGGTGCCCGGCGACGACCTGCCGGCCTACTTTGCGGCGGGCGATGTGTTCGCCATGCCTTGCCGGGCACGCCGCCGCGGGCTTGAGGTCGAGGCGTGGGGCATCGTGTTCCTCGAGGCGCAGGCGTGCGGAGTGCCGGTCGTGGTCGGCAACAGCGGGGGAGCACCCGAGTCGGTCCGCGACGGTGAGACCGGCGTTGTCGTCGACCCGGAGGATCCGGAGGCAATCGCGCGCAGCCTGGTCGAGCTGCTCAGCGACGACGCCCATCGGAAGTCGATGGGCGTCGCCGCGCGTGAGTGGGCTGAGCGGTGGACGTGGGAGTCAGCGGTGACCGACGCGCGCGATCCTGCTCGACCGCGAGCCGACTGCCTGACCTAGCAATGTCGCGTCGCTGTCCTCGCGTCGAGGCAGTCGCTGGTGTCGTCGAAGAACCGGTATTGGTGGTCGTGCCGATGGCGAAGACAACGGCGACGATGATGGCCGCGATTGCTGCGACGAGAAGGCCGTACTCGACTGCCGAGGCTCCGCGCTCGTCGTCGACGGGCTTGGTGATGTGCATGAACTTCATGGGTTCCCCCTGGGAGTTAGGGCGTGCGTGTCGCAGGCATGATCTGTCGCGGCATCCGCGTCATCTGTTGCCGTGTTGATGTTGGTGCACGTGTCCTCGAAGGCGTCCTGAACGAAGTTGCCGATCGCGAAGACGACCGTGACCACGATGGCCGCGATCGCTGCCACGAGCAGTCCGTATTCGACCGCCGACGCTCCGTCATCTCGACGGGCGCGCAACTGCCGGATCCTCGTCACGACCTCAGGACTCCTTCCAAGACAAGGGCGCATGCTCCGCTTGTCGTAGCCAGCCTCCCTGGTCCTCCGCTCCGGATGTATCGGGCATCGGGGCACACCTGCCTCATCCGTTCGGACGATGCCCCCTCGTCCGAACGGCCCCCGCCACGGTCAAGGCCGGGCCTCCGAGCCGGGCAGGAGCCCCAGCCGCAGGGCGGCCATGAGCGCCTGGGCACGGTTGGCCGCCCCGAGCTTCTCGTACAGCTTGGACACGTGCGTCTTGGTCGTCGACTCGCTGATGTAGAGCTTCTTGGAGATCGCGGCGACCCCGAGCCCGTCGGCGAGAAGAGCCAGCACCTCACGCTCCCGCGGCGAGAGCTGCGGCCCGCTCGGGGTGATGCGCCGGCGCATGGCCGCCGCCAGGTCGGCCGCAGCGAAGGCCGTGGGAGTGGCTGCGGCGTGCCGCGCCGCGGCGACGACGTCGCCTGCCGGAGCGTCCTTGGCCACGAACGCCGACGCACCGGCGTCGAGCGCGGCGAACAGCTGCTCGTCCCCCGCATACATCGTCAGCACGACAATGCCCATGGACGCCGACTGCTCGCGCAAGGCCCTCACCAGGTCGAGGCCGCTGCCGTCGGGCAGGCGCACATCGATGACCGCGACCTCGGGCGATAGCCGCCGGGCCAGTGCCCGCGCCTCCTCGATGGCGCTGGCCTCCGCGACGACCTCGAAGTCGTCTTCGCGCTCGAAGGCGCGCCGAAGTCCCTGACGGATGAGCTCGTGGTCGTCGACAAGCAGAACGGTGGTCACGTGATGCCCTCCTGAGTGAGAGCGCCATCATGCACGGAACCGGCGACGGAACTGTCGTCGGTGGCTGCCTCGGCGGGTTCCGGTCCGATGCGGGCGTCGACGATCGTGCCACCGCCGGGGCGGGCCTCGATCACCAGCCGCGCTCCGGCCCGCTCGGCGCGCTCGGCCATGATGCCGAGCCCGAAGCTGTCGGCACGCCCGTTACCGAGCCCGCGGCCGTCGTCCTCGACGCGGATGTGGGCGCGGGGTGGATCGACCTGGCAGCTCACCCACAGATTCCTTGCTTGGGAGTGGCGGCGCGCGTTGGTCACCGCTTCCTGGGCGATGCGCAGCAGCTGCGCCTCCACAGTGGCCGTGAGTCGGTGTGGGCCCTCGTCGAGTACGAGGTGCACCGTCAAGCCAGAGCGCCGGCCGACCTCGCGTACGTAGTCGGACAAGGCCTCGCCGAGCCCGGTCGTGCCCGAGACCTCGTTGCGCAGGTCGAAGATCGACAGCCGCAGCTCGCTGACGACCCGGCTGATCTCGCCGCGCAGCAGTGCGAGGTCCTCGACGAGCTCGGGGTTGGCCGACTCGACGGCCATCCCGTCGACCAGGTAGCCGAGAGACGCGAGCTCCTGGGCGATCCCGTCATGGATCTCGCGCGCGAGCCGGCGGCGCTCCTCGGCCGTGGCCAGCGTGCGTACGTCCTCGAACATCAGCGCCGTCTCGAGCCGCAACGCATCCTCCGACAGCGACGGCGCGAAAGCCTCGACCGCTTCCGTGTCGTCGGTGGCCGCGACCACCATGGCGACCGTACGGTCAGCGACGCGGAGCGGCAGCCAAGCGGCCCCATCGACGATCTCGGGCGCCTCCTTCGACCACAATCCCGTCGAGTCGACCTCATCCAGCGCGCGGATGCTGCCCTGCTGCATGCCGCCGGCCCGCGCCAGCGGCACGAGCACGCCCGAGTCTGACCGGGTGACCACGGCGGTCGGCACACCCAGCTGGTCGCGCACGCGCTCCGCGACGTTGCTGGCCACGCTCGCTGGCTCCAGGCCCCCTGACAGGTGCCTGGACACCGTGCGCAGCTGCTCGAGCAGGCGGTAGGCCTCGGAGTAGGCCGCCACATCGGCCGACGGCTCGTGAGGACCGATGCCACGCCGTACCCAGGCGGCAAAGAGCCCGACGCCGAGCGAGACGAGGATCCACACCGACAGCTCGCTGAAGTCGTCGCCGCCCAGGCGGTCGAGGTGGCTCACGATCGCCACCACGCCGGCGAGACCCGCTGCCAGGACCGCCCCCATCACGCCGTAGGCCAGCCCAGCGGCAAGGCCGGTCAGCAGCAGGTAGGGCAGGAACGGTGTCGCGAGCGGTGTCAGCGAGACGACCGCGGCCGCGAGGACCGCCTCAACGACAGGCTGCCAGCGGGCCATCATCGGCGTCACCGGCGGCACGCTGCCGACGACCGCCACGACGGCGAGGCCAACGGCGCCGGGCAGGTAGTCGGAAGGCTCCTCGGCGAGCAGCAGGTAGCCGAAGATCATGGTGAGCA
Source organism: uncultured Actinomycetota bacterium (assembly GCA_963798505.1). GTDB lineage: Bacteria > Actinomycetota > Actinomycetes > Jiangellales > Jiangellaceae > CAVWSM01. Next base: position 506,888 of record CAWCTX010000005.1, read on the forward strand.
GGGCGAGGCGCGCGATCACCAGCACCCGCCGGTCGCGGCGACCTGCCTCGAGCTGACGACGGTGCTCACGGGCGCAACGACCGGGTCAGCTCGATCGCCGCGGGCCCGATCACCACGACGAGGAGGGCAGGCAGGATGCATAGGACCAAGGGAAAGATGATCTTGACAGGCAGCTTCTGGGCTTGCTCCTCGACCTGAGCGCTCCGGGCTTGCCGCAGCTGCGCCGACTGGATGCGCAGCACCTTGGCGATGGGGACACCCAGCGAATCGGCCTGGCTCAGCGCAGACGCGAGGCTGCGGGCCTCCGGGAGGCCGACGCGCTCGCCAAAGGCGCGCAGCGCCGCGGGACGCCCCAGCCCGAAGTCGGTCTCCTGCACCAACCGACCGAGCTCACCGCGCAGCGGACCCGACGTCGAGGCGGCCACCTGCCGTAGGGCACTGTCGAACGGCAACCCGGCATCGACCGAGATCGTGAGCAGGTCCAGCGCGTCGGGCAGGTCGGCACGGATGCTCTCCGCGCGGTCATAGGCCCGCTGGTAGAGCACGATCTCCGGGATGAAGTAGCCCGCGACGCCCACGAGCACGGACACGAGGAGTGCGAGTACGGGCTGTACGCCGATCAGCAGCGCGACGGTGAGTCCGAGCAGCCATCCCGCGCCGAGGCCGATGAGCTTGGCGGCGATGACGCGGTCGACGGTCCAGCCCCGCGGCGTCCCCGCCGCGGCGATGCGCTTGTGCATCGTGGCCGCGGCATCGTCGGGCAGCAGTCTCAGTCCGAACCTGGACAGCCGCTTGACCGCGGGGCCGACGACGCGCGTGCCGAGGGAGGTCTCCATGGGACCTGTCACCGCGGCGGTAGCAGTCGGTCCCTCACGGATGGCCCGCAGGGTGCGAGCCGTGCGGACTCGGCTGTAGACGGAGTCGGCGACCGTGGTGGCCAGCATCGCCCCGGCTACGGCGAGACCGCCGATGCCGAGGACGACGAGCAATGCAGAGACCACAGTCACACCTTCAGGTTGGTGATCCGAGACAACCAGAACACGCCGCCGAGGAACAGCGTGCCGCCACCGAGCAGCATCGCCCAGCCGAGCTTGTCTTCCACGAGCGGCTCGAGATAGCTCGGTCGGGCGATGAGCATGTACGCCACGAAGGCGATCGGCAGCAGGCCGACCACCCAGGCGGAGATGCGCCCCTCGGCCGACAGCACACGAACCTGGCGGCGCAGCCGGTCGCGCTCCCGCAGCGTCGCCGACACGAGGCCGAGCAGCTCGGGCAGGTTGCCGCCGACCTCCCGCTGGATGCGGGTGACCATCACGATCCAGCTGAAGTCCTTGCTGTGCATGCGCTCGGCGACCTCGTCCAGGGCATCCTCGAGCGGCTTGCCGAGACGCACCTGGGCCAACGCGCGTCGCACTTCCTCGCGTACGACGGGACGGCCGTCCTCCGCGACGTTCTCGACCCCCTGCCGCAGTGTGAGCCCGGCCGAGAGACTGCCGGAGATCATCTGCAACGTTTCGGGGAGGGCGCTAGTGAACTCCTCCTGCCGCTTGCGACCTCGGCGTTCCAGGAATGCGAGCGGGCCCATCACTCCGACGACCACGCCGATCAATGCGGGAACGACATGCCCGGTGAGCGCCAAGAGCACGAGGCCCAGGCCAACCGCACCGAGGACGTGCAGCAGCACCCACTCGGCCGGGCGCAGCGGCAACCCTGCGGACTCGAGACGCTCGGCGAGCGTCTTGTCCATGCCGCGGGCGGAGAGCAGTCGACCAGCGACTTCGGTGACCCGGTCACGCAGGTGCAGGTGGTGAGCCGGCTCCGGTGCCGTGGTGACGAGAGGCTCGCCGCCGATGAGCGCGGCCACCCGGGCCCGCTTGGTGTGCTGGCGCGTCACGGTCACCGCGGCGGTGGCGAGGAGCGTCGCGACAGCGGCGAAGATCCCGATGAGCGCCAGCCAGAAGGCCGGGGTGCCGAGAGCGTCCGGCGCAGCCACCGGTCGCGGCGCAATGATCTCCTCGATCGGCGGCTTGACGTCGGCCAGCGACAGCGCGGCCTCGTCAGCTAGCCGCTCGCCGGCGGATGTCTGCACTGAGGTCGAGACAGTGACGTTGCTCTCGTAGAACTGCCGCGGCACGTCGGCGGTGACGAACAGCTCCGTATCGAGCGCCTCGGCCACCTGTGCGAAGCGGGCCGCCAGTTCGTCGGCACCCTCAGCCCCGACGACGACGCCCTTCCCGGCGGCCGCAACGGCGTTGAGGTCGTCGACGAATGCGGAGTAGTCGCCGAGTGCGACCACATCCAGGCCAACCCCGGCCTCGGTGATCGCGGCTACGGCGGAGTCGCGCGTGGCGGGACCAACGGTGTTCTCACCGTCGGTGAGGACGAGCACCGAGCGGATTCCCTCGCTGCCGGCGTCGCTGACGGCCTGCTCGATGCCGTTGAACATGGCGGTCTCGCCGAGGCGGAGCGCCTCGATCTGCCCAATCGCTGCCGCCACGGTCGCACGGTCGCTCGTGGGCGGCAGGAGAGTCCGTGCCACGTCGTCAAAGGTGACGATGCCGATCTTGACGTCTGGCGGGGCACTCTCAACGAACGCCGTGGCTGCATTGCGCGCATCGGCGATCTTCTGACCGCGCATGCTGCCGCTGGTGTCGATGGCGAGTATCGCCGTGCGCTCGATGGGCTGCGCGCTTGCCGACTCCACCGACGTCGGTGTGACAGACAGACCGTCGAGGCTGAGCTGCACCGTGTCGCGGTCGAGCTCGGCACCTTCGGCCAGTGCGGTCGCGCCGAGCACGTAGGAGAGGGTCCGGGTCTCGGGATCCGCTGTCAGGAGGTCAAGGCGCGCCTGTGTCGGCGGGCTGGGAGCCGGTGTGGCGGCGGCGGGCAGGCAGCCCAGCCACACGGCCGCCAGCACGACTGTCACGCAGGCGACCACCCGGTGGAGCAACCTCATGCGGGCACTCCGCCCCCGAAGAGGTCAGGCGCCAGCTGGACGCCGTGCTCCGAGAGCTGCTCGACGAAGTGCGGCACAGTGCCCGTCGGCTGCAAGGTGCCGACGACGGAGCCGTTGCGGTCGAACCCACGGTGATCGAAGCGGAAGATGTCTCGCGTCGTGATGGTGTCCAGCTCGAAGCCCGCAACCTCGGTGATGTGCGTGATGCGGCGGCTCCCGTCCTTGAACCGCGTGATGTGGACGATGAGGTCGACAGCGCTCGCGACCTGCTCGCGGATGGCGCGTACCGGCAGATCCATCCCCGCCATCAGGACCATCGTCTCCACCCGGGAGAGCACGTCACGTGGGGAGTTCGCGTGCACGGTGCAGACGGAGCCTTCGTGGCCGGTGTTCATCGCCTGCAGCATGTCGAGTGCGGCCGCGTCGCGGATCTCGCCGACGACGATGCGGTCGGGCCGCATGCGCAGCGCGTTGCGTACGAGGTCGCGGATCCGCACCTCGCCCTTGCCCTCGATGTTGGTTGGACGGGCCTCGAGCCGCAGCACGTGCTTCTGGTGGAGCTGGAGCTCGGCGGCGTCCTCGATCGTGATGACGCGCTCGCTGCTGGGGATGAACGACGAGAGCGCACCCAGCAGCGTCGTCTTGCCGGCACCCGCACCGCCCGACACCAGGATGGTCACGCGGCCCTCGACGCAGGCCTGGAGGAAGTCGGCGGCCCCCTGCGTCAGGGTCCCGAAGGCGACGAGGTCGTCGACGTCATAGGGGACGGTCGAGAACTTGCGGATGGTCAGCAGCGACCCGTCGATCGCCAGCGGCGGGATCACGGCGTTGACGCGGCTGCCGTCGGGGAGGCGGGCATCGACCATGGGGCTGGCCTCGTCGATGCGCCGGCCGACCTGGCCCACGATCTTGTCGATGGTCCGGCGCAGATGGGCCTCGTCGAGGAACCTCGTCTCGGCGCGGTGGATGCGACCGGCCCGCTCGACGTAGATCGCGTCGGCGGTGTTGACCATGATCTCGGAGACTGTCGGTGTCACGGAGGAAGGGCTCGAGGGGGCCGAAGCCCAGGACGTCGTCGGAGATGTCCTGGGCGATGCGCGCCCGCTCCGCCCCGGTGAGCGGCGTCTCCTCCGTGGCGAGCACCTCGTGCAGCGTGCGCTGGACCTGACGGGTGAGCTCGCGCTCGCTGACCCGCGATTCGTACAAGAGCGGGCCGAGCCGAGCCAGCAGCGCCTGGTGCACCGCGCGCCGAAGGTCGACGAACGACGCGGCGTGCGCCTCGGTAGCTGTTTCGTTGGCAGGGCGCGCCGGAGCACGGTCGTCGCGGTCGCGCCGGGCCCGAGCGATGCGGTCGGAGAAGCTCACGGCAGCCGCACCCGCCAACGGTGCCGGCCCGTCGTCGACTTGGCCACAGACACGCCCTCACCCGGAGTCGCGATGCTCAGCGCGTAGTCGTCGGCAAACGCCTGGATCGCCTGCGACACCGGGTGTCGGGGATCGTCGAGGACCAGGGCGACGCCGCGGTTGATCGAGGCCGGCACGTCGCGCGACGACGGCACCCGTGCGGTGAGTGGAGTGCCCAGCGTGTGCTCGATGTCCTTGAGGGACAGGCCGACTCGCGCATCAGACCGGTTGACCACAATGCGACGGACATGCTGCGGGTAGTTGAGCAGGTTGAGCGTGTCGAGCGTGAGCTTGAGGTTCTTGAGCGCCGGGATGTCTGGCGTGACCAGGAGCACGAGCAGCTCGCTGCGGTCGAACGCCTGGAGTACGTGGTCCTCGAAAACCGGTGGCGTGTCGACGACGATCCAGTCGAACTCCGATGAGAGGACGTCCAGCACCCGTCCGACGAGCTCGGCAGGGATGACGTCGCGAAGGTATGGCTCCGTCGGGGCAGCCAGGATCGACAACCCCGACTCGTGCGAGGTCAGCAGCGAGACTGCGGCTCCTGGGTCGAGCGTCTCGGCGAGTGGCACCGCGTCGGCGATCGTGTGCTGGGGCTGCACCTGGATGGAGATGGCGACGTCACCGAAGGCCAGGTCGAGGTCGACGAGGCAGACCCGGTCGCCGCGACGGTGTAGCGCAGCCGCGAGGTTGACCGCGAACGTCGTCTTGCCGCATCCGCCCTTGGCGGAGAACACGGTGAGCATGCGCGCACCGCGACGGGGCGCCGGCGCCATCGCCGCTGCCCTGCCGCAGGGCACGGGAGAGCTCACTGGCCCGACGTACGGCTGCGTTGAGCCCGGCCAGGTCGCGCTCCTCGACAACCTCTCGCACTCCGGCCCGGAGGGCGCTGGTGAGCAGTGCGCTGTCGATGCGCCGACGCACGAGGACGACACTCAGCGCGGGCCGACTGATGCGCATGCGCTCACTGAGCCGCAACGCCGCCTGCAGCTCGACCGAGCTGCCGAGCACGACGACGTCCTCGTCGACGGCTGCGTCGAGATGCCGCTCGAGCTCCTCGAATGTCGGCACGGTGTGCGCGGCACCCAGAACCGCCACCAGGGCCGCGGCGCTGGCGGGCTCGTGCTCGACGACGGCGGTCACGGTTGCCCCTCGAACAGGTTGTTGGTGGTGGTCGCAGGGATGGAGCTCGCGGGGACGTCAGCGCCGGCCAGGGCGGCGTACAGGGTGCCGAGGCTCTGGGCGTGGACGAGGGCCTGGGCCTCGGTTGGGGTGACCTCCAACGTCACGAGCGCCCCCTCCTGGTCGACCACCTTGACTCTGGGCAGCAGGACGCGTGTCTCGGAGCCGTCACCAAGCGTGACGAACAGCATCACGTTGCTGTTGGGCACGATCTGTCCGCCGACCCCCGCCGAGTCGCCGAGCTCGACGGTCACGGCGAGCTTGTCCGCCCCGACCAGGTCTGTGTTGGCGACCTCGGTGAGGTGGTTGGTGAGGATCGGCTCGCCGGGAGCGATCGTCGTGTCGAAGGAACGCCCCTCGAGCCCGTCAATCGACAGCACAGCCGTCTCGGGAATCATGCCTTCTGGGAAGGCCTCGGTGACGAACGCGCCATTTGTCTGTGCCTGCTCGACGGTGGTCCCGGCAGCGATCTCCTCCTGGGCGACCAGCACCTCCACAAGGTCTTCCCGGGCATCGGCTCGCGCCTCGGCCCCCCTGACGTAGACGGCCAACAAGGGCCGTGCTCACGGCAGCGACAAGCACCGCCGCGACAACGAGAATGGCCCGCCGGCTCATGGTGCTCCTAGGTCAACCTGTACGTGCTTTCACCAAAGTGTGCGCGCTCTCGGTCCCTGGACCAAGCCGTCGAACGGACATACCGCCCTTCCGCCGCTCGGCTGGTGATCCAGTAGCCTCCCACCCATGGCCGACCAGACCTCTTCGAGCATCATGGTCAACGCCCCGTCGGGGCAGGTGATGGCGGTGATCGCCGACGTGGCGGCTTACCCCGAGTGGACTGGTGCGGTGAAGTCTGCGGAGGTGCTCACGGAGTACGAGGACAGTGGCCGGCCGGCCGATGTCCGGTTCGAGCTGGAGGCGGGGCCGATCAAGGACGTCTACACCCTTGCCTACGAGTGGGAGGGCGACCACGAGGTCCGCTGGAGCCTCGTCGAGGCCGGGCTGCTGCGGGCCATGGACGGCTCCTACACCCTCGACGACACCGGCGACGGCAGCACCGAGGTGACCTACGCGCTGTCCGTCGACGTGTCCATCCCGATGCTCGGCATGATGAAGCGCAAGGCCGAAAAGGTGATCATCGATACCGCGCTGCGCGGGCTCAAGGCTCGCGTCGAGGGCTGAGGGCACATGGGACTGACGATCGGGGTCGACGTCGGCGGCACGAAGATCGCCGCAGGCGTGGTTGACGACGATGGCAAGATCGTCGCGCGGACCCGTCGCGACACTCCCGAAGGGACGTCACCAGCCGTCGACGCGATCGTCAGCATCAGCACGGAGCTTGCTCGGGCCCACGAGATCGAGGCGGTCGGCATCGGCTTCGCCGGCTTCGTCGATGCCAAGCGCTCGACCGTGCTCTTCTCGGCCAACCTGGGCTGGCGGGACGTCAACCTGGCCGAGGCGGTGTCCAGCCGCTCCGGCCTGCCGACCATCGTCGAGAACGACGCCAACGCGGCTGCGTGGGGGGAGTTCCGGTACGGCGCCGCGGCGGACCTCGAGGACGACATGCTGCTCGTCACCGTCGGCACCGGCATCGGCGGCGGGATGGTGGTCGACGGAAAGCTGATGCGCGGCGCCTACGGGATCGCCGGCGAGATCGGCCACGTACGCATGGTGCCCGGCGGGCTGCGCTGTGGCTGCGGCAACAAGGGCTGCTGGGAGCAGTACGCCAGCGGCAGCGCCCTGGTCCGCGAAGCGCGGGCGCTCGTCGAGACGGGCACTCCGCTCGCGGCGCGACTGGCCGAGCTCTGCGGCGGCGAGCCGGGGGAGCTCAAGGGTCAGCACGTCACCCAGGCGGCGACCGAGGGCGATGTGGCGGCGATCGGTCTCCTCGAGGAGCTCGGGCAGTGGCTTGGCGAGGGCCTGGCCCAGCTCGTCGCAGTCCTAGACCCGGGCGTGCTGGTCATCGGCGGTGGCTTGTCCGACGCTGGCGACCTGCTGCTCAGAGACACCGAGCACGCCCTGCGCCGCAGCCTGACCGGGCGAAGCAACCGGCCGGAGGCCCAGCTGCGCGCAGCGACCCTCGGCAACGACGCCGGCATTGTCGGCGCGGCCGACCTCGCGCGGGTCTGATCCGTCGGGTCAGATCCGTCGTCCGGTTCGGGCCAGGAGCCTTGGCGGCGTAAGGTTCCGCGCATGGCGTGCGGGTCGCAGATCATGCGCGGCCCTCGGGAGCGGGGCGCTGCAGCGGTCGAGTTCGCGCTCGTCCTGCCCCTGTTGCTCCTGCTGGTGCTCGGCGGCATCGACTACGGCATCTACTTCAGTGACTCGGCGGCGCTGCGCGACGCCGCGCGGGCCGGGGCGCGGACGGCGGCTTTGGAGCCCGGCGCCACGCTTGCCCAGATCGCCGAAGAAGTGCAGACCGACGCGTCAGGCGCCACTGGCGACGCTGCTGTGTACGTCAGGTCGGAGGCCGATGCAGACCTCGGAGACCGGGTCATCGTCTGCGCCGAGCTCGAGGATCGCGCTGAGATCGGCCTGGTGCCGCTGCCCAGCGGTGGGACGATCCGCGTCCGTGTCGTGTTCGCCGTCGAACAGGATCGGCCGGTTGTTGACCCCCCGGGCATGACGCGAGCGACAGGCTGGGGCTGGTGTGACTAGCCAGGCGCCCTCCGGAGAGCGCGGCGCTAGTCGCGATCTTGATGGCCGTCGTCCTGGTGGTCCTTTTCGGGATGGCCGCTCTTGTGGTCGACCTTGGCCTGGCCCGCTCGATGAAGGCGCGTGCCCAGGTCGCGGCTGACGCGGCCGCTCTCGCTGCTGCCGACCTCTTGCTGAACGATGAGGACGCAACGCACTGATGCGGCCGCGCAACGGGCCAGCGACCTTGCGACGGAGAATCTCGCCGAGTCGCCCAACTGGGAGGCATGCGACAGCGACGACGCGTTGCTCCATCCGGCCCCGGGGACCGAGGGCTGGTGCGTGTCCTTCGACGACGACGTCAGCCCGACGAAGGTGCGGGTGGTCATCCGCCCGGAGTCGCAACCAGCCTTGTTCGGGGCGCTGTTCGGCGCCGAGCGACTACACCGTCACGGGGTCGGCCGAGGCCGCGATCCCGCAGAGCGCAGGTCACAGAGTGCCTGGGCCCGTGCGAGTCCAACCGGCGTGCCGGAGCCGCCGCCGGGCGACGTGGCGTTCGGGACGCCGCCGCCGCCGGCGTTCTTCGGCGACACCATGGACTGCCCTGCCCAGCCGGGCGTCTACCACGACATCCGACTGGATGCTGCCGATGACTGCGACCTGCTTCCGGGCGCCTACGTGGTCCTCGGCGAGCTAATCGTGCCGTTCGGCGCAGAGATCTTCGGAGAGGACGTGACGATCTACCTCGGCTGCGGCGACGACCTGGGCATCATCCGCGCGTGCGCTGACGAGGAAGGCGGCCGAATTCTTGGGGAGCTCGGTTCCAGGCTCCGCCTGGAAGGTGACGCGGGGATCGTCCCCGGCCTGGCCCTCATGTCCGACCCGGGCAACACCGCCATGTCGCACCTGCCCACCACGTGGGAGATCGACGGCTACTGGATCGCGGCCGGGGAGCGTGAATCGCCCCCCGGAGACGGCGGCCTGCTGCGATGACCGACTACGACTCAGGTGTGCCGCTTCGCGTGCTGTCGTACAACGTCCGCTCCCTCCGCGACGACGTCCACGCGGTCGTACGGGTGATCCGGCGCATCGCGCCAGACGTCGTGTGTGTGCAGGAGGCGCCCCGGTTTTTCCGCTGGCGGTTCAAGATCGCTGACCTGGCGCGGCGCGCGAACCTGTCGTACGTCGCGGGCGGTCGACACGCGGGCGCAACCGCGATCCTCGTCGCGCCACGCGTGGACGTGCGTGACCGAATCGAGCGGCAGTTCACCAAGACCCGAGGGCTGCACCAGCGGGGCGCCACCATGGTCAAGCTCCAAGTGGCCGGTGCCGAGCTCACTGCCACGAGCATCCACATGAGCCTCGACGGCGATGAGCGGGTGCGGCATCTCGCCGAGCTTCGCGAGCTCGTCGAGACGATTCCCGCTCCGCACCGCCTCATCGCCGGCGACGTCAACGAGACTCCCGACAAGCCGTTGTGGCGCGGGCTCGCCGAGGTCATGCAGGACGCGTACGCATGCGCGCCCAGCGGGGGCGAGCTGACCTACTCGGCCGACCGGCCACGCCGCCGCATCGACGGGGTGTTCGTGACCGAGGGCATCAAGGTGCTCACCTGCGGGGTGCCGCAGGAGCCGGACGCGCTTCGCGACTACGTCCGCGCCACCGACCACCTGCCGCTCGTTGCCGAGCTGCGGATCCCGCGCTGAGCCGACTCGGCCGTCCACCGTGTTGATCATGGCGAAGGCGTGATCATCCGCGAAGTTTGACCACGTCTTCGCCATGATCAACATGCGATGGGGTGACGAGCCGGAAGTCGGCTAGACCTGTGGTCTAGACGCCGGCTTCTCGCGCTCACTAGGGTCTGGCCCAAAGGTCTAGCACCCCCGATGAGGAGACACCCTGGTGAGACGAGGACGAACGACGATCGCCGCGGCGTTGTTTGCGGCCGCCCTGTTCGGCCCTGCCGTGATGACCGGCCCGGCAACCGCGACCGAGCCGCCCGAGGAGCAGTGGCGCAGCCTGTGGGTCGACGCCTTCAACGAAGGCATCTACACCCCGCAGCAGGTCACCAAGCTCGTCGACAATGCCGAGGCAATCAACGCCAACGCTCTGGTCGTGCAGGTGGCGCGTCGCTACGACTGCTTCTGCAACCGCGCGGTCTACCCGCGCACCGACGCAACCATCGCGCCTGCGCCGTACGACCCGCTCGACGAGATCATCGCGCAGGCGCACGCCGCGGGCATCGAGGTCCACGCCTGGGTCAACGTCGGCACGATGTGGAACTCGGCTACGCCGCACTCGTCGCCGGAGCACGTGTTCAACAAGCACGGCGTCAACGCGACTGGCGCCGACCGCTGGCTCAACAAGCGCTACGACGGTGCCGAGCTCATGGGAGTCAACGCCTACATCGACCCGGCCAACCCGGCTGCGCGCGACTACATCGTCGAGGCCATCCAGAGCATCGTCCGCGAGTACGACGTCGACGGCATCAACCTCGACTACATCCGCTACCCCGACTTCAACTCGACCCAGACGCACAGCGACTGGGGCTACAGCGAGGTGTCCATCGCGCGGTTCCAGGCGGCTACCGGCCGCACGGATGTCCCGCTTCCGTCCGACCAGCAGTTCAGCGACTGGCGACGCGAGCAGATCACGTCACTCGTGCGCCGGATCTACCTCGGCATCTTCGAGCTCGACCGTGACGCGCGGCTGTCCAACGACGCGATCACCTACGCATACGGCCCGCAGACCGTCGGCGGCTGGGAGAAGACCCGTCCGTACGCCGAGGTTCTGCAGAACTGGAAGGGCTGGCTCGAGGAAGGGATCATCGACACCGTCATCGGGATGAACTACAAGCGCGACTGGAAGCCTGACCAGGCGCGAATGTTCGACGAGTGGACCGAGGTACTCGCCGACTGGCAGGGCGAGCGACAGGCTGTCAACGGTCCTGCGCTCTACCTCAACGACGTGGAGCACAGCGTTGCGCAGGTCGCGAGACATCGTCTCACCGACAGCCGCGGGCAACACGGCGGCCGGGTGGAGCGGCTACTCCTACGCCAAGCCCGAGCCAGACCGCGCCGGGCCGGCGCCACTGGCGGTGCAGACGCCGAGCGGGACAAGTTGATCCGGGCGCTCACGGTAGAGGACCCAACCGGCGCGCCAGCCGGTGTTCGCCGAGGACGCTCGCGGTGCCGGACATGCCGTGGAAGCAGTCGGAGGGCAACATCGACGGTCGCGTCGCGCTGCCAGACGGCACGCCACTTGACCGACGTGCCCGTGACGGCGACCAATCTGCTCGACCGATCCCAGCGCGTCACCCACGTGACCAGCGACGGATCCGGCTGGTTCGGCTTCGTGAGCCTGGACCCGGGCGATCTGGCTGGTCGAGGCCGACCTGCCCGACGGCGTCGTCGGCAAGTCGATCGACGTCGTACGGGTCAAGCGCGGCGAGATCGGCGAGGCATCGTTGTCACCGCTGTTCCGCCTGCCCTGACACCTACGCCACGGTCGAGTTGTCAGACTGTCAGGCGGGCTGACCTGGTCAGCCGCGCTTCGACAGTCTGACAACTCGTGGTGCCGAGTCAGACCACTGCGCCGTTGCCGCCATCGGTGTCGTCGTCGCGGAGGCGGCTGACCAGGACGAGGAAGCCGGCGACGAACGCGATGATCGCCAACGCCGCGGCCCACGGTGGCACGGCCCAGTTGGTGAGCACGGCGACGAACAGGTAGCCGGGACCACCGACGACGCCGGCCCAGGCAAACCTGCTCACCGCGTCGCCCGGCGACAGCGGCGGGGGAGTCGGCGGGACGAAATGCGCCTCCGGCTCCTCGCCCCCGTCGTCCTCCGGCTCGGCCGGTTGCTCGGACTCCCACGGCTCGTCCGCCGGGTCCTCCGAGGACGGCGCGGGAGGCTCGGCGCGGCGCAGCAGGCGGCCGGGACGTGGGCCGCTGTCGCCGGTCGTGGCGACGTCCTCCGCGGCCGGCCAGCCGCCTTCTCCCACCGCATCCGCCTCGAACGCCGCCACCAGTTGACGCCATGCCGCCTCGTCATCTGGCCCGAGGCCACTGGTCGGCGCCTCGGTGTGCCCGGTCCCGGCCGGACGGGGTGGCGCAAGATCGGACTCGACCCCGTCGAGGGCGGCTAGCACGGTGCGGGCCAGGTCGACGGCTTCACCGTCGACCCACAGCCTTCTGAGATCGGCCTCCTCGGCGCCGGTTGTGGCGGCGGCGACATAGGCCGCCACGCCCTGCTCCCGCAGCGCCTGCAGCACCGCGAGCGCATCCGACGTCGCTACGTCGGCCACTGCGACGAAGCTCCGCGCCGGCAATCCGTTGTGCTCCACCAGGCCATCCCATCACGCCGTACCTGAATGGAATCGTCGCATTCACCGAACCGAAACGTCGAGCGGCGACCCGACGCACCGTTCTTTGGTGTGGAGGGGAGCGCGAGCAGAGGGTCGAGCGGCGACCCGACGCACCGTTCTTTGGTGTGGAGGGGAGCGCGAGCAGAGGGTCGAGCGGCGACCCGACACACCGTTCTTTGGTGTGGAGGGGAGCGCGAGCAGAGGGACGAGCGGCGACCCGACGCACCGTTCTTTGGTGTGGAGGGGAGCGCGAGCAAAGAGTCGAGTTGCGGACCGCGTTGGCGTAGTGTGCCGCCGTGCTCTACTGGTTGCTCAAGCGGATCTTCATTGGGCCGATCCTGCGGATTCTCTACCGGCCGTGGGTGGAGGGGATCGAGAACCTGCCCGCGGAGGGCCCGGCGATCATCGCCAGCAACCACGTCTCGTTCTCCGACTCGATCTTCCTTCCGTTGATGGCGCCACGGCGGATCACCTTCCCGGCCAAGGCCGAGTACTTCACCGGCCACGGCCCCAAGGGCTGGATCTCCAAGGCGTTCATGGCCGGCACCGGCCAGGTTCCGATGGACCGCTCCGGTGGCAAGGCGAGCCAGCCGGCTTTGGACACGGCCATGCGCCTGCTGCGCGAGGGCCAGCTGTTCGGGATCTATCCAGAGGGAACGAGATCCCCGGACGGGCGGCTCTACAAGGGCAAGACCGGCATCGCGCGCCTGGTTCTGGAGGCCAAGGTCCCGGTGATCCCGGTGGCCATGATCGGGACACGTGAGGTCCAGCCCCCGGGCAAGGCGATCCCGTCGATCGGCCGCGTCGGCATGCGCTTCGGCAAGCCGCTCGACTTCACCAGGTACGAGCACCTCAAGACCGACCGATACGTGCTCCGGGCGATCACCGACGAGATCGTGTACGCCTTGATGGAGCTGTCCGGCCAGGAATACGCCGACATCTACGCGCAGACGGCCAAGGACCAGATCGCCGCTGCCAAGAAGCAGGCCAAGGCTGACGCAGAGCCGGCGCCCGCCGCCTGAGGAGGCTCAGTGCGCGCCGGCAGCGACCGGCTCGCCCTTGGGCTGACCGATGCCCTCGAGCAGCGCGTCGAACCATGCGACCGAGGTGTCGAACGGCTTGCCGCCCTTGATGCGGTTGAACTCGATCGCGCGTAGGCGTCCGCCGCGCTCCTCGTCGTGCCCGATGACTCCGCCCTCGCGACGCAGCGCCACCTCGACCGCCAGGTCGGTGCACGACTTGATCAGCCGCAGGTCGTCGGCGTTGGCCGCGGCGGAGCGGCTGAAGTAGCCGCTCTTCTGGACCATGGTCTTCTCCGCACCGAGCAGCTCGGCGAACTGCTTGGCGAACCAGGCCCCGGGGTTGACGGTGTCGAGCTTGACGTGGCCGAACGGGTCGCGCGGGACCTCCTCGCCGCGTCGCTCCATCTCGGCGACGATCGTCTCGAGGCCGGCGCCCTCGCTCACGAACAGGTTGACGCAGCCGACCTCGTCCATGATCGTACGCAGCCGCTTGGCCTCGGCCTCGACGTCGAAGCCGAGCTCGGGCACGTACACGCCGTGCACGTCCCAGCGACGCGGGTCGTTGCCGATGCCGGGCACGAACTCCTGGGTGCCCAGCCAGTCCCGGTACTTCGCCGCGGTCGCGGCCGTGAGCCAGCCGCAGTTGCGTCCCATGACCTCGTGGACGATCAGCATCCGCGGGTTGGACGAGTGCTCGGCGATGATGTTGCGGGCGTAGATCGCCGACTGCTCGGCGGCCGTCCACGCGCCGAGGCTCTGCCGGATGGGGATCACATCGTTGTCGATCGTCTTGGGCAGCCCGACGACGGTGAGCTCGTAGCCGTTGTCATGCAGGTAAGCGGCCAGGTCGGCGGCCGTCGTGTTGGTGTCGTCGCCGCCGATCGTGTGCAGTACGTCGATGCCGTCGCGCGTGAGCTGCTCCGCCGCGACGTGCAGCGGGTTCTGCCCCTCCTTGACGAGGCCGCGCTTCACGCAGTCGGCGACGTTGGTGAGCTTGACCCTGCTGTTGCCGATGGGGCTGCCGCCGAACCTGTGCAGCAGGTGCGCCCGTTCGCGCACCTCGGGCGTCACGGTGACCGAGCGACCGGCGAGCAGGCCGGCGTAGCCGTCGAGGTAGCCGATGATCTCCACCTCGGGCGCGATCTCCGTGTAGCGCTCGATCAACCCGCCGACGGCGGACGACAGGCAGGGGGCGAGCCCTCCTGCGGTGAGCATGGCGACCTTGCGAACCGACATCGTGCGATCTCCCGTACGTCGTGAGGCTCCCGCCACACCTTAGGCCGTGCCCGTTGGCAGGGACATGTGAGGATGCCGCCCATGCGTCGCACCGTGCCCCTTGTCCTCTTCTCGTCAGCGGTAGCAGCAACGCTGGTGGCATGCGGTGCAGAAGCCACGCCGGCGCCGATCGACATCGCGTCACCACCAACCACCAGCCACGCGGCAGCGTCGTCCTGCCCGTCGGACGGGGTTCTCATGACTGTCGGGGCCACCGACGCCGCGCTCGGCCTGCGGTTCCAGGCTGTCGACCTCGTCAACTGCGGCACGGAGCCGTACGACCTCAACGGCTATCCGGCGGTAACGGTCCTCGCTGATCCGCCCCAGCCGCTCACCTTGCAGCCTGGCGAACGAGCCACCGCGGGTCTGCTCTGGCGCAACACGCTTGAAGATCCCGAGAAGGCGCAGACCGGGGTCTTCCTCGACATCGCCGCAGCGCCGGGGGACCCGACGCAGCGCCTCGAGCCGACCTACGTCCTGGACTTCGGCACCACCGGGACGCTCGATGTCACGGCCTGGCAGCGTCTCGACAGGTAGACGCCGACGCCTGCCGGACGCCCTGCTCGTACGCTGATCGCGTGACCGTTCGCCCTGACGCGCCCGCCATCCTCGCCGACCTGCACGCTGCGGTGGCGGCCCGCACCGCGGCCCAGCAGCCGCAGTGGCCGGACGCCGCGGCCGCGACCGGCGTGATCGGCGAGCTAGCGGCCGTGCCCCCGCTGGTGTTCGCCGGCGAGGCCGACCAGCTGCGCGACCGGCTCGCCGCGGTCCAGCGGGGCGAGGCGTTCCTGCTCCAAGGCGGCGACTGCGCGGAGAGCTTCGAGGCAAACTCGGCCGACAACCTCCGCGAAAAGCTCAAGACGCTGTTGCAGATGGCCGTCGTGCTCACCTACGCAGGCAGCGTCCCGGTCGTCAAGGTCGGCCGCATCGCCGGGCAGTACGGCAAGCCGCGGTCCAAGAGCACCGAGACCCGCCACGGCGTCACCCTGCCGGCCTACCGCGGCGACATGGTCAACGGCTTCGACTTCACGATGGAGGCCCGCAACCCCGACCCGCGGCGCATGCTCCGCGCCTACAACGCCTCCGCGTCGACACTCAACCTCACCCGCGGTTTCACCAAGGGCGGTTTCGCCGACCTGCGGCAGATCCACGCGTGGAACACCGACTTCGTCCGGACGAGCCCCGCCGGCGAGCGCTACGAGCGCATGGCGAAGGAGATCGACCGCGCCCTGGCGTTCATGCATGCCATCGGGGCCGACCCTGAGCAGCTGCATACCGTCGACCTCTACTCCAGCCACGAGGCGCTCGTCCTCGACTACGAGCTGGCGCTGACCCGGGTCGACTCGCGCACTGGGACGCCGTACGACGTCTCCGGGCACTTCGTCTGGGTGGGCGACCGGACCCGCAAGCTCGACGGCGCGCACGTCGAGTTCGCCTCCCGCATCCGCAACCCGATTGGCGTCAAGCTCGGGCCGACGGCGGCGCCCGAGGATGCTGTGGCGTTGGCCGAGCGGCTCGACCCCGACCGCGAGCCCGGCCGCCTCACGTTCATCACCCGCATGGGCGCCGGCCGGGTCCGCGAGCTGCTGCCCGCGCTCATCGAGAAGATCACCGCCGCGGGCGTCTCGGCGGCCTGGGTGTGCGACCCGATGCACGGCAACACGTTCGAGGCGCCCAGCGGCTACAAGACGCGTCGCTTCGACGACGTGCTCGACGAGGTGCATGGGTTCTTCGAGGTCCACCGCGACCTCGGCACGTGGCCGGGCGGCCTGCACATCGAGCTCACCGGTGACGACGTCACCGAGTGCCTCGGCGGCGGCGACCCGATCCTCGAGGCCGGGCTCGGCGACCGCTACGAGACGGTGTGCGACCCGCGGCTCAACCGGTCGCAGTCGCTGGAGCTCGCCTTCCTCGTGGCCGAGCTGCTGCAGAGCGCACCGGCACGGTCGTGACGCCACCGATGATCGACCTGCGCAGCGACACCGTCACCGCGCCGACCGACGGCATGCGCAAGGCCATGCATGAGGCCGAGGTCGGCGACGACGTGTTCGGCGAAGACCCGAGTGTTGTTGCCTTCGAGGAGCGGGTCGCGGAGCTGCTCGGCCATGAGGCTGGGCTGTTCACGGTCACGGGCTCGCTGGCCAACATCCTCGGCGTACGGTCCCTGGTCCCGCAGGGCGGCGAGCTGCTGTGCGAAGCCCGCGCCCACGTCGTCCGGGCCGAGCTCGGCGCGCATGCGGTGCTCGGTGGCGTGACGACCCGCACCTGGGCGCATCCGAAGGGCCACGTCGACTTCGCCGCTCTTGACGACCTGCTCGAGCCCAACGCCGGACCGTACTTCGTGTCGACGGCCGCCGTCGCGGTCGAGAACACGCACAACTTCGCGGGCGGCACTGTGCAGCCGCTGGATTCGTTGGTCAAGCTCTGCCGACGGCTCGACGGCACCGGGGTCGGGCTGCACCTGGACGGCGCCCGGATCTGGAACGCGCACGTGGCGAGCGGCGTGCCGCTCGATGCCTACGGGCGACTGTTCGACACGGTGTCGGTCTGCTTCTCCAAGGGGCTGGGCGCCCCGGTCGGCTCGATGCTTCTCGGCTCCGCCGAGCGCATCGCCGCGGCGCGGGTCTGGCGCAAGCGCATGGGCGCGGGGTGGCGGCAGGCCGGGGTGCTTGCAGCTGCCGCGTCGTACGCCGTCGACCACCACCTGCACCGACTCTCCGACGACCACGCCAGCGCACGCGCCATCGCCCAGCTCGTGGCCGACGCCGCACCGGGTGTGGTCGACCCCGCGGCCGTGGAGACCAACATCGTGGTGCTCGACCTCGGGGGCCGCGGCGTGACCGCCGGCGAGCTGGTCGCTGTCCTGAAGCAGCACGGCGTGCTGGCCGGTGCCGTAGGTGGGCGCTTCGTACGCCTGGTCACGCACCTCGACCTCAGCGCCGCCGATTGCCGCGCAGCGGGGGAGACGGTTGCTCGGCTCCTCGCCCATGATCGTGAAGGATCGCGCCCCATGGGTGGGCGACGCTCTCGATCGTGCGGGTGCAGCGGCGGCGCCACCGGAACACCGGCGGCTTCGCCACCGGCCGGCGGCGGCGACGGGCGCAGCTCGACGAGGTACATGGCAGCCAACACGAGCGCGCCACCGATGAGCGTGCGTACCCCGAGCTGCTCGTCGCTCAGCGCGACGGCGAACGCCGCAGCGAACACCGGCTCCATCGTCATGATGATCGCCGCCCGGGTCGCGGTCATGTGCGCCTGCGCCCACGTCTGCAGGACGAGCGCGATCGCCCCGGACACCAGTGCCATGTAGAGCAGCGCCGCCCAGTCGCCGCCGGTCGACGGCAAGGTCAGGCCGTTCGGGACAGCGCCCACACCGCAGACGAGCGCGATGACCACCATCTGCACCACCGCGAGCCCGTACGCGTCTTCGGCGCGCGACCACCGGCCGAGCCCGACGATGTGCAGCGCATAGAACACCGCCGAGAGCAGTGTGATCGCTTCACCGAAGCCGAACGCCAGGCCGCGTAGCGAGAGCACGGCAAGGCCGCCTGCGGCGAGCCCGACCGCCAGCCAGGTCATGGCGGGGATGCGCTGCCGGAAGATCAAGGCAGCGAGCACCGGGGTGAGGACGATGTACATGCCGGTGATGAATCCCGAGACCGAGGCCGCGGTGTGCGCGAGGCCGTACGTCTGCAGCAATTGAGCGATGCCGTAGACGAGGCCGAGCGCGGCGCCGTACGTCCGCTGCCGCGGCGTCAGCCGCAGGGCCGCACGCGGCGCGATGACGGCAAGCGCGACCGCGGCAATCGCGAAGCGCACCGCCAGGAAGTCGGCGACCGGGATCCGCTCGATCAGGTCCTTCATGATCGGGAACGTGGATCCCCACACCGCCGTCACGCCGACAAGGGCGACGGTCGCGACGCGGTGGTGCGGGATGCCTGGCTGGCCGCGGCTCACGACGCGCGGATCACCAGATCCAGAGACGGACTGTGCTGTCGGGCTTGACCTCGCGCCCGCCAGCAGGCTGCTGCTGGATGACGTTGCCGGGGCCGCCGGGCAGCACGCGATCGACGTCGACCTTGAACCCCACCTCCTCGAGGAGGCGCCGGGCCTCCTCGAGGCTCTTGCCCTCGACGTTGGGCACCTCGACGTTCTCCGGGCCCTTGGAGACGATCAACGTCACGGTGTCGCGGGGGAACGCCGAAGCGCCTCCGGCGGGCTCGGTGCCGATCACCCGCCCGCGCTCGACGGTGGCGGAGAACTCCTGGCGGCGCTCTACTTCGAAGTCCTCGTCCTCGAGTTCTTCCTCGGCGTCATCGTCCCTTTGCCCGGCAAGGTCGGGGATGGTGAGCGGCTTGCGTCCGAGGCTGACGACGAAGGCCACCTCGGTGTCGGGCCGGACCTGCGTGCCGGCCGGTGTGCCCTGCGAGACCACGGATCCCTCAGGGATCGCGTCGCTGTGCTGCTCGGTCACGGTGCCGGCGACCAGCTTCAACTCGGCGAGCATGTCCTCCGCATCGTCGCGTGCCTTGCCGGTGAGATCGGGCACGGCGTAGCGCTCCGGCCCGCGCGACACGATGAGGCCCACGGTGCCGTCCTTGAGTACGCGCTCACCAGGCCCGGGATCGGTGCCGACCACGATGCCGACGGGCACCGTCTCGGAGAAGCCTTCGCCGGACTGGCGGGCCTCGAGGCCGGACAGGGTGGCCTTGGCCTGCGCCTCGTCGACGGTCAGCCCGAGCAGCGAGGGTGCCTGCGTGTAGCGGGCGGCGCCGTACCACCACGCCCCGACGCCGGCTCCGATCGCGAGGGCGAGCACGAGGATGAACCAGACGACGGCCTTGCGGCTGATGCGCTGGCCTGGCGGGGCGGCCCGGCGCCCGCCCGAGCCGTCGCCTGCTTTGCCGTCGGCCCGAGCGACCGGGGCGATGACCGAGGTGCGCTGGTCGCCGGCAGTGCGGGCGTAGGCGGCGGTGTCGCTGCGGTCGAGCACCTCGGCCGCGGCCGGCGCGCGACCGGTGACGGCCGGGTGACCCAGTGCCTGCGCGCTCGAGACGCCCGCGGCCTCCCAGGGCTCGACCTCGTATGGCCCCACGTCGAGCACCCTGCGCGCCCGGCGAACCGCGGTCAGCAGCTCACCCGCGCTCGCATAGCGCTGTTGCGGGTCGCGCGCCGTCGCTCGGCGGACGAGGTCGTCGACAAGTGCCGGCACCTCGGTGACCTCGACGGACGGGGCGGGCACGTCTTCCTCGGTGTGCTTGCGGGCGATGATGAAGTCGGTGGCGCCAGTGTGCGGCGGATGACCGGTGAGCAGCTCGTAGAGCACGACCCCGGCGGCATAGACGTCGGACCGTGGTGTCGCTGCCTGCCCGAGGGTCTGCTCGGGTGACACATAGGCGACCGTGCCGAGCAGCACGCCGCGCGTGGCCGTGGTCGACCCGTCCACGGCGCGGGCCAGGCCGAAGTCGGCGACGCGGACGCGGCCGTCGGCCGCCACCAGGATGTTCTCCGGCTTGACGTCACGGTGCACGATGCCGGCCCGGTGTGCGGCGCCAAGCGCGTCGATGGCGGGATCGAGGATCGCCAGTGCGTCCTCGGCGGACAGCTTGCCGTTCTGCCTGAGTAGCTGGCGCAGCGTGTGGCCGTCGACGAACTCCATGGCGAGATAGACCACGTCGCCGTCGGTGCCTTGGTCGAAGACCGCCACGATCCCCGGGTGCGAAAGCCGGGCCGCGCTGCGCGCTTCGCTGATGAAGCGCTCGACGAACTCGGGGTCCTCGGCATAGACCGGGTGCATGACCTTCAGCGCGACGCGACGGTCGAGCCGCTGGTCGACGGCCTCGTACACCGTGGCCATCCCGCCGCGCGCGACCAAGCCGACGACCTGGTATCGGCCGTCGACAAGTCGGCCGACAAGCGCGTCGGTCACCGGAAGGTCCACGCGGGAAGTCGTAGGTCGGCGCGGCATTTCCGCCCGAATTCTCGACACGAACTGCGTCAAGCCGATCATGGCTAGGGTGGCGGCCGTGGAGCGGGTCGTGATCGTCGGTGGCGGCCTCGCGGGGGCGCGCACCGCGCAGGCCCTGCGGGCGCGCGGCTTCACCGGGGGAGTCACGATCATCGGCGCAGAGCCCGACCTGCCGTACGACCGGCCGCCGCTGTCCAAGGCGGTGCTGCTCAAGGACGACCCGCCCGACACGACGCTGCCGATTGACTGGCCGAGCCTCGAGGTCGACCTGCGCCTGGGCGTGACGGCGCAACGAGTCCGGCCCGGTGCGGTGGAGACAACGGCGGGTGACGTCGGCTACGACGGGCTCGTCCTCGCATGTGGGGCGTTGCCCGTACGGCTGCCGGGCGACGACTCGGCCATCCACCTGCGCCGCCGCGCCGACGCTCTCGCGCTGCGGGCCGCGCTCACGCCCGGTCGCCGCGTGGTCGTCGTCGGCGCCGGCTGGATCGGGGCCGAGGTGACGACGGCGGCGCTGGCGCACGGCTGCGCGGTAACGGTGATCGAGGCGGGGCTGGAACCTCTGTCGGCCGCGCTGCCGCTGGAGATCGGCGCGCTGTTGCGCCCGTGGTGGGCGGGTGTCGACCTCCGGGTTGGCTGCACCGTGACAGCGGTCGAGCCGGACGGTGTGCTGCTGACGTCGGGGGAGCGGGTGGTGGCGGACGTCGTGGTGGTGGCCGTCGGCGTGCGTGCGGCCGATGCGTGGCTGGCCGGCTCCTCCGGCCTCGAGACCGACCGGGGTCTGATCGTCGATGAGACGCTGTCCGCCGGTCCTGGCGTGTGGGCGGTGGGCGATGTGGCGGCGCGCTGGTCGACGCGCTACGGCCTCCGGGTGCGTGGCGAACACTGGGACGACGCGCAGCACGCGCCCGAGGTGGTTGCCGCCGGGATCGTCGGCGCTCCCGAGGCCTATGACCCGGTGCCCTACATCTGGAGCGACCAGTTCGGCACGACCCTGCAGTGGTGCGGCGTCTCCGGGCCGGGAGTGTGGATCTTGCGCGGCGACCCTGGTTCGCAGTCGTGGAGCGCGCTCTGCCTCGACGAGGGCCGCATCCGCGCGCTGCTCGCCGTCGCGCGGCCGCGCGACTTCGTTCAGGGGCGCCGGCTGGCCGCCGCGGGTGTCGAGCTCGACCCGGCTCTGGTGCGGGATCCGGCCGTGCCGCTGAAGCAGGCGGTTGCCTAGCTGGTCGCCCACCCACCTAGGCCCGCTGGGGCGCCCCAGCGTGCTATAGCCACCGATCCGCGCCCCATGCCCGCGTGCTGGCGCGGCGCCACTCCTGGACGCGGTTGCCTAGGTGGTCGCCCAGGCAATCTCGACGTCGTACGCCGCGAGTCTCCGGTCCGTGGTCAGCAGAGTGAGGTGCTCCACCTGCGCTTGGGCGACAAGCATGCGGTCGAAGGGGTCGCGATGGTGGGCCGGAAGGTGGCCCGCCACCCGGGCGTGCTCGAAGGTGATCGGGAGCGGCTCGAACCCCTCGTCCTCGACGACGGCGCCGATGTCGTCGGTCGGCACTGCCAGCTTGCCGAGCGCGGCCTTCACGGAAATCTCCCATGCCGACGCTGCGCTGACGCACACGAGCCCGGCCCGTTCTGCGATCTCGGCCCGGGCGCGGGTGCCGAGACGAGGGTCGTCAGACAGCCACCAGAGCAGCGCCTGGGTGTCCAGCAGAACGTTCACCCGCCCCCCTCGAAGAGATCGATGGTCTCTTGGGGGGTGTCATCGAAGTCGTCGGCAATCGACACCTGACCCGTCCAGCGCCCGGGTGTGCGCGTCGCGCGGGCGGGGCGATAGGGGATCAAGCGAGCCACCGGCGTTCCGGCCCGCCCGATGATGACTTCCTCGCCCGCCTCGACGCGGGTCAGGAGACGCGAGAAGTGAGTCTTGGCCTCGTGCACGTTGACCAGCATGGACTAAGTCTAGTCCGACCAGCGCGACCCCTCAGCTCGTACGAGCCGTCGCGGCATCGACGAGCGCGCCGAGCACACGCCCTGCGGGCTCCGCGATGTCGGCCTCCGCCAGCGCCTTCCTTGCCTCGTCCACGAGCTCGTCGATCGTCTGCTCCACCGCGGCGTGGGCGCCGGTGTCGACGATCACGCCGCGCATCGCCTCGATGTCGTGCGCGCCGAGCGACCGGTCGCCGAGCCGGCTCAGGACCTGAGCCTGCGCGGGTGTCGCTGCCGCGAGCGCATGTGCGACCAGCACGGTGCGCTTGCCCTCACGCAGGTCGTCGCCCGCCGGTTTGCCGGTCTCATCCGGGTCACCGAAGACGCCCAGCACGTCGTCGCGCAGCTGGAACGCCTCGCCCAGCGGAAGCCCGTACGCGCTGTAGAACGCCAGCAGCCCAGGCGACGCACCGGCCAGCAACCCGCCAATCAGAAGCGGGTGCTCGACGGAGTACTTCGCGCTCTTGAAGCGGATCACCCGGCGGGCCGACTCGACCGTGCTCACGGCGCGGGCCTGCTCGAGCACGTCGAGGTACTGCCCGCCCATGAGCTGCGTGCGCATGAGGTCGTACGTCGGGCGCGCACGCAGCAGCGACTCCATCGGCAGGCCGCACTGCCAGAACATCTCGTCGTTCCAGACCAACGCGAGGTCGCCGAGCAGGATCGCCGCCGCCTGACCGAACGACTCCGCCGGGCCGCTGAACCCACCCTCGCGGTGCACCCCGGTGAACCGGCGGTGGATCGAGGGCTGGCCGCGGCGCGAGTCGGAGTCGTCCATCAGGTCGTCGTGGATCAGCGCGGCGGCCTGGAACAGCTCGAGGGATGCCGCGGCCGCCACGGCCGCGTCGGAGTCGTCGCCGCCGGCGCCGCGCCAGCCCCAGTAGCAGAAGGCCGGGCGGAGCCGCTTTCCACCGGAGACGAAGGTGCGCATCGCGTCTACGAGGGGCCCCAGCTCGAGATCGGCCTCCTTGAGAACACCCGCCTGACGGAGCAGAAACGCGTCCAGCCGCTCGTGAACCCGCTCACGCAGTCGCTCGATGTCGAGCACGGATTCGTCGTCCCGGATCACGGGCGTGAGCCTACGCAGGGGTGCCCGGTCTGTACCCTTGCGGGCGTGACCTTAGGGATGCCGACAACGCTGGCGGGTGGTGCGACGACCATCCGTGAGCTGCTGGCGTCTGGCCAGAAGACGTACTCGTTCGAGTTCTTCCCGGCCAAGACCGACGAGGGCGAGGCGCAGCTGTGGCAGGCGCTGCGCCAGATGGAGGGGCTGCGGCCGACGTTCGTGTCGGTGACGTACGGCGCCGGCGGATCCACTCGTGACCGCACTGTCGAGGTGGTCAAGCGGGTCGCGACCGACACGACGCTGACGCCGGTGGCGCACCTCACCGCGGTCAACCACTCCGTCGCCGAGCTGCGCAATGTCATCGGCCAGTTCGCCGATGCCGGTATCCGCAACATGCTGGCGCTGCGCGGCGACCCGCCGGGCAACCCGCAGGGCGAGTGGGTTGCGCATCCGCAGGGCTACTCCTACACGTCCGAGCTCATCCGGCTGATCAAGCAGTCGGGCGACTTCTGCGTCGGGGTCGCGGCCTTCCCCGAGACCCACCCGCGGTCTCCGGACGAGGATGCCGACACCAAGTTCTTCGTGGACAAGTGCCGGGCGGGCGCCGACTTCGCGATCACGCAGATGTTCTTCCATGTCGAGGACTACCTGCGGCTGCGTGACCGAGTCACCGCGGCCGGCTGCGACGTCCCGATCATCCCGGAGATCATGCCGGTGACCAACGTGCGGCAGATCGAGCGGTTCGCCGTGCTGTCGGGGGCCGACTTCCCGGCCGACCTGGCTTCTCGGCTGTACGAGGTGGAGGACGACCCGGCTGCCGTGCGCGCCATCGGCGTCGAGTTCGCCACGCGGATGTCCGAGCGCCTGCTCGACGAGGGTGCGCCCGGCTTGCACTTCATCACGCTCAACCGCTCGACCGCCACGCGCGAGATCTATCGCAACCTCGGCCTTCCTGGGCGATGATCTGATGCCGTGACGGCAGACGAGGGGATCACGGTCACCGGCCATGGCTCGGCGGGCGCTGCCCCTGATGTCGTACGGCTCTCGCTCGCGGCCGAGGCCGCCGACGTGTCCGTGCAGTCCGCCATCGACCGGGCTGGCGCCGCGTTGACGGCAATCCGCGCAGCACTGGTCGACGGCGGGGTCGCGGAGCGCGATCTGATGTCGGCGGAAGCGTCCGCCTACACCGACGGGTCGTCCCGCTCGCGGCACATTGCGCGGTTCGGCCTGACGGCGACCGTGCGTGACGTGGCTCGGGCAGGGGCGCTGCTGTCGGACGCGCTGGCGGCGGCAGGCGAGGCCGGGCGGATGAACGGCATGTCGTTCGGCCACTCCGACCCGTCGGCGTTGTATGCCGACGCGCAGACGAAGGCCATGGTGGATGCCCGTGAGCGAGCTCAGCGGCTGGCCGAGCTCGCGGGCCGCGTGCTGGGGCCGGTGGTCGAGGTCGTTGAGGGTGCGCCGGGGCGGCCGCCGATGCCGTTCCCGGGTCGGCGGGTTGCCGCGATGGCGATGGAGGCCGCGCCGGTGTCGCCGGGTGAGCTCGAGGTGTCGGCGGTTGTGACCGTACGGTTCGCCTGGGCCTGATCGGCTTCGGCGCGCTCAGGCCGGGCCGAGCAGGTTGGCAACGGTGGCGACGGAAAGCGCCGCATTGGCGAGCCCTGCTCCGGGATGCGCGGCGGCGCCGACGTGGAAGAGGCCGTACATGTCGTCGCGGTTGGGTCGCCTGCCGAGCACACCTCTGATGCCGTGGCTGGCCGGCCCGAAGGCGGCGCCGCCAGGAGCGCCGGTCTCGCACTCGACGTCGTACGGTGTCCGCACGCTGTGCCAAAGGACGCGATCACTCACAGCGAAGCCGCGGCGCTCCAGCGCTTTGAGCATGATGTCGGCGTAGGACCGGCCTTCCGCGGGCAATGCCCAGTTGTGCTGGCCGTGCGGCGGCACGAGTGCTGTGACGGTCCAAGCCTCGTGCGCTGGGGGCACAGTGTCGGTGCGACGGTCGATGAGCAGAGTCGGGTCGGCCGCCAGGCGGTCTCCGAACACCTCGTCGATCGAGTGCTCGCGGTCGTCGGGGAACGACACGACCTCCGCGGGCTGCTCAGGTGTCGTACCGCGTAGCGCGAGGTGGATCGTGAGGTGGCCGGCGGAGAGCTGGTGGCGCGGCGCCCGGCCCCACGGGTCCATAGGTGCGGCCCACACCACCACGTGGGCACGGATGGCGGTGCCGTCCGTGAGCTCGACGCCGCGGGCCTCTTCGTTCTTGCTGAAGATCGTCCGAACCTCGGTGGCTGTGCGGACCTCAGCTCGTGACTGAACACGTTTGGCGAGTGCGGTGACGAGTTGGTGGGTGCCGCCTTCGAGCTGCCAGAGGCCGAAGGTCTGCTCGACGTACGCGCCTGACGCGAGCATCGCAGGTGCCTTACCCGGGTGTGACCCGAGCTGCCACGCGTGGTGCTCGACGAGCGCCTGCAGGTGCTGGTGGTGCAGCAACCGGGCAGCCAGCCGATGCAGCGAGGTGGGGACCGCGAGCACGCTGACGTCTTTGGGGTTGATCTCGCGAACCAAGGCACGAAGGTTGGGCGTGGGGGCCTCGGGGACGCGCTCGCGCAGAATGGCCCACATCTGCTGACCGCGGCCGATCACGGCATCCCACCGGTCGCTCGTATTGGCGCCGTACAGCTCGTTGAGCGCACGGTTGGTCGCAGCGCGTGACGCGTTGGGCAGGTCGATGACGGTCCCGTCGGTGAAGACGTATCGCCGTGCCGGCTCGACCGGCGTCAGCGTGAGCTCGTTCTCCATGGGCGCGCCGCTCTTGCGGAACAGGTCACGGTAGGCAGCGGGCAGCGCGAGCAGTGCTGGTCCGGCGTCGAAGGTGAAGCCGTCGCGGGTTGTTGCGCGCAACGAGCCGCCGAGGTCTTCGGACCGTTCGCAGACGATGACGTCGTGACCGGCCCGGGTGAGGCGAGACGCGGTGGCGAGCCCGGCGAAACCGGCGCCGACAACGACGACGCGGGCCACCGTCAGTCGCCGTCGCCGCCGACGTCGGCGGACGTGCCTGCCGTAAGAGAGAGCAGCTCGTCAAAGGTTGTGGGGAACACCGTGTGGGGATGGCCGGCAGCGGCCCACACCTCGTCGTACTCAGCGAGTGCGCGGTCGACGAGCGTGCGGACCGGCTCGGGGTGGCCAACCGGCGCGACACCGCCGATGGGTTGCCCGGTGTGCTGTCGTACGAACTCAGGCGAGGCTCGTCTCAACTGGGCGACACCGATCTCCTGGGCGACGCGCGTCGTGTCGACGCGATGCGCACCACTGGTCAGCACGAGCAGGGGCAGGCCGTCGGCGTCGAAGACGAGCGAATTGGCGATCGCACCCACCGGGCAGTCGAGCTGGGCGGCCGCCGCGGCGGCGGTGGGCGCCGGCTCCGGGAGGACGGTGATCTCACCGGGGGCGCCCGCGGCCGCCAGCGCCGCTGACACCTTCTGGACGTTGGGATGCTGTGCGGCCATGGATGCGAGCGTATCGATTGCGTTGGTTGCTCGGCTGTCGACGCGCAGTCAGTCGGTGCAGCGGCTCACCCTGAGCGCTCGAAGGATCCGACAATTCCGGGGCTATCGCGCCCTGGTTGTCGGATCCTTGCGTCGTCGCCCTTAGTCCTCGTCCGTGACGATGACGAAGAGCATGTACCCGTTGCCGTGTGCGATCAACGAGGCCTCGAAGGTCGCACTTGTAAGTCCGCCGTGACCTGACCGCTGGTAGACCCCAGGACCGGTCCGCACGTCGAGAGTGCCAGTGGAGTCCACCCATGCCCCGTTGGTCCGAACCGAGGGGGAGCTGCCGAGCAATTGCCACGTGTCGTCGACCAGCGCTCGCACTCTGCGGGCATGCTCGATCGGTGCGAAAGCCGTGTGGGCCATGGAACGCGTCAGCATCGCGATCAACACTTCACGTCCGAGCCAACTCGCCATCTCGTCTCGGAAGTACTCATCAAACGCCTGACGCGTCTTCACGGTCTGGTTCGGCAGCTCATCTTGGGGGTGGCCGCTCGCCTCCAACCGTCCCCATGCCCGCTCCAACACAGGTCGGTCATCGAGGGCGACAAGGTGGACCTCCGCAGCCCATGACCCGGCCTCCGTGGTGAGCTTGTCCCACTCATCTGTCAATTGCAGGGCCGCGCCAGTCAGTGGCGGGGCGTTCCGTACTTCCGGGTGATCAGGGTTCAGGAAGTATCTGGGTTCGTCACGGTCGTATGGTCCACGAGCCGGGCGGAACAGGTCGCCTTCGATCCGTTCCACCTGCCATGACCGGCCAAGCTCGTCGCGGACCTGCCGGACGAGCTCGTCGCCTCGTTCGGAGTGGTCATAGGTCTCGCGCAGAGACTCCGAGCGCCACATCGTGTCATCCGGGTAGACCTCTGCACGGATGTCCTCGTACTCCTGCACCCATGCGTTCACGTCAGCGGTCAGTCCCGGGCTGAGGCCCAGAGTTTCAGTTGCGACCCGGTTCGCATAGTCACCCGTCACGACGGCCAATGGCTCGCCATATGCGTGGTCTGGGTCTGAGACAGTAGTCGCTCGCCAGACTGGTCGGTCTCGGTCATCGCTGCTTCCATTCCCTTGGTTCGACAGGCGTGGTCACGGATCTACGTAAGCCGTCTCAATGAAGAGTTGACCCTTCTTGATGTTCAGCGTGACGACCGCGCGCCGTCCCAGCTGAGGCTGGCCGTCGGGGTCGGCAGCCTCCAGATAGTGTCCGAGGCTGCTGTCGAAGCGTTGTTCCAAGGTCAGAGGCTGACCCGGGTGCGATCTCCAGTGTCTCGATCGCCTCGCGATTGGCACGGAGGACCTCGGTAATCGTCCGCTCGGCGATTGCTTGGCTGTGCCAGGCAGAGACGATGTCGGGTTTGCATCCCCGTGTGCCGCGGTCCTCCAGCGTGCCGTTGCGGGCACGGTCGCGCAGGTAGGCGACGCTGACGTCGATATGCCGGCGAATCGCATGGCCGAGGTGGTAGTGCTCGTGTCGGTCGAGGTCAACGCCCTCGAGCATCTCCTCCCAGCTCTGCACCACGGGTCTTGGCGCATTGGGGTCGGCGACATTGTGCGGGAACTTCCTGACGGCAGCGAGGTCCTTGAGCCTGCCGGTGACCGCGGCCATCGACAGCAACGAGCCGATGCCCGCGCCTGGCTTCGCCGCGGCTGAACTCGTCCCAGGCGACGGTGTCCTTGCCGGTTTGGATCGCGGTGGCCATGCGGGTTTGCGGCGGCGTTTCGGGCGCCGTCGTAGAGGCTGCGCCAGTTGGCGGCGGTCCCGGCGCGGTCGGTGATGGCCTGGCCGGTCAGCCCCCAGGCGAGTGTGGCGGGGTCGACGAAGCCCTTGCGCCAGAACGCCTCGACTCCCTGCTCCAGGTGGTCGCGTGCGCGCAGCGGCCGATCGGTCACCTGCATGCGTAGACGGTCGAGGGTGTCGACGGCCCGCCGGGACGCGGCGGCGTACATGTCGTCGATGTCGCGAGCCGACTCGCCGGTGGCACGGATCATCGCTGGCCCAGGGTCGGGGAACGTCGATGTGTAGGCGTAGACCTGGGCCTCCCATTCGGCGTGCGCCAGCGCCGCCTCCTTGCGCGTGGCGATCACGCGCGCGACAGCCGGCCCGAGGTCGTCGACGACCCGGGCGAGCCGATCGATGGCGTCGGCGGCCTCGGCGCAGGACTGGTGGGTGAGGGCAGCATGGGTGCGCAGCCGCTGCCTGGTCTCGGTCGCGGCGGTGGCCGCGGGCCCGGACCAGCCGTCGAGCTGGATGCCGGTGGTGACCGCCCGATCGGCGGCCGCGGCCGCGCGCCGTAGCCGTGCAGCCAGGTCTGCGAGGTCCTCGCGTCGTACGGGCAGCAGGTCGGTGCTCATCCAAGCTCCTTGCGCCGCCGCGGCGATCTCGGACTCGGTGCGGCAATAGAGGGCGTCGGCTGCCCGGAGGTCGCGGACGAGCTCGGCCGCCGCGCCGGCGCCCTCGTGGGCGGCCCAGCGGACGGCTGCCGACCATCGCTCGAGGGCGGACTCCAGGAGCGGGTCACGGCTGAGCACGTCGAGGCGGGCACGAACGAGGTCGACGGCCTCCGCCGCGTGGGCGAGCGCGTTGCTGCAGGTCAGAGCATCAACCGCTGCCGTGTGAAGGGCGCTCGTCGTCACCTCGATCGTCATGACGGGCGAGCGTAGTGATTGCGGGGCGCTCGCTGTTTTCGTTGTCCACAGGCCGTTGCCGGGGCTGCTCCCGCGCTTATCCCCAGGCTGTTCTTACAGCGTTGACGTTCTGTCAGGGGAGGGGTTTACTCTGTACCAGAGATCGAACATCTGTTCGATCTTGCTGGAGGGGTCCCCCGCTCCTCTGGTCAGGCGGATCCGCCGGGTGCGACTCCTCGACCCGCACTCGGCGGACCCGGTGGTCGTCTGGGCGTGGGGAAGCGCCCGGCCGGCCGCCGGCCGCCAGCCCGCCGTCTTCCCCCGGTGGAGGGGCGCCGCGCGTCGCCTAACGGCGACCCACGGACAACCCCACCCGAGTGACCTCGCCCACCTGAGGAGGAAACGATGACACGGCGGTACGACGAAACAGCCCAAGTCCAGCGTGGTCTGGTCCAGGAGCAGGAGGCGCCTGCACAGATCATCTGGCGTGGCCGGCTCTATGTCGTCCGGGCAGTGCTCGGCCATTGGGTGCAGACAGCACCCTGGTGGCGCCCCTCGGCACTGCAGGCCATCTACGGCACCGATGGCTCCGGCCCCTCCGACCCGCCGGGTGCGGAGGACAGACCCGTGGCCGTCCTCGACGTCGGCGAGCGCGAGGTGTGGCGGGTCGAGGTCCGGGCCGGCCGGATCGCGCCGAGGGTCGTTCTCGATCTCGCGCTCGACCGGTCCACCGGCCAGTGGTGGGTGCTGCGCACCCACGACTGACCGTGCCCTCTACCCGCACTCGTTCTCGTGCACTGACACCCGTGATCCGCAAAGGAGATCTCATGCCAGTCCTGTCCCCACCCCGAGCATCTGCACCGCTCGGGCACCCGGCGATCGAGCTTCTGATCCAGGCGCAGGCCGGGTTGGTGGCTTCGGCGACCGCGACCACGGCTGGTCAGCGCTATGTCGCAGCCCATCTCGCTGCGTTGCGCGCTGGCGCGGCCGTCCTGGCCGGGAAGGCACGGCCCGGACAGCGGGGCCCGCGCAACGTGTGGACGCTGTTGCCACGCGTTGCTCCGGAGCTCACCGAGTGGGCGGCGTTCTTCGCCGGGTCGGCGACCAAGCGGGCCGCGGTCGAGGCGGGGCTTTCTCGCAGCGTCACCGCGCGGGAGGCCGACGACCTGCTCCGTGACGCCGAGACCTTCGTGGGGTGCGCCGCCGAGGTGCTGGGTCTGCCACAGCCGCCCATGAGTGGTGTCAGCGGCAGCCTCGCACCAAGCGCCTAGGGCCCGGCCTAGAACCCCAACACGCCATGACCAGCGACCCGTTCGTCCATCTGCACGTGGCCTCCGGCTACTCCTTGCGCTATGGCGCATCGCTGCCACCCGTCCTCGTCGAGCGCGCGGTCGACCACGGCATGGACACCCTCGCCCTCACCGACCGTGACGGCCTCTATGGCGCGGTGCGCTTTGCCAAGACGTGCCTCGCCGCCGGTGTCCGGCCGGTGCTCGGCGTCGATCTCGCCGTTCCCGCGACGGGACTGCTCGAGGGAGCCGGTGCCGACCAGCGTGCTCGTCGAACTCCCGTCCGGGGCGGGGCGATCGTTGATGCGCGCCTGCCCAGGGTCACCCTGCTTGCCCAGGGCAGGCAGGGTTGGGCAGCGCTGTGCCGGCTCGTCTCGGCCACCCATCTGGGCGGGGAGCGAGGCAAGCCGGTGAGCAGCCTCCAGCTCATCGCGCAGCATGCCGCGTCGGGTCACCTCGTCGTCCTGCTCGGGCCCGACTCCGAGATCGGCCGTGCGCTGGCGCTCCGTCGCAGCGACCTCGCCCGCGCGGTGCTCGCCCGATGGCGCGCCGTGCTCGGCGCCGGCGACCTCTATCTGGAGGTGGTGTCTCAGCGGGCAGGTGGCAGCGCCCCCGGGTCCACGACACACGCAGCCCGCATGCTCGGGTTCGCCCGCGAGGCCGGTCTGCCGGCGGTGCTCAGCAACGCGGTGCGCTATGCCGACCAGTCCGACGCACCGATCATCGACATCCTCGACGCATCCCGGCGGCTTGTTGCCCTCGACCCGCGACATGTCGACCGGCTCAACGCCGAGGGCTATCTCAAGCACGGCAAGGAGATGGCCGAGATCGCCGCCGAAGTGGTGCAGGCCGCGGGTCTGGGGGAGAGCGAGGCGGCACAGCTGCTGGCCACCACCCGCCGAGTGGCCGACCGCTGCGCACTCGATCCCCGCGCCGATCTCGGCATTGGTTCGGTCCACCTTCCCGAGTTCGACGTCATCGACAGGTCACGCCTGAGCACTGCGGCCGACGCCGCAGGGCTGCACAGCACCGATCAGCTCCAGCGCGCCAACGCGGTGCTGCGGGAGCGCTGTGTCACCGGCCTTACCCACCGCTATGGCCCAGCACCGTCCGCCGAGGTGCTGGCCCGGCTTGAGGAAGAGCTCGCGCTCATCCGCGACTGCGGCTACCCGGCCTACTTCCTCACCGTGGCCGATGTCTGTGACCTCATCCGGGAGATGGGCATCCGGGTGGCAGCGCGTGGGTCCGGCGCCGGGAGTCTCGTCTGCTATCTGCTCGGCATCTCCGGTGTCGACCCGATCCGCTACGGGTTGATCATGGAGCGGTTCCTGTCCTCGCTGCGGGTCGCGCTGCCCGATGTCGACATCGATGTCGAGTCCGCTCGTCGACTCGAGATCTATGAGGCGGTCATCGCCCGCTACGGCACCGAGCGGGTCGCCTGCGTATCCATGATGGACACCTATCGCGTCCGTCATGCGATCCGTGACGTGGGCGCGGCGCTGGGCCTGCCGCCGGGAGAGATCGACGCCATCGCCAAGTCCTTCCCGCACATCCGCGCCCGCGACGCCCGAGCCGCCCTCACCGAGCTGCCGGAGCTGCGGGCCTCGGGCATCAGCCAGCCTCGCCTCGACGTGCTCTTCCACCTGGTCGAGCGACTCGACGGGCTGCCGCGGCACATCGCGCTGCACCCGTGCGGCGTGCTGATCTCCGATGGGACGCTGCTCGACCGCACTCCCGTCGAGCAGAGCTTCCTCGGCTATCCGATGAGCCAGTTCGACAAGGACGACGTCGAAGACCTCGGGCTGCTCAAGCTCGACGTTCTCGGCATCCGCATGCAGTCGGCGATGGCTCATGCCGTTACCGAGATCCAGCGTGTCGACGGTGTCGGCGTCGACCTCGACGACCAGACCTCCGTGCCGCTCGACGACCCGGCCACCTTCCGGCTCATCCAGTCCACCCGCACGCTCGGCTGCTTCCAGATCGAGTCACCGGGGCAGCGTGAGCTGGTCGGCAAGTTCGCGCCGGAGACCTTCGACGACATCATCATCGACATCTCGCTCTTCCGGCCCGGCCCGGTCAAGAGCGACATGGTGACGCCCTTCCTCGAGGCCCGGCAGGGCTGGGCCGACATCGACTACCTGCATCCCGACCTGACCCCGGTGCTCGCGCAGACCGCCGGTGTCGTGGTCTTCCACGAGCAGGTCATCGAGATGATCGCCATCCTCACCGGGTGCACCAGGGCCGAGGCCGACGAGGCCAGACGCGCGCTGGGCGACCGCGAGGGGAAGGAGGAGGTGCGCACCTGGTTCCCGGCGCGGGCGCTGGCCAGGGGCTACGACCTCTCGTTCGTCATGCTGGTCTGGGAGGTGCTCGAGGCGTTCGCCTCGTTCGGCTTCTGCAAGGCGCATGCGGCGGCGTTCGCGCTGCCGACCTACCAGTCCGCCTGGCTCAAGGCGCACCACACGGCGGCCTTCCTCGCCGGAGTGCTCACCCACGACCCGGGGATGTATCCCAAGCGCCTCATCCTCGACGACGCCCGCAACTTCGGCATCGCCGTGCTACCCCTCGACGTCAACGCCTCCGACGACGTCTATCGGGTGGAGAAGGTCGGCCCGCTGGACGAACCACCTCCTGAGATCTTCGGTCAGCCGCCACGCCCGGCACCGCCCGAGGGACTGCCCGATGCGAGGGCCTATGGCATTCGGCTCGCCCTCTCCGACGTCAAGGGCATCTCCGACGAGGAGGTGTCCCGCGTCGTCGCCGGCCGGCCCTACCACTCGCTCACCGACTTCTGGCACCGCGCGCAGGTGTCCCGCCCGGTCGTCGAGCGGCTGGTGCTGGCCGGAGGTTTCGACTCGCTCTACGGCATCGGGTCACCACTTCCGGTCCGCCGCCGGGGAAAGGTGACCCGTCGTGACCTGCTCCTGCAGGTCGCCGACCTCGACCGGTGGGGCCGTGCCATCCGGCGGGGCACCAAGGCCCACCGCCCCGTTAAGCGCCCAGCCGGCAGCGACATCCTCGCGTCCGAGTCGGAGAGCCCGCTGGTGGCTGCCGAACCACCGGCACAGCTCGCGCTCGATCTCGGAGACGCCCCCACCGAGCGGGGGACGGGGCTGCCGGAGATGACCGGCCCCGAGGTTGTCCGCGCCGAGCTCGACGTGCTCGGGCTGGATGCGAGTCGGCACGTCGTCGACTTCTACACAGAGTTCCTCGACGACCTCGGCATCACGCGGTCGCGCGACCTGATGCGGCGTCGGTCGCAGTCCGAGCTGCTCGTTGCCGGCATCAAGGTGGCTACCCAGACCCCACCTGTCCGGTCGGGCCGACGGGTGATCTTCCTGACCCTTGACGACTCCACCGGGCCGGTCGATGCCACCTTCTTCGAGGACGCGCAAGGGCCCTATGCCGCGACGCTGTTCCACTCCTGGCTGCTCGTCGTCCGCGGCATCCTGCGGCGGACCGGGCCACGCGGGGTGTCGCTGCGGGCGACCGGCTGCTGGGAGCTGACCGTGCTGCATGACGCCTGGCGGGAAGGAGGCCTGGCGGCGGTAGAGGCGGTATTGGCGCAGCCAAGTGAATTCACTGCGGAGGCGGTGACGGGCATGGCGGAGAGCCGTTCCACCCGCCCGGTGATGGCTGCCCCGCCCGTTGGCCTCGGTGCGGGCACCGCCGCTGGCGGGCCGTCATACGCCACCGTGCGCGACGGCAGCCAGGACGCCGACGACACCGATGCCGGACCGACTGCGGGTGGCATGGGCCGCCGTCGGGTGCTCGTGCACCCGAGCGGGTTCCGCCAGTCGCCCTACGCCGACCTCAAGCCGCCCGGCGACGATGTCAAGAAGCCGCCGCGCAAGCTCTGGCACTCCAGTCCGGGGAGCTCGGGCGGATGACCCTGGTCAGCGATAGTCAGCCACCCCTTGGTCCCGACGATCTCTCGGCGGCACCTCTAGGGTGGGCCACGTCCGCACACCCACGGCGAGGAGATCATCTGTGGCCGACCGCCCTCGTCGCCCGTTGCGCACCGCCATCGCCTGGGACCAGCTGTCCCGGGCACTCGGTGCGCACGCCAAGGCCTTGGGTCGTGAAGGGCTGGAGATTCTCGACGCCGGTGGCGGCACCGGGGGTTTCGCCGTTCCGCTCGCCGAGCGCGGGCACCGGGTCACGGTGGTCGACCCGAGCCCCGACGCGCTCGCCGCACTCGAGCGCCGCAGCGCCGAGGCGGGGGTCACCGACCGGGTGCGCGGCGTGCAGGGCGACATCGGCGGGCTGCTCGAGGTGGCCGGGCCGGAGAGCGCCGACGTGGTCCTCTGCCACGGCGTCCTCGAATATGTCGACGATCCGCAGGCCGCCACCAAGGGAGTGGTCACGGCACTGCGCCCGGGCGGTCTCGCCAGCGTGCTTGTCGCCCAACGCATCGCGGTCGTGCTCGCCCGCGCCGTGGCCGGTCACTTCGACCAGGCCCAGCACGCTCTCACCGATCCCGACGGGCGATGGGGGGCGCACGACCCGATGCCGCGGCGGTTCGACAGCCAGTCGATCACCCAGCTCCTGGTCGACAGCGGGCTGCACGTCAGGGAGATCGCCGGGGTCCGGGTGTTCACCGATCTCGTTCCGGGCGCACTGGTCGACTCCGAGCCGCGGGCGGCCGAGGCGCTCCTGGCCCTGGAGAAGGCCGCCAGCAGCAACCCCGCGCTCATCGGCGTGGCGGCGGCGCTGCACGTGCTCGCCGCTCGCGAGCCCTGAGCCTCGGGATCTTGGGGGCCCGCGATGAGCCGGGCCACCAGGCAGCTCGCCACCGCCGACAACCCGGGCCGTGCCGTCGACCCGGATGGTCGCGCTCCCGGCTCCGCTCGTCCCTCGCTCCGCCACTCGCCGCTCCACGACACCGGCTGCACGATCTTGCACGTCGACATGGACGCCTTCTTCGCCTCTGTCGAGCTGCGCGACCGGCCGGAGCTCCGTGGGCGACCGATGGCCGTCGGCGGCGGCCAGCGAGGTGTGGTGCTCTCCGCGACCTACGAGGCCAGGCGCTTCGGCATCCACGCGGCGATGCCGGTGACCCGCGCCCGGCGGCTCTGTCCCGACCTGATCATGGTTCCGCCGCAGTTCGAGGCCTATACCCAGGTCTCGGCCGGTGTCCGGGCGATCTTCGACGACATGACTCCCCAGGTGGAGCCGCTCTCGATGGACGAAGCGTTCCTCGACGTCGCCGGCGCGAGGCGACGGATCGGCTCACCGGCGGCAATCGCCGAGCTGATCCGCGCCCGTGTCCACGACGAGCAGGGCATCACCTGCTCGGTGGGAGTGGCGCCGACGAAGTTCGTCGCCAAGCTCGCCTCGGGGCGGTGCAAGCCCGACGG
The DNA here is from genome assembly GCA_963798505.1 of uncultured Actinomycetota bacterium. Lineage (GTDB taxonomy): Bacteria > Actinomycetota > Actinomycetes > Jiangellales > Jiangellaceae > CAVWSM01. The sequence goes on from CAWCTX010000005.1 coordinate 543,558, forward strand.
CATCCTGGTGGTGCCCGCGCGCGAAGTGGTGCCCTTTCTGCACCGGCTTCCCGTCGGCGCCCTGTGGGGAGTGGGCGACAAGACCGAGGAGCAGCTCGTCCGGCTCGGTCTGCACACCGTCGCCGACATCGCGCACACCCCGGCCGAGACGCTGGTCCGTGCGTTTGGCACCGCCCTCGGCACCCACTTGTCCGCGCTCGCCTGGGGTCGCGACGAGCGGGCGGTGGTGCCCGTGCCGCGGGAGCGTTCGGTCGGTGCGCAGGAGACCTTCCCGCGTGACGTCGATGACCCCGCTGTGATCAGGCGGGAGCTGTTGCGGCTCGCCACCCGGGTCACCACCCGGATGCGGGCGGCGGCTGTGCAGGGCCGCACGGTCACCATCACCGTCCGGTTCGCCGACTTCACGACGATCACCCGGTCACGCACGATGCGTGATCCCACCGATGTCGCCCAGCACGTCTACGCGATGGCGGCCGAGCTGTTTGCTGCCCTTGGGCTGCAGCGCGCGCGACTGCGACTTGTCGGTGTCCGGGTGAGCGAGCTGTGCCCGACGGACAGCCAGCCGAGACAGCTCGCGTTCGACGAGCCGGAGCACGGCTGGCGCGATGCCGAGCGGGCTGTCGACCGGGCCGCCCTGCGGTTCGGCGCCGGCGCCGTACGGCCAGCGGTCCTGTTCTCGGACTGATTGTCGCGCTCCCCTCCACACCAAAGAACGGTAGCGTCGGCTCGCCGCTCCGTCGAGCGGCGCCGATCCTGACCACAACCCGTAGCATTGTCAACGCTGACCAGCGGGAATCACGACCTGGGCAACATCGGCGCCCGGGTTTCGCGGCACCGCGCACATGCATATGCTTATGGAAGCGCCACGTCATCGCCCAGTGTGGTTGGAGGGATCAGGTGCCTCTCTCCGAGCACGAACAACGCTTGCTCGAGCAGATGGAGCGGGCTCTCTATGCCGAGGATCCGAAGTTTGCCTCGGCCATGCAGGGTGCCGACCTGCGTGCCCGCTACCGGCGCCGTGCCGTCGCGGCCGGATTCCTCTTCCTCGTGGGTGTCGCCCTGCTGATGACCGGGGCGATCATCCAGATCGTCCCCCTCAGCGTTGCCGGTTTTGTGGTGATGCTGACCTCGGCGTGGTATGCGGTTATGAGCTGGCGTCGCGTGCCCACCAACGCCGACGGCACACCGATGCCAGTGGCTCCGACCACCGCCCGGCGGAGCAACCGAGGGCGTCGCGACCGGGCGTCATTCATGCAGCGCATGGAAGAGCGCTGGCGCCGGCGCCGCGAAGATCCGGGCCGCTAGAGCCGGCCCCTTTTCGACGCAACGGTACCCTGTGTCGAAACAAGGCCCGGCCCGAATCGACGCAGGGTCCGTTGTGTCGAAACGCCAGAAGCCCTAGTGACCCCCGCGGTGCATCCAACCGGTCAGCGCGCGCCGCACCCGGCCACCCGTGGCGTCCAGCCAGTCGACGGCATCGGCGACCCGCTCGCCTCCCCGGGTGAACATGGCGTGCGTCGCTGCCGGCCAGGCCTTCGCTCGCAGCCGACGCCACCGTGAGACCGAGCCGAGCAGCATCTGCCGCAGCAGGGTGCTGTCTTCGCGCAGGCCTTCGGTGTCGGGTGGGTGCGGCGCATACCGCGCCCGCTCGGTCAGGGTGGCGACGTGCCCGACGAGGTCGCCCTGCTCCTCGCTGAGCACGGCATCCTGCCGCAGGCGCTGGGCGGCATTGCGCGGCGTCGCGGCCGGGTCCCAGGGCAGCCCGACGTCGCGGGTGGTTTCCCGCAGGTCCTGCCACGCCGCCTCGGCCTCTGCGGCCGGATCGCCCTTGGCGCGACGCCAACGGGCGCGCCGGCTCAGCACGCCACTCACGGCCGGGATCGTCAGCGATACCAGCGCGGCGGCACCGGTGATGATCCATCCCCACGGGATGTCGCGGGCGCCGGTGTCGGCTCCGCCCTCGATAGCCTGCTCGTCGAGAGGGTCCTGCGCCGACTCCTGCGGGATCGCCCCGGGCTGCTGCTCGGCAGGGGTCGGGATGTTGGGGGTACCCGCGGACGTCTCGCGAATCGTCCAGGCCGGGGCCTGTCCGGTGCGCAGGCTCGGCGTCGGCTCGAACCGCACCCAGCCGACCCGGTTGAAGTAGAGCTCCGGCCAAGCGTGCGCGTCCTGGGTGCTCAGCACCCACCGGCCGTCCGTGGCCGCGGAGTCGTCCGGCAGGAACCCGATCGCCACGCGGGCCGGGATGTCGAGCGAGCGAGCCATGATCGCCATCGTGGCCGCGAACTGCTCGCAATAACCTGACTGGTCGTTGAGGAAGTCGATCAACGCGTCGGCGGAGTTACCGGGGTCGCGGTCCAGCGAGTACTCGAAGTCCTCGCGGAAGCGCTCCTGGAGCATCGACGCCCGCTCGAAGTCGCTGGCTGCACCCTGCGTCCACAGCCGCGCAGTTTCCGAGATCTCCTGCGGGAGCTCGTCGGGCACGAGGACGAGGCGCTGCGTGGACTGTTCGGGCGTCGAGTCGCGAAGCTGCTCTGCGGTGGGGCTCACCCGCAGGCTCGTCACGTCGTACGAGACGCCACTCGTGTCACCTTCGCGCGCGACAACGTCAAGCGTGGCCGCGTCGTAGCGCCAGTCGCCGTCGATGTCGATCTCCGACGCGGGATAAGGGAGCGGCAGCCAGCTCGTCTCGTAGTCGTCGATCTCGAACCTGTAGTCGACCGGCTCGGTGTCGACGCTCGCGCTCAGTCCGGGCGGCGCCGGCAGGCCTTCCGAGACCCGCTGTGACTCGGGTACCTGCCGCTTGGACGCCTGCCAGCGCTCGCCGTCGAACTCGTCGAGGGTGGCGACCTTGATGTAGTCGGGCGACGCAACTTCGGTGGTGAAGAACATGACCTCCCGGTCGCGGCCTCTGGTGAGGTCGCGCATGAGGTCGACCATCGGGTTGTCGGTGGTGATCGTCGCACCGCCGCTGCCCCGGCCGAAGCCGTTGCGCTGCAGCAGCCCGTCGGAGAGCGCCGGGATGATCAACGGCACCATCAGGGCGAACGATACGGCTGCGGCACCGACGCGCTCCCCGCTGCGGATCAGCGTGGACGTCTCCGACCCGGTCGACCGACGCGACGACGTGACATGCCGGCCCCAGAGCGCGACCCGCACCCGGCCGTCGGCGACGAGGAGCGCCAAGTAGCCGACCGCGAGCGCCACGAACGCAATCCACGGCGCACCGCCCGGCACGACTGCGGCGGCGACCGTGTAGATCGCAACGAGCGGCACGCCCGCCAGCGGCGCAAGCCGCAGCTGCGTGGCCCACAGGTCGACGAGCAGGGCGACGATGACGATGCCGGCGATGCAGAGCGCGTTGATGCCTGCATCGGCGGGGGTGGGCGCGGCGTATTGGCTCACTCCGTCGAGTCCGGAGCTCAGGACGTCGCGGAGGTCGCCGAGCGCCGTCGGTGTCGGGATCACGCCAAGGAAGGCGTTGTGGCCGGCGGTCACGACCATCAGCCACCAGAGCCCGGCGACGAGCTGGCCGAACGGCACCAGCAGCACCGGCGCGTGGATGCGCTCGAGTAGCCGACCGACCGCGATCACCACGACGATGCCCAGCAATGCCGGCGGGATCCAGGAGTCCGGTCCAGTGACCGACATCAGCGACACGCCAGCGGCCGCGGTGGCGAAACCACCAGCGACGCTGAGCCGGCTCGTGGGTGTCATGCCGCACCATCCACCGGGACGCCCGGGGGCTCGCTGATCGGGCTTGCGCCGAGGGCCAGTCGTTGCCACACCTGGGCGAGCGGCTCCTCGCGGCGGCCGGTGGTGACGCGCCAGCCCGCGTTGCGCAGCCGCGCCACCGCCTCGTCACGTTCGGCTGCCTTGCGCCCGTCTGGCCCGGACCAGCTGGTGACATCGACCACGACGGCGATCGCGGGCGTCCCGCCGGTGCGCACACGTACGACCTGCTCGGCCTCCGGCGCCGTCAGGTGACCGAACACGCCGACGATGAGCCCGGACGCCGCCTCCGCTCCCGCCAGGGTCGAGGGGAACCGCGCAACCGACGAGCTCGGCGACATGTGCGCCACGGCCAGCGCATCCAGGATCACGCCCTCCGCGGCGCCCGGCCCGGCACTCACGTCATGCCACGTGCCGCTCACCACGCCGCCCTCGCCCGTCACCAGGCGCAGCGCGTAGCCGCGCGCCAGCAGGTGCGCGGAGATCGACGCGGCAGCTCGCACCGCCCACTCGAACGACGACTGCGGCCCCTGCCCGACATGCCCGGCCACCCGGGTGTCGAGCAGCAGCGAGCACCTGCTCTGCCAGGGCTGCTCCTCGCGGCGGACCATGAGCTGCCCGTGGTGGGCGGTCGACCGCCAGTGCACCCGCCGCATGTCGTCGCCCATGGCATAGGTCCGTACGGTCACGTCGTCCTCGCCGGCCGAGGCGATCGATCGTCGGTCTGGTCTCGCCGCTGCCGCTCCACTCGCCGGGCAGCCGGACGTTGGGCAGCCGGAACACCTCCGGCGTGACGACGAGTGTCTCCGTGGCGGTGAAGCTGCGCCGCAGCTCGACGAGGCCGAAGGGGTCGGTCACCCGCACCGACAAAGGCCCCACGGTGTAGTGCCCGCGCGTCTCCGAGCGGACGGTGTAGGTGACCTCGCGGTGCCAGCGAGACCAGACGTCGTCGATCACGAACCGCGGCCGGCTGCCGAGCGCGTACGGAAGGTCGTCCTGCACCAGCAGCACTCCGGACGGCATCCGAGCCAGGTTGGCGAGCGCGAGCTTCACCGTGGCCGGGCGGCCTACGGGCACGCGGTGCGGGTCGATGCTGCGTCGCGCCGACAGTCGTACGCGGCTGCGCAGCACCGCGAGCAGGCTGAACGCCGGCAGCGCCAGCAGCAGCAGCGCCACGCGCAGCAGGTCACGCTGACCGACGCCGGCGGCGATCACGAAGGCCGCGATGCCCGCCACGAGGAAGGCCCGGCCTCGCCCCGTGAGGGCTGACCACCACGACAGGTTCACTGGCCGGGGATCCGCTGCGCACCCACGCGGTAGTCGGGGACCGGCACGCGGGCGATGATCTCGTCGACGATGTCCTCGGCCGCGCGCCGGCTGATCTGCGCCTCCGCAGTCGGCAACAGCCGGTGCGCGAGCACCGGTGTGGCCAGCTGCTGGACGTCGTCGGGCAAGACGTACTCGCGACCGGACTGAGCCGCCCAGGCGCGCGACGCACGCACCAGGTGCAGGGCGGCGCGAGGCGACGCACCGAGCCGCAGCTCGGGGGACTGCCGGGTCGCGCCCACGACGTCGACGACGTACTCCTTGACGGCCGGCGAGACGTAGACCGCCTGCACTGTCCTGGTGAGCTCGGCGATCCGCGTCCCGTCGGTGACCGGCTGCAGCTTGTTGATGACGTCGCTGTGGCCGTGCGTCTCCAGCATCTCGATCTCGGAGTCGGGCGACGGGTAGCCCATCGACAGCCTGATCATGAACCGGTCGCGCTGCGCCTCGGGGAGGGGGTAGGTGCCCTCCATCTCGATGGGGTTCTGCGTCGCGACGACCATGAACGGCGGGGCCAACGGGTAGGTGTGGCCGTCGACCGTGACCTGCCGCTCCTCCATGCACTCGAGCAGCGCGGACTGCGTCTTGGGCGATGCCCGGTTGATCTCGTCGCCGACGACGACGTTGGCGAAGATGCCGCCCGGCTTGAACTCGAACTGCCGCAGCTCTTGGTTGTAGACCGCGACGCCGGTGATGTCGCTCGGCATCAGGTCAGGCGTGAACTGGATGCGGTGCACCGACGCATCGAGCGACCTGGCCAATGCCTTGGCGAGCATGGTCTTGCCGACGCCGGGCACGTCCTCGATAAGAAGGTGCCCCTCGGCGAGAAGCACCGTGATGGCCATGCGAATGGCTTCGGGCTTGCCCTCGATGACTGATTCGATCGACGCCTGGATGCGTCCGACTGTGTCTGCGAGGTCGGCCAGGCTAGGCACCGGGGTCGATGCCGATCGCCACCCGCTCGACCCGAACGGTTGTGCTTGCGAGCTCACGCGCCCTCCATGGTCCACCCCGCGCCGTCATGCACAACCACGGGTCCGTGTCGGGAACCTACCCCGGGCCCTTGCGTGCCTACTAGATAGTCCCACCGTTCGGCTGCCCTCGGCCTGCTAAACGCATGAACCCCGATGCCGGTTCCGGTCACCGCATCGGCGTGCCGAACGGAGCGATTGGAGTTGACGATGGGGGAGTGTGGGGTACGGTGGTGCGAAATGGAGGATGAGCGTCGTGAGCGGGGGTGGCGGCCGTGCTTCTCGGCACCCACAGCCCACGCCTCGACGAGAAGGGCCGGATCTTCCTGCCGGCCAAGCTGCGCGACGAGCTGGCGGAGGGCGTGGTGATCACGAGAGGGCAGGAGCGCTGCCTGTACGTGTGGCCGCGCGAGGAGTTCCTGCGCTTCACCGAGCAGTTCCGCAACGCCCCGTTGACCAACCGGGGGGCGCGCGACTTCCTGCGGATGCTGTTCGCCGGGGCCAGCGACGAGACCCTCGACAAGCAGGGCCGCGTGACGGTGCCGGCGATCCTTCGCGAGTACGCCGGGCTGGAGAAGGAGTGCGTCGTTGTCGGCGCGATGACCCGCCTCGAGATCTGGGACCCGCAGGCGTGGTCGACCTACCAGTCGGAGAAGGAGCAGATGTTCGCCGATGTGTCCGAGGAGGTGCTGCCGGGGCTGCTCTGAGCTGACCGGAGCTACGTACGGCGAGGTCTCCACCCGCGCGGACCCGTTCCTCTGGCGCACCTTCCCCGGCGCCAGAAGACCGCGGCACTCAGCAGGGGGACGAGCGGGCGGGGACCTGGCCGTACGTCACACCGGATGCACGAAGGAAAGGGAACCGGGCAACGGCCCGGCAGACGGGGGTCGAGGGATACATGCACGATGGTGGACGCGCAGCGTCGGGCACGGAACTACGCGCGCTGGCTGGTGCGGCATGAGTGACGAGCTGCACGTGCCGGTGTTCCTCAACCGCGTCCTGGAGCTGCTGGCCCCACCACTCGAGCAGTCCGGTGCCGTTGTCGTGGACGCCACTCTCGGCATGGGTGGCCACAGCGCTGCGCTGCTGGAGCAGCACCCGGCCGTGCGCCTCGTCGGGCTCGACCGCGACCCGCAGGCACTGCGCATCGCCGGCGAGCGGCTCGCACCGTACGGCGACCGCGCGACCCTGGTGCACGCGGTCTACGACGACATCCCAGGAGTGCTGGCGCGGCTGGGCCTGCGTTCCGTACAGGGCATCCTGTTCGACCTCGGTGTCTCCTCCCTCCAGCTCGACGCGCGAGAGCGCGGCTTCGCCTACGCACAGGACGCGCCGCTCGACATGCGCATGGACCCGACGGTGGGGCTGACCGCGGCCGAGGTGCTCAACAGCTATTCCGTCAACGACCTCACGCGGGTGCTGCGCGACTACGGCGAGGAGCGGTTTGCCCGCAAGATCGCGACGACGGTCGTCCGGGAGCGGGCGCGCCAGCCGTTCTCGTCGAGCGCCCGGCTGGTGGAGCTCCTGTACGCGACCATTCCGGCGGCGAGCCGCCGGACCGGCGGCCACCCTGCCAAGCGCACCTTCCAGGCGCTGCGCATCGAGGTCAACCGAGAGCTCGCCGTCCTCGAGGACGCGGTGCCGCGGGCGGTCGAGTCGATTGCGGTCGACGGGCGGATCGTCGTGCTGTCGTACCACTCGCTTGAGGACCGGATCGTCAAGCGCGTCCTGGCCGCCGGCGCGGCGAGCCGCACGCCGGCCGGCCTCCCGGTCGAGCTGCCCGGCCACGAGGCCACGCTGCGACTGCTCACCCGAGGCGCGGAGAAGCCAACGGAGGAGGAGATCGCGGCCAACCCGCGGGCCGCGTCGGCCCGGCTGCGGGCCGCCGAGCGAGTGCGGGAGGCGGCATGAGCGCGCTCACCCAGCCGAACGGCGATCCCACCCTGCCGGTGCCGGTTGTCGACCCTTCGACGGCGCCCAAGGCTGCTCCAGGTCCCCGCTTCCCCCGGCCCCGGTTGTCGCTGGTCCCACGACCGGTGCGGCGGCGGGCGGCGCGGACGCCGTTCGCCGTGCTCGTGCTGCTGATCGCCGGGATCGGCCTCGTCGGACTGCTCGCCGTCAACACCCACTTACAACAGGGCGCTCTGGAGCAGAGCCAGCTCGAGGAGCACAACCAGCAGCTGCGGGAGCGGCGGGCAGCGCTCGCGCAGGCCATTGACGAGCTGGAGGCCCCCGCGACGCTCGCCCAGCGGGCCAGTGCCCACGGGATGGTGCCCAACCCGACCCCGTTGTTCCTCCAGCTCTCCGATGGCGCCGTGCTCGGTGTGATGCCCGACGCCCAAGGGACACAGCAGTGACAGCTCGACGCGGCGGGACGCCCCGCGACCGGGACCGACGCGCGGAGGCCCGCCGGGTCGAGGCACGCACGGCGGAGGCCCGCCGGGTCGAGTCGCGGCACGGCCAGCCGCGACGCGCAGAGCCGCGGGCCCGCGGCTCGCAGCAACCGCGGGCCCGCACCACACAGCAGCCGCGATCGCGCAGCACCCAGCAGCCGCGGTCCCGACCGGCGCCGCAGCGCCAGCGTCCCCGGCCGCAGCAGCGCGCCGTCAAGGCCCGCCCCCGCAAGCCGCACAAGATCCTTCGCCTCGGAGACCCGCGCCGTCGCCTGTCGATCGCGTTCATCGTCGTCTGCGTTCTCTTCTCCCTGTTCGGTGGCCGCCTGGTGCAGCTGCAGGGCATCGAGGCCAGCGCCTACGCGCAGGCGGCGGCGGGCGAGCGGGTGCGCACGGTCGACCTGCCCGCGTCGCGCGGCGAGATCCTCGACCGCAACGGCGTCGCCCTGGCCCAGAGCGTCGATGCGTACGACGTCGTGGTCGACCAGCACTACCTGCGGCAGGAGTCGTCGCCCTCGCTCGCGGCGCGCAAGCTCGCGGGCGTCCTCGCCATGGACCGGGCGCAGCTGGCGAGCACGCTCACCGGCACCAAGCGCTTCGCCTACGTCGCACGACAGGTCACCCCGGAGGTAGCCGACCTCGTCAAGAGAGCCAAGGTGCCGGGCGTCTACACCGAGCGCGTGGCCCGCCGGCACTACCCGTCCGACGGCGTGGCCGGCAACATCGTCGGCTTCGCCGGCATTGACAGCCAGGGCCTGTTCGGCATCGAGCAGGGCTACGACGCAGTGCTGGCCGGCAAGCCGGGGCAGCGCACCTATTGGGAGGCGCCCAGCGGGGCGGCGATCCCAACCGACGCGGGCAGCGAGGTCGCGCCAACGCGTGGCTCGGACGTGAGACTGACGATCGACCGAGACCTGCAGTGGTACGCCGAGCAGGTCGTCTCTGCCAAGGTTGCCCAGGCCGCGGCCAAGTCCGGCTGCGCGGTCATCATGGACGCCAAGACGGCTGAGCTGTTGGCGATGGCGTGCACCCCGACCGTCGACCCCAACGACCCCGCCGCCACCGCGCGCAGCGATCGCGGTCACAAGGCGGTCGAGGAGTCGTATGAGCCCGGCTCGGTCCAGAAGGTGATGACCGCCGCCGCGGTCATCGACTCCGGCGCGGTCACCGTCGACACGGTCTTTAGCGTGCCCGACCATCTCGCTCGCGGCGGCGAGACCATCCACGACCACTCCGGCCACCCCACCGAGCAGCTGACGTTCGCCGGGATCATCGCGGAGTCGAGCAACGTGGGCACGATGCTGGCCGCCGAGCGCATGGACAAGGCCCTGATGCGCGACTACCTCGCCCGCTTCGGCCTGGGCCGGCCGCTCAACCTCGGGCTGCCCGGGGAGACGCCGGGCAACCTTGCCGGCGCGGAGTGGGAGGACCTGACCCGCGACACGATCGCGTTCGGACAGGGCCTCGCCGTCAACATCGTGCAGATGGCGTCGGCCTACCAGACGATCGCCAACGGCGGTGTCCGCGTGCCGCCGATGCTCGTCAAGCAGGTGGCGGCGCCCGACGGCTCGACGAGCGTGCCCGAGCGCGGCGAGCCGGCGCGTGTCGTCAGCGAGCAGACCGCGGACGCGGTGACCTATCTCATGGAAGGCGTCATGCAGCCCGGCGGCACCGGCAAGCGCATCGACGTGCCGGGCTACCGTCTGGCCGGCAAGTCCGGCACCGCGCAGCGGGTGGGCACGTCGGGTGGCTACGACAGCTACACGTCGTCGTTCATGGGGTTTGCCCCGGCCGACGACCCGCAGATCGTCGTGGCCGTGTCCATCCAGGCGCCCGTCAACGGCAGCGGTGGCGCCGCGCTCGCCGGCCCGGTCTTCGCCGACCTCACGTCGTTCGCGCTACAGCATCTCGCCGTACCGCCGAGCGGGACCGACGCCCCGCAGGTCAGGCTCACCCCGGGGTGACCGGTAGCCTCACGGCCGTGCCCGAACTGTCAGGCCTGCGCCCCACGCACGTGGCGCCGCGACCCCTGCCGGGAGTCGCGGCGCTTGACCGAAGGGCCCGCTCGGTCCCGCCCGGGGTCGACGTCAACGTCACCGGAGTGTCGTTGAGCTCGGCGGCCGTGCGCCCCGGCGACCTCTATGCCGCGCTGCCCGGTGCGCGTGCGCACGGTGCCGAGTTCGCCCCTGAGGCGGCACGCCGGGGCGCGTCGGCGGTGCTGACCGACGCTGCGGGCGAGGGCCTGGCCGTGGCAGCCGGGTTGCCGGTGGTGGTCGTCGACGACGTACGGTCGGTGCTCGGCCGCGTGTCGTCATGGGTCTACGGCGACCCGTCCGAGCAGCTGCTGATGCTCGGGGTCACGGGCACCAACGGCAAGACCACGACGTCCTACCTGCTTGCCGCCGTTCTCGAGCAGGCGCACGGCGCCGCCGGGCTGATCGGCACCATCGAGACGCGCGTCGGCGGTGAGCGGCTGAAGAGCACCCTCACCACCCCGGAGGCACCGGACCTGCAGGCGCTTCTTGCCGTCATGGTCGAGCGCGGGCTGCGCTCCTGCGCCATGGAGGTGTCGAGCCACGCGTTGGCGCTGGGCCGCGCGGAGGGCATCGTCTACGACATCGTGGGGTTCACCAACCTCACGCAGGACCACCTCGACTTCCACGCCGACATGGCCGACTACTACACGGCCAAGGCGCGGCTGTTCACACCTGCCTATGCGCATCGCGGAGTCATCTGCGTCGACGACGACTATGGCCGCCGGTTGGCCGGCGAGTCGCAGATCCCGGTGACCACGTTCACGACTCGCGACGACGTCGACGCCGACTGGGTCGTGCACGACCGCGAGGTGGCGCAGTCCGGTGCGCGCACCGCGTTCCAGCTGACCAGCCGGGACGGCACGACCTATCGACCCACGTCGCCGATGGCCGGCGATTTCAACGTCGCCAATGCGGCGCTCACCAGCCTGATGGCAGTACAGGCCGGCATCGAGCCAGGCACGGTGTGGCGAGGCCTGGCGTCGGCGAGCGGCCCGCCCGGACGCATGGAGCGCGTGCTCACGGCACATGCCCACGCGCCGCTGGCCGTGGTCGACTATGCGCACACTCCCGACGCCGTACGCACGGCGTTGCGGGCGCTTCGTGCGTCAACCCGCGGTCGCCTGATCGCCGTGCTCGGGGCGGGCGGCGACCGCGACCCCGGCAAGCGTCCGCTGATGGGAGAGGCGGCCGCGCGGCATGCGGACGTGGTCATCGTGACCGACGACAACCCGCGGTCCGAGCCACCGGAGTCGATCCGCGCCGCGGTGCTCGACGGTGCGTGGGCAGCGGCCCATGACACACGCGTTGACGAGCGGGGCGCAGAGATTCATGAGGTCGGCGACCGGCACGAGGCGATCCGCGACGCCGTCGCGTCGGCGGCGCCGGGCGACACGGTCATCGTGCTAGGCAAGGGACACGAGGTGGGCCAGGAGGTTGCGGGTGTCGTGCATCCCTTCGACGACAGGGTCGAGCTGAGAGCGGCTCTCGAGGACAAGTGGGGAGCGGCCGAGTGATCCCACTGACGCTGGCCGAGGTGGCCGAGGCCACCGGCGGCCGGCTCGACAAGGTCGCCGATCCGCGCGCCCGCGTCACCGCCGACGTCGTCGTCGACTCCCGCCAGGTCGTCCCGGGCGGGCTGTTCGTCGCGCTGCCTGGCGAGCATGTCGACGGGCACGACTTCGCGTCCGCCGCAGTCGACGCGGGGGCGGTGGCGGTGCTTGCCGCCCGCCCGGTCGGTGTTCCGGCCGTCGTCGTGCCCGAACCTCTCGCCGCACTTGGTGCTCTCGCGCAGGCGGTACGGGCCCGGCTGCCGAAGGTCGACGTCGTGGGCATCACCGGATCGCAGGGCAAGACCGGCACCAAGGATTTGCTCGCGCAGCTGCTGCACGCACGAGGAGACGTGGTCGCCCCGCCGGGCTCCTACAACAACGAGATCGGTCTGCCGCTCACGGTGCTCCAGGCGACGGACTCGACGCGCACACTCGTACTCGAGATGGGCGCCCGAGGCCATGGGCACATCGCCTATCTGGCCGACATCGCCCGCCCACGCGTCGGCGTCGTGCTCAACGTCGGGATCGCCCACCTCGGCGAGTTCGGCGACCGCGAGGCCATCGCACGGGCCAAGGGCGAGCTGGTCGAGGCGCTACCGGCCGCCGACGACGGCGGTGTGGCGATCCTCAACGGTGACGACGCGCTCGCGCGCGGCATGGCCGAGCGGACACAGGCGTCGGTCGTCATGTTCGGTGAGTCGGTGCATGCCGACGTGCGCGCCGAGGACGTCGGGCTCGACAGCCACGGTCGTGCCACGTTCACCCTCGTCACCCAGGACGCCTCCGCGCCGGTTGCGCTGCAGCTCTACGGCGAGCACCAGGTGTCCAACGCGTTGGCCGCAGCCGCCACCGCCCTGACCCTCGGACTGACAGTCGACCAGGTTGCCCAAGGGTTGTCGGCCGCGACATCGCTGTCGCAGTGGCGCATGCAGGTCGACGAGCGCGCCGACGGCGTCACCGTCGTCAACGATGCCTACAACGCCAACCCCGACTCGGTGCGCGCCGCGCTGAAGGCGCTGGTGGCGATCGGCCGTGGACGTCGTACGTGGGCGGTGCTCGGCGAGATGCGCGAGCTCGGCGAGGCCAGCCTCGAGGAGCACGACGCCGTGGGCCGGCTCGCCGTACGACTCGACGTCAACCGGCTCGTCGCCGTCGGCGAGGGGGCGCGGGCCGTACACCTTGGCGCCGCCCACGAGGGGTCGTGGGGCGACGAGTCGGCGTTCGTCGCCGACACCGACGCCGCGATCGCGATACTGCGGCGCGAGCTCCGACCCGGCGATGTGGTGCTCGTCAAAGCGTCGCGCGCGGCGGGACTGGACGTGGTGGCCCGAGCGTTGCTCGCTGACGAGGTCCCCGCGGAGGGCGCCGGATGATCCAAGTCCTGCTGGGTGCGACCGTCGCGTTCGTCGTGGCGTTCTTCGGCACGCCGCTCGCCATCCGCATCTTCGTCGATCACGGCTACGGCCAGCTGATCCGTGACGACGGGCCGACGAGCCACCACACCAAGCGCGGCACGCCCACCATGGGCGGTGCGGTGATCATCGTCGCGACCCTGCTCGGTTACTTCTCCGCGCACCTGTTCCGGCTGACGCCGCCGACCGCGTCGGGGCTGCTCGTACTCTTCCTGATGACCGGTCTCGGCCTGGTCGGCTTCATCGACGACTACATCAAGGTCTCGCGGCAACGCAGCCTGGGGCTGCGCAGTCGCGCCAAGCTCATCGGTCAGGTGGGCGTCGCGGTCGTGTTCGCCGTGCTGTCCCTGCAGTTCGAGGATGCGCGCGGCGAGACACCGGCCGACCGCGCGGTGTCGTTCATCCGTGACACCAACATCGTGCTGCCCACGATTCTGTTCGTCATCTGGGCGGTGCTCATCGTCGCCGCGTCGTCCAATGCGGTGAACCTCGCCGACGGCCTCGACGGCCTGGCCACCGGCGCCTCAGTCATGGTGTTTGCGGCCTACACCTTGATATCGGTGTGGCAGTTCAACCAGAGATGCTCGCTGGCCGCTGGACCGAGCTGCTACGACGTGCGCGACCCGCTCGACATGGCGGTCGTGTCCGGAGCCCTGATGGGGGCATGCTTCGGCTTCCTCTGGTGGAACGCGTCACCGGCCAAGATCTTCATGGGCGACACCGGCTCACTCGCGCTCGGCGGTGCGCTCGCGGGTCTCGCCATCACCACGCGCACCGAGCTGCTGCTGGCGGTGCTCGGCGGGCTGTTCTTCCTCATCACCCTGTCGGTCATCCTGCAGGTGGGCTACTTCAAGGCGACCAACGGCAAACGGCTGTTCCGCATGGCGCCGTTGCAGCACCACTTCGAGCTCGTGGGCTGGCATGAGGTCACCATCGTCATCCGCTTCTGGATCATCACCGGCATTTGCGTCGCACTCGGGCTGGGCATCTTCTATGCCGAGTGGGTCGGTGTCACGTGACCCAGCTCGGCTGGCTGGCGGCCGCCACCCGTGAGTCGCCGTGGGACCAGGCGCGCGTCACCGTCGCCGGGCTGGGCGTCTCGGGGTTTGCTGCCGCTGACGCCCTGCTGCGCTTCGGCGCGCAGGTGACCGTCGTCGACGAACAGGACAGCGGCGATGCCGGGGAGCACGCGACCGTACTCGGCATCCTCGGCGCCACGGCTCGGCTCGGCCCGGGCGCCACCGACACGCTCGGTGACGACGTCGACCTCGTCGTCACCTCACCCGGGTGGCGGCCGACCGCCCCGCTGCTCGTCGAGGCCGTCAAGCGGGGGATCCCCGTGTGGAGTGAGGTCGAGCTCGCGTGGCGGCTGCGCGACCCGCGCAACCCGGCGCCGTGGCTCGTCCTCACCGGCACCAACGGCAAGACGACGACCGTGCGCATGCTCACCGAGATGCTGCGCGCGTCCGGGCTGCACGCGGCTTGCGTCGGCAACGTGGGTGCGCCGGTCGTCGAGGCGGTGCTGCACCCCGAGCCGTACGACGCCCTGGCCGTCGAGCTGTCCAGCTTTCAGCTGCACTGGACCTACTCCATGGCGCCACGGGCGTCCGCGGTCCTCAACGTCGCACCCGACCACCTCGACTGGCACGGCTCGCTACAGGCCTACGCGCAGGACAAGGGCCGCATCTATACCGGCACCGAGGTCGCGTGCGTCTACAACGTCGCCGACCCCGTGACCGAGCAGCTGGTCCGCGACGCGGAGGTTACCGAGGGGTGCCGCGCGATCGGCTTCACGCTCGGCATGCCGTCGGTAGGCATGGTGGGCCTCGTCGACGACGTGCTCGTCGACCGCGCGTTCATCCCCGAGCGGCAGACCGCGGCGGCCGAGCTGGCGACGGTGTCGGACCTCAACCCGGCGCCACCGCACAACATCGCCAACGCGCTCGCCGCCGCCGCGCTCGCCCGGTCGATTGGCGTGCCGCAGGTCGCGGTGCGTGACGGGCTGCGCGCCTTCCGACCCGACGCGCACCGCGCCGCCGAGGTGGCCAATGTCCGCGGCGTCACCTACGTCGACGACTCGAAAGCGACAAATACCCACGCGGCGAGTGCGAGTCTGGGAGCTTTCCCAAACGTCGTGTGGGTGGCCGGGGGACTGGCCAAGGGCGCGACGTTCGACGACCTCGTACGCACCCATGCCGCCCGGCTTCGCGGCGCGGTTCTGCTCGGCGCCGACCGGGCCCTCATCGCCGAGGCTCTTGCGCGACACGCAGCGGATGTCCCCGTCGTGGAGGTCCCCGACACCGACACTGGGGCCATGGACCGCGTGGTCCGGGAGGCCGCCGCACTGGCCCGTCCCGGTGACACTGTGCTGCTCGCCCCGGCCTGCGCGTCCATGGACATGTATGCGAGCTATGCGGCTCGGGGCGACGCTTTCGTCGCCGCGGTCCACTCGCTCGCGCGCTGACACGGCGGCGAAAGGGGTCGGTGGGTGGTCGCATCCACGTCGTCCGAGCGTTCCGGCCTGCCGGGCGACGGCGGCCTCGTTCGGCCGGCGCTCGCGACCCTGGGACGGTTGTTGCAGCGGCCGCTCGCGTCCTACTACCTCGTGGTCGGCTCCGCAGGGCTGCTCATCGTGCTCGGGCTGATGATGGTCTTCTCGGCCTCGACGATCCTGTCACGCAACGAGCACGGCTCCATGTACTACGTCTTCCTGCGCCAGCTCATGTGGCTCGGCATCGCGCTGCCACTCGCCTGGGCGGTCTCGCGGACGCCGCCCAAGCGGCTGCGCATGCTGGGCTACCCGCTGTTCGTCGTGTCGGTCGTGTTGCTCGTGCTCACCTACGTGCCGGGGCTGCGCGTCGAGGTCAACAACAACTACAACTGGCTCGACTTCGGCGGGCCGTTCCGCATCCAGCCCTCCGAGCTGGCCAAGCTCGCGATCGTCATCTGGGGCGCCGACGTCTACGCGCGCAAGCGCAAGCTGCTCGGCCAGTGGCGGCACATCATCATCCCGTTCTTCCCGGGCGCCGCGCTCGTGGTGGCCCTTGTGCTCGGCCAGCGCGACCTGGGCACCGCGCTGGTCATCATGGCGATCGTGCTGTCGCTGCTGTGGGTGGTCGGGGTGCCGTTGCGGCTGTTTGCCGTCGCGCTGGCAGGGGTCGCGGCGATCGGCACGTCGCTCGTCGTCGGCGACACCGAGCGCATGAGCCGAGTGCTGAGCTTCCGCAACCCGTTCGCCGACCTGTCCGACACCGGCTTCCAGGCCGGACACGGCATCTATGCGCTCGGCACCGGCGGCTGGTGGGGCGTGGGGCCCGGGGCGAGCCGGCAGAAGTGGGGGACGTTGCCGGAGGCCCACACCGACTTCATCTTCGCCGTGATCGGCGAGGAGCTCGGCCTCATGGGATCGCTGAGCGTGCTCGCGCTGTTCCTCACGCTCGGCTACGCCGGTGTGCGCATCGCGATGCGCACCCGCGACCTGTTCCAGCGGCTCGCCGCTGCGGCGGTCACCGGCTGGCTGCTGACACAGGCCGCGGTCAATCTCGGCGGCGTCCTCGGTGTCATGCCAGTCACCGGCATCCCGCTCCCGCTCATCTCGTACGGTGGGTCTGCGCTAGTCCCCACGGTGCTCGCGGTGGGCCTGCTGGTCGCCCTCGCCCGGCAGGAGCCGGGGGCGGCTCAGGCTCTCGCGGCCCGCCGGCGGCTGCGCCGTGTTCGCACGCCCCGTCCGTAGCGAGGAAGGAACAGACACGTGCACGTCGTGCTCGCCGGTGGCGGCACCGCGGGACATATCGAGCCCGCCCTGGCGCTGGCCGACGCGCTGCGCCGGGCCGACCCGGAGGTCGGCATCACCGCCCTCGGCACCGAGCGCGGGCTGGAGACCCGGCTGGTGCCCGAGCGCGGCTACGAGCTCGCACTCATCCCCGCCGTCCCGCTGCCGCGCCGGCCGTCGGCCGATCTCGTGTCGCTGCCGGGCCGAGTGCGTGGCGCGGTGCGGGCGGTGCGCGATGTGCTCGACCGGACGGGGGCCGATGCGGTCGTGGGGTTCGGTGGCTACGTGGCCCTGCCCGCTTACCTTGCTGGGCGGTCCGCCAAGGTGCCGATTGTCGTGCACGAGGCCAACGCCCGGCCCGGGCTGGCCAACCGCGTCGGGGCGCGGTTCACGTCGTTCGTCGCTACGGCGACACCGGCCATCCGGCTGCCGCACGCCACCTACGTCGGGCTTCCGATGCGTCGCGCGATCTCGACCCTCGACCGGGCGGCACAGCGCGACGGCGCGCGATCCACGTTCGGTCTCGACCCGCACCGCGCCACGTTGTTCGTCACTGGCGGAAGCCAGGGCGCCCGCCGCATCAACACTGCGGTGTCAGGCGCGGCGCCGGCACTGGCCGCAGCCGGAGTCCAGGTCCTGCACCACGCCGGGCGCGGCAACACCGTGACCGTGGACCTGCCTGCCGGTGCACCGCCCTACGTCGTCGTCGACTACATCGACCGGATGGACCTCGCCTACGCCGCCGCCGACCTGGTGGTCGGCCGGGCCGGTGCCATGACCTGTGCCGAGCTGGCCGCGGTCGGCCTGCCGGCTGTCTATGTCCCCTTGCCGATCGGCAACGGCGAGCAGCGGCTCAACGCGCAGCCCGTGGTGCAAGCCGGCGGCGGGCTCATCGTCGACGACGCCGACTTCACCGAGGAGTGGGTGGCCGAGACGCTGCCCGGTCTGCTGTCCGACGAGCACCGTCTCGAGCTCATGGGCAAGGCCGCGGCCGAGCACGGTCGGCGCGACGCCGACGAGCGGCTCGCCGCGATGGTCCGCGACGCGGCCGCGACGCACCGGACGGGGACACCGTGATCGTCCCGCTGCCCGATTCGATCCCGGCCGCCGAGGACCTCGGAGCCGTCCACTTCGTCGGCATCGGCGGCGCCGGCATGTCGGGCATCGCCCGCATCATGCTCGCGCGCGGCATCCCCGTGTCCGGCAGCGACGCGAGCGACTCGCACGCGCTTGCGGCGTTGCGCGCGCTGGGCGCGACCTGCTTCGTCGGCCATGACGCCGCGCACGTCGACGGCGCCAAGACAGTCGTAGTCTCCACCGCGATCCGCGACATCAACCCCGAGGTGGTCGAGGCCCGCCGCCGCGGTATCACCGTGCTGCCCAGGGCAGCCGCGCTCTCGTCGCTCATGCACGGCCGGCGCGCCGTTGCGGTGGCGGGCACGCATGGCAAGACGACCACGACCTCGATGCTGACCGTCGCGTTACAGCACTGCGGTGTCGACCCGTCGTTCGCCATCGGCGGCCACCTCAACGAGTCGGGTGCCAATGCGCACAACGGGTCCGGCGACATCTTCGTGGCCGAGGCCGATGAGAGCGACGGCTCGTTCCTCGCGTTCTCGCCGCAGGTGTCGATCGTCACCAACGTCGAGGCCGACCACCTCGACAACTACGGCAGCATCGAGGCCTACGAGCAGGCTTTCGTCGACTTCGTCGGAAGGCTTGCGCCAGGCGGGTTTCTCGTCGTGTGCGCCGACGATGCTGGCGCGCGCGCCTTGGGAGAGCGGGCGCGGCATTCGGGCGTCGACGTCCGCACTGTTGGTGAGGCCGCCGATGCCGACGTACGCGTCGCCGACCTTGCGCTGCACTCGCACGGCTCCTCGAGTGAGCTCATCGTGCACGGCCGCCGGCTCGGACTGCTGACGTTGCAGCTGCCCGGGCGGCACAACGTGCTCAACGCTGCCGTCGCGTTCGCCGCGGGGCTGGGGCTCGGACTGCCCGCGGCCGAGCTGCGGCATGGCCTCGCCGGCTTCACCGGAACCCGCCGGCGGTTCGAGCTCAAGGGCGCTGCCGCCGGGGTCCGCGTCTACGACGACTACGCCCACCACCCCACCGAGGTCCGTGCCGTTCTCACCGCCGCGCGCTCGGTCGTCGGATCTGGCGGTCGCGTGCTGGTGGTGTTCCAGCCGCACCTCTATAGCCGCACGCGCATCTTCGCCGCAGAGTTCGGAGCGGCGCTCGGGCTGGCCGACGAGGTGACGGTGATGGATGTCTACGCCGCGCGCGAGGATCCCGAGCCGGGCGTGTCCGGCGCGCTCATCGCCGATGCAGTGCCGTTGCCACCTGAGCAGGTGGTCTTCGAGCCGTCCTGGTCGGCCGTGCCGGCACTCGTCGCGCACCGGGCACGACGAGGTGACATCGTGCTGACGATCGGCGCTGGCGACGTCACTCTGATCGGTCCCGAGGTGCTCGAGGTGCTCTCCGGCCTGTCGGCAGCGCGGCAGTGACGCGCACCGCGCCGCGGCGCACCGCAACCCGAGGCCGGGCACAGGTGTCGGCCTCGCAGCAGCGATTCGCCGAACGCGCACGGGCTCGGCGCCGCCGCATCGTCCGTGGCGTGGTCGCAGGGCTGGTGGTCGTCGGCGTGCTGGTCGGTGTCGCGTGGCTGGTGGGTTGGTCGCCGCTGCTGGTCGTCGACAACGTACGGATCAAGGGTGTGCCCGCCGACCAATCCGATGCCGTGCTGTCCGCGGCCGACGCGCCGATGGGGCAGCCGTTGGCGCGGGTCGACACCGATGCGGTCGCCGACCGGGTCGGCGAGCTCAAGTGGGTGGCCGATGTGCAAGTCGGCCGGTCCTGGCCGCGCACCCTGGTCATCGACGTGCAGCCGCGCACGCCGGTAGCAGCCCTGAAGTCGGCCGGTGGTTGGCAGCTCGTCGACGCTGACGGCGCGGCGTACGAGTTGGTGTCGGGTCGACCGCAGGGCGTCCCGGAGCTTGACCTGAGCGCCGCCGCGTCGGACGAGCCGTTGCGGGTGGCCGCGATCGGCGTGCTCGTCGCGCTGCCTGCCGATCTGCGCGGGCAGCTGAGCAGCGTGACGGCGGAGTCGCCGGATGACGTCCGGCTCACGCTCGCCAGCGGTGTCGAGGTGCGGTGGGGCGGTGTCGAACGATCCGACCGCAAGGCCGTCGTGCTGGTGCGGTTGCTTGCGCAGCCGGGTCGTGTCTACGACGTCAGCGCGCCGGACGCGCCCGCCGTACAGACAGTGAACCGCCGCAGCCAGTTTGGCGTGTCGCTGCGCGGACCTGACGTTCGCCGCCCCTAGCGTTGAGCACAAGCACGAGGTTGACATAACTATAAACCTCAAGTAGAGGGTGAGGGTTAACCCCACCGGCCGGATCGGGGGATCCCTCTCTGGGTCGGGCTCCGTCCCGCGCCCTGGCACCGAAGAACTCGAGCGAGAGGCGAGCGTCGTGGCAGCACCGCAGAACTACCTAGCGGTCATCAAGGTCGTCGGCATCGGCGGCGGTGGTGTCAACGCGGTCAACCGCATGATCGAGGTGGGGCTCAAGGGTGTCGAGTTCATCGCGATCAACACCGACGCCCAGGCACTTCTGATGAGCGACGCCGACGTCAAGCTCGACGTCGGCCGCGAGCTCACCCGCGGGCTCGGCGCCGGTGCCGACCCCGAGGTGGGGCGCAGGGCCGCCGAGGACCATGCCGAGGAGGTCGAGGAGGTGCTCAAGGGCGCCGACATGGTCTTCGTCACCGCGGGCGAGGGTGGCGGCACCGGCACCGGCGGCGCTCCGGTGGTCGCCCGCATCGCC
This sequence comes from uncultured Actinomycetota bacterium, assembly GCA_963798505.1. Taxonomy (GTDB): domain Bacteria; phylum Actinomycetota; class Actinomycetes; order Jiangellales; family Jiangellaceae; genus CAVWSM01. Next base: position 564,574 of record CAWCTX010000005.1, read on the forward strand.
CGGTCCCTCGGCGCGTTGACGATCGGTGTGGTGACCCGCCCGTTCCTGTTCGAGGGTCGCCGCCGGGCGCAGCAGGCCGAGGCAGGCATCGAGGGGCTGCGCGAAGAGGTCGACACCCTCATCGTCATCCCCAACGACCGGCTGCTTCAGATCAGCGACCGGCAGGTGAGCGTGCTCGACGCGTTCAAGAGCGCCGACCAGGTGCTGCTCTCCGGTGTGCAGGGCATCACCGACCTCATCACGACACCAGGCCTGATCAACCTCGACTTCGCCGACGTCAAGTCGGTCATGAGCAACGCGGGCTCGGCACTCATGGGCATCGGCTCGTCGCGCGGCGAGGACCGTGCCGTGGCGGCGGCCGAGATGGCGATCTCCTCGCCGCTGCTCGAGGCCTCGATCGACGGCGCGCAGGGCGTGCTGCTGTCGATCCAGGGCGGCTCCGACCTGGGCCTGTTCGAGATCAACGAGGCGGCCAACCTTGTGGCGCAGTCGGCGCACGCCGACGCCAACATCATCTTCGGTGCGGTCATCGACGACGCGCTGGGCGACGAGGTGCGCGTCACCGTCATCGCCGCGGGTTTCGAGAGTTCCGCGCCGGAGCGACGTGACCTCGGTGGGCTGCGGCGTCCTGAGCCGGCTGTCCCGGCCGTGCAGACCGGCTCGGGCGCCGCTTCGTCCAACGGGTCATCGGGATCGGGCAACGGCGCGGTGGCGACCGCACCCGCCAAGGGGCAGTCCGCCGATCGCGCAGCCGATGACGCCCCGGCGCCCCATGGCAACGGCAACGGTCACTCGCAGGAGCCCGCGCGGGTCGGCGCGATGCGCGTCGAGCATGCGGCCATGTCGCCCGCCAGTCACGGGCTGCGCTATGCCGAGGACCCCAACGACGACGACCTGGACGTGCCCGACTTCCTCAAGTAGTCAACCCCGCCTGCCGCGACGCGTCCGCGTCCGGCAGGGTAGGACTTGTGATCGCCAAGTCCCGATGCACCAGCCGGCACGGCGGGGTGAGCGTGGGGCCCTATGCCGACCTCAACCTCGGCCGGTATGTCGGTGACGATCCCTCCGCCGTCACAGCCAACCGTGCCGAGCTCGCGGCCCGCTGTGGGCTGTCGCCCGACCGGCTCGTCTTCATGCACCAGGTGCACGGGCGGGACGTCGCCGTGGTCGACGAGCCCGCCGACGAGATCGACGGTGTCGACGCGCTCGTCACCACCACGCCCGAGCTCGGCCTCGTGGTACTCGTGGCCGACTGCGTGCCCGTTCTCCTTTCCGACCTCGACGCCGGGGTCGTCGGCGTCGCGCACGCAGGCCGCAAGGGTGTCGTCGCCGGCGTCGTCCCGGCCACGGTCGAGGCCATGGTGCGCTGCGGCGCCCGTCCCGGCGACATCCGTGCGCGCCTCGGCCCGTCCATCTGCGGCGCCTGCTACGAGGTCCCGCAGGAGCTCCAGGACGACGTGGCAGCTGTCGTCCCCGGCACCCGCACCACAACAACGGCGGGTACGCCGGGGCTCGACCTCCGCGCGGGCATCCGGGGCCAGCTAGCGGCCCTAGGCGTCGCAGTTGACAACGGCCTGCCCACGCATTGCACGTACGAGGACCAGTCCTTCTTCTCCTACCGCCGCGACGGCGTCACCGGCCGCCAGGCGGGCATCGCGTGGCTGCGGGCGTGACAACTGCCCGGGCGCGTGCGTCCGAGCTCGCCGAGGGCCTGCGCGCAGTACGGGAGCGGATCGCGCGTGCCTGCAGTGGCGTCGATCGTGACCCCGGCGACGTGACGCTGGTCGTGGTCACCAAGACGTTCCCCGCCTCCGACGTACGTCTGCTGGCCGAGCTCGGCGTGCGCGACATCGGCGAGAACCGTGACCAGGAGGCTGCAGTGAAGGCGGCGGCCTGCCGCGACCTCGACCTGACGTGGCACTTCGTGGGGCAGCTGCAGACCAACAAGGCGAGATCGGTGGCGTCGTACGCGGACGTCGTGCATTCCCTCGACCGTCCGCGGCTCGTCGAGGCGCTCGGCGCAGCCGCGGTGAAGGCCGGCCGGGAGGTGGCCGCACTCGTCCAGGTCGGACTCGACCGGTCGGGCGACCGGGCGGGGGCCGGTCCCGACGACGCGCTGGGTTTGGCCGACCTTGTCGCGAGGACGCCGGGTCTCCGGCTGGCCGGGCTGATGGCGGTGGCGCCGCTAGGCGCCGACCCCGGGCCGGCGTTCGAGTGGCTCGCCGTAGTCGCCCGTCAGGTGCGCGCCGTACACCCGGGGGCCACCTGGGTCTCGGCCGGCATGTCGGGCGACCTCGAGGCGGCGATCGCGAATGGTGCGACACACGTGCGTGTCGGCTCGGCAATCCTCGGTTCGCGCCCCCCGCACGGCTAGGGTCGAAGTGTCGGGTCGCCAGACGGCGCCTGGCATGTCAGAGACGAGAAGCCGGGAGGGGAGCGCATGGCCGGCGCGATGCGGAAGGCGATGGTTTACCTCGGCCTCGTGGAGGGTGAGGACCGCTACGACGACGACTACGTCGAGGCGGACGACTACGCCGACATTGATCGCGAGCGCGACGATCGTTACAGCGAGCGCGACTACGACGACGACCGGCGGCGTGAGCCGGAGCCGGTCGCGGCTCGCCCGGAGCGGGCCGGCTCGGTGGCGAGCATCGCCGAGCGGCGGCCGGCCTCACCACCGGCCCGGCGGACCCTCGCGGAGCAGACCCGGATCACCGCCCTGCACCCGCAGAGCTACAACGATGCCCGCGCCTTGGGCGAATACTTCCGCGACGGCACCCCGGTGATCATGAACCTCACCGAGATGGACGACGTCGATGCCAAGCGGCTTGTCGACTTCGCGGCCGGCCTGGTCTTCGGGCTGCGCGGCGCGATCGACAAGATCACGACCAAGGTGTTCCTGCTGTCCCCGGCCAACGTGCACGTCACGGCCGAGGACAAGGCGCGCATCGCACGGGAGGGATTCTTCAACCAGAGCTGATCAGGGGTCGTCTCGGGAACCCTGCACCCGCTCGGGTAAGTTGATCCGTTGTGACGTTCGTCTTCGACCTGCTCTATACGCTGCTCTGGCTGTTCTTCCTGTGCCTACTGGCCCGCCTGGTCTTCGACTTCGTCCAGATCTTCGCCCGGTCCTGGGAACCGCGTGGCGTGCTGCTCGTGGTCCTCGAGGCGATCTACACAGTGACCGACCCACCCCTCAAGGCGCTACGCAGAGTGATCCCGCCCCTGCGTCTCGGGGGGATAGCTCTTGACCTGAGTTTTCTCGTGCTGATCATCGCGGTCCAGATAGCCCTCCGGGTTGTTGCCTCAGCCGCGTGACCCTGTACGGTGGCTCCCCATATCCACAGACTCTTCGAGGTGACGACATGCCCCTGACGCCCGAGGACGTCCAGAACAAGGACTTCCAGACCGTCCGGCTCCGCGAGGGCTACGACATGCAGGAGGTCGACGACTTCCTGGACGAGGTCGAGGCCGAGCTGGCCCGTCTACTCCGCGAGAACGACGAGCTGCGCCAGAAGCTTGCGGCCGTGGCCCGCGGCGGTGCCGCGGCGTCCGCCGAGCCGGTAGCTGCGCCGGAGCCGGTCCGCAGGCCCGAGCCGCCGAAGCCTGTCGAGCGCCCGCAGCCGTCCGCCGTTGCCACCCCCGCGCCCGTTGCCGCCGCCCCGCCGGCCGAGGCGGCCGCAAAGGTGCTCGCACTCGCGCAGAAGACCGCCGACGAGCTGGTCGACGACGCCAAGACCGAGGCCGACCACATGCTGGTCGACGCGCGGACCCGCGCCGAGCAGCTCGACGCCGACACCAAGATGCGTTCCGACAAGCTCGACAGCGAGGCACGGGCGCGCGCCGAGGCGATGGACCGTGAGGCTCGCGATCAGCGGCAGAAGGTCTTCACCGCCCTAGAGGCCGAGCGCTCCAAGCTCGAGGGCTCCGTCGACACGCTCCGCTCGTTCGAGCGCGAATACCGCAGCCGGCTCAAGGCTTACTTCGAGGGCCAGTTGCGCCAGCTCGAGACCATCGGCCTGCCCGACAACAACCACGCGATGGCCAACGCCGCCGCCAAGCCATCGGCCGCGCGACCGGTCGCCGGTCTGCTCGAGGCCGAAGACTCCTACTGACGCACGTCTGAAAGGCGCCTTGTTGGGGCGCCCCAGCGTTGCTCCCGCAACGCTGGGGCGCCCCAACGGCGTTCGCCCCACGGAAGAGCTCAGACTTGCTCGACCCGGAAGGTGAGGCCAAGTTCGGCGCTGACCTGGTCGGGCGCATCGGGCAAGGCTTCCAGCCCCTCGAGCCACGTCCACCGCCAGCACCTCGTCGGCCAGCAACGACCCGTCGGCGCGCAGCGCCTCGGCCAGCTCGCCCTCGGCCTGCCAGGCCAGCCGGATGCGGTCGGACACATCGAACCCGGATGACTTTCGTGCCTCCTGCACGAGCCGGATTGCCTCGCGCACGAGCCCAGCGCGGACGAGCTCCGGGGTCAGCGCCAGGTCGAGAGCCACGGTCTCACCCCGGTCGCTCGCGACGGCCCACCCGGACCGCGGCGATTCGGTGACGACGACGTCGTCCGGCCCGACCTCGACGACGCCGAGCCCATCCACCGTCACGGACGCGGCGCCGGACGAGCGCAAGGCCTTCGCCAGCTCCGCACCGTCGGTAGCCGCGATCGCCGCGGCAACCTTCGGCGTGTCCTTGCCGAACCGCCGCCCCAGCGCGCGGAAGTTGCCCTTCGCCGACACGTCGACCAGATCGCCGGCGGCGCCCAGAGTGTCCAGGGAGCCGACGTTGAGCTCGTCGCAGACCTCGCGGCGCAGCTCCTCGGGCAGGCCGGCGAAGCCGCCCGCTGCGACGAGGGCCCGCGCGAGCGGCTGACGGGTGCGCACCTTCGACTCCGCACGCGCGGCCCGTCCGAGCTCGACGAGCCGGCGGACGAGCGCCATCTGCCGCGACAGCGCCACGTCGACGAGCCCCGCATCGGCCACCGGGAACACCGCCAGGTGCACCGACTCGGCCGCTTCGGGTGTCACGGGGCGAACGACGTCCTGCCAGACCCGCTCGCTGATGAACGGCACCATCGGGGCCAGCAGCCGCGTGAGCGTCTCCAGGCAAGTGTGCAGCGTGTCCAGCGCCGCGGGGTCGCCGTCCCAGAACCGCCGCCGTGACCGCCGCACGTACCAGTTGGATAGATCGTCGACGAACTCCGTGAGCCGCGCCCCGGCCCGAGTGACGTCGAAGCCCTCGTACGCCGCGTCGACGTCGGCCACGAGCCGATGCAGCTCGGAAAGCACCCAACGATCCAGGACCGGCCGCTTTGGGATAGCTATGTGACGGGCGCCGTTGCCCGGCGCCCAGCCGGCCGTGCGGGCGTACAAGGCATGGAACGACACGGTGTTCCAGTAGGTCAGCAACACCTTGCGGACCACGTCCTGCATCGCGGTGTGGCCGACCTTGCGCGGCTGCCATGGCGACCCGGACGCAAGCATGAACCAGCGCAGCGCATCGGCGCCGTGCTGCTCCATGAGCGGCATCGGCTCGAGGATGTTGCCCAGGTGCTTGGACATCCGCCGCCCGTCCTCGGCGAGGATCAGGCCCAGACACACGACGCTCTCGTACGAGGACCGGTCGAAGACCAGCGTTCCCACGGCCATCAGCGAGTAGAACCAGCCGCGCGTCTGGTCGAGCCCCTCGCTGATGAACTGCGCCGGGTAGGTCCGCTCGAACTCCTCGACGCTCCCCTGCAGGTGCGGGTAGCCGAGCTGCGCGAACGGCATCGCGCCGGAGTCGTACCAGGCGTCGATGACCTCGGGCACGCGGCGCATCTCGGAACCGCAGTCGACGCAGGCGAACGTCACGTCGTCGACGAACGGGCGGTGCGGGTCGAGCGTCGACAGGTCCTGCCCGGCATGCTCGCCCAGGTCGGCCAGCGACCCGACGCACACCAGGTGTCCGGCCGAGCAGCGCCAGACCGGCAACGGCGTGCCCCAGTAACGGTTGCGGGACAGCGCCCAGTCGACGTTGTTGCGCAGCCAGTCGCCGTAGCGGCCCCACTTGATGTGCTCCGGCACCCAGTTGGTGCGCTCGTTCTCGCGCAGCAGGGGGTCCTTGATCGCGGTGGTGCGGATGTACCACGATGGCTGCGCGTAGTAGATCAACGGCGTGTGGCAGCGCCAGCAGTGCGGGTACGGGTGCTCGTACGGCACGTGTCGCAGCAGCAGCCCACGGGCGTCTAGGTCCTTGACCAGCGCGCCGTCGGCGTGCTTGAAGAACTGCCCGCCGACGAGAGGGACGTCCTCGTCGAACGTGCCGTCACCGCGCACCGGATTGACGACCGGGAGCCCGTACTGCTGCCCGACTCGCAGGTCGTCGGCGCCGAACGCCGGCGCCTCGTGCACGAGGCCGGACCCGTCGTCGGTGGTGACGTACGTGTCGACGACCACGAAGTGCGCCCGGCTGCCCTCGGGAAACTGGACCAGCTCGAGCGGCCGCTGGTAGGTCCAGCCCTCCATGTCGCGCCCGGTGTACGAGCCGACAACACTCCAGCCCTCGCCGAGCGCCGACTCCAACAGAGCCTCGGCGACCACGATGCGCTCGCTGCCGTCGGGCGACTCGGCTGCGACGTACGTGACATCCGGGTGCGCCGCGACCGCGGTGTTGGACACCAGCGTCCACGGCGTGGTGGTCCAGACCAGCAGCGCGGCCTGGCCGGCCAGCGGGCCACCAGTCAGCGGGAACCGGACGTAGACCGACGGATCGACCACCGTCTCGTACCCCTGGGCGAGCTCGTGGTCGGACAGTGCCGTGCCGCAGCGGGGGCACCACGGAGTCACGCGGTGGTCCTCCACGAGCAGTCCCTTGTCGAAGATCTGCTTGAGCGACCACCACACCGACTCGACATAACTCGCGTCCATGGTGCGGTATGCCGTGGAGAAGTCGACCCAGAAGCCCATCCGCTCGGTCATCTCGGTCGAACGCGTCGATGTTGCGCTGCGCCGACTCACGGCAGTGCGCGTTGAACTCGGCGATGCCGTATTCCTCGATGTCGCGCTTGCCGCTGAACCCGAGCTCCTTCTCGACGGCGATCTCGACCGGCAGCCCGTGGCAGTCCCACCCCGCGCGGCGCGGCACGTGGTAGCCCTTCATCGTGCGGTAGCGCGGGTAGACGTCCTTGAATGCGCGCGCCTCGACGTGATGCGTGCCCGGCAGGCCGTTGGCGGTCGGGGGGCCCTCGTAGAAGACCCACATCGGCCCATCGGCGGTCTGCTCCACGCTCTTGGCGAAGATCTCCGCGTCACGCCAGAAGGCGAGGATGTCCCGCTCCATCGCCGGCAGGTCGACCTGGGCGGGCACGGGGCGGTACTGGGCGCTCATCGCGGGCTTGTCCTCCGTCGTACGGCGTCTGGCATGCGTCGTGGCGACGGAGGGACGACACCCGCCGCCTGTCCGGCGGGCCCCGCGGTACCACCCTCCTTGGCGACGGCCCCAATTGGACCCCCAAATTGGGATAGTCCGTCGCCCACTCTTTTGATGCACCGGGTCTACTGGAGGCCGGTCCGGCCTCGTTCTTCCGGCGGCTCCGGGGTGATCTTCACACCGCGCACACCGCCGGGCTTCCACCATCCCCGGCTCGCTCGTGGCTGCGTGCGGGCTACTCGTCCCCATCAACGCCTTTGCACCGGCAGTGTACGCCGCGGACGGTGGCAAGATCGCGCTCATTCCAGCGCAGCCGAGGCCGAGCGGGGACACTATGCGCATGTCCGAAGCCGTACGGATCGCGATCCGGGTCAAACCGGGCGCCGCGCGCACCCGTGTGGGAGGTAGTCACGGCGACGCGCTCGTCGTCGCGGTCACCGCGCGGGCAGTGGACGGCAAGGCAACGGCGGCGGCGCTGACCGCGGTCGCGGAGGCGTTCGGGGTCGGACGCCGGTCGGTCACCCTGGCCTCCGGCGCGACGAGCCGGACCAAGATCGTGACGATAGACCCGGCCCCCGCCGGTCTGTATGATCGCCTGTCCGACCTCAAGATCATCGGCGAGCCGCGTTGAAGGCGATAGCGCGGGGGCCTATTCTCGCCGCCATTCGTACTCGATCGCTGCCACGAGGGGGCCTGCGACCATGGCCGACGGCGAGAGCGTGACGGGGCGCGTTCGGCGCGCCGTCACGAGCGCGGCCCGGCGGGCCGGGGCCAGTGTCGGCGCGAGCGCGTCGAAGACCTCGGCAAAGACGTCGGCAGCCGCCAAGTCGGCCCCCAGGGCGCCGGCCAAGACGGCCAAGGCGAGCGCAGGCAAGAGCGCCGCCGCCAAGACGACGGCGAAGAGAGGCGAAGAGGCGGCGCCGAAGAAGGCGGCGCCGAAGAAGGCGGCGCCGAAGAAGGCCGTAGCGACGAAGGCCCCCGCCAAGAAGGCGACGACCAAGGCGACGGCTAAGAAGACGCCCGCCAAGGCGACGGCCAAGAAGGCGCCGACCAAGGCGACGGCCAAGAAGGCGCCCGCCAAGGCGACGGCCAAGAAGGCGCCCGCCAAGAAGGCACCTGCCAAGGCGACGACGGCCAAGACGACGACGGCCAAGACGACGAAGGCACCGGCAAAGAAGACCGTCGCGAAGGTGCCCGCCGTAAAGCAGGCGCCGGCCAAGAAGGCCCCCGCCAAGGAGGCTCCCGCCACCAAGGCGCCGGCCAAGAAGCCAGCCCCCGCCAAGACCGCGCCATCCGAGGCCGCCCCCGCACGCCCGGCCCCCAAGCCCGCCCGCAACGCCGGTGAGCTGCCCGTTCTCCCCGGCGAGCGCCGCTGGACGGAGAAGGAGCTGGCGGCGGTCCGCGAGGAGCTCCAGCAGGACTCCCAACGCCTGCGCGCCGAGATCGCCGACGCCGAGGCCGACATCGCCGACATGCTCCGCCAGGCCACCGACACGGGCGGCGAGGACCAGGCCGACACCGGCACCAAGACGTTCTCCCGCGAGCACGAGCTCTCGCTGGCCGCCAGCCACCGGGAGATGCTCCACCAGACCGAGCGAGCCCTGTCCCGCATCGCCGACGGCACCTACGGCACCTGCGAGCGCTGCGGCAACCCGATAGGCAAGGCGCGGCTGCAGGCATTCCCGCGTGCGACACTGTGCATGTCATGCAAGCAACGCGAGGAACGTCGCTGAGCGGCGAGCCGACTCAGCAACTCGGAGGGCGCCGTCTCATCGGCGTCCTTCTCGTCGTCGCCGCCGCAGTGGTCCTGCTCGATCAGGCCACGAAGCACTGGGCGGTCAACGCTCTCGCCGACGGCCACATCGTCCACGTGATCGACGACATCCTGCAGTTCCGGCTGACGTTCAACCCTGGGGCGGCGTTCAGCTTTGCCACCGGGTTCACCTTCGTGTTCACGATCATCGCCGCGGCCGTGGTCGTGGTCATCCTGCGGATCTCCCGCAAGCTGGCCAGCTGGCGCTGGACCATCGCGCTCGGCCTGCTCCTCGGCGGCGCGGTGGGCAACCTCATCGACCGGATCTTCCGGCAGCCGTCGCCCTTCGAGGGCCACGTGGTCGACTTCATCGAGCTGCCCAACTTCCCGCTGTTCAACGTGGCCGACTCGGCCATCACCTGCGGTGCCGTGCTGATCGTCCTGCTCTCCGTGCTGGGCATCGAAATCGACGGGTCGCACCGCCGCCGGCACCAATCGGCCGGCAAGCCGGACGGGAAGGACCAGCCCGACACGCCCTCGACAGAGCCGTGACCGGCGAGCTCCGCTCGATGCCCGTGCCCGAGGGACTCGAGGGCGAACGCGTCGACGCCGCCCTCGCCCGCCTGTTCGGCTTCTCCCGGACCAAGGCGGCCGAGCTGGCCGCCGACGGTCGGGTATGGATCGACGGCGCCACCGCCGGCAAGTCCGACCGGGTCCACGGCGGGGCCTGGCTCGAGGTGGAGATCCCGCCGCCACCGGCCCCGGTCGAGGTCGTGCCGCAGGCCGTCGAGGGCATGCGCATCGTGCACGACGACGCCGACGTCGTGGTCGTCGACAAGCCGGTCGGAGTGGCCGCGCATGCGAGCCCCGGCTGGACCGGCCCGACCGTGGTCGGCGGCCTGGCCGCAGCGGGCTTTCGCATCTCCACGTCCGGCGCCGCTGAGCGGCAGGGCGTCGTACACCGCCTCGACGTCGGCACGTCCGGTCTCATGGTGGTCGCCAAGTCGGAGCGTGCCTACACGCTGCTCAAACGGCAGTTCAAGGAACGTACGGTCGACAAGGTCTACCACGCGCTCGTGCAGGGCCACCCCGACCCGACCCGCGGCACGATCGACGCGCCCATCGACCGGCACCCGACGCTCGACTACAAGTGGGCGGTCGTCGCGGGTGGCAAGCCGAGCGTCACGCATTACGACACGCTCGAGGCATTCCCCGGTGCGAGCCTGCTGGAGATCCATCTCGAGACCGGCCGCACGCATCAGATCCGCGTACACATGGCGGCCCTCCGCCATCCGTGCGTCGGCGACTTGACCTACGGTGCCGACCCCAAGCTCGCGGAACGGCTGGCGCTGACGCGGCAGTGGCTGCACGCGGTGCGGCTGGCCTTCGAGCACCCAGGCACGGGGGAGAGGGTCGAGTACGAGTCGTCATACCCGCCCGACCTCGCGCACGCCTTGGACCTTCTCAGGGGCTGAGCCGGCCTGCGGCAAGACTGAAGCCGTGTGCGCAACACGCCGAACGGTGTGTCGTACACACTGCTTCAGTTACGGGGATGCGGCCCTCAGTCCTCGACGTCGCGACGGCGCAGGCGCTTCACGTCGGAGCGCCGGCGCTTCTGGGCGATCCTGCGTTCCTGCGCGCCCTTCGTCGGTCGCGTCGGACGACGCGGGCGGGGCGGAGGCGCGGTCGCTTGCGTCAAGGCGTCGACAAGGCGCTCCTCGGCGGCCTCGCGATTCCGTAGCTGAGAGCGGTGCTCGGAGGCGGCGATGGTCAGCACGCCATCGACGAGCCGCCCAGCGAGACGCTCCAGCGCCCGCGCTCGAAGCGTGGGTCCGAAGGCTGACGACTTCGCGAGGTCGAAGACCAGCTCGACTCGCGAATCCGTCGTGTTGACGCCCTGCCCACCCGGCCCGGACGAGCGCGAGAACCTCCAGACGAGCTCTGACTCGGGGATGACGCTGGAGCGAACGCGAAGCGGACCCGGCACGCCGACTAGCATGCCTGACCCGTGTTCCTCGTTCGGCGTGTCGGATGACCGCCCTAGGATCGACGGCATGGTGGATCGGCCGGTGCGCACGCAGTACGAGGACCTCATGCGTCTCGTGTACGAGCACGGCACGATCAAGGCCGACCGCACGGGCACCGGCACCCGCAGCCTCTTCGGGCACCAGATGCGCTTCGACCTGTCCGAGGGGTTCCCGCTGGTCACGACCAAGCGCGTGCACCTCAAGTCCGTGATCCTGGAGCTGCTCTGGTTCCTCCGAGGCGAAGGCAACGTGCGTTGGCTGCAGGAGCGCGGCGTCACCATCTGGGACGAGTGGGCCAAGCCCGACGGCGACCTCGGACCGGTCTACGGCGTGCAGTGGCGGTCCTGGCCGACACCCGACGGTCGGACCGTTGATCAAATGGCCCAGACTGTCAGATCGATCCAGGACAACCCCGACTCGCGCCGGCACATCGTGAGTGCGTGGAATGTCGGCGAGCTCAACCGCATGGCCCTGCCACCGTGCCACCTGCTCTTCCAGTTCTACGTCGCCGACGGCCGGCTGTCCTGCCAGCTCTACCAGCGCAGCGCCGACATCTTCCTCGGCGTGCCGTTCAACATCGCGAGCTATGCGCTGCTGACCCATCTGGTCGCCCAGCAGTGCGACCTCGATGTCGGCGACTTCATCTGGACCGGCGGCGACTGCCACGTCTACAGCAACCACCTCGACCAGGTGCGCGAGCAGCTCGCCCGCAACCCCTTCCCGTACCCGACCCTGCACCTGCGCCGCCGCCCGCCGACGATCTTCGACTACGAGCTCGACGACATCGAGGTGCGCGACTACCAGCACCACCCGGCGATCAAGGCGCCGGTGGCGGTGTGAACGGCGACCCGACGCACCGTTCTTTGGTGTGGAGGCGAGCGTGACCGTGGGCCCGACGGTTGGGCTGATCTGGGCGCAGGCGAGCAACGGCGTCATCGGCAAGGACGGCCGGCTGCCCTGGCGGCTGCCCGAGGATCTTGCGCACTTCAAGCGCACGACCATGGGCCACCCGGTGATCATGGGGCGCCGCACGTGGGAGTCGCTGTTCGTCCAGCCGCTGCCCGGTCGGCGCAACCTCGTCGTGACACGGCAGGCCGAGTGGTCGGCCCCGGGGGCGGAGGTGTGCCGGTCCGTTGACGAGGCCGTACGACGTTGTGCCGGCGACGATGCGTGGGTCATCGGCGGGGCTCAGGTCTACGCCGCGGCACTCCCACACGCCGATCTTGCTGTCGTCACCGAGCTCGAGGAGTCCTTCGACGGCGACGCCTACGCGCCCGAGCTGGGGACGGACTGGCAGGTGGTGGCGATCGATCCGGCCGAGGGGTGGCAGGTGTCCGAGGGAGGTCTGCGCTACCGCATCAAGCGGATGATCACGTGATCACGGCAATGGATCATGCGACGATCCGACATTCGCGGCGTCATGGGACCGCCGATGTCGGAGCGTTGCATGATCGCCGAGCAGCGACACGCCGTACGGTCTGCGACGTCGCGGAGCACTCCGATTTCTGTCCCTCCGGGCACCTAGAATCTCTCTCGCCGGTCCGAGAAGGAGGCGTCGTCGTTCGTGTCCAGCGGTGAGTCGTTCGTCCACCTGCACAACCACACCGAATACTCGATGCTCGACGGTGCGGCGCGGCTCGACGACCTGTTCCGCGAGACCGCGCGCATGGGGATGCCGGCGCTGGCGATGACCGACCACGGCAACGTCTTCGGTGCCTACGACTTCTGGAATAGGGCACGCAAGCACGACGTCAAGCCGATCATCGGGTGCGAAACCTACCTGACGCCGCGCACCAGTCGGTTCGACAAGACCAGGGTGCGCTGGGGCAACGGCGGCGAGGACGACGTCTCCGGCAGCGGGGCCTACACCCACATGACCCTCCTGGCCGAGACCACGGCGGGCATGCACAACCTGTTCCGGCTCTCCAGCCTGGCCAGCCTCGAGGGGTTCTACTTCAAGCCGCGCATCGACCGCGAGCTGCTGCAGACCTATGCGCGCGGCATCATCGCGACCACCGGCTGCCCCAGCGGCGAGGTGCAGACCCTGCTGCGGCTCGACCGCTATGCCGACGCGGTGGCGGCAGCCGCCGAGTTCCGCGACATCTTCGGCGCGAGCAACTTCTTCGTCGAGCTCATGGAGCACGGCCTGGGCATCGAGACCCGCGTCCGCGCCGACCTGCTGCGGCTGGCCAGGGATCTCGGCCTGCCGCTCGTGGCGACCAACGACCTGCACTACACCTATCCGCAGGACGCCACGGCGCACGAGGTCCTGCTGTGCGTCCAGTCCGGCTCGACCCTCGCTGACCCCACTCGGTTCAAGTTCGACGCCGCCGACTTCTACCTCAAGTCACCCGACGAGATGCGTACGGTCTGGCGCGAGCTCCCCGAGGCGTGCGACAACACGCTGGTCATCGCCGAGCGGTGTGACGTCGAGTTCGTCGAGGCGCCTGGCAAGTTCATGCCACGCTTCCCGGTGCCCGAGGGTGAGGACGAGACCTCCTGGTTCGTCAAGGAGGTCGAGCACGGCCTGCACCAGCGCTACCCGCAGGGCGTCGCCGACGAGGTGCGACGGCAGGCGGAGTACGAGACCGGGGTCATCACCAGCAAGGGCTACGCCGGTTACTTCCTCGTCGTTGCCGACTTCATCGGGTGGGCACGCACCAAGGGCATCCGCGTCGGTCCCGGTCGAGGCTCGGGAGCGGGCTCCATGGCCGCCTACGCCATGGGCATCACCGACCTCGACCCGCTCAAGCACGGCCTCATCTTCGAGCGCTTCCTCAACCCCGAGCGCATGTCGATGCCCGACTTCGACGTCGACTTCGACGAGCGTCGGCGCGGTGAGGTCATTCGCTACGTGACCGACAAGTACGGCAGCGACCACGTGGCCCAGATCGTCACCTACGGCACCATCAAGGCCAAGCAAGCGATCAAGGACTCGTCCCGCGTGCTGGGCTATCCCTTCGCGATGGGGGAGCGCATCACCAAGGTGATGCCGCCGGCCGTCATGGGCAAGGACGTCCCGCTCGGCGGCATCTTCGACGACAAGCACCCGCGCTATGTCGATGCGGGCGAGTTCCGTGCCCTGTACGAGTCGGACGCCGAGGTGCGCAAGGTCGTCGACACCGCCAAGGGGCTGGAAAACCTCAAGCGCCAATGGGGCGTGCACGCAGCCGGCGTGATCATGTCGTCCGAGCCGCTCATCGACCACATCCCGATCATGCGCCGCGAGCAGGACGGCGCGATCATCACGCAGTTCGACTACCCGACCTGCGAGGCGCTCGGCCTGGTCAAGATGGACTTCCTCGGGCTGCGCAACCTCACGATCCTCGACGACGCCCTCGCCAACATCGTGCGCAACGGCAAGGACCCCGTCGTCCTCGAGGACCTTCCGCTGGACGACAAGGCGACCTATGAGCTGCTCGGCCGCGGAGACACGCTGGGTGTCTTCCAGTTCGATGGCGGGCCGATGCGGGCGCTGCTGCGGCTCATGCGGCCCGACAACTTCGAGGACATCTCCGCCGTCGGTGCGCTCTACCGACCCGGTCCCATGGGCGCCAACAGCCACACCAACTACGCGCTGCGCAAGACCGGCCAGCAGGCGATAGTCCCGATCCACCGCGAGCTGGCGGAGCCGCTGGCCGAGATTCTCGGCACGACCTACGGCCTGATCGTCTATCAGGAGCAGGTCATGTCGATCGCGCAGAAGCTCGCGGGCTACACGCTGGGCAAGGCCGACCTGCTGCGCCGGGCCATGGGCAAGAAGAAGCGCGAGGTGCTCGACGCCGAATACGTCGGGTTTGCCCAAGGGATGCGCGACCGCGGCTACTCCGACGCGGCGATCAAGACCCTGTGGGACATCCTCGTCCCCTTCTCCGACTACGCCTTCAACAAAGCGCACTCCGCGGCCTACGGCGTCGTGTCCTACTGGACGGCCTACCTCAAGGCCAACTACCCGTCCGAATACATGGCGGCGCTGCTCACGTCGACCCGCGACGACAAGGACAAGACCGCGCTCTATCTGTCGGAGTGTCGTCGCATGGGCATCAAGGTGCTGCCGCCCGACGTCAACGAGTCCGAGGGCGACTTCACACCGGTCGGCACCGACATCCGGTTCGGTCTCGCCGCGATCCGCAACGTGGGCGGCAACGTCGTCGAGGGCATCGTCACCGCGCGCCGCGTCGAGGGGCGGTTCGCTGACTTCGCCGACTTCATGGACAAGGTGCCGGTCGTCGTCTGCAACAAGCGCGTCATCGAGTCGCTGATCAAGGCCGGCGCGTTCGACTCGCTCGGCTATGCCCGCCGCGCGCTGCTCGCCAGACACGAGGAGGCTGTCGACTCGGTTGTCGAGATCAAGCGCAACGAGGCCATCGGGCAGTACGACCTGTTCGGCGGCGGCGACGACGACGCCGAGCGGTTCACCGTGGAGATTCCCGACCTGGCCGAGTGGGACAAGCAGGTGCGGCTCGGCTATGAGCGGGAGATGCTCGGCCTCTATGTCTCCGACCACCCGCTGCACGGGGTCGAGCACGTGCTGGCCAACGCGGTCGACACCGGCATCGCCTTGCTCGCCGAGGCCGAGGATCGGCCTTCCGGCTCGTCCGTGACCATCGGCGGCCTGGTGACCGCCGTGCAACGCAAGATCACTCGCAAGGGCGACACCTGGGCCGTGGCCACCGTGGAGGATCTCGAGGCGTCCATCGAGGTGATGTTCTTCCCGGCCAACTACCAGCTCTACGCTCTCCAGCTGGTGGAGGACTCGATCGTCATCGTCAAGGGCCGGCTCGACCGCCGCGAGGAGGGGCTGGCCCTCATCGCGACCGAGCTCACGGTGCCCGACCTCAGCGAGGGGCCGCACGGGCCCGTCGTGATCACCGTGCCGGTCGCCCGCTGCACGCCACCGGTGGTCGAAAAGCTGCGGGAGGTGCTGGCTTCGCATCCCGGGGTGACCGAGGTCCAGCTCTCGTTGCAAGGCCACGGGCGCACGACCGTCATGCGCCTCGACGACGGGCTGCGTGTCACGCCGTCGACCGCCCTGATGGGTGACCTGAAGGCCTTGCTCGGGCCCGGTTGCGTTGGCTGAGCAGGCGAGCGAGGCCGCGCCCCTGGCCGCCGACGCGGAGCGGGCCTGGCCGGGGAACATTCGGTCGCAGCTGCAACCCGCGGCGCGGACCGCCGCGGTGCTCGTCGGCTGGTCTGTCGCCCTGGGGCTGGTCCTCGGCCCGCTGTGGGCGCTGGTCGCGCCGGAGGTGCTGGTCACCGTGCGCGACGGCAGCGCGTTCCTCAGCCAGGAGCAGGGCGCGATGCTGATCGGCGTCGACGGCTGGTTCACGGTCCTCGGGGTCCTGGCCGGCGTCGCGATCGGCGCCCTCGCCTGGTGGCGTTACCGCCACCAGATCATCGGCATGCTGGCGGGTTCCGCGATCGGCGGGTTCCTCGGCTCGGTCATCGCATGGCGGGTGGGCGTGTGGCTCGGCCCCGGGGCGTTGGAGTCGCGGGTCGACGGGGTGCCCGACGGCACCCAGATCGCGGCGCCGCTCACCCTGGCGGCCAAGGCCGCGCTGCTGGCATGGCCGATAGCGGCGGTCTCCGTCGTGTTTCTCCTGGCGCTTGTCGAGCCGCGCGGCGGCGCCCGCGGCGGCCGGCACGCGGTTATGTCACAGCGCCCGGCCGAGGCCGACGAGCCGGCCTCGAGCTAGCCGCCACCAGCCGACGCCGAGGGCGACCACGCCGGCGGCGCCGACGGCCACTGCCGCCCAGGCGACTCCAGTCGGCGGCCCTCCTATGAGCGACAGCCCCCAGGCACCCACCACGACGGCGGGGACCAGGCAGCCCACCTTCCAGGCGAACGCAGTTGGCGGGGCGCCGAGCGAGATGACGACGCCGAGTGCGCCGAGGACGGTGAACACCGTGATTCCGACATTCGCGGGCTCGTCGAGCAGCGGCGCCCACAACACGAACAACGCCAGCAGGATCCCGCACCAGGCCGGGAACCAGAGCCGAGCCTGCGCCGCGGTGGCGGACAGTCCAGACCTCCGGGCACCGTCGTCGTATGCGAGGGCCCGCTGCCGGATGACGATCCCGGTGCCGACGACGATGACCGCGATCAGGCCCACCGCAGCTGTGGACCGAGCGAGGGTCCACGGCCAGCCCTCACCGGTGAGGCCGAGCAGCGCAGCAGAGACGAGAGGCAACGCGGCCGCAATGGTGCCGACCACCGGCAATGCCGCCGGCGGCCCCTCCGGGTCGACCAGCTCATCGCCACCGGGCGACGGCGAGCCCGGCGCGACGGCCAGCCCGAGCGCGTCGGCGATGCGGTGCGCCGCGTCGTCGGCGGTCTCGTCCGGTTTTCCCCACCAGCTCATGGGTAGCCGCACCGCCGCCCGTCCCTGGTTGTCGACCATCACGACGTCGGTGTCGGACGCCGCCACAGCCACCAGCGCACACGGCCCGCGAGTCGCCCACCTCGTCCACCGACCCCAGCCGTCCGCGGCAACGAATGCCGCCCCGACTGCGACCGATGCCCGCGCCGTGCAGCCAGCCCACGCGCGTCCCACCGGTCGGTCGGACCACGATCGGCTCGTGCACAGTGGCTAGCCGTGACAGCCACGCGCCCACGAGCAGGGCCAGATAGGCCACAGCCAGCAGGGCGGTGACCGCGACTATCTCGTCCTGCCACTCCGGTGCATTCGTGCGGGAGAACCCGAAGCGGGTGCGCGGACTGCGGTTGACGCCGGCGGCCAGTGCGGCCAGGACGACGAGCACTCCCGCGACAGCGGGCCACGCCCAGGACAGCGGCCACCACGCGCGGCGCCCGCCGACGACACGCTGCGGCTCGACCTCCGCCGCACCCGATGGCGCGTCGACGGATCGTACGCGGCAGCCCAGGCCCTCCAACAGCGGCGTGAGCCGCCCCTCGCGGGGGAGCCGCCAGTCCTGGTCGACGAGCACGGCCACGAGATCACCGGAGCGGTCGGTCACCCGGTACCGGCGCTGGCCGAGCGAGTCCCGCCAGACCTCGGCCCGGTGCAGCCGCTCGGCCGGGATCCGTACGGTGCGGCCGTCGAGCGCGACGACCAGCGCGTCCGGCTCCACGGCGATCTCGTCGTTGGTCGCCGACGGCGGCCGCCAGCCGCTCGGCACCAGCTGCACGGTCACTGCCCGCCCTCGTCCCTCCAGCGGGCACTCTCGAGGACCGCGTCGAACAGCCCGACCATGGCATCGCGGTGGTCCACCAGCGGCGTGGACGCCGCGAGATGGATCAAGTCGCCATCGGGTGCCGTCAGCCAATAGTCGATCACCAGTGTCGGCATCGACACCGCCTCGTCACCGACAGCCGCATCTCGGCGTGACACCCGACGCACGACCCGCCCGGCCTGCACCGTCGCGACATCGAGCTGCGCGTCGCCCTCGGCCAGCCACAGGGCGTCGAGCTCCGGGGCGGCGGCTCCGCGTACCGGCTGTGACGACCAGTGAGGCGGGCAGCGGGACGCCACCGGGCCCGGTCGTCCAGAGGCTGAGCGTGGACGCGCCACCACGGGCGGCGTCGTCGGCCGCCGCCGCGATCTCGGCGCGGATCTGCCGGCGCAGGATCGCGCCTTGGCGGTCGTCCAGCCGGGTGCGGGCCACGAGCGTGTCGACCGCACGGTCCCTCGCCTGCGGGTCGGTGAGCGGGATGACGACCCAGCCCTGCGGCAGCACCACGGCGAGCCGGTTTGCCAGCTCGGTCATGCGTCGGTGGCCGTCACGGTGAGCGTGTCGACGATCGCCTGGGCGTCCTCGACCATCGCCTCGGCCAGGTGGAGGTCGCTGGTCGCGAAGTTCAGCTCGATCGCGTCCCGGCTGTTGTCCGGGAACACGACGTAGGTCAACGACTCTTCGAGCGCCCCCGCCTCGTCGCGGGCGAGCGCCGAAACGACCACGGCTTCGCCGGCCGGCACCTGGACCCGCTGGACGTCCTGGCGCTCCACCCTGCCCATGGGCACGTCTCGACCGAGCGCAGCCAGGTAGTTCTCCGGAAGCGCCACGCCGTGAGCATCATCGATGAGGAGGTCGACGACAAGCACGCCGCTGGGCAGCCCGACGAGCGGATCGGGCACCCAGACACAGACCGCCAGGTGCGGCTCCGCCACCATCGCCGGCTGGGCGAGCATGAGGTGCTGCTCGCACACCGACGCCGCCTCGGCGTCGGTCGTCAGGCTGGCGGCCAGGGCCGAGATCGCCTGCCGCGCCGCGCCGGGATCCGGCCCGTCCACCGGGTCGGAGGGCAATGCCCCCCAGGTCGCAGGGGCCCCCAGCTGGTAGCCGTCGAGCGCACCAGCAGTCGCTCGATCACCGGGCATGAGCGGCCCCCGGCAGGTTGAGCGTCGTGGCCGGCGCCGGCGGGGTCGTCAACCGCTCGTGCACACCCGTGAGCTGGTACGCGTCGACGGACGAGCCGGTCATCTGAGCCGTGGCGCCGACCCCGTAGCGCACGGCCGCGCGGGTGCTCCAATCGGTGACCTCCGCCGAGGCGGCCACGGCCGGGTTGAGCCCGGCCTGGAACGCGCTGTGGGCCAGGTAGTCGCTGTTGCCGTACAGGCGCGCGGCGACCTCGTCCCAGCTGCGCATGCCGGCCGCCAGCCGGATCTCCTGCGCCGCCCCCGGAGCCTGGCGCATCGCCTGGGCGAGGTTGGCCGGGTTGAAGATCGTCCGCAGGTTGGCGGGCAGTTCGGCGATGTCCGCGCGGGCGGACCGCAAGGGTGCAGTCCAGCTGAGCGCCGGCTGCCTGGCCGCCCGCTGCGCCATGTTGCGCGCAGCCGAACGCGACACCGACGCGATGTCGTCTCCGCCGACGAGCACCCGGATCGCCCGGGAGTTGCGCGCCGTGACGCCAGCTGCCTGCAGCCTCGACGAGCTGGCCGCGACGCGGCCGGCCGACAGCCGCGAGGCGGCCCTGGTGCCCGAGTAGGCCGCTCGGGCGCCGCCGCTGATCGCCCGGCCGATGCCGAACGTCGCGACGCTGATCGCGTCGAGGGCGACGTTCCACCAGCTGCCCTCGCCCGTCAGCGCCAAGGTCAGGTTGGCCACGAGCGACACGACCGACGCGACGAGCGCGATGGTCCCGAGCGCGGCGGCCAGCGCCTGCCCGATGATCGGGATCCAGCCGACGGCGAGCGCGAGAATGCCCGCCACCGCCGCGATCTTGCCTGCCCACTCGGCGATGATCGAGACAAGCTTGCTGCCCCAGTTGTCCCACCAGCCGTCGTTGAGGTCGCCGCTGTCCTCGACCTCCTTGATCGCGTTGATCGCCCGATCTGCGGCCTCGTCGCGCATCGTGACCGCGTCGTCGCACAGCCGCCGCGCCGCCGCGAGATCAGCCTCGGCGTCGGCTGCGGCCGCGCTGTGGCCTGACAGCGCCCGTTCCATGTCACTGGTGTCGGCGTCGTCGGCCGCGTCGTCGAGCGAGTCCTGTGCGGCGCTCGCGCGGCGTTCCGCCTGGTCGAGCCGCTCCCGAGCGTCACGCGCCTTCTGCAGGGCGTCGGCCGACTGTGCCTGTGCGTTCTGCAGGGGCGGGGCGTAGGCGACGAGTGCGTCGCCCACGCCGCGGTAGCGCGTCTCCGCGCGCTCGATGTCCTTGGCCACGTCGAGTGCCTTGCTGCGGAACTCCTCGACCGCCTCACCCTGCATCGAGTTGGCATCGGCGATCTCGCGCAGCCGCTTGGCGGCCAGCTCGATCGCGTCCGCGACCTCTCGGTAGCGACGCCCCGAGGTCTCGACCTGCCAGTAGTCGCCGGGGACCGGGTCACGGTCACGGTCCAGTGGCGTCCAGTCGACGGGCCGGCTCATGAGTCGCCGCGCAGGCAGCCGACGAGCTCGGTCTCGATCTCGGCGAACGTGTCACCGATGCCGACGCCCGCCTCGGCGAGGAAGGCGATGCTCTCCAGCATCTTGCCCCGCCGGTCGTCCCAGTTGTGGGCGAACTCACGCACCCGGTCGGCCAGCCCGTCGTGGCCGGTGGCGTCCGCGGCGTGGTCGCTGTTGTCGTTGGCGTGCTCGAACTCGGTCGCCACCACTCGTAGGGCAGCGCCGGTCTCCCGCAGCAGGTCTATGTCGATGTCGAGGTCGCTCACGATCCTCCGCCGCCCGATCCGTCCACTTTGCGGTGCAGGATAGTCGATGACTAGCGCCCGATCGGCGCAGTCGTTGCACGAGTGAGCCGTACGAGGTCTGCCGGTGGAAGCCCGATGTCGAGACCGCGCCGGCCGCCCGAGACGTACACCGTAGAGAAACCGAGCGCGGTCTCGTCGACCACGGTCGGCAGCGCCTTGCGCTGACCCAGCGGGCTGATCCCGCCGACGACATACCCCGTCGTCCGCTCGGCCGCCGCGGGATCGGCCATCGTGGCGCGCTTGCCCCCGGCCGCCGCGGCCAGCGCCTTGAGATCGAGGTTGCCGCTGACCGGGACGACGGCGACGACCAGCCGATCATCGACCTGCGCGAGCAGGGTTTTGAAGACCTGCTCGGGCGGCAGGCCGAGGACGTCGGCCGCCTCGAGTCCGTACGACGTCGCGCCCGGGTCGTGCTCGTACGGATGCAACGTGAACGGCACACCCGCCTTCGACAGCGCGACGGTCGCAGGGGTGCCGGCGGATTTCTGCTTCGCCACGCGGGCAGCGTACGGCCCGACCTGACGCTCAACCGCGCAGCAGGTCGACCGCCGGGATGGCGCCGAGCTCGGAGATCAGCGCGATCTCCCGGCGGAGCATCCGCGCGAGCAGGCGCAGCCGCGACTCGACGTCGGGCGCGGCCAGCAGGTGCTGACGGTCGTCCAGGTCGAGGACCATGGCCGCCGAGACGAGGTACGACACCACGCGCGGGCTCTCCGGCATCTCGACCTCCTGGCTCTTGCCGGACACCAGCTCGCGGTACTCGTTGAACCGTGCGGACACCAAGCGCGCCCACGGGACGGCGTTCGGCTGGCCCTCCTCGTCGGTCAGCCACTCGACCTCGCCAGTGAGGTATGGGCTGGTCGTGTCGTCGACCGCGTGCAGCCGGAACCGCTGGCCGCCGGTGACGAGGATGTCGTACCGGCCGTCGGGGCGTTCGGTGATCCGGCGCAGTTCGGCCGCGCAGCCGATCTCGTGCAGCTCCGGCGCCTCTGGCCCCACCTCGCGTCCCCGGCGGATCGCCACGATCCCGAAGTGCCGCGGCTCGTCCGCGGGTAGCGCCATCAGGTCGGCGACCAGCTCCCGGTAGCGCTCCTCGAACACGTGCAGCGGCAGCACCAGACCCGGAAAGAGCACGGTGGACAGGGGAAACAGCGGCAGGCGCTCCGCCACGGCTCCACCCTAGGCCGAACGCTGCTTCGCCCAAGCGTGTTGATCATGGCGAAGGTGTGATCATCCGCGCGGAATGATCACGACTCGGCCATGATCAACACGAATGCGGGGCCGCCCCGTCCAGGATGCGGGCGAGATCCGTCCGCCCCCCGGACACACCTAGACTCGACCGGGTGATCCGCCACATCGACCTGCGCGGCCGGGAAGCCGCCGGAGAGGTCCTCGACTACCGCGCACTCGT
The DNA here is from genome assembly GCA_963798505.1 of uncultured Actinomycetota bacterium. Lineage (GTDB taxonomy): Bacteria > Actinomycetota > Actinomycetes > Jiangellales > Jiangellaceae > CAVWSM01. The sequence continues at coordinate 587,317 of CAWCTX010000005.1, forward strand.
CCCGCGTGCGCCGCTCGATGTGGAGTCCGCGCTCGATGTCGTACGGCCGATCTGCGACGACGTGAAGCATCGCGGGGTCGACGCGCTCCTCGAGCTCGGGCAGCGGTTCGACGGGGTCACGCTCACCGACATCCGCGTTCCGCAGAAATCCATCGACGACGCTCTGGCCGGCCTCGACGGTGCCGTCCGTGCCGCGATCGAGGAGTCGATCCGCCGCGCTCGCCTCGTGCACGAGGATCAGCGACGCGTCGATGTCACGACGAACGTCGTGCCCGGCGGCACTGTCACCGAGCGCTGGGTGCCCGTGGGCCGGGTCGGGCTGTACGTGCCGGGCGGCCGCGCGGTCTACCCCAGCAGCGTCGTGATGAACGTGGTGCCCGCGCAGATCGCCGGCGTCCCCAGTCTCGCGGTCGCATCGCCGCCGCAGCGCGAGTTCGGCGGGCTGCCGCACCCCACGATCCTGGCCGCGTGCGGGCTGCTCGGCATCGACGAGGTCTACGCCGTCGGCGGCGCGCAGGCCATCGCGATGTTCGCGTACGGCGCAGGGGAGTGCCGACCGGCCGACCTCGTGACCGGGCCCGGCAACATCTACGTCGCCGCAGCCAAGCGGCTGCTCAAGGGCCGCATCGGCATCGACGCGGAAGCCGGGCCGACCGAGATCGCCGTGCTCGCCGACGCCACCGCCGACCCGCGGCACGTCGCCGCCGACCTCATCAGCCAGGCCGAGCACGACACCCTGGCGGCGAGCGTCCTCATCACCCCGGACGAGGCCTTCGCCTCCGCGGTCGAGGCCGAGCTCGAGACGCAGGTCGCGGCGACCAAGCACGTCGACCGCGTACGCACCGCGCTCCAAGGCCAGCAGAGCGCGGTCGTGCTTGTCGACGACCTCGACCAGGGGCTCGCCGTCGTCGATGCCTACGCCGCCGAGCACCTCGAGGTCCAGACCGCCGACGCCGCGGTCGTCGCCGCGCGGGTGCGAAACGCGGGCGCGATCTTCGTCGGCCCGTGGGCGCCGGTCAGCCTCGGCGACTATGCCGCCGGCTCCAACCACGTGCTCCCGACCGGTGGCTGCGCCTGCCACAGCAGCGGGCTGTCGGTGCAGACGTTCCTGCGCGGCATCCACGTGGTCGACTACGACGAGCCGGCGCTGCGCGACGTTGCCCACCACGTCGTCACGCTGGCTGATGCCGAGGACCTGCCGGCGCACGGCGCGGCCATCACCGCCCGCTTCGCGGACAGCCAGTCATGACGCGGCTGCCGCTGCGCGACGAGCTGCGCGGGCTCCACGCGTACGGTGCTCCGCAGCTCGACGTGCCTGTGCTGCTCAACGTCAACGAGAACCCCTACCCCCCGAGCGAGGTGGTCGTCGCCGAGATGGCCGCCGCCGTGGCGGACGCGGCGCGCACCCTCAACCGCTATCCCGACCGCGACTTCGCCTTGTTGCGCCAAGACCTCGCCGACTACCTGCATCGCGACGCGGGCGTGCGCCTCGACATCAGCCGGCTGTGGGCGGCCAACGGCTCCAACGAGGTGATGCTGCACATCCTGCAGGCCTTCGGCGGGCCGGGCCGCACCGCACTGTCGTTCGCGCCGACCTACTCGATGTACCCCGAGTACGCCCGCGACACTGCCACTAGCTGGGTCACGGGGAGACGGGAAGAGGACTTCACTGTCGACGCCGACCACGCCGTGGCGACGATCCGCGACGTCGCACCCTCGGTCGTGCTGCTCGCCTCACCCAACAACCCGACTGGCACCGCGCTGCCCCTCGACCTCATCGAAGCGGTCTGCGACGCAGCGCCGGGTGTCGTCGTCGTCGACGAGGCCTATGCCGAGTTCCGGCACGCCGGCACCCCGTCGGCACTGAGCCTGCTCGACCGCTTCCCGCGGCTCGCCGTGACGCGCACGATGTCCAAGGCGTTCGCGTTGGCCGGCGGGCGCCTGGGCTATCTCGCCGCCTCGGCCGAGTTCGTCGATGCGCTGCGCGTGGTGCGGCTGCCGTACCACCTGTCCGCCGTCACCCAGGCCGTCGCGCGGGTGGCACTCGCGCACGCCGACGAGCTGCTCGCCCGCGTCGCCGATCTGCGCGTCGAGCGTGACGCGACCGTCGACTGGCTGCGTGCACAGGGCCTGACCGCCGCTGACTCCGACGCCAACTTCGTGCTCTTCGGGACGTTCGACGACAGGCACAAGGTGTGGCAGGGCGTGCTCGACCGGGGTGTGCTGATCCGCGAGACCGGGCCCGACGGCTGGCTGCGCGTGTCGATCGGCACGCCCGACGAGATGGCGGCATTCCGCGCCGCCCTGACGGAGGTGCTCGCACTATGACAACGCCCAGCGGCGCACCGCGCGAATCGAGCGGGAGACCAGCGAGTCCAAGGTGCTCGTCGAGATCGACCTCGACGGCTCCGGGCGTACGGACGTCGCGACCGGTGTGCGGTTCTACGACCACATGCTCACCGCACTCGGGCGGCACGCGCTGTTCGACCTCACCGTCCAGGCCGAGGGCGACGTCGACATCGACGCCCACCACACCGTCGAGGACGTCGCGATCGTGCTCGGCCAGGCGCTCCGGGAGGCCCTCGGCGACAAGCGCGGCATCCGACGCTTCGGCGACGCCCTGGTCCCGCTCGACGAGGCGCTCTGCCAGGCGGTCGTCGACGTGTCCGGCCGGCCCTACTGCGTCCACGAGGGCGAGCCGCCGGGCCAGGAGTACGCGCTGATCGGCGGGCACTACATCGGCTCCCTGACGCGGCACGTCATCGAGACGCTTGGCGTTCCACGCGCAGCTGTGCCTGCACGTACGGGTGCTGGCGGGCCGCGACCCGCACCACGTCGTCGAGGCACAGTTCAAGGCCATCGCCCGTGCGCTGCGCGACGCCGTCGCGATCGACCCGCGCGAGAGCGGCGTACCGTCCACGAAGGGCACCCTGTGACACGACGCGTTGTTGTTCTCGACTACGGATCGGGCAACGTGCGGTCGGCCGTACGCGCCCTCGAACGCGTCGGTGCCGACGTCACCCTCACCGCCGACCGCAAGGCAGCGGCGGAGGCCGAGGGCCTGGTCGTCCCCGGCGTCGGCGCATTCGCCGCATGCGTCAATGGCTTGCGTGCCGTCGGCGGCGACGAGCTCGTCGACCACCGGCTCGCCGGCGGCCGCCCGGTGCTCGGCATCTGCGTCGGCATGCAGGTGCTCTTCGCCCGCGGCGTCGAGCACGGCGTGACGACCGACGGCCTCGGCGAGTGGCCGGGCACGGTCGAGCAGCTCGCGGCCGAGCCGCTGCCGCACATCGGCTGGAACACCGTCGACGTCCCGCCCCGAACGGCGCTGTTCGCCGGCATCGAGCACGAGCGGTTCTACTTCGTCCATTCGTACGCCGTCCGCCGCTGGGAGCTGGTCGCCGACGAGCCCTTCGTCGCACCAGTAGTCACCTGGAGCACGCACGGCGGCGACCAGTTCGTCGCCGCGGTGGAGAACGGCCCGCTCGTCGCCACCCAGTTCCACCCCGAGAAGTCCGGCGACGCCGGCGCGCACCTGCTGGAGAACTGGCTGAAGGGACTCGCGTGAGAGCCGACATCCGGGAGTGCGCCCTGGGACCCCGAGAAGTATGACCGCGACTTCGCGTTCGTCTCCGCCCATGGCCGCGAGCTGCTGGGCTGGCTCGACCCGCAGCCGGGCGAGCGGGTGCTCGACCTCGGTTGCGGCACCGGTGAGCTCACCGCGCAGATCCAGGCGGCCGGTGCCGACGTCAGCGCGATCGACTCCGACCCGCGCATGGTGGACGCCGCGCGCGAGCGGCTGCCTGGGGTGAAGGTGGAGTTGGCGGACGGGCATGACTTCCAGGTCTCCGAGCCGGTCGACGCGGTGTTCTCCAACGCTGCGCTGCACTGGATGCCTTCGGCCGTCGAGGTGCTCGGCTGCGTGTCGGCGGCAATGCGTGTCGGCGGGCGGTTCGTCGCCGAGATGGGTGCGGCCGGCAACGTCGCCGCCATCATCGACGCGGTGGACGACGCATGCGCGACGGCGGGGTGGGCCGAGCGACGGTGGCCGTGGTTCTTCCCGACCCCGGCGGCGTACGCCGCGATGCTCGAGGACGCCGATCTGGAGATCCGCCTGCTCGAGCACTACGCGCGGCCGACTCTGCTGAGCGGGCCCGACGGTTTCCGCTCGTGGCTGGCGATGTTCGCCCCGGACGTCATCGCCGACCTTCCTGAGGAGGTCCTCTCCGAGGCCGAGCGGCTCGCGCGTCCGCGGCTGGTCCGCGACGGCGAGTGGTGGGCCGACTACCGCCGCCTTCGCTTCCGCGCCGTGCGGGTGCGCTGATGGCGTCCCTCGTCCTGCTGCCGGCCGTCGACGTCGCCGACGGCCAGGCCGTCCGGCTCGTCCAGGGCGCGGCGGGCAGCGAGACCTCGTACGGAGATCCGCTCGCCGCGGCGCTGGCCTGGCAGGACGCCGGCGCGGCGTGGGTGCATCTCGTCGACCTCGACGCGGCGTTCGGCCGTGGCAGCAACCGTGCGCTGCTCGCCGACGTCGTCGGCCGGCTCGACGTGGCGGTCGAGCTGTCCGGTGGCATCCGCGACGACGCGTCCCTCGCCGCGGCGCTTGGCACGGGCTGCGCTCGGGTCAACCTCGGGACCGCGGCGCTGGAGAACCCGGAGTGGACGCGGCGCGCGATCGCCGAGCACGGCGAGCGCATCGCCATCGGGCTCGACGTGCGCGGCACGACCCTCGCGGCGCGGGGCTGGACCCGTGAGGGCGGCGACCTGTGGGAGACCCTCGAACGGCTCGACGCCGACGGCTGCGCGCGCTACGTACTCACCGACGTCACCAAGGACGGCACGCTGCGCGGGCCGAACCTCGAGCTGCTGCGTGAGTTCTGCGGCCGCACCGACCGGCCGGTGGTCGCGAGCGGGGGTGTGTCGTCGCTCGACGACCTCGTCGCGCTGCGCGCGTTGGTCCCGCTCGGCGTCGAGGGCGCCATCGTCGGCAAGGCGTTGTACGCCGGTGCCTTTTCGCTGCAGGAGGCCCTGGAGGTTGCCGCATGACGCGCAAGATCTCGTCCGGCGCGCCATGGGAGCCCGTCGTCGGCTACAGCCGCGCTGTCGTCGCGGGGGACCACGTGTGGGTGACCGGGTGCACGTCCATCATCGACGGCCAGGTGGTGCACGAGGGCGACGCGTACGCCCAGACGCAGCAGGCGATCCGCAACATCGCCTGGGCGCTCGGCGAGGCGGGATCGTCGCTGGCCGACGTCGTCCGTACCCGCATCTTCGTCACCGACATCTCTCGCTGGCAGGAGTACGGCCGCGCGCACGGCGAGGCGTTCGGCGAGGTCATGCCGGCCACATCGATGATCGAGGTGTCGGCGCTGATCGATCCGCGCATGCTCGTCGAGGTCGAGGCGGTCGCCTACCTCGGTGGAGGCTCGGCGTGAGTGTCGCGGTCCGGGTCATTCCGTGCCTGGACGTCGACGCGGGGCGGGTGGTCAAGGGCGTCAACTTCGTCGACCTGCGCGACGCCGGCGACCCGGTCGAGCTCGCCCGCGTGTACGACAAGGAGGGCGCCGACGAGCTCGTATTCCTCGACATCACGGCGTCCAGCGGCGACCGGAAGACCACGTACGACGTCGTGTCCCGGACCGCCGAGCAGGTGTTCATCCCGCTGACCGTCGGCGGCGGAGTCCGTACGGTCCACGACGTCGACCTGCTGCTCCGCGCCGGCGCCGACAAGGTCGGCGTCAACACCGCGGCGATCGCGCGTCCCGAGCTGATCGCCGAGATCGCCGGCCGGTTCGGCAGCCAGGTGCTCGTGCTGTCGGTCGACGCGCGGCGCGCCCCCGGCACGGCAAGCGGGTTCGAGGTGACGACGCACGGCGGCAGGCGAGGCACCGGCATAGACGCAGTTGAGTGGGCGTCCCGCGCGGCCGAGCTGGGGGCGGGCGAAGTCCTGCTGAACTCGATGGACCGCGACGGCACCAAGGACGGCTACGACCTCGAGCTCATCAGGCTCGTCCGCAACGCCGTGACCGTGCCGGTGATCGCCAGCGGGGGAGCGGGCGCGGTCGAGCACTTCGCGCCCGCGGTCGTGGCTGGCGCTGACGCGGTGCTCGCCGCGAGCGTGTTCCACTTCGGCGAGCTGCGGATCGGGGACGTCAAGGCTGCGCTCGCCGCGGCTGGGCATCCGGTCCGCTGAGCCGGACCCAAGATGCGTTGATCATGGCGAAGATGTGATCAAATCGCGCGGATGATCACATCTTGGCCATGATCAACACGAGGGTTGGTCGGTCACAGCCCCAGGCGGGCACTCCTCAGCAGCTTGACGTCCGCGGCGTCGCCGCTCACCTCGACGAGCGCGTGCGACTGCCGGCCCATCGCAAACATCAGCAGCTCACCGGCCGGACCGGTGATCTCCACCTTGCCGGCACCCGAGCCGACGGTGACCGCCTCGCCGTCGGGCAAGGACAGCCGGACGCTCACGGGCACGTGCCGGAACAGCAGCCGCGACCGTGCCCGCACTGCCCGCCACACGGCCGCGTCCAGGCCGGGGTCGATGTCGCAGGGCGACCAGTGAGGTTGCGCGCGTCGCACGTCCTCGGTGTGGACGAAGAACTCGACGACGTTGCTCGCGTCCTCGAGGAACCCGATGCGGAACGGCGACCAGAACGGCGGCGAGGCGATCTGCTCGACGAGGTCCTCGAAGTCCCCCGCGGCAAGCTCGTGCTGCACCCGCTCCGTGTAGCCCGCCATCCGACGGAGGACGATGCCGCTCGCGGCGTCCGGGCGACGCTCCCGCAGCACCACGTGCGCGGCCAGGTCGCGAGCCAGCCAGCCCTTGCACAGCGTCGGCGCGTCGGGCCCGACCGCGCGCAGCGCGTCGGCCAAAGCGCCGCGCAGCTCGTGGCCGTAGCTCGTCATGCTGCCCCATCCTGCCGGACGGGGCAGCAGATCAGCTCGCCTGCTCGACCGGCGCGGTGAGCGGACCCTCGACGCTGTAGACCATGCAGCTGTAGCCCTTGTCCTGGCTCCAGGACTCCTCGAGCGGGACGAGGTAGGTGAAGTCGTAGGGGTTGGTCTCGTCGTAGGTGCCGAAGTTGCTCTCGAACGCGGTGAAGCAGACCTGCCCGACCTGCTCGTCGAGCTCAGCGTCGCCCGGGAACTCGCCGGACAGCTCGCCGACCTGGTAGATCTCGAAGTCGTGCTCGCCGTCGCAGTCGACCGTGGGCAGCGTCTCGACCTTGTCGTACGACTCGGGCTCGTTGACGCAGTCACCGACCTCGAGGTTCGTCACCGAGTTCTGGTTCTGGTACCACGCAAAGCCGCCCCCGGCGAGCACGATCGCGCCGCCGACCACGGCGGAGACGATCGACTTGGTGCGGCGCTTCGGGGGCTCCGGCGCGGTGGCAGTGCCGAACGGCGCGTACGGCTCGCGGCGGGTGGCATCGATCCGTACGGCTCAGCGGCCGGCGGCGTGTGCGGCTGCGACGTGGGCGGCTCGGCGCCCGGCTGGTCGGAGCTCGCGGAAGGGGTCGTGTCGGACATGTCGCGAATCATGCCGGTCGTCCATCTAGCCACAAAACCCGGGGCCGATTCCGAGACCCAATCGTGACGGCACAATGGCTCCCATGCCTTCCCAGCCCGCCGTCCTCGACCCCACGATCGCCCAGCGGCTCAAGCGTGACGCCCACGGGCTCGTGGCCGCCGTGGTGCAGCAGCACGACACTGGCGAGGTCCTGATGGTGGGCTGGATGGACGACGAGGCGCTGCGCCGAACGCTGACGTCGGGCCGCGCGACCTACTTCAGCCGGAGCCGCCAGGACTACTGGGTCAAGGGCGAGACGTCAGGCAACCGGCAGTGGGTCACGGAGGTCCGGCTCGACTGTGACGGGGACGCGCTGCTCGTCAAGGTCGACCAGGAGGGACCGGCCTGCCACACCGGCACCCGCACCTGCTTCGACGCGACGCAGCTCCCGGCGGTCATCGGCCAACGTCCGGGCGGACCGGCGCGTCAGGATGGCTGACACCATTGCTGACACCATGACCGTCGTGCCGACAGCCGCTGCAGCGCCGACGCTCGACGAGTTCCGTGTCCTGGCCAAGGACCGGCGCGTCATCCCTGTCACCCGGCGGCTGCTGGCCGACGGCGAGACGCCGGTCGGGGTCTACCGCAAGCTCGCCGCCGACCGGCCGGGCACGTTCCTGCTCGAGTCGGCCGAGCACGGCGGCGTGTGGTCGCGCTACTCGTTCGTCGGGGCGCGGTCCGCGGCGGTGCTGTCGGAGCGGGAGGGCCAGGCCGTGTGGCACGGCACCCCGCCGGTCGGCCTGCCCACGACGGGCGACCCGCTGGCTGCGCTCGCCGGTGCGCTGGCGAGCCTACGGACCGAGCGGCTACCCGGCCTGCCGCCCCTGACCGGCGGCCTCGTCGGCTTCCTTTCGTACGACATCGTGCGCCGGCTCGAGCGGCTGCCCGAGCTCGCCGTCGACGACCTTCGCCTGCCCGAGCTCGCGTTCATGCTTGCGACCGACCTCGCCGTGCTCGACCACGAGGACGGCACCGTGCTGCTGATCGCCAACGCGATCAACTGGGACAACAGCCCGGACCGCGTCGACGAGGCCTACGCCGACGCGGTGGCCCGCCTCGACCGCATGACGAGCGAGATCGCGGCGCCGACCCCGAGCTCCGTCGCTGCCTATGACCCGGGCGTGCCGACGACGTACGAGGAGCGCACGCCCCGCGAGGGCTATCTTGCGGCGGTCGAGCACGCCAAGGAGGAGATCCGCGCCGGCGAGGCGTTCCAGATCGTCGTCGCGCAGCGGTTCGAGGTGCCGACGACCGCGGATGCGCTGACGATCTACCGCGTGCTCCGCCGGGAGAACCCCAGCCCCTACATGTACCTGCTCCGATTCGACGGATTCGACATCGTCGGCTCCAGCCCCGAGGCGCTCGTCAAGGTCACCGGTGGCCGCGCCATGACGCACCCGATCGCCGGCACCCGGTGGCGGGGTGGCACCCCCGAGGAGGACGCCGCTCTCGCAGCCGACCTGCTCGCCGACGAGAAGGAGCGGGCCGAGCACCTCATGCTCGTCGACCTGGCCCGCAACGACCTCGGCCGCGTGTGCGTGCCGGGCACCGTCGAGGTGGTCGACTTCATGTCCGTACGGCGCTACAGCCACGTCATGCACATCGAGTCGACCGTCGTCGGCACGCTGACCGACGGCCGTACGTCCCTCGACGCCCTTCTCGCCTGCTTCCCGGCCGGCACCCTGTCGGGGGCGCCGAAGCCGCGAGCGATGGAGATCATCGAGAAGCTCGAGCCCACGCGGCGCGGGGTCTACGGCGGCGTCGTCGGCTACCTCGACTTCGCCGGCGACCTCGACACCGCGATCGCGATCCGCACCGCGGTGCTGCGCGGCGGGGTTGCCTACGTGCAGGCGGGCGCAGGCATCGTCGCCGACAGCGACCCCGTCTCCGAGGACACCGAGACCCGCAACAAGGCGGCCGCGGTGCTGCGTGCCCTCGCGGTCGCCGAGACGGTCACGCCCGTGCAGCCGGCAGCCGAGTCGTGAGCGGCCGACGCGGCTACGCCATCGCCCTGTTCGCGCTCACCGTCGCGGCCCTGGTGGCCTACATCGCCGCCGGCGCCACCTGGGTCACCGCCACGCTCGACGATCTGGCCGGCGGCACCGAGCGCGCCACCGGACGCGACCTGCTCCCGGTCGCCGGCGCGCTTCCCCTGCTCGCGCTGGCCGGGCTCGTCGGCATCATCGCGACCCGCGGTCGGGTGCGCGCCATCGTCGGCGGCTTCTTGCTGGTCGCCGGCGGAGTCGCGGCGGTCTGGGTCCTGACCAGCGGCGCACTCGACGACTGGCGGGCCGACCCCGCGCGCGCCAGCGCGGCCACCGAGGTCAGCGCCGGCCCGATCGCGGCGACGACACTCGCCGCCCTGGTGGTCGCTGCGGTCGGCGTGGCGACCATGGCCCGTGGGTCGGGCTGGCCGAGCATGGGCAGCAAGTACGAGACCGCGGCGCGCCGCGACCGCCGTCCGAGCACAACCCCGCAAGCCACCTGGGACGCGATCGACCGGGGCGAGGACCCCACCGTGTGACGCAGCCGCACATTAGGTTGAATGACACCCAGACCTTGAAGGAGGACGCGAGATGGCGGAGCACGACAACCACGGCCACACCCCGGCGGCGTGGACGGCGGTGGCCATCATTCTCCTCGGCTTCGCGCTCGGCTCCTGGTCGATGTGGGTGATGAGCTGGCCGCTGTTCTGGGTCAGCGTCGCGATCGTCATCCTCGGCGCCGTCGTCGGCAAGGTCATGCAGATGATGGGCTTCGGAGCGCCCGCAAGGCACCAGCCCTGACCGACTGACCGGGGTGCGGAAAGCGGCCCGGTCGGACGCGGCTACCCTTGACGCGATCCAGGGAAACCACGGCGGCCACGCCCTTCGGCACCAACGGCAGAACGGGAGCGCGGGTGAGCGTCCTCGACGACATCCTCGACGGCGTGCGGGCCGATCTGGCCGAACGGCAGGCGCAGATGCCCATCGAGCAGCTGAGGGCGCGCGCAGCCAAACAGCCCAACGCCAAGGACGTGCTGCCCGCCTTCCGGGCGCCCGGCGTCTCCGTCATCGCCGAGGTCAAGCGCTCCAGCCCCAGCAAGGGTGAGCTGGCGGCCATCTCCGACCCGGCGCGGCTCGCGCAGGACTACGAGGCCGGCGGTGCCAGCGCGATCAGCGTGCTCACTGAGCGCCGCCGGTTCGGCGGCACCCTCGACGACCTGCGCGCGGTCCGCGCGGCGGTCGACATTCCCGTGCTGCGCAAGGACTTCATCGTTACGAGCTATCAACTGTGGGAGGCGCGTGCCTACGGCGCCGACCTCGCGCTGCTGCTCGCCGCCGCGCTCGACCAGAACGCGCTCGTGTCCCTCGTCGAGCGCGCCGAGTCGATCGGGCTGACCCCGCTGGTCGAGGTGCACACCGAGGAAGAGGTCGTACGAGCGGTTGATGCCGGCGCCAAGATCATCGGTGTCAACGCCCGCAACCTCAAGACCCTCGACGTCGACCGCGACACGTTCGCGCGGCTCGCCCCGCTCATCCCGGAGGGTGTTGTCCGCATCGCCGAGTCCGGCGTCCGCGGCCCGCACGACGTCATCGAGCTCGCCCGCGAGGGCGCCGACGCCGTGCTCGTCGGCGAGAGCCTGGTGACCGGCAAGGAACCCCGCACCGCCGTGGCCGACCTCGTGGCAGCCGGGGCCCATCCGGCTTTGCGCCAGGGCGGGAGGGCGTGACGAGCACGCAGCTGCGAGCGGCCACGTACGACGAGATCGCGCGCTACTTCGGGCCGTTCGGCGGGCGCTTCGTCCCCGAGGCGCTCGTGGCGGCGCTCGACGAGGTCGCCGAGTCCTACGAGGCGGCCCGCCGCGACCCGGAGTTCACCGACGAGCTGCAGCGGCTGCTCACCACCTATACCGGGCGGCCCAGCCCGCTGACCGACGCGCGCCGCTTCGGCGCCGAGGTCGCGCACGGCGCGCAGGTGCTGCTCAAGCGCGAGGACCTCAACCACACCGGCTCACACAAGATCAACAACGTGCTCGGCCAAGCACTGCTCACCCAGCGCATGGGCAAGACGCGGGTCATCGCCGAGACGGGTGCCGGCCAGCACGGCGTCGCCACGGCCACCGCGTGCGCGTTGCTCGGCCTCGACTGCGTGATCTACATGGGCGAGGAGGACACCCGTCGCCAGGCGCTCAACGTCGTCCGCATGCGCCTGCTCGGCGCCGAGGTGATCCCGGTGACGACGGGCAGTCGCACGCTCAAGGACGCGGTCAACGAGGCTTTCCGCGACTGGGTTGCCAACGTCGAGTCGACGCACTACCTGTTCGGCACCGTCGCCGGCCCGCACCCATTTCCGGCGATGGTCCGCGACCTGCACCGCGTCATCGGTGACGAGGCGCGGGAGCAGGTGCTCGAGCTCACCGGTCGGCTCCCCGACGCCGTCGCCGCGTGCGTGGGCGGTGGGTCCAACGCCATCGGCATCTTCCACGCCTTCGTCGGTGACGAGAGCGTTCGTCTGTACGGCTTTGAAGCGGCCGGCGACGGCATCGAGACCGGCCGGCACGCCGCCTCGATCACGCAGCGGCTCGCGCGGCGTCTTCCAGGGAGCGCGCACCTACGTGCTCCAGGACGAATACGGCCAGACCAAGGAGAGCCACTCGATCTCGGCCGGGCTCGACTACCCGGCGGTCGGCCCCGAGCACGCGTGGCTCGCCGACAGCGGCCGCGCGACCTACCGCGCCATCACTGACGCCGACGCAATGACCGCGTTCCGCGACTTGTGCCGTACGGAGGGCATCATCCCGGCCATCGAGAGCGCGCACGCCCTGGCCGGCGCCGCGGAGCTGGGCAAGGAGCTCGGCCCCGACGCGGTGATCCTGGTCAATCTGTCTGGTCGCGGCGACAAGGACGTCGAGACGGCGTCCCGCTGGTTCGGGTTGTTGGATCAAGGGACGCCTGATGCCACGCCTTGACGAGGTGTTCGCCAAGGCGAAGGCCGAGGACCGCGCGCTCCTCATCGGCTACCTGCCTGCGGGCTACCCCACGGTGGAGGGCTCGATCGCGGCCGTACAGGCCCTCGTCGAGGCCGGCTGCGACGCCGTCGAGGTCGGTCTCCCATACTCCGACCCCGGCATTGACGGTCCCGTCATCCAGCGCGCCGCCGACGCCGCTCTCGCTGCCGGCACCACGACACCCGACGTGCTGCGCGTCGTACGGGCCGTCGCCGATGCGGGCGCCGCGCCGCTCGTCATGTCCTACTGGAACCCCGTCGAGCGCTACGGCGTTGGCCGCTTCGTGGACGAGCTCACGGCGGCCGGGGGAGTGGGTGTCATCACCCCCGACCTCATCCCCGACGAGGCGGGCGAGTGGCTGGCCGCCGCGCGGCCGGCCGAGCTCGACACGATCTTTCTCATCGCGCCCTCGTCCACCGACGTGCGGCTGGCCATGACCGTCGATCACTGTCGCGGATTTGTCTACGCCGCGTCGACCATGGGTGTGACAGGTGCGCGCGCCGTGGTGAGCACCGCCGCCGAGCAGCTCGTCGCCCGCGTCCGCGGCGTGTCCGACATCCCCGTGGCGGTCGGACTCGGCGTGTCGACCGGCGACCAGGCCGCGCAGGTAGCGAGCTATGCCGACGGCGTCATCGTCGGCTCCGCACTGGTGCGCTGTCTGCTGGACGCGCCGACGCTCGACGCCGGGCTCGCGTCGCTGCGGCGGCTCACCGCCGAGCTGGCCGATGGTGTGCGCCGGTCTGGTGAGCGAGCCGCGCGATGAGGCGTGTTCAGATCGCTGCGTGGCGGCCGTGGGTGTCCACGGTCGCGAGGCTCGTGCTGGCCGGTGTCCTGTTCGTCGCCGGCGGCGCCAAGATCGCTGATCCCAACCAGTCCGTGGCTGCCGTACAGGCCTACGACCTGTTCCCGTCGGCCGTGGCCGAGATCATCGGCTACGGCCTGCCGTTCCTCGAGATCGCGCTCGGCCTGCTGTTGCTCATCGGCCTCGCGACTCGGTTCGCCGCGGCGGCCACGGCCGTGCTCATGGTCGCGTTCATCGCCGGGGTCGCGTCCGCATGGGCGCGCGGCCTGTCGATCGACTGCGGCTGTTTCGGCGGCGGGGGAGCGATCGACGCCGACGACACGCAGTACGTGCAGGAGATTCTGCGCGACCTCGGCTTCCTGGCGCTCGCGGTCTGGCTGGTCATCTTCCCGACGAGCCGCTTCGCGGTCGACCGGGCGCCGGCCGACCAGGCGATGCCACCAGCCGACGCCGAGGCGGACGAGCCGGCCACCGAGGAGCAGACAAGATGAGCCAACCGTCCGGCAAGAAGGCCGCGCGTCAGCGCGCAGCGGAGATGCGTGAGGAGCAGGCCCGCCGCGACCGACAGCGCGAGCGCTGGTTCCGCATCGGCATCGCCGTCGCCATTGTCGTGGCCCTCGTCATCGTCGGCATCGTCGTCCAGATGAACCGCGCCGAGACCGACCCGGAGGCGGCGCTTCCGCAAGGCGTGAGCGAGCCCACCGGCGGTGTGCCCGTTGGCTCGGCGTCGGCCCCGGTGACCGTCGACGTATGGCTGGACCTGCAATGCCCCTTCTGCGCGCAGTTCGAGGCCACCAACGCGGCGACGCTCGAGCAGCTCGCCGCCGACGGCGACGCGCAGGTGATCTACCACCCACTGTCGTTCATCGGCGAGGAGTCCGAGCGCGCCGCCAACGCCTACGGCTGCGCCGTCGACGAGGGAGTCGGCCAGGAGTTCCTCACCGCGGTCTTCGCAGCGCACCCAGGTGAGAACACCGGCTTCTACACCAACGAGCAGCTCATCGAGATCGGCTCGGACGTCGGAGCTACCGGCGACGAGTTCGAGCAATGCGTCAACGACGACACCTATGGTGCATGGGTGAGCAACGTGGCCGGATCGATGAGTGACGCCGGCGTGACCGGCACGCCGACCGTGTTCATCGACGGCGAGCGGGTCGGCGACGACGACCTCAACGCGATGCTCGAGGACGAGACGGTCATCCGCGAGCTTGTCCAGGCCGCCGCATGAGCGTCCTCGCGTCCATCCCCAGCCCGGACAATGGCGTCTGGGAGCTCGGCCCGCTGCCGCTTCGGGCGTACGCACTCTGCATCCTCGCCGGCATCATCGTCGCCATCTGGCTCGGCGAGCGACGCTGGGTCGCGCGCGGCGGGCGTTCCGGCACGGTCACCGACGTGGCTGTGTGGGCGGTGCCGTTCGGCATCATCGGCGGCCGGCTCTATCACGTCGCCACCGACTGGCAGCTCTACTTCGGCGAGGGTGAGAACCCTGTCGATGCCCTCAAGATCTGGGAAGGCGGCCTCGGCATCTGGGGCGCCATCGCTTTTGGTGGCGTCGGCGCCTGGATCGCCTGCCGGCGCAAGGGGATCGCGTTGCCGCCGATGGCCGACGCGCTCGCGCCAGGCATCGCGCTTGCGCAGGCGATCGGGCGGTGGGGCAACTGGTTCAACCAGGAGCTGTTCGGCCGGCCGACCGACCTGCCATGGGGCCTGGAGATCGACGTCGAGCACCGGCCCGACGGCTACGAGCAGTTCGAGACGTTCCACCCCACGTTCCTCTACGAGTCGCTGTGGTTGATCGGCGTCGCTCTCGTGGTCATCTGGGCCGACCGCCGGTTCCGCATGGGGCATGGGCGCGCGTTTGCGTTGTACGTCGCTCTTTACTGCGTGGGGCGAGGCTGGATCGAGGCGCTGCGCATCGACGACGTCAACGAGGTGCTCGGGCTGCGGCTCAACATCTGGACCTCGGTGCTCGTGTTCCTCGGAGCGGTGGCCTACCTCGTCGTGTCCGCGCGGCGGCACCCCGGCCGCGAGGAGCAGGTCGAGCCGGTTGGTGCCGACGCCGCTGAGACGTCCGACGAAGCCGCGACCGACGAGTCTGCTAAGCAGCCACCCGCATAGTCGGTTGCTTTGTGCTCGTGAGGATGACGAGTCGCTGGGTGGCTCGGGTCATCGCGACATAGCGGTCGACGGCTCCTTCGATGTCCTTGCCGAACGTCTCCGGGTCGATGAGGACGACGAGGTCGAACTCGAGCCCCTTCGACAGCTCCGGGGTGAGTGATCGGACGCGGGACGTCTCCCGGAACGTGTCACCTTCGATCTCACCGGCGCCGATGATGCAGGCGATCCCGTCGGCGTGCTCGGCGAGCCAGGAGTCGAGGATCGAGCCCAGGTCCGACACAGACCCGTGCACGACGGGGACGCCGCTGCGGCGGATGGAGGTCGGCACGTTGGCGTCCGGGAGCACCGCCTGGATGACCGGCTCGGCTTCGGCCATGACCTCTTCCGGCGTGCGGTAGTTGATGCTCAGGGAGGCCTGGCTGATGTTGCTCAGTCCGATGCGCTCGAGCCGTTCCTGCCAGGACTCCGGGAACCCGTGCCGGGCCTGGGCTCGGTCTCCGACGATGGTGAAGCTCCCGGACGGGCAGCGGCGCAGCAGCATCTGCCACTCTGCGTCGGTCAGCTCCTGGGCCTCGTCCACGACGACGTGCGCGAACGGGCCGGCGAGCAGGTCGGGATCGGCGCCCGGCAGTGCTGCGTCGTCGACCAGGGCACCACGCAGGTCCTGGCCACGCAGCATCGACATCACCAGCATCTCGGAGTCGTCGGCCGTGATCAGGTGGTCGACAACCCTGGCCATCTCCTCCTGTTCGGCGGCGGCAGTGGCCTCCTGCCGACGCTTCCGTCGGGACGCCTCCGGGTCGCCGAGCCGTTGCCGCGCTGCATCCAGCAGCGGCAGGTCGGACACCGTCCACGCCTGGGGATCAGGGCGCTGCAGCTTCTTGACCTCGTCGGGGGACAGCCACGGCGCGCACATGCGCAGGTAGGCCGGAACCTCCCACAGGTCGCCGACGAGGTCGGTCGGCTCGAGGAGCGGCCACGCCTTGTTCAGGGCCTGGACCAGCTCCTGGTTCTGCCGCAGCGACCGGCGGAGCACGTCCTCGGTCACGTCCTCGTCGTGGTGCTTGTCGACCAGGATGTCGAGCAGTGCCTCCCAGATCTGGTCGCGGGCCTCGTTGTGCGGCGTGCCGGGATCCGGTGCGTCGAACGCCTCGGCCCAGTCGGCGGCACTGAGCCAGACGTCGGACCAGTGAGTCTCGACCGCCATGCCCTCGGTGGGCACCTCCTCGTACAGTCGGACGGCAGGCTCGATCCCCTTCACCATCTCGGCGGACGACTTCAGCCGCGCCACGTCGGGATCGGTCTCGACCGCTGCGGACGCACCCTCGGCGACGAGGTTCCGCACGGTGCAGGTCTGCACACCCTCCTCGCCAAGGCTCGGGAGTACGTCAGCGACGTACGCTAGGTACGGCTGGTGCGGCCCGACGAACAGCACGCCGCCCCGGCGGTGACCGAGGCGAGGGTCGGCATAGAGGAGGTAGGCCGCACGGTGCAGGGCGACGACCGTCTTCCCCGTGCCCGGACCGCCGTCGACCACCAGAGCGCCGCGGGATCCGGCTCGGATGATGGCGTCCTGGTCGGCCTGGATGGTGCCCAGCACGTCACGCATCCGCGGCGACCTGCTGCTGGCCAGGCTGGCGATGAAGGCGGACTGGTCGTCGAGGGCGGCCTGCCCTACGAATCCGTCCGGGGTGAAGACCTCGTCCCAGTAGTCGGTGATCCGGCCGCGGGTCCAGCGGTACCTGCGCCGGCTCGCCAGGCCCATCGGGTTGGCGTGGGTCGCTGCGAAGAACGGCTCAGCCGCGGGGGAGCGCCAGTCGACCAGCAGCCGACGACCCGTGCTGTCTCTGAGGCCGAGCCGTCCGATGTAGACCGGCTCCGGGTCGTCCGCGCTGACGATGCGGCCGAGGCACAGGTCCAGGCTGAAGCGACGCAGTGCCCGAAGGCGAGCGGTCAGCCGGTGGATCTCCAGGTCGCGGTCCATCGCCTCCTGGCCGATGCCGCCCGGCGCCTTGCGTTGGGCGTCGAGGCGGTCGGACAGGTCGGCGATCGACTGCTCGAGAGTCTCCCCGAGGGCCGCGAAGTGCTGCTCGTCGCCACCGATCAGCGTCCGGTCGGCCTTGTGGCGCGAGGTGGTCAGGAAGGTCAAACGCGGTGGTAGTCAGGGGGTTCACGTCATCAGCTCCGATCGAACAGCAGCGTCGCAGCTACCGTCGCCTCGTCGGTGCGGATCGTGCCGGCCATGCGGTCGCTCGTCTCGCGGTGCCCGTTGGCACGGCATTCCGCCCGTAGGTTTCTCGCTACAGTCGGCGATTCTCCGGCCTGACCGGGGCCTTGCGGCAAGCCCCCCTGTGCGCTATATCTTGGAAATGGAAGGGAGCGGGACTCCTTTCCATTTCTTTTGTCTGCTGGGCCCGAACTACGACCGCGGGCGACCCATCACAACCGGGAGAGGTTGTCCTGCTCTATGAAGGGCAGGATCATGACCGCCCACGACCAGGCGGCGGCCGCGAAGGTGCTGAACAGTGTGCGCATCGGTCCACTCCAATCGTTGGTGGTCACAGTTCGGAGCGCATCGGCACTGTGGATGGTCCATGCCGGTGCCTGCGGCGCGGCCAGCTCGGGGAGAGGGTCAGGCGAGACCGCGGTGCGCGGTCCACAGCGCACCGGCGCGGCTTGCGGACTCGGTGATGAGGGCCGCCAGCTCGGGCTTGTTCGGGACAGGGAACGACACGTACGTGCCGCGACCGCCGGCGGTTGGTCGACCGTAGGCCCTCGCGGCGAGGTGCCCGTTCGGGAGTAGTCGGACGTTGAGCGTGGTCAGTGTGAACGCTTCACCACGTCGACTGTCCGTCCAGCGGAGCGCCTCCGGCACCGTGACGTTGATTGCAAGGGCGCTCACCTCAAGCGCGAGGTCGCTGCTCATGCAGGAATGCTGCCACGGCTGACCGCTCTGGCCGGTGCGGCGACGCCCATCGATGAGTACGGTCGCTGGTGCCGGTCGTACCCGCCAGAAGCGGGCCGTCGAAAGGGGGACGGATGTCTGGTGGTTCCTCGGAGGGCAGGTCGCCGCGTGTGCTGCTCGACGGGCTGGCGATGCCCGAATCGCCTCGCTGGCACAACGGCCGTCTGTTTTTCTCCAACTGGGGTGCCGACGAGATCGTCGCGGTCGACCTCGACGGGCACAGCGAGGTGATCGACCGGGCACCGCAAGGGCTGGGCTGGGCGGTCAACTGGCTGCCGGATGGGCGCATGCTGGTCACGGGCGACGAGCTGGCCCGTGTGGAACTGGACGGCTCGCGGGTGCGGCACGCCGATCTGCGCCACATCTCGCAATACAGCTGGAGCGAGATCACCGTCGACGGACGCGGCAACATCTACGTCAATACGATCAACTTCGATTTCGCTGACTTCGACACGGTCCTGGCGAGCGGGCAAGCGCTGGGCAAGATCGCGTTGGTCACCCCGGACGGCCGGGCCATGCAGGTGGCCGATCAGATCGCGTTCCCGAACGGGATGGTCGTCACGCCGGACAACGCCACCCTCATCGTGGCCGAATCGTTCGCCGGCCGACTGACCGCGTTCGACATCGCCGCGGACGGCACACTTTCGAACCGGCGAGTCTGGGCCGACGGGGTCGGCCCGGACGGCATCTGTCTGGACGCCGACGGCCGCATCTGGGCCTCCAGCGGCACCATGACCAACGACTGTGCCCGCATCGGTGAGGGCGGTCAGGTCCTTGATCGGATCGAGCTCGACCGATCCTGCTTCGCGACGATGCTCGGCGGCCCCGACCGGCGCACCCTGTTCATGCTGACCGCCGAATGGCAGGGCACCCAGGGCGTCGACGATGTCGTCAACGCTAGAACAGGACAGATCCTCGTCATCGACGCGCCCGCACCGGGCGTCGGCTGGCCCTGACCTGAAGGCGCTCGCTAGGCGCTGGTCTTGTCTAGCCGCTGAAGAAGGTCGTGAGCCGCGAGCTCGATGTCTTTGTGCCGCCACTCGGATGCCCGGTACACGCATGCGATCAATCCGGTGCGGTGGATTCGGCGGAAGTCGCCGTAGACGAATCCGTACCTGGCCTTGGTGTGATCCTGTGCTCCATCAGTCAGTCCGAGAAACCACTCGGCGTACTCGTCCCACGTGTGGGAGTCCAGGTAGGCATTCTCGTCGTCTGCGCGAGGTTGCACCGTGCCCCAGTCACTGTTGAGGACGTACTGTTTGGCGTCGATGAGCCGCCGCGCCTTGGCGACGGCACGATCATTGACCGAGTACCGGGCCATGGCTGGCAGTCTTCCAACGATGGTGGCGCGGAACAACGTATGCGGGCTCTTCCTGGGGGTCGGCCAAGATACGACGGAAACCGGCAACCAGTGATCTTGAGTTGAACGCAGCCGGAGGCCCGATCTTGTGTCACCGTTCGTAGTGGACTTCTCGCGTACCCGCTCAGATCGGTCAACGGCGCACCCGATAGCGCAGGTGAAGCACCTGGTTGCCCTGAATCACCACGTCGGGATCCTCCAACAGGTGCTGTGCGTGGACCGACCCGAAGTAGCGCTTGCCGGACCCGAACACGACGGGTGCGACGTCCATGCGCACCTCGTCGATCAGGCCCGCGGCAAGCGCCTGGCCACCGACGTCACCGGCGGCGAACTCGACGATGCGGTCGCCCGCGAGCTCCTGCGCCTTGGTCACGGCTGCTTCGATGCTGTCGACGAAATGGAACGGCGCCTCGGGGTCCCAGCCCTCGGGCGCCGGCCGGTGTGTCACGACGACGACGTGGTCGATCCCGCTCGGCGGCTTCCCGTCCCAGCCGTCCGTGATGTCGAAGACGTGGCGGCCGGCGATTGTCACCCCGACCTGGTCCCAGTACGGCCGGATGTGGTCGTAGGACGCCTGCGACACCTTCAGTACGCCGCTGTCGTCCAACGGCACATCACCGCTGACCAACCACTCGAACAGCGGACCGGGATCGTCGTTCTCAGCCGCAATGAAACCATCCACTGAGACCGACGCATTCATGACCACTTTTCCCATGGGTTCCTCCTCTGTTTGGAGTCCCAAGTTTTGCGTGTAGTGAGTGGTCGCTCTTGTAAGAAATCATTCGGCTGGCAGCGGCCAGCCGTCCAGCACGTGGCCGGGATGATCGCGCAGGAATCGCCGCCGGACTTCGACATACCGGGTCGGCGTGAGCCCGGTGAACTCCCGGAACTCGTGGACGAAGTGGGCCTGGTCGAAGTAGCCCGCGCGGGCGGCAACGTCGGCCCAGTCGATCGGTGCAGCGACGTCGATCGCCAACACGGTGGAGGTGAAGCGGTAGCTGCGAGCCAGCCGCTTCGGCGTGACACCGACAATCGCCTTGAACCGCCTCGCCACATAGGTGCTGCTTGCGCGGCTTGCGACGCCGAGGTCGCTGATCGGCACCGCTCCGCCGGTCGCCGCGATGGCGCTACTCATTTGGCGTACGAGGTCCAGGCCGTCGATCTCGCGCAGCCGTCGCGTCAGCTCATCTTCGAGCAGCGTCAGCATCTCGTGCGGTGCGTCCGCCGTGGTCAGCCGGTCTCGCAGCTCAGCAATCGCCGCCTGGCCCCAAATCTGCGCGACCGTCGCCGGCCGGTCGCACAACTCGGCCGCGGGCATCGGCAGGAACGGGGCCAGCCCCCACGGCTTGAAGTGCACGCCGACGGACCGGGTCCGGGCTGGGTAGCTGAACTCCCACGCGCGGGTGGGCGTGGTGACCACGCAGCCATCGACATATTCCGCCGCCTCGACAGCGGTGCCGGCGCGGATGAGGAAAGGCATTCCGACGTTGACGATGAGCAACGGCGCCGGCGCGGCCGGCAGCATCAGTCGGGCGTACGGCGTCGCGCCCGCCAGGTAGTAAAGGTCGTCGAGCAGCCCGTCCAGCGGCGGTCGCGGCACCCTGGACACGTACTCCACGCCCACAGTATCGCCGACGCCCCGCCCCGACTACACCCTGCATTGTGAAGAGCCGGTATGCGGCCTAATCCTTGCTGGCGTCGCCGCCGTCTGAGTCGGCGATGCGGAAGTCACGCAACCCCCAGGGTCGGTCACGAAGCGGTTCCACCACCACACCCCAGGCCTGGCACGAGTCGTGGAGCCGCATAAGGCTGTCGACTCGTCGAGTTCGAGCGCGATCGCGACGCCGGCCCCTTTGTCAGCGCGCAGTCGTGACTGGGTGAAACCCGGCCCTAGCCCGGGGCAGCTTGGCCACCGGGCCAAGGAGCAGGCAGCCCGCGGCGGAGGCTGACGTAGTCCGGTTCGCGTCGGGTGACTTCGAAGCTCAGCAGCTGCGTGCAGTAGTGAACGCTCGCTTGCAGGTCGTCGACGAAGAGCTCGAGCCTGATGCGCATTCGGCGATCATGCGGCCGGGTCGTCAGGACTGGCAAGAGTGAGCCGAATCAGCCGCCCCGCAGTCGGTCCCTCGCACGCTGCGAGAGGTGAGTCACTCTCGGTGCCGAGCGATTGACCACCCGGACGGGGGCGAGGACTATCCCCACCACGTGACAGTGCCGTCGCGTGGGGGTGCACCAGGGGGGGATTGATCATGAAGGCTTTGCGCAGCCTTGCATTCGTCGGTGGGGTGGCAGCGGCAATCACGGTCGCGAGCGTGGTTCCGGCCGCGGCGGATGCATCCGTCGATCGGATCCGCAACGTCGATACGGTTCTCGCGGTCGCGTTTCCCGATGACTTTCCAACCGCATCACTAATGCGCGCGGAGTGTGCCTGGGTGCAGCGCGTCGAACTGCCCGACGGCTCTTCGACGGAGAACCTATCTTGTGATCTCAGCGACGAGCCCGTCATGGTTCCCGAGTTCCAGGGCAGCCCTCCAACGCGCGCATTTCGCCACTCCGGTGGGCCTTGCGAATGGCTGTCAGAGTACTGGTTCGCCAAGAATGGCACGGACGTCTTTGCCTCAAGCTTTTCCTATGTCGTGACACCTTCCGGCAAGGTGCACGCTCGGTCCACGTACCCGGCTGAGCCCTTGGTCTGCGAGTAGCGCAACACTCTTCAGATCTGCACACGTCCGATTCGTTCAAGACCACGTCGGCGCCAACTCGTACTGTCGGGGACATGACTCCTACCTTCAACGCGATCGGCGTCGTGGTCGCCGACATGGGCAAGGCGCTGGCGTTCTACCGTCGCCTCGGCCTCGACATCCCGCTCTCCGCCGACTCCGAGCCACACGTCGAGGCCGCGCTGCCCGGCGGGATGCGGCTGATGTTCGACACCGTGGACACGATCCTGTCGTTCGACCCATCCTGGACCCCGCCCAAAGGCGGTCAGCGCGTCGGCTTCGCGTTCGAGTGCGAGAGCGCCGACGAGGTGAACGCGGTCTACGCGGAGTTGGTCGAGGCAGGGTACGAGGGCCACTTGCCACCCTTCGACGCCGAGTGGGGCCAGCGCTACGCGAGCATTGGCGACCCCGACGGCAACGGCGTCGACCTCTACGCCACGCTGCCTACGCGGTGAGCTCGCTGAGCGTGGCGCCCGCCAACTCCTTGACGTCGCGGGCGAGGTGCGCCTGGTCGGCGTAGCCCGCGCTCGCGGCCACTCGGGCGTACGGCGTCCCGGCCCGCGCAAGCGCCAGCGCACGCTGCATGCGCAGCACGCGGACAAGGAACTTGGGCCCGTAGCCGAACCAGTCGAGGCAGCGGCGATGGAGCTGCCGCTCGCTCACACCGGCGGCGCTCGCGGTCTCGGCGACCGAGGTGCCGACTGATAGCCGGCGCAGCACCTCGCCCACCATCGGACCGGGTGCAGCGCCGTCATGCCAGAGCTCGGTCGCCACAGCCTCCAGCGCCGCGCCCGGTCGGCTGGCCCCGCCGACCTGCCCGGTGACCCGGCGCGCGTCGCTCGCCGGCCACAGATCGGAAAGGGCCACGCGCTGATTTCGCAGCTCGTGGGCGGTAACGCCGAGCACGGCAGGCGCGGCGCCCGGCGCAAAACGCAGGCCGGTGAACGTCGTCCCCGGCGGAACCGCCGCGAGATAGGCCGTGGTGTCAGGCCCGGCCACGATCAGCCGGTCGTCGGTCCAGATGAGGTCCATGCACCCGTCCGGCAGCACGGGCCCAACACGATCGCCCGCGTCGACGGCGTTTGTCCAGACGTACGCGCCGGGCACCCGCGAAGCCCGCTCCCGGTACATGCCTGCCAGCCTGGCACCCACCACCGACAGCGGCAGCGGACGCTCACCCGCCGGGCGGCGGTGGCGCTGTGCTGCCCCGGACTTCCAGCCGCGGCCGGAAGTAGACGTTGTGCTCGGGCGGTTCGTCGTTGAGCTGCGCCCAGAGCCGCCGCCACGCCTGGTGACCCAGCTCCCCCTGAGGGACGGACATCGTCGTGAGTGGTGGCGTCGTGTAGGGGGCGAAGGGAATGTCGTCGAAGCCAGCGATCGAGATGTCCTCAGGCACGCGCACATCGAGCAGATGACCCGCACCTATGCGCGGGTCGGCGACCGACTGCTCTATGTCGGTGGCCTGCCGACCGCAGAGACGTTCGCGCTCCCGCTGCTGCAGCTCGGGGTGACGACCTACTCGTCGGCTATGTTCAACTTCGTGCCCGAGTTCGCGCTTTCGTTCTATGCGGCAGTTCGAGCCCAGGACCGCGCCGCGGTCTATGCCAAGCTCAACGAGTTCGTGCTCCCGTATCTCGACATCCGCGACCGGGAGAAGGGCTACGCGGTGTCGATCGTCAAGGGCGGGCTCAACGCCGTCGGGCGGGACGGCGGGCGTGTCCGGCCACCGCTCGTCGACCTCACCCAGGCGGAGATCGACGAGCTGGCCGCGCTCATCGGGAAGGTCGCATGACCGGGACAGTCACCGGGCGGTCGATCATCGCCGGGCGCGCGGTCGACGGCACGCGGGGTACTTTCCGTGCCGTCGACCCGGCAACCGAGCAGCCGCTCGAGCCGGCGTTCGGCATGGTCGGCGCCCACGAGGTCGAGCTCGCGACCTGCGCGGCGGCCGACGCGTTCGACGACTACCGGAGCCGTTCTCCGCAGGAACGCGCTGACTTCCTTGACCGCGTCGCGGCCGAGATCGAGTCGATCGGCGACGACCTCGTGCAGCGGGCGGTAGCCGAGACCGGCCTGCCCGCCGCCCGCATCCAGTCCGAGCGGGCGCGCACGGTGGGGCAGCTGCGGCTGTTCGCTGACGTCGTCCGCCGCGGCGACGCCTACGAGGTGCGGGTCGACCCGGCGCAGCCGCAGCGGCAGCCAGTGCCGCGCCCGGACCTGCGGCTGGTGCACGTGCCGATCGGCCCGGTGGCGGTCTTCGGGCCTAGCAACTTCCCGCTCGCGTTCTCCACCGCCGGCGGCGACACTGCCTCGGCCCTGGCCGCCGGCTGCCCGGTCATCGTCAAGGCGCACCACGCGCACCCCGGCACGGCGGAGCTCGTGGCCCAGGCGGTGACGCGCGCGGTGGCGGCGTGTGGGCTCCCGCCGGGTGTGTTCTCCCAGCTGTACGGCAGTGGTGCGGAGATCGGCCAGGCGCTCGCCGCCGACCCGCGCATCAAGGCCGTTGGCTTCACCGGATCCCGCACCGGCGGCATGGCGCTGATGCGGACTGCCGCGGCTCGGCCGGAGCCGATCCCGGTGTTCGCGGAGATGTCGTCGACCAACCCCGTGGTGATCTTGCCAGGCGGCCTCGGCGACCCGACCATATTGGCCGAGGAATTTGTCGGCTCGCTGACGCTCGGGGCGGGGCAGTTCTGCACCAACCCCGGACTGCTGTTCGTGCCGGCCTCGGCTGCCGGAGACAAGTTCGTCGACGCGGCCGCGGCTCTCGTGGCCGCCCAGGTGGGCCAGGTGATGCTCACGGCCGGCATTGCGCAGTCGTGCATGGACGGCCTGGCGGAGCTGGCCGAGCGGCCCGGCGTGTCCGTGGTCGCGCGGGGCCGCGACGGAGCCGGCCCCAACGCACCCGCGCCGGCACTGCTGACGACGACGGCGGCAGGCCTTCGTCGCCACGCCGGACACGCATGCTGAGGTGTTCGGTGCGGTGGGGCTGGTCGTCCGCTACGACGACGAAGCAGCAGCTGCGGGACGCGCTGACTGGGCTGGAGGGACAGCTCACCGCCAGCGTCCACCACGGCGAGGGCGACGCGGCCACCGTACGGGCCCTTCTCCCGCTGCTGGAGCAGAAGGTCGGCCGGATCGTCTTCGGCGGCTGGCCCACCGGGGTCGAGGTCACTCATGCCATGGTGCACGGTGGCCCCCACCCGGCGACGTCCGACGGGCGTTCGACATCGGTGGGCACGCTGGCGATCCGCCGCTTCCTCCGCCCCGTGAGCTACCAGAACGCGCCGGACGACCTGCTCCCGCCCAGCCTGCGCGACGACAACCCATGGGGGCTGCCCAGGCGGGTCGACGGCACCCCCATGTAGCCGAAACCTAACTGTCACCTTCCCGACATGTGGAATAGCAGTCCAGGTGCTGGGCAGCTCTGCGATACGCTCCCGGCACGCAGTATGTCCTCGCAGGGCCATCGCAGTCCCTCGCGCCCCCGCCCCACGACGGGAGTGCCCATGCGACCGCAGGGTCTCTACGACGGCCAGCACGAGCATGACGCGTGTGGAGTCGCGTTCGTCGCCACGCTCACCGGTGAGCCCAGCCACGACATCGTCGTCAAGGCGCTCTCGGCGTTGCGCAACCTCGAGCACCGCGGCGCGTCCGGAGCGGAGCCCGACTCCGGTGACGGCGCGGGCATCATGCTGCAGGTCCCCGACGAGTTCCTGCGCGCGGTCGTCGACTTCCCGCTGCCCGAGCGAGGGGCGTACGCCGTCGGCACCGTGTTCCTGCCTGTCGACGCAGCCGCTGCGCAGGCCGCGACAGCGACCATCGAGCGGCTCGCCGCCGAGGAGGGCCTGACCGTCCTCGGCTGGCGCGACGTGCCGGTCACCCCCGACCTGCTCGGCGCGACCTCGCTCGCCGCCATGCCGACATTCCGGCAGGTCTTCGTCGCGTCCGTGACCGGCGAGGAAGGCATCACCCTGGACCGTCGTGTGTACGGCCTACGCAAGCGCGCCCAGCACCAGACCGCTGCCTACTTCGTGAGCCTGTCCAGCAGGACGCTGATCTACAAGGGGATGCTGACCACGGGCCAGCTCGAGCCGTTCTTCCCCGACCTCTCCGATGCGCGCATCGCAACCGCTGTCGCCGTCGTGCACTCGCGCTACTCGACCAACACCTTCCCGAGCTGGCCGCTGGCGCACCCGTACCGGTTCATCGCCCACAACGGCGAGATCAACACCGTACAGGGCAACCGCAACTGGATGCGTGCCCGTGAGTCGCAGCTGGCGAGCGAGCTGATCCCGGGCGACCTCGACCGTGTATTCCCCGTCTGCACCCCCGGCGCAAGCGACGCGGCGACGTTCGACGAGGTGCTCGAGCTGCTGCACCTGGGCGGGCGCACCCTGCCGCACGCGGTGCTGATGATGATCCCCGAGGCGTGGGAGAACCACGGCTCGATGGATCCCGCCCGCCGCGCGTTTTACGAGTTCCACTCCACGGTGATGGAGCCGTGGGACGGGCCGGCCTGCATCGTGTTCAGCGACGGCACCCAGGTCGGCGCGGTGCTCGACCGCAACGGCCTGCGGCCGGGCCGATTCTGGGTGACCGACGACGGTCTCGTCGTACTCGCGTCCGAGGTCGGGGTGCTCGACATCGACCCGGCGCGCATCGTCCGCAAGGGGCGGCTCCAGCCGGGCCGGATGTTCCTCGTCGACACCGCGGAGCACCGCATCATCGAGGACGAGGAGATCAAGGCGACGCTCGCCGCGCAGAATCCGTACGACGAGTGGCTGCACGCCGGCCTCATCGAGCTCGCCGACCTGCCCGAGCGCGAGCACATCGTGCACACACACGCCAGCGTCACGCGGCGGCAGCAGACGTTCGGCTACACGGAGGAGGAGCTGCGCGTCCTGCTGGCCCCAATGGCCCGCGCCGCTGCCGAGCCGATCGGCTCGATGGGCACTGACTCGCCGATCGCGGCCCTGTCCGACCGGCCGCGGCTGCTCTTCGACTACTTCGCGCAGCTGTTCGCACAGGTCACCAACCCGCCGCTGGACGCGATCCGCGAGGAGCTCGTCACCTCGCTCGCCGGCACGATCGGCCCCGAGGGCAACCTCCTGGACCCGACACCGTCGTCATGTCGCATGCTGCGACTGCCGTTCCCGGTCATCGACAACGACGACCTGGCAAAGATTGTGCACATCAACCGCGACGGCGACCTGCCCGGTTACGGGACCCACGTCGTGAAGGGCCTCTACCGAGTCGAGGGTGGCGGCGTGGAGCTGGCAGGGCGGCTCGACGAGATCTGCTCCGAAGCGTCCGCCGCGATCAGCGAAGGCGCCCGCATCATCGTCCTGTCCGACCGGCACTCCGACGCCACCTTCGCGCCCATTCCATCGCTGCTGCTGACCTCGGCGGTGCACCACCACCTCATCCGCGAGAAGACCCGCACCCAGGTCGGTCTTGTCGTCGAGGCCGGCGATGTGCGCGAGGTGCACCACGTCGCTCTGCTCATCGGCTACGGCGCCGCCGCGGTCAACCCCTATCTGGCCATGGAGAGTGTCGAGGACCTCGCCCGCGAAGGCGTCCACTTGCAAGGCCTCGCGCCCGACAAGGCCGTACGCAACCTCGTCAAGGCGCTTGGCAAGGGCGTGCTCAAGGTCATGAGCAAGATGGGCGTCTCCACCGTCGCCTCCTACACCGGCGCGCAGATCTTCGAGGCGGTCGGGCTCGGCCAGGACCTCGTGGACCGCTACTTCACGGGTACGACCTCGCGGCTCGGCGGTGTCGGGCTCGACACGCTCGCCGAGGAGGTCCGGCGCCGGCATGCCGCGGCCTACCCGCCGTCCGGCATCGCGCCGGCGCACCGGCGGCTCGAGGTCGGCGGCGAATACCAGTGGCGACGTGAGGGCGAGCCGCACCTGTTCGACCCAGAGACGGTGTTCCGGCTGCAGCACTCGACGCGCAGCGGCCGCTACGACGTCTTCAAGCAATACACGCAGCGGGTCGACGAGCAGTCACAGCGGCTCATGACGCTGCGCGGGCTGTTCCGCTTCAAGGACGGCGGGCGGCCGCCGGTGCCGATCGACGAGGTCGAGCCGGTCAGCGAGATCGTCAAGCGGTTCTCGACGGGCGCGATGTCGTACGGCTCCATCTCCATGGAGGCGCACGAGACGCTGGCCATCGCCATGAACCGGATCGGCGGCAAGTCCAACACCGGCGAGGGCGGCGAGGACCCTGACCGGTTGTACGACCCGGAGCGACGCAGCGCCGTCAAGCAGGTGGCGAGCGGGCGGTTCGGCGTGACGTCGGAGTACCTCACGCATGCCAACGACCTGCAGATCAAGATGGCGCAGGGCGCCAAGCCGGGCGAGGGCGGCCAGTTGCCGGGGCACAAGGTCTATCCGTGGATCGCGAGCACGCGCTACTCGACGCCGGGCGTCGGCCTGATCAGCCCGCCGCCGCACCACGACATCTACTCGATCGAGGATCTCAAGCAGCTCATCCACGACCTCAAGAACGCCAACCCGTCGGCGCGCGTGCACGTCAAGCTCGTCGCCGAGGTCGGTGTCGGCACGGTGGCCGCGGGAGTGTCCAAGGCGCACGCCGACGTGGTGCTGATCTCGGGACACGACGGTGGCACCGGCGCGGCGCCTCTGACATCGCTCAAGCACGCGGGTGGCCCATGGGAGCTGGGGCTTGCCGAGACGCAGCAGACCTTGCTGCTCAACGGGTTGCGCGACCGCATAGTCGTGCAGACCGATGGCCAGCTCAAGACCGGGCGTGACGTGGTTATCGCGGCGCTGCTGGGCGCCGAGGAGTACGGTTTCGCGACTGCTCCGCTGGTCGTGTCCGGGTGCGTGATGATGCGTGTCTGCCACCTCGACACCTGCCCGGTGGGGGTGGCGACGCAGAATCCGGTGCTGCGCGAGCGGTTCACCGGGAAGCCGGAGTTCGTCGTCACCTTCTTCGAGTTCATCGCCGAGGAAGTGCGCGAACACCTTGCGGCGCTCGGTTTCCGTACGCTCGATGAGGCCATCGGCCACGCCGAGGTCCTCGACACAACGCGCGGCCATCGACCACTGGAAGGCGATCGGGCTCGACCTGTCGCCGATCCTGCACGTGCCCGACCTGCCCGAGGGTGCGGCACGGCACCGCGTCGTGGAACAGGACCACGGGCTCGACAAGGCACTCGACAACGAGCTCATCGCGATCAGCCAGGACGCGCTCGACGACGGCGAACCCGTACGCGCTCAGCTCGCGATCCGCAACGTCAACCGTACGGTCGGCACGATGCTCGGCCACGAGGTGACCAAGCGCTACGGCGGCGCGGGGCTGCCCGACGAGACGATCGATCTGACGCTGGTCGGCTCGGCCGGGCAGTCGTTCGGCGCGTTCGTGCCGGCGGGCATCACGCTGCGGCTGGAGGGCGACACCAACGACTATCTCGCCAAGGGGCTGTCGGGCGGGCGCATCGTCGTGCGGCCGGACCGCGCGGCGACGTTCGTACCAGAGCACAACGTGATCGCGGGCAACGTGATCGCCTACGGCGCGACGTCGGGCGAGATCTTCATCCGGGGCGTGGTGGGCGAGCGGTTCTGCGTGCGCAACTCCGGGGTGTCCGCGGTCGTCGAGGGCGTCGGCGACCACGCCTGCGAGTACATGACCGGCGGCCGGGTGGTCATCCTCGGCCCGACCGGGCGCAACGTCGCTGCGGGCATGTCGGGCGGGGTTGCGTTTGTGCTCGACCTCGACCCGGCACTGGTCAACACCGAGATGGTGGAGCTCGAGTCGCTGGGTGAGGCGCGACGTCGAGGACGTACGGCATCTGGTCGCACGGCACGTCGAGGAGACCGGGTCGACGGTGGGGGAGAAGCTGCTCGTCGACTGGCCGGCGCAGGCGGAGCGGTTCACGAAGGTCATGCCCACGGACTACAAGCGCGTGCTCGTCGCCAAGGAAGCTGCGGAGCGCGAGGGCCGAGACGTTGTCGTCGCAATCATGGAGGCGGCACATGGCTGACCCACGCGGATTCCTGCGTGTTGACCGGGAGGTGGCGGAGCGTCGCCCGGTCGAGGAGCGGGTGCGGGACTGGAACGAGGTCTACCCGGCGCCTGGCATCGGGCGGGCGCTGCTGCCGATCATCACCGAGCAGGCGGGTCGGTGCATGGACTGCGGCATCCCGTTCTGTCACCACGGGTGTCCGTTGGGGAATCTGATCCCGGAGTGGAACGACCTTGTCTGGCGGGGGGACTGGCGAGGGGCGTCGGAGCGGCTGCACGCGACCAACAACTTCCCGGAGTTCACCGGGCGGCTGTGCCCGGCGCCGTGCGAGGCGTCGTGCGTGCTGGGCATCAACCAGCCCGCGGTGACGATCAAGAACGTCGAGGTGTCGATCATCGACCGGGCGTGGGACGACCGGGGTGTGCTGCCGCAGCCGCCGGAGTTCCTGACGGGCTTTTCGGTGGCGGTGATCGGGTCGGGGCCGGCGGGCCTGGCCGCGGCGCAGCAGCTGACTCGGGCCGGGCACACGGTGGCGGTCTATGAGCGGGCCGATCGGCCGGGTGGGCTGCTGCGGTATGGGATTCCCGAGTTCAAGATGGAGAAGCGGCACCTGGACCGGCGGCTGGACCAGATGCGCGCCGAGGGGACGATCTTCCGTACGGGCGTCGAGGTCGGGCGCGACGTGTCGGCGGCGTCGTTGCGGGAGCGGTACGACGCGGTGGTGCTGGCCGTCGGGGCGACCGCGTGGCGGGAGCTGCCGGTGCCGGGGCGCGAGCTCGACGGTGTGCACCAGGCGATGGAGTACCTGCCGCAGGCCAACCGGGTCGCGCTGGGCGAAGACGTTGTTGGTCAGATCACCGCGGCCGGCAAGCACGTGATCATCATCGGCGGCGGCGACACCGGGGCCGACTGCCTCGGGACGGTGCACCGGCAGGGTGCGGCATCGGTGACGCAGCTGGAGATCCTGCCGCAGCCGGGCGACGACCGCCCGGATGTGACGCCGTGGCCGACGTGGCCGCTGATCATGCGTACGTCGTCGGCGCACGAGGAGGGTGGCGAGCGGGTCTACTCGGTGTCGACCCAGGAGCTCATCGGGGACGCGGCTGGGCGGGTGAAGGAGTTGCGGCTGGTTGAGGTGCGGCCTTCTGCCCGTGGGGGTTTCGAGCCGGTCGATGGGACCGAGCAGGTGATCCCGGCCGAGTTGGTGCTGCTGGCTATGGGGTTTGTCGGGCCGGAGGCCGGTGGGTTGGTCGAGCAGCTGGGGCTTCAGCAGGACGCGCGCAGCAACTTTGCGCGCGACGCTGCGTACGCGTCGTCGGCGGATGGTGTCTTTGTCTGCGGCGACGCCGGGCGTGGCCAGTCGTTGATCGTGTGGGCGATCGCCGAGGGCCGGGCGTGCGCGTCGGCGGTCGACGAGTTCCTGACAGGGGAGCGGCGGCTGCCGGCACCGGTTGCGCCGACGGACCGGCCGCTGGTCGCCTGACTGAGTCGGTTGCCCAACGGTCAGGTAAGACGGTATCTTACGTCCATGAAGACGACCATGTCCTCGAAGGGCCAGATCGTGCTGCCGGCCGAGATCCGGCAGCAGGATCAGGTGGAGGTTGGCCAGGAGTTCGAAGTCGAGCGGCTCGACCGCGGCGAATACCTACTCCGTCGGCTCTCGACGAGACCAAATGAAGGCGTGGTCGACTGGCTGCTAGCCAGTCCGAGCAAGGGATTCTTCGTTCCCATCGAGTCCGAATCGACCGACACGCTGTGAGATACCTGGTCGACGCCAACGTACTCAGCGAGCCAACGAAATCGGCTCCCGACCAACAAGTCATCGAGTGGCTTCGGCGCAACGAGCGTGAGCTGGCTGTCGATCCCTTCATCATCGGCGAGATCCGGTTTGGCATCTTGCTGATGCCGAAGGGCAGGAAGCGCAATGGTCTGCAGTCGTGGTTTGAGGCCGGCGTACACCGGCTTCACTGCCTTCCTTGGGACGCAGAATCTGGCGTGCGTTGGGCAGGGCTGTTGGCGACGCTCCGGGCCTGCGGTCGCGCCATGCCGATCAAGGACAGCCTGATCGCGACCACTGCCCTTGTTCACGGACTTACCGTCGTTACGCGCAACGCCGTCGACTTCGAGAAGGCGGATGTCGACATACTCGACCCGTTTTGCGGCGGCTGATGGCGAGCCTGCCACGCTCTGATGTCTTCACTGTGGGCTCTTTGCCGCCCCAGCGAATCTGGCCACGGCGGACACATCGCGGTACTCCTGGGGATGTACTGCGGGTTCGGATGTCACCCATGGTTGACCCCCGACGGCGCGCATGAAGGCGGGGTCCGGCCTACGCTGCCCAGCAGGAGCAACCGGATCTTGGAGCAGTCGGTGCGGCGACGTGTGGTCGGCATCCTGGAGCTGCCGGGACGCCTAGCGCTGACTTCCGGTCGAACGCATCCATGGCTCGACCTGCTCATGGCCGGCCTTCTGCTCGGCGTCACCCTGATTCGGCTCCAGGTCGACGAGACGTTCGAGGCTTCGGTATGGGCCGTAGCGGCTGCGGTGATCACTGCCGCCGGGGTGGCATGCGCCTACCTCTGGCCCCGCGTGGGTCTGATCGCGTGCGTTGCGGGCGTGGTCATCTTTGGCCTGCTCGACTTGCCGCTCGTGCTTTTAGGGGTCGGAGTAGTTGTGCCTCTGTTCTACGTCGGGTTGCGCCGGCCGACGGCCGAGGCCTTTGCGATCACATTTGGGACCGTTGTGCTTCTGCTGATCGTTCGCGTGACCCAAAGCATTCCGTTCTCATGGACGACGACTCTTGCGCCGATGGGTTGGTTCTTCAGTGCCGGGGCGTTCGGGTCGGCCGTAAGGAGCCAGCGTGCATATGCCGCGGCGATGGCGGACCGGGCAGAACTCGCGGAGAGAAGCCGTGAGCAGGAAGCCATGCAGCGCGTCGGCGAGGAGCGACTGCGCATCGCCAGAGAGTTGCACGATGTTATCGGCCATAGCATCGCCCTGATCAACGTGCAGGCCGGTGTGGCCGCGCATGTGATCGACACCAATCCAACCGCCGCCAAAACTGCACTCGAGCGAATCACCGAGGCGAGTGGGCGGGCGCTGCGCGAGATCCGCGGCACGCTTGGCCTGCTTCGTGAGGAGGCGGGGCCCCCGACCCCGGAGCCAGTGCCGGGTGTGGCTGACATCCAGCGACTCGTCGCCGACGCCCGTGCATCGGGGCTCCCGATCGAGCTCACCATCGAGGGTGAGGAGCCGCAGGTCCTGACAACAGTGATGAGCAGCAGTGCATACCGGGTCGTTCAGGAGAGCCTCACCAACGTGATGAAGCACGGCCGGGATGTGACACGCGTACGAGTGCTGCTGCACTACACAGGGCGAGAGCTGGAGGTCGAAGTGGTCAACGACGGCGCCCAGGTGACGATCCCGGATGACTCGGACGGGCACGGCCTCACGGGTATGCGCGAACGGATGCTCGCCATCGGAGGCGAGCTGCACGCCACCGCCGAGCCCGGCGGCTTCGCCGTGCGTGCCGTCATGCCACTGCGGGCGGAGCCATGACCGTACGCGTGGTCATCGTCGACGACCAGGAGCTAGTGCGCGCCGGGTTCCGTACGCTCGTCGAGTCCGACGCAGGACTCGAAGTCGTCGGTGAGGCGGGCGACGGCGCCGAGGCCGTGCGCATGGCCCGTGAGTCGCGGCCGGACGTCGTGCTGATGGATATCCGGATGCCCGGTGTCGATGGCATACGAGCCACCCAGCAGATCACCGGTGACCCTGACCTGGGCCAGGTACGCGTCCTCGTACTCACGACGTTTGGCGAGGATGAGTACATCTTTGGGGCGCTGCGCGCTGGCGCCAGCGGCTTCCTGCTCAAGGACACGCGCCCGGCGCTGCTGCTCGAGGCGATCTACACCGTCGCGAAGGGCGAGAGCCTGTTGGCGCCTCAGGCGACCCGGCGGCTGATCGAGGAGTACGTTTCCCGCCCGGATCCGGACCGAGTCCTGCCCGAGTCGCTGGCAGCGTTGACCGATCGTGAGCGAGCCGTCTTGTCCCTGATTGCTCGCGGCCGTAGCAACGACGAGATCGCCCGCGATCTGGTGATCAGCCCGCTGACCGCGAAGACGTACGTCAGTCGCATCCTGTCCAAGCTCAACGCGCGTGATCGCGCTCAACTGGTGGTGATTGCCTACGAGACGGGACTCGTCGAGCCGGGCGGCTGATGGCTCTCCGGAGTCGATCGTTAGGATGCTCACTCGTGCGTCGCGCAAAGATTGTCTGCACCCTCGGTCCCGCCGTCGGTTCTCCTGAGCGCATCCGTGAGCTCATGGAGGCGGGCATGGACGTCGCCCGGTTCAACCTGAGCCACGGCGGCTATCCCGAGCATGAAGAGCGATACCGACGTGTACGAGAGGCAGCGGATGCCCTCGGCCGCAACGTCGGGGTGCTCGTCGACCTCCAAGGCCCCAAGATCCGGCTCGGCCGCTTTGCCGACGACAAGGTCAACCTGCAGTACGGCCAGCAGTTCACGATCACGACCGAGGACGTGGTCGGCACCGCGGAGATCTGCTCGACGACCTATGCCGGCCTACCGGGGGACGTTTCTGCCGGGGACAGGCTGCTGGTCGACGACGGGCGCATCCTGCTCCAGGTCGAGAAGGTCGACGGCCCCCAGGTCGTCACGCGCGTCATCGAGGGCGGCCCGGTCAGCAACAACAAGGGCATCAACCTGCCGGGCGTCGCCGTCAGCGTTCCCGCGTTGTCCGACAAGGACGAGCGCGACCTGCGTTGGGGCCTGAACCTCGGGGCGGACATGATCGCCCTGTCGTTCGTCCGCAGCGCCAAGGACATCGAGGACGTCCACCGGATCATGGACGAGGAGGGCATTCGCCTCCCCGTCATCGCCAAGATCGAGAAGCCGCAGGCGGTCGAGAACCTCGAGGAGATCGTCGACGCGTTCGACGCCATCATGGTTGCCCGCGGTGACCTCGGGGTGGAGCTGCCGCTCTGGGACGTGCCGCTCGTGCAGAAGCGAGCTGTTGAGCTGGCGCGTCGCCGGGCCAAGCCCGTGATCGTGGCGACTCAGATGCTCGAGTCGATGATCAGCAACGCCCGCCCGACTCGTGCCGAGGCCTCCGACGTCGCCAATGCCGTACTCGACGGCGCCGATGCCGTGATGCTCTCCGGCGAGACGAGCGTCGGGCTGCACCCCATCGAAGCCGTCCGCACGATGGCTCAGATCGTCGAGACGGTCGAGGAGCACGGGCTAGCGCGGATCCCACCGCTCACGACGCGGCCGCGAACGAAGGGTGGCGCCATCACTCGTGCCGCGGCCGAAGTGGCCGAGCTGCTCGGTGCGACGTACGTCGTCGCGTTCACCCAGACTGGCGACTCGGCCAAGCGCATGGCACGACTGCGTACGCGAATCCCGCTCCTCGCTTTCACCCCGGTCGAGCACACCCGCCGGCGGCTGTCGCTGACCTGGGGCGTCGAGGCCTTTCTCGTGCCAGAGGTGTTCCACACCGACGACATGGTGCTCCAGGTCGATCGCATGCTGGTCGAGTCGGGCCGGTGCCGGATGGGCGAGCTCGTCATCATCGTGGCCGGGTCGCCGCCGGGGATCCCGGGCTCGACCAACGCACTCCGCGTGCACGAGATCGGCGACGCGGTCGCTGGGTCTGCGCCGGCCTACCGCGACTGATGGCGCTCGCCGCCAGCCCGACGCCGGCGACTCCAGTCCGAAGGCTGCGGTCGTATGCAAGCGGCTAGCCTCGAGCATGCGCTCGTCGTACGTGACGACGAGTCTGAGGTCAGTGCCCAAGAGCATCGCCGTTGCCAGATGTATGGCGTCGAGCGATCGCAGCTCCGGAGGGTCAAGCGTCCCGGCTGCGTTGAGCACGCGATCACTGATTCGGACCATGACTATCCG
Source organism: uncultured Actinomycetota bacterium (assembly GCA_963798505.1). GTDB lineage: Bacteria > Actinomycetota > Actinomycetes > Jiangellales > Jiangellaceae > CAVWSM01. The sequence continues at coordinate 623,770 of CAWCTX010000005.1, forward strand.
TGAAAGCACTGCACGGCCCCGAGCGATGCCCGACCCGCCCTCGAGCAGCAACGCTCGAGGAACCTCCGTGCGAGCCAGCGCACTGGATACCAGCGGTTTGCGACCCCGAAGGTAGCGCCGCAGGACGGCCGACTGCGGCTCGCGGATCGCAAGCCTGACGATCGCCGACGAGTCGAGATAGGTCGCCGTCATCATCGCTCCTGTTGCCGCAGCCGCGCGAGAACGCTCGACGGCAGCTGGCTGGCCTTGGACTGCAACGGGGGAGGCAGGTCGTCCAAGTCGCCGCTCGCCAGCTCAACGTCACCAGACGCACGGAGTTGGTCGAGGGGGCTGCCTTCAGGCAAGGGCCCCAGAAGTGCGACCGGACGGCCGCGGTCGGTGATTTCGATGGTTTCCCCGCTCGACAAGGCGGAGCAGCTCGCTGGCTCGCTGCCGCGGCTCGCGAACTCCCACCCTTGCTATGTGCTACTTATGGCACGCTTCAGTCCTTCGGCACTACGTGCTGGTCGAGGATCGCGACAGACTCCCTCCGGGCCACGGAGATGTCGGTGGGTCGTGGACGCCGATGTGCGATGCCAAGGAAGTCAAGCGCCCACTCGCAGAGCTCGAGGATGTCGCTGGACCTGTTGCTGAAGAAGTAGCGCGGGTACTCGTAGCGCTTGGGCTGGCCCGCTACCGTCGCGGACGGTCCAGTTGACAATGCGGCAACCATCCGAGTGGAAGAGTCCGCGCAAGAAGCGCCCGGGATGCTGTTCCGACGATCTCGCACTGCCACGGCTCGAGGCGATGCGGCGTTCGTGCTTTCGCCCAGGCCCGTGCTGTGGAAACAGGCAGGGCCAGTGCTTCCACTGCGACAAGACATAGGTGCAACCCACGGATGGGACACGAAACACCTTGCTGCCTGGCCGAACAGCGAGATCGAGTCCTCGCACTCTTGGATCAGGCGCGGGTAGGATCACAGCAAGCGATGCGCAGCGAGTAGACGCCCTTCCGCAAGCGCGGAGACGCAGCCGTCTCCCAGGTAGAGCCCGAGCAAGTGGGCGTAGGCGAATGGTTCTGGCATTCGTGCTGGCGACTCGCACGATGGACAGTCCGTGCGGTCGAGGACGCGTGCTCCGGCTGATCGCGCCACTCGCGCAGGGCGGCACGCGAGACACCCGTCGCCCTGCTGACCTCACTCAGCGACGCGCCGCCCGCGACAAGAGCGAGGGCGTCCCTGCGGGCGTCAGTCGAGTACACATTCCACACGATGGCGAGAGGGGTGGTCAGAACTGGCAGATGAGTGCCCCGGGTGGGATTCGAACCCACACTGTCGACGGTTTGAGCGCCGTGCCTGCTGCCTGTTGGGCTACCGGGGCGTGAGCGTATCGCTTGCGTCGCCTAGGGTACCGGCTGTGACCGAGCAGAACGCTGCCCCCGCCCGCCGTGTCCTGATCGCCGAAGACGAGGCGCTGATCCGCCTCGACCTCAAGGAGATGCTCCAAGAAGAGGGGTACGACGTGGTGGGCGAGGCCGGCGACGGAGAGACCGCAGTCAAGCTGGCCGAGGAGCTCCGTCCCGACCTGGTCATCCTCGACGTCAAGATGCCGGTGCTCGACGGCATCTCGGCCGCCGAGCGCATCGCGACCGGGCGGATCGCGCCGGTGCTGATGCTCACGGCGTTCTCCCAGCGCGAGCTGGTCGAGCGGGCCCGCGAGGCCGGGGCGATGGCCTACCTGGTGAAGCCATTCGCCAAGAGCGACCTGGTGCCGGCGATCGAGATGGCCGCGGCCCGCTACGACGAGATCGTCCAGCTGGAGACGGAGGTCGCCGGGCTGGAGGACCGCCTGGAGACCCGAAAGCTAGTCGACCGAGCCAAAGGCGTTCTGCAGACCCGGTACGGCATGAGCGAGCCGGACGCCTTCCGGTGGATCCAGAAGGCCGCCATGGACAAGCGCACGTCGATGCGGGACGTCGCGCGCGTTGTGCTCGATGAGACCGCCGAGCAGAGCTGATGTCAGGATCAAACCCCGCTCAAGCCCCATACAAAGGGCACAACCCGGGCGAATAAAGTCAACAGTTCGGTAAAGACGCCGAGGCGGGCTCGGCCGGGGGCGTCCCGCTGCTATACGTTCGCGCTACCTACGGGTGCGGGGCCTAGATAGCGTGTCTACGCCTTGGTCACTCAGGTTCTTCTTGGAGGTCTTTCGTGCGAAGCACACGACTCGGCAAGATCGCCGCCGCGTCGCTCGCCGTCGCGCTGCTCGCTGCCGCGTGCGGCGGGGACGACGACGACGGCGAATCGACTGCGGGCGGCGGAGACGCCGCGTGCGACCTGTCTCTCGCCTTCTTCGGTGCCTTGACTGGCGACGCCGCCAACCTCGGCATCAACATCAAGAACGGCGCTGAGCTCGCCGTCAACCAGTACAACGAGGAGAACCCCGACTGCGAGGTCAACCTCATCGAGCTCGACTCGCAGGGCAGCCCTGACCAGGCTCCCGCCCTGGCCCAGGAGGCCATCAACGACGACTCTGTCGTCGGCGTCATCGGTCCGGCGTTCTCCGGTGAGTCGGCCGCTGCCAACCCGCTCTTCGACGAGGCTGGGCTGCCGATCATCACTGCCTCGGCGACCAACCCGGGCCTCGCCGGGCCGGACATCTTCCACCGGATGCTCGCCAACGACGGTGTCCAGGGTCCGGCTGTCGCGACCTACATTCGCGACATCGCCGGGGCGCAGAGCGTCTTCGTGGTCGACGACTCGTCGGAGTACGGGCTCGGCCTCGCCGACATCGTGCGTGGGGACCTTGGTGACCTGGTTGTCGGCAACGACGCCATCCAGGCTGGAGCGACCGACTTCTCCGCCACTATCACCGCTATCCGCAGCTCGGGCGCCGACACGGTGTTCTTCGGTGGCTACTACACCGAGGCCGGCCTGCTCGTCTCGCAGATGCGGAGCGCCGGCCTGACCACAACCTTCGTCTCCGGTGACGGTTCGAAGGACCCGGGCTTCGTCGAGGCTGCTGGCACCGAGGCCGCCGAGGGCGCCATCCTCACCTGCCCGTGCTTCCCGCCGGAGCAGGCTGGTGGCACGTTCTTCGCCGACTACGAGGCCGAGTACGGCAGCGCGCCGGGCACCTACGGCGCCGAGGCGTTCGACGCGGCGAACGTCTTCCTGCAGGGCATTGCTGAGGGGAACTCGACCCGTGAGGAGCTGCTCGCCTGGGTCAATGACTACAACCAAGAGGGCGTGACCAAGCAGATCGCGTTCGCGGAGGACGGCGAGATCGAGGCGCTCTCCGTCTGGGCCTACACGGTCACGGGCGGCGAGGTCGTCGGCGACCAGGAGATTCCGGTCGAGTAAGGCCTCGGCCTGATCTCGACACGCTGCACGGTGCGGCTGGGCCGATACTCGGTCCAGCCGCACCGCACGCCAGCCCAGGCTGAGAACGGATGCACATGGACGATTTCATCCAGAACCTGCCCGAACTCACCATCACCGGGTTGACCCAGGGTTCGATCTACGCCCTGGTGGCCCTGGGCTACACGCTTGTCTACGGCGTGCTGCGTCTCATCAACTTCGCGCACTCCGAGGTGTTCATGGTGGGCACGTTCGCCACCATCGCAACCCTGCACGTCCTCGGCCTGGAGTCCGACGGGCCTTACCCCTCGGCGGGTGGTCTGGTTCTCTACCTGTTGGCGGCCCTGGTTGTCGCCGCCTTGGCCTCCGGCCTCACAGCCCTGGTCGTCGAACGCATCGCCTACCGTCCGCTGCGCAAGCGCAACGCGCCGGTGCTCGCCTTCCTGATCAGCGCCATCGGCATGTCCCTGGTGATCTCCGAGTTCGTCGGTGTCTGGCTGGGACGCGACATCGAGCGGGTTCCCAACCTCATGCGTTCGGAGCCTGTCTTCCACATCGGCGACCTGGCTGTCACCAATCGCCAGGTCCTGATCATCGCGTCGGCCGTCATAATGATGGTCCTGCTGGACCAGTTCATCCGCCGGACCCGTCTTGGCCGTGGTGTCCGTTCTGTCGCCCAGAACCCTGACGCGGCGGCGCTCATGGGGGTCAACAAGGACCGCGTCATCGCACTGACGTTCCTGCTCGGCGGTCTGATGGCCGGCGTCGCGGCCGTGCTCTACTGCCTGCAAATCGGCGTCACCCGGTTCAACGTCGGCTTCCTCCTGGGCATCAAGGCCTTTACGGCTGCGGTGCTCGGTGGGATCGGCAACCTGCGCGGGGCCTTGCTTGGTGGCCTGCTGCTTGGCCTGGTGGAAAACTACGGGTCGCAGCTCATCGGCAGCCAATGGCGGGATGTCATCGCGTTCGTGTTCCTGATCGTCGTGCTCATGTTCCGACCCACCGGCATCCTCGGTGAGTCGCTCGGGAAGGCGCGCGTATGAACCTGCAGAAGACCTGGGATTCGGCAACGACGCCCGTTCGCGAGGGCTATGGTCGCCTCTCCAAGCCGGCGCAGCTCACCGTCAAGTTCGTGGGGTTCGTCGCCCTGTTGGTGTTCTTCTACACGCTGCCGCTGTGGGAGCCACCCCTGATCCACACGCCTGACAGCGACTGGCCGACCGTCCTGTTCAACGTGGGCGTCTTTGCGCTCCTCGCGCTCGGGCTCAACATCGTCGTCGGCATGGCCGGGCTACTCGACCTCGGCTACGTCGGCTTCTACGCAGTCGGGGCCTACTCCGTGGCGGTCTTCTCCTCGCCAAACAGTGAGCTCGCCACCGAGTACCCGTGGCTCGTCTGCGTGCCCATCGCGATCGCGCTGACGATGCTCGCGGGCGTCATCCTCGGCACCCCGACGCTACGGCTGCGCGGTGACTATCTCGCGATCGTGACGCTGGGCTTCGGCGAGATCGTCCGGCTTACCGCGGTCAACTCGGAGTTCCTCGGCGGATCTCGCGGTATTACCGAGATCCCGCACCCACCCGGCACCAGACCCAACGGGCGACCGCTGTTCGGCGTGCTCGACGCGTCGCCGTACTACTACCTCGTGCTGACGCTGATCTTGATCACGATCCTGTTCGTCCGCGAATCTCGAACGTAGCCGGGTCGGTCGAGCCTGGGTGGCAATCCGCGAGGACGAGGATGCAGCTGAGCTGATGGGCGTGCCCACGTTCAAGTTCAAGCTGTGGGCGTTCACCATGGGCGCGGCGGTCGGTGGCCTTGCCGGCGCGACGTTCGCCGGAAAGCCCGGCTTCGTCAACCCCCAGAGCTTCCCGGTGCTCATCTCGATCCTGATCCTTGCCGCCGTCGTCCTCGGTGGTGCCGGCAACCGGATCGGCGTCATCGTGGGCGCGGTCATCGTTGCGTATCTCCCCGAGCGGTTCCGCGAGTTCGCCGAGTACCGCTTCCTCATTTTCGGTGCCGTACTCGTCGTCGTCATGATCTTCCGCCCGCAGGGGTTGATCCCCAACCGAAGACGAGCCGTCGAGTTCAAGGACCGGCAGAAGGAGGCGGAGGTCATCAATGTCTGAGACCACGCCGATGATGGGTGCATCCGAGTTGGATGCCACAAAGCTCCTCGAGCTTGACAATGCGACCCTGCGCTTCGGCGGTGTCACGGCGCTCGATGCCGTTTCCTTCCACATCAATCAGGGTGAGATTCTTGGCTTGATCGGTCCCAACGGTGCCGGCAAGACAACTGCGTTCAACATCATGACTGGCGTCTACCGGCCGACGTCGGGACAGGTACGGTTCGAAGGAAGGCCACTCGGACGACTCAAGCGGTTCGAGATCACCAAGCTCGGCATCGCGCGGACCTTCCAGAACATCCGGCTCTTCCCGGAGATGACCGCTCTCGAGAACGTCATGGTGGGTGCTGATGCGCGGCACAAGACGAGTGTTGTCGGGGCCCTGCTGCGGTTGCCCCGGCACCGGCGCGAGGAGGAGGAGGGCCGCGCTCGGGGGCTGGAGCTACTGGAGTTCGTTGGCATCCGCGATCGGGCACACGCCGCGGCCCGCAACCTTCCGTACGGCTATCAGCGCCGCCTGGAGATCGCCCGGGCCCTGGCGACGGAGCCGAAGCTGCTCTGCCTCGACGAGCCAGCGGCTGGCTTCAACCCGGCGGAGAAAGCCGACCTGCAGCAGCTGATCCGCAAGATCCGCGACCGCGGCTACACCGTGCTCTTGATCGAGCACGACATGCGGCTCGTGATGGGTGTCACCGAACGGATTGTCGTGCTCGAGTTCGGCCGCAAGATTGCTGAGGGGACACCGGCCGAGGTGCGTGACAACCCGGCCGTCATCGCTGCCTACCTGGGAGAGACCACCGATGCTGCTTGAGGTCGAGAACATGTCGGTCCACTACGGCCGCATCCAGGCGCTGCACTCCATCTCCCTCAATGTCGACGAGGGCGAGATCGTCACGCTGCATCGGCGCCAACGGCGCCGGCAAGACGACCACCATGCGGGCGATCTCGGGTTTGCGCATTCCGAGCAGCGGCAAGATCAAGTTTGACGGTCAGGACATCACGCACCTGCGCGCTGACCTGCGTGTCACCCTCGGCATCTCGCAGGCGCCGGAGGGCCGCGGAATCTTCCCCGGGATGAGCGTGATGGAAAACCTCGAGATGGGGACGTACGCGCGCAAGGACCCCGGTGGAGTCCAACGAAAGGAAGACCTGGCGCGCGTACTCGGGCTGTTTCCACGGCTCGACGAGCGCAAGAGCCAGATGGGCGGCACGCTCTCGGGCGGCGAGCAGCAGATGCTAGCCATCGGACGTGCGCTCATGGCTCGTCCGCGCCTCGTGTTGCTCGACGAACCGTCCATGGGTCTCGCGCCCATGCTCATCCGGCAGATCTTCGACATCATCAAGGAGATCAACGAACAGGGCACCACAGTTCTGTTGGTGGAGCAGAACGCACAACAGGCCTTGTCTCGCGCCCACCGTGCCTACGTGTTGGAGACCGGCTCCATCACCAAGGAGGGGCCAGGCGAGCAGCTTCTCGTCGACCCGGCCGTGAAGGCCGCCTACCTCGGCGTGGCCTAGCGCATTCGCACGACAACCTAGGTCAGCAGCGGCGCGACCAACAGCCCCGGCAGGTGATCGGCGACGGGTTGCGACGGGTTAGGGGGTTTCGTCGCATACGCGACAAACTCGGCGTACGCTCCCGCTAGGCCGTACCCACTCCACACCGCGCAGCGGGCGCCCGACCGCGCGGACAGAGCAGGCAGCCTGACGTGGCCATTCAGGCGCGTTCATCACTGCAGGAGGAGGAGCGGTGCCGCGACCGATCGTCACGGTCAGGGACGCGTCCATGAACGACGCCGGCCAGCTGCTGCCGCTGTGGATGGACCTCGTCTCCAGCTCCGGCCTGGCGGCCCGCTCGGAGTCGGCACCAACCCTTGACGGCGCGGTCCGTCGGATCGCCGAGGTCGCGCTGTCGCCCGACCGTCGACTGCTGGTCGCCGACCTGGACGACGCCGTCGCCGGCATGGCCTATGTCGAGGTCTCCCGGGTGACCCCGCTGCATGACACGCGCGCCGTCCACCTGGCCTATCTGCACGTCGCCCGCGCGGCACGCCGTCGCGGTGTCGGGCACGCCCTGATGAGCGAAACGGTTGCCTGGGCCGCCGTCAAGGAGGCCGACCACGTCGTCGTCGACGTTCACCCGGGCGACCGCGAGGCGCATCGGTTCTGTGCGCGCCTCGGCTTGACGCAGCTGCACGTCCAGCGCATGGGGACGGTCGCCCAGGTGCGGCGCCGGCTCGTCTCCGACGCGGTGCCTGACGGGCTGCCGCGCCCTAGCGTGCTGCGCAACCGCGTCCGTCAGGTGATCAGCGAAGGGCGCGCCAAGCGCTCCGCCGAAAACCTCCAGCCGTCGGACGGTGCCTGACTCAGTCGCGTCGCGGCCGCAACGCGCAGGTCAGGCGGGCCGTGCAGATGCGTTGTTCCCGGTCGTCGCTGATGACGATCTCGTACGTCGCCAGCGTCCGGCCGGTGTGCACCGGGGTTGCTACACCGGTCACCCACCCCGACCGGGCCGAGCGGTGGTGAGTGGCGTTGAGCTCGATGCCGATCGCGATCGCTTCCGGGCTGGCGTGGATGGTCGCAGCGATCGAGCCGAGCCCCTCGGCGAGCACCGCTGACGCGCCACCGTGCAGGAGGCCGTACGGCTGGGTGTTGCCCTCCACTGGCATCCGACCGACCACACGATCGCGGCTTGCCTCGAGCAGCTCGATGCCCATCCGCTCATGAAGGGGTGCATCCGGAATCTGCGCCAGGGCCGCGGCCTCGCCTTCCCAGTCGACGTTGCCCGCTGCAGGAACCGGGCCAGGGTCATGTGTCATAGCGGCAGACTAGGGTGGCGCGCGTGGTTGACACCCTCGGGACCGCCGACGACGCACGCCCCCGGCTGCTGCTGCTCGACGGGCATTCGCTGGCCTATCGCGCCTTCTATGCCCTGCCGGTGGAGAACTTCTCGACAACCACGGGCCAGCCGACCAACGCGGTCTACGGGTTCACCTCCATGCTCATCAACGTCCTCCGCGACGAGCAGCCCACGCATGTGGCGGTGGCGTTCGACGTGTCCCGGTCGACGTTCCGCACCGCCGAATACGCCGACTACAAGGCCAACCGCACCAAGGCGCCCGACGAGTTTCACGGCCAGGTGAGCCTGGTCAAAGAGGTGCTCGACGCGCTGCAGGTCCGCTACCTCGAGGCCGAGAACTACGAGGCCGACGACGTACTGGCGACGATGGCGTCGCGCGCGGCGCGTGAGGGCTTCGAGGTGCTGATCTGCACCGGCGACCGCGACGCCTTCCAACTGGTCGACTCCGACACGACGATCCTCTACGTCCTGCGCGGTGTCTCCGAGTTCACCCGCATGACGCCCACGGCCGTCGTCGACCGTTACGGCATCCCGCCCGAGCGCTACCCCGACCTCGCCGCTCTTGTGGGCGAGTCCAGCGACAACCTGCCCGGTGTCCCGGGCGTCGGCCCCAAGACCGCCGCTAAGTGGCTCACCACCTATGGGTCGCTCAACGACGTCGTCGCGCATGTCGACGAGATCAAGGGCAAGGTGGGCGACGCGCTCCGCGAGCATCTCGCCCAGGTGCTGCTCAACCGTCAGGTCAACCAGCTGGTCCGCGACCTCCCGCTGCCGGTCGAGCCCGACGAGCTGCGTTGGACCTCGTGGGACCGAGAGCGGGTGCACCAGGTGTTCGACACGCTGCAGTTCCGCGTGCTGCGCGACCGGCTTTACGACTACCTCGCCCCGGCTGCTCCGGGCGCCGAGGAGGGGTTCGACGTCGAGCACCATGTGCTGGCGCCCGGCGACGTCAGAGCGTGGCTCGAGGTGCACGCCAGCGGCCCGGGACGTACGGGCTTGCACGTGCACGGCAGCTGGGGAGCTGGTGTCGGTGACGTTCGCCGCCTCGCGCTGGCCACCGCCGACGGCGACGGAGTCTCGATCGATCCGACCCAGGTCACGCCCGACGACGAAGCCGCGCTCGTGGCGTGGGTCGCCGAGCCGTCTCAACCCAAGGTGCTGCACGCGGCTAAGGGTCCGCTGCTCGCGCTCGCGGCGCGGGGCTGGCCTCTGGCCGGGCTCGCCGCCGACACCGAGCTGTCCGCGTTCATCGTGCTGCCCGGGCAGCGGTCCTACGAGCTGTCCGACCTGGTGCTGCGGTTCCTCACCCGCGAGCTGCGTTCCGACGACGACAGCGGCGATATGCAGCTCTCGCTCGACGGGGGAGACGAAGACCAGAGCGCGCGCGACGATGTCGTACGTGCGCGTGCGGTCATCGATCTCGCCGACGCACTGGACGAGGAGCTCACCAAGCGCGGCGGTCGACAGCTGCTCGACGAGGTCGAGCTCCCCCTGGTCGGGGTGCTCGCTGAGATGGAGCAGGCGGGCATCGCGATCGACGTCGAGCTGCTGTCCTCGCTCGAGGCGCACTTCGCCGCGGAGGTGAAGCAGGCTGCGGATGCTGCCTACGGGGCGATCGGCCGGGAGGTCAACCTCGGGTCGCCCAAGCAGCTGCAGGTCGTCCTGTTCGACGAGCTGCACATGCCCAAGACCAAGCGCACCAAGACCGGCTACACGACCGACGCCGAAGCGCTGGCCGAGCTCCACGCCCGCACCGAGCATCCGTTCCTCGAGGCGTTGCTGCGTCACCGCGACGCCACCAAGCTGCGCACCACAGTCGAAGGACTGCTCAAGTCAGTGTCCGACGATGGCCGCATCCACACGACGTTCAACCAGACGATCGCGGCCACGGGACGGTTGTCGTCAACAGACCCCAACCTGCAGAACATCCCGATCCGCACCGACGAAGGTCGCCGCATCCGCGAGACGTTCATGGTCGGCTCCGGCTACGAGTGCCTGCTGACGGCCGACTACAGCCAGATCGAGATGCGCATCATGGCGCATGTCTCCGAGGACAGCGCGCTCATCGAGGCGTTCGAGTCGGGCGCCGACTTCCACGCAACGACGGCGGCGCGGGTCTTCGGCGTGCCGACCGACGCGGTGCAGCCCGAGATGCGCGCCAAGATCAAGGCGATGAACTACGGGCTGGCCTACGGCCTGTCGTCGTACGGCTTGTCGCGCCAGCTCGGCATCGACGTCACCGAGGCACAGGGCCTCATGGACGAATATTTCGAGCGGTTCGGGGGAGTGCGTGACTACCTGCGCACGGTCGTCGACCGGGCCCGCCGGGAGGGCTACACCGAGACCCTCCTAGGTCGCCGGCGCTACCTGCCCGATTTGACCTCCGACAACCGTCAGCGACGCGAGATGGCCGAGCGCATGGCACTCAACGCCCCGATCCAGGGCTCGGCGGCCGACATCATCAAGGCCGCGATGCTCGGCGTCCACCGGGAGCTGCGGGCCGAGGGACTCTCGTCCCGGCTGCTTCTGCAGGTGCACGACGAGCTCGTGCTGGAGGTGGCCCCGGGCGAGCGAGCTGCGGTGGAGGCGCTGGTCCGGCGGGAGATGGGTGCCGCCTACCCGCTGCGGGCGCCCCTGGAGGTCTCCGTCGGGGTTGGCCGTACGTGGCAGGAGGCCGGCCACTGATGACGTTGTCGGTGGAGAGCAATTGGTGAACGTCGGGACGAATGCGTTTCATGTGCTCAAGCGCGGGCCACACTTTACCGAAGGTTTAGGAGAAGAGGTGGCAACGCCGGCTCCGAGATGCAATGGTCGAAGAGCTGGACGTCTCCGAAGGGACGATGACAGTTGACTCGACTGGTCCGCACAATCGGCTTCACGCTCAGCGCTGCCTGCGCGCTCTCGCTGGCAAGCGCTGGTGCCGCGACGCCTGAGGGCGAGCCGACGCCTACCGCGGTCGAGCAGCGCGAGGATGTCGTCGTCTACACCTACCCGAGCTGGCTTGAGCGGCTCTTGGCCGACGCTTCCGATACCGATCCGCGCGGGGTGAGCACGCCGACGGTCGAGTCGACCGTCGAGCTGCCGGCTGCACCACAGCCCGGCGACGCCCTGCCGGTGGCGGCGGAGGTGGTCGGCGCGGGGGCGCTTGGGATCCCGGTTCCGGTCCTCGCCGCCTACATGGCGGCGGCCGACCGGCTAGCCGTTGTCGACCCCGCGTGCCAAATGCGGTGGCCGGTGCTGGCCGGCATCGGACGCATCGAGTCGGCCCACGCCCGCAGCGGGCGGGTCGACGCCACCGGGAAGGCCGTCCCCATTGTCGGTCCGGTGCTAGACGGTCGACCCGGCGTAGCAGCCATCCGCGACTCCGATGGTGGCCGCTGGGACGGCGACATCGTCTGGGACCACGCGGTGGGCCCCATGCAGTTCATCCCCGGCACGTGGCGTGCGTTCGGCGCCGACGGCTCTGGCGACGGCGTGGCCGACCCGCACAACGTCAAGGACGCGGCTCTGGCAGCGGGGCTTTATCTGTGTGCTGGAGACAGCGATGTGGGCACGCCGGCTGGCTTGGCCACCGCGCTCCGCCGCTACAACAACTCCGCCGCCTACGTCGCGACGGTGATGCAATGGATCGCCTCGTACGAGTCGGGGCAGGTTGTCCCCACCGTGGGTGTGCCCGCGACGCCGGCCGAGACGGCGGTGCCACCGACACCTCCGTCCGAGCCGGTCGTTCCGGTGGGCGGGGCACCCGCCAGCCCGACGCCGATCCCCACGAGCCCGATCCCCAGCCCGACGCCTCCAGGTCCTGACCCGAGTCCGACACCGAGCCCGACGACGCCGACTCCGACTCCGGACCCGACCACGCCGACGCCGGACCCGACGACGCCGACTCCGGACCCGACCACGCCGACCCCGGACCCGACCACGCCGACCCCGGACCCGACGCCGACTCCAGATCCGACCACGCCGACCCCGGACCCGAGCCCGACACCCACCGAGACGCCGCCGGCGGATCCGACTCCTGAGCCGACGGCTACCGAGCCGGCCGGGGCCCCGGCCGCCACGGAGCCGGCCACTGCGCCCGACGAAGCGCTCGCGGACTCGGCGGCAGCACCTGCCGGCTGACGCCTGATCCACGATCAGCAACCCCTTCGACCGTCCAGGTCGGAGGGGTTTTCGTCGCGCACGTCTGAAGATCACAGATCCACAACAAGATCGTGTGACGGAATCGACATGCGAGATTCACCCCTGATAGAACCTTGTTACTTGGCAGTAACCCTCGCGTTTAACTACAAAGGTTCGTCTTTGCCCAATCGGGCCCTTATCCACAATCGGAGCGTGTCAGTCATGCGCCAGACCGTCCTTGGGGGTGCGCTGCTAGCCATCGCAGCAGCTCTCCTGGTTCTCCTCGGCGAGAGCCTTGGACTCGAGATCGAGCAGGTCGCCTTGCTCGGCGCCACCCTTGGCGCCGTCCTTGGTCTGACGCCGGACCGCACGCCCGGCAGCCGCCTGGCAGGGTTCGCGGTCGGGCTTGCCGCGGCATGGATCGGGTTCGGTCTGCGGGCTGCCGTGCTGCCGGACTCGACCACGGGTCGGGCCGTCGCGGTCCTGATCGTGCTTGGGCTCTGCCTCGCCGTCGCCGCTGCGACCCGTGGGCGGCTGCCGCTGTGGAGCACGTTGCTCGGTGTCGCCGCGCTCGTCGGCGCCTACGAGGAGACCTACACCCTGGCGCCGAGCAGGTTCCTCGACGAATCCATCACTGCTGTGACCACGGTGCTGCTCGCCGCCGGCATCGGCTTCTTTGCCTCGTCCATCCTCGGCCCGGTCGTGCAGAACCGGCGCGAGCACGAGGCACCCGCCCTGACTCCCGACACGGACGACGAGTCCGTGTCGTTCGACGAGATGCTCGACACGCAGGAGACCAACCGATGAGCCCGCGCCGCCCGATCCTCGCCTCCCTCGCGCTCGCGGGCGTCACGAGCGTGGTCATCGCGTCGACGATGCCGGCCGCGTACGCCGCCACCGGCGAGCCGGTCGTGACCAACCGCGAGACGGTCCAGGCTTACCTCGACGCGACCGGCAACCTGGAGGTTGCCCGTGTCTACGACCAGCTCGCCGCGTTCGGCACCGGGACCATCACGGTCGACAACCCGGTGAGCAGCAAGGGCTTCCGCAACCTCGACGGCTTCGGCGGGTTCGACCTCAAGGACGGCCAGGCCGTTCAGAAGCTCGAGGTCGACGGCGAGGCGCGACTCCGTACGGTCAGCGACTTCGACGGTGAGCTTCCTGTGACCGTCGCGGCGACCTACACACTCGACGGCAAGGCGGTCAAGCCGCGCGACGTCGTCGGCAAGTCGGGCCTGCTCGAGGTGCACTACAAGGTCACTAACGTCACCGGTGACTTGCGCGAGATCACCTACACCAACGGTGCCGGCGACAAGGTCACCGAGTCGGTGTCGGTGCCGATGCCGATGGTCGGCTCGCTCAGCACGACGCTCCCGCCTCGCTTCACCGATGTGCATTCGGGCGAGGCGGTCGTAGCCGGTGACGGCCGCGGCGGCACCAAGCTGTCGTTCACCATGACGCTGTTCCCGCCGATCGGCAGCGACACCATCGAGTTCGGCTACGCCGCGCAGGTCAAGGACGCCGAGCTCCCGCCGGCCAGCATCAGCGTCGTGCCCGTGCAGCCGCTGCAAAGCCCGTCGTTCAAGGGGGGCGCTGCGTCGTACAAGGGCGGCGCCGAGTCCGGTGCCGAGCTCACCGCCGGCGCAACCGAGATCGACGCCAACCTGCTCAAGCTGCGCGATGGTGCGAGCGAGCTGCTCGCGGGTCTGATCCAGCTGCGTGACGGCGCCGACCAGCTGCGCGCCGGTCTCCAGGACGAGGCGGCGCCTGGCGCCGACAAGCTTGCCGATGGCCTCGGTGAGGCATCCGACGGCGGTGCGGAGCTGCGCAGCGGCCTCGGCCAGCTCAAGGACGGAACCGCGACCCTCAAGGAGGGCTTCCGCAGCACCACCGGCAAGCCCGACCTGGTCTCCGGCTCCAACACGCTCGCCAACGGTCTCGCGGCGATCAGCAGCGGGCTCTCGCAGCTGTCCGGCTCGAGCGGTCTGCCCAAGGCGCTGGCCGGTCTTCAGCAGCTCCAGTACGGCATCGACCACCCGGTCGGGGCCGGTGGCGCGACTGACCCGGGTGGCCTGCTGCAGGGCCTGCAGCAGATTGCCGGCGGTCTCAGCAACCCCAACTGCGACCCGACGCAACCGAGGACCCTGCTGAACCCTGGGCGTCAAGCAGGGTCTGCGGGCCTCCGCCCGAGGGCAAGGAGTTGCTGCAGTCAAGACGGGCCTTGACGACGCGCTGGCGAAGGACGGGTCCATTGAAGACCTCGCTAACGGAGTCAGCGCAGCGCAGTCGACCGACGGGATGCACGAAGCGATCCGCAGTGCGCCGGGACCCTCGCTGCGGTGCTGGAGGGCATCAACGGCGCCGACGGGCTGCGAGCCAAGACAGCGCAGGCGTCCGGCGGACTCGCGCTGGTCGACGGCGGTCTCGGCACTGCAATTGCCGGCGTGACGTCGCTGCAGACCGGTGTCGACCGCTTGGCCGTCGGTTCCGCGAGTGCCCGCGACAGCGTGAAGAACCTGATCCTGCCCGGTGTCAACGACCTCGTGAAGGGTGTCGGCGACGCTGTCAACGGTGTAAGCAAGCAGCTCGCCCCTGGTGCGTCGCAGGCCAGTACCGGCGCGCAGCAGCTTGCGGGCAAGATCTCGGATGCCGGAGACGGCGCTTCCAAGATCGCGTCCGGCACCAGCGACGCGCACGCCGGATCGGGCGAGCTCCTGGACGGTCTGCGTCAGCTCGACGCGGGTGGTCAGCAGCTGGCCGACGGCCTCGGCGACGCGGCCGACGGTTCGGGTCAGCTCGCCGACGGGCTCGGCCAGGCTGCCGGCAGCGCGCCGCAGCTGGTTGACGGTGCGCAGCGTCTGAGCACCGAGGGCACACAGCAGCTCGTCGCCGCTGGCGAGGAGACGACGGTCGACTACGGCAAGCGGTACGCCATGATCGAGGCCGGCGCCGAGCGCGCCGAGACCGAGGCCATGCCGTACGGCGCTCCGGAGGGGGCGATCGGCACCGCGGCGTACTCCATCGAGCTCGACGGAGTCACCGCGGAGGGCTCGCGCAACATGCAGCGCACGCTGGGCGCCGTCGCGGCGTTCGGCGCGGCGCTCGGCGCGACCGCTCTGGTCCGCCGCCGCATGAGCTGACCGCTCGCCAGAAAGCCGCTTCGGCCTCCACGCTCACACAGCGTGGAGGCCGAATGCTTGGCGCGGGAACCTCGTCGCGGAGCCGCTGTCTCACCTGACATCACAAGTGTGGCGTCCGGTGAGACGTCCACCGACTCGAACTCGCGCCCCGTGGGCATCCCAGCGGAGCGCCGCACAAGTCAGCGCGGCTTCTCGCACACGAAGATCGCCGTGCCGGGGATGAGACGACCACGCAGCGGGCTCCACACCTCCCAGGTGCTGACGTGGCCCTCCTGCCACTCCGGCTCGATGAGGTCGACGAGGACCAAGCCGGCCGCCACCACATCCCGGACACGGTCGCCGAGGGTGCGGTGGTGCTCCACGTACGTCGCACGGCCGTCGGGACCCTCCTCCACGTACGGCCGACGGTCGAAGTACGAATGACGCACCACCAGGCCGCCCTCCCCGCCGTCATCAGGGAAGCACCACCGCACCGGGTGCGTGGTGGAGAAAACCCACCGCCCGCCGGGACGCAGCACTCTCGCCGCCTCCCGCATCAGCAGGCCGGGATCGGCGACGAACGGCACCGCGCCGAACGCCGAGACCACCAGGTCGAACGAGCCATCCACGAACGGCAATGCGCAACCGTCCGCGGTCAGCACCGGCACGCGGGCGCCGGTCTTGGCGTCGAAGCGCTGAGACTGGACGAGTTGCTCGTACGACAGATCAGTGGCGACCACCGTCGCGCCCTGCCGGGACAGCCACCTGCTGCACTGGGCGCCTCCGGCACCGATCTCGAGCACGCGCCGCCCAGCCGTGTCGCCGAGGAGACGCACGTCACTCTCGTCGACGCCTTCCGGGCACCAGATGAAGCGGTCGATGCCGAGCTCGGCGCCGTGCTCGAGCTGGTACGCCGGCGCGGCGTCGTCCCACCAGGCACGGTTGGCCTGCCGCGTCTCGTCGGCGTCGACACCGCGCCGATTGACTCCCGAAATCTCGTCCACCGCCCTATTCTGTGCGCAGTGAGAACGCTGCGGCGGCGAGCATGATCATGGTCTCGGCCCCGCAGATTGACCCTGCGTAAGCGCACCCGGTACTCTGTGGGTTGCGTTGTGGGCCTGTGCGACCTCGGACGGAGCAGGCCGCACTCGTTCTTGTCGAATACCCGGTCTCCCATGACTTTCGTGCCATGGCTCCCGGCCCGTCGGCACGACGAAACCTGGCCCAGGGCGTGACAACCGAACGAGTGTCCGTATCCGGAGCCCTCCACCACATGACGATCAGCACCCAGGCCGCCGCACCCCAGGTCGCGGTCAACGACATCGGGTCTGAGGAAGCATTCCTCGCCGCGATCGACGAGACCATCAAATACTTCAACGACGGCGACATCGTCGAGGGCGTCGTTGTCAAGGTCGACCGGGACGAGGTCCTGCTCGACATCGGCTACAAGACCGAGGGCGTCATCCCCTCCCGCGAGCTGTCGATCAAGCACGACGTCGACCCGTCGGAGGTCGTGAGCGTCGGCGACGAGGTCGAGGCCCTTGTCCTTCAGAAGGAGGACAAGGAGGGCCGGCTGATCCTGTCCAAGAAGCGCGCCCAGTACGAGCGCGCTTGGGGCACGATCGAGAAGATCAAGGAGGAGGACGGCGTCGTCACCGGCACCGTCATCGAGGTCGTCAAGGGCGGCCTCATCCTCGACATCGGTCTTCGCGGCTTCCTGCCTGCCTCCCTCGTCGAGATGCGCCGCGTCCGCGACCTTCAGCCGTATGTCGGCAAGGAGATCGAGGCCAAGATCATCGAGCTGGACAAGAACCGCAACAACGTGGTCCTGTCCCGCCGGGCCTGGCTCGAGCAGACCCAGTCCGAGGTCCGCTCCACCTTCCTGCAGACGCTGCAGAAGGGCCAGATCCGCAAGGGTGTCGTCTCCTCGATCGTCAACTTCGGTGCGTTCGTCGACCTCGGCGGCGTCGACGGTCTCGTCCACGTCTCCGAGCTCTCCTGGAAGCACATCGACCACCCGTCCGAGGTCGTCGAGGTGGGCCAGGAGGTCACCGTCGAGGTGCTCGACGTCGACATGGACCGCGAGCGGGTGTCGCTGTCGCTCAAGGCGACGCAGGAAGACCCCTGGCAGCAGTTCGCCCGCACCCACCAGATCGGGCAGATCGTGCCGGGCAAGGCCACCAAGCTCGTTCCGTTCGGTGCGTTCGTGCGCGTCGACGACGGCATCGAGGGCCTGGTGCACATCTCGGAGCTGGCCGAGCGCCACGTCGAGATTCCCGAGCAGGTCGTGCAGGTCGGCGACGACGTCATGGTCAAGGTCATCGACATCGACCTCGAGCGTCGCCGCATCTCGCTGTCGCTCAAGCAGGCCAACGAGGGCGCCGCGGCCGACACGGTCGAGCACTTCGACCCGACGATGTACGGCATGACGGCGACCTACGACGAGCAGGGCAACTACATCTACCCCGAGGGCTTCGACCCGGAGACCAACGAGTGGCTGCCCGGCTTCGAGAAGCAGCGTGAGGAGTGGGAGAAGCAGTACGCCGAGGCCCACGTGCGCTGGGAAGCTCACAAGAAGCAGATCGAGGACGCCCAGAAGGCCGAGACCGAGGCCGCTGGCCCGTCGTCCTACAGCTCCGACGAGCAGGCTCCGGCCGAGACCGGCGGCACGCTTGCGTCCGACGAAGCGCTGCAGGCGCTGCGGGAGAAGCTCACCGGCAACGGCTGAGCTGCCCGACGTTTCAGCTGACGGTACGAGCCCGGAGGTACGCCTCCGGGCTCGTACCGTTTTGTTATCTCGCGACGGCCCAAGCACAGGGCGGTGCAGGCTAGTTTGTCCCGGTGACTCGTGCCCTCGTGACTGCCGTGGCTGCGCTGGTCGTCGGCACTGGCCTCCGGCTGCGGAGGCGATGACGAGCCGCGCGAGGACCCGTTCGCCGACTTGCCGCAGGCGGCAGCGTCGGCAGGAACGACGACGACAGCCCCCGCGGCCGAGGACGTGAACCTGCCCGACGACTGCGGCGACCTCCTCGAGACCACCGTCGTGCTGGACGCGCTCGGTGTACCGCTCGACGGCACCACCACCTATGTGTACGTGGGCCCGCTCGAGGACTCGGGCCGGCTCGGCCGGGTGACCTGCGGCTACGGCACCGCGCCAGGCGCCGACGGCAAGCCCGTGTCCAAGCTGACCGTTGCCGTCAACGTCTACGACGATGCGGCCACAGCGGCCGGTCGGCTCGACGGCAGCGTGGCGCAGGCCCAGTCGGGCGGTGCCCAGGTCACGGCGCTGGAGGTGCTCGGTCGCCCGGGCTATCTGACCAAGGACGCCGAAGACACGACCTACCTCGTGGCCGACGGCGTCCGTACGTACGTCATCGCGGCGATACCCGGTGTGATCCCTGACGCGGCCGCGCAGGTGGCCCTGCACGACCTGGCGCGCGCCCTCGTCACCCGCTTCGAGGAAGCTCCGGCTGATGCGCCCACGAGCCCCGGCACCCCGACACCCGATGGGTGACCGACCGGGGCGCGACGTGCTCCGGGTCGCACTCACCGGCGGCATCGGGTCGGGCAAGACCGCGGTGAGCGACCTGCTGGCCGAGCGCGGCGCGGTCGTGATCGACGCGGACGTGCTGGCTCGTGAGGTCGTGGGTGCCGGCACTCCCGGGCTCGCCCAGGTCATCGAGGAGTTCGGCCCGGAGATGCTGGCGGCGGACGGCTCCCTGGACCGCGCAGCCGTCGCACAGCAGGTGTTTGCCGACGAGAGCGCGCGTCGGCGCCTGGAGTCGATCATCCATCCGCTGGTGCGGTCCCGCGCCGCGGCGCTGGAGCGCTCCAGCCCGGCCGGCTCGGTCGTCGTCCACGTGATCCCGTTGCTGGTCGAGACCGGGCAGCAGGACAAGTTCGATGTCGTCGTCGTCGTCGACCTTCCCGAGGACGTCCAGGTCGAGCGCCTCATCCGGCGCGGCGTCTCGGCCGCCGACGCCCGCGCTCGCATTGGCGCCCAGTCCTCCCGCTCCGAGCGGCTGGCCGCAGCCGATGTGGTGATCGACAACACCGGGGACCGAGCCGAGCTCGCCCACCGCGTGGACCAGCTCTGGGCCGACCTGCGCGAGCACGCAAAGGCAGCCAGGCTAGGAGACTGACGAGTCCACGGCTCGCCGATCCGAGGAGACGACGACATGCAGGACCGAGATGTGATCGGGCAAGTCGACGAGCTGCTCGCCGAGGAGCACCAGCTCCGCGACCGGGCGGCCGGCATCGGCCTCGACGACGCGGCCCGGGCTCGCCTGGCCGAGATCGAGGCGTCGCTCGACCAGTGCTGGGATCTGCTGCGGCAGCGCAAGGCACGGGCCGAGTACGGCGGGAACCCCGACCTCGCGGCGCCGCGACCGGTCGACGAGGTCGAGTCGTACGAGCAGTAGCCACCATCCGTCCGACTCGAGGGCTTTGTCAGCCGTACCACGTACGGTGGAGAACGTGCGTTCCACGAAGACACAGCAGGGGACTCAGATAGACATCCACCGCCGGCACGAGCCGTTCCACGTCGTCAGCGACTACCGGCCGTCCGGTGACCAACCACAGGCAATCGACGATCTTGAGCGGCGCATCGGGGCCGACGAGCAGGAGATCGTGCTGCTCGGCGCCACCGGCACCGGCAAGAGCGCCACGACCGCGTGGCTGGTCGAGCGGCTGCAGCGGCCGACTCTGGTCATCGCGCCCAACAAGACGCTCGCGGCGCAGCTGGCCAACGAGTTCCGCGAGCTGTTCCCCAACAATGCGGTCGAATACTTCGTCTCCTACTACGACTACTACCAGCCCGAGGCCTATGTCCCGCAGACCGACACCTACATCGAGAAGGACTCCTCGATCAACGAGGAGGTCGAGCGGCTGCGGCACAGCGCGACCTGGTCGCTGCTGACCCGTCGCGACGTGATCGTCGTCGCCACCGTCTCGTGCATCTACGGTCTCGGCGACGCGACCGAATACCTCGAGCGCATGGTCTCGCTCAAGGTCGGCGACGAGCTCGACCGCGACGCGCTGCTCCGGCGGCTGGTCCAGATTCAGTACACCCGCAACGACCAGAACTTCACCCGCGGCACGTTCCGCGTCCGTGGTGACACGCTCGAGATCATCCCCGTCTATGAGGAGCTCGCCATCCGCGTCGAGTTCTTCGGCGACGAGATCGAGCGCATCATGACGCTGCACCCGATCACCGGCGAGGTGATCCGCGAGGAGGAGGGCATCCACGTCGCGCCGGCCACCCACTACGTGGCCGGTCCCGAGACGATGGAACGCGCGATCGGCGACATCGAGGTCGAGCTCGAGGAGCGGCTGGGCGAGCTCGAGCGGCAGGGCAAGCTGCTCGAGGCGCAGCGGCTGCGCATGCGCACGACCTACGACATCGAGATGATGCGCCAGGTCGGCTTCTGCTCCGGCATCGAGAACTACTCGCGGCACCTTGACGGGCGCGCGGCCGGGTCGGCACCCAACTGCCTCATCGACTACTTCCCCGACGACTTCCTGCTGGTCATCGACGAGTCGCACGTGACAGTGCCGCAGATCGGCGGCATGTACGAGGGCGACATGAGCCGCAAGCGCACCTTGGTCGAGCACGGCTTCCGGTTGCCCAGCGCCATGGACAACCGCCCGCTGCGCTGGGCGGAGTTCCTCGACCGGGTCGGGCAGACGGTGTTCCTGTCGGCGACGCCGGGTCCGTACGAGATGGGCAAGAGCAAGGGCGTCGTCGAGCAGATCATCCGACCGACGGGCCTCATCGACCCCGAGGTGGTCGTCAAGCCCACCAAGGGCCAGATCGACGACCTCATCCACGAGATCCAGGAGCGCACCAGTCGCGACGAGCGCGTGCTGGTCACCACGCTGACCAAAAAGATGTCCGAGGACCTCACCGACTATCTGCTCGAGCAGGGCGTCAGGGTTCGCTACCTGCACAGCGAGGTCGACACGCTGCGACGCGTCGAGCTGCTGCGCGAGCTGCGGAAGGGGGACTACGACGTCCTCGTCGGCATCAACCTGCTCCGGGAAGGCCTCGACCTGCCGGAGGTCTCGCTCGTCTCGATCCTCGACGCCGACAAGGAAGGCTTCCTCCGCTCGGGCACCTCATTGATCCAGACGATCGGCCGAGCCGCCCGCAACGTGTCAGGCCAGGTGCACATGTATGCCGACACGATTACCCCGTCGATGCGCAACGCGATCGACGAGACCAACCGGCGCCGCGAGAAGCAGCTGGCCTACAACCGGGAGAAGGGCATCGACCCGCAGCCGCTGCGCAAGCGCATCAGCGACATCACCGATCTCATCGCGCGCGAGGATGCCGACACCGCCCAGCTCATCGGCGGTGGCGGCCGCCAGCAGTCGCGTGGCAAGGCCCCGGTGCCCGGCCTGTCGAGCAAGGCCGTTGCCGATCGAGCGCAGGACATCGCCGGACTCCCGGCCACCGATCTCGCCGACCTGATCCAGCAGCTGACCGACCAGATGCACGGCGCGGCGGCGGAGCTGCAGTTCGAGCTGGCCGCGCGGCTGCGCGACGAGATCGGCGACCTCAAGCGCGAGCTGCGGGGGATGATCGAGGCCGGAGTGCGCTGAGCGTCACGCCGCGGACGGGTCGTCCTGATAGAGGCCGACGACGTTGCCGTCCGGATCTTTGAAGTAGGCCACCCGGCCGGCGCCGGGGATGGCCATCACGGGGAGCGCCTGGTCCGCACCGAGGCCGATCGCCTTGTCGAGGAACCCCTGGCAGTCCGGCACATCGACGGACATCACCCACGCACTGACGGGCGCGTCCACCGCCGGGCGAGGCCCCTGACGCGGCAGGATCGCGCCGTTGACGCCCGGTTGGCCGTCCTCGCCAGTCGTGACGAGCCAGTACGGCTGGTCGCCCCACTTCTCGACGGACCATCCGAACAGCTGCTCGTAGAACTCGCGCAACGCCTCCGGGTCGCTCGCGTGGATCTCGAAATGCACCGGCCGTGGCATCGATCACTCCTTTTGGCGGCTGCCTCCGACCCTTGGCTAGCGGCGGTGGCACGCCCTGTCAACCCGTACGGCTTTCGCGCCCGAGCGCCCTCGCATGGAACAATCGGGTCCACGCGTGGAGGGGAGTATTCCTTCGCGGTGGCATCGTCATCACGTCCGGGGCACTGCTGGCCCGGTCCGGTGCCGCCGGTCTGGCCCGCCGTGGTCGAGACGGAAGAGACCTCCGGCAGACGTACCCGTCCGTCCGGAGGAACCTGCGTGAACGTCACCCCCTGGGTATGGGCAGCCACCATCGGCGTGCTCATCGCGATCCTGCTCGTCGACCTGCTGATCATCGGCCGGCGCCCCCACGAACCGTCCATGCGCGAGGCCACCACCTGGGTGCTCGTCTACATAGGCCTCGCCGTGCTGTTCGGCCTGGGCATCCTGGTGATATCGGGTGGCCAGTACGCCGGAGAGTTCTTCGCCGGCTGGCTCACCGAGTACAGCCTGTCGATCGACAACCTGTTCATCTTCATCATCATCATGAGCCGCTTCGCCGTGCCCAGGCAGTACCAGCAGACCGTGCTGCTGTGGGGCATCGTCATGGCGCTCGTGATGCGCGGCATCTTCATCGCGCTCGGCGCGGCCGTGATCAACCAGTTCAGCTGGGTGTTCTACCTGTTCGGCGCTGTTCCTGATCTTCACGGCGGCACGGATGGCCAGCCACGGCATGGAGGAAGAGGAAGAGGAGGGCGACAACGCCGTCGTACGGTGGATCGGCCGCGTCCTGCCGACCACGCAGGAATACCACAAGGCACACTTGACCAAGGTCATCGACGGCAAGCGGTTCCTGACGCCGATGGCCATCGTCATGGTCGCCATCGGCACGACGGACCTGTTGTTCGCGCTCGACTCGATCCCGGCCATCTTCGGCCTGACCCGCGAGGCCTACATCGTGTTCACCGCCAACGTGTTCGCACTGATGGGCCTACGCCAGCTGTACTTCCTCATCGGCGGGCTGCTGCAGCGGCTCGTCTACCTTTCCTACGGTCTCGCATTCCTGCTCACGTTCATCGGCGTCAAGCTCATCCTGGAGGCACTGCACCTCAACGAGCTGCCGTTCATCAACGACGGTGAGCACGTCTCGTGGGCGCCGGAGATCCCGATCTGGCTGTCGCTGACGGTGATCGTCGGCACCCTCGTGGTCACCGCTGTGCTGAGCCTCGCCAAGACCCGGCGTGACGAGCGCCGGGAGTCGACGAGCCAAGTCGGCTGACTACCAGCCGCGGGCGCGCCACTCGGGCAGCTGCGGCCGTTCGCGGCCGAGGGTCGTGTCGTTGCCGTGGCCGGGATAGACCCACGTCTCGTCGGGGAGCTTGCCGAAGACCTTGGCCTCGACGTCGCCGATCAGCGATGTGAAGTCGGCCGGCGACCCGGTGCGGCCGACACCCCCGGGGAAGAGCGAGTCGCCGGTCCATAGATGCGGCGCGCCGGTCGGGTCGTCGTAGAGCAGCGCGATGCTCCCCGGCGTGTGCCCGACGAGATGGATCACCGTCAGCTCGACCTGGCCGACCTGGACGACGTCGCCGTCGCGCACCAGCTCATCGGTGGCCACCGGGATGTCACCCGCGTCGTCGGGATGTGCCGCCGTGCGAGCGCCGGTCGCGGTGCGCACGGCCGCCAGGGCCTGCCAGTGGTCGGGGTGCCGGTGCGTGGTGACGATGCGGGCCAGCGGCCCTTCGCCGCAGACGCCGAGGATGCGCTCCGGCTCGGCCGCGGCATCGATGAGCAGCTCGGCGTCGGTGGTGCGGCAGCGGAGCACGTACGCGTTGTTGTCCATCGGCCCGACCGACACCTTGCTGATGATCAGCTTGGCGAGCTCGCGGACCGCGGCGGGGCCGCCCGGAACAACCTTGCCGTGGTAGGTGCTCACCGCCCGGCCACCCGCTCAGCGCCAGTCAGGGAGGCTGGGCAATGGCTGCGGCGGCTCGACCGAAAGGCCGTCGCCGCTGCTCCGCCCGGTCAGCCACGCCAGCAGCCCATTGGACGCACCGCTGACCAGCACCGCGCCCTCCGCGGCGCCGACCTGGGCGGAGAAGGCGGAGTCGGTCGCCTCCAGCACCAGCGGGGGGATGTCGTCGCGATTGGCGTACGACCTCATGGTCTCGTCGAGCGCCCGCTGCACGAACTCGGGCGACCAGTGCGCCGGCGTGTAGTCGGCGTCAAGGTCGACGTGGTGCACCTCGACCTCGCGTAGCCGGTTCCACAGGCTGGCGTTGGCCTCGTGCTCCCCGCCGGTGCCGCCCGGACCGCCTCGGACCAGGCGGGACCAGGCGCCGTCGTCGAGCGCGGCGGCGTGCTCGGCCAGGCGCTTCGACGTGGCGCGCAGGTCGTCGAGCAGCTCGGCCGACGACCGGCCGGCTCCGGCCTCGATGTCGGCATTGCGCGCCTCGGAGCTGGGGTACTTCGGCGTCTCGACGCCCGTCTCGGCCCAGGTCAGCAGCCGCTCCTCGCCCTCGGCGTTGCGCGCGAGATGCGTGAGGACGTGGGCGCGGGTCCAGCCGGCGCACAGGCTCGGCAACCGTACGGCGTCGTCGTCCAGCCGTTCCGCGGTACTGAGCAGCCGCTCGGTGGCACTCTCCACCTCGGGAAGAAGCACGCTGGGGTCGTACGTTGGACCGGGCACTGGGCAGCCTCCGTCGTGATCGTCCGTCGGCACGAACCTACCCCGACGGCGCGGGGGGTTGCCGTTAACGTGCCTGTCAGAGGGGTTCCCTACCCTTGCTGGACGGGGCCAGCCGGCCCATGCCGACCGCCGACCGGGAGAAGCTGAGAGTTTCGAGTGGCCGACCGTCTGATCGTCCGTGGCGCCCGTGAGCACAACCTCAAGGACGTCTCCCTCGACCTACCTCGCAACGCGCTGATCGTCTTCACCGGCCTCTCCGGGTCGGGCAAGTCGAGCCTGGCCTTCGACACGATCTTCGCCGAGGGCCAGCGCCGCTATGTCGAGTCGCTGTCGGCCTATGCGCGCCAGTTCCTCGGGCAGATGGACAAGCCCGACGTCGACTTCATCGAAGGCCTGTCGCCCGCGGTGTCGATCGACCAGAAGTCGACGTCGCGCAACCCGCGGTCGACCGTCGGCACGATCACCGAGGTTTATGACTACCTGCGGCTGCTCTATGCCCGGGCCGGCCACCCGCACTGCCCGGTCTGCGGCCGCCCGATCGGCCGCCAGACACCGCAGCAGATCGTCGACCGGGTGCTCGAGCTCGACGAGAGCACCCGCTTCCAGGTGCTGGCACCGGTCGTTCGCGGCCGCAAGGGTGAATACGCCGACCTGTTCCGGGCCCTCCAGTCGCAGGGCTATGCGCGGGCGCGCGTCGACGGGGTCGTCCATCCCCTTGCCGAGGCGCCGACGCTGAAGAAGCAGGAGAAGCACACCATCGAGGTCGTCGTCGACCGCCTCACCGTCAAGGCGAGCGCCAAGCGGCGCCTCACCGACTCGATCGAGACCGCCCTGCGACTCGGCGGCGGGCTCGTCACGCTCGACTTCGTCGATCTGCCCGAAGACGACCCGCAGCGCGAGCGCACCTGGTCCGAGCACCTCTACTGTCCCTACGACGACCTGTCGTTCGAGGAGCTCGAGCCAAGGTCGTTCTCCTTCAACTCGCCCTTTGGCGCCTGCCCCGACTGCACGGGGCTCGGCACCCGCATGGAGGTCGACCCCGAGCTCGTCGTGCCCGACCCGGCCAAGTCGCTCGACGAGGGAGCGATCGCGCCCTGGAGCAACGGGCACACGTCCGAATACTTCGGCCGCATCGTCGAGGCGTTGGCCGAGGGGCTTGGATTCCGCACGGACGTTCCCTTCGGGCGGCTTCCGGCCAAGGCACGCAAGGCGGTCCTGCAGGGCTACGACAAGCAGATCCACGTCCGCTACCGCAACCGCTATGGCCGCGAGCGGTCTTACTACACGTCCTACGAGGGCGTGATCCCCTGGGTGCAGCGGCGCCACGCCGAGTCGGAGAGCGACGCCAGCCGGGAGCGCTTCGAGGGGTTCATGCGCCAGGTGCCTTGCGCGACCTGCCAGGGGGCCCGGCTCAAGCCGGTGAGCCTGGCCGTCTCGTTCGGCGGCAAGTCCATCGCCGAGGTCGCCGCGATGCCGATCGGCGACTGCGCCGAGTTTCTGCGCGACCTTCAGCTCACCGACCGCGAGCGGCAGATCGCCGCCCGCGTGCTCAAGGAGGTCAACGAGCGGCTCCAGTTCCTCGTCGACGTCGGCTTGCACTACCTCACCCTCGACCGCGCGTCGGCCACTCTGGCCGGGGGAGAGGCGCAGCGCATCCGGCTCGCCACGCAGATCGGTTCCGGGCTGGTCGGCGTGCTCTATGTCCTCGACGAGCCGAGCATCGGCCTGCACCAGCGCGACAACCACCGGCTCATCGACACGCTCGTCCGGCTCCGCGACATGGGCAACACGCTGATCGTCGTCGAGCACGACGAGGACACCATCCGCACGGCCGACTGGGTCGTCGACATCGGCCCCGGTGCGGGCGAGCACGGCGGGCAGATCGTCGTCTCCGGCACCGTCGACGACCTGCTCACCCACCCCGGGTCGGTCACCGGCGCCTACCTGTCCGGCCGCGAGCGCATCGAGGTGCCCGTGGTGCGCCGCCCGCTGACCAAGAGCCGCATGCTCACCGTGGTCGGCGCCCGCGAGCACAACCTGCGCGACGTCACCGTGTCGTTCCCGCTCGGCCTGTTCGTCGCGGTGACCGGCGTCAGCGGGTCGGGCAAGTCGACCCTCGTCAACGACATCCTCTACGCCTCGCTCGCCAAGGAGATCTACGGCGCGCGCACCGTGCCGGGCCGCCACACGCGGGTCGACGGGCTGCGCCATGTCGACAAGGTCGTGCACGTCGACCAGTCGCCGATCGGCCGCACCCCGCGGTCCAACCCGGCGACCTACACCGGTGTCTTCGACCACATCCGTCGGCTGTTCGCCGAGACCGAG
Organism: uncultured Actinomycetota bacterium; assembly: GCA_963798505.1. GTDB lineage: Bacteria > Actinomycetota > Actinomycetes > Jiangellales > Jiangellaceae > CAVWSM01. The sequence continues at coordinate 651,320 of CAWCTX010000005.1, forward strand.
GAGGCCAAGATCCGCGGCTACCAGCCGGGGCGGTTCTCCTTCAACGTCAAGGGCGGCCGCTGCGAGGCGTGCACGGGTGACGGCACGATCAAGATCGAGATGAACTTCCTGCCCGACGTCTACGTTCCGTGCGAGGTCTGCCACGGCAAGCGCTACAACCGCGAGACGCTCGAGGTCCACTTCAAGGGGCGCACGATCTCCGAGGTGCTCGACATGCCGATCGAGGAGGCGCTCGACTTCTTCCAGGCGGTCCCGCCGATCGCGCGGCATATGCAGACGCTTGTCGAGGTCGGCCTCGGCTACGTCCGACTGGGACAGCCCGCCACCACGTTGTCCGGCGGCGAGGCGCAACGCGTCAAGCTGTCGTCCGAGCTGCAGAAGCGAAGCACCGGCCGCACCGTCTATGTGCTTGACGAGCCCACCACCGGCCTGCACTTCGAGGACATCCGCAAGCTCCTCGGTGTGCTCCAGGGCCTCGTCGACAAGGGCAACACCGTCATCGTCATCGAGCACAACCTCGACGTGATCAAGACTGCAGACTGGGTGGTCGACATGGGCCCGGAGGGCGGCAGCGGCGGCGGCGCGATCGTCGCGACCGGCACGCCCGAGGACATCGCCGACATCGAGGACAGCCACACCGGTGTGTTCCTGCGGCACGTGCTGGGTGATCCGGCCGCGGAGACCTTAGCGATATGAAGCCAGACAGGCTGCTGCGCTACTGCCTGTCCAAGCCCGGCGCCTGGCAGGACGAGCCGTGGGAGGGCGACGTCGTTGCCAAGGTCGGCGACAAGATCTTCGCGTTCCTCGGGGGTGACGGCGTCGGGGTCAAGTGCGGCCGCAGCCGGGAGGAGGCCGACGAGTGGCTCGACCGCTATCCCGAGGACGCGAGCGTCATGGCCTACATCGGACGCTCCGGGTGGAACTCGCTGCGCGTGGGTGGCGCCATCCCCGACGACGAGATCCGCGCCGCTATCGACGACTCCTACGACGCCGTCGTCGCCAAACTGCCCAAGCGGCTCCGCCCGGTCTGATAAGGCCCGCAATCCAGGCGGATGTGACTTCCGTATTACGAGCGGGTGGGCGCTGAGCTCGCCTCCTGCCCAGGCGCCGACGCCTGTGCCAGGCTGCTGACCGTTGCCGTCGTCAGAGAGGCTCTCAGCCATGAGTGGACCTGCCCTCCCTTCCCGTCGGACCGTCATCGCAGCCGCCGGCGCCGTAGCCGCCGGGACGGCGCTCGCCGCGTGCGGCGGGGACGACGACGGCGATGCGGAGACGGCACCCGATGGTGCAACCGCGCCGGCACCGCAGGACACCGGCGGGACCGAGGGCGGTGGCGAGGTGCTCGTCGCGGCCGCTGATGTCCCGGTCGGTGGGGGAGTGATCCTCGAGGAGCAGAAGGTCGTGGTCACCCAGCCCGCGGCCGGCACCTTCAAGGCCTTCACGGCGGTCTGCACCCACCAGGCGTGCATCGTCGCCAGCGTGTCCGACGACGTCATCCAGTGCGCCTGCCATGGCAGCCGCTACTCCGCCGAGGACGGGTCGGTGCTCAACGGCCCCGCTACCGCGGGCCTGGCCGAGAAGGCGGTCACGAGCGACGGCACCAACGTCGTGCTCGCCTAGGGTCGCTTCCGGCCCGACGTGGTGTTGTCCCCGCCGAGAGGGCAGTCGCCGCTCGTGTTGGCCTTGATGTCGGAGGCAAATCCCAGGACTGTTGCGCGGCTCAGTGACGCGAGCGCGTTGTTCGCGGCGCCGACGACTTCGTCCGGGTCGCCGTCGAGCGCGTAAGCGTTGAGAAGGGTCGCCACGGCAGCCCGGAACATGATCCGTGCGCCACCCTCCAGCCCACGGCCGCCTGGAAAGGAAAGTGCCCGCTCGGCGGTGACGTCGGCAAAGCTCTTCCAGCTCCCGGGGGAGGGAGAAGATGTCGCCCAGCGTCGTCTCTGGAGCGATACCGGCCCAGTCGTTGAGGTGGTTCTTCCAGAAGCCATGGCCGCAAGCGCCGGATGTTGGCGTCGGAGTCGTGGGACGAGGGCTCGGGGTTTTGTCCGCGGGAGCAGGTGTTGGTGAAGCGGTGGGCGTGCCGGTTACCGTCTCCGTCGTGGTCGCCGTGGGCGACGCGGTCGTGGCCGATGGCGACGGCTCGCCCGTTGCGTAGGCAAACGCCGCCGTAACGGCAATCAGGCTGCCCCCGAGCACGGCAATCACCGCATGACCAAAGCTCGCTCGCTTCATGGCCCCCCCATTGAGCATGAACCCCGAGAGGCGAAGGGTACCCCGCCAACCGCCCGGCAGGAGGGCAGATGATTCAGGCCCGCAGCGTGTCCGCCGGCCGGGTTATCGTGCCTGTGTGGCTGACCCGGCAACCTACCGACCTGCGCCCGGGTCGGTTCCCGACGAGCCGGGCGTCTACCGCTTCCGCGATGCGCAGCGCCGGGTCATCTATGTCGGCAAGGCCAAGAGCCTCCGGTCTCGGCTGAGCAGCTATTTCCAGGACCTGGCGGCGCTCCACCCGCGCACGCAGACGATGGTGACGAGTGCCGCCAGTGTGGAGTGGACGGTCGTCAGCACCGAGGTCGAGGCTCTGCAGCTGGAGTACAGCTGGATCAAGGAGTTCGACCCGCGGTTCAACGTGCGCTATCGCGATGACAAGTCCTACCCCTATCTCGCGGTGACGCTGTCCGATGACTACCCGCGTGTCATGGTGATGCGGGGGGCGAAGAAGAAGGGCTTCCGCTACTTCGGGCCCTACTCGCACGCCTGGGCGATCCGCGAGACGCTCGACCTCCTCCTGCGCGTGTTCCCCGTACGCAGCTGTTCCACTGGCGTGTTCAAGCGCGCCGGTCAGGTCGGCCGGCCGTGCCTCCTGGGCTACATCGGCAAATGCTCGGCTCCGTGCGTCGGGCGGGTGACCGCCGAGGAGCACCGGGCGATCGTCGAGGACTTCGTCGCGTTCATGGAGGGACGCACGTCGACCTACATCCGCCGGCTCGAGATTCAGATGCGCGCGGCCAGCGACGCCCAGGAGTACGAACGGGCGGCCCGCGTGCGTGACGACATCAAGGCGCTCGAGCGCGCGATGGAGAAGCAGGCCGTGGTGCTCGGCGACGCGACCGACGCCGACGTCGTCGCGCTCGCCGAGGACCCGCTCGAGGTCGCGGTGCAGATCTTCTACGTACGAAGCGGGCGGGTGCGCGGCCAGCGCGGGTGGGTTGCCGACAAGGTCGACGACGCCGGCACCGGGGAGCTGGTGGAGCGGTTCCTCACTCAGCTCTATGACGCCGAGGACGGTGACGGCGTGCCGCGCGAGGTGCTGGTGCCGGCACTGCCCGACGACGCCGAGGCACTGGCCGTCTGGCTGGCTGCGCGGCGCAGCAGCCGAGTCGCCCTGCGGGTGCCGCAGCGCGGCGACAAGCGCGCGCTGCTGGAGACCGTGGCGCGCAACGCCCAGCAGTCGCTTGCGCTGCACAAGACCAAGCGGGCCAGCGACCTGTCCACGCGCAGCCAGGCACTGAGCGAGATCCAGGAGGCGCTCGGGCTCGACGAGGCGCCGCTGCGCATCGAGTGTTTCGACGTCTCCAACCTGCAGGGCACCGATGTGGTGGCGTCGATGGTGGTGTTCGAGGACGGGCTGCCGCGCAAGTCCGAGTACCGCCGGTTCACCATCAAGGGCTTCCAAGGGCAGAACGACGTCGCCGCGATCCAGGAGGTGCTGACCCGCAGGTTCCGCCGCTACCTGGAGGAGCGTGAGGCAACCGGCGAGATCGGCGAGCCGCTCGACCCCGAGACCGGTCGGCCACGGAAGTTCGCGTACGCGCCGGGGCTCGTCGTCGTCGACGGCGGGCCGCCGCAGGTCGCGGCCGCGCAGCGGGCGCTCGACTCGCTCGGCATCGACGACGTGGCGCTCTGCGGGCTGGCCAAGCGGCTGGAGGAAGTGTGGCTGCCGGACGAGCCCGACCCGGTGATCCTGCCCCGCACCAGCGAGGGCCTCTACCTCTTGCAGCGCGTCCGCGACGAGGCGCACCGGTTTGCGATCACCTTCCACCGCCAGAAGCGCTCGCGGTCGATGACCGAGAGCGTGCTCGACGAGGTGCCGGGGCTCGGCACGACGCGGCGCAAGGCGCTGCTGCGACACTTCGGGTCGCTGCGTCGGCTGCGGCAGGCCAGCATCGACGAAGTCTCAGCGGTGCCGGGCATCGGGCCGCGCACCGCGACCGCCATTGTGGAGGCCCTCGCGATGCAGCGCGGCGCGCCGGCTGTCAACGTCAGCACAGGGGAGATCCTGGACGGCGACGTGGGGGAGGGGCAGTGAGCGAGGGCGTGTCCGACGTGCTGCTGGTGACGGGGATGTCCGGCGCGGGCAAGACGGCCGCGGGTGCAGTGCTCGAGGACCTCGGCTGGTTCGTGGTCGACAACCTGCCGCCGTCGATGCTGCCCGACCTGGTCAAGGCGCTCGGCCAAAGTGACGACCCCTCCGGGCCGCCTCGGCTGGCCGTGGGCGTCGACGTCCGGGGTGGGGCGTTCTTCTCCGATCTCGAGGGTGCGCTCGGCGCGTTGCGGGGGCAGGGGCTGCGGCCGCACGTCCTCTTCCTGGAGGCCTCCGACGAGTCGTTGGTGCGCCGCTTCGAGAGCGCGCGGCGGCCGCACCCGCTTCAGGGCAGCGGCCGCATCGTCGACGGCATCCAGCGTGAGCGCGCGCTCGTGGCGTCGCTGCGCGAGGACGCCGACATGGTCATCGACACGTCGGTGCTCAATGTGCACGAGCTGGCCGGGCGGGTGCGGGCCGCGTTCGCTGGTCGCGCGCCGTCGCTGCGTGCGGTGATCGTCACGTTCGGCTACAAGTACGGCATTCCCGTTGACGCCGACCTGGTCGCCGACATGCGCTTCCTGCCCAACCCACACTGGGTGCCCGAGCTGCGACCGCAGAGCGGTCTCGACGAACCGGTCCGCTCCTACGTGCTGGCGCAGCCCGGCGCGGACGACTTCCTCGACCGCTACGCCGGTCTGCTCGGGCTGGTGTCGGAGGGCTATCTGCGGGAAGGCAAGCTCTACGTGACCGTGGGCGTCGGCTGCACCGGGGGCAAGCACCGGAGCGTCGCCATGGCCGAGGCGTTGGCCGAGCGGCTGCGCGCTGAGGGTGTGGAAACCCTGGTGGTGCACAGGGATCTGGGCCGCGAGTGATGGAGCGGCGAGCCGACGCACCGTACTTTGGTGTGGAGGAGAGCGTGACCAAAAAGCCCGGCCCCAAAGTGGTCGCGCTCGGCGGGGGTCACGGCTTGGCCGTCACCCTGCAGGCACTTCGTCACGTGACCGACGAGCTCACTGCCGTGGTGACGGTGGCCGACGACGGCGGCTCCAGCGGCCGGCTGCGCCGTGAGCTCGGTGTCCTGCCGCCCGGCGACCTGCGCATGGCGCTGGCGTCGCTGTGCGGCGACGACGACTGGGGACGCACCTGGGCACGGGTGCTGCAGCACCGGTTCACCGGTGGCGGTGAGCTGCACGGCCACGCCGTCGGCAACCTGCTCATCGTTGCGCTGTGGGAGCTTCTCGACGGGGACCATGTCCAGGGGCTCGAGTGGGTGAGCCGTCTGCTGGGCGCCAAGGGGCGGGTCCTCCCGATGGCGGCCGTACCACTCGACATCGAGGCCTGGGTCGCCGGGCTCGACCCCTCCGATCGCCACACCGTCCGGATCGTGCGCGGGCAGGCCACCGTGGCGACCACCCCCGGGGAGGTCGTGGCCGTGCGGCTGCTGCCCGAGGACCCGCCGGCGCATCCGGAGGTGCTGGCTGCCATCGAGGCGGCCGACTGGGTGGTACTCGGCCCCGGATCCTGGTTCACCAGCGTGATCCCGCACCTGCTTGTGCCCGACTTGGCCCGGGCGTTGATCGACACCAAGGCACGCCGGCTTGTCACGCTCAACCTCAGCCCGCAGCTGGGCGAGACGGAGGGCTTCCTTCCGGAGAACCTGCTCGAGGTCCTCGCGCTGTACGCCCCTGAGCTGGACCTCGACGTCGTCGTCGTCGATCCGTCGAGCGTCGGCGACGAAACGATCCTGCGCCGGGTGGCCGCCGACCTGGGGGCGACCGTGGACATCGCCAAGGTCGCTGCCGCCGACGGGAGCGTCCGGCACGATCCGCAGCGGCTGGCAGAGGTCTTCGCCGCAGCCTTCGGCGTGGCAGGATCGATGCCATGGCGATGACGGGGTCGGTGAAGTCTGAGCTGGCGCGCCTGCCGGTGACCAAGTCCTGCTGCCGCAAGGCCGAGGTGGCGGCGATGCTGCGCTTCGGCGGCGGGCTGCACATCGTCAACGGCCGCATCTCGGTGGAGGCCGAGCTCGACACCGGGGCCGCTGCGCGCAGGCTGCGCAAGGACATCGCCGAGGTCTACGGGCACACCAGCGAGCTTGTCGTCTACGCGCCATCGGGTCTGCGGCGCAGCAGCCGCTACGTGGTCCGGGTCAGCGAAGACGGCGAGACGCTGGCGCGGCAGACCGGCCTGCTCGACGGTCGCGGCCGGCCCGTACGCGGGCTGCCGCCCCAGGTCGTGTCTGGCGGCGCGTGCGACGCCGAGGCAGCGTGGCGCGGCGCGTTTCTCGCGCACGGCTCGCTCACCGAGCCGGGCCGCTCGTCGGCGCTCGAGGTGACCTGTCCTGGGCCGGAGGCGGCGCTGGCCCTGGTCGGGGCCGCGCGCCGGATCGGTGTCAGCGCCAAGGCACGCGAGGTGCGTGGCGTCGACCGCGTCGTCGTACGCGATGGTGACGCGATCGGGGCGCTGCTGACGCGACTCGGCGCGCACGAGAGCGTGCTCGCGTGGGAGGAGCGGCGGCTGCGCCGCGAGGTGCGGGCGACCGCCAACCGGCTCGCCAACTTCGACGACGCCAACCTGCGGCGCTCGGCGCGAGCCGCCGTCGCTGCCGGCGCCCGGGTCGATCGGGCACTGGAGATTCTTGGCGACGACGTGCCCGAGCACTTGCAACAGGCCGGGCGGCTCCGCCTCGAGCACAAGCAGGCGAGCCTGGAAGAGCTGGGTCAGCTGTCCGACCCACCCCTGACCAAGGACGCCGTCGCCGGGCGCATCCGGCGGCTGCTCGCGATGGCCGACAAGAAGGCGCAGGACCTCGGGCTGCCCGGCACCGAGGCCAGCCTCACGCCGGACATGCTGGTGCCTTGAGGGGGTTTGGCCTGCGTTACGGGATCGAAACACGCCGCGGTAGGGTCGACGTACGTCGTTTGTGGCCCCAGTGTTGCGTCGCCACCGCGTTCCCGTCGCTCTATCCAGCGAGGAGATCAGAACCGTGACTGTCCGGGTAGGTATCAACGGCTTCGGCCGGATCGGCCGAAACTTCTACCGCGCCGCGCTCGCGTCGGGCGCCGATCTCGAGGTCGTGGGTGTCAACGACCTCGTCGACAACAACTCGCTCGCACACCTGCTGAAGTACGACTCCATCCTCGGTCGCCTGGACGCCGAGGTGAAGGCGACTGCCGACGAGATCACGGTCGCCGGCAAGACATTCAAGGTGTTCGAGGAGCGCGACCCGGCCAAGCTCCCGTGGGGCGACATCGGCGCTGACATCGTGATCGAGTCGACCGGCTTCTTCACCGACGCAACCAAGGCCAAGGCGCACATCGACGGCGGCGCCAAGAAGGTCCTCATCTCCGCGCCGGCCAAGAACGAGGACGTCACGCTGGTGATGGGCGTCAACGACGAGGCCTACGACCCCGCCGCGCACAACATCATCTCCAACGCCTCCTGCACGACCAACTGCCTCGCGCCGCTGGCCAAGGTCGTCAACGACGCGTTCGGCATCGAGCGTGGCCTGATGACCACGATTCACGCCTACACGCAGGACCAGAACCTGCAGGACGGCCCGCACAAGGACCTGCGCCGCGCCCGTGCCGCGGCCCTCAACATCGTGCCCACCTCTACGGGCGCGGCCAAGGCGATCGGCCTGGTGCTGCCGGAGCTCAAGGGCAAGCTCGACGGCTACGCACTGCGCGTGCCGACGCCGACCGGCTCGGCCACGGACCTCACCTTCGCGGCCGGCCGCGAGGTCACCGTCGAGGAGGTCAACGAGGCCTACCGGGCGGCCGCCGAGTCCGGCCCGCTCGCGCCCTACCTCAGCTACACCGACGACCCGATCGTCTCCAGCGACATCGTCACCGACCCGGCCTCCTGCATCTTCGACTCGGGTCTGACCAAGGCCATCGGCAACCAGGTCAAGGTCGTCGGCTGGTACGACAACGAGTGGGGCTACTCCAACCGCCTGGTCGACCTGGTCGCCTTCGTCGGCGCCTCGCTCTGAAGGTGTTCCTGCGCCCGGGGCCGGCTGCTCACGACCCCCACGGAGACGTCACCCCATGAAGAGCATCGACGAGCTGGGCGACCTTCGCGGCAAGCGCGTCCTCGTCCGGTCGGACCTCAACGTCCCGCTGGACGGCGACACGATCACCGACGACAAGCGGGTACGGGCATCCGCCCCGACGATCGCCGCCCTGGCCGACGCAGGCGCGCGGGTGATCGTCGTCGCCCACCTCGGGCGCCCCAAGGGCGCGCCCGACCCGCAGTACAGCCTCGCTCCCGTCGCCCGGCGGCTCAGCGAGGTGCTGGGCACGGAGGTCGCGTTCGCCACCGACACGGTGGGCGACAGTGCCAAGCAGGTGGTCGAGGGGCTGGCCGACGGGCAGGTCGCGCTGCTCGAGAACCTCCGCTTCAACCCGGGGGAGACGAGCAAGGACGATGCGGAGCGCGGTGCGTTCGCCGACCAGTTGGCGGAGTTCGCCGACTTCTTTGTTTCTGATGGCTTCGGCGTCGTGCATCGCAAGCAGGCCAGCGTCTACGACATCGCGCTGCGGCTGCCGCACGTCGCCGGCGGCCTCATCAACCAGGAGGTCGAGGTCCTCGAGCGGTTGACCGCGAACGTCGCCAGGCCGTACGTCGTCGTGCTCGGCGGCTCCAAGGTCTCCGACAAGCTCGGTGTGATCGACAACCTGCTCGGCAAGGCCGACCGGCTGCTCATCGGCGGGGGCATGGCCTACACGTTCCTCGCGGCCCAGGGTCACGAGGTGGGCAACAGCCTGCTCGAGGATGACCAACTGGACACTGTGCGCGGCTATCTCACCCAAGCGACCGAGGCGGGCGTCGACCTTGTGCTGCCCATCGACGTGGTGACCGCCGCCGAGTTCCCCGACCTGTCGGCCAAGGAGCCGGTCGAGTCGCAGGTCGTCATGGCCGACGCAATCCCGGCCGACGAGATGGGCCTCGACATCGGCCCGGAGTCCCGGGAGCTGTTCGCGGCCAAGGTCTCCGACGCGGAGACGGTGTTCTGGAACGGTCCGATGGGTGTCTTCGAGCACCCGACCTTCGCGGAGGGCACGCGCGCGCTCGCCCAGGCGCTTGTCGACTCCGACGCCTTCACCGTGGTCGGCGGCGGCGACTCGGCGGCAGCCGTCAAGATCTTGGGCTTCGACGAGGCCGCGTTCGGGCACATCTCCACCGGCGGCGGTGCGAGCCTCGAGTATCTGGAGGGCAAGACTCTCCCCGGACTGACTGTTTTGGAGCAGTGAGCTTGCGAACGCGACCAGACAGCAGGGAGTCGTGACACCGATGGCCCGCACACCGTTGATCGCCGGTAACTGGAAGCTCAACCTCAACCACCTCGAGGCGATCCAACTGGTCCAGAAGCTCGCCTTCTCGCTGACCGACAACGACCTCACGGCGGTCGAGGTAGCGGTGCTCCCGCCGTTCACCGACATCCGCTCGGTGCAGACGCTGATCGACGGCGACAAGCTGGAGCTCAAGTACGGCTCGCAGGACATCTCCGAGCATGACGGCGGCGCCTACACCGGCGAGATCTCCGGGCTGATGCTCGCCAAGCTCGGATGCAGCTACGCAACCGTCGGTCACTCCGAGCGACGCCAGTACCACCACGAGGACGACGCCCTGGCCAACCGCAAGGTGCAGGCCGCCCTGCGGCACGGCCTCGTACCCATCCTGTGCATCGGCGAGTTGCTGCCGATCCGGCAGGAGGGGCGGCACATCGAGCACACCCTCGCCCAGCTCGACGGCGGGCTGGCCGGCCTGACGGAGGACCAGGTACGGCGCGTGGTGATCGCCTACGAGCCCGTCTGGGCCATCGGCACCGGCGAGGTGGCGACGCCTGAGGATGCCCAGGAGATGGCGGCGGCGATCCGCGCCCGGGTGGAGGAGCGCTACGGGTCGGACGTGGCCGGGTCCGTGCGCATCCTCTACGGCGGGTCGGTCAAGGCGTCCAACGCTCCGGGGATCATGACCCAGCCAGACGTCGACGGCGGCCTGGTCGGCGGCGCCAGCCTCGACGCGGAGGAATTCGTGGGAATCTGCCGCTTCGGCAAGGCTGGCACGTAGGGTCGTTTCGGTCCAGCGGCTCGGAGCACGTACCCTTGTGGAGTTCGTGCGTCGGGCGCCTGGATAGCGCGCTGGACGCGACCGAGAAGGAGCATCGTGGAACTCGTCCTGCAGATCGTGCTCGCGTTGACGAGCGTGCTGCTGATCGTCCTGGTGCTGCTGCACAAGGGCAAGGGTGGCGGCCTCTCCGACATGTTCGGTGGAGGCCTCACGTCGTCCGTGGGTGGCTCCTCGGTTGCCGAGCGCAACCTCGACCGCATCACCATCGGCATCATCATCGTCTGGTCGGCGTGCATCGTCGCCCTGGGGCTGCTCACCAAGATCAACTGAGCGAACCGTCCCGCTCGTTCTTTCAGGAGGAGTTGCGTACGTGGCCAGTGGCAACGCGATTCGTGGCAGCCGGGTGGGCGCCGGACCTATGGGGGAGTCCGAGCGAGGTGAGGCCGCTCCGCGCATCACCGTCCGGTTCTACTGCGCTCGGGGGCACGTGACCGAGCCGAGCTTTGCGCACGACGCGCCGATCCCTGACGAGTGGGACTGTCCGCGCTGCGGGCTGCCGGCCAGCCAGGACTCCGACAATCCACCGCCGGCGCCGAAGAACGAGCCCTACAAGACGCACCTGGCCTACGTGAAAGAGCGGCGCAGCGACGCCGACGGCGCGGCCATCCTCGACGAAGCCCTCGAGAGCCTGCGCAAGTTCCGCGGCGAGGACTGAGCGCAGGGCGACGCGGGGCGCGGGTTGTCAGAACGGCAGAACGCCTGACCTGCACAATCACGCCCGGCCGTTCTGACAACTTGTGATGCCGCCACGCGCCCCGGGCGAGCGTCAGGGAGACGCGATCCGCTCCAAGCCAGGCGGCAGCTGGCTCGCCGCAGCGCGGTCGAGCAGCCACAGGGTGCGCTGCCGGCCGTAGGCGCCGGCCGCTGGCACCTGCCGCTCGCCGGCACCGCCCAACGCCATCCGCGCAGCAGGGGCCTTGTCGGCGCCAGCCACCACGAGCCAGACCTCGGTGGCCGCCCGGATCGACGGAAACGTGAGCGAGATGCGCGTCGGCGGGGGCTTCGGGGCGCCGTGGACGGCGACGACCGGTCGCTCGTCGTAGAGGCCGGGCTGCCCCGGGAACAGTGAGGCGACGTGCCCATCGGGGCCCATGCCGAGCATGAGCACGTCGAACCGCGGCACCGGCCCGTGATCCTCCGGGCGTGTCGCCGCCGCCAGCGTCGCCGCGTAGCGGGCGGCCGCCGCTTCCGGATCGTCGCCGTCGGGGCTGTCGGACGGCGGCATCGGATGGACCCTGCCAGGATCGACCGGCACGTTGTCGAGCAGGGCCGCCCGGGCCTGCGTCTCGTTGCGGTCGGCGTGGCCCGACGGCAGGAACCGCTCGTCGCCCCACCACACATCGAGCTGGTCCCAGTCGACCGCGTCGCGGGCGGGGGAGCCGGCCACCGCGCTGAGCACCGCGGACCCCATGCCGCCCCCGGTGAGGACGACGGAGGCCATCCCGCGGGCGGCCTGCGCATCGACCACTCTGGTGATCAACCGGGCGGCCACCGCGTCGGCCAGCAGCTCCGGTGTGGCGTGGATGACGACCTCGGCGGTCACCCCGCGGCTGCCTTCACTGCGCCCTTGCGCGGCGCGCCCGTGCGGGCACGAGCCGTCCGTCGGGCCCGGGCCGCCTTCGCCTTCTCGGCTTGGGCGGCGAGTCGGACCAGGCCCTTGGTCAAGACCTCGCCGTAGATCTCGTCAGGGTCGAGCCGGCGCAGCTCCTCGGCCAGGCATTCCCGGTCGAGCCGTCGGGGCAGGGCCACGATGCGCTCGGGTCGGTCCGGTGTGCTCAGCAGGGCCACCTCCTCGTCGGGGGCGCGGTCGAGGACGATGGAGCCGTGCCGCAGGTCGAGTCGCGCCTGGGCGATTCCCTCCACCTTGCGGGACACCAGATCGACGGGGCAGCGCAGCGCCTGCGCGAACCACGCGGCTAGCAGGTCGGCGCTGGGACTGCCGGCACTGCCGACGACAGATGCCGAGACCACGCGCTGGTCCAGCTCCTGGTCGAGCGCGGCCGCGATGATGGCCCGCCAGTGGGTGATCCTCGACCAGGCGAGGTCGGTGTCGCCCGGGCGATAGCCCGATCGGCACAGCTGCAGCGAGTTGTTGGGGCGACGCGTTGCCGCGGAGTCGGTGATCCGGCGCTGGGCCAGTCGTCCCACGAGGTCCTCCGCGGGGACGGGTGGCGCCTCGCGTGGCCACCAGGCCACGACCGGGGTGTCCGGCAGCAGCAGCGGCATGATCATGGACGCGGGGTGGTCGACCAGCTCGCCGGAGGTGTTGAGCACTATCACGTCGCTGGCCCCGGCGTCACCGCCCACCCGGATCTGCGCGTCGAGGCGCGGCGCCCCGCGTCGCCCGTGGGCGACGACGACGATCACCCGGCATGGGTGCTCATAGCTGGCGTGGTTGGCGTCATCGATGGCCGCCTCCGCGTGCGCCTGCTCGACAACGACGACGAGGGTGAGCACGCGGCCGAGCGCGACTGCGCCGTGCTTTTCGCGAAGGTCGACCATGGCCTTGCCGACCGTGTTGCTGTTGGTGTCGGGCAGGTCGATGATCACGGTCTCCTCCAGGTCCGGCCGTCTCGCGCGAGCATCGCGTCCGCGGAGGGCGGCCCCCATGAACCAGACTTGTACGGCTCCGGCTTGCCGCGCTTGGCCCAGTAGTCCTCGATGGGGTCGAGGATCGTCCAGCCGAGCTCGACCTCCTTGTGCCGCGGGAACAGCGGCGGGTCACCCAACAGCACGTCGAGAATCAGCCGCTCATAGGCCTCCGGAGAGGCCTCGGTGAACGCCGTGCCATAGCCGAAGTCCATCGTCACGTCCCGCACCTCCATCGCCGTGCCCGGAACCTTGGCCCCGAACCGGATCGACGCCCCCTCGTCGGGCTGGACGCGGATGACTAACGCGTTCTCGCCGAGCTCCTCGGTGGCCGTGCTCTCGAACGGCAGGTGTGGCGCTCTCTTGAAGACGACGGCGACCTCGGTGACCCGGCGGCCGAGACGCTTGCCGGCGCGCAGATAGAACGGCACCCCTGCCCAGCGCCTGGTGTCGACATCGAGCCGCAGCGCCGCGTAGGTCTCAGTTGTCGAGGTCGACGGGATGCCTTCCTCCTCCAGATAGCCGACGACGCGCTGGCCGCCCTGCCAACCGCCGACGTATTGACCGCGTGCGGTCTCGCGCGACAGGTCACGTGGCAGCCGTACGGCGGACAGGATCTTCTCTTTCTCGGTGCGCAGCGACTCGGCGTCGAACGAGAGCGGCTCCTCCATCGCCACGAGCGCGAGCAGCTGCAGCAGATGGTTCTGGATGACGTCACGGGCCGCGCCGATGCCGTCGTAGTAGCCCGCGCGTCCACCGACGCCGATGTCCTCGGCCATCGTGAACTGGACGTGGTCGACGAAGTTGGCGTTCCAGATCGGCTCGAAGAGCTGGTTGGCGAACCGGAGGGCCAGGATGTTCTGCACCGTCTCCTTGCCGAGGTAATGGTCGATGCGGAAGATCGCATCCTGGGGAAAGATCTCCTCGACCACGTCGTTGAGCTCGCGAGCGCTCTTGAGGTCATGGCCGAACGGCTTCTCGATGACTACGCGCCGCCATCCGTGTTCCGGCGGCTCCGCGAGTCCCGAGCGGGCCAGCTGCTTGCACACGACCGGGAAGATCTTGGGTGGGATCGACAGGTAGAACGCCAAGTTGCCTTGCGTGCCGCGGTCGCGCTCGAGCTCGTCGGTGACCTTGACCAGGTGGTCGAACGCGTTGTCGTCGTCGACGTCACCCTGTACGAAACGGAAGCCACCCGAGATCTGCCGCCAGGTCGCCTCCCGGAACGGCGTGCGAGCGAACTGCTTGACGGAGTCGTGGACGATCTGCATGAAGTCCTGGTCGGCCCAGTCGCGACGGGCGAAGCCGACGAGCGAGAAGCCAGGCGGCAGCAGGCCGCGGTTGGACAGGTCGTAGACCGCCGGCATGAGCTTCTTGCGGGCTAGGTCGCCGGTGACGCCGAAGATCACGACCCCGCAGGGGCCGGCGATCCTGGGGAGGCGCTTGTCGCGGGGGTCGCGCAGCGGGTTGCGGCCACTCATCCCCGGCCGCCGACCGCGCTCAGCAGCTGGGTGATGCCGGCGGCCCGGTCGGTCAGGTGCAGGCGAAGGACCGGCCGTCCGTGATCGGCCAGGACCTGCGCGTCACCCGTCGCCTGGGCGGCGATGAGCTCGCCGAAGGTGTAGGGCCGGTCGGGCACTGCGAGGTCCTCCGGGCTGGACCCGGTGACCTGGAGGAACACGCCGCTGGGCTGGGCCGCCCTTGTGGAACTGGCCCGTCGAGTGCAGGAACCGCGGACCCCAGCCGAACGTCACGGGCCGCTCCGTGGTCTTGGCCAGGGGCTGTCGTACGGCGGCCAGGGCCGCGTCGGCCTCCCGGTCGAGGTAGGCCATGACGGCCAGGTAGCCACGCGGCTCCAGCCGACCGAGCAGTGCCTGCAGCGCACCCTCGAGCGGTGTCGACCCCGTCGAGCAGGCCCGGTGTGCCGCGAACCTCGATGGCACCATCGACGAACGCGGCCGCCTCCGGTGCGGGACGCGCGTCGAGAAGTCCACGGGCTGCCACCTTGGCACTCTCGACGTCGGGCTGGTCGAACGGGTTGATGCCCAGCAGCCAGCTGGCGACGGCGGTCGCGTACTCCCAGAGCAGGAGCTGCGCACCAAGCGCGCCGCCGACGTCGACCGCCGGACCCTCGGTCGCGTCGTCGGCCGGCTCCTCGTCGTCGGGGCCCACCAGCCGTACGGGGAGCACGTCGTCTGCGGGCCATTGGATCTCCGGGGCGTCGAGACCCTCGACCGCGACCGGCAGCAGTCCGCTGCCCTGCTTGCCCGTCGACTCGGCCACGAGCTGCTCGGCCCAGTCGGGGAAGCCGGCGATGCCCGAGCCGGCGTCGGCGATCGCGATCTTGTCGCGCAGCGGCTCGGTGCCGCCGAGGGCGGCACCGAGGATGAGCGCGGGGTTGTCGTCGGAGTCCTCGGCAAACAGGTCGCCGAGCGCCTCGGCGTCGTCAAGGAGGCCGGCGATGTCGGCACCGGCCAGGCCGCTGGGGACGAGGCCGAACGCTGACAGCGCGGAGTAGCGTCCGCCCACCTCGGGGTCGGCGAGGAACACCTTGCGGTAGCCCGCCGCGGTGGCCAGGTCGGCAAGCCCCGAACCGGGGTCGGTGACGACGACGATGCGTGATGGCCCGTCGATGCCGGCCGCCTCGAAGGCGGCCAGGAACGCGCGCCGCTGGCTGTCGGTCTCGACAGTCCCGCCGCTCTTGCTGGAGACCACCACGACGGTGCGGTCCAGCCCCTCGCTCACCGCGCGCCGCACCGCTTGCGGGTCGGTGGTATCGAGCACGGTGAGCTCGACACCGGCGGTCCGGGTGATCACCTCGGGAGCCAGCGACGATCCGCCCATCCCGCAGAGCACCACGCGGTCGAGGCCCTCGGCGCGCAAGTCGGCTTGAAGGGCCTCGATCTCGGCCAGCAGCGGTCGGGACGTCACCGGCAGGTCCACCCAGCCGAGCCTGATCGACGCCTCCGGCTCGGCCTCAGGACCCCACAACGTCGCATCCCGGGCGGCGATGCCCGAGGCGATCTTGTGCTCCACAAGCCGGGCCCGCACGTCGTCGAACGACGGGCCAATGACCGAGATGCGCAGGTCGCTCACTGGGCGGCCTCCAGGGTCGCGTCCACGGAGCTGGTCAAGTCGTTCCACGCGGTCTCGAACTTCTCCAGCCCCTCGTCCTCGAGGACCCGGGTGACGTCGGCGATGTCGATGCCGAGACCCGCGAGGGCCGACATGACCTGCCGCGCGTCGTCGTAGAAGGGGCGCACCGTGTCGCCGGTGATCTCGCCGTGGTCGGCCACCGCGTCGAGCGTTGCCTCCGGCATGGTGTTGACGACACCGGCGGTGACGAGCTCGGTGACGTAGAGCGTGTCGGAATAGTCGGGGTTCTTGGTACCGGTCGAGGCCCAGAGCGGACGCTGCCGAGCGGCGCCGGCGGCTTCCAGCCGTTGCCAGCGGTCTGTCGCGACGAACTCCTCGAACGCCTGGAAGGCAAGTCGCGCGTTGGCGACCGCGGCCTTGCCGCGCAGCGCAGCTGCCTCGTCGGTGCCGATGGCGTCGAGCCGCTTGTCCACCTCGGTGTCGACCCGGCTGACGAAGAACGACGCGACGGATGCGATGGTCTCGACTGGCTCACCACGCTGCTGCCGCTGCTCCAACCCCGAGGCGAAGGCGTCCATCACCGCCCGGTAGCGCTCGATCGAGAAGATCAGCGTGATGTTGATGTTGATGCCGTTGGCAATGCCGTCAGCAATAGCCGGCAGCCCTTCGACTGTCGCAGGAATCTTGATGTAGAGGTTGGGCCGGTCGACCTCGGCCCACAGCGCCCGCGTCTCCGCGATCGTGCGGTCGGTGTCGCGGGCGAGCCGCGGGTCGACTTCGATCGACACCCGGCCGTCGAGCCCGGCGGTGCGCTCGAAGACGGGCTTGAGCACGTCGCAGGCGTCGCGGACGTCGTCGGTGGTCATCTCGCGGATCGCTGTCGCGGCGTCGGCGCCGGCCCGGTGCAGGTCCTTGAGCTGCTGGTCGTAGTCGCTGCTCTTGGTGATCGCCGTCTGGAAGATCGTGGGGTTGCTGGTGATGCCGACGACCTCCTTCTCGGCAACGAGCTGCGCGAGGTTGCCGGTGCGCAGCCGCTCGCGAGAGAGGTCGTCGAGCCAGATCGCCACGCCCTGCTCGGACAGCCGGCGCAGCGGGTTGGTCGTCGCTTCGGTCATGAGTGGTCCTCCTGGTGGGGGAGGCGTGGACGAACGGACGTCAGGACCTGGCTGCCGCCAGGCTCTCCCTTGCGGCCCGGACAACAGCCTCGGTGGTGATCCCGAACTCGCGGTAGATGGTCTTGTAGTCGGCCGACGCGCCGTAGTGCTCGAGGCTCACGCACCGCCCGGCGTCGCCGACGATGTCGTGCCAACCCCACGCAACAGCGGCCTCGACGGACACGCGTGCCCGCACGGTCGGCGGCAGCACCGAGTCGCGGTAGGCGGCGTCCTGAGCCGCGAACCACTCGCGGCACGGCATCGACACGACACGCGCCTTGATGCCGGCAGCAGCGAGCTCGTCGCGCGCGTCGACCGCAAGCTGCACCTCCGAGCCCGTGCCGATCAGCAGGACGTCGGGCTCGCCGTCGGTGTCGAGCAAGGTGTAGGCCCCCTTGGCCACCCCCTCAGCCGACGCGAACCCGTCGGTGTCACGCGGGAAGACGGGAAGGTTTTGCCGGGTGAGTGCAAGACCCGCCGGCCGGTCGGTGTGTTCGAGGATGGTCCGCCAGGCCACCGTCACCTCGTTGGCATCGGCGGGGCGCACGACATCGAGCCCTGGGATCGCTCGCAGCGCGGAGAGCTGCTCGACCGGCTGGTGGGTGGGGCCGTCCTCGCCAAGCCCGATGGAGTCGTGGGTCCAGACGTACGAGACGGGCAGCCCCATGAGTGCCGCAAGCCGCACGGACGGCCGCATGTAGTCGCTGAAGACGAGGAACGTGCCGCCATAGGGCCGGGTGAGCCCATGCAGTGTGATGCCGTTGAGGATCGCGCCCATGGCGTGCTCACGGATGCCGAAGTGGAGGACGCGCCCATACCAGTCGCCGGTCCACTCCTTGGTCGAGCGCTCTGGCGGGAGGAACGACAGCTCACCCTTGGGCGAGGTGTTGTTGCTCTCGGCGAGGTCGGCAGAGCCACCCCAGAACTCGGGCAGCACCTTGGCGAGAGCGTCGATCACCGCGCCCGACGCCTTGCGCGTCGCGACGTCCTTGCCTGCCTCGAACGTCGGCAGGCCGTCGGCGAAGCCTGCGGGCAGCGTCCGCTCACGCAGGCGGTCGAGGAGTTGGGCGCGGTCTGGGTTGGCCTGCCGCCACGCCTCGAACCTCGGCTCCCAGTCAGCCCGGGTGGCCTTGCCGCGCTCCTGGACGGCGCGCGCGTGGGAGAGCACATCGGGGTCGACCTGGAAGGACTGGTCGGGGTCGAAGCCAAGGACCTCCTTGGTCGCGGCCACCTCGTCGGCACCGAGTGCGGAACCGTGGGACTTGCCAGTGTTCTGAGCGTTGGGAGCGGGCCAGGCGATGATCGTCTTGAGCACGATGAACGACGGCCGCGACGTCTCGGCCTGTGCCGCCAGTATCGCCTCATGCAGAGCCTCGACGTCCTCGACGTAGCCGTCCGTCGCGTGCCCAGTCGACGACCTGCACGTGCCAGCCGTAGGCCTCGTAGCGCTTGGCGACGTCTTCAGTGAACGCGATGTTGGTGTCGTCCTCGATGGAGATCGAGTTGTGGTCCCAGATGAGAACCAGGTTGCCCAGCTGCTGCGTGCCCGCGATCGACGACGCCTCGCCCGACACGCCCTCCTGCAGATCGCCGTCGGAGGCGATGCACCAGATCATGTGGTCGAACGGGCTCTCTCCGGCGGGCGCGTCGGGGTCGAGCAGGCCACGCTCGCGGCGGGTAGCCATGGCCATGCCGACGGCGTTGCCGACGCCCTGGCCGAGCGGCCCGGTGGTCGTCTCGACGCCGCGCGTATGGCCGTGCTCAGGGTGCCCGGGGGTCTTGGACCCCCAAGTGCGCAGCGCCTTGAGGTCGGAGAGCTCGAGCCCATAGCCCGCAAGGTAGAGCTGGATGTAGAGCGTCAGGCTGGAGTGCCCGGCGGACAGCACGAACCGGTCGCGGCCCAACCACTGCGGGTCATGCGGGTCGTGCCGCATGAGCCGTTGGAAGAGCAGGTAGGCGGCCGGCGCCAGGCTCATCGCCGTGCCCGGGTGACCGTTGCCGGCAGCCTCCACCGCGTCCATGGCCAGGACTCGCACGGTGTCGACGGCACGCCGGTCGAGATCTCCCCACGCGAGTGTCTGGTCGTCGGTTGCGCTGGGGGAAGTCGTCACCGAACCGGCTCCTCTCGAGCGGGAGATCCCGCGCCTCCGCGCGCGGAGGCGGCATAGGGGCAAGACGCCGTCGAGCCTACTAGGGGCACGGACACAACTCGCGGCCACCGTCGCGCGGGCGATGTCTAGACTGCCGCCCGTACGTGCGGGCGTTTGCGTCCGCGTCCCGACATGCTTCGAGGTTCTCCGTGACGGCCGTCGACCCGCGCCCGGCAGCGGACCGACGCACGCTCACGACGCCACCCCGGCCCGCACGCGGCGGCGACCGGCGTGCCCGCGTACAGGCCTATGTCGCGCTCACCAAACCGCGCATCATCGAGCTGTTGCTCGTCACCGCGGTCCCGACGATGGTCCTCGCCGCCAGGGGCATCCCCAACCTTTGGACCGTCCTGGTCGTCGTCGTCGGCGGTGCGCTCGCGGCGGGCAGCGCCAACGCCCTCAACTGCTGGTTCGACCGCGACATCGACCAGCTGATGAACCGCACGGCCAATCGCCCGCTGCCTCGCCACACCGTGACACCCAACGCGGCGCTCGTCTTCGGTCTCGGCATCGGCGTGCTGTCGGTGGCGCTCATGGCCGCGGCAACAAACCTGCTCGCGGCGGGCCTCACCCTCGGGGCCATCGTCTACTACGCCGTCGTCTACACGATGTGGCTGAAGCGGCACACCAAGCACAACACCGTGCTGGGCGGCGTGTGCGGCGCGGCCCCGGTGCTGATCGGCTGGGCCGCGGTGACGGGGTCGCTCGCGCCGGCGCCATGGTTGCTGTTCCTGCTGATGTTCTGGTGGCAGCCGCCGCACTTCTGGGCACTGGCCCTCAAGTTCAAGGCCGACTACGCACGCGCGGGCGTGCCGATGCTCCCGGTGGTCGCCAGCGAGCGGCGCGTCGCCGCCGAGTGCATGGTCTACGCAAGCCTGACTGTGGCCACGTCACTAGTTGTCTGGCCGGTCGCCGACCTGGGCTGGATCTACGGGGCGGTGGCTATCGGCGCGGGTGCCTACTTCGTCTACGAGGCGTGGCTGCTCCTCACCCAGGCCCGCGCCGGCGCCCGCATCAAGGCGATGCGGCTCTTCCACGGCTCGATCACCTATCTGACCGTGGTCTTCGTCGCGGTGGCGCTCGACCCGCTGCTGCTCGGCTGAGCCGCGCGCCCTAGGCTGCGCTGCCATGTGGCGAGCGGAGTGGTGGCTTATCGGCGCAGGGATGGCCGGCCTGCTCGTCGCGCTCGTCTGGGGAATTGGCGACAGCGCGGACGCCGCGGTGGTGACGTTGGCCGTGCTCGCGCTCGTCGTTGCGGTGGCCGGCGTCGTCGCGTGGTGGTTCGAGGAGCGCGCGGCGGGTGGGCTGGCGATTCCCGACGAGCTGCATCCGCTGCCAGCTCCGCCTTGGTGGCTGCCCAGCACCGTGCTCGGCGTCCTCGTTCTGGTCGTGGGCCTGACCACTGAGGTGTGGCTGGTGGTCGTCGGCGCCATCATCGCCATCGCCGGCCTCGTCGGCGCCAGCCGCGCGGCCTTCGCCCCGCCGACCCCGCTCGACCGGCGGCTTATCCGCGCCGCCCGTGACGTGCAGCAGTCGAGCGGCGAAAGGTCGTACGGCTTCGTCACGTCGCTCGGCTCCGAGAGTGAGCGGCTCGTATTCCTGCGCGCCGACGGCACGGTCGCTGACCTCGTGCTGCCCCGGCCCGGCGCCGAACGCGCCGCCGAGCTCGCCGGCCTGCGCCTCGTCGACGCGGAAAGCCAAGAGGCGACGGCGCTACGTGCCGACCCTCCGCAGTGGCGCCGGATGGCCAACCGCGTCGCCGGCTACTGACCGGTCGACCGACGTCCTGGGGCGGTGCGCCGCGGTCACGGGTGCTCAGCCAGACGTCCACCGCAGCAGCGGCCAGCAAAGCTGCGCCGAGCATGTGCAGGCCGACGAGCAGCTGGGGCAGGTCAGTGGCGTACTGCACCGCCCCGACCATCCCTTGTCCGACCTCGACGACGAGCAAGACGGTCGCCGCGCGCACGGTGCGGGCCGGCGCGCCGACCCCGCGGGCGAACAGGTAGAAGCCCACGCTCAGGCCGAGCAGCAGGAACACGCCGTCGACGTGCAATTGCGACACGGCTTCCAGATCGAGGCCCGTACGCGGGGAATCGGGATCGCCGGCGTGCGGCCCGGTGCCCGTGACGATCGTGCCCAGGTAGAGGACGGCGTAGGCCGTGACGGCAACGGCTGCACCATGCCGGCGCAACCATGGCCCGGCGACCGGCCGAGGCGGCTCGTCGCCCTCGTCGATGCGGCGAACCAGTGCGGTCGCGACCCCGATCAGGACGGCCGAGCACATGAAGTGCAGCATGACGACCCACGGGTTCAGGTCGGTGAGCACGGTCACGCCGCCGATGAGCGCCTGCGCCGGGACGCCGAACAGCACGATGGCCGCCAGCTGCACGACGCTGCGTCGGCGCGGTTCCGCGCGCAACGCCGCAATCAGCACCGCGGCAGCGAGCGCGCCGACGACGAAGGTCAGCGTGCGGTTGCCGAACTCCACGACACCATGGATGCCGAGCTCGGGGGTGTTGACTAGCGACTCGTCGGTGCAGCTCGGGAACGTGGGGCAGCCGAGCCCGGAGTCGGTCAGCCGTACGGCGCCCCCCGTCACGACGATCCCGATCTGCGCGACGAGCGAGGCGATCGCCCATCGCCGCAAGGCGGGCCGAGAGGGTCGCGGGATGCGCTCCCACAGGTTCGTCACCACAGCACCGGCCGATCGCACGCCGACATCGTAGGCGGAGGACCCGATGGGCCAGAACCGTGGCGGTCTCGGTCAGGGCAACGCCTGCAGCGGGCCGTACGTCTCCCGGTAGGAGCGGGGACCGACGATCGGCAGAACCGCGTCCCGGATCCAGGTGGGCAGCGCCGCAGCCTTGGACAGGCGGTCGGTCATCTTCTGAACATGCTCGACGCGCGGCCTGCGGCGGCGCTCGTACTCGTCGCCGACCCTGCTCCAATCCGATTTCGCCGCGAGGAGCTCGCCCAGCACCAACGCGTCTTCCGCGGCCATCGCGGCGCCCTGTGCCCACACGGGCGCGGTCGCGTGTGCGGCATCGCCGACGAGCAACACTCGGCCTTGGCTCCATCGTTCGATGCGCACTTCTTCGATGGGCGAGTGATAGAGCGACGAGGGCTGGGCCGCGATGCCCGCGAGGATCTGCGGTACGGGGTCAGGGAAGTCGGCGAAGCTTGACTGCAGCCACGCCGGGTCCGCCTCGACCGGACCGCCGCGGGTTGCTGATGCAAAGCAGTAGACCTCGTCGCCGTCGACCGGGATTGCCAGGAAGGTTCCCTGCCTGCCCGACCAGACGGTCCAGCAGTCGATCCCTGGATTCGCCGCCATGACCCGCCAGCTGGCTTGGGACAGCACCGCGGAATGAAGCTCCGCGTGGCCCAGTGCGGCGGGTCGCACGACAGAGTGCACGCCGTCGGCCCCGACGACGAACGCGTAGCTCTGCACGCCGCCGCTGGCCAGCTCGACGTCGACGGCGTCGGCTGCCTGCCGAACAGAGATCACCGTGTTGTCCCAGCGAACAGTGCCGGGCGACAGGTCGCGCGCCAACAGCTCCAGCAGGTCTCGGCGGCGTACGCATCGGGACTTGGCGCCGCTGCCCCAGAACGCGTTTTCGTCAACAGCGAAAATCAGCCGGCCCCGGGCGTTGCGGTATTCACGGCGGCGGACTGGTTCACCGAGATTGGCGAGGTCGTCGGCGATCCCGAGCTCACCGAATGCGCGGACCGCGTTGCCCGGCAGATTGAGCGCAAGACCGCTGTCCCCTGGGCCAGGCAGGCGCTCGATCACCTCGACAGGTAGACCACGTTGTCCGAGTGCCCGCGCCATGGCTAGGCCGGCGATCCCACCACCGACGACAAGGACCCGATCCTCGCTGCTGCTCATGGCATCAGCCTCTCGTCACTCCCACTTGAATGTGACCGCAGCCGCGCTCGAGGCTGACCACGGCCCATGCCGCCAGCACCCCGACGGGACCCCATGGCACCCCGGCACCGTCGACAAGCACGTCGCGCAGCCCCTCCGACAACGCCGCCGCCGGAGTCAGCTCCAACACGGCCTGCACCCCGTCGGGAAAGCGGTCGAGCGGCACGATCACGCCGCCGCCCACGAGCAGCAACAGGTAGACGAGGTTGGCAGCCGCCAGCGTCGCCTCCGCGCGCAGCGTGCCCGCCATGAGCAGGCCGAGCCCGCTGAAGGCCGCCGTGCCGACAAGCACCAGCACTGCCACACCCAGCGGAGAGCCGTGCGGCGACCAGCCGAGCAGCAGTCCGAGCACGCAGATGAGCGCGATCTGCAGGGCCTCGACCAGCAGGACACAGAGCGTCTTGGCGACGAGCAGCCCCCACCGTGGCAACGGCGATGCGCCGAGCCGCTTGAGAACGCCGTACCGCCGCTCGAAGCCCGTTGCGATGGCCTGCCCGGTGAAAGCCGTGGACATCACTGCCAGCGCGATGATCCCTGGCACGAGGAAGTCGACGGCCTCACCCGGCCCGGTGTCGACGATCTCGGTCGAGGCCAGCACGCCGAGCAACACCAGCGGGATCACCAGCGTCAGCAAAAGCTGCTCGCCGTTGCGAAGCAGCAGCCGAGTTTCCAGCGAGGTCTGCGCCGCGACCATGCGGGGGAGCGGCGCGGCTCCTGGCCGAGGCGCGAAGGTTCTGGTCACGCCCGCAGCCTCCGCCCGGTGAGCTCGAGGAACACGTCCTCGAGGGTGCGCGACCCGACCGTTAGCTGTGCGGGCAGCACGTTGTGGGCCGCGCACCAGGCGGTGACCGTGGCGATCAGCTCCGGTCCGACAGTCCCGCCGACCACGCTCACCACATAGTGCCCAGGTGCCACGGTCACCACAGCGGTGTCGACCGGCAGCGCGCCGCGCAGCGACTCGAGGTCGAGACCGGGCGATGCCTGAAACCGTACGGAGTCGGCCCCGCCGGCGGTCAGCGACGCGGGGGAGCCCACCGCCACCACGCGCCCTTGGTCGATGATCGCCACCGAGTCGCAGAGTTGCTCCGCCTCGTCGAGCAGGTGCGTGGTGAGCACGACGGTCACGCCGTCCGCGCGCATCTCGCGGACGAGGTCCCAGGTCGCGATCCGGGCGTGCGGGTCCATGCCGGCGGTCGGCTCGTCCAGGAACACCAGCTCGGGCCGACCCACGACAGCCATCGCGAGGGCAAGGCGCTGGCGCTCGCCGCCGGACAGCCGGCGAAACGGGGTGCGGTGGGCGGCGCCCAGACCGAGCCGGTCGATCAACGGCGCAACCGGCAGCGGATGCGCGTGCAACCGGGCGATGTGGGCGAGCATCTCCGCCGGCCGAGCACTCGGGTAGACCCCGCCGCCACCCTGCAGCATGACTCCGACGCGCGGCTTGAGCGCGCGGCCGTCCCGCTGCGGGTCGAGCCCGAGGACGCGGACGGTGCCCGAGTCGGCCCGGCGGAAGCCCTCGCAGATCTCCACCGTGGTCGTCTTGCCGGCGCCGTTCGGGCCTAGGATTGCTGTCACGGTGCCCGACAAAACAGACAGATCGACGCCTGCCAGCGCCGCGACGGCGCCGTACGTCTTCACCAGGCCGGCGATCTCGACGGCGGGGTCGGCGGACACGCGCGGCAGTCTGGCACGGCTCGGCGGAAGAGACGCAGGTAAGGCTTACCTGCGTGATCCACGCCACCCGGGGTCAAAACGGGCGGAAGGTTGAGTCCGGGCCCGAAATACGAAACAATGACGTTGTGAAAACAGTGCGCGACGTCACAACCGTCGCCGAGCCGCTTGCCGGCCCGGTTGACGAGGCGCACACCGGCACCCGCGAGCGGGTCGCCCGCAACATTCTCGAGCACGGCCCGTCGACTGCGTCGGCGCTGGCCGAGCGGCTGGGCCTGACCGCCGCGGCGGTTCGCCGCCACCTCGACACCCTCCTCGTCGAGGGCGTCCTGGAGGCCCGCGAGCAGCGCACCTACGGGCACCGGGGCCGGGGCCGCCCGGCCAAGGTCTTCGCCCTGACCGACGCCGGCCGCGACGAGTTCTACCAGGCTTACGACGACCTGGCGGCCGGCGCGCTGCGGTTCCTCGCCGACCAGGGCGGCCCCGAGCTCGTCGCGCAGTTCGCCCGGCAGCGGGTGAGCGTGCTCGAGGAGCGCTACCGCCCTCTCGTCGAGGCTGCCGACAACCGCACCGAGGCCCTGGCGGCAGCTCTCAGCGCCGACGGCTACGCCGCGTCCGCGCAGGCGGCGCCGATGGGCACCGGCGAGCAGCTCTGCCAGCACCACTGTCCGGTGGCACACGTCGCCGAGCAGTTCCCGCAGTTGTGCGAGGCCGAGACCGAGGTCTTTGCCCGACTGCTCGGCACCCATGTTCAACGGCTCGCCACCATCGCGCACGGTGACGGCGTCTGCACCACCCACATCCCGCACCCGACCAGCGCGCAGGCCTCTGCGCCACGGAAGGATTCGACAGCATGAGCACCACGAAGACCTCGATCGAAGAGCGGGTCGAAGGCCTCGGTCGTTACGAATACGGCTGGGCCGACTCCGACGTCGCAGGTGCCGCCGCCAAGCGCGGCCTCAACGAGGACGTGGTCAAGGGGATCTCCGCGCTCAAGAACGAGCCGGAGTGGATGCTCAAGACGCGCCTCAAGGCGCTCCGGCTGTTCGACAAGAAGCCAATGCCGACATGGGGCTCCAACCTGTCGGACATCGACTTCGACAACATCAAGTACTTCGTCCGCTCGACCGAGAAGCAGGCGGCCAGCTGGGACGAGCTGCCCGACGACATCAAGAACACCTACGACCGGCTCGGCATCCCCGAGGCCGAGAAGCAGCGCCTCGTCGCCGGTGTCGCCGCGCAGTACGAAAGTGAAGTTGTCTACCACCAGATCCGCGAGGACCTGGAGGAGCAGGGCGTCATCTTCCTCGACACCGACACCGGGCTGCGCGAGCATCCCGAGCTGTTCAAGGAATACTTCGGCACCGTCATCCCGCCGGGTGACAACAAGTTCGCCTCGCTCAACACCGCGGTGTGGTCAGGCGGCTCGTTCATCTATGTGCCCAAGGGTGTCCACGTCGATATCCCCCTGCAGGCCTACTTCCGGATCAACACCGAGAACATGGGCCAGTTCGAGCGCACGCTGATCATCGTCGACGAGGATGCCTACGTGCACTACGTCGAGGGCTGCACCGCGCCGATCTACTCCAGCGACTCGCTGCACTCCGCGGTCGTCGAGATCATCGTCAAGAAGGGCGGCCGCGCCCGCTACACGACTATCCAGAACTGGTCCAACAACGTCTACAACCTCGTGACCAAGCGCGCTGTCGCTCACGAGGGCGCGACCATGGAGTGGATCGACGGCAACATCGGCTCCAAGGTGACGATGAAGTACCCCGCCATCTACCTCACCGGCGAGCACGCCAAGGGCGAGACGCTGTCGATCGCGTTTGCTGGCGAGGGTCAGCACCAGGACGCGGGCGCCAAGATGGTGCATCTCGCGCCGCACACGTCGAGCACGATCATCTCCAAGTCGGTCGCGCGCGGCGGCGGCCGTACGTCGTACCGAGGTCTTGTCCAGGTGCTTGAAGGAGCTGTGGGCGCCACATCTTCGGTCAAGTGCGACGCACTGCTGGTCGACACGATCAGTCGCTCCGACACCTACCCCTACGTCGACGTCCGTGAAGACGACGTCTCCATGGGTCACGAGGCCACGGTGTCCAAGGTGTCCGAGGACCAGCTCTTCTACCTCATGAGCCGTGGGCTCACCGAGGACGAGGCAATGGCCATGATCGTGCGCGGCTTCATCGAGCCCATCGCGCGCGAACTGCCCATGGAGTACGCGCTGGAGCTCAACCGACTTATCGAGCTGCAGATGGAAGGCGCTGTCGGCTGAGTCCCAGCGCGCTCTTTCCAGAAGTCGACAAGAAAGCGAGTACGACCATCAGCACGACCAGCGGACCTGTCCAGGTCGCGCCGCACAGCCATGGCGGAGAGGGCAACGGCAAGCCCAAGCATGGGCCCAAAAGCGGGCACGGTGGTAGCTCTCTCCATAGATTGGCGTCCTTCGACGTCGCTGACCACCCCGTGCCGACCGGGCGCGAGGAGGACTGGCGGTTCACCCCGCTGAAGCGGCTGCACGGCTTGCAGGACGACGCCGAGTTCGCCGAGTGGCAACACCTGGTGTCGATCGACGCACCCGACGAGGTGCGCGTCGAGCAGACCGGCGCCGATGATCCGCGGCGCGGCACGTCGGGCTATGTCCCCGGCCGACCGGGTCAGCGCCCGCGCGTGGGCTGCCGCCGACTCCACGCTCGTGGTGACGCTGCCCAAGGACACCCAGGTGACGCGACCGACGGTCGTGACGCTCGAGGGCAAGGGTCGCGAGTCCGCCAACGCCGGGCACGTGGTCGTCGTCGCCGAACCGTTCAGCCAGGGCGTCGTCGTGCTCGACCACCGCGGCTCCGCACTGCTCGCCGACAACGTCGAGATCGTCGTACAAGAGGGCGCGCACCTCACGTTCGTCGGCATCCAGGACTGGGCCGACGACGCCACTCATGTGTCGCACCACCACGCCCACGTCGCCCGCGACGCCACGCTCAAGCACGTCGAAGTGTCGTTCGGTGGCGACCTCGTGCGCGTCGGCACGAGCGTCGACTACGAGTCCACCGGCGGCGACGTCGAGCTGCTCGGCCTCTACTTCGCTGACGCCGGCCAGCACATCGAGCACCGGCTCTTCGTCGACCATGCGACACCAAAGTGCCGCAGCCACGTGACCTACAAGGGCGCGCTCCAAGGCAGGGACGCGCACACCGTCTGGATCGGCGACGTCCTGATCCGCCCGACCGCGGTCGGCATCGAGACCTACGAGCTCAACCGCAACCTCGTGCTCACCGACGGCGCCCGCGCCGACTCCGTACCCAACCTGGAGATCGAGACCGGCGAGATCCAAGGCGCCGGCCACGCGAGCGCGACCGGGCGGTTCGACGACGAGCAGCTGTTCTACCTGCAGTCGCGCGGCATCCCCGCCGAGGAGGCGCGCCGCCTCGTCGTGCGTGGCTTCTTCGCCTCGCTCATCAACCAGATCGGCGTGCCCGAGCTGCAGCAGCGGCTCATCGAGCAGGTCGAGCGCGAGCTTGCGGAGACTCTTTCGTGACCGGCCATGAGCAGTTCGCCCGCGCCTGCGCTGTCGCCGACGTGCCCGACGATGGCGCCTTCCGCGTCGAGATCGACGACGTGCCCGTGTCGGTCGTGCGCAGCGACGGCGAGATCTACGCGATCTACGACGTCTGCTCGCACGCCGAGGTGTCGCTGTCCGAGGGCGAGGTCGAGGACGGCGAGATCGAGTGCTGGCTGCACGGCTCCCGCTTCGACCTCGCGACCGGTGAGCCCACCGGCTTGCCGGCAGTCAAACCCGTACCCGTCTACCCCGTGAAGATCGACGGCGACGACGTGCTCGTCGATGTCGTACATCCGATGAACATGAACCAGGAGCAGACCGCCTGATGGCCACCCTCGAGATCCGCGACCTGCACGTCTCCGTGGAGACGGAGAACGGCCCCAAGGAGATCCTGCGGGGCGTCGACCTGACCATCAGGGGCGGCGAGATCCACGCGATCATGGGCCCCAACGGCTCCGGCAAGTCGACGCTGGCCTATTCGCTGGCCGGCCACCCCAAATACAAGATCACCAGCGGCACCGTGCTGCTCGACGGCGAGGACGTCCTCGCGATGACCGTCGACGAGCGCGCCCGCCGCGGCCTGTTCCTCGCGATGCAGTACCCCGTCGAGGTGCCGGGCGTCTCGGTGTCCAACTTCCTGCGCTCCGCCAAGACCGCGGTCGCCGGTGAGGCACCCAAGCTGCGCACCTGGGTCAAGGACGTCAAGCAGGCCATGGACGACCTGGCGATGGACCCGGCGTTCGCCGAACGCGACCTCAACGCCGGGTTCTCCGGTGGTGAGAAGAAGCGCCACGAGATCCTGCAGCTCGAGCTGCTCGATCCCAGGGTCGCTGTCCTCGACGAGACCGACTCCGGGCTCGACATCGACGCGCTGCGTGTCGTGTCCGAGGGCGTCAACCGATTCGCCGCGCGCGGCGACAAGGGCGTTGTCCTCATCACGCACTACACGCGCATCCTGCGCTACATCAAGCCCGACTTCGTGCACGTCTTCGTCGACGGCCGCATCGCCGAGGAGGGCGGGCCGGAGCTCGCCGAGAAGCTCGAGGCCGAGGGCTACGAGAGCTACGTCAAGACGGGAGCCTGAGCCCAGCGATGACGACGACCGATTCGACACAACGACACCCTGCGTCGATAGGTTCGACGCAACGTAGCGTTGCGTCGAATCAGGTGCTGGACGTCGAGCGGATCAAGGCCGACTTCCCGCTGCTGAGCCGCACGGTTCGCGACGGGAAGCGGCTCGTCTACCTCGACAGCGGGGCGACCTCGCACAAGCCGCGGTCGGTGCTCGACGCCGAGCGCGAGTTCTACGAGCAGCACAACGCTGCCGTGCACCGCGGGGCGCACCAGCTGGCCGAGGAGGCGACCGACGCCTACGAGTCGGCGCGGCGCACGATCGCCGCCTTCATCGGGGCCGACGAGGGCGAGGTTGTCTTCACCAAGAACGCCACCGAGGGGATCAACCTCGTCGCCTACGCGATGAGCAACGCGGCGACCGCGCGGTCTCCGGAGGCGGAGCGGTTCCGGCTCGGCCCGGGCGACGAGGTCGTCGTCACCGAGATGGAGCACCACGCCAACCTCGTGCCGTGGCAGCAGCTCTGCGAGCGCACCGGTGCCACCCTGCAGGTGGCTGTCGCTCACCGACGACGGCCGGCTCGACCTGTCGACACTCGACGTCGTCACCGAGCGGACCAAGGTCCTCGCATTCACCCACCAGTCCAACGTGCTGGGCACGGTCAACCCCGTCGACGTGCTGGTCGCGCGGGCGCGCGAGGTCGGCGCGCTCGTCGTCCTCGACGCGGCCCAGTCGGTGCCGCACCTGCCCGTCGACGTGCACGCGCTCGGGGTCGACTTCGCGGTCTTCAGCGGCCACAAGATGCTCGGCCCGCTCGGCGTCGGCGTGCTCTGGGGCCGGCGCGCTCTGCTCGAGGCGATGCCGCCGTTCCTCACCGGTGGCTCGATGATCGAGGTCGTCCACATCGAGCGCTCGACGTTCGCGCCGCCGCCGCAGCGGTTCGAGGCCGGCGTGCCGATGGCAGCCCAGGCAGTGGGACTCGCGGCGGCCTGCGACTACCTCAGCCGCGTGGGCATGCACGCCGTCGCTGCGCACGAGCACGCGCTCGCGTCGTACGCGATCGACGCCGTCAGCTCGCTTCCCGGCCTACGCATCATCGGCCCGACCAGCACCGAGGCCCGTGGCGCCACGGTCGCGTTCGTCGTCGACGGCATCCACGCCCATGACGTCGGCCAGCTGCTCGACGCCGAGGGCGTCGCCGTGCGCGTCGGGCATCACTGCGCGTGGCCGCTGCACCGGGTCTATGGGGTCGCCGCGACCACCCGGGCGTCGTTCTACCTCTACAACGACACCGACGACGTCGACGCGTTGGTCGCGGCGATCGCCAACGCGCAGCGCTACTTCGGGGTGGCGTGATGGCGGCGCTGGACGCGATGTACCAGGAGATCATCCTGGACCACTACAAGAACCCGCACGGCCGTGGGCTGCGCGAGCCGTTCGACGCCGAGGTCCACCACGTCAACCCGACCTGCGGCGACGAGGTGACGCTGCGGGTGCTGGTGCGCGACGGGGTCGTTGACGACGTGTCGTACGTGGGGCAAGGCTGCTCGATCAGCCAGGCGTCCGCGTCGGTGCTCACCGACCTGGTGACCGGCCGGCCGGTGCGGGAAGCGATGAGCCGCCACGACGCGTTTCACGGGTTGGTGACCGGCAGAGTCAAGGACGATCCGGGCCACGACTTGACAGACCTCCTCGAGGACGGCGTGGCCTTCGCGGGTGTGGCGCAGTACCCGATGCGCGTGAAGTGCGCGCTGTTGGCGTGGATGGCGTTCAAGGACGCTGTCGCGCAGGCGGACGTACGCTGAGAGGGATGAAGGAGACGACGGACATGACCGAAACAACCAGCTCCTCGATCGACGACCTGACCGAGGCGCTCCGCGACGTCGTCGACCCTGAGCTCGGCATCAACGTCGTCGACCTCGGGCTCGTCTACGACATCCAGATCGACGAGCGCATCGCCACGATCGACATGACGCTGACCAGCGCGGCGTGCCCGCTCACCGACGTGATCGAGGACCAGACCCGCTCGGCGCTCGACGGCCTGGTCGACGACTTCCGCATCAACTGGGTGTGGATGCCGCCGTGGGGGCCCGACAAGATCACCGACGAGGGTCGCGAGCAGCTGCGGGCCCTCGGCTTCAACGTCTGACGCGCCGCGAACCACCTGATCACGCGATAGTCGGCGCTGCCGTAGCCAGTCCGTTACCGATTTGTGCCGGTCCTGCGTACCTCCCAATACGGTGGATTGTGCCGCACTAGTGACAGGATTTCCAGGTCAGCGGTGATCGACGGCGGATTGGGGGCCGGCGCGTCGAGCCGACAGCACGTACGACCGGAGACTGTCATGCGCACCCTGTTCTCGGCCCGCCGTCGGACTGCGATGATCGCAGGCGCCGCGGTGCTCGCCCTCGGCCTCGCCGCGTGCGGCGGCGACGACGACGGTGGCACGACCACCCAGGAGTCCCCGGCCGCAGAAGCCGACTCGGAGCTCGCCGCCATGGTGCCCGATGAGGTCAAGGAGGACGGCAAGATCCTCGTCGGCACCGACGCCTCCTACGCCCCGAACGAGTTCCTCGACACGGACGGCGAGACGATCGTCGGCTTCAACGTCGAGCTGTTCGACGCGGTCGCGGCCAAGCTCGGCCTCGACACCGAGTATGAGAACGGCGACTTCGACGCGATCATCCCGGGCGTGCAGTCCGGCAGGTACGAGGTCGGCGTCTCGTCGTTCACGATCAACGCCGAGCGGCTGGAGCAGGCTGAGATGATCAGCTACTTCAACGCCGGCACGCAGTGGGCGACCAAGACGGGCAACCCCGCCGATATCGACCCCGACAACGCCTGCGGAAAGAAGATCGCCGTCCAGGCCGACACGGTCCAGCACACCGACGACCTGCCGGTCCGGGACGAGGCTTGCACGGGCGCCGGCAACCCGGCGATCACCATCGAGCCCTACCAGGGCCAGGACGAGGCAACCAGCGCCGTCGTCACGGGCAAGGACGACGCCGTGCTCGCGGACTCGCCTGTCATGGCCTACGCGGTCGAGCAGACGGGCGGGCAGCTCGAGCTGCTTGGCGAGATCTACGACGCCGCTCCCTACGGCTACGTGCTCAACAAGGGCGAGACGCAGTTCGGTGAGGCCATCGTCGCCGCGCTGCTGGCCCTCATCGAGGACGGCACCTACGCCGAGATCCTGGAGAAGTGGGGCGTCGAGGGCGGCGCTATCGACGACCCGCAGGTTTCCCCGGCATCCTGACCGGCATGACCACTGACACGGAGCGACCGGCACCGCCCAAACCCATCGAGGCGGTGCCGGTCCGCCATCCATGGCGGTGGGTGGCCGTCGGCATCATCGCCGTTCTCACGGCGATGTTCGTGCACATGTTGCTTACGAACGATGCGTTCCAGTGGGAATTCATGTTCGACAACATGTTCAGCGAGCCCGTGCTGGAGGGCGCGCGCACCGTCGTGATCATGACCGTCCTCGCGATGGTCCTGGGCGTCGCGCTGGGCATTGTCGTCGCGATCATGCGGTTGTCGCCCAGCCCCATCCTGCGAACGGTGGCCTGGCTCTACACCTGGTTCTTCCGGGCCGTCCCGCGAGTCGCGCTGCTGCTGGTGTTTGCCAATCTCGGAATCCTCTACGAGCGGTATTCCTTCGGGCTGCCGTTCGACAGCCAGATCGGCGATCTCTTCGGCTTTGACCTCAACGCCGAGATCATCGGCATCGACGCTCGCGACCTCCTGACCGGCTTCGTCGCCGGACTCCTTGGCCTGGCCCTCTCCGAGGGCGCCTACATGTCCGAGATCGTCCGCGCCGGCATCACGTCGATCGACCCGGGGCAGGCGGAGGCCGCTCAGGCTCTGGGCATGCGCCGATCGCAGACGATGCGGCGCATCGTCCTGCCGCAGGCCATGCGGGTGATCGTGCCGCCGACCGGCAACGAGACCATCGCCATGCTGAAGGACACGTCACTGCTGTTCGTCGTCCCGGTGACCAACGAGCTGCTCTTCCAGCTCCGGGCCATCGGCAGCCGGACGTTCCAGGTGTTCCCGATGTACGTCGCGGCTACGCTGTGGTACCTCGCGCTCACCAGCCTGCTCATGGTGGGTCAATACTTCCTGGAGAAGCGCTTCAGCCGTGGTTTCGGCCAGATGTCCGACAAGCAGCTCGAGGCCATGCAGAAGGCGGCAGCGGTGGGAGGCCAGCATTGAGCACGGAGTCGAGCGCGCGGCCGATGGTCAAGGCCGAGCAGGTCTACAAGTCCTTCGGCCGGCTCGAGGTGCTCAAGGGCATCAACCTGGAGGTCGCAGCCAAGGAAGTCTTCGTGATCGTGGGGCCGTCGGGCTCCGGCAAGTCGACGTTCCTGCGCTGCATCAACCACCTCGAGAAGATCAACGCCGGCCGGCTCTCCGTTGACGGCGAGCTGGTCGGCTACACCGAGCGCGGCGGCAAGCTGCACGAGCTGCCCGAAAAGGAGATCGCCCGCCAGCGCCAGGACGTCGGCATGGTCTTCCAGCGGTTCAACCTGTTCCCGCACCTGACGGCGATCGAGAACGTCATGGAGGCGCCCGTACGCGTCAAGAAGGAGCCGAAGGGCGTCGTACGTGAGCGTGCCCAGAAGCTGATGGACCGCGTCGGGCTTGGCGACCGGACGACCTCCTACCCGGCCCAGCTCTCCGGCGGCCAGCAGCAGCGCGTGGCGATCGCCCGCGCTCTGGCGATGGAGCCCAAGCTGATGCTCTTCGACGAGCCGACGTCGGCACTCGACCCGGAGCTCGTCGGCGAGGTGCTCGACGTCATGCGCGACCTCGCGCTGTCGGGCATGACCATGGTGGTGGTCACCCATGAGATGGGTTTCGCCAAAGAAGTAGGCGACCAGCTGGTCTTCATGGATGGCGGAGTCGTGGTGGAGCAGGGCCACCCGAGAGACGTGCTCACCAAGCCGCAACACAACCGGACGCGGGAGTTCCTGCGCCGGGTCCTGCAGGAGGACGAGGAGTCAAGCCAGCCCACCCCGTAGCCGCGGGCCGTCGAGCAGCAGGTCGGCGACGAGGGCCGTCCAGCCGGTCTGGTGCGAGGCGCCGAGGCCAGCGCCAGTGTCGCCGTGGAAGTACTCATGGAACAGCACCTGGTCGCGCCACCGCGGGTCCTGCCACTTGGGGTGACCACCGTTGACCGGTCGGTGCCCGGATCGCCGGGGAGGAAGATGCGCTCCAGCCGTCGGGTGAGCTCGTCGGCGACCTCGTCGAGCGTCACCTTCTCGCCGGACCCTGAGGGCAGCTCGACGAGAAAGTCGGGGCCGAGGTAGGCCGCGTAGCGGTGCAGCGCGCACGTGATCAGGTGGTTGAGCGGGAACCAGATCGGGCCGCGCCAGTTGGAGTTGCCGCCGAACATCCCGGTGCGGGACTCACCGGGCTCGTAGGCCACCTCGTACTGCACCCCGCCGACGTCGACCCGCGCCGGTGTGTCGCGGTGTGCGGCCGACAGCCCGCG
This sequence comes from uncultured Actinomycetota bacterium, assembly GCA_963798505.1. Lineage (GTDB taxonomy): Bacteria > Actinomycetota > Actinomycetes > Jiangellales > Jiangellaceae > CAVWSM01. Next base: position 686,477 of record CAWCTX010000005.1, read on the forward strand.
CAGGCCGTAGTCGGACAGGAACTCCGACTCGTCGAGCAGCCGGCCGAGCACCCGGGGAAACTGCGCCATGTCGACGACCGACAGCAGAAACAGGCGGCCGTCTTCGACGAGCCGGATCTCGACTCCGCGGGTGAACTCCTTGCGCTCCTCGAGGAACCAGCGCGTACGCGCCGCGAACTCCGGCAGGTGGGCCCGCATCGCAGAGCTGATGGCCAGCGTCGCGCACAGCGGGATCAACCCGACCATCGACCGAGCCCTGACCCGCTGCGTGCTGCCGTCGGGGCCGCGCACCGCGTCATAGAAGAACCCGTCCTCGGAGTCCCACAGCCCGGCGTCGAGGATGGCCGTCGAGATGTAGCAGAAGTGCTCGAAGAACTTCGTGGCGACGTCGGCGTACTCGGGCTCGACACGGGTGAGCTCGAGCGCCATCTCCAGCAGGTCGAGGCTGTACATCGCCATCCAGGCCGTGCCGTCGCTCTGCTCCAGGATGACGCCAGGGCGGCAGTGTCGACCTGTCGAAGGCGCCGATGTTGTCCAGGCCGAGAAAGCCGCCGGCGAACACGTCGTTGCCGTCGACGTCCTTGCGGTTGACCCACCAGGTGAAGTTCATGAGCAGCTTGTGGAACACCCGCTCGAGGAAGGAGTGGTCGCGGGACCCATCGATCTCGAAGATGCGCAGCGCCGCCCATGCGTGGACCGGCGGGTTGACGTCGGAGAAGTTCCACTCGTACGCGGGAAGCTGCCCGGACGGGTGCATGTACCACTCGCGCAACAGCAGGACGATCTGCTGCTTGGCGAACTCAGGGTCGACGTGTGCGATGGCCACGGCGTGGAAGGCGAGGTCCCACGCGGCGTACCACGGGTATTCCCAGCAATCCGGCATCAGCAGCACGTCGGAGTTGTTCAGGTGCTGCCAGGTGCCGTTGCGGATCTCGCCACGTCCGGGCGGCGGCGGTGGCTGGCCGGGGTCGCCGGACAGCCAGCGGGACACGTCGTAGGCGTAGAACTGTTTCGACCACAGCAGGCTCGAGAGTGCCTGGCGCAGGACGGACGCCTCGTCGGGGGTGCGCTCGGCGGGGGTCAGATCGGCATAGAACCCGTCGGCCTCAGCCTGGCGGGCAGCCATGGTGTCGTCCCACGACGTGCCGAGGTCGGGGGCCGCCCCTGCGGCGAGGCGCAGCCGCACGGTGACCTGGCCGCCCGGCGGCACGTCGAGGCGGTACCACAGTGCGGCCTTGGTCCCCACGCCCGCGGGGTTGACCGTCGCCGCCCCGTGGATGACGTGGTCGCCGATGCCGTCCTTGGGGTACGGGCTCGTGTTGGCGACGCCGTACAGCTTCTCGTTGTTGGTCTCGTTGTCGCAGACGAGGACCACCGGATCACCATCGCCACATAGCGCATAGCTGCCGAGCCGCGAATGCTCCGCCATGACGCCGGCCGTGCCGGCGGCGCGCAGTGCCGGCTTCGTGTCCGACGTCCCCCACGACCAAGTGTTGCGGAACCACAGTGTGGGCAGCACATGCAGCGTCGCCGAGTCGGGACCAGCGTTCTCGACGTGGATGGCCATGCAGATGTCGTCCGGCGCCGCCTTGGCGTAGTCGACGGTCACGACCCAGTAGCGGTCATCGTCGAAGATGCCGGTGTCGAGCAGCTCGTACTCGCCTTCGTCCTTGCTGCGACTGGCATTCTCCCTGCGCAGCAGCTCGTACGGGAACTCGGCCTGCGGGTAGTGGTAGCGCACGCGCATCCAGGAGTGCGTCGGCGTGCTGTCGAGATACCACCAGTAGTCCTTGGCGTCCTCGCCGTGGTTGCCCTCGGCGTTGGTGAGGCCGAACATGCGCTCCTTGAGCATCGGGTCGCGGCCGTTCCACAGCGACAGCGCGAGGTTGAGCCGCTGCTTGTCGTCGCAGATACCGGCGAACCCCTCCTCGTTCCAGCGGTACGCGTGCGATGCCGCCTGGTCGTGCGTGACGGATGCCCAGGCGTTGCCGTCGGTGCCGTAGTCCTCGCGCACCGTTCCCCAGGCCCGCTCCGCGAGGTACGGACCCCACTGCCGCCAGCCGGCCGTGCCGGCGTCCGCCGCGGCGAGGCGGTCTTGCTCCGGGCCCATGAGCGCAGCCTCGCAGGAACTTGGCAGGATGGCGCGACGTGGCGGGGGACAGGTCGGTGATCGTGGTGACGCCCGAGCGGCTGCCCGGGTGGCTGGAGCGGTTCGGGGGGCGGCACGGTGAGCTGTCGTGGGTCGCGGACGCAGCCGTGGTCACTGTCAGCGCGGCCGATGGGGCGACGGCTGTCTGCACGGTTCCGTATCCGCCGCTGACGGTCGACGAGTCGTTGCCGTTCGGCGGGTTGCTCGACCACGCGGCCGCCGACCGCCGGGTGGGGATCGTGCTTGTGCGGCGGGGCGGGTTCGCCGTCGGCGTTGCCGAGGGGCGGCGGCTGACGGCATCGAAGGTGGGGTCGAAGTACGTCCAGGGCCGCACGGCCGCCGGTGGTTGGTCGCAGCAGCGCTACGCCCGTCGACGCGCCGGGCAGGTGGCCGTTCTGGTCGAGGAGGTCGTCGTCCAGGCCGTACGGCTGCTGGTCGGCGCCGATCTCGACGCGGTCGTCGGGGGAGGGGACCGGCTGTTGCTCGACGCCGTTCGTGGCGACCGGCGACTCGCCGCTCTCGCCGAGCTGTGGGTGGCTCGGCGGTTGGACGTGCCCGACCCGCGCCGCGACGTGTTGGAAAAGTCCGTCGACCAGGCGCGCTCCGTCCACGTGATCATGAAGGATCCTCCGCCCCCGGGCGGGGGTGATCCTTCATGATCATGGGGCGGGTGTGGGCGCTCAGATGTCGCCCGAGAACGTGTCGCAGGCCTCCATGCGCCCGGTCTGGAACCCCTGCGCGAACCACTTCTGGCGGTCCGCCGACGAGCCGTGGGTCCAGGTCTCTGGAGACACGGTCCCCTGGAAGCGCTCCTGGATGTAGTCGTCGCCGACGATGCGGGCCGCATCGAGCCCCTCGGCGATGTCCTGCTGGTCGAGCTCGGTGATGAGGACGTTGCCCTCCTGGTCCGGCGTCTGGGTCGCATGCCGCGCCCAGATGCCGGCGTAGCAGTCGGCCTGCAGCTCCAGGCGAACAGCGCCGGACTCGGCGCCCTGACCGGGGCGGACGCTGTCCATCTGGCCGGTGAGGTTCTGGACGTGGTGGCCGTACTCGTGCGCCAGGACGTAGGCCTCGGCGAAGTCTCCGCCGCCGCCACCGAACCGCTGCTCGAGCGTCGCGAAGAAGTTGAGGTCGAGGTAGACCTGCTGGTCGCCGGGGCAGTAGAACGGGCCGGAGGACGAGGACGCCGCGCCGCAGGCGGTCTGGACACCGCCGGTGAAGACGTTGGTAGCGGCCGGGGTGTAGCGGCCGCCACGGCGGGCGAACTCGGCGTCCCAGAAGTCCTGCACCGACGTGACATAGGCCACGAACCGGCACTCGGGGTTGGTCTCGATGTCGGCGCCGGTCTGGCACTGCTGCTCGAGGGTGCCGGCCTGGCTCGTGGACGCATCGTCGCCGCCCCCACCGCCGCCGAGGTCGATCGCCCCGCCGGTGAGGAGCGCGATCAGGGCAACGATGATGCCGCCCGCGCCGCCGGCCACGGCCATGCCGCGGCCGGAGACGCCGCGTCGATCGCGTACCTGATCGCTGTCGAGCTTGGCGCTGCGATTGAACTTCATGTCCGCCTCCGCGCGCCTCGTCGGGCCGCGTGGCCCGTGAGCCTCGATACGATGGGATCCATGCTGCCCGTGTCGCCGTGACACCGCCCTTCGACCGTCAGGCAGCATCCCCGAGCCTGACCGGAGTCTTCCCACGTCATGATCACCGTAACCGCGGTCGAGGTGCGCGCCGGAGCGGCCGTCCTGTTGCAGGACGCGTCGTTCCGTGTCGCCTCCGGCGACAAGGTCGGTCTGGTGGGCCGCAACGGAGCCGGCAAGACGACGCTGACCAAGATCCTGGCCGGGCAGGCCCAGCCTGCCGCGGGCACGGTGACCCGGCCCGGATCTGTCGGTTACCTTCCGCAGGACCCCCGGACCGGTGACCTCGACGTGCTCGCCAGCGACCGCATCCTCTCCGCCCGTGGGCTCGACTCCGTGCTGCACGACCTGGTCACGGCGCAGGAGCAGATGGCCTCGGCCGACCCGGACACTCACGAGCGCGGGATGCGTCGCTACGGCCGGCTGGAGACCGAGTTCCTCGCCCGGGGCGGGTACGCGGCCGAGAGCGAGGCCGCCTCGATCGCGGCGAGCCTCGGGCTGCCCGAACGCGTCCTGGGTCAGCCGCTGCGCACGCTGTCCGGCGGCCAGCGACGCCGCGTCGAGCTCGCCCGCATTCTCTTCTCCGACGCGCAGACCCTGCTGCTCGACGAGCCGACCAACCACCTCGATGCCGACTCGATCACGTGGTTGCGCGAGTTCCTCCGCTCGTACAAGGGCGGTCTCGTCGTCATCAGCCACGACGTCGAGCTGCTCGACGCGACGGTCAACCGGGTCTTCCACCTCGACGCCACGCGGGCGGCCCTCGACATCTACAACGTGGGGTGGACCGCCTACCTCGCGCAGCGCGAGACCGACGAGCGGCGGCGCCGCCGCGAGCGTGCCAACGCCGAGAAGAAGGCCGCGGCGCTCAAGGCGCAGGCCGACCGCATGCGCTACAAGGCCACCAAGGCAACTGCCGCGCAGAACATGGACAAGCGCGCCAGCAGGTTGCTTGAAGGTCTCGACGCGGTGCGACGCTCCGACCGGGTGGCCAAGATCCGGTTCCCGGACCCCGCTCCGAGCGGCAAGACGCCGCTGACCGCGCGCGAGCTGTCGAAGTCGTACGGCTCATTGGAGGTCTTCACCGATGTGGACCTGGCGATCGACCGCGGTTCGCGCGTGGTCATCCTTGGTCTGAACGGCGCGGGCAAGACCACGCTGCTGCGCATCCTCGCGGGGGTCGACAAGCCCGACACCGGCATGGTCGTCCCGGGTCACGGGCTGAAGATCGGCTACTACGCGCAGGAGCACGAGACCCTCGACACCGAGCGCACCGTGCTGCAGAACCTGCACTCTGCCGCACCCAACTTGGCCGAGGTCGAGGCGCGTCGCGTGCTCGGGTCGTTCCTGTTCTCCGGTGATGCCGTGGACAAGCCGGCGGGTGTGTTGTCGGGCGGTGAGAAGACCCGCCTCGCGCTCGCCACGCTGGTCGTGTCCAGCGCCAACGTGCTGCTGCTCGACGAGCCAACCAACAACCTCGACCCCGCGTCGCGCGAAGAGATTCTCGGTGCGCTGCGCACGTTCAAGGGCGCGATCGTGCTCGTCACGCACGACGAGGGCGCGGTCGATGCGCTGACTCCGGAACGCATCCTGCTGCTTCCGGACGGTGTCGAGGACCTCTGGGGGCCTGACTACGCCGACCTCATCGCCCTTGCCTGACGCCTAGATCGAGTTCCGGTGGCGGTGCTGCCGACACCGGTGGATCATGGGGCGAGTACGGCAGCGCCGACGTCGCCAGGAGGGACGCGTGGCCGAGAAACTGGCTAAGGGCGCCCGGATCAGCGGGCAGCAGCGCGACAAGCTTGCCAGCGAGCTCCGCAAGAAGTACGAGGGGGGCTCGAGCATTCGAGCACTCGCCGACTCCACCGGTCGGTCGTACGGCTTTGTGCACCGGATCCTCTCGGAGACCGGTGTCGAGCTGCGGGGGCGCGGAGGTGCGACGCGCGGCAAGAAGAAGGTCTGAGCTCGTTCAGCGGGCGAGGGTGCCGAGCAGCCGCGCAAGCGGCTCGACGACCGCTTCAACAGGGTCGGCGGCACCCTCGACGAGCGCGGTGAGCAACAAGCCGTCGGCCATGGCCAGCACTGTGCGGCCCTCCGTCAGACCGTAGTCTCCGCTCGGGTGCGTGCGACGCAGCGCTTGCGCGACGAGGTCGGCCAGCCGAAGGTTCCACTCGGCGACCAGCGGGCGCAACGCGGGTTTGCGGCCGGCCTGGACATAACGCTCGTACATCGTGAGCAACGCGGCACCCGAGCCGTCGCCGGCCGGTTGACCGGTGACCACGCGCAGCACCGCGCGGGCCGCCTCGAGTCGAGAACGGCGCCCCGACGCGAGCTCGGCGAGCCGAGCCCGCGAGGCGTCCAACTGGTCTTGGCACAGCGCACGCACCGCCTCGGCGACGAGCTCGTCTCGCGACGCGAAGTAGTAGGTGGTCGCCGCGAGCGGCAGGTCCGCCCTCGTCGCGACCGCGCGGTGCGTCAGCCCGCCGAACCCCTCGTCGCGGAGCACATGGGCGGCCGCCTCGACGAGGGCGGCGCGGCGCGCCTGACCGCGTGCGGTCTCGCCCATCAGTGGCCCCCACCGAGCACCTTCAGGCCGACGACTCCGGAGACGATGAGAGCCAGGCAGGTCATGCGGCCGGCGGTGGCCGGCTCGTGAAAGACGATCATGCCGACGGCAGCGGTCCCGAAGGCGCCGATGCCCGTCCAGATCGCGTACGCCGTGCCCACCGGCAACGTCCGTAGCGCCATGGTCAGCAGGCCGAAGCTGCCCAGCGACGCCACGACGAAGACAACCGAGGGGATCAGCCGGCTGAAGCCGTCGCTCGCCTTGAGCGCGATGGCGAAGACGGTCTCGAGGATCCCGGCCACGACGAGCAGGGCCCATGCCACGTTCTGGTCCTCTCTGAACGCAAGTTTGGTACATCCGTACCACCTAACTGGTACGAGCGTACCAGTACGTTCGCTGGGGGCAAACTTGGCATGAGGCACGGAAGTATCGGGCTTACATGGATGTTGCGCACGTGAGATCAGGGAGGCACACACCGTGACGATGGGGCACAGCGGCTGGATGATGCTGCGCTCCATGCGCGACGGAGAGGCCGTCCACACCAAGCTCACTCCGGGGACCGTGCGACGGGTGATGAGCTACGCCCGTCCCTACCGCCGGGACATCGCCGGCTTCCTCGTCCTCGTCGTCATCGACGCCGTGTTGGTGGCCGCAACGCCTCTGCTGCTCAAGCGCATCGTCGACGACGGCGTCCTCCAGGGGGACAGCGGCCTCGTCGTCCGGCTGTCCTTGCTCGTCGCGCTGATCGCTCTGCTCGACGCAGGTCTCACGGTGACCGAGCGCTGGTACTCGTCCCGCATCGGCGAGGGACTCATCCACCACCTGCGCTCCGAGGTCTTCGACCATGTGCAGCGTCAGCCGGTGGCCTTCTTCACCCGCGCGCAGACCGGGGCCCTCGTGTCCCGGCTCAACACCGACGTCATCGGCGCGCAGCAGGCGTTCACCTCCGTGCTGTCCAACGTCGTGTCCAACGTGATCAGCGTGATTGTCGTGGGCGTGGTCATGGCGGTGCTGTCCTGGCAGCTCACGGTGATCCTGCTGGTGTTGCTGCCGCTGTTCCTGGTGCCCGCGCGGTTGTTCGGGCGCCGGCTACAGGCACTGGCGCGTGAGCAGATGCAGCTCAACGCCGAGATGAGCACGACCATGACCGAGCGGTTCAACGTCGCTGGCGCACTGCTGGTCAAGCTCTTCGGACGCTACGGCGAGGAGAGCGACGAGTTCTCCGAGCGCGCCGGCCGGGTGCGCGACATCGGCGTCAAGATCGCGATGGCAAACACGGTGTTCATCGTCGCGTTGATGCTCGTGGCGAGCCTTGCCACGGCACTGGTCTACGGGCTCGGTGGCGTGCTGGCCATCGGTGGCTCGTTGACGGTGGGCACACTGCTCGCACTGACGGCGCTGCTCGGCCGGCTCTACGGACCGCTGACCGCGCTGTCCAACGTACGCATCGACGTCATGACCGCCCTCGTCAGCTTCGACCGGATCTTCGAGGTGCTCGACCTCAAGCCGCTCGTCGCCGACAAGCACGACGCGGAGGTTCTCGACCCGACAGCGTCGCGCGTCGAGTTCGACCACGTCTACTTCGCCTACCCGGCGGCCGAGGACGTGTCGCTCGCGTCGCTGGAGTCGGTGGCGACCCAGGACCGCTCCGGCGGTGTGCAGGTGCTGCACGACGTCAGCTTCGTCGCCGAGCCCGGCGACCTCGTGGCGCTGGTCGGGCCCGTCAGGTGCCGGCAAGTCCACGATCACCCACCTCGTGTCGAGGCTGTACGACGCCGACGCCGGGGCGGTCCGGGTCGGCGGCCCAGGACGTCCGCGATGTGACCTCAGGCGTCTCTGCACGCAGCGATCGGCGTCGTCACGCAGGACGCGCACATGTTCCACGACACGATTCGCGCCAACCTGCTGTACGCCCGGCCCGAGGCGCACGGACTCCGAACTCACCGCGGCGCTGCGGGCGGCGCAGGTGCTTGACCTCGTCGACTCCCTGCCCGAGGGACTCGACACGGTGGTCGGCGATCGCGGCTACCGGTTGTCCGGCGGCGAGAAGCAGCGCATCGCCATCGCCCGACTCCTGCTCAAGCAGCCGCGCATCGTCATGCTCGACGAGGCGACCGCGCACCTCGACTCCGAGTCCGAGGTCGCGGTGCAGCGCGCGCTGGACGCGGCGCTGACCGGCCGTACGTCACTCGTGATCGCGCACCGGCTGTCCACCGTGCGTGGTGCAGACCAGATCTTCGTCGTCGACCACGGCCGCATCGTCGAGCGTGGCACGCACGCGGAACTGGTCGGCGCCGGTGGACTCTACTCGGAGCTCTACCGCACCCAGTTCGCCGACCAAGGTCGCGAACACAGGGACATCCTCGCGGGTAAGTAGGTTTCGGAGAAGTCCGGAGAAACTGGCTTGTCACTCGGCTAAGGGGCACATTTCGGGGAAGAATGCTGCCGACGTGCGACGCCCGACTGAACGGGAGGTCAACTGATGAGCGGCACCAGAAACCATCCCCTCCGAAACCGGCGCCACCCAACCACGCAGCTGCTCGCCGCCCTGGCCTGCGTCACGCTCGCCGCTGCCGCGTGCGGTGACGGCGAGGAGCTTGGCGGCAGGACGGGCGGTGGCGACGCCGCAAACTACCCGGACCAGAACATCACCTTCGTCGTACCGTTCAGCGCCGGAGGCCCGACGGACACCGTGACCCGCCTGGTCGCCGAGCCGATGTCGGAGGAGCTCGGCGCCGAGATCGTGGTTCAGAACGTCGAAGGCGCAGGCGGCACCGTCGCCGCCGGGCAGGTGGCAGGGGAGGAGCCGGACGGCTACACCGTGCTTATGCACCACATCGGCATGTCGACCGCGCCTGCCTTGTACGCAGACCTTGGGTACGAGCCGCTCGAGGACTTCGAGATGGTCGGCTTGGTCACCGAAGTGCCGATGACAATCGTCGCTCGCAAGGATTTTGAGCCGAACACTCTCGAGGAACTGGTCGCCTACGTCACCGACAATGCCGACACGGTGACCTACGCCAACGCAGGCATCGGGGCAGCGTCGCACTTGTGTGGCTTGCTGTTCCAGGACGCGATCGGCGTAACTCTGCAGGAGGTTCCCTACGAGGGCACCGGGCCGGCGCTGACCGACCTGGTCGGCGGCCAGGTCGACTTCATGTGCGACCAGACGACCAACACAACCGGCCAGATCCAGGCTGGTGAAGTGAAGGCCTACGCGGTGACCACGCCGGAGCGGGTCGACAGCCTGCCCGACGTGCCGACGACGGCCGAGGGCGGGCTGCCCGATCTCGAGGTCAGCGTGTGGCACGGCCTGTACGTGCCGGCCGGCACGCCGGAAGAGATCGTCCAGCGCTTGTCCGACGCACTCAAGGTCGCGTTGGCCGACCAGGGTGTGATCGATCAACTTGCCGACCTTGGCACCGGGCCTGTCCCTGAGGAGGACGCCACGCCGGAAGCGCACAGGCAGCGCCTCGAGGAACAGATCGACACCTGGGCGACGGTCATCGCGGACGCTGGCGTCGAACCCCAGTAGCCGCGCAGTGGAGAGACGACCGTCCTTCCGCCGATGTCCTCGCTGGGGCGATCTTCATCGCAATCGGCGTGGGGTTCGTCGTGGGCTCGCTCAACTACGAACTGGGGACGCCGCTGCGCATGGGGCCTGGGTATTTCCCGCTCGTGGCCGGCGGCGTCCTCGCGGTCCTGGGGTTGGTCATCGCGATCAAGGGGCTGGTGGCCGGCGAGGTGATCGTCTTCGGCACGATCCCCTGGCGGTCAATGGCGATGATCGTGGCGGCCCTGGTGTTCTTCGGGCTGACCATCAGAACCGCTGGCTTTGTGCCCACAGTCGCCGTGACCGCCTTCATCACCGCCCTCGCGAGCTACCGCATCCGCCTCGTGACCGCCTTGGCGGTGGCAGCCGGCCTCACCGCGCTGTGCTGGCTGATCTTCATCGTCGGCCTTCAACTGCCGTTGCCACTGTTCGGCTCGTGGCTGTCGTCCTAGGCGTCAACGATGAACCTCCTCGACAACCTCGTGCTCGGGTTCGAAACTGCCGCGCAACCTGAGAACCTCTTGTACTGCCTGCTCGGCGTCGTGCTCGGCACGGCGGTGGGAGTTCTGCCGGGCATCGGGCCCACCGCGACCATCGCCATGCTGCTGCCGATCACGTTCAGCCTCGAACCGGTCGCGGCGCTGATCATGCTGGCCGGCATCTACTACGGCGCCCAGTACGGCGGCTCCACCACGGCCATCCTCATCAACCTGCCGGGCGAGTCGTCAGCGGCGGTGACCGCCATCGACGGACACGAGATGGCCCGCAGGGGTCGGGCCGGACCGGCGCTCGCCGCGGCGGCGCTCGGCTCGTTCTTCGCCGGCACCGTCGCCACCGTGGTGTTGGCCCTGTTCGCGCCCCCGCTGGCGCGCGTGGCCCTGCGGTTCGGTCCCGCGGAGTACTTCTCGCTCGTCGTGCTGGGGCTGATCGCGTCCATCGCGCTGGCCCGCGGCTCGGCCCTCAAGGGTTTGGCGATGATCGTCCTCGGGATCCTGCTCGGGACTGTCGGTCAGGACATCTACACCGGCACGCCCCGGTTCGTCTTCGGCACTCGGGAGCTGTACGGGGCCTTGACTTTGTGTCGATCGCTGTGGGGGTGTTCGGCGTCGCAGAGATTCTGCGGAACCTCGAGGACGAGAAGACGCGCACCGTCATCGTGCGGAAGGTGAAGAACCTGTGGCCCACGCGCGACGACCTCCGCCGGATCGTGGCGCCGGTTTTGCGCGGCACCGGACTGGGATCGGTGCTCGGGGTCCTGCCGGGCGGCGGTCACGTGATTGCGGCGTTCGCGTCGTACTCGGTGGAAAAGCGCGTGGCGAAGGGCTCCGATGAGTTCGGGCACGGCGCGATCGAAGGCGTTGCCGGCCCGGAGTCAGCGAACAACGCAGCCGCCCAGACGTCGTTCATCCCCCTACTGACACTGGGATTACCGGCGCACCCGGTGATGGCCTTGATGGTCGGGGCGTTCATCGTGCAGGGCATCACGCCCGGGCCCAACGTGATCACCGATGAGCCGGCGCTTGTCTGGGGGCTCATCGCCTCGATGTGGATCGGCAACTTGTTCCTGGTGATGCTGAACCTGCCGCTGATCGGCCTCTGGGTAAAGCTGCTGACGATCCCCTACCAGGTGCTGTTCCCGGCGATCATCGTGTTCGCGGCGATCGGTACCTACTCCTTGGGGTTGAACTCCTTCGACGTCTACGCGATCGCGTTCTTCGGGGTTCTTGGGTATGTGCTGATCAAGTGCGGCTGCGAGCCGGCGCCCCTGCTTCTCGGCTTCGTCCTCGGTCCGCTGCTCGAGGAGAACCTCAGGCGGGCCCTGATCATCTCCCGTGGTGACCCGTCGGTGTTCGTGACCCGTCCGATCTCGGCCGTGCTCCTGGGCCTCGCCGTCTGTGCCTTGGTCGTCGCCATGCTGCCGACGATCCGCCGACGCCGGGACGTGGTGTTCAAGGAGGAGGGGCTGACGGACGAGGCTGAGCTCCCCCATGACACTAGGCGCGGCGCAGCCCGTCAGTGAGCGTGAGCGCAGCTGTCGACAACCCGACATGGCTGAACGCCTGCGGGAAGTTGCCGAGCAAGCTGCCGCTGACCGGGTCGTACTCCTCGGCCAGCAGCCCGACATCGTTGCGCAACGCGAGCAGCCGCTCGAACAGCTCGACGGCCTCGTCGGTGCGGCCGATCAGGTGCAAGACCTGGACGAGCCAGAACGAGCAGGCCAGGAACACGCCCTCGCCGACCGGGAGCCCGTCGACCTCGTTGACCTGACCGGCTCCGGGTGCGGGTAGCGCAGCAGGAAGCCACCGTCGACGCCGAGCTCGCGCTGCACCGCCTCGATCGTGCCGACGATGCGCGGGTCGTCGGGCGGCAGGAAGCCGACCAGCGGGAGCTGCAGCAGCGACGCGTCGAGCTGGTCCGACCCGTAGAACTGCGTGAACGTGTTGCGCGCCGGGTCGTAGCCCTTGTCGCAGACCTCGGCATGGATCTCGTCGCGCAGCGCGGCGTACTCCTCGGCGAGGTCGACGTGCCCGTCATCGCTCGCCCAGCCGACCAGCCGGTCGACGCGCCACCCATGCCAGCACCTTCGAGTGGACGAAGTGCCGGCGCGGGCCGCGGATCTCCCAGATTCCCTCGTCGGGCTCCTGCCAGATCCGCGCCAGCCCGTCGACGAGTACGCGCTGGAGCGGCCAGCCGTGCGGGTGGGCGGGCAGGCCGGCTGCGCGCGCCCGGGCCAGCGTGTCCATCACCTCGCCGTAGACGTCGAGCTGCATCTGCGCCGAGGCCGCGTTCCCGATGCGGACGGGCTGCGATCTCGCGTAGCCCGGTAGCCATGGCAGCTCGTACTCGAGCAGCCGCCGCTCGCCGCCGAGCCCGTACATGATCTGCAGGTCGGCCGGATTGCCGCCGACCGCGCGGACCAGCCAGTCGCGCCACGCCTGCGCCTCGTCGGTGTAGCCGCCGGCGATCAGCGCGTCCAGCGTGAACGACGGCGTCGCGCAGCCAGCAGTAGCGGTAGTCCCAGTTGCGGACCCCGCCGAGCCGCTCGGGCAGCGACGTCGTCGGGGCCGCGACGATGCCGCCGGTCGGCGCGTAGGTGAGTGCCTTGAGCGTGATGAGCGACCGGATCGCGGCGTCGCGCCACGGCCCCGTCGAACGTGCACCGGCCGGCCCACTCCGCGCCACTTCGACTCGGTCTCGGCCAGCAGGGTCATGCGGGTCGACCGGGTCGGGCAGCGGCAGGTGGGACGGGTACCAGGTGAGCACGAAGGCCACCCGCTCGCCGGCGCGCACGGTGAAGTCCGCGTAGGTCGTGAGGTGGTGGCCGTACGTCGGGACGTCCGGCCGACAGCGCCACCGCGTCGGGGCCCACGACGCCGACGACTTGCCCGCCGACCCGGTGCATCCAGGGAACCGAGCGCCCGTAGTCGAACCGCAGCCTGAGCGACCGACTGCATCGCGACCTCGCCGGCCACGCCCTCGACGATGCGGATGAGGTCGTGCTGCTCGCTCGCTTCGGGCATGAAGTCGACGACGCGTACGGTGCCCGCCTCGGTGTGCCACTCGTGCTCGAGCACCAGCGTGTCGTGGCGGTACCGGCGCTGTGGTGGCCGCGCCGCCGGTCACCGGTGCCACCCGCCAGAAGCCGTGCGACTCGTCACCGACGAGAGCGGCGAAACACGCTCCCGAGTCGAACCGTGGCAGGCAGAGCCAGTCGATCGAGCCGTCGCGGCCTACGAGGGCGGCGGTGTGCAGGTCGCCGATGATGGCGTAGTCCTCGATCGGGAGAGCCACGCCTCGATGCCTACCGCGTCACGGGTGGTACGGGCGACTCGAGCGGCTGCGCCGGCTCGTCGTCGGGGCGCGGACGCGACCTCGCTGCGCAGCAGCAGGAAGAACCCCACGGGTGCCACCGCGGCGAACAGCCACCACTGCACGGCATAGATCAGGTGTGGCCCGATGCCCGGGTCGGGCTCGGGCAGCAACCGCGGGGCGTCCGGCCGGCGCCGGGTCCTCGGAAACCAGCTCGGCCCAGGCGCCGTACACCGGATAGGGCAGGTTCTCGGCGAGCCCTTCGACGTCGATGTAGCGGATGGTGCCGGACTCCTCGTCAAGCCCCGTGCCATGCCCGCTCTCGCTCTGCCGCACCCGCCCGGTGACTGCCACTTCGCCGCTCGGCGGGCTGGGTGGGGTCGGCACATCGACGCTCAGGTCACGTGCGACGAACCCCCGGTCGACCAGCAGTGCCGGGCCGTCGGCAGTGACCAGCGGGACCAGGACGTGGAAGCCCTGCTGGCCGTCGAGCGCGCGATAGCGCACGAGCACCTGCTCGTCGGTGTCGTACTCGCCGTCGGCGCGCACCGTTGTCCACTCGGCGTCGCCCGGCAGGGTTGTGCCGGCCGCGGTGACGTCGTCGACGGGTACGGGGTCGCGGCGGGCGTTGGCCTCGATCGCATCGGCCTCGGCGGAGCGGCGCTCGTACTTGTCGTACTGCCAGAACCCCAGCCGAATGAACGACGGCACCAGCACGAGGACCAGCAGCATGAGCGCGATCCAGCGGGGCTGTCGTAGCAGGCGGAGCACCTACGCGACGGTAGTCGTGCGGCATAGTCTTGGCTTGACGGGGTAGGGAGGTGGCGCGCGTGCTCGTCGACCGGTTCGGTCGGATCGCGACGGATCTGCGGGTCTCGCTGACCGACAGGTGCAACCTGCGCTGCACCTACTGCATGCCGGTCGAGGGCCTGGCGTGGCTGCCCAAGCCCGAGATGCTCACCGACGACGAGGTCGTCCGGCTGGTGCGGGTGGCGGTGGAACAGCTGGGTGTGCGGGAGGTGCGGTTCACCGGCGGTGAGCCGCTGCTACGCCCCGGCCTCGTCGGCATCGTGGCCGCAGCTGCCGAGCTGTCGCCGCGGCCGGAGCTCTCGCTGACCACCAACGGGATCGGACTGGCCAAGACCGCCGTGTCGCTGAAGCAGGCGGGGCTCGACCGCGTCAACGTGTCACTCGACACGCTAGACGAAGGACGGTTCGCGGCCATCACCCACCGTGACCGGCTGGCCGACGTGTTCGAGGGGCTCGCGGCGGCCGACGCGGCCGGGCTGCGTCCGGTCAAGGTCAACGCGGTGCTGCTGCGCGGGATCAACGAGGACGAGGCCCCCGCCTTGCTGCGGTGGTGCCTGGAGCGCGGCTACGAGCTGCGCATCATCGAGCAGATGCCGCTCGACCCGCAGCACGGCTGGGACCGCGCCGACCATGGTCACAGCGGCCGAGACGCTGGCCTCGCTTGCCCAGGACTTCGACCTCGAGCCCGAACCGTCGGCGGCCCGGGGGAGTGCCCCGGCGGAGCGGTTCCTGGTCGACGGCGGGCCGGCCCAGGTGGGCATCATCGCCTCGGTGACCAGGCCGTTCTGCGGCGACTGCGACCGCGTCCGGCTCACCGCCGACGGGCAGGTGCGCAACTGCCTGTTCGCCCGGGAGGAGTCCGACCTGCGGTCGGCGCTGCGGGCCGGCGCGGAGCGATGCCGAGCTTGCCACGCGCTGGCGGGCCGCTGTCCGCAGCAAGCGGGCTGGTCACGGCATCGACGACCCGACATTCCTGCAGCCGGACCGCCCGATGAGCGCCATCGGCGGCTGAGCCGCCGGCCCGGAAACACGTGAATGCCGGGCGGCCACGGGGGGAGCCACCCGGCATTCAAGCGTGCGTTCTGACGGGGGATACAGGACGCACGTGGTCGCGAGTATTGCACGAACCCGGCGCTCTGAAAAGATTGCTTGCGAAATCTCCAGCCAGGCGGTTTCAGTGGGTGTCGGGCGGGGCCAGCCGCTGTGGCTGGGGCCCGGAGTCGGGCCCGGCGAACGACGTCTGGCCGGCGACGTGCCGGTTGTCCCGGGCGTTGCCCACCACCACGGCCAGGTAGGGCAGTACGACCGCACCGAGGATGAAGATCACTTTGGGCCAGCCAGGCACCACGATGGCGAGCACGACGCAGACGATGCGCACGCCCATCATCGCCAGATAGCGGCGCAGCCGGGCATCGGCGTCGGCTTGCCGCCCACGCTGTGCGGTGGTGATGGTGGGGACGTCGCGCCGGTGCGCCATGCGTCGATTCCTCCCGTCGTCCTCACGGTAGACCGGATGCGGCATGATCGACTCACGAGGTTCGGAGGAGGGGGTCATGACGAACCGTACGTACCGCGTCACCGAGATCGTGGGCACCTCGCCCGAGGGAATCGACGCCGCGATCCGCAACGGCATCGGCCGCGCGGCGCAGACGCTGCGGCATCTCGACTGGTTCGAGGTCACCCAGGTCCGCGGGCAGATCGTCGATGGGGAGGTGGAGCACTTCCAGGTCGGGCTGAAGGTGGGCTTCCGGCTCGAGGAGCCGTGACCACCCGGTTCGTCCGTACGCGCCGGTAACGACTAGCGTCGGCGCGACCGGAGCAGACGGACTGAGGAGGTCTGGTGAGCCGTTCCGTGCTCGTCACCGGCGGCAACCGCGGAATCGGGCTGGCCATCGTGCGCGCCTTCGCGGCGGCCGGCGACAAGGTCGCGGCGACCTATCGCAGCGGAGAGCCGCCCGAGGTGGAGGGCGTGCTCTGGGTGAAGGCCGACGTCACGCTCACTGACACCGTCGACGCCGCGTTCGTGGAGGTCGAGGCGGCCCACGGCCCCGTCGAGGTGGTGGTCGCCAACGCGGGCATCACGAAGGACACGCTCGTGCTGCGGATGAGCGACGAGGACTTCGACGCCGTGCTGCAGACCAACCTCGCGGGCTCGTTCCGGGTGGCGCGCCGCGCGGCGCGCGGGATGCTGCGGCTGCGCCGGGGCCGCATCATCTTCATCTCCAGCGTGGTCGGGCTGCTGGGGTCGGCCGGGCAGGTGAACTACGCGGCCAGCAAGGCCGGGCTCGTCGGCATGGCCCGATCGCTCGCCCGTGAGCTGGGCTCGCGCGGCATCACGGCCAACGTCATCGCCCCGGGCTTCATCGAGACCGAGATGACCGACGAGCTGGCCGATGAGACCAAGGCGGGCTATCTCAAGCAGATCCCACTCGGGCGCTACGCGTCGGTCGACGAGGTGGCTGGAGTGGTGCGGTGGATCGCGGGCGACGAGGCGGCGTACATCACCGGCGCGGTCGTGCCGGTCGACGGTGGACTGGGGATGGGGCACTGATGGGTGAGGGACTGCTGGACGGCAAGCGCATCCTCGTCACGGGTGTGCTGACGGACCAGTCGATCGCGTTCCACGCCGCGCGTCTGGCGCAGGACCAAGGCGCGATGGTTGTGCTCACCGGGTTCGGCCGCATGTCGCTGGTCGAGCGCATCGCCAAGCGGCTGCCGAAGCCGGTGCCGGTCGTCGAGCTTGACGTCACCAATGTCGAGCACCTCGACGCTCTGGCCGGCAAGGTCGGCGAGCACGTGGACGGGCTGGACGGCGTCGTGCACGCCATCGGTTTTGCTCCCGCGGCGGCGCTCGGCGGCAACTTCCTCAACACCGGGTGGGACGACGTCGCCACGGCGCTGCACGTGTCCGCGTACTCGCTGAAGTCGTTGACTCTGGCCGCACGTCCGCTGTTCCCCGCCAGCGGCGCGTCGGTGGTCGGGCTTGACTTCGACGCGACGGTCGCCTGGCCGAAGTACGACTGGATGGGCGTTGCCAAGGCCGCCTTCGAGTCCACCGCGCGCTATCTCGCTCGCGACCTCGGCCCGGAGGGCGTCCGCATCAACCTCGTCTCCGCGGGGCCGATCCGCACGATGGCCGCCAAGTCGATCCCGGGGTTCGACGAGCTCGAGGGCGTCTGGGCGACGAGGGCGCCCATCGGCTGGGACACGTCCGACCCGGAGCCGGCCGGCCGCGCTGTCGTGGCCCTGTTGTCCGACTGGTTCCCGCGTACCACCGGTGAGGTCGTGCACGTCGACGGCGGCGTGCACGCGATGGGGGCGTGAGCGCGATGTCCGACGAGTCGGCCGTGCCCGTGCGGCGGCTTGTCGTGCTCCGGCACGCCAAGTCCGACTGGCCGGAGGCTGTCGCCGACGTCGACCGCCCGCTCGCCGAGCGGGGCCGCCGGGACGCCGCCGCGGTCGGTCAGTGGCTGCGCGATGCGGGCATCAGACCCGACCTGGTCGTGGTGTCGCCGGCGCAACGCGCGCGCGACACGTGGGCGCTGGCTGCCGAGTCGCTCGGGGCCCCGTCGCACGTGGTGGTCGACGATCGCGTGTACGGGGCGTCGGCTGCTGAGCTGCTGGAGCTGATCCGGGGTACGGACGATGCGGTGCGCACACTCGTGCTCGTCGGGCACGCGCCGTCGGTCGAGCACCTCACGCACATGCTGCAGGACGGAAACGGCTTCCCCGGCGACCTGGCGCGACTGACGGCCAAGTACCCGACCAGCGGCCTGGCCGTGCTCGACGTACCCGCCGACAGCTGGGGATCAGTCGAAGAGGGCGCTGCTCGGCTGGCGGTGTTCGCGACGCCCCGCGGCTAGCTGAGCAGCCCGTCCGCGGCGTCCGCGGCCTCGACCTCCTCGCGGGTGATGCCCAGCAGATAGAGGATCGCGTCGAGGAAGGGGACGTTAACCGCCGCGTGTGCGGCCTCTTGCACCACCGGCTTGGCGTTGAAGGCGATGCCGAGGCCAGAGGCGGCGATCATGTCCAGGTCGTTGGCCCCGTCGCCGATGGCGACCGTCTGTGACAGCGGCACCCCCGCGGCCGCGGCGAACCGCTCCAGCGCCCGCGCCTTCTCAGCCCGGTCGACCACCGGCCCCTCGAGCCCGCCGGTCAGGCGGCCGTCGACGATCTCCAGCGTGTTGGCCACGCCGTACTCGAAGCCCAGGTCGGCCATCAGCGTGTCGGTCACCTGCGTGAATCCGCCACTGACCAGGCCCAGGGAGTAGCCCAACCGTGTGAGCGTGCGGACCATCGTGCGGGCGCCGGGAGTGAGCCGGATCTCCTGGCGCACCTCGTCGACCGCGCTCGCGTCGAGCCCGGCCAGCAGCGCGACGCGCTCGCGCAGCGACGCCTCGAAGTCGAGCTCGCCGCGCATCGCCCGCTCGGTCACCTCGCGCACCTTGTCGCGGCAGCCGGCCCGCTCGGCCAGCATCTCGATGACCTCGCCCTGCACGAGGGTCGAGTCGACATCCATGACCACCAGACGCTTGGCCCGCCGCAACAGGCCCGCAGGCTGCACCGCGACGTCGACGCCGAGCTCCGCCGCCTCGCGCGCGATCTCGACCCGCAGCAGCGCGGGGTCCGACCCCGACACCAGGAATTCGATGGCCGTCACCGGGTAGCGCGCGAGCCGCACGATGCGGTCGATGTTGGCGCCGGTGGCCGCGATGCGGCCCGCGATGCCGGCCACGGCGGCCGGGCGCAGCGGGTGGCCGAGCATCGCCACGTGGGCGCGGCCGGCCCGGCGCGGTGCGGCGTCACCCGTACCAGCGCTGACCTCCACATCCATGTCGAGCTGGGCGGAGACACGCGCGACCGCCTCGCGTACGGACACCTCGTCCGCGCCCGGCGTGATCAGCACGGTCAGCACGAGCCGGCCACGGACGAGCACCTGCTCGATGTCGACCACCTCGACGTCGTAAGGCGCGAGTGCTTCGAAGAGCCGGGACGTGACACCGGGGCGGTCGCGACCCGTGAGGGTGAGCAGCAGAGTGCGAGGCGAGTCGTTCATCGCCGCCAACGTTAGGCGGTGGCTTAGCGCGCGTGGCGCGTTACCTCCGGGTCGAGTGCCTCACCGGGTTCGCAGACCGCGTTGCAGGCGGCGACGAGGGCCCGCCGAGCCGTGCGTCGTACGGGCGCCAGGGCGGCCCGGCGAGTGTCGGCCGCACGTGCCGTGATCGAGTCCTCGTGATCCCGCTCGGCGATCTGCAGCACGGCGGTCAAGCGGCTCGCTTGGGCCAGCACGGACTGCGCTCGCGTCGGGTACGGCGACGGGAGCGGCTGCGCCCCCGTGCCGGACCGGATCGCCGCCAGCGCCGCGCCGGTCTCCGGGCGCCAGACCGCGACATCGGCGGCAGCGAGGACGGTGGCTGCCTCGAGCAGCGCCTCCTTCAGCTCGCGCTCGGCAACGGCCAGCGAGATCCCGTCGATCCCATCAGTCTCGGCCGGATAGCCGCGCCACTCGACGAGGTGACCGATGTCGCCCGGCGGGCCGAACGGTGTCACGGTCGGCACCAGGCACTCGCCCGCGCCCTGCGCCACGGCCGCCTCGCCCGCCAAAACGCCCGCCTGCACGGTGCCCACGGGACCGGCCAGGCCCAGCGGGTCGCCCGCGACGGGCAGCGCAAGCCGCATCGCCGTGAGACCGCGGCCGCGCAGCGCGCCGAGCGCCGGAGCGAGCCCGCCGTGCGTCACGACGCTGTGCGGCTCGTCGTCGCCGCGGACCGCCCCGAGCACGTCGTCCAGAGGGACCTGGCCGGTGAGCCAGGCGTTGGTCCACACGACCAGCCGTGCGGATCTCGACAGCGCGAGCATGGCGATCAGCCTACGAGGTGGCGCCAGCCGTAGGGTGCTCGTGTGTCTGTGACAACCGACGCGACCGCGGTGCTCGAGCTGGCCGATGTGAGCATCATGCGCGCCGACACCCGGCTGCTCGACAACATCACGTGGTCGGTCCGTGAAGACGAGCGCTGGGTCATGCTCGGCCCCAACGGTGCTGGCAAGACCACGCTCCTGCAGATCGCCAGCGCGATCATGCACCCGACCACCGGATACGCCGCAGTGCTCGGTGAGATCCTCGGCGCGGTCGACGTCTTCGACCTGCGCCCACGGATCGGCCTGACCAGTGCCTCGATGTCCGACCGGCTGCCTCGACACGAAGTCGTACGCGACGTCGTCCTCACTGCGTCGTATGCGGTCGTCGGGCGGTGGCGCGAGGAGTACGACACGTACGACGAGGAGCGGGCGGCGCACCTGCTGCAGCGGCTGGGCATCGAGCACCTGGCCGACCGGACGTTCGGCACGCTGTCCGAAGGGGAGCGCAAGCGCACCCAGATCGCCCGCGCGCTGATGACCGACCCGGAGCTGCTGCTGCTCGACGAGCCGGCTGCCGGGCTCGACCTCGCCGGTCGGGAGGCCCTAGTGGAGACGCTTGGCGGGCTGGCGGCCGACCCGTCGTCGCCGGCGATCGTGCTTGTGACGCACCACGTCGAGGAGATTCCGCGCAGCTTCACGCACGTCCTGCTGCTGCGTTCCGGCGGCGTCGTGGCGGCCGGGCCGCTCGACGAGACGCTGACCGCCGAGGCTTTGAGCCGGTGCTTCGACCTGCCGCTCGCGCTGGACCGCGTGGACGGACGATGGACGGCCCGAGCCGCACGTTGACCCGCCTCACGCGGCTCATCGACGGGGGCGCGCGCTGTATGGGTAGATTTGCCCTGTGAGCGAATTCTTCGACTGGTTGGGCGACCACGACTGGTCGGTGTGGCTCGGTCTGGCGCTCGTCTTCGGCATCGTCGAGACGCTGTCGCTCGACCTCGTGTTCCTCATGCTGGCCGGCGGCGCGGTCGCCGGCGCCGTCACTTCGCTGTTCGGTGTGCCGTTCTCGGTGCAGGCGATCGTCGCCATCGCCACGAGTGCGGCGCTGTTGTTCGTGGTACGGCCGGTTGCCAAACGGCACCTTCAGCTGCCCCTCTCACTGCGCACCGGCGCGGCCGCGCTGGTCGGCTCGCAGGCCGTCGTGCTGCAGGAGATCGGCCCGGACAGCGGTCTGATCAAGCTCGGTGGTGAGACGTGGACAGCGCGTGCCTACGACGGGCGGCAGGTCATCACGGCGGGCCGCACGGTTGACGTTCTGGAAATCAAGGGCGCGACGGCGCTCGTCTTCGACTCGGAGGTGGCGTAAGCCATGGACACTGGTTCCCTCGTCGGCTTCGCCATTCTTGCGCTGCTCGCGATCTTCGTGCTCACCGTGCTGGTCAAGTCGGTGCGCATCGTGCCGCAGGCCCGCGCCGGCATTGTCGAGCGGCTCGGTCGCTACAACCGCACGCTCAACCCGGGGCTCACGGTCGTGCTGCCGTTCGTCGACCGGGTGCTGCCGCTGCTCGACCTGCGCGAGCAGGTCGTGTCCTTCCCACCGCAGCCGGTGATCACCCAGGACAACCTTCTCGTCTCGATCGACACCGTCATCTACTACCAGGTCAACGACCCCAAGGCGGCGACCTACGAGATCGCCAACTACATCCAGGGCATCGAGCAGCTCACGGTCACGACGCTGCGTAACGTCGTCGGCGGCATGGACCTCGAACGCACGCTAACCAGCCGCGAGGAGATCAACAACGCGCTGCGCGGCGTCCTCGACGACGCCACCGGCAAGTGGGGGATCCGCGTCAACCGCGTCGAGCTCAAGGCGATCGACCCACCGCCGTCCATCCAGGACTCGATGGAGAAGCAGATGCGCGCCGACCGCGACAAGCGCGCGACGATCCTCCAGGCCGAGGGTGTGCGGCAGTCGCAGATCCTCACCGCCGAGGGCGAGCGGCAGGCGTTGATCCTGCGGGCCGAGGGTGAGCGGCAGGCCGTGATCCTGTCGGCCGAGGCCTCCCGCGAGTCGCAGATCCTCAAGGCGACCGGCGAGGCGCAGGCCATCTCGACGGTGTTCGACGCGATCCACGCCGGCAACCCCGACCAGGGTCTGCTGGCCTACCAATACCTGCAGATGCTGCCCAAGATCGCGCAGGGCAGCGCCAACAAGGTGTGGGTCGTCCCGAGCGAGCTCGGCAAGGCGCTGGAAGGGCTTGGCGGCGCGATCGGGAAGTTCGGCGCGATCAGCCCCGAACTGCGGTCGGCTGCGGAGGAGCGCACGGGGGAACTCACCAGCGGGCCCGACATCGATCGCGCGGCGGTCGACTCGGCCCTCGTCGCCGCCCACGAGCAAGTCGCCGAGGCTGTGGCGGCTGCTGACGAGGCGGCGATCGGCGCCGAGGCACCGTCCAGCAGAGACGGCGTTGTCGCGCCTCGGGTCAGCCCGACCGGCTCAGGTGGCGGCGGGGAGTGATCGAAGGGCTCGACGCCCTCGCGGTCATCCTTGCCGGCATCGCCGCCAGCACGATCAACACTGTGGTGGGCTCGGGCAGCCTCATCACGTTTCCGACGCTCGTCGCGCTGGGCCTGCCGCCCGTGACTGCCAATGTGACCAACACGGTCGGGCTGGTGGCCGGCTCGGCGTCGGGCACCTTCGGCTATCGACGCGAGCTGGTCGGCCAGCGGGCTCGGCTCGTACGGCTCGGCACGGCCTCGACCCTCGGGTCCATCGCCGGCGCCGTGCTGCTGCTCACCCTGCCGGAGGCGGCATTCGACGCGATCGTGCCGGTGCTCATCCTGGGCGCCTGCGCGCTCGTGGTGCTGCAGCCGAGGATTTCTGCCCGGCTGGCCGATCGTCCCCGGCAACACCACGGTGGCCCGTGGGTGTGGCTTCTTGTGCTCGCCGCAGGGGTCTACGGCGGCTACTTCGGGGCGGCACAGGGCGTCATTCTCGTGGCGATCCTGGGCATCGGGCTCGACGAGACGCTGCAGCGAGTCAACGCGGCCAAGAACTTCCTTGCGTTCCTCGTCAACGTGGTCGGCGCCGTCATCTTCACGTTCGCGGCCGACGTCGACTGGCGTGCGGCTCTACTGCTCGCCCTCGGCACGCTGGTCGGCGGTTTCATCGGCGCGCGCTGTCGGGCGTCGGCTGTCGCCGACGGCGCTGCGCGCGTTGGTGGTCATGATCGGTGTGGCGGCTGCCGTCATGTTCCTGGTCGACTGAGCCGAGAGGACAGCCCAGAACTGAAGCACCGTGTTCGACACGCCGCTGCGCGTGTCGTACACAGTGCTTCACTCTGTGATGGGGCAGTGGGGCTGCGGGAGGATCGCAGGCGTGGCGAAGCTCGTACGCATCGACGACCCCAGCGATCCGCGGCTGTCCGACTATGTGAGCCTGCGCGACGTCGAGCTGCGCCTCAGCGTCGAAGCGACCGAGGGTTTGTTCCTTGCGGAGGGCGAGAAGGTCGTGCGCCGCGCGGCCGAGGCGGGGTTCGAAGCACGGTCGTTCCTGATGGCCGAGCGGTGGCTGGCACCACTCGACGACGTGCTCGCCCGGTCAAGCGCTCCCTGCTTCGTCGCGACGGCCGAGCTCATCGAGCAGGTCACCGGGTTCCACGTCCACCGAGGCGCGCTCGCGTCGATGCGGCGCCGCCCGTTGCCGTCGGTCGCGGACGTGCTGGCCGGCGCCGAGCGCGTCGTCGTGCTCGAGGACCTCGTCGACCACACCAACGTCGGTGCCATCTTCCGCAGCGCGGCCGCGCTCGGGGTCGACGCGATCCTGCTGAGCCCGCGGTGCGCCGACCCGCTCTACCGTCGCTCGGTCAAGGTGTCGATGGGCTCGGTGTTCACGATGCCGTACGCGCGGATCACCGAGTGGTACGACGCTCTGGATGCCGTGCGTGGCACCGGGTTTCGGGTGCTGGCGCTCACGCTGACCGAGGACGCTGTCGACATCGACCAGGTCGCGATCAGCGGTCGGGTCGCCCTGGTGCTGGGCTCGGAGGGGCCAGGCCTGTCTCGACGCTGGGAGCTCGAGGCGGACCAGCGGGTGCGCATCCCGATGAGTCGCGGCGTCGACTCCCTCAACGTCGCCGCCGCGGCGGCGGTGGCCTGCTGGGTGCTGACCCGTCGCTGAGGCGCAAAGGGCCGGGCAGAGTGTGTCGTACGCGCGAACGGGCGAACTCTCCCTGCCCGCCAGCGCGCGGTCGCAGTGCGAGCGCCCGTCAGGTCTCCTCCGAGACCATGGCGGCGGCGATTGCGAGGGCCATGCTGCACTGGGCGAGGTCCTCGACGAGCACCGGCCGTCCGTCGCCGTCCGCCAGCGGTAGCCGCCAGTTGGGATAGGCATCCGAGGTGCCGGGCTGGTTGATCGCGCGCCGTTCGCCGACGAGGTCGGCGACGGACACACCGACGAGGCGGGAGGGCGTCCTCGTCAGGTAGCGGTGGAGCGCGACCGTGACGTCCTCAGTCTCCGTGGCACCGTCGGCCAGCAGCCCCAGGCGCTTGATCTCGGCGAGGTAGGACGTGCGCTCCGCCTCGTCGGCGGCCATCTCCTCGGCCGTCGGTCTGGTGAGCAGGCCGAGCTCGGCGCGCACCCGGATGTGCTCTCCGGTCAGGTAGCCCGCGGTCGGGGGCAGGTCGTGGGTGGTCACGGTGGCGAGGCAGAGCTCGCGCCATTCATCGGGTCGACGTGGGCGGGCGTCATGGTCCCAGTCGCGCTCGAACCAGAGCACCGAGGTGCCGAGGATGCCGCGTTGCCGCAGGTAATCGCGGACCCACGGCTCCACCGTGCCGAGGTCCTCGCCAACGACGACAGCGCCGGCGCGCCACGCCTCGAGCGCCAGGATGCCCACGAGTGCCGTGTGGTCGTACCGCACATAGGTGCCTTGGTCGGGCGGCACGCCGTCCGGGATCCACCACAGCCGGAACAGGCCGAGTACGTGGTCGACGCGAAGGCCGCCAGCATGGCGGAGAAGCGCACGGACCATGTCACGGAACGCGGCGTAAGACGTGCGCGCCAGCTGGTCGGGACGCCACGGTGGCTGAGCCCAGTCCTGCCCTTGCTGGTTGAACGCGTCCGGCGGCGCGCCGACGCTGATGCCATGGGCGAACAGGTCCGGCGCCGCCCAGGTGTCGGCGCCGTGCAGGTGCCCGCCGACCGCGAGGTCGTGCATCACACCGAGCGTCATCCCGCCATCGCTGCAGGTGCGCTGGACGGCCGCGAGCTGCTCGTCCAGCAGCCACTGCAGCCAGCAGTGGAACTCGACACGGTCGGCCAGCTTGTCGCGGGCGGCAGCCACCTCGGAGCCGTGGGGGTCGCGCAGCGATGCCGGCCAGCTCGACCACTCAGGGCCGTACTGCTCGACCAAGGCGCACCAGGTGGCGTAGTCGCGCAGGCTGGTCCCCTCACGATGCAGGAAGCGCTGGTACGAGGCTTCGCGGGCGATGCTGCGCGGCACGCCGTGGACGAGCTCCAGCGCCGCGCTCTTGAGCTCCCACGACGCATCACGGTCGAGCTGTTGCGCTGTCGAGAGCGTTGGTCCCTTGCCGGCGAGCTGCTGGGCCAGCGTCCGGTCTTCGCCGTCGAGGTAGGCCCATTCCGGCACGGCTTCGACCCGGAGGTAGATGGGGTTGGCGAACCGGCGCGTTGCCGGGAGGTAGGGCGAGGGCTCCATCGGCGCCGTCGGGCCGGCGGCGTGCAACGGATTGAGGAGCACGAAGTCGGCGCCCAGCGCGTCGCGGCTCCAGGCCGCAAGGTCGGCCAGATCGGCGAGGTCACCACATCCCCACGACCGCCGTGACCGCAGCTGATAGAGCTGCACCATCGTCCCGAGCGCCCGCCCGTGCACCCGGTCGGGCAGGCCGAGCCATGCGGGGGTGACGACGAGGGTGCCGGGCACCGGGTCGCGCCCTGCGATCCGGGCCTTCAGCGTGTGCCAGCCGAGCGGCAGGTCGCCGGGCAGGGCGAAGGTCGCCTCACCCACAAGCCCGCCGTCGACCTGCCTGGGGTCGACCCAGCGGTCGACCTGGTCGAGCCGGCGAGCGCCGCCATCCTCCAGGTCGACCCAGACGTCAACGGAGTCGCCGTGCGGCACGTGCACGGCCACCGTTGCCGCGCCGCCCTCGACGTGCGCAGTGAACGGCGGAAGCACGTCGCGCCATCGGGCGAGGCGCGCCTCGCGCAGCGCCGCCGCCGCGCCCTCTGCGCTCGACAGGTCCCCGCCGACACCCAACGCTGCCAGCACCGCAGTGACGGTCGACTCCCGCACGGTGACCGGCCGGCCCTGCCAGTCATAGAAGTCGGTGGCCACTCCGTAGTGCTCCGCGAGCTCTCGCAGATCGTCGCTCAGCACATCGCGCCTCCTGCTGCCGGCTCGTCAGTTCTACCCTCGTTGATGTCCGGCTGGCACGTCCACGCAGGAGCGTCAGTGTCCTTCGAAGGGTGGGAGCCTTGGCGGCGACGCTTGCGTCGCGCACAGGCGTGGCTGCTTTGTCGTCTTGGCCGGCACATGTACGTGCAGCGGCGCAACCCCGACGTGAGCGGCGCGAGCGCGGTCTATTGGCAGTGCCGACGGTGCGGACACGAGCGGACGGAATTCCTACCCGGCTGGCGTTTCGACCACTACTTCGACCCCTAGGCCACAGCGGCGAACCGCACCGGCTCGGTGACCAGCACGTCCACCAGGACCGCCGACCCGCAGTCGACGCAGCATCGCTCCGGGCAGTCGGCGCCGTGCCCCTCGAGGCACTCAGGCAGCTCGAACCACCGCTCTTGTCGCGCGGTGCACACCCCTCGGTCGCACTCGCCTCCACAGCAAAGAACGGTGCGTCGGCTCGCCCGAGTTCGCTCATGTGTTCGACGGTGCCAGAGACCCCGGACAGAACTCCGTAGGCACGCCGAAACGCGCTCGGAGCGGCCACCTTGGTGGTATGCCGATGAGTTGGGGAGGATGATCGAGTCTGTACGGCTGCGCGCCGCCAAGGACTGACTTCCCCGAGGAGCCGGGCACATGCCACAAACCGTATGGAAGGGCTCGATCTCGTTCGGGCTCGTGTCGATCCCCGTCCGACTGGTCAGCGCCACGGAGGAGAAGGGCGTCTCGTTCCGGCAGGTGCACGCCGCCGACGGCGGCCGGATCCGCTACCAGCGCATCTGCGAGAACGGCGGCCACGAGGTGGCCTACGCCGACATCGCCAAGGGCTATGAGCTCGGCGGCGGCGAGCTCGTCATCCTGTCCGACGAGGACCTCGCCGATCTCCCCGTGTCGTCGAGCCGGGTCGTCGACGTGACGGCGTTCGTGCCGTTCGAGCAGATCGACCCGACGGCGCTGAGCCGTGCCTACTACGCCGAACCCACCGGCGATGCCAAGCCGTACGTGCTGCTCCGCGACACGCTCGAGGAGTCCGGCCGCGTGGCGGTCGTCAAGGTGGCGCTGCGCAACCGCGAGCGTCTCGCCGTGCTCCGCCCGCAGGATGGCGTCCTGGTCGTGCAGACGATGCTCTGGCCTGACGAGATCCGCCGCCCCGACTTCAAGTTCCTGGACGAGGGCGTGAGCGTGCGGCCGCAGGAGCAGCAGATGGCGCAGTCCTACGTCGAGACGCTCGCCGGCGACTTCGAGCCGGGGGAGTACGTCGACGACTACCGGCACGCCGTCGAGGAGGTCGTGCAGGCCAAGATCCAGGGCCACGAGGTGGAGAAGGCGCCGGAGGTGCCCGAGGGCGGCAAGGTGGTCGACCTCATGGAGGCCCTGCGGCGCAGCGTTGCCGAGGCCAAGGCCAAGCGCGGCGAGGGCGGCGAGGCCGAGGAGGAGCGGCCGGCCAAGCAGGCGGCGACCAAGAAGGCGCCCGCCAAGAAGACCGCGACCAAGGCGCCAGCCGCCAAGAAGACGGCAGCGAAGAAGGCCCCGGCCAAGAAGGCGGCAGCGAAGAAGACCGCGGCCGCTCCGCCAAGAGCGCCTGACGACCGACGGCCGTAGGCAGCCGTTGGCGATCACCGATTGCGCGCTGCCCGTCGGCTGGCGAGGGTCAGTGCACCGGTCGCAGGACGCGGTTGACCACGCGGTCGCCGATCCTCTCGCCGTGGCGGGTGCCTGTCTCGACGGCGTCGCGGAAGTGGAAGCCGACATAGATGCGGGATACCGCGTTCTCGTCGGCCGCCTGGGAGAAGCGGCGGAAGCTGTCGCAGGGTCGGCGACGCGTCGGCGCAGGTCTCCCCTGCCGGCAGCGTGTAGCTGCAGTTCGAGAAGCTCATCCTGTCAGTGTGGAAGAACCGCTCGAGGACCTGCGCCGCGGCTCCGCCTTCGACCGCGTGCCCGGAGTCGTAGTCAGGGATCGGTGGGGTATCGCACAGCGGCGTCCACGTTGGGTCGGCGGTGGTGGCTGGGTTGCCGTCGATGTCGGCGAGCGCGGATGGCGGTGATCGGTCGCCAGAAGCGGTAGTGGTACTTCGTGTCCCAGGTGCCGATGTAGCCATCGGTCAGCGCCATGTTCAGCAGGCCGAACAGCCGCGCGTTCTCCCAAGAGTCCAGACCTTGGCCGGTGGAGACCGTCCTTGCGATGCGGTTCCACGCCAGCGGTGAGCTCTCCAGCCAGAACAGGGCGATCTCGGTCTGGTCGTCGGTGCGAGCGCTGGGCGTCGTGACGTCGTCACCGCCGAGGCGCTGAATCTCGTTGACGTCCGCGGCGTACTTCTTGCTGGTCAGCCGATACGGCGGCCCCGGCCGGAACTGCGAGCTGTCCTTCAGCGCAAAGGGGGTGAGATCTTCGCCCAGATGCGGGGCAAATGCGAAGTTGTTGGGCGGCGTGTAGCGGTACTCACCCGGGGCGATGCCCTCCTGGTAGGCAGGGTCGACCGTCGGCGTGTCATAGCCGTCGGAGGCCCGCAGGGCGAGTATCGCGTCGGCCGCGGCTTGTCCCACGGCGATGCCCGCAGCCTTCGCCCCTCCGTCCGGGATCGCGTCGAGAGCGGCGGTGTAGTCGGCTTCCACGCTGGCGACCCCTGCGCTGATGCAGTCCGGGGGGAGGAAGAAGGAGAACGAGCTGAGGACAGGGACGAGGACATCATGCGCGGCTGCCGCCACCGCCGCGGATGGCGATGCGCCGGGTGACGCGACCAAGTCGGCGGCGTACGGGCGAGAGCGGCGGTCGATTCCGTTCAGCGCGTCATGGATGGCCACCTGCGCCATCGCGTACATGCGTGCCTCCTGCGGCCCGTAGCCACCAAGAAAGCAGGCGGCCACTGCCGCTTCCCCGGCATTCGCATTCCACGCGATGACTGGATCCTCCAGGGATGCCGTGGTGCAGGCGACTGTTGTTGCCGCCGCCAGGCGATGCGGCGCCAGGCGCTGCGGCGGCGACCGCCGACGCGGTGAGAGCCGCGAGCGTGACACCCACAACGGCGCGTTGGGTCCTGCGCATGGCAGTTCCTCCGTGTTCCTTGCCGGATCCGAATCTCGGTCGAGACCGGACGTCATGTGTTGCGTCAGCCAAAGGCCCGCTTACGCCGGCGATGTCCGATCGTGAAGACGACAGCCAGGGCGATAAGGGCAGAGCCCCCGGCTACTGCCCAAGCCCATCGCGTTGGGTCTGCTGGGCGGGCTGATTCCCGCGGTGTCCCATCGAGGGAGAGAGCAACGTCAATCAAGGCAGGATCAACGTCGTCGGGCAGACGGGTGACATCTGTCAACCCGTTATCGACG
This sequence comes from uncultured Actinomycetota bacterium, assembly GCA_963798505.1. Lineage (GTDB taxonomy): Bacteria > Actinomycetota > Actinomycetes > Jiangellales > Jiangellaceae > CAVWSM01. Next base: position 716,604 of record CAWCTX010000005.1, read on the forward strand.
AGGCGGAAACGGTCGACCGTGTGGGGGCCCGATGTCCCGGCGTCACGGTTTATCAGGAGCAGGTGCTCCGTGCTGCTGAATCCGAGCATCGGCCCCTCGAAGAGGGAGGAGGCCTGTCCAAGTTGAGGGCATAGCCGGTGTCGACCTCGACCTCAATGCCTCTGTCCCGCCCCGCGAAGCCTACCGGCTGTGTCTGGGTCCCTCCAGGTGACAACGATCTCCTCGCCGTCCGGTGACCAGGCCAATCGGGTTTCTCCCCGGATCAGCGCGGTCAGGACGACACGTGCGGCACCCGCATCGACTGGCGCCACCCGAACGGCACCGTCCTGCGCGAAGGCGATCTGACCACCATCGGGGGAGAGCGCCACCGCGGGCAGCGACCCGTCCGACGCAGGGTCGATCTCCGGCGTGGTCCATTGCCGGCTGATCAGCGAAAGTCACCGTCGCCACGACGAGACCAGCGCCGGCACCGTCATCGGCCGCGACGGCCAATCGGGAGCCATCGCCCGACCAGTCGAGCACCGACCTCACCTGGAGGTTCGTTGGCGCCTCGAGGGCACTGGTGGTTCCCTCGACCAAGTTCAGCACGGTCACGCCGCTGTCGGTCGGGTAGGCGACAGTCCGCCCATCCGGCGACAGTCGGACCTGCAGCGCGCTGTCTCTCGGTCGCCTCGGCCAGGTCGGGAAGTTCCAGGAACGCATACGTGTCGGTGGACGCGCCCACCACGGCCAGATGGCAGCACGACCGCCCAAACCAGCCGTCAGCCCGCGAGACTCCGCCGAGCAGGTAGGCCGCGGGCTGCCCCAGCGGATCGCCCACACCGACACTCCCTGCGTGCAGGGGGACGGCGTAGACCTGGTCGGGCAACCCCGTTTCGCCAGGACTGGCGGGTTCGGGTTCGAGGCAGCCGATCCAGGACGCCACCGGCACCGCGAGCACACCCGCGACGACCGCCGCGACGACAGCGGCGACCACGGCACCGACGCGTGTCCGCCGGAGCCCACGCGCCCTGGTGATCGCTCGGTCAGCACGTCCAGCAGGTCTGTGTCGGCACTGTGTCCGCGGCGGCGGCGAAAAGCTCACGAAGGTCGCTCACGACAGCACCCCCGGTACGGTCGCGAACTCGGCGAGTTCTGGCGCTACGGTCCGCAGTCTGCGCAAGCGCGTCATGAGTCTGGCTCTTGACCGTCCCGACCGAACATCGGAGCGCATCGGCAATCTGCTCCTCAGACAGGTCTTCGTAGAACCGCAGGACCAAGACCGCCCGTTGCCGAGGAGCGAGTCGACGTAGTGCATTGACAACGGTGAGTCGTAGATCGACTTCGTCCTCGCGCGACGGGCCGGCCCGATCCGGCACCAGCGCGGTCGGTTGTTCGGCCATGTGTCGGCGTCGTCGCCACCGTGAGATCGACTCGCGATACAAGGCGCGACGAACGTACGCCTCGGGTCTGCCATCGCGGACCCGTGGCCAGTGCATTGCCGCCTTTGCGAGCACGGACTGCAACAGATCCTCTGCATGTTGTCGGTCGGCCGTGAGCAGGAAGGCGGTTCGAAGCAGCGAACGCTCGCGCGCGGCCACAAACTCGCTGAATCCTGCGTATCGGTCCACCAGCACCCCCCGTCACCGTGACCAACGCCAGATGGGCTCAAAAGGTTGGGTGGGGAGCGAGTTCTCACGCGACCTCAGCGACACCCAAGAACGTACGCGGGCGTTGCCCATGTCGCCTCCTTCTACGGCTCTCGTTAGGGCTTCACACTGCTGCCGGGCGTCGCGCGAGGCATCGGGTGCGAACCCTCAGATGCCAGGCCGGGACACTCAGATCCCTAGGGTTGGGCACGCCTGATCAAGCCTTCGACGTAGTCGCGCTGTGCGCGAGTGTCGTACTGGTAGTGCTGGAGAGTTATCTCATCACGGGATGATGCTCATCACTGGCCGTGCTCTCTCGGTTGCCTACAGCGACTACGGCCAGCACGATGACTGCAATCGCAGCGAGCAACGCGAGGAAGGTTGGGATCCCTAGCGATCGAGCAGGGCAAGCAGGGTGCCCGGGCCGATCGTTGCGACATGGTCCAGCTCGACCCGAGCGCGAAGTCCCCGGTCGGCCGTCACCACGGTGACGTGTGTCTGCGGCGCGATTCGGCGTACCTCGTCGACGATCGCATCGTCACCTGAGCCGTTGGCGCGAACGATCCGTACGGGTGGAACATCAGGCACCGCTTTGGCCTGTCCCTCGACAACGAGGACGAGCTGCGGCCACACCCGGTCGAGCTGCTCGCCGTTCGCCCCGAGGGCTGTCGCCCGTAATCCCTCGGGAGCGAGTTGCGCAAGCGACTTCGCCAGTCGCTCCGTCGCGCCGGCACGGTCGCGCCACCACCCGTCTGGGCGGCTCCCCACCACGTTGGCCGCGTCGACAATGAGCACGTCGTGTCGGTCGAGCAACGGGCGCAGCGTCGACCAGGTCACTCGGAACGCGGGATGCAGCGGGAGGTGGGGCACCTCGTCGGTGGAAACCCATTGCAGCTGCACCGACTCTGGATCCGTGGCCAGGGCGGTGAACTCATGGTCGGTGCGCGCCAGCACCGTGGTGTAGCTCCAGGGCCCGTGGTCGTCCAGCACCGATACGTACGGGGTCACCACGTCGGCGTCGACCCCCGCCTCCTCCTTCGCCTCGCGCAGCGCGGCAGTCAGCGCATCCTCGTCGCTTCGCCGCGCGCCGCCCGGGACACCCCACGTGTCGCCATGGTGGCTCCACGGCGCGCGGTGCTGAAGCAGCACGCGACCCGCGTGCGAGACGAGCAGCCCCGCGGCCCCGAACCGTCCCCAGTGGCGCTGACCGCACGAGCACTCGACCCAGCCGTCTCCGTCGTGCGCTCTCACGACGGCAGCCTGCCACGCTTGTGTTGTGCGCGGACCTGGGCCCATGGGTTACCTGCAAGGACTCAGCGCCAGACGCCGCGCGACCATCGTTGTTGCCGCTGTCATCGTTCTGATCGGCGTGACGGTTGCCGCGGTCAGCATCAGCCGACGCGGCGACGACGCGACCACGCCATCGGCCACCTCCTTGCGGCGACCTGGGCACGTGTTGCTCATCCCTGGATACGGCGGCGGTACCGCAGACCTTGAGATCCTCGCCGAGCGGCTGCGCGCCGCGGGCCGTACGGCGACGGTGGTGCCCATCGGCGATGGCCGGGGCGACCTCGCCGACCAGGCGGAGGTGGTGAACGGCTTCGTCGAGGCGGCACTCGACGCAGGCGCGCCATCGGTCGACATCGTCGGCTACTCCGCCGGTGGTGTCGTGGCTCGTGTCTGGGCCCTCGAGCATGACGGCGACCGCGTCGCACGGCGCATCGTGACGCTCGGCTCGCCGCACCAGGGCGCGGAGATCGCGGCGGCTGGTGCGGCGCTCGTCCCTGGTGCGTGCCCGGCAGCGTGCCAGCAGCTGGTGCCAGGCAGCTCGCTCCTCTCGGGGCTCCCGCTCCCGGTGCCCGAGCCACCCGAGTGGGTGTCGCTGTGGACCACCGGCGACGAAGTGGTCACCCCACCGTCAGCCGCCGAGCTCGACGGCGCCCACAACCTGGCCTTCCAGTCGATCTGCCCGGAAGCGCAGGTGGCTCACTCGCAGCTGCCCACCGATCCGCGCGTCGTCGCCGTCGTCATTGCGGCTATCGGCCCGGGACCACTCGAGATTCCCGAGGAGTGCGTCAGCTCGTGATGTCCTTGCTGAGAAAGTTGGCCCACGACATCGCCAGGAACACGGCGACGTACACCGCTTGGAGCGCAAGGCCACGTTGGATGTCGTGCCACACGATGGGGTCGCGGAAGAAGTCGACCCACGCGAGCCAGTAGCGCGTGAGCAGGTACGGCGCGACCGCCGCCGCGGCGTCCAGCGCGACAAGCACGGTGCTCCCCACCAGCGCGGCCTTCCCGAAGCCGATCGGCTGGGACGTTCTCGTCCGCGGCGGGCAGCGCGGAGATGCCGACCGGGGCCAGGCACAGCGCGGCCACCCCGGCGCACACGATCGCCCATCTGCGCCGCGCGTCCCGGCGCACAACGCTCACCTGGTCACGCTAGGCGAGTCCCATGGGGTGTGCGGCCGCCGAGTCGATTACGGACCCGTTACGGTTCGGCGACCGGGGCTAGCGGACCCCACGGGGGCGGAACTGGATGCTGATGCGCGGCCCCACCGGCCGCGTGGACTTGGGGACGGCGTGCTCCCAGGTGCGCTGGCAGGAGCCACCCATGACGATGAGGTCGCCGTGGCCCAGCGGATAGCGCAGCGTCTGGCCACCGCCGCGCGGCCGCAGAAGCAGCGGCCGCGGGGCACCGACGGAGACGATGGCGACCATGGTGTCCTCGGTGCGGCTGCGCCCGATGGTGTCGCCGTGCCAGGCCACGCTGTCGCGGCCGTCGCGGTAGAAGCACAGGCCCGCGGTGCGGAAGGCTTCGCCCAGCTCATCGCGGTAGTGAGCGCTGAGGGCGTCGCGCGCCTGCGTGAGCACCGGGTCGGGGAGCGGCTCACCCTCGTCGTAGAAGCAGACCAGCCGCGGCACATCGACCACTCGCTCGTACATCCAGCGTTTCTCGGCCCGCCAAGGGACGTCCCTGGTGAGTCGGGTGAACAGCTCGTCGGAGCCGGTGAGCCAGCCGGGTCGGACATCGACCCAGGCGCCCCGAGAGAGCGGTCTGCGGTCGACGATGTCGGCGAGCGGGCCGAGGCGTGGACCGGACTCGTCGTCGACGTCGAGCAGCGAGCCCTGCAGCGCGATCGTCATGCCGCCAGCGTACGCCGATCCGAACAGATGTTCTAGAGCCGCCGCCGTGGGGCTCCGGTCAGGGAGTGACGCCGTGCTTGATGAGCCAGCGGCGGGGATCCACCGTGCTGCCGCCGATCTCGATCTGCAGGTGCAGGTGGGGTCCGGTGGAGCGGCCGGTGCTGCCGACCTTGCCGATCTGCTCGCCGGTGGCCACCCGCTGGCCGGCGCGCACCGACTGCGACGGACAGGTGGCAATACAGGGCCTCGACACCGTCGTCGTGCTTGATGCGCACCTGTCGGCCGCAGTTGCCGCCGGACTTGACGGTGACGACGGTGCCGGTGTGCACGGCGACCGCGGGGGTTCCGGTCGAGGTCGCGAAGTCCAGCCCGGAGTGGCCGGACGACCACATGCCGGTAGCGCCGAAGGTGCCGGTGATGCGATAGCCGCTCGTAGGCAGGACGTACGTGTTCGCGCGTGCCTGGCGCTCGGCATCGAGCCGGGCATTCTCGGCCGCAGCGGCCTGCTCGGCGGCGATGCGCTCGGCGGCGATGCGTGCAGCCTCGGCAGCGGCAGCCTCGTCTGCGGCCAGCTTGGCGGCCTTCAAGGCTTCGCCGGGGTCCGTGACCTCGGCCTCGGCCGTCGCGGCCGACCGCTCGGCGCTCCGCGACACTCCAGTCGCAGCCGCCTGGCGCTGCTCCGTGACCGTCGCGTCGGTCGTGAGCTCGAGGGCACTCGGCTCGACGCGCGCGGACAGCATCGCGATCTTGTCCGGGCTCTCGGCCACGGCCTGGGTCACGGCGGTCGCGACGAGGGCGACCCCGGCAATGCCGGCGACACCAGCCTGGCGAAGCCAGGGCGGGACGGTACGGGCAGGCGTCGAGCGTCGGGCGGAGTGCTTACCGGGCACGAGTGAGGAACCTTAGGTCGATCGGTGCGGATCGCGAGAGCGCTCCCGCGTTCGCGGGCGATGCGTCGGCGACCCCGACGTCAGCGCAATCAGCTGCGATCTGCGCGCCATCCGGTCCGACGCGCAAGCCGTCAGGTTGCTACAGCAACCACGTGCTTCGCCAGGAAAGTACGGGCCATAAGCGGGGCACTGTGACCCACTTAACACCGGATCACGCATAAATGTGGCATTGGTCACACTAGTAGATGTGACCCGGCGCACCAACCCAGTGGCCGGCCAGAGATTTGCACGTTACCAAGGGGTTATGACCGAGGAGCAGCTGTTGGGACGGGCCATCGAACTGGCCGTGCAGAACGCCGAGGGCGGTCAGCTGCCGTTCGGCGCGCTGGTTGTCCGGGATGGTCGGGTGCTTTCGGAGGGTGTGAACACGGCGCTGCATGACTCGGATCCGACCGCCCACGCCGAGGTGGCCGCCGTCCGCCGCGCCTGCGCGGCACTGCACACCCTCGATCTGACCGGGGCCACGATCATCTCGAGCTGCGAGCCGTGCGCAATCTGCCAGGCGGTCGCGGCAGCCGTGGGGATCGGCGAGATTGTCTACGCCGCCGGCCGTGAGCTGGTGCCCGATCTCGGCACGCACGGTCCGGCCGACGACCCCTACTCCGGGCGATTCCAGGAGGCACTGCGGCGGGTGCATCCGAGCGGGCTTCGCCAGGTCCGGACGAGCGACGCGGCGGCGCCCTTCGAGCGGTGGCGCGCCCTGGACGGTGGACGGTGAGACTCGGGATCAACATCCCCAACTTCGGTCCCGAGTCGAATGCGTCGAGCCTGCTCGACTGGGCGCGGTTCGCCGAGGAACGTGGCTTCGCTGTCGCGATGATGTCCGATCACGTCGCCCCCACTCCTGAGGTGTCGGCGACCTATCCACCCCCGTTCTTCGACTCCTTCACCTCCTTGGCCTGGCTCGCCGGGCAGACGCGGAAGGTCCTCCTCGGCACGTCGGTGGCGCTGCTTGCCTACCGCCACCCGCTGTTGACCGCGCGAGTCAGCAGCACGCTCGACCAGCTCAGCGGCGGGCGGTTCATCCTCGGCGTGGGAGTCGGCTGGGCGGACTCCGAGTTCGCGGCGCTCGGCGTGCCGTTCGCGATGCGGGGCAAGATCACCAGTGAGTACCTGGAGGTCATCACCACGTTCTGGCACTCGGACGTCGCAACATTCGACGGGTCGACGGTCGCGTTCGCCGAGGTGAGCTCGCCGCCCGGTCCGGTCAACCCGTCAGGGCTGGCGATCTGGGTTGGTGGGACCAGCCCGACGGGCATCACACGCGCGGCCCGCTACGCCCACGCATGGCACCCCAACAACCCCGATCCCCGTTGGCTCGAGGAGACGGGACTGCCGGCCTTGGAGCGGGCCGCCGCCGGCATCGCACGCGACACCCCGGCGCTGGCGCCACGCATCAAGCTCCACTTGTCGGAGCACGATGAACGATCCGACCGGCCGCTGGGGGTTGGGTCGCTGGCTCAGGTCCTTGGCGACCTGCGCCGCCTCGAGCGACTCGGTTGCTCGTACGTCATTCTCGACACGAACCCCGACCATCCGGTGGCCCGCGACTACGCGCGGGAGCGTGAGGCACTGGCGGGGGTCATCGACGCCTTCGCCTGACCGCTATGGCCGCTCACAGCCGTTGGCCAGCCCCGAGCTGCTCGACTCCGGGGGTATCTCGCTGGTGCGCTGCTCGCACGTCCCCTGCGGCTGGATCAAGACAAACACGGCCACGACCACTGCGAGCACGATCACGACCGACAGCAGGATGTTCCGCACCTTGTGCTGACGCACCTCGTTGATGAAGTCGCCGACCTGTCTCCATGCGGTGGCCTTCCAAGATCGCCAACACTGGAGTGGGTCGAAGCATATGGGGCGCTATGCGCGGCGTGGACACAGTTCCCTCCTAACCTCGCGTGCTAGACGTGTGCCGCGCGCCGGTTCGGTGACCCGTTTCGCATGTTAGGCACGCGAGGTCATCGGCATCAGGCATCCCTTGTAGTCGGCCGTCTTCGTGCCTCAGGTCCGGGTGTCAGCGGGAGGTCAGCCGGTTATCAGCAGCTTCGCCGACAGTGGGGAGCACAACCACGAAGCGAGGTAACCATGACAACCGACCGACCACCGGCGATCGACGTGACGGGGCTGCGCAAGTCCTTCGGTGATCACGTCGTCCTCGACGGCGTCGATCTTCAGGTCGCCGAGGGCACCGTGTTCGCGCTGCTCGGCCCGAACGGCGCCGGAAAGACCACTGCTGTTCAGATCCTCTCGACCCTCCTGCCGGCCGACGGCGGCGCTGCCCGGGTCGCCGGCCACGACGTGGCCGGCGATGCCGACAGCGTGCGCAAGGCCATCGGCGTCACCGGGCAGTTCTCCGCCGTGGACAACATGCTCACGGGCGAGGAGAACCTGCTGCTGATGGCCGACCTCAACCACCTGGACAGAGCCGAGGGGCGGCGGCGTGTGGCGGAGCTGCTGCACCGGTTTGACCTGACCGAGTGGGCGAAGACGACGCCGACCACGTACTCGGGCGGCATGCGCCGCAAGCTGGACCTGGCGATGACGCTGGTCGGCGACCCGCGTGTCATCTTCCTGGACGAGCCCACCACGGGACTGGACCCACGGTCGCGCCGGACAATGTGGGAGGCGATCCGCCAACTGGTCACTGACGGCGTGACCGTCTTCCTCACTACGCAATACCTGGAGGAGGCCGACGAGCTCGCCGACCGCATCGCGCTGCTCGACGATGGTCGGCTGGTAGCCGAGGGCACCGCTGCCGAGCTCAAGCGGCTGATCCCCGGTGGGCACATTCGGCTGCAGTTCACCGATCTCGCCGAGCTCGACGCGGCTTCCCGCGCCTTCATCGATTCGACTCGCGACGACGATGCGCTCGCGCTGCAGATTCCCAGTGACGGCGGCGTCCAGTCGCTACGAGCAGTTCTCGACCACCTCGATCTGGCGTCGGTCGACGTCGAGTCCCTCACCGTGCACACGCCCGACCTGGACGATGTCTTCCTGGCCCTGACCGGCCGGCCCACCGAAGAGCGTCGCACCGAAGAAGCGAAGGAGACCACCCGATGAGCGCCATGACCTATGCCGCCCGCGACTCGCGGACGATGCTGCGCCGCAGCATGCGGCGCATGGTCCGCTACCCGTCCCTCTCCCTGTTCGTGATCGGCATCCCGATCGTGCTCCTGCTGCTGTTCGTCTCCGTCTTCGGCGAGACGTTGGGAGCTGGTCTCGGCGGCGCATCAGGCGGTCGGGAGGAGTACGTGAACTACGTCGCGCCGGGGATCATCCTCATGACCACTGCCGCCGCCGCCCAAGGCATCGCGATCTCCATCGCCATGGACATGACCGAGGGCATCATCGCGCGGTTCCGCACCATGGCCATCTCGCCAACGGCCGTGCTGACCGGGCACGTCATCACCAATCTCATCCAGGCAGTGGGCGGTACGGCCATCGTCGTCGGCGTGGCAATGCTCGTCGGCTTCAACCCGAACGCCACCGCACTCGAGTGGGTGGCTACAGCTGCGCTGCTGGCGGCCTTCTCGCTGGCCATCATCTGGCTGTGCGTCGGCCTCGGTCTGAAGGCCAAGAGCGTGGAGACCGCCAGCAACTCGCCGATGTTCCTGACGCTGCTCCCGTTCCTTGGCAGCGGGTTCGTGCCCACCGACTCGATGCCAACCGCCTTGCGCTGGTTCGCCGAATACCAACCGTTCACCCCGGTGATCGAGACTGTCCGCGGTCTGCTGCTGGGCACCGCGATCGGGAACGACGCCGTGTGGGCCATCGCCTGGACCATCGGCATCGGAGTCGCCAGCTATGTGTGGTCACGGCGCCTGTTCAGCCAGCCGCCGATCAACCGGCCTTCGGTGCTGGCGCACTGAGCACTGACGTGGTGAGCTCGCGAACCTCCTCGGAGTTCGCGAGCTCACCACGTCCCAGGCCAGAGACCTCGTCCCGGCCCAGCTGAATCGCGCCGGCGAACCTCTTATCACCCATGGCCGCGCGCACGGCGGCCGCCACCCGGGCACCGTCCGGGCGGGACTCGTCGGGACCACCACCAAGGACCTCGCTCACGGCCAAGAGCTGGGCCGCCCCCGGGGCGAGCCCCTGCCGGACCGCCTGGTCGGCGACACCTACCAGCACCTGGCTGATCAACGCGTGGTCGCCGGAGCCCAAAGCGATGTCAAGCGCCTCGGCGCGCCGGGCACCGGCAGAGTCCAGATCGCCTTCGTCCGCGTCGAGATACGCGAAGGAGTCGAGGATCATCGCGCCGAACACCGGGTCGATGCCCCCGCCAAGGAGCGCTTGGGCGTGAGCCAGCTCGTCGCGTGCCGTGCCGGTATCACCCGCCCACCGCGCAAGTTCGGCCTTGGCGAAGGCCATCACCGCGACGGCATCGGGCCATCCGACATCGGCAGCCGCCCGCTCAGCGTCGGCCATGGCTGCCGCCGAACCCGCCTCGTCGCCGGCGGACCAGCGGACCTGAGCCTCCCTGACCTTCAGGAACACCAGGTCCTCCACGGCACCGAGCTCGGAGAGCACATCCACGGCCTGCTGACCGTAGTCCAGGGCGAGCTCGCTTTCGCCGCGTCGCGCGGCGAGCTCAGCGAGCGTGCCTAGCGCGAACGAGATCCCCCAGCGCTCGCCGATCGAGCGGAACTCGACGAGGGCCTCTTGAATGTCCGCCTCCTGGTCACGGGCCCGGAGCATCCTGTTGCGGGACAGCCGAGCAATCGCACGCACCCACGGATCCTCATCGGCGATCAGCGAATTTATGAGGTCCTCGGGAGTAGCCCCGGGAGCCGGCTCGTCTCGGAAGAGCTTGGCCATCCCCACCATCAACCTCAGCCCCGGACCCGGATGCTCAACGTCCTTGACGAGCTCCAGCGTTGTCGTGATCCAGGGCTCGGCCTGCTCCAGCCCACCGAGCCCGGCGGTGGCGAACCAAGCGGCCATGGCTGTAGCGCTCGCTCGCGTCTCGGCATCGACCGGACCCGGCACACCCAATGCCTCAGTCACCAGATCGATGGCCTCCGCCTTTTGACCACTGAGCCACCAGTACCAGCCGGCCGATGCGACGAGGCGTACGGCAGTCTCGGCGTCGCCGGCCGAGATCGCGCCCCGCAGGGCGGCGTTGATGTTGTCGTGTTCGGGTTTGAGCCGACGGAGCCAGTCGAGCTGTTCGGCGCGACGCAGGTGCGGCTCGGCAGTCTCCACGAGCTCGACGAAGTAAGCGGCGTGCGCACGCCGGAGCTCTTCGCGCTCTCCGGCCTCGTTGAGCCGGTCCAGGCCGTACTCCCTGATCGTTTCGAGCATCCGATAGCGCGGTGCTTCGTCACTGGAGATCAGCACCAGCGACTTGTCGACCAGCGCGGCGACCACGTCGGGTACGCGGTCTGTAGCGACCAGATGGTCTGCGCATACCCGCTGCACCGCCTCCAGCGACGCGCCGCCGGTGAAGATCGCCAGCCGTCGCAGCAGGACCCGCTCGGGATCAGTAAGCAGGTCCCAGCTCCAGTCGACGACGGCCCGCAGTGTCTGGTGCCGAGGAAGCGCGGTCCGGCTGCCGCCAGTGAGCAGCCGGAACCGGTCGTCGAGACGCCCGGCCAACTGGGCCACGGTCATGGTGCGTAGTCGCGCGGCGGCCAGCTCGATGGCCAGCGGCATGCCGTCGAGGACGCGGCAGATCCGCGCGATCTCCGGCGCGTTGTCGTCGGTCACAGCGAATCCAGGGCGGGCCGCCCGGGCCCGGTCGACCAAGAGGCGGACCGCGTCGTAGCCGAGGAGGTCGTGCCCGTTGAGGTCCTCCGGCGGCAGTCCGAGGGGCTCGACGGGCCACACAGCCTCGCCGGTGATGCCCAACGGCTCCCGGCTGGTCGCCAGGATTCGCACCTCCGGGCACTCGGCGAGCAGCCGGTCGGCCAGTGCCGCCGCAGCGTCGATCACGTGCTCGCAGTTGTCGAGCGCCAGGATGACGCGGCGCGAGCGCAACGCGGTGATGAGCCGATCGCTGGGGTCCTCGGCGTGCTCGCGCCCGACCAGCGACGGGTCCCGCAGATCCAGCGCAGCCAGTGCCGCAGCCGGCACGTCAGCGCCGTCGGTGACGGGGGCGAGCTCCACGAGCCACACCCCGTCGGGCACCTGCTCGAGCAGCGTGCGTGACGCTTCGACCGCAAGCCGGGTCTTGCCAGCACCACCCGGCCCGATGAGCGTGGTCAGCCGGTACTCGCCGATGAGCTCGCGCACCTGCGCGATGTCGGCGTCCCGGCCGACGAAACTGGTGAGTCCTGCCCGGAGATTGGTACGCCGGGCTGCCTCGACGGCGGCCGGTGGCGATGGTTCGATCTCGCCGCGGAGCACCGCGGTGTGCAACGCGGACAGCTCCGGTGAGGGGTCCGTGCCGAGTTGGTCAACGAGGGCGGCCCGGGCCTGCTCGTACGCCGCGAGCGCCTCAGCCGGGCGGCCCGCCTGGCTCAGCGCGCGCATGAGCGCACCGACAAGTCGCTCGCGTAGCGGATGCTCGGCCACCAGCGTTGTCAGCTCGGTGACCACCTCGGTGGCACGTCCCAGCCGCAGGTCGGCTTCGATCCGGTCCTCGGTCGCTGCCAGCCGCAGCTCTTCCAGGTGGGTCAGCGTCGCCTGGAAGGAATCCTGGTCCGCGACGTCCAGCAGCGCCGGCCCGCGCCACAACCCGAGGGCTTCGCGCAGAGTCTGCGCGGCCGTTGCCGGGTCGTCGGGGAGTGCGGCGCGTCCGGCCGCCACCAGCCGCTCGAAGCGGACGACGTCGACGTCGTCCTGGTCGACTACCAGTCGGTAACCGGCCGGCTGTGAGTCGATCACCGCTGAGGGAAGCGCGCGGCGGAGCCTTGAGACCAGGGCCTGCAGAGCGTTCGACGCTCCAGCCGGGGGATTGTCGCCCCAGATCCCGTCGACCAGCTGAGCAGTGGGAACCAGGCGGCCGGGACGGAGAGCCAAGGCGATCAGTAGCGTGCGCAGCCGTGCGCCGGACACCAACCCTGCTGCCTCTTGACCGTTGCTGACTTCGAGCGGCCCCAGCATCGCGATTCGCACCTGATCCATCTTGCCGGAGAGCGGGCAGCAATCGACGTGCGCCTCTCCTACGAAGGAAAGGGGGAGGAGATTGCGGTGGCTGACCACGAACCTACGACGGCGCCTACAGGCGTGGCACGCGTGCTGGACCAGATGCAGGGCCGGCTCGACGCGCTTCCGGTCGGGTCGAGCCGGCGGGCGTTTCTCGGCACCTACCAGCGCACCACGGCCGCTGTCGGTCGGGCGATCGAGGGCGGCATCTTCGAGGACGCGGAATGGGTCGAGGAATGGGATGTGGTGTTCGCCCAGCTCTACCTCGACGCACACGACGCCGGTCTCGCCGGTGAGCCCGTGCCCCGCCCATGGCGGCTCGCCTTCCACGCGTCGCCGGAGCTGCACGCCCTACGACACGTGCTCCTCGGTGTCAACGCCCACGTCAACTTTGACCTGCCTCAGGCTCTGCTGGCCGTGATCACTATCGAGGAGTTCGACGACCCATTGCTCATGGAGCGCCGGCGCCGCGACCACGAGCGGATCGATGGAGTTCTTGCCTCGCGAGTCGCCGCCGAGGACAACGAGCTCGGGCCTGGCTTGCTGGTCGACCGGCTGCTCACACCCTTCAACCGGCTTGGCACCAAGCGCTTCCTGAAGGAGGCGCGGCGCAAGGTGTGGCACAACACGTACGAGTTGCAGGCCGCCCGGGTGGCCGGACCGGACGCCTACCGGACCCGGCTCGCGGAGCTCGAGCTGCTCAGCGCGGCCAAGATTGCCGATCTGTTGGAGCCGGGCCAGGTCCTGCTCCGCCTCGCGGTTGCCGGATTCGGGGTCACGCTGCCACCGCCGTGAGCGGGCCAACCATGAACCTGCGTACTTGCGCCCGACGGATCGGTATCTCTCTCACGACAGGCGTGGCGTCGCTCACCTTGCTCGCTGTGACCGCGTCGTCCGCGAGCGTGTCCGGGCTCGTCGGTGAGCCGCTGGTGTGGAGGGACGGCCCCAGGGTCCGCGCCGCGGTGGACATGGCCTGCAGCTGACCTGGCTCGCCCGCGTCGTCGAGCGTGAACCGTCGCCGCCATCAGCAACGTAACGCGAGCGAGGGGGCTTGCTTCAAGCCACCCAAACGTGCTGACCATGACTCGTTCGCTGAGCCGATCACGGCCAGAACCTATGGAGCCAGGAGCGGGGAGCGGCGATGACTGAGCACGCGGTGGTGATCGCAGGAGGCGGCCCAACCGGGCTGATGCTGGCGGGCGAGCTGACGTTGGCGGGTATTGACGTCGTCATCGTCGAAAGGCGCGCCAGCCAGGATCTCGACGGCACGCGAGCCGGGGGTCTTCACTCGCGCACCATCGAGGTGCTCGACCAGCGCGGCATCGCCGATCGGTTCCTCTCGGAGGGCCAAACGCATCCGTTTGTGGGCTACGCCGGGACCTTCTTGGACATCAGCGACTTCCCCACCCGCCACAACTACCTCGTCGCGCTCTGGCAGAGCCACTTCGAGCCCATCCTGGCTGGCTGGATCGATGAGCTCGGGGTCCCGATACTTCGTGGCTGCGAGGTGGTGGGCTTCGCGCAGGACGACACGGGCGTCGACGTCGACGTGTCCGACGACACGTCGATCCGAGCCGAGTACCTCGTCGGGTGCGACGGAGGGCGCAGCCTGATCCGCAAGGCGGCCGGCATCGACTTCCCCGGGTGGGACCCGACGAGCAGCTTCCTGATCGCCGAGGTCGAGATGGACGAGGAGCCGGAGATCGGCATGCGGCCCGAGGGTGGTGGCATCGGTCCCGTCAACCGGGAGGAGGGCGGAGGGCCGTACGGTGTCGTACTGCTCGAGAAGCACGTCGGACACACTAGCGAGCCCACCCTGGCGGAGCCTCAGCGAGGCGCTCGTCGCCGCCTACGGGACGGACTACGGGGTGCACAGCCCCACGTGGATCTCCCGGTTCACCGACATGACCCGGCAGGCGGCGTCGTATCGCGAGGGACGCGTGCTGCTCGCAGGCGACGCCGCCCACGTGCATGGCCCGCAAGGTGGACAGGGCCTCAACACGGGCGTGCAGGATGCCGTGAACCTGGGATGGAAGCTGGCCCAGGTGATCAACAGGACATCACCCGAGAGCCTGCTGGACACGTACCACGCCGAACGGCATCCGGTCGGTGCCCGGGTGTTGCAGAACACCATGGCGCAGGTCGCGCTCAGCCGCATCGACGAGCGCAGCCAGGCGCTCCGCGACACCATGCTCGAGCTGCTGACCATGGACGAGCCCCGCAAGCGCATCGCCGGGATGATCTCCGGTCTCGACATCCACTACGACCTCGGAGAGGGACACCCGCTGCTCGGGCGGCGCATGCCCGACCTCGACGTGCACACCGCGGACGGTCCAACGCGCGTCTTTACCCTGCTGCACGACGCCCGGCCCGTGCTCCTCAACCTCGGTGAACCCGGCGGTTTCGACATCTCTCCTTGGGCGGATCGTGTCCGGCTGGTCGACGCCAGGCACGACTGGCGTGTGGGAGCTCCCGGTCCTCGGCGAGATCGATGCGCCCCCTGCCGTGTTGATCCGACCCGACGGGCATGTCGCCTGGGCAGGAGACCTCACGGACCCAGAGCTGCCTCGAGCACTTGCGACCTGGTTCGGAGCGGCCACTCCGGCTTAGAACCCGGCGGCCGAGCGCCATCACACCGATCACCTCCGTGCCGGTCGGGGACGCCCCCGCCATAGCCGAATCGTCTGCTGAGCATCGAAGAGCCGCCGCCTAACTCGCCCGGCACCGGACGGCGTGCTCGACCTGGCCTCTGAGCCGAGCGCGAAGAACGAGCGCATGCATCCGACGCCGTCGAATTACTGGGGGTTCAACTCGATCGGCACTGGTACCATAACTTGTACCACTCACGAAGCGAGGATCCGCATGGCAGTGACAGCAAGCGAGGCCCGCAAGGGCCTGTTCCGGTTGATCGAGAAAGTCAACGAGGACCGCACCCCTATCGAGATCACCTCGCGGCGCGGCGATGCAGTGCTGCTGTCCCGCGCGGACTACGAGGCACTCGAGGAAACCGCGCACCTGCTGCGCGTCCCGGCCAACGCCAAGCGGCTGGTCGAGAGCCTGCAGCAGGCGCTGTCCGGTCAGCGCGACCAGCACGACCTCGCGCGGTGAGGCTGGTCTTCACACCTCACGGCTGGGAGGACTACACCCACTGGCTCGCGGCCGACGGGGCCACCCTCAAGCGCATCAACCGCCTGATCGACGACGCGCTGCGCGACCCGTCCACCGGCATCGGCAAGCCCGAGCCGCTGCGCCACATGCTGGCCGGCGCCTGGTCACGAAGGATCAGCGAAGAACACCGACTGGTCTACCTCGTCGACGGCGACGAGCTCGCCATTCTGCAGGCACGCTTCCACTACAAATGAACGTTCGCATCCGCCCGCCCACTCCGCGAAGCAGCCTGGATACGGCTGGGATTCCTTTGCGAAGTCCAAGCATGCGGAGCTTCGGGCTTCAGTTGACGGGGTCACCCCGACGGCGGGAATCGACGTCGAGGGGTGCCTCAAGCTCGTTGCCCACTCGGAGGAGAGGGACGGAGCGACTTTGAGTCGCCTCAGACAGCGAGGCTCCGTCATGACGCAGCGGCCAGCGTGAAGCTGCACGGCTCCCGGTTCGAGCGCGTCGACCTCAGGCGACTCGCCGTTCCGCACCATCAGTACGGAAACAGCCGAGGTCGCGGTCGCGCCAGTTCACCTGGATCGCCCTGCCACCTCGTGTCCGTCGGCGGACGCAGAGGTGGGCGCTCATGCGTTGCTCGCTTGAATCACGCGGGGGTCATCGGCGACGGCTCGCGCGAGATTGCGGTCGCGGTCCCGCGGACGCGCGGTCCGGCCCTGAGCTCCCGGAGTGTTCCCACGCTGTTCCCAAATCGGGTAGCAAGAAGGGCCCCTTCCTGCGTTTCCGCAGGTCAGAGGCCCTCAAATGGTGTCCGAGGGGGGACTTGAACCCCCACGCCCTTAACGGGCACTAGCACCTCAAGCTAGCGCGTCTGCCTATTCCGCCACCCGGACTTCCCGACGGTTCACCGCCGGTGTGCGCGGGCAACTCTAGCAACTGCCCACTTCCGCGGCCAAACCCCGACCGGTCCGCGGCGCAGGGCAGGATGACCCCCATGACGCAGCCCGATGCCGAGGTCGTGGACCTCTGTCGCGACCTGATCCGCATCGACACCTCCAACTACGGGGACGGCAGCGGGCCGGGGGAGCGGGTGGCCGCCGAGTACGTCGCCGCGCAACTTTCCGAGGTAGGGCTCGAGCCGCAGCTCTACGAGTCGGCGCCGGGCCGCACCACGGTGGTCGCCCGCATCGACGGCGTCGACCCGTCGCGCACCGACGCGCTGCTGGTGCACGGCCACCTCGACGTCGTCCCGGCACAAGCGAAGGACTGGACCTACGACCCGTTCTCCGCGGAGGTCGCCGACGGGTGCGTGTGGGGCCGCGGTGCGGTCGACATGAAGGACATGGACGCAATGATCCTTTCTGTCGTACGCGACCGGCTGCGCACCGGCCGGCTGCCGCAACGCCCGGTCGTGCTCGCCTTCCTCGCCGACGAGGAGGCCGGTGGCGTCATGGGCTCGCACTGGATCGTCGACAATCATCCCGAGCTGTTCGAGGGCTGCACCGACGGGGTCAGTGAGGTGGGCGGGTTCTCGCTCACGCTGCCCAGCGACCGTCGGGCCTACCTTGTGCAGACCGCGGAGAAGGGCATCGTCTGGATGCGACTCGTGGCCGACGGTACGGCCGGTCATGGGTCGCTGCCCAACGACGACAACGCGGTGACCGAGCTGGCGGAGGCGCTGGCGCGCATCGGGCGCTACGAGTGGCCCGTCCAGCTCACCGACACCATGCGGCAGTTCTTCGACATGATGTCCGAGGCGCTGGGCGAGGAGCTCGACCCGCACGACCTGCCGACGCTGCGCAAACACCTCGGCTCGGTCGCACGCATCGTGCAGGCGACCACGCGCAACACCACCAACCCCACCGTCCTCAGCGCCGGTTACAAGACCAATGTCGTGCCCGGCCGGGCCCAGGCGGAGGTTGACGGGCGCTTCCTGCCCGGTGGCGCCGACGAGTTCGAAGCGACGGTCGCCGAGCTGCTGGGTCCACGCGTACGGATCGAGTCCGCACACCGCGACATCGCCCTGGAGACGCCGTTCGAAGGCCGTACGGTCGACGCGATGCGCGAGTCGCTCGTGGCCGAAGACCCGGGCGCCCTCGTCGTGCCGTACACGCTGTTCGGCGGCACCGATGCCAAGGCGTTCTCCAAGCTCGGCATCCGCGGGTACGGGTTCTCGCCGCTGCGGCTGCCGCCCGAGCTCGACTTCGCCGGGATGTTCCATGGCGTCGACGAGCGGGTCACCTTGGACGGGCTGAGGTTCGGCGCGCGGGTGCTCGACAGGTTCCTCGACCTTGCCTGACGGCTCTGGAGTCGATCACGTTCACGTGGTCACCCTGGTCCGTGACAGGCCTGCAGGCCGCGTTCAGACCGGGTTGACCACGTTAACGTGATCGACCCGGCGCAGAATCCTGTGGCTAGCCCCCGGTCGGGGCCGATGCTGACAGCATGGCCTTTGTCCGGGGCTGTCCCTAGCGTGAGTGACGTGACCTACACCCGCCGTCTCTGGCGCGACCTCGCCCACCTCGGGTTGGGCCTACCGCTGGGCATCGTCTACTGCGTCCTGACGATCGTGCTGGTGGCGTTGTCGATCGGGCTGCTGCCGTTGGGGCTGCTGGGGCTGGTGCTGTTCAAGCCCACCGCGATGCTCACCCGCAGCTTCGCGACGATCGAGAAGGCGCGGTTCGCGGAGGTGCTGGGGGAGCACATCGACGTGCCGCCGCAGCCGCGGCGCACCGGGCTGCTCGACGAGCTGCGGTCCGGGCGTAACTGGCGCAACGTTGTCTACTTCGCGCTCGCCATGCCGGTGATGGCCTTCTGCGCCTACGCAATCGTGCTCGGTCTCATCGGCCTGGGCGTCGCCGGGCTGGTCGTCGTACCGCTGGCGGACCTGCTGATCAGCGACATCGGACTCGGCGCTCGCCTGGTGCTGTGGGCCGCATGCGCAGTCCTCGCGCTGATTGCGGCGCCAGGAGTTGCGCGCGGTTTCGTCAGTGCGCAGACCGTTCTTGCGCGCTTCCTGCTCGGTCGTGGCACCGAGGAGGAGCTCAGTGAACGCGTCGAAACCCTCACGGTGTCACGCGAAGCGCTGGCCGCGGCGGCGGACTCCGAGCGGCAGCGCATCGAGCGCGACCTGCACGACGGTGCGCAGCAGCGCCTGGTCGCGCTGGCGATGAATCTCGGTATCGCCAAGGAGAAGCTCGCGGACAACCCGGGCGCCGCAGAGGAATACGTTGCCCAGGCGCACGACGAGGCCAAGGCGGCGCTCGCCGAGCTCCGCAACCTCGCACGTGGCATCCACCCGGTCGTGCTGTCCGACCGTGGTCTCGACGCCGCCCTCTCGGCCGTCGCGGCGCGCTCTCCGGTACCCGTCCAGGTCGACGTCGATGTGCCCAAACGGCCATCCGCGACGGTGGAGGCGGTGGCCTACTTTGTGGTCACCGAAGCGCTCGCCAACGTCGCTAAGCACTCCGGCGCCCGGCGTGCCGTTCTGTCCGTCCGCCGGGTCGGCGACGTGCTACACGTCGTCGTCACCGACGACGGTCACGGCGGAGCAGACCCCGCGCTCGGGACCGGACTCGCCGGCCTGGCCGGCCGTGTCAAGGGCGCCGACGGCGCCATGCACCTGTCCAGCCCGGCGGGTGGCCCGACGACCCTGACCGTGGAGCTGCCATGCGCGTCGTGATCGCCGAGGACTTGGTGCTGCTCCGCGAGGGCATCGCCCGGCTGCTCCAAGACGCCGGCTTCGACGTCGTCGCCCAGGTGTCCGACGGTGAGCAGCTGCTGCGCGCGGTCGAGCAGCATCGGCCAGACGTGGCCGTGTGCGACGTAAGGATGCCGCCGACGTTCACCGACGAGGGCATCCGCGCCGCCTTGGTCGTGCGGTCGCAGTGGCCGGACACTGCGGTGTTGGTGCTGTCGCAATATGTCGAGGAGCGCTACGCCGTCGATCTCGTCGCGCAGGACACGAGAGGCGTCGGCTATCTCCTCAAGGACCGCGTTGCCGACGTCTCCGACTTCGTCGAAGCCGTCCGGCGCGTAGGCCAAGGTGGCACCGCGCTCGACCCGGAGGTCGTGTCCCAGCTGCTCGTCCGTTCCCGCCGCCGGGACCCGCTGCAGTCGTTGAGCCCGCGTGAGACCGATGTGCTGCGGCTGATGGCCGAAGGCCGTACCAACTCGGCGATCAGCGCGACCCTGCACGTCACGGAGAGCGCAGTCGAAAAGCACGTGTCGAGCATCTTCCTCAAGCTCGACCTGCCCCCGGTCGACACCGACCACCGCCGGGTGTTAGCCGTCCTCCGGTTCCTCGAGTCCTGACTGGAGCCCTTGACATGACTACGACCTTCCCCACTGCGGACCAGGCAAGCAGCCCGACGCCGCGCGGGCGCAGCCCGTGGCTGGTCGTCGGCGCTGTGTTGGCGGTGCTCGGCATCATCTGGGCGGCGATGAACATCAGCGGTTTGCTCCTCCGGCAGACCGCGACCGAGTCCGCCTCGGTGGCCAGCGCGGCGCGGCTCGTCGTCGACCTCGACAGCGGCGACATCCGGCTGACCGCAACTGAGGGCGACGAGGTCGACTATCAGGCGAGACTCGTCTGGTCGTACGACCGGCCAGAGGTGCAAGCGTCGACGCGTGGTGACGTCCTCGAAATCAGCGCCGGCTGCGACACCGAATGGATCGGCTGGTGCGAAGTCGACCTCGACATCTCTGTGCCGGCCGGTGTGGTCGTCGAGGCGCGCACGTCGTCCGGCGACGTCCGCGCCTCCGGTCTGGACCAGGGGCAACACTGCGGTCCAGCTCGGGTGACGTCGTGGCCGAGCAGATGACCGGGCGACTGGACCTGTCGACGAGCTCGGGTGATGTCCAGGCAGTGGACGCCACGGGCGATGTCGTGATGCGAACGAGCTCTGGCGACGTCACGGGGGACAGGCTCGGCGGCGAGCGGGTCGACGGGCGGACCAGCTCCGGTGACGTCGTGCTCGACTTCGTTGACAGCCCGCGTGACGCGACTGCGCAGACCAGCTCAGGCGATGCGACGGTGACGGTGCCAGAAGAGGCCGGGATCGCCTATCGGGTCGACGTCGAGTCCGACTCCGGCGACGACACGATCGGCGTCGCGTCCGATCCAGATTCGCCGCGCTCGATCACGGCGCGGACGAACTCCGGGGACGCGCGGGTGGTCTACCGCTAGCCGGTGCGGACCACCCGCATGATGCGGCGGCGGAGGACGACCTTGCGGCTGCCGTCGGGGAACAGCCGCAGCCGGTCGAGCTCCCAGTGGCCGTACTCAGCGTGCTCGGTGAGCAGCCGGCGTGCCTCGCCACGCGTGGTGCCGCGGGGCAGCGCCAGCCGCAAGAACTCGTACTCCATCAACGCCCATGCTGGCACGTGGGCCCTGTGTGGCGCCCGCATTCGCGGATAGGGTCGTGATCCGTGACCGATGAGCCGACCCCGACCGCCAGCGATGTCCGCGCCGCCGCCGAGGCCCTCAAGTCCGCGATCGACGCGCACCTGGCGGCGGTCGAGCGGAGCACGGGCGAAGGCGACCTGAGTGTGCAGGAG
Source organism: uncultured Actinomycetota bacterium (assembly GCA_963798505.1). Taxonomy (GTDB): domain Bacteria; phylum Actinomycetota; class Actinomycetes; order Jiangellales; family Jiangellaceae; genus CAVWSM01. The sequence goes on from CAWCTX010000005.1 coordinate 738,091, forward strand.
TCGTACGACGCGCTGCATCGCAAGTCCGAGACCTACGACGATCTGCTGTTCGACGTCTATGACGAGGTGACCCCATGGGAGTACGCAAAGGCTCCCGAGCTGGGTGACGCGGCGGCCGAGGGCGAGCTGCGCAGGTTTGCGCTACTGCTGCGACGTGACTACACGCTCGACGATGCCGACTCCCTGCTGGCGGCCGGGCACGAGGCCTACACCGAGGTGTGGCCGCAGGAGCAGGAAGGGACGATCAACGGCGACGTGGCGACGCCGGCCCGCGCGATCTATCAGCTGATCCATGCCTACGGCCCGGACGGGCTGGCCGAGCGAGCGGAGCGGGCCGGACTTCGCCCGCACGGCGGTTCGGTCTGGGTGCAGGCGGTGTCCGAGGACGACGACAGCCTCGACGCCGATGACCCGTTCGCCATCTCCGACGAGGATGCGCTGATCTACCGCCTCGACGAGGTCTATGAGGACTGAGCCGACACCAGCTCGACCAGCAAGGTCGCGCGCGGTCGCAACGCGCCGCTGACAGCCTCGGCCAGCGCTGGCCCGCAGCCGTGCACCACCGACGCGTGCCGGCCGGCGAGGCCAAGCGCGGTCGCGACGAGCGGCCGGGACAGTGAGCCGGCCGCCTCGCCGGGGAAGACCGCGACGACTGCTTCAGGGCGGAGCGCTCGCGCCTCATGGACCGTACGAACTCGCACCGCGAGGGCTGGATCGGCTTGGGTACGCGCCAGCGCCATCTGCAGCGCCGACGCACCAGCGGCACCCGCACGGCGCGGCGTCACCACCACGATCTGGTCGGCGGTCAGCCCGAACACCCGCGGGATCGAGTCCGTGGCCAGCTGCGCGACGCGTCGCGCGGCCTCCGCATCGTTGGTCGCGACCACGACGATGCTGCGCTCGGGATCGTCGGCCGCGACGAGCTCGCCCTGCCGGACCCCCAGCAGCACCTGCTCACGCACGGAGCGCGGTTCGTCCGGCAGCGCGACTGTGGCCAGGTCGGCTGCGACGAGGTCGGCGAACACCCGACCCGGACCGTGCGCGGGGAGCAGCGCCGGGTCGCCGACCAGGACCAGCCGCTGGCCTTCATCGATTTCGTCGAGCAGCGCGGCGGCGTCGGCCAGTGTCAAGGCCTCCGCGTCCTCGACGACAGCCAGGTCAGCAGCCGCGAGCACCCCCGTGCGGCTGCCAAGGTCTACGCCCGAGGCGCGAGCCAGGCGCACGCCGGCGCTTTCGGCGGCGGCTTGCATGGCTGCGACGTGCTGGCGGCGAGCCGTCGCCGTCGCACCCACAACGAGCGTCAACCCGCGCGGCGGCAGGCCCTCGACCGGATCCGGATGGCTCTCCGCCAGCATCAGGGCCGCCTCGGCCACCCGATGCTCCAGACCGCAGATGTCGGCGAGCGCGACGCGCCGGTCCCCGACGGGCACCACCCGCCCGTCAGCGAAGACCAGGTCGAGGGCGTCGCCGCGCCACCCGTACGGCATGAGTGCGCGTCGCAGGCTGTCGGCCGCGACCACGGTGTGCCCGTCGGCGGCAGCGCGGCGCAGCAGCCAGCTGGCGAGTGCGGTGACGCGGCGCGGGTCGTCGGGACGAGCTTGCGGTCCGATGGCCGTCCGCGCGAAGGCGTCGACCTGGTCGGGGCGCACACCGTCGACCGCGAGCAACCGCCACGGATCGGCTTCGAGCAGGTCGGCAGCCGTGTCACCGAGCACCCGGCTGACCGGCTCCGCGAGCCGCTCGGGTGCGCGGCCCGCGGCGAGAACGGTGGCGAGCCGGCTCATCGGGCCTGCTCGGGGTAGCCGAGCTCGGGCGCCGAGACGTCGTCGAGGGCCATCCGGATCTCCGCCGGGAGCTCGAGCTCCTCGACACCGAGCGTGCCACGCAGCTGCGCGGCCGTGCGCGACCCGACGATGGCGGCGGCAACCCCCGGCTGGTCGCGCACCCACGTCAAGGCGATCTCGAGCGGCGCCACCCCGAGCCCGTCGGCAGCGGTGCACACGGCTTCGACGATGCGCCGCGCCCGCGCGTCGAGATACCGCTCGACGAAGCTGGCGAAGTGCGGCGAGGCGGCCCGCGAGTCGGCGGGCGTGCCACTGCGGTACTTCCCGGTGAGGACTCCGCGCCCGAGCGGTGACCAGGCGAGCACACCCAGCCCCAGGCGCGCTGCGGCCGGAAGCACCTCGCGCTCGACGCCGCGCTGCACCAGGGAGTACTCCATCTGCGTCGACACCGGGACCGAACGGCCCGGCGTTTCGCGCTGATGAGCCATCGTCCAACCGGTCTGCCAACCGCCGTAGTTGGAGACACCCACGTAGCGCGCCCGCCCGGTCGCGACCGCGTGGTCCAGCGCCGACAGCGTCTCCTCGAGCGGCACCTCGGTGCCGTAGGTGTGCACCTGCCAAAGGTCGACGTGGTCGACGTCGAGCCGCTGCAGCGACCCGTCGAGCTGGTCGAGCAACCCGCGCCGCGACAGGTCGACGACGCGAGCTCCAGCACGACGTGAGACACCGGCCTTGGTCGCGAGCACGACGTCGCCGCGCGGGACGACCTTGCCGAGCAGGCCGCCGATGATCGACTCGCTGGCGCCGTCGGCGTAACCGGCTGCAGTGTCGACCAGCGTGCCGCCGGCATCGACGAAGGCCTCGAGCAGGTCGCGAGCCTCGTGCTCGTCGGTGTCGCGACCCCACTGCATGGTGCCCAGACCCAGCCGGGAGACGGACAACCCGCTGTGCCCGAGGTACCGCTGCTCCATGGAGCGTGAGGCTACCGCCGGGAGCCGACCTATTCCGGACTGCAACGCTGTGCACGCGCCATGCCAGTTTTTTCGTGCACAGCGTTGCAATCCGAGCGGGCAGTCAGCGATCATCGGCGCCGTGACGCGGCGCCGCATTCTGATCGTGCTCGCGGCCTGCCTGCCGCTCGTGCTCATCGGCTGGGTGGGCCTGCTGCTCACCCAGAGCTCACCCGAGGGTCCGCGCACGGCCACATCGCCAAATGACACAGCGGCGGACGCGCAGACCGTCGCGCCTCTCGACACCACAGCCGGCAGCGAGACTCCCGCGCCGCCGACACCGGTCTGGGACTACGCGCCCCCTCCGACACGGGGCAGCCTGGCCGGCTCGCGCGACGTGCTGGCTGCCGCGGAGCAGCGCGCTCGCGAGCACTTCGACGACTTCGAGGCGGACCCCCATCCGCCGCGAGCTGACGAGGTGGCCGTGCTTTTCGCCGGCGACGCCGGACCTCATCGCGTCATCGTGGCGGTGGCCCCGGCATCGTCGACGCCCGACCTGCTGTGGCGGGTGGCTCTGGTCGGACCGGCCGGCGCACCCGTCGACCAGCTCGCGCAGTTCGGCAACGGCAACGACTTCGTCGGCTCCGACGAGCACGCCGTGGCCGTCGGCGATGTGTCCGGGACGGTGACCGTCGTGACCTACCCGCCGGCAACCGGTCCGGTCCAGGTCGGCGCTGTGCCCGTCAGCGCGGACTCGCTCGTCTGGCAGCCGGCGGTTGACCACGGCGGCTGGGCGACTGCCGAGCTGACGGGCTTCTACCCGATCTTCCTCGTCGACCATGGCGGCGGCGTCTGCTCGACGGCTCTCGTCGGCTACACGGGCGAGGACCAACCGATCGACCAGGTCGCCATCGATGCTGCGATCCAGGCGGGCTGCACTGCCGGGATGGCATAGCCCCGGTCCCCCGAGGGACCGCCCCGCCTCGGTAGGCTCGCCGCGGCCCGACGGAACCCGGAGGACGCATGCGGCTCGGACTCAACCTCGGCTACTGGGCTGGAGCGGTGAGTGGCGGAGCGAGGAACGAGCGAAGCCGCGAACGCGACCATCAGGCGCGGCGAGCCGTCACTGATTTGAATCTCGCCCTGGCGCAGGAGGCCGACCGGCTCGGGTACGCGGTCGTCTGGGCCGCGGAGGCGTACGGCTCCGACGCGCCCACCGTGCTCTCCCACATCGCCGCGCACACCGACCGGATCGACATCGGCAGCGCAGTCATGCAGATCCCGGCGCGGACCCCCGCGACCACGGCCATGACCGCAGCGACTCTCGATGCCTTGTCCGGTGGGCGGTTCCGCCTCGGCCTTGGGGTGTCCGGACCACAGGTGTCCGAGGGCTGGCACGGTGTGCGGTTCGACAAGCCGCTCGGCCGCACCCGCGAGTACGTCGACATCGTGCGCAAGGCGCTGCGCCGCGAGCGGCTGACCTACGACGGTCAGCATTGGCAGCTCCCGCTGCCCGACGGCCCGGGCAAGGCGCTGCGGCTGACCGTGCATCCGGTTCGCAAACAGATTCCGATCTACTTGGCGGCGGTCGGCCCGCGAAACCTCGAGCTGGCCGGCGAGATCGCCGACGGGTGGCTGGCGGTCTTCTTCAGCCCGGCACACGCGCTCGACCTGCTCAAGCACGTTCAGGCCGGCCGCACCAAGGCCGGCTACGAGGGACTCGACGGCTTCGACGTCGTCCCGACCGTCCCCGTCGTCGTGGGCGACGACCCGCGTGACTGCGCCGAGCTCGTACGCCCGTACGCCGCGCTCTACATCGGCGGCATGGGCAGCCGGGAGCAGAACTTCTACAACCAGCTCGCCGTGCGGATGGGCTTCGACCGTGAGGCGGCCGAGATCCAGGATCGCTATCTGAGCGGTGAGCAGGCCGAGGCGGCAGCTCTCGTACCCTTCGATTTCATCGACCAGACGTCACTGCTCGGGTCGCCCGAGCGCATCGCCGCGCACCTGCGCGCCTTCGCCGACGCGGGCGTGACCACCCTGTCGGTCCAGCCGTTCGGCGTCACCTTCGAGGAGCGCGTGGCCGCCCTCCGGACCGTGGTCGCGGCCGTCGGTGTCGCCGGGCTGGGGGAGTAGGTGCAGGAGTGGTTCCAGGCCGTCGTCCTCGGCATCATCCAGGGACTGACCGAGTTCCTGCCGATCTCGTCCAGCGCCCACCTGCGGATCTTCCCCGAGCTCTTCGGCTGGGGTGACCCGGGCGCCGCCTTCACGGCCGTGATTCAGATCGGCACCGAGCTGGCCGTGGTGCTCTACTTCTGGCGCGACATCTGGGCGATCATCACCACCTGGTTGCAATCGTTGATCCGAGCCGAGCTGCGCGGTCACCAGGATGCGCGGATGGGCTGGTACGTCATCATCGGCTCGATCCCCATCGTGGTGCTCGGATTCCTGTTTCAGCACCAGATCGAGACCGCGGCTCGCAACCTGTGGCTCATTGCCACGACGCTCGTCGTCCTCGGCGTTGTCTTGGGCATTGCCGACCACGTCGGCAAGCATGTGTTGCCACTGAAGGCACTCAACCTGCGGCACGCGGTGCTGTTCGGCCTCGCGCAGGCGTGCGCCCTGATCCCCGGCGTCTCGCGGTCGGGCGCCACAGTGAGCATGGGACTGTTCCTCGGCTACGAGCGGGCGGCCGCGACGAAGTACGCCTTCCTGCTGGCGATCCCCGCCGTCCTCGGTGCCGGGGTGTTCGAGCTGGCCGACGCGGTGGGCGCGCACGGTACGTACAGCGGTGCGCAGATCGCCGTGGCGACCGGGGTCTCGTTCGTGGTGGCGCTGGTCACCGTCCGCTGGCTGATGCACTACATCAGCCACCACAGCTACCTGCCGTTCGTGATCTACCGGATCGCGCTCGGCGGGCTCGTGTTCGTGCTTCTGGGTACGGGCGTGCTCAGCGCCTAGCCCCTAGCCGGTCGGCAACGGTGCGTTGACGAGGTAGGGCGCCGGATCGACCGGCTCACCGTTGATGCGTACCTCGAAGTGCAGGTGCGGGCCGGTGGAGCGGCCGGTGGAGCCGACAACACCGATGCGCTGGCCCTTCTGCACCACGTCGCCGGTGGAGACGAGCAGCCGCGCCTGGTGGGCGTACAGCGTGGTGGTGGGGCGTCCGGACACGGTGCCGTGGTCGACGACCGTCATGTTGCCGTAGCCGCCACCGTTCCACCCGGCCTCGATGACAACGCCGTCGTCGGCCGCGTAGATGAAACCGTCTCCTGGCGCGTAGTCGATGCCGGTGTGCATCTTGCCGTAGCCCAGGATCGGGTGGACCCGATAGCCGAACGGGGAGTTGATCTCGCCGAAGCTGGGCCGCACGAACTGGCCGCTCGCGGTGACGGTGACGCTGACCGGTCGTCGCTGCTGCGCCCACGACAGGATCGATCTACCCACCTCGCCGGAGTTGGCCAGGAAGGCCTCGTGCTGGGCGATATCGGCCTGCCGGGCGGCTTCCGCGGCCACGAGTGCGATGGCCCGCCGGCCCACCACGTCGTCGATTTGAAGCTTGGCTGCGGCGGCCTTGTCGGCGGCCGCCTGGTTCTCGGCCAGCTTGGCTGCGGCATCCTCGCGCACCTGCTCGATGTCTTCACGAACATCGTCGAGCCGTTCGCGGGCGTTGAGCAGGTCGGCGCGCTCCTCCTGGACCGCGGCGATCGTCTCCTGCTCGGCCCGTACGACCGTGTCGATGCCGATCACCCGGTCGGCGAAGTCGCGGGGGGTCTCGGCCTCCAGGGCAACGGCGAGGTTGGAGAAGCCGCCCGTCTGGTAGACCTGGCGCGCCACCTGGCCGAGTGCCTCCTCCGAGTCCGTGAGCTGGTCCCGGGTGCGGGAGATCTGCCGGGTGACCTTGCCGAGCTTGGCCTGCGCCTGCTCGAGCTCCAGCTGGGCCTGGGCGTCGGCGGTCTGCGCCTTGGTGAGCTCGGCCTGCGCCTGCTCCCAGGCCTGCTGCAGCGCTAGATACTCGGCTTCCGCCTCGGCGAGCTCGATCTGCGCCTCGACGACCGCCGCGTCAGACTCGTGCAGCTCTTCGCGGATCTCGGCGATCTGCTCCTCGGTCAGGTAGCGCCGGGTCGGCGACGGTGACGGAACCGGTGCGGGAGCCGGCGGCGTTACGGACGGATCCGGGGGAGGCGGCGGAAGCGTGGGGGGCGGCGGTGGCGGCTCCGGCGCCGGTGTGGTCGGGCTGGGCGTCGGCGTCGGCGTTGTCGGGCTGTCGGTCGGAGTGGTGGGGCTCGGGGCCGGTGTCGTCGGACTGGGCGCGCTCGCTGCCGCCACCGTTGGCACGAGGGTGGCCACGACGATGGCGGAGCCAGCGGCAAGCCACCTGCCACGTGCGGGTTGGGGCATTCGCTGACGATCCGATCGGTCGAGTGCGATCCGGGCCACGACGTCGTGTGCCCTTGCGTCCGAGAGTCATTGCTAGCGCAGAATGCGGGATTGTGCACCCCCCTCAGCCCGGAATGTGCGTATTTCGCGCGGGATTGGGCCGGTGATCGTAGGCTCCGAGACCGTGGCAACGGTGCTCCTCGTACGGCACGGACGAACCATGGCAAATGCCAACGGAACGCTCGCCGGCACCTCACCCGGCGTGCTCCTCGACGACTCCGGCGCGGATCAGGCGCGACGGCTGGCAGTCCGGCTGGCTCCGCTAGCCATCACGCGGATCGTCACGAGCCCGCTCGAACGCTGCCGCCAGACCGCGGAGCTGATCGCGGCCTCCCGCGGCGCCGGGCACGTCGAGGTCGAGCCAAGGCTCACCGAGTGCGACTACGGCGAGTGGACCGGCCGCAAGCTCGCCGAGCTCGCGAAGCTGAAGCTGTGGCGCGTCGTCCAGGACCACCCGTCGGGAGCGGAGTTCCCGGGCGGCGAGCGGCTCCAGGACGTACAGGCGCGAGCGGTTTCGGCCGTGCGCGACTGGGACGCGACGGTCAGCGCCGACCACGGCGCTGACGCGGTGTGGCTGGCGGTCTCGCACGCCGACGTGATCAAGTCGGTGGTCGCCGATGCGCTCGGAATGCACCTCGACCTGTTCCAGCGCATCGTGGTCGACCCAGCCAGCGTCACGGCGATCCGCTACACCGAACGGCGACCGTTTGTGCTTCGGCAGAACGACACGGGCGGTGATCTCACCGGTCTCGCTCCTGCGCCGCGGCGCGGTCGCAAGCGCTCGGCCGGCGATGCACCGGTCGGCGGCGGAGGGGGCGCCGCCAACACGTGACGTCATAGGGTCTCCATGTGCGTCAGGTCTTCGAGTTCGACCCTCCGGAGCGCTTCGTGGTCGGCACCGTCGGCGAGCCGGGGCAGCGCACGTTCTTCCTGCAGGCGCGTGGCGGCGGCCGGCTCACCACGGTCACGCTGGAGAAGGAGCAGGTCTCGGTGCTCGCCGAGCGGCTCAACGCGTTGCTCGACGAGGTGCTGCGTCGCAGCGGCAGCGACCCGGTCGTCCCCGCCGCAGTGCCAGAGGAGCTCGACGACCGCGATCCGTTGGAGCAGCCGATCGACGAGGAGTTCCGCGTCGGCGCACTGACACTCGGCTGGGATGTCGAGGCCAACCGCGTCGTGGTCGAGGCACTCGAGCTTGGGGAGGACGAGGCCGAGGACGCTGAGGAGGACGACACCGAGGACGATCCCGACGACGCGCGCAGCCTCCTCGTCGTGCGGATGTCCGGCGGCATGGCGCGGGCCTTCGCGCACCGCGCCCTGGCGGTGGTGGCCGCAGGTCGGCCGCCATGTCCGCTGTGCGGTCAGCCACTGGATCCTGCCGGGCACATCTGTCCGCGGCAGAACGGCTACCGCAGGCGCGCCTGACGTGGCCCAGCCCACCCTGGACAGCGGCTTCGGCGGGGGCGACCGCGTGCTGCTGGAGCGCGGGTCGCTCTCGGTGGAGGGGCGGCTGGTGCAGGCATCCAACGCGACGTTCCTCGGGCGGCTCGAGCGCGAAGGCGAGACGGCTGCCTGTGTCTACAAGCCGGTCCGTGGCGAGCGCCCGCTGTGGGACTTCCCCGACGGCACGCTGGCCGGTCGCGAGGTGGCCACCGCGCTGGTCTCGGCTGCCACTGGGTGGGACCTGGTGCCGCCCACGGTGCTGCGCGACGGGCCGTTCGGTCCGGGCATGGTCCAGCTGTGGGTCGAGACCGATCAGGCCGCCGATCTGGTCGACGTCGCTCGACCCGGCGAGGTCCCCGACGGCTGGTTTGTCGTCCTCGACGCCGTCGACGCCGACGACCGACCGGTGCAGCTCGTCCACGCCGATGACGCGCGGTTGCGACGGCTCGCCGTGCTCGACGCGGTGTGCAACAACGCCGACCGCAAGGGCGGTCATGTGCTCGTGACCGCGGCCGGGCAGCTCTACGGGGTCGACCACGGCGTCACGTTCCACGAGGACGACAAGCTGCGTACGGTGCTTTGGGGCTGGGCCGGGCAGCCGCTCGACGACAGCGAGGCGGCGGCGCTCCGACACCTCGAGCGCGCGCTGGCCACCTCACTCGGGGAGCGTCTGAGCGGTTTGCTCACCGATGCCGAGGTCGCCGCCACTGCCGAGCGCGTCGAGCGCCTGCTGCGTCGCGGTCGCTTCCCGCGCCCCAGCGGTTCGTGGCCGGCGATCCCCTGGCCCGCGTTCTGACTCCACGACGCTCGCGCTTTAGGCTGCCTGCCATGCAGTCCTGGGCCGTCGAGGAGCCACCGACCGTTCCCGGCGACGCCCATCGGGTGCAGGTGCACGACACCTCGACGGGCCGGCTCGTCGCCGGCAGCTGACGGCTCCACCGCCCGGATGTACGTCTGCGGGATCACGCCGTACGACGCGACGCACCTGGGCCACGCGGCGACGTACGTGGCATTCGACCTGCTCCACCGTGCGTGGCGCGACGCGGGGCTCGACGTGACCTACGTGCAGAACGTCACCGACATCGACGACCCCTTGCTCGAGCGCGCCGCGGAGACCGGGGAGCCGTGGACCGCGATCGCCGAGCGCGACATCGAGCTGTTCCGCGAGGACATGACCGCGCTGCGAGTGCTGCCGCCGACGCACTACGTCGGGGCGGTCGAGTCGATCCCGCTCGTGCTCGACCTGGTGGAGGAGCTGCGGGAGCGGGGCGCGGTGTACGAGCTGGACGGCGACCTCTACCTCGCTGCCGCTCTGGCGCCCGGGTTCGGATCGGTGTCGCGGCTCGACGCGGCGCAGATGGCTGAGCTGTTCGCCGAGCGGGGCGGTGACCCGGATCGGCCAGGCAAGAAGCACCCGCTGGACTGCCTGGTCTGGCTGGCCGAGCGGCCGGGCGAGCCGTCGTGGGACAGCCCGTTCGGGCCCGGCCGACCTGGCTGGCACGTCGAGTGCACGGCCATCGCCCTGCACCTGCTCGGCAGCGACTTCGAGGTCCAGGCCGGCGGCAGCGACCTGGCCTTCCCGCACCACGAGATGTGCGCGCGCCGGCGCCCACCTCGCAACCGGGGAGCGGTTCGCGAAGGCGTACGTGCACTCCGGCATGGTCGGTCTCGACGGCGAAAAGATGAGCAAGTCCAAGGGCAACCTCGTCTTCGTCTCTCGGCTGCGCGCCGAGGGTGTCGACCCGATGGCGATTCGCTTGGCGCTGTTGTCGCAGCACTACCGCAGCGACTGGGAATGGGCTGATTCCGTGCTCGGCGACGCGCAGCAGCGGCTGGAGCTGTGGCGGTCAGCGGTTGCGAGGCCGGTCGGTCCTGACGGCTCTGCCGTGGCGGAGGCCGTACGCGCGCGGCTCGCCGACGACCTCGACGCGCCAGGCGCGTTGGCCGTGATCGACGCGTGGGCTGCGGCGGCGGGGCACGACGCGAGTCGCCTGCGCTTGTCGCCAAGGCGGCGGACGCGCTGCTCGGCATCACGCTCCGCCCGGCTCCCGTGATCATGACAGGATTCCCCGCGCTGATGAGGCGGGAATCCGTCGGATCATCGCTGGCAACGGTGACTCAGTCGTCCTGCTCGCGCCGCCGCAGATACCGCTCGAACTCACGCGCGATCGCGTCACCGGAAGCCTCCGGCAGCTGCTCGGTGGGTTGCTGCTGCGCCTCGAGCTGTGCGACGTACTCGGCGACTTCCGAGTCTTCGGAGGTGAGCTCCTCGACGCCGCGCTCCCAGGCCCGTGCCTCCTCGGGCAGGTCGCCGAGGGGGACGGGCACGTCGAGCACGTCCTCGACCCGGTGGATCAGCGACGAGGGTCGCCTTCGGGCAGCGGGTCTGCGCAACGTAGTGCGGCACCGCCGCCCAGTAGGACACGCCGGCCATGCCGCGCTGCTGCACCGTGTGCTGCATGACCCCCACGATCCCCGTCGGCCCCTCATAGCGAGACGTCTCCAGGTTGAGGGCACGGCCCATCTCGGGGTCGGATGTGGTGCCCGTCACAGGAAGCGGTCGGGTGTGCGGCACGTCGGCCAGCAGGGCGCCGAGCACCACGACCAGGCTCGCGTCGGACGCCTCGATGGCGTCGAGCAGCTCGGCGCAGAAGGCCCGCCACTTCATGTTGGGCTCGATGCCGTCGATGAGCAGGACGTCCCGGGCTGAGCGCGGCGGCCGGGCCACGTACAGGCTTGTTGTCGGCCACTCCAGCAGGCGGGAACCGCTCTCGTCGAGCGACACGGTCGGGCGGTTGACCTGGTAGTCGTAGTAATCCTCCGGGTCGAACTCGCCGACCAGCCGGGCCTCCCACGTCTCTCGCAGGTGCTTGACGACCCCGCTGGCCGCCTCGCCCGCGTCGTTCCAGCCCGCGAAGGCCGCGATCGCGACCGGGGAGTCCAGCGCCGTCAGGTCCCGGAGGTTGAGCACACGGAAACACTACGACCAGCCCTCGGGTTTCCCCTCGGACCGACATCCTGCCCTCGGGGCGACGTCTTACCCTTCGGACGCCCCCGGAATGCGGCACGCGCGTCTCAGTGACTGACATACCCTTGTCCGGTCTCTGACCACTGCCGATGAGGACAGCACCCGCCATGAGCTCCATCGCCGCCCAGACCTCCGCCGCTCTCCGCCGGGCGCTCAAGGAGCGCGTCGTCGTCGCCGACGGGGCAATGGGCACGATGCTGCAGGCCCACGACCTGACCCTCGACGACTTCGAGGGCCACGAGGGCTGCAACGAGGTCCTCAACGCCACCCGCCCCGACGTGGTCAAGAGCGTTCACGACGCCTACTTCGCCGTGGGTGTCGACGCCGTTGAGACCAACACGTTCGGCGCCAACCTCAGCAACCTGGGTGAGTACGGCATCACCGAGCGCATATTCGAGCTCGCCGAGGCCGGCGCGCGGCTGGCCCGCGAGGTGGCCGACGGCTGGTCGACCCCCGACCGCCCGCGCTGGGTGATCGGCTCGGTCGGCCCCGGCACCAAGCTGCCGAGCCTCGGGCATGCCACGTTCGCCGTGCTCCGCGACGCCTATGAGCAGCAGGTGGCCGGTCTCGTCTCCGGCGGCGCCGACGCGGTTCTCATCGAGACGGCGCAGGACCTCCTCCAGGCCAAGGCCGCGATCATCGGCGCCAAGCGGGCGATCGCCAAGGGCGGCGCCGACCTGCCCGTGTTCGCCCAGGTCACCGTCGAGACGACGGGCACGATGCTGCTCGGGTCCGAGATCGGGGCCGCGCTCACGGCGCTCGAGCCGCTGGGCGTCGACCTCATCGGCCTCAACTGCGCGACCGGCCCGGCCGAGATGAGCGAGCACCTGCGTCACCTGTCCCGGCACGCGCGCACGGGGCTGTCCTGCATGCCCAATGCCGGGCTGCCTCAGCTCACGTCCGACGGGGCGCACTACCCGCTGACACCCGAGCAGCTGGCCGACGCGCACGACACCTTCACGAGCGAGTACGGGCTGTCGCTGGTCGGTGGCTGTTGCGGCACCACGCCTGAGCACCTTCGCCAGGTGGTCGAGCGGGTGGGTGGTCGTGAGGTGCGCCAGCGGCGTCCGCACTCCGAGGCCGGCGTGGCCAGCCTCTACCAGCACGTGCCGTTCCGGCAGGACACCGCCTACCTCTCGATCGGCGAGCGGACCAACGCCAACGGCTCCAAGGCGTTCCGCGATGCGATGCTCGAGAGCCGGCTCGACGACTGCGTCGAGATCGCCCGCCAGCAGACCCGCGACGGCGCACACCTGCTCGACCTGTGCATCGACTACGTGGGCCGTGACGGCGTCGCCGACATGAGCGAAGTTGCCGGCCGGCTTGCTACCGCGAGCACCCTGCCGATCGTGCTCGATTCCACCGAGCCCGCGGTGATCGAGGCGGGCCTGGAGCGGCTCGGTGGGCGAGCAGTGATCAACTCCGTCAACTACGAGGACGGCGACGGGCCCGGCTCGCGCATCCAGCGGCTCATGCCGGTCGTCATGGAGCACGGCGCCGCCGTCATCGCGCTGACCATCGACGAGGAGGGCCAGGCCCGCACAGCGGAGTGGAAGGTGCGCGTCGCCGACCGGCTCATCCGCGACCTCGTCGACAACTGGGGCATGCGGGTCGAGGACATCGTCATCGACACGCTCACCTTCCCGATCGCCACCGGCCAGGAGGAGACGCGGCGCGACGGCATCGAGACGATCGACGCGATCCGCGAGCTGAAACGGCGCTACCCGACCGTGCAGACCACGTTGGGCGTCTCCAACGTCTCGTTCGGCCTCAACCCGGCCGCGCGCGCCGTACTCAACTCGGTATTCCTGCACGAGTGCGTGCAGGCCGGTCTCGACTCCGCCATCGTGCACGCCGCCCGCATCCTGCCGATCGCCCGCATCCCGGAAGAGCAGCAGCAGGTCGCGTTGGATCTCGTGTACGACCGGCGACGCGAGGGGTACGACCCGCTGGCGCGCTTCCTCGAGCTGTTCGAGGGTGTCGATGCGTCGTCGCTCAGGGAAGAGCGGGCTGCGCAGCTCAACTCGCTGCCGTTGTTCGAGCGCCTCGAGCGACGCATCGTCGACGGCGAGCGAAACGGTCTGGAGGCCGACCTCGACGCGGCGCTGGAGGAGCGCACCGCGCTGCAGATCGTCAACGACACGCTGCTGGCTGGCATGAAGACCGTGGGCGAGCTGTTCGGCTCCGGCGAGATGCAGCTGCCGTTCGTCCTCCAGTCGGCCGAGGTCATGAAGACCGCGGTCGCTTACCTCGAGCCGCACATGGAAAAGACCGACGCCAGCGGCAAGGGCACGATCGTGCTCGCCACGGTCAAGGGCGACGTGCATGACATCGGCAAGAACCTCGTCGACATCATCCTGACCAATAACGGCTACAACGTCGTCAACCTCGGCATCAAGCAGCCGATCAACGCGATCCTCGAGGCGGCCGAGCAGCACGACGCCGACGCCATCGGCATGTCCGGCCTGCTCGTCAAGAGCACCGTGATCATGAAGGAAAACCTCGAGGAGCTCAACCAGCGGCGCATCGCCACGCGCTGGCCGGTGCTGCTCGGTGGTGCCGCTCTGACACGTGCCTACGTCGAGGACGACCTGGCGTCGCTCTACGAGGGCGAGGTGCGCTACGCCCGCGACGCCTTCGAGGGACTGCGCCTCATGGACGCCGTCGTCGCGGTCAAGCGTGGCGTCGAGGGCGCCGAGCTGCCCGCGCTGCGCAAGCGGCGGGTCGCCAAGCGAGACAGCGGCGTGGCGCTGCTCGAGCCGGAGGATCTCACCCGCCGCAGCGACGTCGCCGTCGACGTACCCGTCCCCACCCCGCCGTTCTGGGGTGACCGGGTCGTCAAGGGCATCCAGCTGGCCGAGTTCGCGGCGTTCCTCGACGAGCGGGCGACGTTCATGGGGCAGTGGGGGCTCAAGAGCTCGCGGGGCGACGGGCCGTCCTACGAGGAGCTCGTCGAGCACGAGGGCCGTCCGCGACTGCGCGGCTGGCTCGACCGGATGCAGACCGAGGGCATGCTCGAGGCGGCCGTGGTCTACGGCTACTGGCCGTGCTACTCGGAGGGCAACGACCTTGTCGTGCTCGACCCGTACGACCGGGAGCGCGAGGTCGAGCGGTTCACCTTCCCGCGCCAGCGGCGTGACCGCCGGCTCTGCCTTGCCGACTACTTCCGGCCCAAGGAGTCTGGCCAGTTGGACGTGGTTTGCTTCCAGCTGGCGACCGCCGGCAACAAGGTGAGCGACGTGACGGCCGAGCTGTTCGCAGCCAATGCCTACCGCGACTATCTCGAGCTGCACGGCCTGTCGGTGCAGCTGACCGAGGCGCTCGCGGAGTACTGGCACTCGCGGGTGCGCCAGGAGCTTGGCATCGCGGGTGGCGAATCGCCGGAGCTCGCGGGGATCCTCAAGCAGCAATACCAGGGGGAGCGCTACTCGCTCGGCTATCCCGCCTGCCCCAATCTCGAGGATCGGGCGCGCATCGTGCGGCTGCTCGGGCCCGAGCGCATCGGTGTGCAGCTGTCCGAGGAGTTCCAGCTCCATCCCGAGCAGTCCACCGACGCGATCATCATCCACCACCCCGAGGCGGGCTACTTCAACGCCGGCTGACGTACGCCCCGGCCCGTACCCTGGAAGGACATGAGCGCCCTACCTCGCACGTCCGCCGTCTTTGAGGCCGTCCTGTTCGACATGGACGGCCTCCTTGTCGACAGCGAGCCGATGTGGTTCGTGGTCGAGCAGGAGGTCATGGCCGGGCTCGGCGCCAGCTGGACGCACCAGCAGGCGCGCACGCTCGTGGGCAGCTCGCTGGTCGGCTCGGCTCAGGTCCTGCTCGACGCGGCCGGTGCGACGGGAGACCCCGTCGTGCTCGCCGAGGAGCTGGTGGACCGCATGGTGGGCCTCATCGCTCGCGGCGCCACGTTCAAGCCGGGGGCACGCGAGCTGCTCGCCGCACTCGCTCGCGCAGACATTCCGACGGCGCTTGTCTCATCGTCCTACCGCCGCCTCGTCGATGCCGTCGTCGACCAGCTTCCGGCCGGCACGTTCGCGGTCACGGTGGCCGGCGACGAGGTTGAGCACCCCAAGCCGCACCCGGAGCCCTACCTCACGGCGATGGCGGCCCTCGACGTCGACCCGGCCGGCTGCGTCGTCCTGGAGGACTCGCCGACGGGAGCCACGGCAGGCAACGCGGCCGGCGCCCATGTCATCGCCGTGCCCGACCTCGCCAAGGTGCCGCCAGCACCGCGGCGCACGGTCCGTCACACGCTGGCCGGGTTGTCCGTGCCCGAGCTCGCCCGGATCGCCGGCGTCAGCGTCGCGCCACGGGTCCCGACCGTCGCCTAGCGGCCGGCGTGTGCCCGACGAGGGCTCAATTCCGCACGCATTCGGGCCGCCGGCCACTCCTTGAACGCCCCTGGGGCGTGTGCAATATTATATTGCACAGAAGGAGAGGGGGCCTTGAGTGACGACTGAGCGCCAGCCGTGGCACGGCGTCCTGGTGGCAACGGCGCTGCCCTTCCGGGCCGACCTGTCGGTCGACCTCGACCGCTACGCCGAGCACGTGCAGTGGCTCGCCCAGAACGGCTGTGACGGGGTGTGCCCGAACGGGTCGCTCGGCGAGTACCAGGCACTGAGCGACCGCGAGCGAGCCGCCGTCGTGCGCACGGCCGTCGAGGCCGCGCCCCCAGGTTTCACCGTGATGCCGGGTGTCGGCGCCTACGGTGCGCACCAGGCTCGCGGGTGGGCCGAACAGGCGGCCGAGGCGGGGGCGCACGTCGTGATGGCGCTACCGCCCAACGCCTATCGCGGCGACGACCGCTCAGTGGTGGAGCACTACCGAGAAGTCGCGAAGGCCGGCCTTCCGGTGTCCGCCTACAACAACCCCGTCGACACGAAGATCGACCTGCGCCCGGAACTGCTCGCCGAGCTGCATGCCGAGGGCCTCATCGTCGCCGTCAAGGACTTCACCGGTGACGCCCGACGCACCTACGAGCTCGCCGAGCTGTCCGCCGGGCTCGACGTCCTCATCGGGACCGACGATGCCGTGGTCGAAATCGGGCTCGCCGGGGCCAAGGGATGGATCGCCGGCTGCCCCAACGCCGTCCCCCGAGCGTCGGTCGAGCTCTACCGGGCGACCATGGCCCACGACCTCGACCGCGCGCTGCCCCTCTACCGCGACCTGCACCCGCTGCTGCGCTGGGACAGCCGCACCGAGTTCGTCCAGGCCTTCAAGCTCGCGATGGATGTCGTCGGCAGGTACGGCGGCCCGTGCCGCCCGCCGCGGCAACCGCTGCTGCCCGCCCAGGAAGCCGCCGTGCGCCGGGAGACCGACAAGGCTCTCGCCGCCGGGCGGGCGTGACGGGAGGCTGCGATGCGGTCGGGGCGCGTCCTGCATGCTGTCGACTCCCACACCGAGGGCATGCCGACACGAGTGGTCACCGGTGGTGTGGCGGCCATGCCGGGCACGAGCATGTTCGAGCGCCGACAGTGGTTCATCGCCAACGCCGACGGCTTGCGTCGTCTCCTGATGAACGAGCCGCGCGGGCACTCGGCGATGAGCGGCGCGATCCTGCAGCCACCGACCCGGGCGGATGCCGACGTCGGCGTGCTGTTCATCGAGGTCTCGGGCTGCCTGCCCATGTGCGGGCACGGCGCCATCGGCGTGGCCACCGTGCTCGTCGAAACCGGCATGGTCGATGTCGTCGAGCCGGTGACGTCCATCCGGCTCGACACTCCGGCAGGGCTGGTCGTGGCGGACGTCCACGTCGACCGACGGCGCCGCCCGCTCGGTGACGATCCGCAACGTGCCCTCGTTCAGTGTCGAGATCGACGCCAAGGTCGACGTGCCCGGCTACGGGCCCGTGCGTTACGACATGGCCTACGGCGGCAACTTCTACGCCATCCTCGAGCTCGACCAGATCGGCATCCCGTTCGACCGGGCCGAGAAGGACCGCATCCTCAAGGCCGGCCTGGCCATCATGGACGCCATCAACGACCAGAACCGGCCGGTCCACCCAGACAACCCGGCGATCGACGATCTGCCACCACGTCCAGTTCCTCGCACCAGGCTCCGACGCCCGCCACTCTCGACATGCCATGGCTATCCACCCTGGTTGGTTCGACCGCTCGCCGTGCGGCACCGGCACCTGTGCCCGCATGGCGCAGTTGCATGCGCGCGGCGAGCTCGGCCTGGACACCGATTTCGTCAACGAGTCGTTCATCGGTACGTCGTTCGTCGGCCGCCTGGTGGGGACGACCACGGTCGGCGGGTACGCCGCCGTCGAGCCGACCGTCACCGGCCGAGCGTGGATCACCGGCACAGCGCAATACCTGCTCGATCCCACCGACCCGTTCCCCGAAGGCTTCGAGCTGTGACCGACGGACGCAGGCGGTCGGCCTGGTCGGCGGGGCGCAGCGAGCCGGCCGACGAGGCCTGGACCACGCTGCCGTCGTTCGCGCAGCGGACGAGCCTGCGCGAGCAGGTCGCCGACGCGCTGCGCGCCGCGGTCGTCTCGGGCGAGATGAAGCCCGGACGCGTCTACTCGGCTCCCGCGCTCGCCGCCCAGTTCGGAGTCTCGGCAACACCGGTGCGCGAAGCCATGCTCGACCTCGCCCAGCAGGGCCTGGTCGAGGTGGTCCCCAACAAGGGCTTCCAGGTCACCCGGGTTTCGGACGCGGAGCTGGACCAGATCACCGAGATCCGGCTGATGCTCGAACCACCTGCCGCCGCCATCGCCGCCAGGCACGCCACCCCTGCCGAGGTGGACGCCCTCACGGCACTCGCACACGCGGTTGTCGATGCGGCCGCGCAGGGCGACCTGATCAGCTACCTCGAGGCGGACCTCGAGTTCCACACCCGACTGCTCGCGCTCTCGGGCAACCCGCGGCTGGTCGACTTGGTCCTGCGGCTTCGCGCGCAGACCCGGTTGTACGGGTTGTCCGGCCTGGCGGAGCGGGGCGTTCTCACGGCCTCGGCGACGGAACACCTGACCATGTGCAAGCTGCTCTCTGCGGGTGACGGCGCGACGCTCGATCAGCTGATGCGCACACACGTCGGCCACGTCCGGCGCGAGTGGGCCGGCGACGAGGCCTGACCGACCGGTTCCGAGGTCGCCGGATCGAGTCATTGCCAGGTGGGTTGGGCCGGCCACGAGACTCCACGACGCGGCATGTGACATGTCACACGGCTCACAGCTGCAACGGGGAGAACCGCGTGAATCCAGTCCGGGAGGCCGACGTGGAGCTCACTCTGCAGCAGATGTTGGACGACCTGGGCGACCGCCTAGGCCGCCCGGCAACACTGGAGGACCGCTCGCTGCGGCTGATCGCATACAGCTCGCACGAGGGCCCTGTCGACGAGGTGCGGGAGGCCTCGATCCTTCGGCGACACGCCTCGCCGGAGGTCAGCCGATGGCTCGATGCCGTTGGGACTCCGGCATGCGCGCCAACCCATCCGCGTCCCGGGCAATGCCGATCTGCACATGCTGTCGCGCGTGTGCATCCCGGTCCTGCACAAGGATGTGCTGTTGGGATACCTCTGGTTCGTCGACGCGGACGCATCCATGTCGCCTGCCGAGATCGCCCTTGTGCGTCGCGGAGGCGTCCGAGGTCGCGGCTGTGTTGCATCGCGAGATCATCGCTCGCGTCCTCTCGGCGACCCGGGTCAGCCGACGCCCTCGAGCTGCTCATCACCGACTCGCCGGGGGCGGCTGACGCGGCGCAGGGGCTCGACGATGACGGCTACCTCTGCGCACCCGACGGCATCGTCGCCGTGGTCGTGCAGGGCGACGCGCCGAGGAGGCGCCCGGGCCTGATCGACATCGAGGATGCGCTGCGCAAGGCATCTCGCCGGCGGCCGCCTGGGTTCCGGCCGAGCGAGGCCGTCCACCGGGTGCGACGTGACCACTGCGTCCTGCTCTTGGCCGCGCCGGACGATGCCGACGCGCCCGCACGGACGCGGGTGGCGACGATCCGCGATCTGGCTCGGGCGTACGTCGCCGCCGCCGCCCCGGAGGTGTCGGTGGTCGTCGGTGTCGGTGGCCACCGGCGCTCGTCACGGAAGCCGCCGGGTCCTACCGCGAGGCTCGCATGGCGGTCGACGCGGCGCTGGCCCTGCCCGGCGTCGGGCACCTGGCCTATTGGGCCGAGCTCGGGGTCGACCAGGTCGTGGTCAGGCTCGCCGTCATGGGTGAGCCACCGGTGGTCCACAGTGGGCTGCATCGCCTGTTGGCTGCGCCGTACGCCCTGCCCCTGGTCGAGACGCTCGAGACCTACCTGGATGTCAGCCGGCAACGCTCAGCTCACCGCCGAGCGGCTCAACCTGCACCGGACGTCTCTCTACTACCGGCTGCAGCGCATCGAGCAGCTCGCCAACACTGACCTGAAGGACGGACTGCAGCGGCTCGCCCTGCACCTCGAGCTCAAGGTGGCACGACTGACCGGCCGTTACGTCCTCGACAGCGGGGCTCCCGCTACTCCGCCGCGTCGTGACCTTCGGCGAGCCTGCCAAGCCCGATGGGTGTGGCGATCGGACGCTCGGCCAGGCCGCGAGGATCAATGCGCCCTAACCCGGCGGCTGGCGAGGCGAGACACGGCGTGCCCGCACACCCGGCCCTGACACCAGCCCATGCCGGCCCGGCTGAGCAGCTTGACCATGCGCGGGTCGGTTGTGCCAAGGAGCCGCACCGCCTCGGTCACGGCGCTCACAGAGACCTCTTCGCACCGGCAGACGAGCGTGTCCGGGGTCAGCCAGGTCCGCCATCCGTCGCGCACGGGATGCGCCCGGTGCATCGCCGCGGCGAACCGGCGCTGCGCCCGCTCGCCTGCGTCGAAGCATGGCCGGCCAGGTCACTGAGCGGCCGAGCCACGAGGCCGCGGCTCGCCCGGCGATCTCGCCCTCGGTCGTCGCGAGCGCGGCCCCGCCGACACCGGTCGCCTCCCCGGCGACGTAGACGCCCGGGACGGTGCTCGCCTGCCACTCGTCGACGACCGTGACGAGCGAGCCGTCAACGTCGACCCGACTCGCGCAGCCGAGAGCCAGGGGCAGCTCCAGCTGGGGGACGAAACCCCACCCGACGGCCACCGCATCGCACTCGATCGTGCGCTGGCTCCCGTCGACGACGTTCCACTCGCCGTCGAGCCGGGCCACGGTCACCTGGCGCACCCGGTCGTCACCGTGCAGCCGCGACGATGGCGTGCCGCGCGCGGAGTGGGATGCGGTGCCGTGCCAACGATGCGAGGTAGCCGGCACCCTCGGACACCTTGCTCGGCTGTCCGGCAACGGCCGGGACCTCCCGAAGCCAGCGCGCGGGCAGGTTCGCCTCGAACAGCCCGACCACAGCGGCCCCGCGAGTCTGCCAGGCCTGCGGCCAGGGACAGCAGGAACGGGCCGGTTCCGCCGACCGCCACCCGCCGCCCCACCATCACCTCGTGGCCCTTGAGCAGCGCCTGCGCGCCCCCGGCCGTGAAGACCCCGGGCAGGTCCCAGCCCGGAAATGGCAGCTGCCGGTCGTAGGCGCCGGGGGCGAGGACGAGCGCCGCACCAGACACGACAACCTCGATCTCGTCGCGCAGGGCAAGCACGTCGTACCCGTCGGACGTCCGGGTGACCGTCCACACGTGGTGACGCGGGAGGTAGGTCACGCGAGTCGCTGCCGCCGCGACCAACGACGTAAAGGTCGGCAGGGCGTGGTGCAGGTCGGCGACAGCGGCGAGCCGGCCCGGGGGGTGCCGCCAGTACTGGCCACCGGGCCGGCCGGCGGAGTCGAGGAGAGCGACCGAGCAGCCCGCGTCGGCGGCAACGGCTGCCGCCGCGAGCCCGGCCGGCCCCGCGCCGACCACCACGAGGTCAAACCGCGAGATCGGCACGGCCCGTGCCCTCCTGACTCGTTACCGTCAGGCCGCTCGCCGCGAGCTCCAGGCAGGCACGGCGGTTCGGCCGGCCGTCGACCGTGATCAGGCAGTCGTAGCAGATGCCGATGCCGCAGAAGATTCCTCGCGGCCGGGCGTGTTGCCGCGTGGTCCGCCACGAGCGGATGCCGGCTGCCACCAGCGCGGCGCCGATCGTCTGGCCGGTGCGGAACGGCACCGGCCGGCCGTCGAAGTCGAAGGTGTCGCTCATGCGAAGCGTTCCGGTCGAAACGGCGCCAGTGCCGAGCTCCGTCCGGCCGCTCACCAGCAGCTGGGTGAGGAGCTCGCCGGACGCGGCGGCAAGTCCGACACCCGCTCCCTCGTGCCCGCACGCATGCCAGAGCCCGGGGGCGCGCGGATCGGGGCCGAGGATCGGCAGATGATCCGGCGTGTAGGGCCGGAACCCGCGGTAGGCCCGGATCGCGGCGACGTCGGCAAGGACTGGGAACAACCGGATCGCCTGCGCCGCCAACCGGCGCAGGATCGGCACCGACATGGTCCGGTCGAAGCCCACCCGCTCCCGGCTCGATCCGATGAGCACGGGTCCTGCCTGGGTGCCTTCGATGACCGGTGAGGTCTGCAGCGCTGCGTCGTCGCTCGCCACGTCGGCGAGGTACTCCGCGGCGTACACCTTGTGCCGCACCAGCCTGGGCAGCGGCTCGGTCACCAGGATGAAGCCTCGCCGCGGCCGCACTGGCAGGTCCACGCCGGCGAGCGCTCCGACATCACCCGCCCAGACGCCCGCGGCGTTGATCACGACCGCCGACGGCAGATCGCCGGAGGCCGTGCGGACGCCCGTGACCCGGTCGCCATGTCGGAGCAGGCCCGTCACCGGAGTGTCGGTGAGCACCCGCGCACCCTTGGCCCGAACGTCTGCGAGGAGGCGGGCCGCCGCCAGCATGGGTTGAACCTGGGCGTCTTGCGGGTAGAGGACCCCGCCGGAGAGCTCACGGCTCAGGTGCGGCTCGACGTCGGCCAAGCCGTCGCGGGGCACGTACACCGTGGCCACCCCGGCGGTCCGCTGACCTTCGCTGGTCCGTCGCAGCTCGACCAGCCCGTCGTCGGAGGCGGCGACGACGAGACCGCCCTTCGGCTCGTACTCGAAGCCACCGACCTCGGAGGCGAGTCGCTGCCAGCCGCGAAGTGACAGCATCGCGAGCTCGAGCTCCGGGCCGGCCTTGTCCGACACGAGCAGGTTGCCCTCGCCGGCGCCGGTCGTGCCGCCGGCAACCGGCCCACGGTCGACCACGGTGGTGCGTAGCCCCGCCTGGGTGGCGAACCAGGCGCAGGCCGCGCCGACGACGCCCGCGCCGATGACGACCAGATCGGCCGCGCGAGGCGCCATGGTCATCACCGCGGTACTATGTCACATTCCATGAGGCCGGGCGAGGTCCACCAAACGTTGCCAAATCGCGATGTGCCCATGACGGAGGAGTGACCTGATCGACTGATCGGGAGGTTAGTGTCACATCACCCTGGCCGGGGTGCGCTCGGCCGGTATTCGACTGTGAGGTGGAAGAGATGCGAAGCACGAACCTGTCTCGCAGGTTCGCCCTCGTCTCGGCCTTCACCGCGGCGGCTCTCGTTCTGACGGCCTGCGGTGGCGACGACGACGATGGTGGCGAGGGGGAAGGCGCGAGCGGCGGCGGGTCGCTTGTCTTCGGCGTCGCTCAGGACCCGATCATCATCGACGGCGCGCTCGTCAGCGACGGCGAGTCGTCCCGTGTCATCGACCAGATCTTCGAGGGCTTGGTCAAGACCGAGGAGGGCGGCACCGAGATCGTGCCGTCACTGGCAGAGTCGTGGGAGGCCAGCGACGACGGCCTCGAGTGGACGTTCAACCTGCGTGACGGGGTCGAGTTCACCGATGGCGAGCCGTTCAACGCCGACGCCGTCTGCTTCAACTTCGACCGCTGGTACAACTTCACCGGCATCATGCAGAGCCCGGCCGTCTCGTACTACTGGGGCACTGTGTTCGGCGGATTCGCCGCCAACGAGGACCCGAGCCTCGGCGAGAGCCTCTACGCCTCCTGCGAGGCGACCGACGAGCAGACCGCGGTCGTCACGCTGACCCGCCCGTCGTCGTCGTTCCTGTCGGCCCTGGCCATGCGCGCGTTCTTCATGGCGAGCCCGACTGCACTCGAAGACGGTCAGGCCGACGCCGTGAGTGGCTCGGCCGACTCGCCGACCTTCGACGGCACGTTCGGCTACGAGAGCCCCGTCGGCACCGGCCCGTTCATGCTCGACTCGTGGGAGCGCGGCAGCCAGGTCACGCTCGCCCGCAATGACAACTACTGGGGTGAGGCCGCCCTCCTGGACGAGCTCATCTTCACCGTCATCCCGGACGGCCCGGCTCGCCGGCAGGCGCTCGAGGCGGGCGAGATCGACGGCTACGACCTGGTCGACCCGGCCGACGTCGAGGCGCTCGAGACCGCCGGGTTCCAGATCCTGCGCCGCCCGGCGTTCAACGTCGGCTACCTCGGTTTCCAGCAGAACGCGGCGCCGTTCGACAACCTCAACATCCGCCAGGCGATCGCGCACGCGATCAACCGCGAGGCGCTGCTGCAGACCAACTACCCGGAGGGTTCCGAGGTCGCGACGCAGTTCATGCCTCCGGAGCTGTTCGGCTGGGCCGACGATGTCACGACCTACGAGTACGACCCGGACGAGGCTCGCCGCCTCATCGCCGAGTCGGGTGTCACCAACCTGACGCTGCCGTTCTGGTACCCGACCGACGTCTCCCGGCCGTACATGCCCAACCCGCAGGCCAACTGGGAGCTGATCAAGGCTGACCTCGAGGCGGTCGGGTTCACCGTGGAGCCGCACTCGGCGCCGTGGAACCCGGACTACCTGGATGCCCAGTCGACCGGTAACACGCCGATGTTCCTGCTCGGCTGGACCGGCGACTTCGGTGACCCGGACAACTTCGTCGGCACCTTCTTCCAGCAGATCAACCCGCAGTTCGGCAGCTTCGACAACCCGGAGATCCGGGCCGCCCTCGACGAGGCCGAGCAGGAGACCGACGAGCAGACCCGCATCGGGCTCTACCAGGCGGCCAACCGGCTGATCATGGACTTCCTGCCGGGCGTGCCCTACGTGCACACCCAGCCGGCGGTCGCGTTCGCCGAGGGCGTCTCCGGCTACGTGCCGGGTCCGCTCAACAACGAGAGCTTCGCGATCGTCTCGGTCGAGTAAGCGCTCAACGCAGAACAGATAGCTGATGATCCGCTTTGTTGTACGGCGGCTCCTGCAGTTGGTCCCGATCCTGCTGGGGCTGTCGGTGCTGTTGTTCGTCTGGCTGCGGGCCCTCCCAGGAGGGCCCGCAGCGGCCCTCCTGGGGGAGCGCGCGACACCCGAACGGGTCGCGGCGGTCGAGGAGTCCCTCGGCCTCAACGACCCGTGGTACGTGCAGTACTTCAGGTTCCTGGGCCGCGCGATCACGCTCGACTTCGGCACAAGCGTGACGACCCGGCGCCCGGTCACCGAGGAGATGTTCCGCCTGTGGCCGGCGACGATCGAGCTGGCCATCGCGGCAATGATCTTCGCCGTGGGCGTGGGCATCCCGCTCGGCTACTTCGCCGCGCGTCGCTACGGGCGCTGGCTCGACAGTGTCTCCGTGTCCGGGTCGCTGCTCGGCGTCGCCGTCCCGGTCTTCTTCCTCGCCTACATCCTGAAGTGGGCCTTCGCGGTCAAGCTCGGCTGGCTGCCGAGCGCCGGCCGCCAGGACCCCCGCTCGGACGCCGAGCATCCCACCGGGTTCTACGTCCTCGACGGCATCATCACCGCCAACCCGAGCGCCGTGTGGGATTCGATCACCCACCTGATCCTGCCGGCGATCGCGCTCGGCGCGATCCCGCTGGCGATCATCGTCCGAATCACCCGTGCCAGCGTGCTCGACGTCGTGCACGAGGACTACGTTCGCACTGCGGAAGCCAAGGGGCTGCTGCAAGGCACGATCACTCGACGGCACGTCCTTCGTAACGCGCTGCTTCCGGTGGTCACCGTGATCGGTCTGACGACCGGGCTGTTGTTCTCCGGCGCCGTGCTGACGGAGACGGTCTTCGCCTGGCAGGGCGTTGGCCAGTTCATGGTGCGAGCGATCGAGCAACGTGACTACGCCGTGCTTCAAGGTTTCATCCTGATGATCGCCGCCCTCTTCGTCCTCGTGAACCTCGCCGTCGACGTGTCGTACGGTCTGATCGACCCGCGGGTGAGAGTCCGATGAGCCTGTCCCAGGCCGAGCTCGTCATCGAGACACAGCAGCTCGCCGATGTGGAAGGTGGTGGCAGCCTTCGCCGCGATGCGTGGCGCCGATTGCGCCGCGATCCGGTCGCCATCATCGGCTTCGCGCTCATCGCACTGTTCGTCCTGGTCGCGATCTTCGCCCCCTGGATCGCGCCGTACGAACCCACCGACACCAGCCCGGGTCAGGGCATCGTCACCCCGACCAACATCCCCGGCCCGTCGGCCGAGCACTGGTTCGGCCTCGACCAGCTGGGCCGTGACGAGTTCAGCCGTGTGGTCTATGGCGCTCGGCAATCGCTGCTCGTGGGCGTGGTGTCGTTGATCCTCGGCATGGTTTTTGGCCTGCTGCTGGGGCTGGCCGCGGGCGCCTTCGGCGGCTGGGTCGACACCGTGGTCATGCGGTTCGTCGACATCATGCTGTCGATCCCCGGCCTGCTCATGGCGATCGGCATCGTCGCGCTGCTCGGCCCCAGCCTGACGTCCGTCATGATCGCGATCGCGGTGATCAACGTACCGACCTTCGCCCGGCTGTTGCGCGGCCAGATGCTGGCGCAACGCGAGAGCGACTACGTGCTCGCGTCGGTGTCCGTGGGCGTGCGGCGCCGCAGCGTCGTGCTCGGCCACGTGCTCCCCAACTCGCTGTCACCGGTCATCGTCCAGGCCACCCTCGTGCTGGCAACGGCCATCATCGAGGCGGCGGGCCTTTCGTTCCTGGGTCTGGGCAGCGCCGACCCCGGCGTTCCCGAGTGGGGGCGGATGTTGGCCGAGACACAGCGTTACCTGGCGAGCGCTCCGCATCTGGCCTTCTTCCCGGGCGTGGCCATCGTGATCGCCGCGCTCGGCTTTACCCTCCTTGGTGAGCGCATTCGTGAAGCTCTCGACCCCAAGTACCGGCGGTGAGCGTGACCCAACCACTCCTGGACGTACGTGACATGGAAGTGGCGTTCACCCGGAAGGGTCGCCGCGACGTGCTCGCGGTCGACGGAGTCTCGTTCAGCATCGCGCCCGGCGAGACGATCGGGCTCGTCGGCGAGTCGGGCAGCGGCAAGAGCGTCACCTCGCTGGCTGTGATGGGTTTGCTGCCGTCCCGCGGCGTACGGATCGGGGGGGAGGTCTGGTTCGACGGCACCGACCTGCGCACCCTGTCGACAGACCGAATGCGTGACATCCGTGGCCGGGACATCGCGATGGTCTTCCAGGACCCGATGTCCTCGCTCAACCCGGTCGTCCCGATCGGGCTGCAGGTGACCGAGGTGCTCGAGCGTCACCAGGACCTCAAGGGCGACGAGGCCCGTAAGGCAGCCATCGACCTGCTGTCCCGGGTCGGCATCCCCGACCCGGATCGACGACTCAAGGAATACCCGCACCAGTTCTCCGGCGGCATGCGGCAACGGGCGCTGATCGCGATGGCGTTGGCCTGCCAGCCGCGGCTGCTCATCGCCGACGAGCCGACCACGGCGCTCGACGTGACGATCCAGGCGCAGATCCTCGAGCTGCTGAAGGAGCTGGTTCGCGACACGGGGGCGGCGCTGATGATGATCACGCACGACCTCGGTGTGGTCGCCGGTCTCTGCGACACCGTCCATGTCATGTATTCCGGCCGCATCGTCGAGTCATCGCCACGCCACCCGCTTTTCGCCGAGCCTCGGCACCCCTACACCGGTGGCCTGCTCGGCTCGATCCCGCGGCTTGACTCGCCTCGAGGTGAACCGCTGCGGCCGATCCCCGGCTCACCCAACGACACCCTGGCCTGGGCGAAGGGCTGCGCGTTCGCGCCGCGCTGCGGCAACCGGATCGAGGCGTGCACGACGGCGCCGCCGGCCCTCGAGCCGGACCCGATCCGATCCGACCGGTCATTGCGCTGCTTCAACCCTCTCGTCCCCGCAGAGCCCGCAGAGGCCGTCGCGTGAGCGTCCCGGAGATGACGACAAAAACCAATGTGGACACGGGGGCGGCGTCGGCCACCGACCCCCTGCTCGAGCTGAAGGGAGTCGAGGTCCACTTCCCGATCAAGAGCGGCATCCTCGTCGAGCGCGTGGTCGGGGCTGTGCGCGCAGTCGACGGCGTCGACCTGGTGGTGCCACGTGGCTCGACCGTCGGCCTGGTAGGGGAGTCCGGCTGCGGCAAGAGCACGCTCGGACGGGCGATCCTGCGGCTGGTGAAGCCCACCGCCGGCAGCGTCCATTTCGAAGGTGTCGACCTCACGACGCTGGACGACGAGGCGATGCGTCGGATGCGGCGGCGGATGCAGATGGTTTTCCAGGACCCGATGTCCAGCCTGGATCCACGGCAGAGCATCGAGTCGATCCTGACCGAGCCGATGCGGGCGCACGGCGAACCTGCAGGAAAGCCGGCGCGGCTCGCCCGAGTGCGTGAGCTGCTGGATGTCGTCGGGCTGCCGTCCAACGCTGCGTCGCGCTATCCGCACGAGTTCTCCGGCGGACAGCGCCAGCGCATCGGCATCGCTCGTGCGGTCGCGCTCGAGCCGGAGCTGCTCATCGCCGACGAGCCCGTCTCCGCGCTCGACGTGTCGATCCAGGCCCAGGTGCTCAACCTGCTGGAGGAGCTGCAGGACCGACTGAGCTTGACCTACCTCGTCGTCGCACACGACCTGGCCGTCGTACGGCATATCTCCGACGTCGTCGCCGTGATGTATCTCGGCACCATCGTCGAACAGGCCGACTCGGAAGATCTCTACACAACGCCGTACCACCCCTACACCATCGCGCTGATGTCAGCGGTCCCGGTGCCCGACCCGACGGTGGAAGAGAATCGTCAGCGCATCCTGCTCCGCGGCGACCTGCCCTCGCCGGCCAACCCGCCGAGTGGGTGCCGCTTCCACACCCGGTGCCCCTTCGTGCAGCAGACCCGCTGCCGTGACGAACGACCGGTGCTGCGGGAGATCGAGCCTGGGCACCGCGTGGCCTGCCATTGGGCCGAGGAGATCAAGGCCGGGCGCATCACCCCCGCCGCCGAGGCGTTTGACCCCGTGGCTGCCGGCACCTCCGCCGGTTGAGCGCATCACAGATCGTCGGCCGGCGATCGCGGCGTCGTCAGCTCCGCATCGACCGGTGGCTCGAACGGCACATTGCTCTCCGGTAGCGGCGGGGGAGTGCCACCCCACGCCGGGCAGCGCACCTTGTGGCTGCACCAGTCGCAGATGCGGCCGGGGCTCGGCCGCCAGTCGCCCGTCTCCATGGCCCGGCTGATCGCCGCCCAGAGCGCGCCGAGCTTGCGCTCGGTGGCGCGCAGGTCGGCCTCGTCGGGCTCGTAGCGCAGGATCTCGCCGCTGCCGAGATAGAGCAGTTGCAGCATGCGGGGCACGCGCCCCGACAGCCGCCACAGCACCAACGCGTAGAAGCGCATCTGGAACAGCGCCTTCTGCTCGAACGCCTCGCGCGGGGCGCGGCTCGTCTTGTAGTCGACCACCCGCAGCTCGCCGCTCGCCGATGCATCGAGCCGGTCGACATAGCCACGCAGCCGCAGCCCCGAGTCGAGGGTCGTCTCGACGTAGAGCTCGCGCTGGACGGGCTCGAGCCGAGACGGGTCCTCGAGTGTGAAGTAGCGCGCGGTCAGCTCGCGGGCGCTGTCGAGCCATGACTCCAACGCCTCGTCGGCGTCGGCGAACAGGTCCGCGAGCTCGGGCTCGGCAGCAAGCAGGCGCTGCCACTCGCCGGCGACGAGGCCCTTCGCCTGGTCAACAGTGCGCTCGGCGGCCGGCAGCGTGAACAGGCGCTCCAGCACCGCGTGCACGACCGTGCCGCGCGTCGCCTCGGGGCTGGGCGGCTCGGGGATGCGGTCGATGACGCGAAACCTGTAGAGCAGCGGGCAGGACATGAAGTCGGCTGCGCGCGACGGCGACAGGCTGCCGACCACCTGCGGGCCGGCCATCTCGGGTGTCGTCGTCGTCATGCCAGGGACTCTAGGCCGGACCCAGGACAGAACCCTGGGTGCGACGTGCCCGTAGCCTTGACCCGTGACCGAGCCCCGCACCAGATCCGACCTGCAGATCGGCTCGGTGTCGGGTGTGCCGGTGCGGGTCAGCGGCACCTGGTTCGTGGTTGCGGCGTTGATCACGGTCGGGTTCGCGCCGTTCGTCGACAACCGACTGCCGGGGCTTGGCGCATGGCGCTACGGCGTGACGTTCGCATTCGCCGTTCTGCTGTACGGGTCGGTGCTGCTGCACGAGATCAGCCATGCCGTCGTCGCGCGCCGGCTGGGGCTCCCGGTCCGCGGGATCACGCTGCACTTCATCGGGGGCTTCACGGAGATCGAGCGCGAGGCCGAGACGCCGGGGCGAGAAACCGCCGTCTCCGGCGCCGGACCCGTTGTCTCGTTGGTGACGGGACTGGTCGCGTGGCTGGCGGCACAGCCGGTGACCCACGACGTCACCGAGTTCCTGCTGCTCGAGCTCGCGTTCGCCAACCTCGCGGTCGGGGTGTTCAACCTGCTCCCGGCCCTGCCGTTGGACGGTGGGCACCTGCTGCGCTCCGGAGTCTGGCGGGTCACCGGCGACCGAGAGCGCGGGACCGTCGTCGCCGCGTGGGCGGGCCGCGTGCTCGCGGGGCTCGTCGTGCTTGCGCCGTGGCTGATGAGCGGTGGCAACCCGTCGTTGCTGGGAATCGTCTGGGGGTTCCTGCTGGGCTTCTTCATCTGGCAGGGCTCCAACCAGGCCCTCGCGAGCGCGCAGGTCCGTCGGCGGCTGCCTCGACTCGACGCCGAACGTCTTGCCCGTCCGGCACTGCCGGTGCCCGCAGACATGCCGCTGGCCGAAGCCATCCGCCGCGCGCAGGCGAGCGGCGCCCGCGCGCTGGTCGTCATCGACGCGGCCGGCCGCCCGGTGGCGTTGGTCAGCGAGGCATCGGTCATCGCGACGCCGGAGGAGCGCCGGCCGTGGGTCACGACGGCGAGCGTCGCGCGCAGCCTCGAGGCCGGCCTGGTGCTCGACTCGGGCCTCGCCGGCGAGGGGCTGCTGCAGAGGCTGCAGACAACCCCGGCGTCGGAATACCTCGTGCTTCGTCCCGACGGATCGCCCGCCGGCGTGCTTGCCCTCTCTGACGTCCAGGCTGCGCTCGCCGCATGACGTCCACCCCGACCACCGCGCGCCGTGGGCCGCTGCGGGCCGGCGAGCAGGTGCAGCTCACCGACCCCAAGGGGCGCCACCACACGATCACGCTGATCGCCGGCCAGCAGTTCCACACGCACAAGGGCTCGTTCCCGCACGACGCGCTGATCGGGCAGCCCGAGGGGTCCGTGGTGACGTCGACCGGCGGCACGGACTACCTCGCATTGCGTCCCCTGTTGGCCGACTACGTGCTGTCCATGCCACGCGGCGCCGCAGTCATCTACCCCAAGGACGCCGCGCAGATCGTCGCGATGGCCGACATCTTCCCGGGCGCGCGCGTCGTGGAGGCCGGCGTCGGCTCCGGCGCACTGACGTGCTCGCTGCTGCGGGCGGTGGGTGAGCAGGGCAGTGTCCACTCGTACGAGCGACGCGACGACTTTGCCGCGGTTGCGGCCAAGAATGTCGAGCGCTTCTTCTCCGGCCCGCACCCGGCGTGGCGGCTGACCGTCGGCGACCTCGTCGAGTCGCTCGACGAGACCGGCATCGACCGGGTCATTCTGGACATGCTCGCCCCCTGGGACTGCGTTGACGCCGTGGCCGGCGCGCTGGACGCGGGAGGGGTGCTCTGCTGCTACGTGGCCACGACGACCCAGCTGGCGCGCACTGTCGAAACAATCCGTTCACACGGCGGTTTCACCGAGCCGCAGGCCTGGGAGTCCATGGTCCGTACTTGGCACGTCGAGGGGCTCGCCGTGCGTCCCGACCACCGGATGATCGGCCATACGGGCTTCCTCGTGACGACCCGCCGGCTCGCTCCGGGAATAGTGGCGCCCGTACGCCGCCGTCGTCCGGCGCCCGGCGCCTACGGCGACGACTTCACATCCGCCTGACGACCGGCCGCGAACCACAGGTCACAGATCGGTTTCCGCACCAATCACCCGCGTTTTTGGGTGCGCATGAGGACATACGGCCTGTGTAGGGTCATGAACGAGACCCCTCCCCGGAGGTGAGCCTGTTGACCGGACACGATGTGACAGGAGATTCGGCAGGGAAGCGCCGCGGCGATGCGGAGCTGGCCGGCCAGATCTCTTTCCTAGAGCAAGAGGTTGTGGCGCTGCGCCGCCGCCTCTCCGAGTCGCCGCGCCAGGTGCGGCATCTCGAAGACCGAGTTGCCGAGACGCAGGCTCAGCTCGCTGAGGTCACGGCGCAGAACGACCGACTCGTCGCCACACTTCGTGAGGCGCGCGAGCAGATCGTCGCGCTCAAGGACGAGATCGACCGTCTGGCGCAGCCGCCTGCTGCCTACGGCGTGCACCTCGAGCGGCACGACGACGACACCATCGACATCTTCACCGGTGGCCGCAAGCTGCGGGTCGCCGTCAGCCCCAACGTCGAGCTTGAGCAGCTACGGCCCGGCCAGGAGGTCATGCTCAACGAGGCGATGAACGTCGTGACCGCGCTGGCGTTCGAGCGCATCGGCGAGATCGTGATGCTCAAGGAGGTGCTCGCCGACGGCGAGCGTGCGCTGGTCGTGGGCCACACCGACGAGGAGCGTGTCGTGCGGCTCGCGGAGCCGCTGCGCGACGCGGTGCTGCGCGCCGGTGACTCGCTGCTGCTCGAGACCAGGTCGGGGTTCGTCTACGAGCGCATCCCCAAGACCGAGGTCGAGGAGCTCGTGCTCGAAGAGGTGCCCGACATCAGCTACGACGACATCGGCGGCCTGCACGGGCAGATCGAGCAGATCCGCGACGCGGTCGAGCTGCCCTACCTGCACCAGGACCTGTTCAAAGAGCACAAGCTGCGGGCACCCAAGGGCGTGCTGCTCTACGGCCCGCCCGGCTGCGGCAAGACGCTGATTGCCAAGGCCGTCGCCGCATCGCTCGCCAAGAAGGTGGCCGAGCGCACGGGCCGGTCGGAGGGGAAGTCGTACTTCCTCAACATCAAGGGCCCCGAGCTGCTCAACAAGTACGTCGGCGAGACTGAGCGGCACATCCGGCTGGTGTTCCAGCGGGCGCGGGAGAAGGCCAGCGAGGGTACGCCGGTCATCGTCTTCTTCGACGAGATGGACTCGCTGTTCCGCACGCGCGGCAGCGGCGTGTCAAGCGACGTGGAGAACACGATCGTCCCGCAGCTGCTGAGCGAGATCGACGGTGTCGAGAGCCTCGAGAATGTCATCGTCATCGGTGCGTCCAACCGCGAGGACATGATCGACCCCGCCATCCTGCGGCCGGGCCGGCTCGACGTGAAGATCAAGATCGAGCGTCCCGACGCCGAGGCGGCGCGCGACATCTTCTCCAAGTACCTCACCGAGGACCTGCCGCTGCACCCCGAAGACCTCGGAGAGCACGGCGGCTCGCGGCCGGCCACGATCGACGGGATGATCCAGCGCTCGGTGGAGCGTATGTACACCGAGACGGAGGACAACAGGTTCCTCGAGGTCACCTACGCCAATGGTGACAAGGAAGTCCTCTACTTCCGCGACTTCAACTCCGGCGCGATGATCCAGAACATCGTCGACCGGGCGAAGAAGATGGCGATCAAGGAGTTCCTCGGCACCGGCCAGAAGGGCATCCGGGTGCAGCACCTGATGCTGGCCTGCATCGACGAGTTCAAGGAGAACGAGGACCTGCCCAACACGACCAACCCCGACGACTGGGCCCGCATCTCCGGCAAGAAGGGCGAGCGCATCGTGTTCATCCGCACGCTCATCTCCGGCAAGCAGGGCACCGAGGCGGGTCGGTCGATCGACACCGTGGCCAACACCGGCCAGTACCTGTAACGGTTACCGCGCGAGCGAGGCTGGGGCGCCCCAAGGTTGCTCTGGCACCGCTGGGGCGCCCCAGCAAGCTCAGCCGAACCGGAAGCGCGTGGCGTCAGCCGGGTATGACATCCACGCGATGACGCGTCGCGGCGTCAGGCACTGCACGGCCGGGTAGGAACCAAGACCATTGGCTCCGTACTCCGGGTACTTCGCGAGCGAGGCCGCCGTGAGTCGCTCAGCGAGGTCCGGCAACACGTCGACCAGGGCCACGTCGCCGTCGACCATGACCGCGCGCGACGTGTCCGCGAGGTGCATCACCACGTGCGGGTTGGCGAGCACGTTGCGCCGGTGCAGCGTGGCCGGGCTGCCCCCGTAGAACCACAGGTCATCGAGCCAGATGCCGTCGACCGGGACGACATGGGGTTGCCCGTCGGGCTTGACGGTTGCCAGCCAGTACTGCTTGGCCTGCTCGAGTTCGGCCCGCACGACTTCCCACTTCAGCGCCTTCTTCGGCCGGCCGTAACCCTCGGGCAGGTCGAGCAGCTCAGCAACGGGCATCACCTGTGCCTCCTCACGTCGAGAGCGCGCCGTCGGCGACCAGACGCTCGACAAGCGCGCGACCATCGGGGACGAACGGCCAATCGGGATCCGCCAACCGCCCACGCAGCTCCGCGGGCGTCATCCAGGCACCCCAGACGACCTCCTCTGCCTGGTGCGTCACGAGACCGCTCCACTCCGCCTCGTAGACGAAGGCGACATGCCGCGTGTGATCGTCGGCGTACGACATGGTCAACAACGGCCGCAGTGGTACGCCCACCACGCCGAGCTCCTCGGCCAGCTCGCGAACTGCGCAGTCGTCCGGGCTCTCGCCCAACTGGACGCAGCCGGCGGCGAACGCGTCGTGCGCGCCAGGGAACACGTCCTTCACGTCGCTGCGTCGGTGCACATAGACCGACCCGGCGCCGTCGCGCAGCAGCACCGCCACGACACCATGCACCAGGTTGTCCCGGCGCATCACCGACCGCGGCACACCCTCGCCGGTTGGCCGGCCGTCGAGGTCGTACAGCGCAACGGTCTCTTCGGCCATGACGCGCGATTCTGGCAGACCCATCCGTCAACCTCCTCGCCCACCTGCGCGTCAAACACACGAATGGGGGAGGTCCATGATGAACCGAAAGCTCGTCCAGCTGGCCACCGGAATGGCACGCCACGCTCGCTACGCTCGCCTGACGGCACCCGCGGCCGATGCGCGGAGCCCGTACTGCGGGATCACCTGGGGTTCACAGCCCGAGTCCGTCGGAGTCGGCAGCATGGCAACGGTCGAGGATGTCCGCGCCGGCCGGCACGGCTGCTTCGACCGCCTCGTGGTCGACCTTGCCGGCGACATCGGCGGCTACTTCGTCTCGTATGTCCCACAAGCCACCATGGACGGCTCCGGCGACCCGATCCCGCTCCGCGGGGGCGCGGACTTGCTCGTGGTCGCCCACGCACCCGCGTACGACGACAACGGTGCCTCGACCTTCCCCCGTGCGGGCAGCAGCGAGATCGCCAACGTGGCCGGATTCCGGACGTTCCGCCAGGTCGCCTGGGGCGGCACATTCGAGGGGTCCACGACGTTCGGGCTCGGCGTTCGGGCCCGCCTGCCGTTCCGGGTGTTCGCGCTGGACGGGCCCGGATCCGGGTCACGGCTTGTTATCGACGTGGCTCACCGCTGGTGACGTCAGTTCGCTGACGGGGCCCGGGCCGTAGTCTCGTGTCATGGGCGTACGCCGCGTGATGGGCAGTGAGACTGAGTACGGCATCTCCGTGCCGGGCAACCCGGGCGCCAACTCGATGCTGTCCTCGTCGCAGGTCGTCAACGCCTACGCCGCCGCGACGATCCGCAACCGGCGGGCCCGCTGGGACTTCGAGGAGGAGAACCCGCTGCGCGACGCGCGCGGGTTCGACCTGTCGCGCGACCTCGCCGACGCGAGCCAGCTCACCGACGAAGAGGTCGGGCTGGCCAACGTCATCCTCACCAACGGGGCCCGGTTGTACGTCGACCACGCGCACCCGGAGTACTCCACCCCCGAGGTGACCAACCCGCTCGATCTTGTCCGCTGGGACAAGGCGGGGGAGAAGGTCATGGCCGAGGCGGCGCGACTCGCCGGGTCGCTGCCCGGAGCGGCGCCGATCCTGCTCTACAAGAACAACACCGACAACAAGGGCGCGTCCTACGGCTGTCACGAGAACTACCTGATGAGCCGACGCACGCCGTTCTCCGACATCGTGCGGCACCTGACGCCGTTCTTCGTGAGCCGTCCGGTCGTCTGCGGTGCAGGGCGCGTGGGGATCGGTCAGGACGGCCGCGACAACGGGTTCCAGATCAGCCAGCGGGCCGACTACTTCGAGGTCGAGGTCGGACTGGAGACGACACTCAAGCGTCCGATCATCAACACGCGTGACGAGCCGCACGCCGACGCCGACAAGTACCGCCGGCTGCACGTCATCGTCGGTGACGCCAACCTGTCGGAGGTGTCCACCTACCTCAAGCTGGGCACCACGTCGCTGGTGCTGGCGATGATCGAGGAGGGATTCCTCGAGGTCGACCTGTCCGTCGACCGCCCGGTGTCGACGCTGCACGCGATCTCCCACGACCCCACGCTGCACGAGCTCATCACGCTCAAGGACGGCCGGCAGCTCACTGCGGTGCAGCTGCAGATGGAATACCTGGAGCAGGCCCGCAAGTTCGTCGAGGACCGCTACGGCGCGGACGTCGACGAGGACACCGCCGACATGCTCGGGCGCTGGGAGTCAGTGCTCACCCGGCTCGAGTCCGACCCGATGGCGCTGGCCAGCGAGCTCGACTGGGTGGCCAAGCTCGACCTCCTGCAGGGCTACCGCGACCGCGACGGGCTCGATTGGGACCACCCCAAGCTGGCCCTCATCGACTTGCAGTATTCCGACCTGCGCCCCGAGAAGGGTCTCTACCACCGGTTGGTCTCGATGGGCCGCATGCAGCGGCTGCTCGACGACAACTTGGTGCTCCGGGCGGCGCACGAACCACCGGAGGACACGCGGGCGTACTTCCGCGGTCGTTGCCTCGCCAAGTACGGCGACGACGTGGCCGCGGCGTCCTGGGACTCGGTCATCTTCGACCTGCCCGGCCGCGACGCGCTGCAGCGGGTGCCCACGTTGGAGCCGTTGCGCGGGACCAAGGCGCACGTCGGCGACCTGCTGGATCGGTCGGCCACTGCGGAGGATCTGGTCCGGGCTATCACCGGCGGCTGAGCCGTCGGCTGAGTGAGTTCACGCGCGTCGTTGCGCGTGGAGAACATCGGCATCTGTCCCGGGTTACGAATAGGGTCTGAGAGACACGTGGCCAACCCTCGGGAGGCACCCATGGCAACGCGTGACACGGGCGGTCAAGCCCACAAGAGCAAGAAGTCTCAGGAGACAGAGGAAGAGTCGGCCGAGGTCGCCGAGGAGCTCAAGGAGCGCCAGGAGAAGCTGTCGGACGATGTCGACGCCATTTTGGACGAGATCGACGAGGTGTTGGAGTCGAACGCCGAGGACTTCGTGAGGTCATTCGTACAGAAAGGGGGGGAGTAGTCCATATATGTCCGATTCCGCGGACTCTCTTTTGAAGGTGTGTCGAGACTGTGGCCAGGCAAAGGCACTAGATCAGTTCTGGCGCTCTGCCGCCGCGCCCGATGGTCTCGCCTATTACTGCAAGCCCTGTTTCCGGCAGCGCAATCGGCTGAATCGCGCTAGACGTGAAGCCAAGGGGCTTGTAGGTCCTCGCTCCGTCGAACGGCGACAACGGGCAGACGCACCTGAGGGGATGAAGTGGTGCCCGTCCTGTGAGAGTTACCTCGCGATCGACGACTTCGTCCGTAACCGCTCGGCGACGGACGGGATTGGCGCCTACTGCCGCCCGTGCTCCAACGCGAAGGCCAAAGAGAGCCGAGACCGGGTTCACGGTGGTAGCCGTCACTATCACCTCAAGCGCCGCTACGGCCTTGGCGCAGACGAGGTCGAGGCAATGCTCGCGGAACAGAACGGCGTGTGCCCGATCTGCGAGCGTTCGCTGTCGGTGAAGGACGCGCACGTCGACCACGACCATGCGACCGGAACGGTCCGTGCTGTGCTTTGCTTCAACTGCAACGGAGGACTTGGCCAGTTCCGCGACGATCCGAATGCAGTCTTTCGGGCCGCGGCGTACTTGAAAGGAATCGTGTGGCCACCGATCCGCGTGTGAGTGGGGCACTTCCGGCACCGTTCCTGACGCCGGGGAGCTCGTCGTTCAGCGACTTCCTTGCGTCCTACGCCCCCGACCTGCTGCCGGGGCGTCGAGTGCCGAGCACGCCGGTGACCACGGAGGTGCCACACGGCACCACGATCGTCGCGACCACATTCCCTGACGGCGTCGTGATGGCGGGCGACCGTCGCGCGACGATGGGCAACTACATCGCGCAGCGCGACATCGAGAAGGTCTTCCCGGCCGACGACTTCTCCTGCGTCGGCATCGCCGGCACGGCCGGGCTCGCGGTCGAGCTGGTGCGGCTGTTCCAAGTCGAGCTCGAGCACTACGAGAAGATCGAGGGCACCGTCCTGTCCCTGGAGGGCAAGGCCAACCGGCTCTCGGCGATGATCCGCTCCAACCTCCCGATGGCGATGCAAGGGCTGGCCGTCGTTCCGCTGTTCGCCGGCTACGACCTCGACACCAGCGAAGGGCGCATCTTCTCCTACGACATCACCGGCGGGCGCTACGAGGAGCACTCCTTCTACTCGGTCGGCTCGGGGTCGCTGTTCGCCCGCGGTGCGCTCAAGAAGCTCTTTCGTGACGACTTCAACGTCGACGACGCGATGACCGCGGTGGTGCAGTCGCTCTACGACGCCGCCGACGACGACTCGGCGACGGGTGGCCCCGACATCACGCGCCGCATCTTCCCGCTGGTGGGCGTGGTCGACCGGCACGGCTATCGGCGCCTTGACGATGCCGACGTCGGGCGCATCGTCGACCAGGTGCTCGCCGGGCGCATGACACGCCCTGATGGACCGCCGGCCGCAGTGCGCTGAGCCAAGTCACGATCCGCCAACCCACCCAGGACAGGAGAGGACGCACAACCGTGACGATGCCGTTCTACGTCTCGCCCGAACAGGTCATGAAGGACCGGGCCGACTATGCACGCAAGGGCATCGCCCGGGGTCGCAGCGCCGTCGTCGTCCAGTTCACCGGCGGCATCCTGTTCGTGGCGGAGAACGTCTCCCGGTCTCTGCACAAGATCAGCGAGATCTACGACCGCATCGCGTTCGCGGCTGTCGGCCGCTACAACGAGTTCGAGAACCTCCGCATGGCCGGTGTCCGGCTCGCCGACCTGCGCGGCTATGCCTACGACCGCGTCGACGTCACGGGCCGCGGCCTTGCCAACACCTATGCGCAGACGCTGGGCGCGATCTTCACCGAGAGCCAGAAGCCCTACGAGGTGGAGATCATCGTCGCCGAGGTCGGCGATAGCCCCGAGACCGACGAGATCTACCGACTGACCTACGACGGCTCGGTGGCCGACGAGCACGGCTTCGCGGTCATGGGCGGGGTGGCCGAGCAGATCAGCAGCTACGTGCAGGAGCACTACCGCGACGCCATGAGTCTGGGCGACGCGCTGCGGGTTGCCGTCGATGCGCTCGGCCATGACGGCACCGGGCCCGCAGGCGCGCCGCGCACGCTGAGCTCGCGTCAGCTCGAGGTTGCCGTGCTCGACCGTGATCGGCCGCGCCGCAAGTTCCGCCGGCTCTCCCCGCAGGCGCTCGACGAGCTGCTCGGGGCACCCACTCCGCAGACCGAGCCCGGGACAGGCGAGCAACCAGCCGAGCCCGATGCGACGACCGACGGCTCAGGCGGAGAGCAGGGTTAGCCGACGCAGAGGCTCCTCGCTTCGCTAGACCGACCGGCCGGCACCCATGCGGCCTAGAGTGGCTGCATGGACAGGCGCATCTTTGGTCTCGAGAACGAGTACGGCGTCACGTGCACGTTCCGCGGTCAGCGGCGCCTGTCACCCGATGAGGTCGCCCGCTATCTGTTCCGCCGCGTCGTGTCCTGGGGTCGCAGCAGCAACGTCTTCCTGCGCAACGGCGCGCGTCTCTATCTCGATGTGGGCAGTCACCCCGAATACGCGACGCCGGAGTGCGACTCGCTGATCGACCTCGTCACGCACGACAAGGCCGGTGAACGCATCCTCGAAGGATTGCTCGTCGACGCGGAGCGCCGCCTCCGCGAGGAGGGGATCGCCGGCGACGTCTACCTGTTCAAGAACAACACCGACTCGGCCGGCAACTCGTACGGCTGCCATGAGAACTACCTCGTCAGCCGCCACGGCGAGTTCAGCAGGCTTGCCGACGTGCTCATCCCGTTCCTGGTCTCCCGTCAGCTCATCTGCGGCGCGGGCAAGATCCTGCAGACGCCGCGCGGCGCGGTCTATTCGGTGAGCCAGCGGGCCGAGCACATCTGGGAGGGCGTCTCATCGGCCACCACGCGCAGCCGACCCATCATCAACACTCGCGACGAGCCGCACGCCGACGCCGAGCGCTATCGCCGGCTGCACGTCATCGTCGGCGACTCCAACATGAGCGAGACGACGACGCTGCTCAAGCTCGGCGCCACCGACCTCGTACTCCGCCTCATCGAGGCCGGGGTCAGCATGCGCGATCTCACTCTCGAAAACCCCATCCGCGCGATCCGCGAGATCAGCCATGACATGACCGGGCGTCGAAAGGTGCGCCTCGCCAACGGCCGCGACATGAGCGGGTTGGACATCCAGGAGGAGTACTTCACCAAGGCTCGCGACTTCGTCGACCGCCGCGACCTTGCGACGCCCACCGTGCGGCGCGTGCTCGACCTGTGGGAGCGCACGCTCAAGGCCGTCGAGTCCGGCGACCTCTCGCTGGTGGAACGCGAGATCGACTGGGTGATCAAGCACCGCATGATCGAGCGCTACCGCCTGCGCCACGGCCTCCCGCTGTCGAGCGCACGCATCGCCCAACTCGACCTGGCATACCACGACATCCATCGCCACCGCGGGCTGTTCTACCTGCTGGAGCGGCGGGGAGCCGTTACGCGCGTGACGCGCGATCTCGAGGTGTTCGAGGCGAAGACGCTGCCACCACAGACCACACGGGCGAGGCTGCGCGGGGAGTTCATCCGCCGTGCGCAGGAGCGACGGCGTGACTTCACCGTCGACTGGGTCCATCTCAAGCTCAACGACCAGGCGCAGCGCACCGTGCTTTGCAAGGACCCGTTCCGCTCGGTCGACGAGCGCGTGGAGAAGCTCATCGCCAGCATGTGACGCAGCGCACGCGCTGTGATCTCCGTCCTGAGAAGTGACTGAGAACATCGGTCGGCCGGCGGGCCTGGTGGTGGGCGCGGGTTAGGCTGTCATGACCCCTTTTCCCCGCTGACAGGATCTTGTTGTGCGCCGAATCGCCGCCGTGCTCGTCGCCGCCACGCTTGGGCTCGCTGCCTGCGGCGGCGGGGATGACGACCCGACCGCCGACCCGACCTCGACGGAGTCGTCGACCGCCGTCGCGACGGTCGACGGTCCCGTACCCGATGTGACGGGCGAGTTCGGCGCCAAGCCCACCGTCGCGACCTCGTCGGAGACCCCGTCGGAGGATCTCGCGGTGAAGGTGCTCGCGGAGGGTGATGGCGAGGTTGTCCGCGAGGGCGACCTCCTGGTTGCTCACTACCTCGGCCAGATCTGGGACACCGGGGCCGTCTTCGACAACTCCTACGACCGTGGCGCGCCGTCCGCCTTCCAGATCGGCACCGGGGCCGTGATCGAGGGCTGGGACGCCGGGCTCGTCGGCCAGTCCGTCGGCTCCCGCGTTCAGCTCGCTGTCCCGCCGGCGCTGGGTTACCCCGACGGCAACGAGCAGGCCGGCATCAGCCAGGACGACACTCTGGTGTTCGTCGTCGACATCGTCGACACCTACGGGGCCACCGAGCAGGCGGAGAGCACGGCCGTCGCCACGCTGCCCGAGGGTCTGCCCGCCGTCACCGACGGCGACGCGGGCGCGCGGCCCGACGGTGGAGATCGGCGACAGTGCGCCGCCGGCCGCGTCGGACGCGATCGTTCTCGCCGACGGCACCGGCGCGCCGCTGGCGGTCGACAAGAGCCTGGTCCTGCAGCTCGTCCAGTACGACTACTCGACCAAGGAGCTGGTTGGCAGCACGTGGGGCGAGGGCCCGCGTGCCTACCAGGCCTCCGAGATCCCGCCGCAGATCGTGCAGGCGCTGACTGGCAAGAATGCCGGCACCCGCGTCATGTTCCGCAGCGTCCCCACCGCCGACGGCGCTACCCCTGAGGTGTTCGTCATCGACACGCTCGGCAGCTTCTAAGGAGCCGACCAATGCCCGACAAGCCCGAGATCGACTTTCCTGGCGGCACCGCGCCCGTCGACCTGGAGATCAGCGACCTGACCGTTGGTGACGGCACCGAGGCCAAGGCCGGCGACCGGGTGCTCGTGCACTACGTCGGCGTCGAGTTCGACAGCGGCGAGGAGTTCGACTCGTCGTGGAACCGCGGCGAGCCGATCGAGTTTCCGCTCAAGGGCCTCATCCAAGGCTGGCAGGACGGCATCCCGGGCATGAAGGTCGGCGGGCGCCGACAGCTCGTGATCCCGCCCGAGCAGGCGTACGGCCCAGCGGGCGGCGGACACCGGCTGTCCGGCAAGACGTTGGTCTTCGTGATCGACCTGCTCGACGTCAAGTGAGCAGGTCGGCCGCGTGCCGACCCGCCGCCGCGGCGGCAAGGAAATAGACCCGCTCCTCGTCAAGGCCGCGGCCCATCGTCGACAGCCGTACGGGCGATGCCGCGAAGGCGTCGTCAAGACCCTCGACAGCCACATCCACCAGCCGATGCGGCGGGGTGAGCGGTGCGGCGTCCTCCCGGATCCGTGCCTCCTCGGCCCCGCCGACCAGCGGCACCACGACGTCGGCGGGTGCCAGAGCAACCCGGCCATAGGCCGTCAGGCTGTGGTGCGACACGCCCTGGTGCCGCGGCCCGCGCGTCGGCGAACGACACCCGCAATGACGCCACCGGCCGCCCGCGCAACGCGGCGGTGGCGTTGACCGCCTCGCCCGCTGCCACCCCAGAGAAGCCCCAGCGGGTCCCGGTCCCCAGGTTCCCCGGGCCTTGAGCGACGACCGCGACATCCGCGCCAAGCACGTGCCGCGCGGCGAGCAGGCCGGTGTGCAGGGTGACGGCGTCGAGGTCGCCGCCGAACGCCTGCCCGACGGTCACGCATCCCGCGAGGAGGCCGGCGTTTCGCAGCGCCGCGACAGAGCGGGAGAACCAGGCCGGCAGGGCGCCACCGTCGGTCATCACGTAAGCGATCGACGCCTCCGGCGCGGTCGCCCGTGTACCGGCAACAATCGCCGGCAACGCAGAGTGGAGATCCGCGACGACAACCGGCATCCCGCTCAGGTCGTCAGCGTCGCGCAGCAGTGCGTGGTGCGGCGAGTCCTGCTCGTCGACGCCGAGCACCGTCGCCTGCAAGGGGGTGTAGCGCGCCTTGACGAGGTGTCCAGGCCCGGGCTCGGGGTCGGCGGGCAGCCGGTCGGGGACGGCGATGACGAGCGCGACACCGCCGGTGCCAAGGCCGAGTGCCAGCGCGGTCGTGTTGAGCAGGACGCGGTCGCCCGGCTCCGGACGGCCGACGAGCGACGGGTAGGCGAGCGCCCGGACGCCCCCTTCGTCACCCACAGTGACAGTGAGCTGCATCGCCCCAGCCCACTCGTTGACGATCTGCGTCACCGTGCCGTCCCGCCATGTGATCACGGCTCGCGAGGCTACCCCCCACGATTGGATACGGTGCTTCGGTGGCACACCCCAAGAGCGAGCGGCTGATGAATCTCGTCATCTGCCTGCTCGTCGCGCGGACGTATGTGCCCAAGAGCCGGATCCGCGAGCTCGTCGGTGGGTATGGCGACCAGTCAGACGATGCGTTCGAGCGCATGTTCGAGCGCGACAAGGATGAGCTGCGCGAGCTCGGCATCCCGATCGAGACCGGCCAGGGCCTCGGCGACGAGGAGCCCGGCTATCGCATCCGGCGCAGCGAGTTCGAGCTCCCGCCGATCTCGCCTGGAGCCCGACGAGGCGGCGGTCGTGGGGCTGGCCGCGCGGGTGTGGCGACAGTCCGGCCTCGCGGAGGCGAGCACGCGGGCGCTGCTCAAGTTGCGCGCCGCGGGCGTGGACGCCGACCCGGGCGCGCTCGACCGGGTCGAGCCGCAGGTCGCGGGGGAGGAGCCGGCGCTCTGGGCCCTGTGGCGGGCGGTGCGCGATCGGCGCCGGGTCACCTTCGACTATCGCAAGCCCGGCGGGCCCGCCGTCGAAGAGCGGCACGTCGAGCCGTGGAGCGTGCTCTCGTACCGAGGCCGCTGGTATCTGACGGGGCACGACCTCGACCGTGGGGAGGAGCGGCTGTTCCGGCTGTCGCGCATCACGAGCGAGGTGCAGCCCGTGGGGAAGGGCAAGGCGTACGACGTGCCGCCCGCCGAGCAGGTCCGGGCCGCGGCCCGCTCGCTCGTCTCCGACGGGCCTAGGGTCGAGCCCACACGCGAGGCGCGGCTGCGGGTGCGCAAAGGAGCGGGATTCAGCCTGCGACGCTGGGCATCGCAGCAGCAAGGACGGTGACGGGCTTCGACGAGATCACGCTGCCGTTCAGCGACACCA
Organism: uncultured Actinomycetota bacterium; assembly: GCA_963798505.1. Lineage (GTDB taxonomy): Bacteria > Actinomycetota > Actinomycetes > Jiangellales > Jiangellaceae > CAVWSM01. The sequence continues at coordinate 782,418 of CAWCTX010000005.1, forward strand.
GCTACCTGGCCGAGAGCATCGCCGGGCACGGCGTCGACGTCCTCGTTCTCGAGCCCGACGATCTCCGCGACCGGGTCGATCGCCAATCTCAACCGGGTGCTGGAGACGACGGCATGAGCGGCTCGCAGGACCAGGTGGCGCGGCTGCTGGCGCTGCTGCCGTACCTGCTCGCACATCCGGGCGCCAAGGTCAGGGACGTCGCGCGGCTGTTCCGGGTCAGCGAGCGGCAGCTGGTCCGTGACTTGCACGTCCTGTGGTTCTCCGGCCTACCCGGCCTGTCGATGGGTGACTACATCGAGGTCGACATGGAGGCCGTCGAGGGCGCGGGAGTCATCAACGTCTCCAACGCCGACTACCTCGAACGGCCGCTGCGGCTGCAGGGCGACGAGGCGTTGGCGATCATCGTGGCGCTACGGGCGCTCGCCTCGATGCCCGGGCTGACCGACCGCGACGCGGTCGACCGTGCCCTGGTCAAGCTCGAGGCGGCTGCCGGCGGGTCGTTCGACGGGGCCGCGGCCGTGGCCATCGAGGACAGCCGGGACTTCGGCACCGCGGTCGCCGACACCGTACGGCAGGCACTCGCCGAGAGCCGCCGGCTGCACATGGGCTACTGGGTGCCGGGGCGGGACGAGACCACCGAGCGCGACGTCGACCCGATGCGCCTGCTCGCCGTGCAGGGCCGGCTCTACCTCGAGGGGTGGTGCCGGCTGGCGTCCGACGTGCGGCTGTTCCGGCTCGACCGCATCGCGTCCGTGAGCATTCTCGACGTCGCCGCGGAGGTCCCGCCACAGGCCCGCCAGCGGGACCTTGCCGACGGTCTCTTCCAGCCGTCGCCGACCGACGAGGTGGTGACCCTGGAGCTCGATCCGCGAGCGCGCTGGGTGGCCGAGTACTACCCCTGCGAGTCGGTCGAGGAGCTGCCCGGCAACCGGCTGCGCGCCCGGTTGCGTACGGCTGACCGGCGCTGGGTCGTCCGCCTGGTGCTCCGGCACGGCGGCGCCGTTCAGGTGATCGCACCCGACGTGCTCGTCGAGGAGGTCCGGGCGGGCGCGCAGGCGGCGCTGGCGGCCATCCGGGATGATCACGGTAACGTGATCATCCCGGACTGCGCGAGGCCTGCACGCCTTGCCCAGACCGGCTCCGCCAGAAGTGATCGCACGAAGCGGCCGCAGGCAGTAGCGTCGTCGGCGTGTGGGTGTGGGTGATCCTGTACGGCGTCCTCGGCGTGGCCGGCGTCGCCCTGATCGGGTGGCTCGGCGTTAGTCTGTGGCGGCGGGCGCAGCGGCTGATGACCGAGCTCGAGGCCCTGGAGGCCGATCTGGACGCCAACCTGGCACGAATACCGACGACCGACAGTTAACTGCTGCGCCCGGCAGCGTACGATCGGAACCGTTCGTCCATTTGATGGAAGTGAGTCCCCATGTTCGGCGGCAGAGGCATCCAGGCACCAGAGATCATCCTCATCCTCGTCGTGATCTTGCTGCTCTTCGGCGCCCGCAAACTGCCCGAGACGGCCAAGGGCATGGGCCAGGCGCTGAAGATCTTCAAGAAGGAGGTCAAGGAGGAAGACGCTCCGAAGACCCCTGAGATCACCGCCAACGAGGCTCCCAGCACGCCCACCGTGTCCTCGGAGCAGGTCCAGCAGCCGGCTCCGCAGGAGCACGAGCGCTCCTGACTGACCCGAGCGCTCCAGGCTGATGGCCACCATCACTGGGCGCCGAGGCGGCGGCCCGGCGCCTCACGACCGCGAGGGCCGCATGTCCCTCGTCGAGCACCTGCGCGAGCTGCGATCTCGCCTCATCAAGAGCGTCATTGCGCTGGTCCTCGGCGGTGTCGTCGGCCTGATCTTCTACAACGAGATCCTGTCCTGGTTCATCGGGCCCTTCCGTGACGCGGTCGCCGAGCTCAACGCGTCTCAGGACCTCGACGCCAAGATCAACTTCTCGGGCATCGGCGACCCCTTTACGATTCCGCTCAAGGTCGCGCTGCTCACCGGCATCGTGCTGTCCTCCCCGGTGTGGATCTACCAGCTCTGGTCCTTCATCGTCCCGGGCCTGTACGCCAACGAGCGCCGGTGGACGCTGATCGCAGTCGGCTGCACCCTTCCGCTGTTCCTGGCCGGCATCGCTCTGTGCTACTGGCTGCTACCCAAGGGACTCGCGATCATCCTGGGGTTCACGCCCGACGACGTGAGCAACATCGTCTCGTTTGCCGACTACTTCAGCTTCGTGCTGCGCCTGGAGCTGGTGTTCGGCATCGCTTTCCTGTTGCCGGTGTTCGTCGTGCTGCTCAACCTGGTCGGCGTGTTCGCGGGGCGCACGTTGTCGCGTTCGCGCCCGTGGATCGTCGTCGGCATCTTCGTGTTCGCCGCGGTGGCCACGCCCACCGGTGACCCGATCACCATGCTGGCGCTCGCGGTCCCGATGTGGGTCCTGTTCGAGATTGCCGTAGTCATCTGCAAGATGAACGACAAGCGACGGGCCCGCCAGCTTGCCGAGATCGAGCGCATGGTCGACGAGGAGACCACCTGAGCGCCGCCCTCCCAGGTGCGCCGCGCGAGATAGCCCTGCTGGTCAACCCCACCTCCGGACGTGGCCGCGGCGCCCGGGCGGGACGCGAGGCGGCGCACCGGCTGTCGGCCGCCGGGTGCAACGTCCGGCACCTGATGGGCCGCGACGCCACCGAGGCCGCGGACCTTGCTCGACAGGCCGTACGCGACAACGTTGACGCCCTCGTCGTGGCCGGCGGCGACGGCATGGTCCACATCGGGCTGCAGGCGGCCGCGGGCACGGACGTCCCGTTCGGCATCATTCCCGCGGGCAGCGGCAACGACGTCGCCCGCGCGCTCGATCTCCCACGCGGTGATGCCGGCGCGGCTGCCGATGTCGTCGCCGCCGGTTCGACCCGCAGGATCGATCTCGGCCGCAGCGACGGCACCTGGTTCGCAGCGATCGCCGCGCTCGGCTTCGATGCCCTCGTCAACGAGCGCGGCAACCGCATGCGCTGGCCGCGCGGGCCGGTTGCGCTACAACGTCGCGCTCGCCGTCGAGCTCGGCCTGTTCCGGCCGATCCCGTACGAGCTGGAGACTGACAGCGGCACCGAACAGCTCGACGCCATGCTTGTGTCGGTCGCCAACGGGCCCTCCTGCGGCGGCGGGATGAAGTTCGTTCCCGACGCGCGGCTCAACGACGGGATGCTCGACCTGTTCGTCGTACACCCGATCTCGAAGCCCGCGCTCGTACGGATCTTCCCCAAGGTCTACAGCGGACGGCACGTGACGCACCCGGCGGTGGAGATCCGGCGTGTACGCAGCGTGCGTGTTGCCGCGCCAGGCGTCACCGCCTACGCCGACGGTGAGCGACTCGGCCCGCTGCCCCGCACCTTCGAGGCCGTCCCGACCGCCCTCCGAGTGTTCGCCCCGCCAGCCAGGTAGGTTCGCGGCATGGACTCGTCGACGCCGCTCGGACGGTTCCGTGACCTGTACGACTTCCCGCTCGACGAGTTCCAGGTGCGCGCCTGCGAGTCCCTGCAAGCCGGTCGCGGCGTGCTCCTCGCGGCCCCCACCGGCTCGGGGAAGACCGTCGTCGGCGAGTTCGCCGTACACCTCGCACTCGAAGACGGCCGCAAGTGCTTCTACACCACGCCGATCAAGGCACTGTCCAACCAGAAGTTCCGCGACCTCGTCGAGCGCTACGGCTCCGAGTCGGTCGGGCTGCTCACCGGCGACAACAGCGTCAACGGCGAGGCGCCCATCGTCGTGATGACGACCGAGGTGCTGCGCAACATGCTGTACGCCGGCTCGCACACCCTGACCGGTCTCGGCTACGTCGTCATGGACGAGGTGCACTACCTCGCCGACCGGTTCCGCGGCGCGGTCTGGGAAGAGGTCATCATCCACCTCCCCGAGTCGGTGTCGCTGGTGTCGCTGTCGGCCACGGTGTCCAACGCCGAGGAGTTCGGCGACTGGCTCGTCACCGTGCGCGGCGACACAGATGTCGTGGTCGAGGAGCGCCGGCCGGTGCCGCTGTGGCAGCACGTCATGGTCGGCAGCCGGATGTTCGATTTGTTTGCGGGGGAGAGCCTCGACCCGGGGGAGCGGCGGGTCAACCCCGAGCTGCTGCGCCTCGGCCGCGACGCCGACCGGCTGGCGCGGCTCACGGAGCAGAAGCGCAGCCAGCGTGGCTACCGGCCGCGTCGCAGCGCCGGCACCTACACGCCGTCCCGCGTCGATGTGCTCTCCGCGCTGGAGCAGCAGCGCCTGCTGCCAGCCATCACCTTCATCTTCAGCCGGGCGGCTTGCGACGCCGCGGTGCTGCAGTGCCTGCAGGCGGGTGTGCGGCTCACCGGGCCCGACGAGCGCGACGAGATCAGGGCGTACGTGGAGAAGCGGGCCGAGGCGATCCCGTCGGAGGACCTGCACGTGCTCGGCTACCACGACTGGTTGGCCGGGCTCGAGCGCGGCGTCGCGGCGCACCACGCCGGACTGCTGCCCACCTTCAAGGAAGTGGTGGAGGAGCTGTTCAGCCGCGGCCTTGTCAAGGCGGTGTTCGCCACCGAGACACTGGCGCTCGGCATCAACATGCCGGCGAAGTCGGTCGTCCTCGAGCGGCTGGTGAAGTGGAACGGCGAGACGCACGCCGAGATCACGCCGGCTGAGTACACCCAGCTCACCGGACGCGCCGGCCGCCGCGGCATCGATGTCGAGGGACACGCCGTTGTGCTGTGGCAGCCGGGCCTGGATCCTTCGTCGATCGCCGGACTCGCGTCGACTCGCACGTACCCACTGCGCTCGTCCTTCCGCCCGTCCTACAACATGGCCGTCAACCTCGTTCGCCAGGTCGGCCGAGCCACTGCGCGCGAGCTGCTCGAGTCGTCGTTCGCGCAGTTCCAGGCCGACCGCGCGGTCGTGGGGCTAGCGCGTCAGGTGCGACGCCACGAGGAGGCGATGGCCGGTTACCGCGAGGCGGCGCAGTGCCATCTCGGGGACTTCATGGAATACGCCGATATCCGCCGGCAGATCAAGGATCGCGAGGCCGAGCTCGCTCGCCGCGGCCGTGCCGACCAGCGGGCCGCGACGGTCCAGTCGTTGGAGCGGTTGCGGATCGGCGACATCATTCGCGTGCCCGCGGGCCGGTTCGCCGGGTGGGCGGTTGTCCTGGAGCCCGGGATGCCGGGCGGCGGCGTCGACGGGCCGCGGCCCGTCGTGCTGACCGATGGCCGCCAGGTGCGCCGGCTCTCGCTGGTGGACTTCCCGGTGCCGGTGACACCGGTGGACCGGATGCGGGTGCCGCGGTCGTTCAACCCCCGGGTGCCGGCCTCGCGGCGCGATCTGGCCGCGGCGCTGCGCGAGCGGGTGCCGGAGACGGGCGACGGGCCGCGGGTGCGCCGGGCACGCGCCGACGCCGACGACCGCCGGCTGCAAGAGCTGCGCGCCGCCTTGCGCGCGCACCCGTGTCACGGGTGCGACGAGCGCGAGGACCACGCGCGTTGGGCGGAGCGCTACCAGCGGGTGGCCCGTGAAGTGCAGCAGCTGCAGCGGCGCGTGGAGAACCGTACGAACACCATCGCCCGGCAGTTCGACAGGGTCTGCGCGCTGCTCGAGCGATTGGGCTACCTGCGGGGCGACACGGTCACCGACGACGGAGAACGGCTCGCCCGGCTCTACACCGAGCTCGACCTGCTCGCCGCCGAGTGCCTGCGCCTCGGGGCGTGGGACGACCTCGAGCCGCCGGAGCTCGCGGCCGTGCTGTCGGCGCTGACCTACGAGTCGCGGCAGCCCGACACCGTCGCTCCACCAGCCCTGTCGTCGAGCCGCGTCCGCGACGCGCTGGCCGGCATGGTCCACCAGTGGGGCGAGCTCGACGCGCTGGAGAAGAGCGAGCGGCTGGAGTTCCTGCGCGAGCCCGACCTCGGGTTCGCGCAGGTGGCCTTCCGCTGGGCGGCCGGCGCCCGGCTCGAGCAGGTGCTCGACGAAGGCGACCTCACCGCGGGCGACTTCGTCCGCGCGATGAAGCAGCTGCTCGACCTGCTCGACCAGGTGGCCGACGCCGCCGGCGACGTACCGCTGCGGAAGACCGCGCACAAGGCCGCCGATGCGCTGCGCCGCGGCGTCGTGGCGTACTCGTCGGTGGGCTGAGCCCAGACTGAAGCACCGTGCACGACACGCCGAGGGTGTGTCGTGCACGGCGCTTCAATTCCCCGAGCCTCTAGGCAGGGCGAGCGCGTTGAGCACCCGGTTGACCGACGAGTCGAGCCCCCACCGGTCAGCCAGCCCGACGAGCGCCTCCGGGTCCGCGGGCTGTGTCGGCAGCGTGTCGTCGTACGGCGGCAGCGGCACATCGGTGCGCACGTGCACCACGAGCGGTGCCACGGCGAGGTAGTCGCGGGCGGCCGCGAGCTTGCCGCGCACCCCCGGCGCGAGGTCGGCCGTCGGGTCGTCGAGCGCGCCGATCAACGCGTCGAGCGAGCCGAACCTGCTGATGAGCGTCGCCGCTGTCTTGTCACCGATGCCGGCGACGCCGGGCAGCCCGTCGCTCGGGTCACCGCGCAGCGCGGCGAAGTCTGCGTAGGCGCGGCCGGGGATGTCGTACTTCTTCGTGAGGACGGACTCGTCGACGATCTCGGCACGCCCCACGCCGCGCGCGATGTAGAACACCGACACGTGACGTGCGTCGTCGACCACCTGGAACAGGTCGCGGTCGCCCGTCACCACCTCGGTCGGCACGTCCGCGCGGGCCGCCAGCGTGCCGATCACGTCGTCGGCCTCGAACCCGGCGACGCCGACCTGCGCGAGGCCGAGCGCGTCCAGCACCTGCTCGATCACGGGGATCTGCGGCGCGAGGTTGTCCGGCACGATCTCCAGCGACCCGTCGGGCGCGACGCGGTGGCCCTTGTACGACGGGATCGCCGACACGCGGAACGCCGGTCGCCAGTCGGCGTCCATGCACGCCACCAGCCGGGTGGGCCGCCGATCGGTCACGAGCCGGGCGATGAAGTCGAGCAGGCCGCGGACCGCGTTGACCGGCTTGCCGTCCGGCGATGTCATCGACTCCGGCACCCCGAAGAATGCGCGGAAATACAGCGACGCGGCGTCGAGCAGCAGCAGTTTCTCGCCGGAGGTGTCGACCATGCGGGCGATTCTTGCAGTGACCCGACGGCTAGGGTGGGGAAGCGTGCACACACTTGACAGCGACCGGATGACCCGCGCCCAGAAGGCCCTGGCTGCTGCCGGCATCGACGTACTCCTCGTGACGCCGGGCCCGGACCTGCGCTACCTCACCGGCTACGACGCGCTGCCCCTGGAGCGGCTCACCTGCCTGGTGCTGCCCGCGCAGGGCGACCCGGCACTGGTGCTGCCGGCGCTGGAGAAGCCCGCCGCCCAGGCCAGCCCACTCGGCCAGGCGGGGATCGAGCTGCGCGACTGGCAGGAGACGGACGACCCGGTTGCGCTCGTCGCCGGGCTCGTCCCCAGCGCCAAGATCGTTGCGCTCGACGACCACATGTGGGCGGAGAAGGTGCTGAAGTTCCGCGCGGCGCTGCCGGACGCCGACCAAGTGGCGGCCGGCGCGGTGCTGCACGAGCTGCGCATGCGCAAGACCCCAGACGAGGTCGACGCGCTGCGCAAAGCGGGTCAGGCGATCGACAGGGTGCATTCCCGCATCGGTGAGTGGCTGCGGCCGGGTCGCACCGAGCGGGAGGTCGGCAAGGACATCGCCGACGCAATTCTCGCCGAGGGCCACGTCCGCGTCGACTTCGTCATCGTCGGCTCCGGGCCCAACGGCGCCAGCCCGCACCACGAGCTGTCCGACCGCGTGATCCAGGCCAACGAGCCGGTGGTGGTCGACATCGGCGGCACCACTGTCGATGGCTACTGCTCCGACTCCACGCGCACGTACGTGGCTGGGGGAGCCGCCGGAGAAGTTCGCCGCCTACTACGAGGTGCTGCTCCGGGCACAGGTGGCCGCCTGCGACCACGTACGTCCCGGCGTCACGGCCGAGTCGGTCGACGCCGCGGCGCGCACGGTCATCGCCGATGCTGGCTACGGCGCCTACTTCATCCACCGCACGGGCCACGGCATCGGCCTCGAGGTGCACGAGGAGCCCTACATCGTCAGTGGAAACACGCGCGTTCTCGAGCCGGGCATGGCGTTCAGCGTCGAACCGGGCATCTACCTGGCGGGCGAGCACGGGGCGCGCATCGAGGACATCGTCGTGGTCACTGACGACGGGGTCGAGCGGCTCAACGTGACGACGCGCGACCTCGTGACCCTGTAGTGCCCCGTCAACCAACATTCGCCCTGTTGCGCGACGCCCAGGCGGCGACCGGCGGCGTTCTCGAATCGGCCTTGCCGCTCATCCGCCTCGACGCCGCTCACGACGGGCAACGTTGGTTGACGGGACACTAGGCTCCGCCTCGTGGAGGACATCGACCGGCAGATCGTGACGCTGCTGGCCCGTGACGGGCGCATGAGCTTCACCGACCTGGGCAAGGCCACCGGCCTGTCGACGTCGGCAGTGCACCAGCGTGTCCGCCGGCTCGAGCAGCGTGGCGTGATCCAGGGCTACTCGGCCGTCGTCGACCACGACGCGGTCGGCCTGCCGCTCACCGCGTTCATCGCCATCAAGCCGTTCGACCCGAGCCAGCCCGACGACGCGCCGGAGAGGCTCAAGGACATCGCCGAGATCGAGGCATGCCATTCGGTGGCGGGCGACGAGAGCTACCTGCTCAAGGTGCGCGTCGCGTCGCCGGGAGACCTGGAGGACCTGCTGTCGCGGATCCGCAGCCGGGCCAGCGTGTCCACGCGCACGACCATCGTGCTGTCGACGCCGTTCGAAGCGCGCCCGCCGCAGGTCTGAGGGTTCCATGTCGCAGCGCTCAGTCCTGTACCGCAACGGCGCCGTCTACTCACCTGTCGACCCGTTCGCCACTGCGATGCTCGTCGTCGGCGACCAGGTCGCCTGGGTCGGTGCGGAAGGCGCCGCCGAGTCGCACGCCGACGGTGTCGACGAGGTGGTGGACCTGCAGGGGCGCCTGGTGACCCCGGCGTTCGTCGACGCGCACGTCCACCTGACCCAGACCGGGCTGGCTATGACCAGCCTCGATCTCGCACGCGCCGAGTCGCTCGCGCACGCACTCGACGCCCTGTCGGACTATGCGGCCCATCACGACGGCGTCATCCTCGGCTTCGGGTGGGACGACACCGAGTGGCCGGATCATCGACCCCCGACGCAGGCCGAGATCGAGCGGGCCGCACCGGGTCGGCTCGCCTACCTGTCCCGGGTCGACGGGCACTCGGGAGTGGTCTCGGCCGCGCTTGTCCACGCCGTCCCGGCGATCAGGGACGCGGACGGCTTCGACCCCGCCGGACTCGTCCGTCGCGCAGCACACCACGCCGTACGCGATGCGGTGGCAACGCTCGTCTCGTCGCAGCAGCGGCACGACGCGGCCCTGTTGGCGTTGCGGCACGCCGCGAGTGTCGGGGTCGGCAGCGTGCACGAGATCTCCGCACCGCACATCAACCCGCTCGCCGACATCCCGATGCTGCGCGCGATGGTCGCGGAGGAGCCACTGCCCGACGTGGTGGCCTATTGGGGTCAGCAGGCGGCCGACGGTGGGCTGGGCATCGTGCAGTCGTACGGCCTTGCGGGTGCCGCTGGCGACCTCAACATCGACGGGTCGCTCGGATCGCGGACTGCGTGGCTGTCGACCCCCTATGACGACGCGGACACCTGTGGCGCGACCTACATCGACCTCACCGCCGCCACGGAGCATGTGATCGCGTGCACGAAAGCCGGTGTCCAGGCAGGCTTTCACGTCATCGGTGACGCGGCGGTGCGCACGGCGATCGAGGCAATCGCACGCGCCGCGGAGCAGTGCGGCCTCGATGCGGTGCTCGCCGCACGACATCGGCTCGAGCACATCGAGCTGCTCGACCCCGACCTGGTCCCCGAGCTCGTCCGGCTCGGCGTGGTGGCCAGCGTGCAGCCGGCGTTCGACGCGGCATGGGGCGGCGAGCACGGGATGTACGCGGCCCGGCTCGGCGTCGACCGCGCGCGCCGGCTCAACCCGTACGCGCCTATGGCACGAGCCGGCGTCCAGCTGGCCTTCGGCTCCGACTCGCCGGTGACCCCGATCAGCCCGTGGGAAGGGGTGCGAGCCGCGGCGCTGCACCAGACTCCCGAGCACCGCATGACCGTGCGCGGCGCCTTCTCGGCGCACACCCGCGGCGGCTGGCGGGCGGCCGGTCGCGACGACGCCGGCGTGCTTGCTCCGGGGCAGCTCGCCAACTTTGCCGTGTGGGACGTCGCCGAGGCGGATCTCGTCGTGCAGACCCCGGACGAACGGGTCGCCGCCTGGTCCACCGACCCACGGTCGGGCGTCCGCGGGCTACCCGACCTCAGCACCGGAACAGCACCGCCGAGATGCCTGCAGACGGTCGTCGCGGGGCGCTCGATCTACGCCGCGGACGGCGTGTCGCGTTGACACGCCGAGGCTTGGTGAATGCCAGGTGAATCAGGGCCGCACAACACACTGCGCTGACCTGCACAATTGTGCATCGCCGCAGGTCAGCGAGCGGTTGACAGACGGCGGTCAAGCGAGAAATGTGCTGCCTTGCACCACGGAGAACCTGCTCGGGACGGGTCCCGACACACCGCTCCACCCCGGTCGCGGCACGTCGTCAAGGCACCTGACGTCGGGCCCGGTGCCAGGCCGACGGGCGGAACGGCCGGTCTGGTCGCCTCCCGAGCGAGGGGTGAGGCCCGGCTTGGCCCGCTCGCCCAGTAGACAACGGCGCGGCGTTCGCAGCCGACGGACGCGGCGTTGGTCCGAAGGGCGGTGCGGGCCACAGCCGTACCCGGCACACCTGCGCCTGCCCGCGCGTTGTACCGTCACGCGATGAGGTTCGCCGCCCGCGTGAGCGGGCGGAACGGGAATGGAACGGGTGCTGTGTGGGGTTGCGCGGGCGACGTGACGGGCTGATTCGGGGCGCAGCGGCGCTGGCCGGTGGCCTGGGTCTGGTGTTCGCCTTCCCGCCGTACGACATGCTGTGGTTCGTCGCGCCGATCTGCGTCATGGCCCTGACGCTCGCCGTGCGAGGTGTGTCGCTGTGGCGGGCCGCTCTGCTCGGCTACGTGTTCGGCCTCGCCTTCTTCGTCGTCCTGCTGCGCTGGACCAACATCGAGCTCGGCGCCGCGCCATGGCTCTTCCTCGCCGCCTTCCAGGCGCTCTACCTCGCCCCGCTGGGCGCGGCGATCGCCTACGCCCAGCGGCTGCCCGGCTGGCCGGTGTGGACCGCCGCGCTGTGGGTGCTGCAGGAGGCGCTGCGCGGGCGGTACCCGTTCGACGGGTTCACCTGGGGGCGGCTCGCCTTCTCGCAGGCGGACGCCCCGACGCTCGGTCTCGCGTCGCTGGGCGGTGCGCCACTGGTCACGTTCGTCGTCGCGCTCGCCGGGGGGCTGCTCGCGTGGGTCGTCGTGTCGGAACGCGCGGTGCCGTGGCGCGCGGCCGCAGCCGTGGCCGCCGCCGGTGTGCTGTTCGCCGGCATCCCGATCGCGCAGCCCGACGCCAATGGACGCACCGTCACCGTCGCGCTCGTCCAGGGCAACGTGCCGCAGCTCGGTCTCGACTTCGACGCGCAGCGCGAGGCGGTGCTGCGCAACCACGTCGACGCCACCCGCGATCTCGCTGACCAGGTCGACGCCGGCGTCGTCGAGCAGCCCGACCTGGTCATCTGGCCGGAGAACTCCTCCGACATCGACCCGTTCCGCGACGCCGACGCGGCTGAGCTCATCGACGAGGCCGCACAGGCGATCGGCGTCCCCATCCTCGTCGGCGCCGTCGTCATCACCGACGACGATGAGCACGTCGAGAACACCGGCATCGTCTGGGACCCGGAAACCGGGCCCGGCGACACCTACGTCAAGCAGCACCCGGTGCCGTTCGCCGAATACATCCCGCTGCGCGACCTGGCCCGGCTGGTCGTCCCCAACGTCGACGAGCTCCGCTCCCGCGACATGGTCAAGGGCGACGAGACCGGCGTGCTGCAGGTCGGGCCGGCGCGAGTCGGCGACGTCATCTGCTTCGAGGTCGCGTACGACGACGTGGTGCGGGACACCGTCCGCGACGGTGGCGAAGTGCTCGCGGTGCAAACCAACAACGCGACCTTCGGCTTCTCCGCGCAGACCGAGCAGCAGCTGGCCATGTCGCGGCTGCGCGCGGTCGAGCACGGCCGCACCGTCCTGGTGGCGGCCACGAGCGGCGTGAGCGCCATCGTCGACCCCGACGGCTCGGTGCGGGACCGGAGCGAGATCTTCACCAGCGACCTGCTCGTCGAGCCGGTCGAGCTCAGCAGTGCCCGCACGATCGCGACACAGCTCGGGATGTGGCCAGAGCTGCTCATCTCGGCCGTCGGGCTGGGCGCGATCACCGCAGCGGCCCTGGTTGCGAGGCGCAGGCGCGGCGCCCCGACCGAGGCCGACACTTCCGCCACCGGTGACGTCGAGCCCAAGGAGGTCGCCCGGTGACGACACCGCCGGCGGAGCTGGGAAAGGTCCTCGTCTGCATCCCGACCTACAACGAGGCCGACAACGTCGCCGAGATCGTGGCGCGCGTCCGTGTCGCCGTGCCCGAAGCGCACGTGCTCGTCATCGACGACGGCTCACCGGACGGCACCGGCGAGATCGCCGACCGGCTGGCCGCGGACGACCCGGCCGTACACGTCCTGCATCGCACGCAGAAGCTCGGCCTTGGCGCGGCGTACGTCGCCGGGTTCCGCTGGGGCCAGGAGCAGGGCTTCGACGTGCTCGTCGAGATGGACGCCGACGGCTCGCACCAGCCCGAGCAGCTGCCGAGGTTGCTGGCCGCGCTCGACCACGCCGACCTCGTCCTGGGCTCGCGCTACGTGCCGGGCGGGAGCGTCCGCAACTGGCCGCGCTCGCGCGAGGTGCTGTCGCGTGGCGGCAACATCTACACCCGGGTCGCGCTCGGCCTGCCGCTGCACGATGCGACGGGCGGCTTTCGCGCTTTCCGTCGTACGACGTTGGAGAAGGTGGGCCTCGATGACGTGGCCTCCCAGGGCTACTGCTTCCAGGTCGACCTCGCCTGGCGGACCCACCAGCAAGGCCTGCGTGTTGTCGAGGTTCCCGTCACGTTCATCGAGCGCACGCGAGGCACCAGCAAGATGAGCGGCGCGATCGTGCGGGAGGCCTTGATCAAGGTCACACTCTGGGGCGGGGCACATCGGGCGCGTCAAATGCGTTCCCTAGTCAGGAAGGGGAACCGTTCGACATGAATAGACGCTGGCTCGTGCTCCTGTTCGCCGCCGTGCCGCTGCTCGAGATCTGGATCATCGTCTCCGTCGGCCAGGTGATCGGGCCATGGTGGACGATCCTGCTGCTCCTCGCGATGGCGGTGCTGGGCGCCTGGCTCATCCGTCGGGAAGGCGCACGAGCCTGGCGGGCGCTCACCGACGCCGTCTCCTCGGGACGACCGCCCACTCGTGAGCTTGCCGACGCAGGCCTCGTGCTGGTCGGCGGCACGCTTCTGCTCACGCCCGGCTTCCTGACCGACGTGGTGGGACTGTTCCTGATCGCGCCCATGACCCGGCCGACGGCGCGGCGGCTGCTGATGTGGTTCTTCGGGCGGCGAGTGGTCACCGCCACGCTCATGGGGTACTCCGCGCAGCGGCCGCCGGGCGGCGGCACAGTCATCCCCGGCGAGGTCATCGACAGCGACGACAAGCCGCGCTGACCTGCCGGACTGCCTAGCGGGCCGCGCCCACCAGCAGCTCGAGGAAAGTCTCCGGCTGCTCGAGGTGCGGGCTGTGGCCAACGCCGCGGAGAACGACCTCGCGATAGCTGCCGCCGTTGGCGACGTACGCGTCGAGCACCGCGCGCATCTGCGTGACCATGGGCTGCGCGGGGTAGACGTCGGCACCCGGCCAGCCCGGCACCACACCGAGCGCGCCGAGGTGCCCGAAGTCGAAGAACGACGTGTCGGACACGATCGCGTCGGCATCACCACGCACCCACAGCACAGGCGGCCGCGGGTCAAGATTCGCGAACGCGCTGACGTCGAAGTGCTTCGGCGAGATGGCGTTGTTCATTCCCCGCGTCCCCGGCGCGACGCCCGGCCAGTTGTCTGATGCGGTCGCGTCGCCCGGGTAGTGGGCAGCACCCGTGCGCGTGCTGAGCACGGACTCGAGGATGTGGTCCTCGTCGGCGACCTTGGTGCCGTCGGCGACGTAGAACCGGCGCAGGACGTTGAGCGGGGACGACGGCGAGTCGGTGGAGCGGTCGCCGGCCGCGAGCGCAGCGACGAAGTCGGGATTGGCGGCCCCGCCACCCGAGCCGGCCAAGTCCGGGTGTACCGGTGTGCCGTCGGGGCCGGCTGTGCCGCCGAACCCGTACGGCGACATGGGCGCCTCGAGCACGATGCTGCCCAGACGATCCGGATGCTCGATCGCGAGCTGCATGAGCACTCCGGCCCCGGCCGAGTGGCCCACAGCCGTCACCGGGTCGTCGAGACCGAGCGCATCGAGGACGGCCACAACGTCGTCGGAGAAGTCCCGCATCCCGCGGGTCGCGTCGATGGGCAACGGCTCGGTGTCGCCATAGCCGCGCAGATCCACGGCAACCCCGCGCAGCCCCACCGGCAGCGCACGCAGCAGCGCGTCGAAGAACGCCGACGACGAGCAGTTGCCGTGCACGAACAGCACAGTCGACCGGGCATCGGTCGCCCTGGTCTCGCGGACGTGCATGCGGCCGCGGGGCGTCTCGACGTCGTGCCTCCGTATGGTGCGCGGCGGCGCGTCCACGCTCACGACCCGACCTCCTTGTCCAACCGCACGTCCAGGCCGGCCCGGATCTCGGCGGCGACTTCGGCAACCCCGGTCGGGCTCATGATGATCGTGTAGTGGTTCACATCGGGTACGTCACGCACCGCCAGCAGCGGCAGCAGCTCCTGCCAGGCGGCGAGGTGGTCGCGGGGGTAGAGCGGAATGGGCTCGTCGAGCAACCCGCGCGGGGCGCGGAGCAGCGTCGTCTCGTGGGCCAGCTCGGCCAGCGCGTCAGGCACCGGACCGCCTGCATAGAGCTCGAGCGAGTCGGCGGCGACCGCATCGTACGAGGAGGAGGAGCGCAGCCGCGGCGCGGTGCCGTCCAGGTCGTAGCCCACATAGTCGGCGACGGCATCGCTCCAGCCGTTCTGGAAGGCGGGGTGCGCCCGCCAGAACCTCAGGTATGCCGCCTCGTCGGGGAACGTGAGCGACAGCCGCTCCGCCGCCGGGCCGAGCACCACCTGGAGCAGGACCTCGGGATCAGTGCCCACGGGGAGCCCCGCCGGAGCAGGCAGTGGGATCCCGCCGTCGACAAGCACGATCCGGCGTACGCGTGACGGGTTGCGGTGCGCGAACACCACCGCCACGAAGCCGCCCATGGAATGCCCGACAACGACAGCATCGGGTACGTGGAGCAGGTCAAGTGTGGCCAACAGGTCGTCGGCGTGTTGCGCCATCCCGTACGGGCCGGGCAGGACGTTGCTCCGGCCGCGGCCACGAAGGTCGGGCGCGATGAGGCGCACCCTGGGGAGGGCTTCCACGATGGCCGGCCAGGCCCGGTGCGAGGCGGTGATCCCGTGCACGGCGAGCACGGTCTCCGGATCGGCCACGCCGACCGGCTCCCACACGCCGACCCGGAGAAGGCCGCCGCGAACAGGTACGTCGACAGTGCGGTAGATGTGCGAGCTCATCGGGCGATCCAGCCGCCGTCCATCGACCATGACGCCCCGGTCACCATCGACGCGTCCGGGCCGGACAGCCAGGCCACGAGGGAGGCAACCTCGTGCGGTTCGACAAGCCGCTTGATCGCCGACTCGGTGAGCAGCACCGTGTGGAGCACCTCGGACTCGGGGATGCCGTGCACGCACGCCTGGTCGGCGATCTGCTTCTCGACGAGCGGGGTGCGCACGTAACCGGGGTTGACGCAGTTGCTCGTCACGCCGTGCGGGCCGCCCTCGAGCGCGGTCACCTTGGACAGGCCCTCGAGGCCGTGCTTTGCCGATACGTACGCGGACTTGAACGGTGAGGCCACGAGGCCGTGCACCGATCGAAATGTTGACGATGCGTCCGAAGCCACGCGCATACATGCCGGGCAGCGCGGCGCGGATCAGCAGGAACGGCGCCTCCAGCATGATGGCCTGCAGTCGGCGGAAGTCGTCGGGCGCGAAGTCCTGGATGGGGCTGACCCGTTGCAGGCCGGCGTTGTTGACGAGGATGTCCACGTCGAGGTTCAGGTGGTCGAGTGCGCGCGTGTCGCTCAGGTCGACCTGCCACACGTCGCCGTCGACCTCCTTGGCCACGATGTCAGCGCCTGCCGCATCGACGTCGGCGATGGTCACGTGCGCGCCGAGGGCGGCCAACGTACGGGCGCAGGCAGCCCCGATCCCGCTCGCACCGCCGGTGACCAGCGCGCGGCGGCCGGTCAGTGTCTGCTCCGTCACTGGGTCGGCTCCTCATTGCTTGCCTGGACTGATGGGCTCAGGGCGCGCTGGATGAACTTCATGGCCTCGTCAAAGACCTCCGGGGGCACCTCGCCGCCACCCTCGGGCCAAAGAACCCACCGCATGCCGACGATCTCGCCGATGCCCATGAGCGCCCAGGCCGCGACGGTGGGGTCGATGTCGCCGACCTCGCCGTCGACCTGTGCCTTGGCCAGACCGGCGGCATAGCCCTCGACGATGCGCGTGTAGTGCAGCTTGAGCGCCTCGGGCGACACGAACTCGGCCTGACGGATGATCCGGTACAGCGCGGGATGCTCGGCGGTGAACCGGAAGAACGCCCGGAACCCGGCCCGCTCCGCCTCGAGCCGGTTGGGGGCGGCGGAGCTCGCCTCGTACATCGTGTGCCGTACCCGGCGGTTGAGGTCCTCGACCACCTCGTCGAACACCGCCTGCTTGCCGTCGAAATACAGGTAGAAGGTGCCGAGCCCGACACCGGCTGCCTCGGTGATCTTGACGATGGACGCCTCGTGGTAGCCCACCTCGGCGAAGACCTGCTCCGCGGCCTCCAGGATCTTGGCCCTGGTGCGGTTGCCCTTGGCGGTGCGTGGCGCCGCGCTCATGGTCGGGCCTCCTGTCCTCGGGCGGGCTGGGTGGCCTGACTGGCCAGCATCCGCCGGCGCACCTTGTGCAGCGAGGTGCGCGGCAGCCGGGTCACGAACTCGTAGCGCTGCGGCACCTTGAAGTGCGCGAGCTCGCGGCGGCACAGGGCGTCGAGCGCGTCGGCGTCGGTGTGCACGCCCGCCCGACGGACGACGAACGCGGCGGCCACCTCGCCCCACCGCTCGTCCGGGATGCCGACAACGGCCACCTCGGCGACTCCGGGGTGCTGGGCCAAGCACAGCTTCGACCTCAGCAGGGCTGACGTTCTCGCCGCCCACGATGAAGATGTCCTTGAGCCGGTCGACGATGCGGAAGTATCCGTCCGTGTCACGCTCCACGAGGTCGCCGGTGTGCAGCCACCCGCCGGCGAGAGCCCGGGCGGTCGCGTCCGGGTCGCGGAAGTAGCCGGCGAACACGCCGGGACCGCGCACGAGCAGCTCGCCGCGAGCCGCGCCGTCAAGCAGCTCGCCGGTCACCGGGTCGGCGACGGCCACCTCGACGTGCGGGTAGGGCTTGCCGGCGAGCCCGCTGCGGGCGCGGGCTTCGTCGTCGGGCAGGCACAGCACGTTGGGGCCCGCCTCGGTCAGCCCGTACCCCTGCACGAGCCCGACGCCGCGGCGATGCCAGGTGCGCAGCAGCGGCTCCGGCATCGGGGCGCCGCCGACGACCGCGCTGCGCAACGACGACAGGTCGGCATTCTCGAACTCCGGATGCTCGGCCAGCATCAGGTAGTTCGTCGGCACACCCATGAGCGTGGTCACCCGCCGCTCGGCGATCAGCTGCAGCACGCGGTCCGGCTCGAACGTCCGCTCCAGGACCACGGTCGCGCCGACCCACCAGGCGAGCAGGGGCTGGATGTTCCACCCGCCGGCGTGGAACTGCGGCAGCACGCTGAGCACGACGTCGCGACTCGTCAGCTCTGCCGTGCGGGACAGCGACAGGTTGGTCCAGAAGCAGTTGGTGTGCGTGAGCAATGCGCCCTTGGCGGCGCCCTGGGTGCCGGAGGTGAACACCAGCAGCAGCGGGTCGTCGTCGCGGACGTCGCGGACCACCGCGCGCGCCGTCGGCTGCTTGCGCGTCGGCGGCGGCACGTGCGCCTCGACACCGGAACGCCCCGAGCTCCGTGCGGCGTGGCGGGAGCACCAGCAGCGACACAGCGGCATCGGCCAGCGCGGAGAACTCCTGCTCGACCAACAGGAGCGCCGGGTCCGCCAAATCGAGCTGAGCGGCCAGCTCGCGCGGCGACAGCCGCCAGGACAATGGCGTGAGCACCAGTCCCGCGTGCGCGCAGGCGAAGAACAGCACGACGTGGTCGGCGCTGTTGCCGGTGATCGTCGCGACCCGGTCACCGACGCCGTAACCGGCCTCCCGGAACGCCCCGGCCAGCGCACTCGCCCGTTCGTGCAGGTCGCGGTAGCGCAGCGTGACGCCGCGGTCGTCGACAGCCACGCGGTCCGGAGTCGCGACCGCGCGGTCCGCCGTCCAGCGTCCGAGGGTGTGCAGACGCGTCGTCGGTCATCGCCTGGCTCACCGCCCCTGCGATGCCACCGGGCAGGAACAGAACAACAAGGATGAACAGCGTGCCGAGGATGAACATCGGCTCGCTCAACGGCACTCGCAGCACGGTCGGCAGGTCGGCGATCGCCTCCGAGCTGGCCAGCGCCCCGAGCCGCTGGTCGAGAAGCGTATAGACCACGCCACCGACGATGGCACCCCAACGCGACCCGACACCGCCCAACACGACCATGACCAGCAGCGCGAGGGTGAAGTCCGCGGAGCTGGTGCGCGGCACCGCGCCCGACTGCAGCAGCAGGTAGGCCATGCCGACAACCGTGGCGAGCGTCGCGGCGATGACGAACGTGAGGAGCTTGATCGCGTACGGGCGGCCGCCGAGCACGCGGACCCGCATCTCGTTCTCGCGCGTGGCGGCGGCGACGTGACCTGCGCGCGAGCGCTGCACCCAGAGGACGACCAGGTAGACCAGGACGAGCACGGCGAGCGCGAGCCAGTAGAGGTTGCGCGTGTTGGTCACGCCCACCAGGGCGTCGGGCACGTGCTCGGTGCGCAGCGCCAGACCCTCCTCGCCGCCGGTGGCCTGGCCCGGGTTGCGGCGCACCAGCACGTTGCCGGCCTGCGCGAACGCCAGGGTCACCATCGCAAACGAGATGCCGGTGACCCGCAGCGAGATCGCGCCGAGCACGAAGGCGAGCAGGATGCCGCCGACCAGCACCACGCGACCCGGCGCGGCAGCAGCGGCAGGTCGGTGCGCTCGAGCACGACCGCGAGGCCGTACACGCCGGCGGCGAAGTAGAGCGCATGCCCGAAGCTGAGCAGCCCGGCGACGCCGAACAGCAAGTGGTAGCTCAGCGCGAGGGCGCCCGTCAGCAGCGCGAGCGCAAGCACCTGCAGGCTGCCCGGGGTGTAGGTAGCGCCGGGCAGGACGCCGGGGATCGTGATGGCGAGCAACGGCAGGCAGGCCAGCAGAGTCACCAGCGCCGCCCCGCCCAACGATGACGAGAGGCGTACGGTGCGCACGCGCGGGTGCGGCGGACAACGCGACCTCGGCTGGTCATGCCTTGCTCCCGAGCAGGCCGGCGGGACGGACGAGCAGGACGAGCGCGAGCGCGGCCACGACGATGAAGTCACCGACACCCAGGTAGTAGTTGGCGAACTGCTGGAGCACTGCCACCAGCACGGCCGCCACCGCCGCACCGATCAGCGAGCCGAGCCCGCCGATCACGGTGACGATGAACGCGAAGATGAGCAGCGACGCGCCGAGATGTGGCGACACGTAGCCGAAGTGACTGCGACGCCAGCACACCGCCGAGCCCGGCCGCGGCACCGCCGATCGCGAAGACGAGGGTGAACGCCTTGCGCACGTCGATCCCCAGCGCGGTGACCATGGCGCGGTTCTCGACACCGGCACGGATGATCAGGCCGTACCTCGTGTGCTCGAGGAACAGAACGATGCCCGCGAGCACCGCCACTGCTGCGGCGATGGCGACGAAGCGGTCGTTCGGGCACCGGCGCGCCGGCGAGATCGGTGGTCCCGTGCAGCCACTCGGGCCCGGTGATGAAGGTCGGGTCGGTGCCCCAGATGCCCTCGAACAGTGCGACGCTGGCGACGGCGAGCCCGACGGTCACCAGCACCTGCTCGATGTGCCGGTTGTAGAGCCGGCGCATGAGCAGAGCTCGGTGAGTGCGGCGACCGCGGCGCCGACGGCACGCACCGAGCACGAGGGCGACGGCGAACGCCGACCAGGCCGTCGGAGCCCATCCGCCGCGCCGACCTCCCACCCGGCGAACGCACCGAGAGTGAGGAACGAGCCGTGCGCGAAGTTGAGCACACCCATCAGGCCGTAGATGAGCGACAGCCCCGACGCGACGAGGAAGTAGAGCGCGCCGAGGCCGAGGCCGGTGACCAGAAGCAGAACGACAGTGCTCATGCGTGTGGCATCTCCTCGGCATGCACGCCGAGCAGCTGCTGCACCCGGTCGGGGTCGGCGAACAGCGCCGTCGCCGGCCCGGAGTGCACCGTGCGGCCGGCGTCGATGACGACCACGTCGTCGGCGAGCCGCTCGATCACCTGCAGGTTCTGCTCGACGAGGAGGATCGGCACGGTCTGCGCGGCGGCGGCCAGCGCGTCCGCGACATCGGTCGACGATCTTCGGTGCAAGCCCCTTCGTCGGCTCGTCGATGAGCAGGATCCGGTTGTCGTTGAGCAAGGCGCGGGCCAGCGACAGCATCTGCTGCTGCCCGCCCGAGAGGGTGCCCGGCGCGCTGGGCGGCGCGCGTGACGAGGTCCGGGAACAGCTCGTCAACCAGGTCGCGGTGCGGCGCGCCGCCGCGCGTCGGCGAGCCGGAGGTTCTCCGCGACGGTCAGCGCCCGCGAACACCTCGCGGTCCTCGGGCACGTAGCCGACGCCGCGCTGCACGATGCGGTGGGTGTCGAGCCGGTCGATGCGCGGACCGTCGAGGCAGCACTTCTCCGGCGCGGTCGATCAGGCCCAGGATCGCCTTCAGCGTGGACGTCTTGCCGACACCGTTGCGGCCGAGGACGGCGGTGACGCCGCGAGCCGGGACGGTCGAACGAGACATCCTCGACCACCTGCTGCCCGCCGATGCGCGCCGAGAGCCCGGAGACGGCGAGCACCGGCTGGGTTCATGCGGCGTTCCCGAGGTAGGCCACTGCACAGCGGGTTCGCCATGACCGCCGCCGGCGTGTCGACAGGCGAGCAGCTCGCCGTGGTGCATGACCGCGACGCGGTCGGCGAGGCCGAGCACGACGTCCATGTGGTGCTCGACGATGAGGACCGTCCGGCCGCCGACCGGTGCAGGGACTCGGATCACCTCGTCGAGCTCGGCCACGTCGCCGACGACAACGCCCGCCATCGGCTCGTCGAGCAGCACGACGGTCGGGCTCGATCGCGAGGAGCACCGCTATCTCGAGCTTGCGCTTGTCGCCGTGGGAGAGTCCGCTGCGCCGCGACCTCGGCGCGGTCGGCCAGCCCGACCGCCGCCAGGTACCGCGGCGCGGTGCGCGGTCGCGGCGTCGTCGCGCCGCGGAACTCTAGGACCGAGAGGCTGCCGCCGAGGCGGCGCTGGGCCGCGAGCCGGACGTTCTCCACGCACGGACAGCGCGGGAACAGGCTGGACGTCTGGAACGTGCGGCCGAGCCCGCCACGCGCGCGCCGGGCGACCGCGCCGGTGGTGACGTCGCGTCCGTCGAGCAGCACGGCACCCGCGTGGGACGGAAGCACCCCGGAGACGAGGTTGAACAGCGTGGTCTTGCCCGCGCCGTTGGGACCGATCACGCCGAGCAGCTCGCCGCGGCCGCACGGCGAGGGTCGACGCCGGCGAGGATCCGGGCACCCCCGATCGGCAGGCCGACGAGGCTCGGAGCCTCCAGAGCGGCGGCGGCTCGCCACGGAGCAGCCGATGCACTCGGTCAGCTCGACCTGCGGCCGGCGGGGCGACGTAGTCGGCGTCGAGACCTCGGCCAGCTCGGGCACCCAGGCCTCGCCCTTCTTGACCAGCTTCGACCTGGTACATCGGCTGGATGACGCGCGTGGTCGAGCCGCGCGGATCGTGGTCTCGCCCTTCGGCCCGTCGAAGGTCCAGCCCTCGAGCGACGTCGATCATGGCGGTCGACGTCGTCGCCGCCCTCCTCGATGGCGCTGCACCATCATCTGCGCCGCGACGAAGCCGTCGGGGGAGAACAGGTCCGGGTGCGGCGCCGGCCGCCTCGATGGCGTCGATCATCGCCTGGTCTCGACCTCGGTGCTCGGCCGCGCCGGCGAAGTAGTGGTTGAGGAACTCGACCTTGTCGGAGGCGGAGCCGTAGGCGTCGTAGGTCGCGGTGTCACCCAGACCGGTGACCACTGTCGTCGAGTCAGCACGCCCTGCTGGTTGAGGCCCTCCCACATGGCGCCGGAGGTCGCGCCGGCCCAGGCGACGAAGACGAGGTCGGGCTGGGCGTCGATGCATCTGCCGAGCGAACGGGGTGAACTCTGTGGCGTCCTCAGGCGACGAGCACGCTGGTAGACCTCGGCACCCTGGGCGCCAAGCACTGCCTGGACGGCGGCGAAGTTGCCCTGGCCGAAGGCCGTGTCCTGCGCGAACACGAGCACCTTCTGGCAGCCGGCGATCGTCGACGAAGGTGCCGGCGGTCGCGACATCCTGCAGCGATTGGCGGCCGGAGCGGAAGGTGTAGTCGTTGATCCCCGTGAGCGCATCGGTCGCGGCCGGGCCGGAGATGTAGAGCACCTTGTTCTGCTCGGCCTGCTCGGCAAGCTTGCAGTGCCACGCCCGAGACGACGGTGCCGCCGAGGATCTTGTAGCCCTTGCCGATCAAGTCCTTGGCCTGGAGCCACTGCCTTGTCGGGGTCGCCCGGCGTCGTCGACGTAGCTCACGTTGATATCCCGGCCGTCAACCTTGCCGGTGCCGTCGGTGGCATAGTCGAGCCCGGCCTCGAAGCCCGTGAAAGTAGGCCTCGCCGTAGGCAGCGAGCGGCCCGGTCTTGGAGTAGATGATGCCGACGTCGACGGGCGTGGCAGGGGGCGCCGACGCGCCGCCGCTGTCGCCCGCCGTATCGTCCGACTCCGACGGTGCACACGCTGCGACCGCGAGTGACGCGGCGGCGAGCAATGCCACGGCGAGGGACTTCCTGCTGACCCGCATGACTCTGCCCTTCGTTGGATGAGTCCCGAAAAATCTGAAAGGTGATTCAGGTTGCGGGAATCATCGGGCGTGCGTTGCGGGCTTGTCAACTCCCTGGGTCGCGCGCGGTCGCTGGGGCGCCCCAGCGTTGCTCTCTAGCGACGGATTCGCGCCCCAAGCGAGCTGGGCATGCAAAAGACCGAGCCGCGTCGCCGGGGGATCGCGACGTGGCTCGGTCGGGAGGCGGGGCCCGATGAGGGGGGCAGGGCCCGCGCCGGCTTGCTTACGCTGACTTGCGACCGCGGTGGGTCTTGGTCGGCTCCTTGAGGTGCGCACCGCCGGGCAGAGTGCCGGACCGCAGCAGGTCCAGCCGCTCGGACAGCAGCTCCTCGAGCTCGTCGATCGAGCGCCGCTCCAGGAGCATGTCCCAGTGGGTGCGGGGGGTCTTGGACGGCTTGGCGTCGGGCTTGTCCGTCTCGGCACGCAGGGCCTCGGCCCCGCAGCGCGGGCACTCCCAGATCGCCGGGAAGTCCGCCTCTTCGGCGAACGTCATGGAGAACTGGTGCCCGTTGGGGCACACGTACGGGACCTGCTGGCGAGCCGCGAACTCGACGCCACGCTCATCCTCATAGCTGGTGGCTCCGAGACGCGAGCCACGGAGGGAGGAACGCTCGGACATCAGAAACTAACCCTTTCGGCTCGCCGACACTTCCTGTAACGTACGACGGTTCGCCTGTGTTCCGGGTTCCGCGCCCATCGGGATGCGCCCGCGTGACCTCAGTCACGGTCAGAGGTGCTCGGGGACCTCATTTCCGGCGTCGCGGATCCCAGCTTCAAGCTTCACCCGGGCCAGCAGGATGAAACCCACGACGAAGAAGGCGACGACGGCGAAGATCGCCTGCCGGTAGGAATCGGTGAGCTGGTAGACGAGCCCGAAGACCAGGGTGCCGAGCCAGCTCGTGCCGCGCTCGCAGGCCTGGTAGAGGCTGAAATACTCGCCCTCCTTGCCGCGCGGGATCAGCAGGCTGAACATCGAGCGCGCCAGCGCCTGGGTGCCGCCGAGCACGATCCCGATGGCCACCGCGAGCATCAGGAACGGCGCCACCTGCCCCGCCGGGAGCCGGTAGGCGGCGGCGACGACCAGCGTCCACAGGACCAGACTGGCGAGCACGACGCGTTTGCTTCCGTACGTGCGGGCCAGCCGGCCAAGCAGCAGCGCCCCGCCGAAGGCGACGAACTGCACCAGGAGGATGGCGACGATCAGGGTGCTCTCGTCGAGATCGAGCTCGCGGTTGCCGTAGATCGATGACGCCGCGATCACCGTCTGGACGCCGTCGTTGAAGAACAGGTAGGCGGCGAGGAACAGCAGCGTCTGCGGGTAGTTGCGCGCGTCCCGAAGCGTCGCGGCGAGCTGGCCGAACGCCTGGCCGACGGTGCCTCCGGTAGCCGCTGCGACCGCCAGGGGTGGCCGGTCGCGCAGCCCCCGCAGCGGCACTAGCGTCCACAGCCCCCACCAGAGTCCTGCACTGAGCGAGGCAGAGGCGCACGGCGCCCTCGGTGCCCAGCCCGAACGGCTCGAGCTGGACGACGGCCAGGTTGACGGCCAGCAGCAGGCCACCGCCGAGATAGCCCAGCGCCCAGCCGCGTGACGAGACCGCGTGCCGCTCGTCCTCGGAGGCGATCTGGTTGAGGATCGAGTCGTAGACCACGAGCGACGAGCCAAGGCACACGTGGCCGACCAGCAGCAGTGCGACGCCGAGCTGCCAGTTGGTTCCGGAGACGAAGACCATGGCGGTGGCGGCGGTGGCGCCGGCCCAGGCGAACCCGGCGAGCATGTGGCGCTTGCGGCTGGTTCGGTCGGCGATCGCGCCGACGACGGGCAGCACGAGCGCGGAGAGCAGAGTGGCGATGGTGACGGCGTAGGCAGCGACGGAGCCGGGGGAGACGGCGACGCCGAGCACCGACAGGTCCGTGTGGCACGGGTCGTCGCTGGTGCCCGGCTCGCCACAGGACGCCCGCTCGGCGACCGCGGTCAGGTAGGGCCCGAACAGCACCGTGGCGATCGTCGTGACGTAGGCGGAGTTGGCCCAGTCGTAGAAGTACCAGGCGCGCTGCTCGCGGCGGCGGGCCTCGGGGTCCGCGAGCGGTCCGGCGGACGCGAGCGGCAACGACACGGCTGCACTCCCGTTGAGTCTTGGGCTACGTCATGACCAGAGG
Source organism: uncultured Actinomycetota bacterium (assembly GCA_963798505.1). Classification (GTDB taxonomy): domain Bacteria; phylum Actinomycetota; class Actinomycetes; order Jiangellales; family Jiangellaceae; genus CAVWSM01. The sequence continues at coordinate 807,954 of CAWCTX010000005.1, forward strand.
CCGCGGTCAGCGAAGACACCACGGAGTGCCTCCAGGTCGTCGGTCATGATCCCATCGACGTCGGCGTCCAGGAGGCGATTCATCACGGTGGTGTCGTCGACGACCCAGACGTGCACGGAGATGCCGAGCCGGTGGGCGGCGGCGAGGAAGCGGTCGTCGACCAGATCGTACGCCTCGCACCGCCAGCGGCACCTGCACACAGGCGACGTTGCGCGGCACGAGGTGGTCGAGGCGGCCGGTGGGCGCGAGCGCCGCCAATCGCAGGGCGGCGACCTCGCGGGGACCCATAGACGTAGCGAGGCGCGGTCCGGCCGCGTCCCGGACCGCGCGCACGCGCGCATCGGAGAACGACGCCACGCAGACCCTGTCGACAGCGCCGGTGCGGCGCAGCACGTCCAGCAGCGGGCCGATAGCCGGGGCGTCCTTGACGTCGACGTTGACCCGCAGCTCGGGCCACGTCATGAGCACGTCCTCCAGCGTCGGGACCGGCTCGCGGCCGCCGACGGCCAGCCGCACGACCTGCTCGTGCGCGACATCTCTGATGCGCCCGGCCGGCCGGTCAGGCGGTGCAGCCGACGGTCGTGGAACACCAGCAGCACGCCGTCGGACGTGGCGTGCACATCGGTCTCCACGTAGCGGTAGCCGAGGTCGACGGCTCGCTGGAATGCGGCCATCGTGTTCTCCCACGCGTGCGCCGCCCCGCCGCGGTGCGCGAACGCGATCGGCCCGTCGTGCTCGAGGTAGGCGTAGGCCGCGGCGCTGGCTCACGCCGCCACGCTACGGGGCAGCTCCTCCTCGACTCGAGACACCAATTCGTCTTCGACAAAGTTGTCGGCCGCGGCCAGCCACCCGGCAGCCAGCTGGACGACGAGGACGGCGAACAAAGCGCCGATCGGCACGGTCCACCCGCCGGTCGCCGAGTGCAAGATGCCGAACAGGAAGGGGCCGGTCGCGGCGAGCAGGTAGCCGATGCTCTGGACGAAGCCCGACAGCGCGACGGTGCTGCCGGCGGTACGGCAACGCAGGCCAATCATCGTGAGGGCCAGTGGGAACGAGGCGCTGCCCAGCCCGATCAGCACCGCCCAGACCCAGGCTGCGGCGCCGCCGGGCGCCAGGAGCAGGCCGGCGTAGCCGACGGCGTAGATGGCCGCGAGGCCGACGACGTACGGTCGCTGGCTGGCGCGCCGGAAGGCGAGCGAGGGCACCACGAGCGAGGTCGGGATCGAGATCGCCGACATCACCGCCAGTGTCAGGCCGGCGCGCTGCGCGCTCATCCCGGCGTCCTGCCACAGGGTGGCGAACCAGCCGAACGAGACATAGGCCTGCAGCGACTGCGTGCCGAAGTAGATCGCGAGCGCCCACGCGGTGCGGCTGCGGGCCATGCTGGACAGCCGGGCGTGGGTGCCGTCGCCGGCGCGTTGATGCGGGCGGCGCAGCAGGACCAGCCAGGGAACGAGCGCGACCGCGGCGAGCCCGGCCCACACGCCGAGGCCCGCCCGCCAACTGCCGCCGGCTAGCTGGTCGACCGGCACCGTCAGGGCGGCCGATGCTGTGGCGCCCAGGGCGAGCGCGGTGGTGTAGAGCGCGGTCATCGGGCCGACGCGGTCGGGGAAGTGACGCTTGACGACCGCCGGGATCAGGACGTTGCCCAGCGCGGCGCCGGCAAGGGCGAGGGCACTGCCCGCCAGGAAGGGCACCGGAGTGCTGACCAGCACCCGAAGAAGGCAGCCGACGACCACCGCGGCGAGCGACCCGGCGAGGACGGCCGACTCGCCGAAGCGGCGGGACAGCGCGGGGGCCACCGAGCCGAGGGCGGCGAAGCAGAGCACCGGCAGGGTCGTCAGGAGTCCGGCCTGCGCGCCGGTCAGGTGCACGAGCATCGCGCAGCTCGTCGAGGAGCGGGCCGACGCTGAGGACGGCGGTGCGCAGGTTGAGCGCGGCGAGGGCGACCGCCGCCACGACCAGCCAGGTGGCGGTGCGGTTGCTGGTGCCGAGGGTCCGTTCGGAGGTTAGAGTCACCGTAGGCCGTAAATCAGCGGGTCATGGGATGAATTCATCCTACCATTCGTGCGCGGCGGACCACTAGAGGCGTCGGAGGGGTCTGATGAGGGAGGTCGGATCGGCGCTGTTGCAGCCCACTCACCGGTCGGCGCTGGTCGACCAGGTGATCTCGCAGCTGCACACCAAGATCAGCACGGGGGAGTGGGGGGTGGGGGAGCGGATCCCCACCGAGCCGGAGCTGGTGGCGGCCCTCGGGGTAGGCCGAAACACCGTCCGCGAAGCCGTACGGGCCCTGGCGCATGCGGGCCTGCTTGACATCCGGCAGGGCTCCGGGACTTACGTGCGGGCCGCCAGCGAGCTGTCCGGGGCCGTGTCGCGGCGCGTGGCCGCGGCCGGCGTGCGCGAGGTGTTCGAGGTGCGACGCGGCCTCGAGCACCAGGCGGCGCGGCTTGCGGCGACGCGTCGTACCAACGCCGACCTGGTCGCCCTTGACAAGGCCTTGGCGGTGCGCGAGATGGCTTGGCGCAGCGGCGATCTCGACGCATTCGCCGACGCCGACATCGCGTTCCACGCACTAGTCGTACGTGCCGCGCACAACGCGCTACTCGACGATCTCTACGCAGACCTCGGCGCCGCCGTCCGTGATGCGCTGGCACGGGACCTGCGGGCGCGCCCGGAGCCCGAGTACCTCGACCACGGCGTGCTCGTGGCAGCGATCCGCGAGCGCGACGTCGAGCGCGCCGGCCGCGAGGCGACCTCGTTCCTCGACGAGACGATCGAGCGTCGCGGCTGAGAGCAACGCTGGGGCGCCCCAGCGTTATATAGCGACCGATCGGCGCCCCGTGGACGGCGTCTATTCGCCGGTGAGCCCGTCGATCGACTCACGCAGCAGGTCGGCATGGCCGTTGTGCCGCGCGTACTCCTCGACCATGTGGCACGAGGATCCATCGGAGGCTGACGCCGCGAACCGAGGCCTTGGCGAGCATGTCCAGGCCGCCGTCAGCCAGCGCCTCGGCCACCAGGGCGCGGGAGCGGGTCACGGCGTCCTGCCAGATCGCCTGGAGTTGCTCAGGCGTGTCCTCGGCGGCCGAGTGCCAGTCCCAGTCCATGTCGGCCTTCCAGTCCACCGTGTCCCAAGGCGGCGACGAGTGACGGCCGTGCAGCACCCGCGAGAACCAGTCGTCCTCGACATAGGCCAGGTGCTTGAGCATCCCGCCCAGGGTCATCGTTGAGGCAGCGGTCGTTGCGTTCAGGGCGGCCGAGTCCAGTCCGGCGGTTTTCCACGCCAGCGTCGCGCGATGGAAGTCGAGAAAACCAAGCAGTGTCGCGGTCTCGTCGGCTGCGAGTGGGGGTTCTGGTCGGCCCTGCTCATCAAGACGGTCACGAGGGGCGAGTCTAGGGGTTGGCCGTATCGGTGACCCATGCCTATCCGACTGGCGCGATCAGACGGGCTGGACGGGCTCAGGGACCGGCTCCCTCTCGGGCTCACCTGGGGCCTCCGGCGCCGTACCGCGGTCGAGCTCGCTGGGCCACCAGATCTTCCCGCCGAGGTCGAGGTTGAGCGCGGTGACCAGCACCGACCGGACGATCATGGTGTCCACTAGGACGCCGAGCGCGACCGCAACGCCGAGTTCCGCGAGGAATACCAGCGGCAGCGAGCCGAGGACGAGGAACGTCGCCGCGAGCACGAGGCCGGCCGAGGTGATCACGCCGCCTGTCGACGACAGCGCGATCAGCGAGCCCTTGCGGGTGCCGTGGTTGACGGTCTCCTCCCGGACCCGGGTCATCAGGAAGATGTTGTAGTCGATACCCAGCGCCACGAGGAACACGAAGGCGAACAACGGGAAGCCCGGGTCGGATCCGGCGAAGCCGAAGACGTACTCGAACAGCAGTGCCGAGATGCCCAAGGCTGCGCCGAACGAGAGGACCACCGTCGCGATCAGCAGGACCGGGGCGAGCACGGCGCGGAGCAGGGCGAGCAGGATCAGGAACACCACGAGCAGGACCAGCGGGATGATCACCAGGTTGTCCCGGTTGGAGGCAATCTTGGTGTCGAGGTAGAACGCCGACCCGCCGCCGACGAGCGCGTTCGCGCCGTCGACCTCGTGGACCGCATCACGCGTGCCCTCGACGATGTCGAAGGCGTCCTGCGAGGAGATGTCCGCGGCGATGGTCGCCTCGAAGTAGGCGCGGCCGTCAGCGATCGGCGTGGCGGTTTCTGGCTCACCGACGCCCTCGACCCGGGCGACCGCGTCGCGGACGGCGTCTATCTGGTCCTGGTTGGCAACGACCTGGACGGTGTTGGATGCGTCCTGCAGACCGTGTTCCATCAGGACCTTCTGGCCCTTGATCGAGTCGAACTCCTTGGTGTAGGTCTCCTCGGTCGAGAGGCCCCCGGTGTCGAGCCGGAACAAGCCGAGGCAGGCGACCAGCAGGATGCCGGTGGTGACGACCCAGACGACCCGCGGACGCGGCGCGACCGCGTTGCCCACCTTCGCCCACATTCCGGTGCTGGTCGGCTCGTGCGAGCCGAACGTGGGCCGAACCGGCCAGAAGATCCAGCGGCCGCAGATGACCAGCAGGGCGGGCAGCAGGGTCACCATCACGAAGAAGGTGGCCGCGATGCCGACCGCGATGACTGGACCGAGGCCGGCCGTGGAGTTCAGCTCGGCGAAGACCAGGCAGAGCATGCCGATGCACACGGTCGCGGCACTGGCGAGGATCGCCGGCGCTGCCCGGTGCAGTGCGAACGCCATCGCCTCGTGCCGGTCCTGGTGGCGGCGCAGCTCCTCGCGGTAGCGGGCGACGAGCAGCAGCGCATAGTCGGTGCCGGCGCCGATCACGAGGACGCTGAGGATGGCCTGGCTCTGGCCGTTCACGGTGAGGTCGGCGTACCGCGCCAGCAGGTAGATGATGCCGGTCGCGATGAGATTGGCGAAGACGGCGCAGAGCACGGGCAGGATCCACAGCACCGGGCTGCGGTAGGTGAAGAGCAGGATGACCACGACCACACCGAGCGTGGCGAGGATCAGGTTGGTGTCGATGCCCTCGAAGGTCTCGGCCGCGTCCGCGGTCTGGCCGCCGAAGCCGGCAAGGTGCACCGTCACGCCCTCCACCCCGGCGATGTCGCGGACCTCGTCGGCAGCCTCGGGGACGTCGGTCCAGCCCTCGTCGCCGAAGTTGAGGACTAGGTAGAGGTAGGCGGCCTCTCCGTCGTCGGACAGCAGTCGCTGCGGACGGTTCCTGCTCGGCCACGTTCGGCGAGAGTACGTCGGGGGAGCCGTCGGCGTTCTCGTCGGTGACGCCGTCGACCTGGGAGGCGATCGCGTCCGCCTGCTCGTCCATTGCGGCGAGGTCGGCCTCGGTCAGGCCGCCATCGCGGTGGTAGACGACGAGGGTCGGGATGTCGTTGGGGTCGATGCTCTCGGACAGTTCGTCGAGGACCTTCGTCGACTCGGCGGAGGCAGGGAGCCACGACGACGCCTCGTTGTTCTGCACGTCGACGAGCTTGGGGCTCAGCGGGGCGAGCAGGAACGCGAGGAGTACGACGGCCGCGGCGACGATCCACTTGGTGACTGGGCCGGTGAGCTTTCCGGCGATCTGACGGTGCATGAGGGCAGCCTCTCTAGGACCACGGGCAGGGCATACCTGACTCCGAAAGTCGTGGTGATGATGTCCTTGGCGGAGACGCTAGGTGCGCTTCGGTGATTGGTGCTTCTCGATTCCTGACCGGCTGGGACCGATCAGGAATCGAGAAGCACGGGTCAACGGAGGGCACCTAGCGTGACCGCCGTGGTGCTCCGACGCCTCGTGCCCTCCGCCTACCGGCCGGTGCTCGCCAACCGGGTGTTCCGGCGACTGACTCTCGGCTTCGCGGTCTCGTACCTCGGGGACGGGATGAGCTTCGTCGCGGTGGCGTGGCTCGCCATCGAGCTGGCGCCGCAGGCGACCGCGGGGCTGTGGGTCGGCGGCGCGGTGGCCGCGTACACGTTGCCGGGTGTGGTAGGCGCGCTGGTGTTCGGTCGCCGCCTGCGCCGGGTGCCGGCCAGGCGGCTGCTGCTCGCGGACAACGTCGTGCGCGGCGTGTTCCTGGGTGTCGTGCCGCTCGCCTGGCTCGCCGGGCTGCTCACGCCGCCGCTGTACGTCGTGCTGCTCGCGGTCTCGTCGCTGCTGCACGCGTGGGGCAGCGCGGGCAAATACACACTGCTGGCCGAGCTGCTACCGGACGAGCAGCGGCTCGCCGCGAACACCCTGGTCAGCTCGCTCAACTTCGCTGCCACGATCGCCGGGCCGGCGATCGCCGGTGTGCTGGTGACGTACGTCAGCTCGGCGCTCGTGATCGGCCTGGACGCGCTCACGTACGTGTTCCTCGCTGTGCTTGTCGCTCGCACCCGGCTGCCGGAGGCGGGGGAGGTCTCACCCGTCGACCAGGCGGCCGCGCGCGGCGGGGTCGCGTTGATGCGGTCCCATCCCGAGCTGCTGGGGCTGCTGACGCTCACCTGGTTCTTCAACCTGCTGTACGGCCCGGTCGAGGTCGCGCTGCCGCTGCACGTGACCGACGACCTGCACGCTTCGGGCACGCTGCTCGGCCTGTACTGGATGCTGTTCGGCATCGGCGCGGTGCTTGGCGGGCTCGCAGTCGGCGCGCTGCGGCAGCTCCCGCGCTGGCCGGTGACGGTCGCGATCGTGGTCGCCTGGGGGCTCATCGCTGCTGCCGTTCGGGTTCGACGTGCCGACGGCCATCACGGTCGCGTGCTTCACGCTCGGCGGCGCGATCTACGGACCGTTCGTACCGCTGTCGGTGACGCTTATGCAGGCGAAGTCGCCACCGCAGCACCTGGCCGCGATGCTCGCAGCCCGAAGGCGGTGCTGCTGACCGCGTCACCGCTCGGCGCGGCAGTCGGCGGGCCGCTCACCTCGGCGCTGGGCCCGCGAGCGACGCTCGGGGGCTCAGGACTCGCCACGGTGGCGCTCGGCGCCGTCGCGTGCGTCCTGCTGCTGGCCCGGCGCAGCAACCAGCGAGCGCGCGTGGCGAATAGGGTGGCCAGACCGATCACGAATCGAGAAGCACCGGTGAACGAAGCGCAGCTAGCGTGATCGCCATGGACATCAACGAGTTGCTCATTGGAAACGAGACGTGTTGAAAGTAGGACGAAATGTGCGTTGAGGCCTCGGCTCGCCGCGTACCACGCGGGCTTGCCAACCAAGACCATGTCGACGACGCGCAGACCGTCGCGGTCCAGAATGCCGCGCTGGAAGGCATCTACGTCGCTGCTGACGAGCCGGCCCTGATTCGGCTGCACCAGTCCGGTGAGATCGACAATGTCGAGTTCCAGAGTGGGGTGGGGCGCCAGCCGCGCTGGGCAAGTCCGGTGCGACGTACGATTGCGGACGTGACCAGCGGACCCGCCGCGGCCCAGCAATTGCGCGATCTCGCGCGGCTGCGCCGTGTCCGCGACCGGATCGACCGGGAGTACGCGCAGCCGCTGGACGTCGAGGCGCTCGCCCGCGGCGTGAACATGTCGGCCGGGCATCTCAGCCGCGAGTTCAGGCGCGCTTACGGCGAGTCGCCGTACAGCTATCTGATGACGCGGCGCATCGAGCGCGCGATGGCGCTGCTGCGTCGTGGCGACCTTAGCGTCACAGAGGTCTGTTTCGCGGTCGGCTGCTCGTCGCTGGGCACCTTCAGCACTCGCTTCACCGAACTCGTCGGTGTGCCGCCCAGCACCTACCGGGGCCAGACGGACGCGCGACGTCGGGGATGCCGTCGTGCGTGGCGAAGCAGGTGACCAGACCGATCAGGAATCGGGAAGCACGGGTCACCGAGCCGCAACTAGCGTGACCGCCATGGACATCACCATCCACACCAGCCTTCCTTCCCCACGACGACCCGGAGGCCTCCCTGGCCTTCTATCGCGACATCCTCGGCTTCGAGGTCCGCAGCGACGTCGGGTACGGCGGGATGCGCTGGATCACGGTCGGCCCCGCCGACCAGCCCGACACGTCCATCGTCCTGCTCCGCCGGCCCGCCGGGTCCCGGCGTCACCGACGACGAGCGCCGCACGATCACCGAGATGATGGCCAAGGGCACCTACGGCTGCGATCCTCCTGGCCACCAAGGACGTCGACAGCACCTTCGAGCGGCTGCAGGCCAGCGACGCCGAGGTCGTCCAGGAGCCGACCGACCAGCCGTACGGCGTACGTGATTGCGCCTTCCGCGACCCCGCGGGGAACACGGTCCGCATCCAGGAGCTGCGCTGAGGCGTCCGACCATCTACGTCGGCTCGAGGCCGCCAGCCAGCACATCGGGCTGGTGTGCCGATGGGACTCGATAGGCGCATGGAGGTGCTTCGCAATGGCTGAGAGTAAGCCCGCAAAGAAGGGCACGCAGCAGTCCGCACATAGGGGGTCACCATAGGCATGGCCAAGAGGACGGACCCGCAGTCTCCCGCGCTGCACGTTGCCGACAGCCACGATCTGATCCGCGTGCACGGCGCGCGCGCGAACAACCTCAAGGACGTCAGCATCGAGATCCCGAAGCGCCGGCTGACCGTGTTCACCGGCGTCTCCGGCTCGGGCAAGAGCTCTCTCGTGTTCGACACGATCGCTGCGGAGTCGCAGCGGATGATCAACGAGACCTACAGCGCCTTCGTGCAGGGCTTCATGCCGACGCTGGCGCGGCCCGAGGTCGACATGCTCGACGGGCTGACGACCGCGATCCTCGTCGACCAGGAGCGGATGGGCGCCAACCCGCGCTCCACCGTCGGCACCGCCACCGACGCCAACGCGATGCTGCGCATCCTCTTCAGCAGGCTCGGGAAGCCGCACATCGGCTCGCCCACAAGCCTTCTCCTTCAATGTCCCGACCCGGACGGCGAGCGGCGTGATGAGCACCGAGAAGGGTGGCAGGGTCGAGAAGAGCGTGGTGCGCAACGTCGTCTACCAGGGCGGCATGTGCTCGCGGTGCGAGGGCATGGGCTCGGTCAGCGACTTCGACCTGACCGCGCTGTACGACGACAGCCTGTCGCTCAGCGAGGGTGCGCTCACGGTCCCCGGCTACAGCATGGACGGCTGGTACGGCCGCATCTTCAGCGGCAGCGGCTACTTCGACATGGACAAGCCGATCGCGAAGTTCACCAAGAAGGAACTGCACGACCTGCTCTACCGGGAGCCGACCAAGATCAAGGTCGAGGGCATCAACCTGACCTACGAGGGCCTGATCCCCAAGATCCAGAAGTCGATGCTCTCCAAGGACGTCGACGCGATGCAGCCGCACGTCCGGGCGTTCGTGGAGCGGGCCATCACGTTCCAGACCTGTCCCGAGTGCGACGGCACCCGACTCAGCCCTGAGGCGCGGTCGTCGAAGATCAAGGGGAAGAACATCGCCGACCTCTGCGCCATGCAGATCAGCGACCTGGCCGACTGGGTCCGCAAGCTCGACGAGCCGTCGGTGGCTCCGCTGCTCACCGGGCTGCAGCACCTCCTGGACTCGTTCGCGGAGATCGGGCTGGGCTACCTCTCGCTCGACCGGCCCGCGGGCACCCTGTCCGGGGGAGAGGCACAGCGCACCAAGATGATCCGCCACCTCGGGTCGGCGCTCACCGACGTCACCTACGTCTTCGACGAGCCCACGATCGGCCTGCACCCGCATGACATCGAGCGGATGAACGAGCTGCTGCTGCAGCTGCGGGACAAGGGCAACACCGTGCTCATCGTGGAGCACAAGCCCGAGACGATCGCGATCGCCGACCACGTCGTCGACCTGGGCCCGCGCGCCGGCACGGAGGGCGGCGAGGTGGTCTTCGAGGGCACCCTCGATGGGCTGCGGGGGAGCGGCACGCTCACCGGCAGGCACCTGGACGACCGTGCGGCACTCAAGGAGACGGTGCGGAAGCCGTCGGGGCGCCTGGAGGTGCGCGGCGCCCACATCCACAACCTGCAGGACCTCGATGTCGACATCCCTCTCGGCGTGCTGGTGGTCGTCACCGGCGTGGCGGGCTCGGGCAAGAGCTCACTGATCAACGGCTCGGTGTCCGGGCAGGACGGCGTGGTCGCGATCGACCAGGGCGCGATCCGCGGTTCTCGACGCAGCAATCCGGCGACCTACACCGGACTGCTCGACCCGATCCGGAAGGCGTTCGCGAAGGCCAATGGCGTGAAGCCGGCGCTGTTCAGCTCCAACTCTGAGGGCGCCTGCCCCACCTGCAACGGCGCCGGCGTGATCTACACCGACCTGGGCGTCATGGCCACCGTCGAATCCACCTGCGAGGAGTGCGAGGGGAAGCGGTTCCAGGCGTCGGTGCTGGAGTACACGCTGGGCGGCCGGAACATCGCCGAGGTGCTCGCGATGTCGGTGACCGAGGCCGAGGCGTTTTTCGAGGACGGCGAGGCACGCACGCCGGCCGCGCACAAGGTCCTCGACCGGCTTGCCGACGTCGGGCTCGGCTACCTCAGCCTCGGCCAGCCGCTCACCACACTGTCCGGCGGCGAGCGGCAGCGGCTCAAGCTGGCCACCCAGATGGCCGAGAAGGGCGACGTCTACGTCCTCGACGAGCCGACCACCGGCCTGCACCTCGCCGACGTCGAGCAGCTGCTCGGCCTGCTCGACCGGCTCGTCGACTCCGGCAAGTCGGTCATCGTCATCGCGCACCACCAAGCGGTCATGGCGCACGCCGACTGGATCATCGACCTCGGCCCAGGCGCCGGCCACGACGGCGGCCGGATCGTCTTCGAGGGCACGCCCGCCGACCTCGTCGCTGCCCGTTCCACCCTCACCGGCGAGCACCTCGCGGCCTACGTCGGCGCCTGAAGGCCGATTCCTCATCCGTCCCGGCTACAGGTCCGAATGGGAGGTGACCGGAACACAGAAGAGGAGAGGTCAAATGAAGAGAATGAGGACGAGGATCCTCGGCGGCGCGAGCCTCGCTGGTTTCGCCGCTGCGGTCACGCTCGCGCTCGCTCCTGCAGCCCACGCCGACCCGCAGATGGCGGACGGGTCCGTTCGCTTCGTTCGGGACTCGATCCAGTCGGGTGTCTACCTCGCCATGCCGACCAGGGCGGGGGGTGAGGTGTTCTCAGACGCGTCCGCGCTCGCGCGCAGCCGCACACCGGTGGCGGGAATTTTGTGTTCGGCGATGGGTCCGTGCGGTTCCTCACCACGTCGTCGATCGCTGCGAGCACATGGCGGTCCGCTCTGACACCGAGCAACGGTGACGTGCTCGGCAACGATTGGTAGCGGGAGTCCCGCCATTGGTTAGCTTGTCGATCAAGGAAGAATCCGGCATCGAGGAGACCGGGAAGCCGAACTCTTCCTTGATCGCCGCGGAAAACGACCTGCGCCGATAAGTCACATTATGTTAAGTACGGGTCTTCGGACTGTGAGCCGGGCCCTCCCCTGATCGGCGCGCGGGCAGGCTCAGTGCCAGTCGCTGATCTGCACGTCCCGTGGCGCCGGCGCGCCCTCGCCGGTCTCCACCAGGGACTTCAGGCTCATCAGGAACGAGCCCCACTTGGTGCTGCAGTGGTGCATGAACTCGACCGGCTCCTTCCAGCCCTGGTGCTTGAACAGCACGATCGTGTAGTCGCCGTTCTGGCGGAGGTCCCAGTCGACCGTCGTCCCGATCCATTCCTCGGGGCCGTCGACCACCCGCCAGGTCACCCGCTCGGACGGCCGCAGCTCGAGGACCTCCATGTCGAAGCCACCGACCGGGAACCGGAACTCGAGGACGCCGCCGACGTCGCCACTCCCCTTCGTGTCGTCGGTCCACCAGCCGGCGAGGCCCTCGACGGTCGTCAGCGCGTCGTACACCTTCTCCGGTGTCGGGGTCTTGACCCCGACCCTGTGCAGAATGTCCACCATCTCGACTCTCCTTGATCTCGTCAGTCCTGTTGTCAGTTCCGTTGGGTGCGCTGGATCGCCTCGGCGATCCGCTTGATCCGCTGCAGCCGGGCGTCCCACGCCGACCCGACCGACGACAGCTGGGCCACCGCGCGGGCGAGCTGGGCGTCGTCCACCGAGTACCGCTTCTCCCGGCCGGCCGGCGTCGCCCGGACCAGGCCGACCCGGTCGAGGACGCCGAGGTGCTTGGCCACCGCCTGACGGGTGACCGGCAGCTGCCGGCCCAGCGTGGTCGCCGTGCCGTCGCCGTCGATGAGCAGCAGGTCGAGCATTCGGCGCCGGGTCGGGTCGCCGATCGCGGACCAGAGGTCGTCGTCGACCTTCTCGGCCACCGCGGTGCTCATGGCCGCACCTCCAGCGTCGCGACGTACGGTGCCAATCGCGGCAGATAGAAGTCCCAGCCGGTGACGTGCTCCTGGTACTGCTGCTCGAGGATGGCGGCCTCCCAGCCCATCTCGCGGAAGCCGGTCTCGGTCATCTTGAGCAGCGTCCCGCCGCCCGACGGGGTCAGGTCGAAGGTGACCAGCAGCGAGTTGCCCTCAGCCGCGACCTCGCCGGCCGGGTGCGTCCAGCGGAACGAGAACGTCCGCGGCGGTCGCGCGTCGACGACGGTGAATGCCACCACTGCCCCGCCGGCGTCGCGGTCACCGAAGACGATCTCCCCCGCCGACCCGGGCGTCGGCTGGTATCGGGCGTCGTCCGGCCACCACTGTTTGAGATGGTCTGGACTGCTCACCACCTCGAACACGACCTCGGGCGACGCCTCGACGTAGATCTCGCGCTCGATGGTTCCGAGGTCCATGTCACTCTCCTGCAACGTTTGGTTGCGCATCAGGTTACCCGGAGTGCCCGCATCGCGCAACCATCAGTTGCACCTCAGGGCGGCGCACAGAAAAACTCGATCCCCCGGTCACGATGAGAAACTCAGTTTCGACGTGTCAGTAGAGAGGTCTACGGTCACCTTCAACGAGCGGTTACGGGTGGGGGCACGTCAAATGGGTGCGTTGTTGGCCAAGGTCGGCGCGTTCGTGTGCGGCCGGCGTACGAAGTGGATCGTCCTGGCGTTCTGGGTGCTGGTCCTGGCGGTCGCCGGGCCACTGTCGAGCAAGCTCACCGGCGCGCAGGAAAACGATGCGGCCGCCTGGCTGCCCGGCACCGCCGAGTCGACCAAGGTGTTCGAGACCCAGCTCGAGCAGTTCGGGTCCGGCGAGACGCTGCCCGCCGTTGTCGTCTACGAGCGCACCGGCGGCGTCACCGAAGCCGACTTCGCCAAGGTGAGCGACGACGCTGCACGCATCGCCGACGTCAGTCTCGTCGATGGCGAGGTCATCGGTCCCGTGCCGTCCGACGATGGTGAGGCACTGCAGGTCATCGCCCAGCTCGATGTGAGCGACAACGGGTGGATGGACCTCCCCGGCGCCCGTGAGGACATCGCTGCCATCACTGAGTCCGACGCCGACGGCCTCAGGTCGTACGTGACCGGCCCGGCCGGGGTCAGCGCCGATTTCGCGGACGCCTTCGAGGGCATCGACAGCTCGCTGCTCTATGCCGCCTTGGGCGTCGTGATCGTGATCCTGCTGCTGTCCTACCGCAGCCCGACACTCTGGTTGCTGCCGGTCATCGCGGCAGTCACGGCGCTCACTGTGGCGCAGGCGGTTGTCTACCTCCTCGCCGACAACGCCGGCCTCACTGTCAACGCGCAGACCGCGGGCATCCTCCTCGTCCTCGTCTTCGGTGCCAGCACCGACTATGCGCTGCTTCTCGTCGCTCGCTACCGGGAGGAGCTGCGCCGGCACGTCGACAGGCACGAGGCCATGGCGTTCGCCCTGCACCGAGCCGGGCCGGCGATTGTCGCCAGTGCCGCGACCGTCGCGGTCGGCATGCTGTGCCTGGTTGCGGCCGAGATGAACTCCACGCGTGCCATGGGGCCGGTGCTGGCGATCGGCATCGTCATCGGGATGGCCGCGATGCTCACGTTGCTGCCGGCGTTGCTCGTCATCGTCGGCCGGTGGGTCTTCTGGCCGGTGAAGCCGACCTTCGGCTCGGCCGAGCCGTCCGACACCGGCTTCTGGGCGCGCATCGGTCGGTCTATTGCCCGCCGTCCGCGATTCGTCTGGCTCGTCACCTCCGCCGCGCTCGGGGCCATGGCGCTTGGCCTGCTGGGCCTCGACACCGGCGTCATCGCCAACAAGGACGCGTTCATCGACAAGCCAGAGTCCATTGTCGGCGAGGAGGTGCTGGCCGAGCACTACCCCGCCGGCACCGGCAACCCTGTCGTGGTCGTCGCCAACGCCGACCAGGCCGACGAAGTACGCGCGGCATTGGCCGAAACGCCTGGCATCTCCGAAGTGAGCGAGCCCATTCCATCGCAGGGCGGCCTCGTCATCATGGAAGGCACGCTCGAGGCCGCGGCCGACAGCTCCGAGGCGCACGACACCGTCGATCGCGTACGGGAGTCCGTCCACGCGGTGCCCGATGCCGACGCGCTGGCCGGCGGCAACTCCGCGATCGCCCTCGACACGTTCCGCGCCTCGGAGCGGGACAGCGCGGTCATCATGCCGCTGATCCTGGTTGCGGTGTTTTTCATTCTCGCGCTGCTGCTGCGCGCGATCGTGGCGCCGCTCATCCTCATCGCGACGGTGGTGCTGTCATTCGCCGCGGCGCTCGGCGCGAGTGCGCTCATCTTCGAGCACGTCTTCGGATTCGCCGGTGTCGACACCGCGTTCCCGCTGTTCGTCTTCGTGTTCCTCGTCGCGCTGGGCATCGACTACAACATCTTCTTGATGACGCGCGTGCACGAGGAGGCGCAGCACCAGGGCACTCGGCGCGGGGCGCTCACCGGACTCGCTGCCACCGGCGGTGTCATCACGTCCGCCGGGCTCGTGCTAGCCGGCACGTTCGCTGTGCTCGCAACGCTCCCCGTGGTCGCGTTTGCCGAGATTGGTTTCACAGTGGCGTTCGGCGTCCTGCTCGACACGCTCATCGTGCGGTCGATCCTTGTGACGGCTCTCAACCTCGACGTCGGGCAGCGGATGTGGTGGCCGAGTGCGCTCAGTCGCCAGCCGGACATCGACCTCGACGAGGTGCTCGAGGAAGAGACGGTCCCCGTCAATAGGTGAATATCGTTGCAATCAATGAAAGATCACGACTCGGTAAACTAGTAATCACCTATTGCGCTCTCGCCCTATCGATTCTAGGGTGCGGAAATCGCGTGAAGTGCGCGTGGTCGGAGCCGGCCGCCGAGTCCTGCCCACCGGGTGCCGACCCACATCGGCAACCACGCACGGGCAGGAGCGGGGGACCCACCGCGCAGGCATTTGAAGCGCAGGGGTGAAGCCTTCCCCACTTCCCCAAAGTGCTGGCCGAAGGCCGGGCAACCTCTCAGCCCGAACCCGTCAGCTGACTCCGCAGGCGGCAGGAGAGGCTCGTTCATGCCACGTACCACCATGCCTCCGCCCCGCCATGCCCGACGGAGCGGCGAGCCGACGCACCGTCTTTGGTGTGGAGGCGAGCGCGACCAACAGCACGGCGGCCGCGGGCGCATCGGACCATCCGCATCGGACGGCTCGCAGTGGTCGCAGGCGTCACCACGGCGCTTCCTGCGGTCGGCCTGGCGGCAACAGCCCACGCCCAGGACGGAGGGACCTGGGACCAACTCGCCCAGTGCGAGAGCGGTGGAAACTGGTCGGCAAACACCGGCAACGGATATCAGGGCGGGCTTCAGTTCGCGCCCGGCACCTGGCGTGCCTACGGCGGCACCGGCAGCGCCGCCGGCGCCAGCCGCGAGGAGCAGATCGCGGTCGCCCAGCGCGTGCAGGCCGGGCAAGGCTGGGGCGCCTGGCCCGCGTGCTCCCGCAAGCTCGGCCTACGTGGCGGCGGTGGCGGCGGCTCGTCCGCGCAGCCGGCCCAGTCGCAGCAATCCAGCCAGCCGAGCCGGGCCACCCGGTCGTCCCGCAGCAGCGCCGCGCAAACCCAACAGGCCCGACCGGTCCGCCGTGCGGCTGCGGCACCCACCGTGGTCGTGACCCGGGCCCCGTCGACCGGGCCCCTGGCCGGAGCGGACTACACCGTGCAGCCCGGCGACTCGCTGAGCAGCATTGCCCGACAGTTCGGCATCCCGGGTGGCTGGCAGGAGATCTACGCCCGCAACCAGGCGCTGCTGGCCGGTAACCCCGACCTGGTCTTCCCCGGAGAGCAACTCGACCTGCGATAGCGGAAGGAGGCGGCCGCTGCAGTCGATCAGGGCCCCGGTACCCCCGGCCGGGGCCTTGATCATCTTTTGCATGGGTCGCGTGAGCTGATCGTCGCCGAGACCTGGGTGCGGCTCGTACCATGGGCACGCCATGAACGACTCCCCCAACGCCGTGCGCCGGCTGAGCCCCGCCGGCCGCACCGTACGGCTCGGCGCGGTCGTGGCCTTCCTCGGCGCCCTGGCCTACGGCGCCTACGTCGACACCGATGACATGTTCCCGTTCGGCCCGATGGCCCAGTACGCCACGAGCCCCGACCTCGACGCCTCGATCAACTCGGCGTACGTGCTCGCGGACACCACCGACGGCACCCGGGTCCGCGTCCCGCTCAACGCCACCGGCACCGGCATCGGCCGGGCCGAGGTCGAGGGCCAGCTCGGCCGGATCATCACTGAGCCCAGGCTCCTCCAGGTGATCGCGGACGCGTTCGCCGAGCTGCATCCGGCCCGGCCGCAGTACGTACACCTCTATCTCATGCGGGACACGATCGACCTGACCGACGGCAAGGCCACCGGGCCACGCATCACCCGCCAGCTCGCCGACTGGGAGGTGCAGTGAACGCCATCGTCCGGTGGTGGACCGCGCCCGTCCCGCTGGCGCGGGTGGCAGTGCTACGCGCCGCGATCTATCTGTTCGTCGTCTTCGACATGTTCTACCTCGTCAACGACGTCGTGCCGCATGGCTACGCGGGAGAGCTCTACAAGCCGCTGTGGATCGGGCGGGTGCTGCCGCTGCCCACGCCGACCCCCGCGCTCGTCCAGGGCCTGCAGGCGGTGCTGCTCGTCAGCGTCCTGGTCGCCGCGAGCGGGCGGCTGCCGCGACTCGCCGGCTGGACCGCGGCGGTCTGCTACCTGGAGTGGCTGATCGTCGGCATGTCGTTCGGCAAGGTCGACCACGACCACCTGGCGCTGCTGGTGGCGCTGTGGGTGCTGCCCACTGTGGGCCGGGCGCGGTTCACCGACCAGACCCAGAGCGAGGCCGCCGGGTGGGCGCTGCGGATGATCCAGCTGGCGGTGGCGCTGACCTACTTCCTGTCGGCCGTGACCAAGTCGATCCGGTCGGGCTGGCCGTGGGGCTGGGCCAACGGGGCGGTCTTCACCTGGGCGATCACCAGGCGGGGCAGCGACCTGGCCCGGTGGATGCTCGACTATCCGTTCCTGCTGCGCATGTCGCAGTGGGGCATCATCATCGCGGAGATCCTCTCCCCCGCGATCCTGTTCCTCAAGGGCCGCTGGCTGGCTCTTGCTGCGGTGTTCTTCCTCTCATTCCACCTGCTGACTTACCTCGCCATCGGCATCCACTTCCTGCCCACGGTCGTGTGCTGGCTGGCCTTTGCTCCCTTGGAGCGCTTGGTTCCTGGCCGCCGGCGGGTCCCCGTCGAGACCTCCGGACAGCCGGCCGCGGAGCCCGTACACGCTGACACCCCGTAGTCGGGTCTGTCCTACTCGTCCACATCTCAGATACCCTGCTCCCGCCCGATGTGTGAGGGAGGTAACGAATGCCCGGGCGTCACAGCCCGCAGCGAGAGCTGGCGGAGCCCAAGCCGACGCGCTCGCGAGGGCCGCTTGTCGCCCTAGGCACAGTTGGCCTGGTGGCCGCACTGGCCGCCGGTGGCTGGGTCGTGCTGCGACCGATGGCCACCGAGACACCCGACTGCACGGGCTCGATCACCCTTCGGGTCAGCGCCGTTCCCGACATAGCCCCGACGATCACCCGGCTGGCCGATGACTACGAGAAGACCGGACCGGAGGCCGCCGACCGCTGCATCCAGGTCGCGGTCGACTCGGTGCCGGCCGGCGAGACGGCCAACGAGATCATCACGCTCGGCGGCATCCTGCCGAACCTCTGGATCCCGGACACCTCGGTGTGGGCCGACCAGGTGCAGGCCATGACCGACGCCGCAGCGGCCGCCCCGGCGCAGCCCGCGAGCGGCGACGACGCCCCACTGCGACCACGCCTCGACGTCTCGACGTCGCTCGCCACCTCACCGCTCGTGGTCGTCGCACCGCGTGAGGCCGCCGCGGCGCTGGGGGGCGAGGCGCAGCAGTTCTCCTGGGTCCAGGTCATGGGCGGCGGCGTCAAGGCGACCGTGTCGAGCCCGAGCAGCACGTCAGAGGGACTGGTCGCGGCCCTCACGCTCAACAAGCTCTTCGGTGCGGGTGAGAGCCGCGAGCAGCTGGTCGCCACGATGCTGCAGTACGTACGGTCGGCGGTGCCCGACGTCGAGATCCGCCTACCAGACCATGGCCAAGGACCCGGCCAACGCACCGGCCTTCCCGGCGAGCGAGAAGTCGGTCATCGACCACAACAAGGAGCAGGCGTCGTTCGCCGCGCTGTACGCCACCGAGGGTGTCTACTCCTTCAACTACCCGCTCGTCCGGATCAGGGCGTCCGAGACGCCTAACAGCCTCGACGTTGCCGCTCAGCAGTTCGAGGACTACCTGCGCACCCCCGAGAGCGTCGAGGCGTTCCTTGCCGATGGCCTGCGCAACGCGGAAGGCGAGTCCAAGGGGCTGACACCCGAGATGGGCGTACGCGGCGAGGTCCCGGCCACGCTCGGCGAGCCGCAGTACGCCGAGGCGGCCGTCCTGCTCAAGTCCCTGAGCGCCTTGTCCCTCGATGCCCGCCTGCTCGCGGTGATTGACGTCTCCGGGTCGATGCTGGAGAGCACTCCGGGCGGCAAGACGCGCATCGAGCTCGCGAGCGAGGCCGCCAAGGCGGCGATCGGCTTCTTCCAGCCGACCTCCGAGGTCGGCCTCTGGGCGTTCTCGACCGACCAGGACCCGCCCAACGACTGGGTCGAGCTCGTGGAGACTGCGCCGCTGGGGTCCCAGGTCGACGGCGCCACGCAGGCAGAGCGGCTCGTCGAAGAGACCGACACGCTGGTCGACATCACCAAGGGCCACACCGCGCTCTACGACACCGCGCTCGCGGCCTACCGCACCGCCAAGGCCGGCTATGACGCGGGCAAGATCAACTCTGTGGTGCTGCTCACCGACGGGGAGAACGACAACCCCGGCGGTATCAGCCTCGACACGCTGCTGAGGAACCTGCAGGCCGAGGTCGACCCGGCTCGCCCTGTTCTGCTCATCACCATCGGCGTCGGGCCGGACGCGGACATGGAGTCCCTCCAGCAGATCTCCAGCATCACCGGCGCGGCTGCCTACCAGGCGGTGGATCCCGGCGACATAGGCTCGGTGTTCCTCGAGGCGATGGCAGCGCGTACGTTGCGGTGATGCAAGGCCGGGCCGAAGCCGTACGCAGTCGTCGACATCGACGGCGTCGTGGCCGACGTGCAACACCGCCTGCAGCCACCTGGAGCGGCGACCCAAGGACTGGGACGCGTTCTTCGCGGCCGCCGACCGCGATCCGGTGCTGCCTGAGGGCCGGGCGGTCGCGCAACGGCTGGCCGAAGACCACGACCTGGTCTACCTCAGCGGGCGGCCGGAGCGCCTGCGCGCAGTGACCGTCGAGTGGTTCGCGAAGTACGAGATCCCGCCGGGCGAGCTCCTGCTACGCAACGACCGTGATCGCCGTCCCGCGCGCGTCGTCAAGGTGGAGATCCTGCGCCGGCTCGCGAGGGAGCGTCCTGTCGACGTGCTCGTCGACGACGACGCCGCGGTCTGCGCCGCCGCGCGGGCGGCGGGCTTCACCGTGCTCGAGGCGACCTGGTCGCGGCCCGAGCAGGCGCTGCTTCGATGCGCAGGAGTCGGACAGGTCGCACGTGAGGTCGGCTAGCTCGGCAGCAGGATGAGCTTCCCCATCGTCTGCCTGCCCTCCAGTGCGCGGTGCGCGTCAGCGGCTCGCGACGAGCGGTAAGGCATCGCCAATGGTGACCGTGCAGGCTGCCTTGGGCAACGGCCTCGAAGACGTCTGGCGGCCAGCGAGCGCAGCTCGTCGTCCTCCGCCGCGTAGTCGCCGATCGTCGGGCGCGTCAGGTAGAGCGAGCCAAGCTCCTGGAGCCGGTGCGGCTCGAAGGCGGGCACCCGGCCGCTGGCGGCTCCGGAGAGCACCAGCATCCCGCGCCGCCGCAGGCTCGCCATGGACGCGTCGAAGGTGTCCTTGCCGACACCGTCGTAGACCACCGAGACACCGACGCCGTCGGTGAGCTTGCGCACCTCGGCGGCCACGTCGTCGACCTCGGTGTAGCGGATGACGTGGTTGGCGCCCATGTCGCGGGCGCGCCGCTCTTTGTCCTCCGTCGAGACCGTCCCGATGACGGTCGCGCCCTTGGCGCGCGACAGCTGTACGAGGAGCAGACCAACGCCTCCAGCGGCGGCGTGCACGAGCACGGTGTCGCCTTGCTGCACCGGATAGGTGGACGTCACCAGGAACTGCGCGGTGATGCCTTGCAGCGCGACGGCCGCTGCCTGAGTCAGGTCAAGTCCGTCCGGCACGCGCAATGCGCGCGCGGCGGGGACGACATGCTGCTGGGCGTAGCTGCCGAACGCGTCGACCCAAGCCACCCGGTCCCCCACCGCGAAGTCGACCACCTGGTCTCCCACGGCCGTCACGACGCCGGCACCTTCGACGCCGACGACGTGCGGGAATGCCATCGGGTACATGCCCGACCTGCGGTAGGTGTCGACGAAGTTGACGCCCGCCGCAGCGACATCGACCAGCAGCTCGTCGGACCTCGGGATGGGTGCGGCCACCTCGGTGACAGTCAGGACTTCCGGGCCGCCGGGGCGCTCAGCTCTCACAACCAGCACACCCGAAACCCTAATAGGCTCCCCTCGTGATCGACTCCGCCTTTCACGCCCTCCCGCTGCGCGTCTGCGCCGACGCCGCGCTCGATCGGGCCCGTGCCCTCGGTGCGTCCTACGCGGCGCTTCGCATCGAGCGCATCCGCTCCCAGCATCTGTCGCTGCGCGATGCCCGGCTCGAGGGAAGTCACGATGGCCTCGACGTCGGACTGTCCGTGCGCGTCGTGCACGACGGGACATGGGGCTTCGCCGCAGGCGTCGACGTGACACCCGAGGAGGCGGCCCGGCTCGCGGAGCAGGCGGTGGCGGTCGCCCGGATAGCCGCAGGCATGAGCACCGAGCGCATCGAGCTCGCGGACGAGTCGGTCTACCCCGACGTGTCGTGGGCGTCGGCGTACGACGTTGATCCGTTCACCGTGGCGGACGCCGACAAGATCGAGCTGCTTGCCGAGTGGTCACGCCGGCTGCTCGACGCGGACAGTGTCGACCATGTCACCGCGTCGCTGCAGCAGGTCCTCGAGAACAAGTTCTATGCCGACAGCGCGGGCACGGTCACGACGCAACAGCGCGTGCGGCTGCACCCGGTGCTCGAGGCGCTCGCGGTCGACGAGGAGGGTGGCGGGTTCGACACGATGCGCACGCTGGCTCCGCCCGCCGGCCGAGGCTGGGAGTACCTCACCGGGACCGGCTGGGACTGGAACCGCGAGCTGGGCGAGGTGCCGCACCTACTGGCCGAGAAGCGCGCGGCGCCGAGCGTGGAGGCGGGCTCGTACGACCTCGTCATCGACCCGACCAACCTGTGGCTGACGATCCACGAGTCCATCGGACATGCGACGGAGCTCGATCGCGCGCTCGGCTACGAGGCAAACTACGCGGGCACCTCGTTCGCGACGCCCGACAAGCTCGGCAGCCTCCGCTATGGCACGCCGGTCATGAACGTCACCGGCGACCGCACCCAACGGCACGGCCTGTCCACGATCGGCTTCGACGACGAGGGCGTCGCCGCGCAGGCGTGGGACATCGTGCGCGACGGCACTCCTGGTCGGCTACCAGCTCGACCGCCGCATGGCGCGGATGATGTCGGGCACGCTGGGCATCGGGCGATCCAACGGGTGTGCCTTCGCCGACAGTCCCGGGCACGTTCCGGTGCAACGGATGGCCAACGTGTCGCTGCAGCCTGCCGACGGTGGCCCGTCGACCGACGACCTGATCGGCGGGGTGGAGCGGGGCGTCTACGTGGTCGGCGACAAGTCGTGGTCGATTGACATGCAGCGTTACAACTTCCAGTTCACCGGCCAGCGGTTCTTCCGCATCCAGAACGGGCAGCTGGCTGGGCAGCTGCGTGATGTCGCCTATCAGAGCGACACTCTGTCGTTCTGGGGCTCCATGGAGGCGGTGGGCGGACCGCAGACGTGGCTGCTCGGCGGAGCGTTCAACTGCGGCAAGGCACAGCCTGGTCAGGTGGCACCCGTATCGCACGGCTGCCCGAGTGCGCTGTTCCGAGACGTACGCATTCTCAACACGACGCAGGAGGGCGGCCGGTGACCCCGCAGGAGCTGGTCGAACGAGCGCTGTCGCTGTCGAATGCCGACCACTGCATCGTCCTTGTCGACGACGGCACTAGTGCCAATCTCCGGTGGGCGTCCAACACACTGACGACCAACGGTGTGATGCGCAGCCGGTCGGTGACGGTGATCTCAATGATCGACGGAACGTCAGGCACGGCTGCGGGCGCGGTTTCGCGGTCCGCGGTAGCGCCGGAGGAAGTCGAGGATCTCGTCCGCGCCGCGGAGCAGGCGGCGCGCGACAACGGGCCGGCCGAGGACGCTCAGCCGCTCGTCCCGGCTGAGGCGGCGCCCGACTGGGCAGAGGCGCCCGCGGAGACCTCGATCGAGGTGTTCGCCGACCTCTCTCCCGCGCTCGGGTCGGCGTTCGGCGAGGCGCGGTCGGCGGGGCGCCAGTTGTACGGCTTCGTGGAGCACGCGGTCGCGACCACGTACCTCGGGTCGTCGACCGGTCTGCGACTTAGGCATGTGCAGCCGGTGGGCAACATCGGAATCACTGGCAAGACCGCAGACCTCGCCACCTCGGCGTGGGTGGGCCAGGCGACGCGGGACTTCACCGACGTCGATGTGCTGTCGCTGGACGCCGAGCTGACCCGACGGCTGGGCTGGGCGGCGCGGAAGGTCGAGCTGCCCCCGGGGCGCTACGAGACCCTGCTGCCGCCCACGGCGGTGGCCGATCTGATGATCTACGCCTACTGGTCAATGGGGGCGCGCGACGCGAACGAGGGACGTACGGTCTTCTCCCGCCCCGGCGGCGGCACTCGGGTCGGTGATGCACTGTCGTCGCGCGCGGTGCACCTGCACTCCGACCCGGGATATCCGGGTCTGCAGTGCGCGCCGTTCGTCGTGGCGCATGCGTCGTCGAGCGAGTCGAGCGTCTTCGACAACGGGCTGCCCATCGCGTCGACCGACTGGATCGTCGATGGCACTCTCGCGGGGCTGCTGCAGACGCGCTACTCCGCCGAGCTCACCGGACTCACCCCCACTCCCCCGGTCGGCAACCTCGTGCTCGACGTGGCCGACGGGTCGGGGTCGATCGACGATCTCGTAAGTCGTACGGATCGCGGGCTGCTGCTGACGTGCCTCTGGTACATCCGCGAGGTCGACCCGCAGACCCTCCTGCTCACCGGTCTGACCCGCGATGGCGTCTACCTGGTCGAGGGTGGAGAGATCACCGGTGCGGTAAACAACTTCCGGTTCAACGAGAGCCCGGTCGATCTGCTCGACCGGTTTGCGGAGGCGGGTTCGACGGTGCCGGCGTTCAGTCGCGAGTGGGGTGAGTACTTCCCGCGTACGGCGATGCCGGCGCTGCGGGTGCCGGACTTCAACATGAGTACGGTTTCCGACGCTCAATAGACCACTGACCTGCGGCGGAGCCGTCACGCGGTGCTCGAAGTCCGCACAAAGTCCGCAGCCTGACGTGCCAATGGGAGTCCGCAACGGCGTGGGGGGGTGGTTTGACAATCAAACGCGCCGCGCTGACCCTGTGACGTCTTGCGGGCGTTCGTCAGGTACTCGGTCAAGCCTGGTTTCGGGTACACGATGTGGCTGCCCAGCGAGCGACCGGCCTGTGAACAAAGGGCGCTAGGAAGCCGCCTTGAGCCCGGTGCTCGACGCCGCCTAACCCTGCGGGGAGCGTTGGCCGCGAAGTACCGCGCAGCGTGGATTTCTAGGTAGCCGCAGCCGCATCGACCTTGTCGAGGGTCTGCCGCATGACCTGCTCCGTAAGAGCCACGTCCACAGGGTTCGTGGCGATCCCCAACCCTGATACCCCGACGGCGTTGTTGCCGGACACCACGTACACAAGGTCGACGGTGAGGTCGAACGCGTCGCTCGTCACGTTGAACCGAAGCGCGACGTGTGCGTCACCCAACGCGGGGAACGACAACCCGGCCGGGGTCACTTGCGCGACGGTCCCGTCCGGGTCGGTCAACGTGAACGTCGGGCACGAACCTGCGAGCAGGTCGGGGACCTCGGCCACTTCGGCTTCGGTTGGTTCGGTCCCCGGCTCATACGAGGCCACGTCGACACCGAGCCAGGGTCCAAGCTCGCCCATTGTGAACGACGCGGACGCCTCCACGACAGCATCCGCACCCAGGTCTGCGTTGAACACCGCGTCGCACTCGGTTGGGCTGATCTGCTGGTCGCTGTCGTCGCCGCCGCCCGCGGTGTCCTCCGGGTCGTCCGCCCACCCCGTCGGCAGATCGGTGACTACAGGCAACGCGGCCTGCGCCTGCTCCTGCGTGAGGAGCACGACCTCTTCCTCGGTGGGGGTGTCGGTTGCCGCCGCGGTGTCGGACGCTTCAGGAGTTGCCGTCTGCGCAGGCCCGGCATACCCACCACCCACGCCGCCGCCGCCGCAACCTGCGACGACCAGCACCATCACGGCCGTGTACGCGGCCAACCCGCGGGGTCTCATCGCGCGCCTTCCCAGGGCCACGATAGGGTCCGGCCGCGGATTCGCACGCCGACCGTGTTGGGCCCAGGCGGAGTTCCTAGGAAACAAACCGACAGGGAGACCGGAACCCGGCCCGACGCGCACCCCATGTCCGCAGCCACGGCTCTGCATAACCAACGCCTGCGGCGCGTCTTGTCGGTTGGTGAGCGGGGCTTCGCGCTACCTAGCGTGGAACCGGCTGCAGTTCGAGCGTCTGTGGGTCCTTCACCGTAGGACTCACACCCACTTGCGCGACCGCGACGCATGTGGAGCCGGCATCGGGGTACGTGTCCCGGTGCGCGCCCGGCGAAGGTCACCTCTCTCGCTGCTGGGCACCCGGACGACGGGGGCCGGGAGCAGTCGGATCGGAAGCACCCGCCGGGCGCGCTCTGTGCTCAGGTGGCGACGGTGGCACGACGAACGGGTCGGTGCCGGATATGACGATGGTCGAGGCCGTCGACCAGGCGATCATGCGCAGCGCGATCGGCGCACACACCCTGCCGGCCGCGGTGCCGCTGCGCACCCTGGCGCGTGAGCTCGACGAGCACCTAGCCGCGAAGGCGTGCCGTTACGTCGACCACGGCACGACCGCGCTCCCCGCCGGCAGGCTTGCCGATCTGTTGGTCGAGCTCGGCTACTGCCCGCGCGCTAGTCCGCAGATAGTCCGCAAGACGTCGGGAAATGCTCGGATCTAGTAGGAAGTTCGGATCTAGTAGGAAGTGTTGGGGAGTGAATCTGCAGGTCAGAGCCTCGACCGGGGCGCATGCGCAGGTGAGCGACGTGGGGGCCAGACTTCAACATGAGTACGGTCAGCGACGCGCAGTGAGCGGCTCGTGATCGCGAAGACTTCGCCAGCGATAACGAACCCAAACTCTTCGTGATCACTACTGGGCAGCGGAGGCGACTGCGTACTCGAGCGTGAGGAACAGCTCCTTGATCCTGCGGTACTGATCAGGGTCCTGCTCGGGGTCCTCGAACGCGTCCAGGAACGCCAGGTAGTCCTGCCGGCTTGCCGGAGGCACGTCGCGCCACATGTCGAGGAGGCGCGTGGCCAGCTCCAACTCGTCCTCGTCCGACTGGGGTCGTGGGTTGTGGCTCATCATGCGCTCCCGAGTTCGTGAAACATCGATGATGCCTGACGGCGTGCCACATCGTGGGCAGATCGTCCAAACTCTGAGATCTGGAAGCCGGTCATGTCCCTGGTTCGGAGCCGACCGCGGACCAGATTTTCTTGTTCACAGGAGCCAAGTTGGGCTCCTGTGATACCGCCGGTGCTGATAGAATCGAACACATGTACGAGGGTCTGCGAGCCTCCGACTCCCCCGCTGGGGTTGAGGGCCCGGCTGTGCTGTCTACGGCCGAGCTGAGCGGGTTGGTCGACCGGCTGTGCCATCTCGATACGGCGTGGATGACGCGGAGCGGATCGAGCAGATCCGGGCCTTGGAGATGATCAAGTCGGCGTGTGCGGCGGCGCAGGCCCGGGTGACGGTGGGGTTCGCCGATTCGCAGCGGGCCGCCCAGAAGGCGGCCGGGGTGAAGGCCGCTGATCTGGGCCGCGGCATCGGCTCCCAGGTCGCGTTGGCGCGGCGGGACAGCGCGAGCCGGGGCGGCCGGCACCTCGGGCTGGCTGAGGCGTTGGTGCACGAGATGCCGCACACGTTGGCCGCGCTGGAGGCCGGGCTGGTCAGTGAGTGGCGGGCCACGATCGTGGTCCGCGAGACGGCGTGTCTGTCGGTCGAGCACCGCCGCCAGGTCGACGCGGAGCTGGCCGACCGGCTGCCGCAGCTGGGTGATCTGCAGGTCGAGCGGCAGGCCCGGGCGGCCGCCTATCGGCTCGACCCGGCCGCGTTTATGCGCCGCATGCGTGGTGCGGTGGCCGATCGGCGGGTGACCTGCCGGCCGGCGCCGGACACCATGGCCCGGCTGTCCGGGTTCCTGCCGGCCGCGCAGGGGGTGGCCGCCTACGCCGCGCTGCGGCAGGGCCGCCGACGCGCTCAAGGCGCAGGGCGACGAGCGCAGCCGTGAGCAGATCATGGCCGACGAGTTCGTTGCCCGCCTCACCGGACGAGCCGACGCCGAAACCGATGTCGAGGTCAACCTGATCGTGACCGACACGACGCTGTTCGGTGGCGATGACGAGCCCGCCGTGTTGGAGGGCTATGGGCCGATCCCGGCCGCGCTGGCCCGCCGGATGGTGCGGGACAGCACCTGCTCGGTGTGGGTGCGGCGGCTCTACACCCGCCCCGGCGATGGCGCGTTGATCGGCATGGACTCGCGACGGCGGGTGTTCCCCGAGGCGTTGCGCCGGTGGCTGGTCGTCCGCGACCAGACCTGCCGCACCCCGTGGTGTGACGCGCCGATCCGGCACGCCGACCACATCACGCAGGCCGCCGACGGCGGCGAGACCAGCGTCGCGGAACGGGCAGGGGCTGTGTGCGGCGTGCAACTACGCCAAGTCGATGCCCGGCTGGTCGGCCCGCGCGGTCGACGAGGACACCGGACAGGTCGAGACCACCACCCCGACCGGGCACACCTACACCAGCCACCCCCACCGCTGCCCGGCACCCCACGATGGCGGAGCCGACCCCCCGACATCATCGGCGGATCCGAGCTCGAACACCGCCTCCGCGTACTGCTAGGCGACGCCGCCTAACTGGTTCGGCCCGTCTCGCGTTCCCACATCGTCAGCTGCTGCTCGAGTGCCTTCATGATCTCGAACACCTGGCTCGGTGGGATCCTGACCCGCGACACGATCCGCGTGGGCATGCGAACGACCTGCTTGCCCTCGTCGTCCGTGACCAGCTGCGGCGGCTGCTTCAGCACCGCGAAGTCGAGGACGAAGATCTCCTTGGTGTGCCAGAGCGACACGAAGTCGGCGTACGTGCCGGGAAGCACGTCTTCGCTGGCCTCGATCTCGTACCTGGGCTGAGGACGCTGCTCGCTCATGTCGCCCATCCTGCCCTCAGTCGGCCGCGAGCTCCTCCGGCGACGGGCAGGAGCAGACAAGGTGGCGGTCGCCGTAGGCGCCGTCGATGCGGCGCACCGGCGGCCAGTACTTCGCCTCGCGGGTGGCAGCCGACGGGAAGACCGCGACCTCCCGGTCGTACGGGTGGGTCCACTCCCCCGCCACCGAGACCGCGGTGTGCGGCGCGTTGCGCAGCGGGTTGTCGTCGGCCGGCCAGTCCCCGGCTGCGAGCCGATCGATCTCGCCGCGGATGGCGATCATCGTGTCGATGAACCGGTCCAGCTCGCCGAGGTCCTCGGACTCCGTCGGCTCCACCATCAGCGTGCCGGCGACGGGGAACGACATGGTCGGCGCGTGGAAGCCGTAGTCGATGAGCCGCTTGGCCACGTCGTCGACGGTCACGCCGGTCGCCTTGGTGATGCCGCGCAGGTCGAGGATGCACTCGTGCGCGACGAGTTCGCCGCGGCCGGTGTAGAGCACCGGGAAGTACGGCGCCAGCCGACGGGCCACGTAGTTGGCCGACAGCACCGCGACCTGCGTTGCACGAGTCAGACCGTCGGCACCCATCATGCGCACGTACGCCCACGAGATCGGCAGGATCGAGGCGGAGCCGAACGGCGCGGCCGAGATCGGGCCGACACCGGTGGCCGGCCCGGCCTCGGGCAGCAGCGGGTGGTTGGGCAAGTAGGGAGCCAGGTGCTCGCGCACCGCGACCGGGCCGACGCCCGGCCCGCCGCCGCCGTGCGGGATGCAGAAGGTCTTGTGCAGGTTGAGGTGCGAGACGTCGCCGCCGAACTCGCCCGGCTTGGCCAGGCCGAGCAGCGCGTTGAGGTTGGCGCCGTCGACGTAGACCTGGCCGCCCGCCTCGTGCACGATGCGGCAGAGCTCGGAGATCCCCTCCTCGTACACCCCGTGCGTCGACGGGTAGGTGACCATGATCGCGGCGAGCCGGTCGGCGTGCTCCTCGACCTTGGCGCGCAGGTCGTCGAGGTCGATGGTGCCGTCGTCGGCGGTCTTGACCACGACCACCCGCATGCCTGCCATGACCGCGGACGCGGCGTTGGTGCCGTGCGCGCTGGCCGGAATCAGGCAGACGTCACGGTGCGTGTCACCGTTGGCGAGGTGGTAGCCACGGATCGCCATCAGCCCCGCCAGCTCGCCCTGCGAGCCGGCGTTGGGCTGCAGCGACACCTGCGCGTAACCGGTGACCTCGGCGAGCCAGCCCTCCAGGTCGCGGATCAGTGAGAGGTAGCCCTGCGCCTGTTCGACCGGCACGAACGGGTGGATGCCCGCCATCTCCGGCCAGGTCACGGCCTCCATCTCGGTGGTCGCGTTGAGCTTCATCGTGCACGAGCCCAGCGGAATCATGCCGCGGTCGAGCGCGTAGTCCTTGTCGGCCAGGCGCCGCAGGTAGCGCAGCATTGCCGTCTCGGAGTGGTGCGAGGCAAACACCGGATGAGTGAGAAACGCAGTCGTACGGATGGCGCTCTCGTCGAACGTGTTGAGAACCGTGGCATCGAGCGCGTCGACGTCGTACGAGCCGACGCCGAACGCCTTCCACACCAGGTCGAGATGCTCGCGGGTGGTCACCTCGTCGCAGGCGATGCGTACGTGGTCGGCATCGACGACGCCCAGGTTGACACCGAGCTCACGAGCAGCAGCGATCACCGCGTCGGCGCGGCCAGGGACTCGCGCGAGCAGCGTGTCGAAGAACCGATCGTGGACGATCTCGACACCGCCACCGCGCAGCCCCGAAGCGAGCAGCGTGGCCATGCGGTGAGCGCGCTGCGCGATCGTGCGCAGGCCCTCGGGGCCGTGCCACACGGCGTACATCGACGCCATGACAGCGAGGAGCACCTGCGCGGTGCAGATGTTGGAGGTCGCCTTCTCGCGGCGGATGTGCTGCTCGCGGGTCTGCAGCGCGAGCCGGTATGCGGGGGCGCCGTCGGCGTCGACTGACACTCCGACGAGCCGGCCGGGGAGGGACCGCTCGAGCCCAGCGCGTACGGCCATGTAGCCGGCGTGCGGTCCGCCATAGCCGAGCGGCACGCCGAACCGCTGGGAGGTGCCGACCGCGACGTCGGCGCCGGCCTCGCCCGGCGACCGGAGCAGGCAGAGCGCGAGCAGGTCAGCCGCCACGGTGACGAGCGCGCCGCGCTCATGGGCTTCGGCGACAATGGGGTCGAGGTCGCGTACGGCGCCGGAAGCACCGGGGTACTGGACCACGACTCCGAAGAACTCGCCCTCGGGCAGCCCGGCCGAAAGGTCGGCGGTGACGACCTGGATGCCCAGCGGCTCCGCACGGGTCTGCAGGACGGCCAGCGACTGCGGGAGCAGGTCGGAGTCGACGACGATGACGTCGGGCTTGCCCTTGACCGAGCGGCGCATGACTGTCATGGCCTCGGCGACCGCAGTGCCTTCGTCGAGCAGCGACGAGTTGGCGGTCGGCAGGCCGGTGAGGTCGGCCACGACGGTCTGGAAGTTGAGCAGAGCCTCGAGCCGGCCCTGCGAGATCTCCGGCTGGTAGGGCGTGTAGGCGGTGTACCAGGCCGGGTTCTCGAGCACGTTGCGCAGCACGACCGGCGGGGTGTGCGTGTCGTGGTAGCCGAGCCCGATCATCTGGACGAGCCGCCGGTTACGACCCGCGAGCGCACGCAGCTCTGCGAGCGCCTCGGCCTCGGACGCGGCCGCGGGAAGGTCGAGAGCGCCGAGCGCCCGGATCGCCTCGGGCACCGCGGCGGCGGCCAGTTCGTCGAGCGACCCGACGCCGACCGTGTCGAGCATGCGTGCGACCTCGGCGTCGGAGGGGCCGATGTGTCGCGCGGCGAACGGTGTGGCGTGCTCGAGCTCGGACAGGGAGATCTTCGACGGGCCGGTCACGGAGGCTCCTCGCAAGGGTGCGGTGGGCGGGCCTCCCCCTCTGTCACGGCGCGCAGCTGCGCCGCTTCAGAGCTGCCTGACCCGTGTGGTCCGTTTGCCTGAGAGGTTCCGGGGAGATTGCCCCTTCGGCGCCCCGCGCTGGCTGCGCGAGGACTCTCCCACACGGGATCACCGGCAGCGGCCATGGTACCCGCTCAGGGGGCCCTCAGGCGCCGGCGCGCGCCTGCCGCCGAGCCGACAGCTCGTCGTGCCCCTGGTGCGACTCCTCGCCGGGGCGCTCGAACGGGAGTTCGACCAGCGTGGCCTCCACCTGCCGCCAGACCCGGCCGACCGCGATGCCGAAGACGCCCTGGCCGCCCTGCAGGACGTCGACCACCTCGTCGGCCGACGTGCACTCGTAGACGCTGGCGCCGTCGCTCATCAGCGTGATGCCGGCCAGGTCCTGTACGCCGCGCTGGCGCAGGTGCTCGACGGCCTTGCGGATCTGTGGCAGCGAGATGCCGGTGTCGAGGAGCTCCTTGACGAGCTTGAGGACGAGGATGTCGCGGAACGAGTAGAGCCGCTGCGAGCCCGACCCGGCGGCACCACGGATGGTCGGCTCGACCAAGCCGGTGCGCGCCCAGTAGTCGAGCTGGCGGTAGGTGATGCCGGCGACCTGCGCCGCCACCGGCCCGCGGTAGCCGACGTCCTCTGGGACAAGATTGACCGGCTCGTCGAACAGCAGGCCCTGGCGGGCGGCGTCGCGCACCGACCCCGTGCCTGTCTCGGCGTGTCCCGAACCGCGGCTGCCCTGTTCGCTCACGCCGACCTCCATTTGATGGTCACGCTCGCCTCCACACCAAAGAACGGTGCGTCGGCTCGCCGTTCCAACGGAACTGCTGCCCGAACCGGGCGCCAACTGACCCCTTGACGGTAGGCAGCCGATCGGGGTGGGTCAACGCAACACGCAGGTGGCCTCGACCTCAGGTTGAGGTTCATCGGGATTCACGGCCCCGTACGACCGAAATCCTCCGGGGAGACCTGGTCGAGGAACTCCCTGAAGTTGGCCACCTCGGCCTCTTCATCGGGTTCCTGCTCGTCGGCGATGGTGATGCCGACCTCCTCCAGCACGTCCTCGGCACCGAAGATCGGCGACCCGGTGCGCAGCGCCAGGGCGATCGCGTCAGACGGCCGCGCACTGACCTCGACCCCGCTGCCGAAGTGCAACTCGGCATAGAAGACGCCGTCGCGCAGCTCAGTGATGTCGACGCGCTCGAGCGTCAGCCCGGCTGCCTCGAGGACGTTGCGGAACAGGTCATGCGTCAGCGGCCGCGGCGGCACCTGGCCCTGTTGGGCGAATGCGATAGCCGTGGCCTCGACAGCTCCGATCCAGATGGGGAGATAGCGATCCCCGTCCGCCTCGCGGAGCAGCACGATCGGCTGGTTGGAGGGAACCTCCACGCGGACACCGACCACATCAAGGCGACGCACAAATTCACCCTAGCGCCGCCGGACGAGATGCGCCCTTGGCCGCACCGTCAGCGCCGCAGGCCCGCCATGACGAGCGCCGCGTGCAGCCGCAACGACAGCGAGGCCAGCTCACGGGTGGTGTCCTCGGCCCGCGCCTTGGCCTCGGTGCCGCGCTGGCGGGCGAGCGGCGCAACAACCTGCTCGACCAGCCCGATCTGCCGGTCGGCGGCGGTCTTGACGGCCCGCAGGTTGCGCGGCTCCAGGCCGTACGAAGCCAGCTCGGCGACCAGGCTCACGATCATCGCCGCGTCGCCGTCGTACGGCGTCGGTCCGCGCCCGCGGGTGACGAGTCCGTAGGACTCGACCTGGTCGAGCAGGTCCTCGTCGATGCCCGTCTGCTCGATCAGGTCAGCGCGGCTGAGCCGGGTGTCCGGCTCCGCGACGACGCCGGCCACGCGGAGCGCGCGCGGCGGCGGGATCGTCGACGCTGGACCCGACAGCTCGAGGCCCTGGTCGATCGCCTCGAGGCAGTCCTTGATGACCCTGAGCGGCAGATAGTGGTCACGCTGCGCCGTGAGGACGTAGCGCAGCCGCGCGACGTCGTCGTGGCTGAACCGGCGGTAGCCCGAGCCCGACCGCTGCGGCTCGACCAGACCCTCTGTCTCCAGATACCGGATCTTGGAGATGGTGAGGTCTGGAAAGTCCGGGCTCAGCGCGACAATCACCTCGCCGATGCTGAGGGTGTCGCCGGCCCGGAGCGCTACTGTCACCGCGCGCCACCCCCGAACCCGCGCTGGCTCGCGTAGTAGACGAGCCGGAACTTGCCGATCTGCAGCTCGTCGCCGTTGGACAGCAGTGTCTTGTCGATGCGGTCACGGTTGACGTAGGTGCCGTTGAGGCTGCCCACGTCGCGGACCTCGTAGCCCTGGCCCGTGCGCTCCAGCTCGGCGTGCCGTCGCGACACCGTGATGTCGTCGAGGAAGATGTCGGAGTCGGGATGGCGGCCCGCGGTGACCAGATCGGTGTCGAGCAGGAAGCGGCTGCCGGCATTGGGACCGCGCAGCACCACCAGCAGGGCGCTGCCCACGGGTAACGCGTCGACGGCCGCCTGGTCGTCGGTCGACAGCACCATCGACTCGTCGCCCGGGGTCTCCTCGCGCCCCATCGACACGGTGGTCGACCAGTCGCCGGTGGGCTGCTGTGTCCGCAGCCGCGTTCCGCAGGCGGAGCAGAAGTTGGCCTCGGGCGGATTCTCGCTTCCGCACTGCGGGCAGAACGACATGTGCCTAGCCTCCCACCGCGGCCGCGCCGCGGACGTGCGCTCACGAACGTGTCGGAGCGGTGTGTCGGAACTCTCGACGCGTACCTCAGGTTGACGGTTTCGACGAAACCTACGTGCCGGTGCCGGGAGGGTCAACCGGCATCCTGACGTCACCTATCGCAGGCGCGGGCGTGGCGTGCTGCGGCGGCTCGATCGGCCGCAGCGCGTCGACGGTGACCTCGTCGACCTCGTCCACCTCGGTGCGCCCACCCTTGTCGGACACCTGGGCAACCACCCCGCCGGGCACCGCCATCGCGGCCGCCATGGCAGGCGCGCCGATGGCCTTGATGACGTAGGGCTGCTCGAGATGCATGCCGTCCACCACGATGCCGTCGGCGCCGTCTCCGAACCACGTGTCGACCACGACGCGTACGGCCGAGTCGTTGCTGCCCTCGATCTGGATGACCTCGGCGCCCGCACTCCGCAGCTCCTGGATGATGCTGAGCATCAGGCTCCCGCCGACGTCCTGGTCGGGGTCGGTCACGGTCATCACAATGCCTGGCCCGGTGGCCGGCTCGGTGCCGGCCAGCACGCCGAGCTCCAGCGCGCGCTCCTGCGCCTGCTCGAGCGCGGTCTCTCCTTGGTCGGCGCTGGTGAGCAGCTCCCGCCGGGTCGACTGCAGGTCGGACAACTGATCACGCAGGCGGTCGTTTCGCTGCGTCAGCCCGTCGAGGATCTGGACGAGGTCGCTGCGCCGAGCCTGTTGCAGAACGTCCTCCTCGCTGGCTCGCGTCTGCGTGACGGCGGCGAAGCCGAGCGCCGCGCAGAGCACGCCGACGACGACGCGGCCGTAGGTACGCTGCCGCTGGCCTGACGCGCGCAACCTTGCCCACGGGCTCGACGTTGTCGGCTCCGGGGTCTCGGCTTTGGTATCGACCATTGGCTCTGCGCTCATGCGTTGAAGACGTGGCGACGGATGGCTGCGACGTTGGTGAAGATGCGGATGCCGAGCACGACGATGACGGCGGTGGACAGCTGCGCGCCGACCCCGAGCTGGTCACCCAGGAACACGATCAGCGCGGCGATGAGAACGTTGGAGATGAAGGAGACGATGAACACCCGGTCGTCGAAGGTGCCGTCCAAGCCGGACCGCAGCCCGCCGAACAGCGCGTCGAGCGCAGCGACGACCGCGATCGGGAGGTAGGGCTGCAAGGCCAGCGGCACGCTGACGTCGAAGATCAGCCCCGCGACGATGCCGAGTACGAGGCCAAGGGCCGCGATCACGTCTGCTCCTCTGTGGCGAATCGCAGCTGTACGCCGGTGGCGGCGGGCAGCTCGAGGTCGTCTTCGTTGAAGATGCCGTAGTCGATGCCATAGCTCGTCAGCTGGTCGAGCCACGTGCCACCAGGCCCGTCGCCGAAGTCGACGGCCAGCGAGTCGGGGTCGCCGATCGCCTGCACGTCGTAGGGCGACGCGATGGGCCGGTAGTTGACCAGGACGACGTCGTTGGCGGACCTGATCGCGGACAGGCTCGTGAGCCGCTCGCCGTTGATGCTGATCGCCTCGGCGCCCGCGCCCCACAGGCCGTTGACGACCTGCCGAAGGTCGAGATCGGTGACCAGGGAATCGTCAAAGCCGTCGTCCGGCGTGGGGTCGCCGTCGGGCGAGTTGGTGATGCGGACGCGAATGCCGGGGCCCGTGACCTGGGAGGTGCCGGCCACCGTGCGCAGCTGCTCGAGCTCGGCGGCCTGCGCGCTGCCGGCGGACGCGAGGCTGAGCGCGTTGTCCTGCAAGCTGTTGATGTCGCCCTCGAGAGCCGCGATCTGGCGGGTGAGTGCGTCGTTGAGCTCGTCGGCCTGCGCGACCCGGTCGAGCAGCTCCTCGCGCTCGGTGGAGAACACGTCTGCGTTGCGGCGCACCTGCACGACAGCCGCCGCAAGGAGCCCACCGGCGAGGACGAGGGTCAGCAGGGCCAGACTGCGACGGCGACGTGGCGGCTCACCTGCCCGTCCGCGCCGGGCGGCTGCTTCGGCGTACCCCTCGTCGACGGGATTCTGGAACAAGTCGGTGATGAGCGACATGGACGCATCAGGGCGGGCCTGTGCGTCCGTACGGTCGCTCGTCGAAGTCACACGTCCTATGGTGGCACGCGTGCTCAGCGGCTCCGACCAGCGCGCATGACGCGCCCGGCCTGCAGGATGTAGATCACACCCGCCCACCAGTAGAGCGCGGCGCCCCAGATCGCGAACGCCCAGCCGAAGACCTTGGCCAGCAGGCTCAGGGTTGTCCCAGAGTCGTCGCCGAGCAGCAGCAGCGGGAAGGCGTAGAGCAGGCAGAACGTTGCCGCCTTCCCGAGGAAGTGCACGGGCAGGCCGATCACGCCGCTGCGCCGGCGCAGCACCCACAGGATCAGCGCCAGGATCACGTCGCGGCTGACCAGGAGGACGGCGAACCACAGCGGGATGATGTCGCGGACCACGAACGCCACCACGGTGGCGAAGATGTAGAGCCGGTCGGCGACCGGGTCGAGCAGCTGCCCGACACGGGTGATCTGGTTCCACCGCCGGGCGAGCTTGCCGTCGAGCCAGTCGGTGAACGCCGACACGGCCAGCACGACGAGCGCCCAGCCGTCGGCTTCCTGGACGATGATCAGCCAGAGGAAGAGCGGGACGCCCAGCAGGCGCAGGAACGACAGGGCGTTCGGCACGGTGAGGATCCGGTCGGAGCTGACCTCGGTCCGTAGGATCTCGTCCACCGTCTCCCCTGCGATCGGAATTTCCTGCCGGTTGACCATAGACGATGCGCGGCGGGGAGGCTGAGCACGGTGCATCGGAGGCATGCCCATGGCGATCACCCAGCGTGACCTGCCGTTCCTGCGCCGGTGCGTGGCACTGGCGACCGAGGCGCTCGAGGCCGGCGACGAGCCGTTCGGTTCGGTGCTGGTTTCGGCCGGCGGTGAGGTGTTGGCGGAGGACCGCAACCGCGAGCACACGACCGGCGATCCGACGGCGCACCCCGAGATCGCTCTGGCGAGGTGGGCGGCGGTGCATCTGGACGCCATCGACCGCCCCGCCGCAACCGTCTACACCTCCGGGGAGCATTGCCCGATGTGCGCTGCCGCACACGGCTGGGTCGGCCTCGGACGGATCGCCTTCGTCCACTCCTCGGCGCAGCTCGCCGACTGGCTGGGTCAGCTGGGTGTCGGGCCGGCGCCAGTGCGGCCGTACGCGATCACCGACATCGTCCGCGAGATTGTTGTCGATGGCCCGGTGCCTGAGCTGGCCGAGGAGATGTATGAGCTGCATCGGCGGTTCCGGGGAGCAAATCCGCCACCCGGGTAACTTTGCGGCGCATAGCAACACGGAGTTACCCGGTTCCTCATGCGGCTGGGATGAAGTCGATCAACCTTCGTCACTCTGTACACTTCCGCGTGGAGTAACGGGCTGTGGCGCAGTTTGGTAGCGCACTTGACTGGGGGTCAAGGGGTCGTGGGTTCAAATCCCGCCAGCCCGACCGATCGAATCGGCTCTGACCAGCGGAAAACGCTAGATCGGGGCCGGTTCTACGTGACCGAGCTGTTCCGACCCACGTGCCAGGTCAGGGTCGGCCACGCAACTGCTCTTCTCGACGCGGAGAGAAGCGAGGGCAACATCGTCCGGAGCGGTTCGTCACATGTTGACGCGACGGAGCCCACGCCCGAGAGTCGTCACATGGCAGGCATCGAGCGGGAGCGCCTGACGGCAATGACGAGGCAGGAGTCCAGACATGACACTTCGACGTCGCACGGTGCTCAAGGGCGGCGCAGCCGCCACGGCCGCTCTCGCGGCCGGCCCGTTCCAGGGTTTGCTGAATATGCCGGCAGCGGCTGGCGCTCCCAACGCTCCGTTCCGCGCGCTTCGGCCGATCCAGGACGAGCGGGACGGCATGGTGCGGCTGCACCTACCCAAGGACTTCTCGTACCGGTCCTTCCACGACACCGAGTTCACGGTGACGCTTAACGACGGAACGAGACTTCCCGGTCGCCACGACGGCATGGGGGCCTTCCCTGGACCGAACGGAAACGTGGTCCTGGTCCGCAACCACGAGATCACGAACTCGCCCAACACCCCGGCCTTCGGGCCCGGCACGCCGTACGACGCGCAAGCGGGCGCCGGCACGACGACGATCGAGGTAACGCCGTTCGGCGAGGTCGTGAGCGGGTTCACCAGTCTGAACGGCACGATGTTCAACTGCAGCGGCGGCGTGATGCCGTGGGGGTCGTGGATCACCTGTGAGGAGACGATCAACGGTCCCGATGTCGGGCCGGACTTCACCGGCGCCTCCAACGTCGGGCTGCAGAAGCCGCACGGCTACATCTTCGAGGTGCCGGCCGACGGCCAAAGCGACCGGCAGCCGATCACGCAGGCCGGGCGCTTCGCGCACGAGGCAGTCTCGTTCGACCCGGTCGACGGCATCCTTTACCTCACCGAGGACAACTTCGAGTTCCCGTCCGGCTTCTACCGCTACATTCCCGCGACCAATCCGATGCAGACCGGCAAGTTGGATAACGACGGCCGGCTGCAGATGCTCGCCGTCAAAGGCCGACCGAACATCCACCTCGAGGCTCGGCAGCGGCTGCGGGCGACTTACTCCGTCGAGTGGGTCGACATCGACGAGCCGAACCCGACGTTCCCGTTCACTCCAGGTCAGCCGGCTCCAACCACCAACGACGCGGCGCTGGTCGCGGTCGGGGATCAGGGCCGCGCGCAGGGCGCCGCGCTCTTCTCCCGGCTCGAGGGCCAGGTCTATGACAACAACGTCGTCTACTTCACGTCAACCCAGGGCGGCGGCCCCGAGGAGGACGACACCGACGACGACAACGCCAACGGATTCGGCCGCGGCAACGGCCAGGTGTGGGCGTATCACTGCCGCGCGCAGAAACTGCAGATCCTCTTCCAGGCACCGGTCGACCCCGCCGAAGCGAACCTCCGGTTCGACTTCCCGGACAACATCACGACCAGTGCCAGAGGGACGCTCGTCGTCTGCGAGGACAGCACGGTCGACAACTACATCCGCGGCTTGTCGCGCGGCGGACAGCTTTGGGACATCGCCTTGAACCGCCTGGTCAGCCAGCTGACCGGCCTGCCGCGATTCGGCGACGAGTTCGCGGGCTCGACGTTCTCGCCCGACGGCCGCACGCTGTTCGTGAACATCCAGGCCAGCCGCGGCCTGACATTCGCGATCTGGGGCCCTTGGCAGCGGATCGGAGTCTGACCGAGCCTGAGTAGGCGTCGCTCAGACTCGCGCGGCGCCATCTTCACCGAGTCGTTCCCGCGGAGCGGGCGCTCACGACGACGAGCGCTTCTCCCGCATCCGCACCGTGACCTCGATGGGTGTCCCCTCGAAGCCGAACTCCTCGCGCACACGTCGCTCGATGAACCGCCGGTAGCCCGCCTCGAGGAAGCCCGTCGTGAAGAGCACGAACCGCGGCGGCCTGGTGCCCGCCTGGGTCGCAAACATGATCTTGGGTTGCTTACCACCGCGGACCGGCGGCGGCGTAGCGGCGACCAACTGACCGAGGAACGCGTTGAGGCGCCCGGTGGACACCCGCTGATCCCAGCTCTCCAGCGCGGACTGCAACGCGGGGACGAGCCGATCGACGTGGCGTCCGGTGTGCGCCGACACGTTGACCCGCGGCGCCCACGTCACCCGCACCAGCTGGCGGTCGATCTCCCGCTCGAGCTCGTAGCGCCGGTCCTCGTCGACGAGATCCCACTTGTTGTAGGCGACGACAAGCGCGCGCCCCGCCTCGACGACCATGCTGATGATCCGCAGGTCCTGCTCGGCGAGCGGCTCACTGGCGTCGATGAGCACCACGGCCACCTCGGCCCGCTCCAGCGCGGTCGCGGTGCGCAGACTGGCGAAGTACTCGGCGCCGCTGGCGTCGTTGACCCGACGACGGATGCCGGCGGTGTCGATGAACCGCCAGGTCTCACCACCGAGTTCGACCATCTCGTCGACCGGGTCCACCGTCGTGCCGGCCACCGAGTCGACCACGACCCGGTCCTCGCCCGCGAGGCGGTTGAGCAGGCTCGACTTGCCGACGTTGGGCTTACCGACCAAGGCGACCCGGCGCGGACCGCCCTCGAACACATCGAACGACTCGGCCGGCGCGCGGGGCAGCGAGTCGAGCACGGCGTCGAGCATTTCCCCGCTCCCCCGACCGTGCAGCGCAGACACCGGGTAGGGCATGCCGAGCCCGAGGTTCCACAGCGCGGCGGCATCGGCCTCCGCGGACTGCCCGTCGACCTTGTTGGCCGCGAGCACGACGGGCTTGCCAGATCGGCGCAACACCTTGACCACGGCCTCGTCGGCGTCGGTCGCGCCGACAGTGACGTCCACGACGAAGATCACGGCGTCGGCCGCCGTCACGGCCACTTCCGCCTGAGCCGCGATGCGCGCGGCCATGCCCTCGGCGTCCGGATCCCACCCGCCGGTGTCCAGCAGTGTGAACTGCCGGCCGCCCCAAGCCGCGTCATAGGCCACCCGGTCACGCGTGACGCCGGGCTTGTCCTCCACGACGGCCGCGCGGCGGCCCAGGATGCGGTTGACCAGGGTCGATTTGCCGACGTTGGGCCGGCCCACCACCGCGACGACCGGGAGCGGCCCGGTTGGCACGACTCTCGTCGTCGGTGATCATCCCGTCGACGGGCATGTCCTCGGTCACGGTGTCTCCATCTCAATCCGGCACGGCGCTCCGGGCGGCCGCGAGGTGCGCCACGAGCGCGGTGCGCACCTGTTCGCTCGCTGCCGCAAGGCGGGCGGACCCGCGCAGGCCGGCGTCGACGACGTCGAAGGGGGCGCCGAAGATCACGTCGAGCCGCGAGCGCGGTGGCGGCAGTGATCCAAGGGTACGTCCCCGGGAGCCCACACCGAGACACACGACCGGGACCACCGGCGCCCCGGTCCGCAGCGCGAAGTAGGCGACGCCCCTGCGGATCGTCTCGAACTCCCCCGACCCGCGGGTGCCTTCGGGGAACATGCCGAGGACCTGACCGGCTCGGAGCACCCCCAGCGCGGCCGACACGGCTTCCCGGTCGGGCCCCTCCCGGTCGACCGGGATCTGCCCGGTTCCGCGCAGCACCCACCCGACCGGCCCGCGGAACAGCTCCCGCTTGGACAGGCAGTGCACCGGCCGCGGCGCGACGGCCAGCAGCAGCGGCCCGTCGAGGAAGTTGACGTGGTTTGCCGCGAGCACCACGCCACCCGTGGCGGGCACCAGATCCGCGCCGCGCACCCGCACCGACCACCCCGTACGCACCAGGGCCGACGCGAGCCGTCGCCCTGCCGCCGCGCCGCGCTCGCTCATCCCCGCGGTCCCCTAGACGCGCACGCCGGTGCGCAACGCGACCATCTCGAGCACCGCGTGCACGGTGTCCTCGAGCGACATGTGCGACGAGTCGATCGTGTCGACACCAGCGGCAGCCTCATGGAACTGCGCCACCGTGGCGTCGTCGGAATCGCGCCGCAGCACCTCGTCGTGGGTCGCGGTGAGCGCCCGGTCGTCGTCCGCCCCGTGCAGCTCGCGGGCCCGCCGGGCCACCCGGGCGCGCTCGTGCGCGGTCAGCAGGATGCGCACCGGCGCGTCCGGCGCGACAACGGTGGTGATGTCACGACCCTCGATCACCACGCCCCCGGCCAACGCATGGGCCCGCTGCCGGCGCACCAGCTCCTCTCGTACGCCGAGGTTGGTGGCCACCAGCGAGACCTGCGCCGAGATGCGCGACTCGCGGATCGCGGCCGCGACGTCGACGCCGTCGACGTGCACCGTAGGGCTCCGCGGGTCGGTGCCCATCTCGATCGGCAGCTCGCGGGCCAGCTCGGCGATGCGGTCGGTGTCGGCGAGGTCGATGTCCCGCTCGAGCGCCCACCAGGTCAATGCGCGATACATGGCGCCGGTGTCGAGGTAGGCCAGCCCGAGAGCGTCGGCCACGCGTCGAGCCACCGTCGACTTACCCGAGCCGGACGGTCCGTCGATGGCGATCACAAGTTGGCTGCGGTCGACGCTGGGCACACGAGTCCTTTCGATCAGGCGGGCGGGACGAGAGTACGACCTTCGCCCGACATCACTCGTGGACGGTCCAGCCACGGCGGCGCAGCGTGTCGGCCAGCGCTCGCTCCTGCTCCCTGCGTACGTCCAGCTCGACGACTCCCGTCGGCTTGCCGAACTGGTGCTCGATGCGTACGTCCTCCACGTTGACCCCCGCCATCCCGACGTCGGCAAACAGCCGGGTCAGTTGTCCAGGGCGGTCCTCGACCATGACCTGCACCGCGACGTAGCGCACGCTCGCCGCGCCGTGCTTGCCCGGCAGTCGGTCGCGGCCCGCGACCCCGCGGGCCAGCACATCGCCCAGATCGGGGTCTTCCTCTCCCTCCGCGAGCACGCCGAGCGCAGCGATGGCCCGGTCGAGATCGCGGCGCAGGGCGGCGAGGACCGTACGCACCGCATCGGCATTGGCGCCGAGGATCTCCACCCACAGGGCGGGGTCACTGCCAGCGACCCTGGTCACGTCGGTCACCCCGGGTCCGGCGAGCCGGACCTGCTCGTCCGGGGCGTCAGCCAGCCGGCCGGCGACGAGGCTGGACACGAGGTGCGGCGCGTGCGAGACGAGTGCCACTGCGGCGTCGTGCTCGGTCGGGCTCATTCGCAGCGGGGTCGCCCCGCACGCAACCACGAGCGCCTCCACGAGCTCGACCGCCCGCGGGTCAGTCGCGCCGTCGGGGCACAGCACCCACGGCCGCCCCTCGAACAAGTCGAAGCTGGCGCCGCTGGGTCCGGAGACCTCCCGCCCGGCCATCGGGTGCCCGCCGACAAAGCGCTCGGGGTGCCGGGCGCGCTCGGCGACCTGGCCGTGCGGCAACGCCTTCACGCTCGCCACATCGGTCACGTAGGTCGCGTGCCCCTCGTCGAGCAGCTCGACGACGCAGTCGGCCGTCGCC
Organism: uncultured Actinomycetota bacterium; assembly: GCA_963798505.1. Lineage (GTDB taxonomy): Bacteria > Actinomycetota > Actinomycetes > Jiangellales > Jiangellaceae > CAVWSM01. Next base: position 850,345 of record CAWCTX010000005.1, read on the forward strand.
GCTGGGGGTACGGCCACAACCGCCAGGTCGACCGGCGTGCGGGGGCGGGTGGCGACTGCCCGCGCCCAGGGAGGCCGCGGTGCGCAAGGCATCGGGGTCGAGGTCGTCGAGGTGCACCCGCACGCCTTGCTTGGACAACGCGAGCCCGACAGACGTGCCGAGGAGCCCGGTGCCCACGACGAGCACGCTCGACGGGAGGCTCACAGGCCGACCTCGCGGTAGAGCAGGCCCACCTCTTGTTGCGACAGGGTCCGGACCTTGCCCGGTCGCTGCTGGCCGAGGCGGATGGGCCCGATCTGGGTGCGCACGAGACGTTGAACGGGATGCCCGACCTCGTCGAGCAGACGGCGGACGATGTGCTTGCGGCCCTCGTGCAGGACGACCTCGACCATGACCCGCGGGCCCGACTGCCCGGTCAGCTTGAACGAGTCGACGCGGATGAGACCATCCTCGAGCACGATCCCCTCGCGCAGCCGCTTGCCCAGGTTGCGGGCAACGGGTCCCTCGATCTCGGCCACGTAGGTCTTGGCCACTTCGTACGACGGGTGGCTCAGCCGATGCGCCAGCTCACCGTCGTTGGTCAGCAGGAGCAGCCCCTCGGTGTCGGTGTCGAGCCGGCCGACGTGGAACAGCCGGGACTCCCGGTCGGCCACGTAGTCGCCGAGGTTGGGCCGTCCCTCGGGGTCGCTCATGGTGCTGACGACGCCCTTCGGCTTGTTGATCGCCAGGTAGATGAGCCCCGAGTCCTCGGTCGTGATGCGCATGCCGTCGACCTTGATGACGGCCTTGGACGGGTCGACCCGCAGGCCTTGCTCGGTGACGACGCGGCCGTCGACCTCGACACGGCCCCGGGCGATCATCTCCTCGCACGCGCGACGGCTGCCGACTCCGGCTGCCGCCAGCACCTTCTGCAGCCGGATGCCCTCGGTCGCCTCAGCCATGCGGCACCTCCGGAGCCAGCCGTTCCTGCTCCTCCGCCTCCAGGGCGGCAACCTCCGGCAGCAGCGGCGCGAGCGGGGGCAGCTCCTCGAGGCTGGCCATGCCGAGCCGCTCCAGGAAGAACGAGGTGGTGGCGTAGAGGATCGCCCCGCTTTCCGCGTCGGTGCCGACCTCCTCGATCAGCCCGCGGGTGACCAGCGTGCGCATGACGCCATCGCAGTTGACACCGCGTACGGCGGCGACCCGACCGCGGCTGACGGGCTGTCGGTAGGCGACGACCGACAGCGTCTCCAGGGCGGCCTGAGTCAGCCGGGCCTGCTGGCCGTCGAGAATGAACCGCTCGACGACGTCGGCGTACTGCGGGCGGGTGTAGAGCCGCCAGCCGCCGGCCACTTCGCGCAGCTCGAAGCCGCGCGCCGACCCGGTGTAGTCGGCCGCCAGCGACCGCAGCACCTCGCCGATCTGGGCGGTCGGCCGCTCGAGCACCTGCGCCAGCGTCACCTCGGTCACCGGCTCGTCGACCACCAGCAAGATCGCCTCGATCGCGCCGCCCAGATCGCCTGTCAACGCATCTCCTCCGCGTCCCGGACCGGTGCTTCCTTGTTGCCATTGTCGTCGAACTCGTCGCCCACCTCGACGTCGCTCTCGTCGTCGCCGATCCAGCGGACCGACAGCTCGCCGAGCGGGCTCAGCTGGTCGAAGATGACGACCCGCTCCCGGTAGAGCTCGAGGAGGGCGAGGAACCGCCCCACCACGTGCAGCGTGCTCGGGCAGTCGGAGGTGAGCGCGCGGAACGAGGCGCTGCGGACGCGCCGCAGCCGCTCGACGAGGATCGCCGCCTGCTCGCGGACGCTGACCCGGATCTCATGCAAATGGACAACGGAGACGGTGGGCTGCGGCTTGGGGATGAACGCCCGGGCCGCCATCTCGGCGAGCTCCTCGGGGCCGAGCCCGAGCAGCACCTCCGGCAGCAACCGCGTGTAGCGATCCTCGAGTCCGACGGCCCGCGGGAACCGGCGCGACTCGTCGACCAGCCGGGCCGACAGCTGGGCGGCCACCTGCTTGTAGGCGCGGTATTGCAGCAGCCGGGCGAACAGCAGGTCGCGCGCCTCCAGGAGCGCGAGATCCTCCTCGTCCTCCACCTCGCCGGCCGGCAGCAGCCTGGCGGCCTTCAGATCGAGCAGGGTCGCGGCGACCAGCAGGAACTCCGAGGCCTCCTCGAGCTCCCAGTCGCTGCCCCGGGCCTTGATGTAGCCGATGAACTCGTCGGTGACCCGGGACAGCGCCACCTCGGTGACGTCGAGCTTGTGCTTGGCGATCAGTCCGAGCAGCAGGTCGAACGGTCCGGTGAAGTTCTCCAGCCGAACCTCGAACCGCTCGGCCGACGTCGCGACGTCGGTCACCTGCGCAGGCGCCGGACCAGCTGGCTGTCGGAGCCACGGTCGGCGAGGTCGGCGAGAAGCATGCCTACAGCCTCTCGCACGAGCCGACCCCGGTCGACCTTGACTCCGTGCTCCCGGTTGAGCTGCAGCCGGGCGAGGTCCAGCTCGTGCAGCTCGTCCGCGGTCAGATAGACGGTGATCTTCTCGTCGTGGCGTACGCGCCCGGACGTCCGCGGACCACGCTTCGGAGGCGCCGCGAACAGCGCGGGCTCGTCGGCTGGTTCGGCTCGGGGAATGTCCGGGACAGCGCGTACGACGTCGCGGGCGCTCACGCCGCCTACCACCGCGCGAGGAGCTCGCGCGCGAGCTGGCGGTAGGCGTCGGCGCCCGGGGATCCTGGCGCATAGCTCGTGATGGGGGTCTGTGCGACCGTCGACTCGGGGAACCGAACCGTGCGCGAGATGACGGTGTGGAACACCCGGTCGCCGAACGCCTCGACCAGCCGCGCGACAACCTCGCGGGCGTGCACGGTGCGCGAGTCGTACATCGTCGCCAGCAGGCCGTCGATCACCAGCCGCTCGTTGAGCCGGTCGCGCACCTTCTCGATGGTGTCCTGAAGGAGGGCGACGCCGCGCAGCGCGAAGTATTCGCACTCAAGCGGCACCACCACGCTGTCGGCCGCCGTCAGTGCGTTGACGGTGAGCAGCCCGAGCGACGGCTGGCAGTCGATGAGGATGACGTCGTAGTCGGGGCGCGCGGGTCCGAGCGCGCGGGCCAGGGCCTGCTCGCGGGCGACCTCGGTGACGAGCTGGACCTCGGCCGCAGACAGGTCGATGTTGGCCGGGAGCAGGTCCATGCCGGGGATGTCGGTCTTGAGCACGACCTCGTCGATCGGCAGACCACGCTCCATGAGCAGGTTGTAGACGGAGAGGTCGAGATCGTGCGCATCGATGCCGAGCCCGACGGACAGGGCACCCTGCGGGTCGAAGTCGACGAGCAGCACGCGTCGACCGTGCTCGGCGATCGCGGCACCCAGGTTGATCGTCGTCGTGGTCTTGCCGACGCCGCCCTTCTGGTTGCACATGGCGATGACCCGGGCCGGGCCGTGGCGCTCGAGCGGCGCCGGGTCGGGGAACTTCGGGATGGGTCGGCCGGTCGGGCCGATCTGCCCCGCGGCGACGTCGGGGGCGGCTTCGGCCGGTGCCACCGGGGGTGTCAGGGTCAGCGGGGCACGGGCCGGATCGGGCTCACGCGCGGACGCCGACGAGACCGCCTGGCCTTTTGTCGACATAGTCACTCGTCGTCAGAGCTCCTTGTCGTCGTGTCGCTGTCGCGCACGAGGCTATGGGGCGCCGCGCACCAAGTGGTGGAGGCACGCCGAGGAGTCAGGCCAGCGCCCGCGGGTGCGCGGCGGCGTAGACCTCACGCAGCCGGTCGACGGTGACCAGCGTGTAGACCTGGGTGGTCGTCACCGACGCGTGGCCCAGGAGCTCCTGCACGACGCGCACGTCGGCTCCGCCGTCGAGCAGGTGGGTCGCGTACGAGTGGCGCAGGGTGTGCGGTGAGACGTCCTTGGTGATGCCAGCCCGCTCGGCCGCGGCGCGCAGCGCCAGCCACGCCGCTTGCCGGGACAGCCGGCCGCCGCGGGCGTTGAGGAACACCGCCGGCGTCCCCCTCCCCTTCGCAGCCAGCCCCGGCCGCGCCTGCACGAGATAGGCGGAGAGCGCCGCGGCGGCGTACGACCCCATCGGCACGATCCGCTCCTTGTCGCCCTTGCCGCGCAGCCGCACGAACCCGTCCGTGCCGTCGAGGGTGACGTCGTCGAGGTCGAGCCCCACCGCCTCGGAGATGCGCGCGCCGGTGCCATACAAGGACTCGAGCAGCGCCCGGTCGCGCAGCGCCAGCGGCGTCCCCCCGACCGACGCCGCCTCCAGGATCCGCACGACCTCGTCGACGTCGATGGCCTTCGGCAGCCGGCGCGGCGGGGTGGGCGGCCGGACATCCCGCGCGGCGTCTGCGCCGACCGTGCCCTCACGCACCAGGAAACGATGCAGCCCGCGTACGGCGACCACTGCCCGTGCCGCCGACGTCGAGGTCAGCGGCAGATGGTCGGCATCACCCTCGCGCAGTCGCCGCAAGAACCCCGACACGTGCCCCTCGACGATCTCCGCCGGAGCCGAAACCCCTTGGGATTCAAGGAACTCCGCATAGCGCCGCAGATCCCGTCGATACGACGACAACGTGTTTGCGGCAAGCCCGCGCTCGATCGCGAGGTGGTCGAGGTAGCCCTCGATGGTGCGGCCCAGCGGCACGACAGGGGCGTTCAGTGCAGCACCTCGTCCAGCGGGATCGTCTCGATGCCGTGTGCCTCGCCGACCGGCCCGTAGGTGATCGCACCGTCGTGCACGTTGAGCCCGAGCGCCAGCGCGGGGTCCGACCGTACGGCATCTCGCCAGCCGCGGTTGGCGAGCTCGACGGCGTAAGGAAGCGTCACGTTGGTCAGCGCATAGGTCGATGTGTAGGGCACGGCGCCGGGCATGTTGGCCACGCAGTAGAAGAGCGACTCGTGCACCTTGAACGTCGGGTTGGCGTGCGTGGTCGGCCGGGTGTCCTCGAAGCAGCCGCCTTGGTCCACCGCGATGTCGACGAGCACGCTCCCCGGCTTCATCCGCGAGACCAGGTTGTTGCTGACCAGCGTGGGCGCTTTGGCACCAGGCACGAGCACCGCACCGATGACCAGGTCGGCCTCGAGGCAGGCACGCTCAACCTCGAACAGGTTGCTGGTCACGGTCTGAGCGTGCCCCTGGTAGATCCGGTCGACGTCGCGCAGCTTGGCGACGTTGCGGTCGAGGATCGTCACGTCGGCCTGCATGCCCAGCGCGATGACCGCGGCGTTGAGCCCGGACACCCCGGCACCGAGAACGACGACGTTGGCGGCTCGCACTCCGGACACGCCGCCCATCAGCACGCCGCGGCCACCCTCCGCGCGCTCGAGCAGGTGCGCACCGACCTGGGTGGCCATGCGCCCGGCCACCTCGCTCATCGGGGCGAGCAGCGGCAGCGATGCGTCAGGCAGCTGCACCGTCTCATAGGCGAGCGCCGTCGTCCCCGAGTCGAGCAGCGCCTGCGTGCACTCCTTGGAGGCCGCGAGGTGCAGGTAGGTAAACAGCACCTGCCCGCGCCGCATGCGGTGGTACTCCTCCGAGATCGGCTCCTTGACCTTGAGCACGAGGTCGGCGGCGTCCCAGAGGTCGTCGGGGTCGTCGATGATCGCCGCGCCTGCGGTGACGAACTCCTCGTCGGAGATGTATGACCCACGACCAGCGTCGCGCTCGACGAGGACTTCGTGCCCGTTGCGGGCAAGCTCGTGGACACCGGCCGGGGTGATGGCGACGCGATATTCGTGGTTCTTGAGCTCACGCGGGATGCCGACCTTCACAGGTATCGCCCTCCTGAAACGGCGCCGTTGCCGCTGCCTCACTCTAGTGCGCGGTCGGCTGCGTCCGTGGCAGCCGTACGACAGCCGCGAGCCCGCGTGCCGGCGATCCGTCACCGCCGCCGGCGGCCGCCAGCGTGATCGTGCCGCCATGGCTGACGACGATGCTGCGGGCGATGGCCAACCCGAGCCCCGCGCCGCTGTCGTCCGCACCGCGCGCCCGCGACTCGTCGAGCCGGGTGAACCGCTCGAAGACCCGCTCGCGATCAGCCTCCGGCACGCCCGGGCCGTCGTCGACGACGGACACCGTGGCCTCGTCCCCGGACGCGGCCAGCCCGACGACGACTCTGGAGTCCGCAAAGCGGACCGCGTTGTCCACGAGGTTGACCAGCACGCGCGACAGCGCCTCGTGGTCGCCGCGGACGCGCAGCTCCCCATCGCCCGCCGACTCAACGACGACCGGCACCCGTGCGTCGTCATACCGCTCAACCACGGCTGCCGCCATCTCGTGCAGATCGACCGGGGCCACGGCGACGTCGGGCCCGGCGTCGAGCCTCGCCAGCACCAGCAGGTCGTCCACCAGCCGGGCCATCCGGCCGGTGTCGGCGAGCACGCCGCGCGCAGTCTGCGTCCACTCGTCATTGGACTGTCCGTGCCGCAGCCCTACCTCGAGCTGGGTGCGCGCGCTCGTCAGCGGGCTGCGCAGCTCGTGCGCGGCGTCCGCCACGAACTCCCGCTGCCGCTCGTTGGCCGCCTGCAGCCGCGCGAGCATCCCGTTGAGCGTCACCGCAAGCCGGTGGATCTCGTCGTCGGCCGCGGGCACCGGCAGCCGCGCGCCGGTCCGGTGCGCCGTGACCGCCTCCGCACCTCGCGACAACGCCTCGACCGGGCGCAGCGCCGCACCGATGACAACCCAGGACAGCGCGGCCATGGTGGCGAGCAGCAGCGGTGTCGCAATGAGCAACAGGAGGCTGACGAACCGTACGGTCCGATCGGCCTCCAGGAGCGACGACGCGACCAGCACCGTCAACGGGTCCTCGGGAGTCCCCCCGGGGACGCCCACGACGCGCAGCGAGTCGTCGATGCCCAGTCGTGCGCCGTCGAGCAGCACCGCATCCCCGGACCGCGCGCGCTCGACGTCGGCGGGCTCGAGGATGGGTACGAGGTGGTCGCCGCCCGGCGAGGCGGCCCGGACCCGCTGCTGGGAGTCGACGACCTGGATGCCCGCGGTGCCACCGCTGACTGGGACCGGATCGGGCAGGGTGCCGGTCTCGATGAGCCGCGCGACGTCCTGGCCGCGCTGCCGGGCCACGTCGTCCAGGCTGCCCGTGAGGCCGCGGTCGAGTGCGGTGAGGATGAGGAACGCGCCGGCCACCAGCGCCGCGGCCAGCAGGACCGTCGACATGATCGTGAGCCGTGCCCGCAGGCTCAGCCGGGCCCACCAGGTCGACGGCTTGCTAGCCATGGGCGGTCAGCCGGTAGCCGACCCCGCGCACCGTCTGAAGCGACTGCCGGCCGAACGGCGCGTCGATCTTGCGCCGGAGATAGCCGACGTAGACCTCGACGACGTTGGCGTCGCCCTCGTAGAACTCGTCCCAGACGTGCTCGATGATCTCTATCTTCGGTACGACCTCGTCGGCGCGGCGCATCAGGTATTCGAGCAGCGCGAACTCCCTGGCCGTCAGCTGGATCTGCTCCCCCGCCCGCTCGACGTGCCGGCTGGCCGGGTCGAGGGACAGGTCGCCGGCGGCGAGCACAGCCGGGCGCGACGGCGCACCGCGGCGCACGAGCGCGCGGAGGCGGGCGAGCAGGACGACGTACGAGAACGGCTTGGTGAGGTAGTCGTCGGCGCCGATGTCGAGCCCGTCGGCCTGGTCGTACTCGCCGTCCTTGGCCGAGAGCATCAGCACGGGCACCCAGTTGTCCTCCGCGCGCAGCGTCTGGCAGACCCGGTAGCCCGACAGCTTGGGCAGCATCACGTCGAGGATGACTGCGTCATAGGTGCCAGCGCGCGCCTTGGCCAGCCCGTCCTCGCCGTCGTGGGCCACGTCGACGGCGAACCCGTCGGCGGCCAGCCCGCGGCGCAGCGCGTCGGCCAGCCTGACTTCGTCCTCGACCACCAGCACCCGCATGCGGTCAAGCCTGCCTGCTCGGTCCTGTGAATGCGCTGAGAGGTGCCCGCTGTCGAATCCGGCAACTCGCGTTCGTGTAGGGGGTGACCACCAGCACCGGCGTGCTGATCGCGACCTACGCTGCCATGAGGCGGTGACAGGAGGACATGACCATGGCGCAGTACCTGCTGAGCGTGTACCAGCCCGACGGACCCGCTCCCCCGGCCGACATCCTCGACACAGTGATGCTTGAGCTCGAGACCCTCAACGAGGAGATCAAGGCGGCTGGTGGCTGGGTCTTCGCCGGAGGCCTGCACCCGCCCTCGACGGCGACGGTCGTACGGGCAAAGGACGGCGATCTGCTCATGACTGATGGGCCTTTCGCCGAGGGCAAGGAGCACCTGGGCGGGTTCACCATCGTCGAGGCGCCCGACCTTGACGCTGCACTCGGGTGGGCCGGCCGGATGGCACAGATCACGACTCTCCCGATCGAGGTTCGACCGTTCCAGAGCTAGCTGCTGCGCAGATCGCGCGGGTGTACGCCGACGAGTACGGCCGCGCGGTCGCCGTCCTGGTCCGCGTCTTCGGCGACATGGACATCGCCGAGGATGCGGTCCAGGACGCGTTCGCCGCTGCCGTCCAGCGGTGGCCCGAGACCGGACTGCCCCCGAGCCCGCAGGGCTGGATCATCACGACGGCCCGCAACAAGGCGATCGACCGGCTCCGGCGAGAGGCCTCGCGGCAGGACAGGCACGCGCAAGCCGCGCTGCTCCACGCCGCGGGGGAACCAACTGAGGAGGGCCCGGTGCGCGATGACAGGCTCCGGCTCATCTTCACGTGCTGCCACCCTGCCTTGTCCAGGGAAGCGCAAGTCGCGCTGACGCTGAAGCTGCTTGGTGGCCTGACGACGGCAGAAATCGCCCGAGCCTTCCTCGTCGCCGAGCCGACCATGGCACAGCGGCTGTCACGGGCGAAGGGCAAGATCCGAGACGCGCGGATTCCGTACCGGGTGCCGGGTGACGCCGACCTGCCCGACCGGCTGCGGTCCGTGCTTGCGGTCGTCTACCTCATCTTCAACGAGGGGTACGCGGCCTCCACTGGCGACGTCCTCGTGCGCGACGATCTGTGTGCGGAGGCGATCCGGCTCGGCCGGCTGCTCGCGGAGCTGATGCCCGATGAACCGGAGGTCGATGGGGCTGCTCGCGCTCATGCTGCTTATCGAGTCCCGCCGAGCGACGCGCACCAGCCCCGACGGTGACCTGTTGCGGCTCTCGGAGCAGGACCGTCTGCGCTGGGACCGCGATCTGGTCGCCGAGGGCCAGGCCATCATGCGTGCCTGTTTGCGACGCAACCAGCCGGGGCCGTACCAGATCCAGGCCGCGATCCAAGCCGTGCACAGCGACTCGCCGAGCTCGTCGGACACGGACTGGTCGCAGATCCTGCAGCTCTATGACCAGCTGCTCGCGATCACACCGAGCCCGGTGGTCGCGCTCAACCGAGCGGTCGCGGTTGCCGAGGTGGAAGGGCCGCAAGCAGCGCTGCCCATCCTGGACGAGCTCGACCTCGACAGCGTCTACCTGTTCCACGCCATTCGCGCCGACCTACTGCGCCGGCTCGGCCGCGATGCCGAGGCGGCGGAGGCCTACAACGCAGCGATCGCCGGTACCGACAACACCGTCGAGCAGGACTTCCTGCGCCACTCCCGTGATCATGAATGATCCCCCGTCCCCGGACACGGGCGATTCTTCATGATCAGGGGGCTCCACACGCGCTCTCAGCGTCCTCACAGGTGCCGGTGGGCAGTCTGATGGGCAGAGGCGGCCCACTCGGGAGGGCCGCCGCCAGGAAGGATCTGACCATGGCACCCTCGCTCCCCCGCCGCTGGCGGTGGGCCGCGCCCATCTCCGTGCTTGGCGTCGTCGCCGTCGGCGCATTCGCCTTGCCGGTGCTGGCCGACGACCCGGACCTACCGGAACGTACGGCCGAGGAGCTGCTCGACAGCCTCGCCGCCGCCGAGCCCGTACCCATGTCCGGCACGTTCACCCATACCGCAGACCTCGGCCTGCCAGAGGTGCCGCAGACGGGCACCGGGTCGCCGTCGCTGCTCGCGCTCGTGGGCGGCACGACGAGCGCCCGCCTCTGGTATGGCGGCGACGACCTGCAACGGGTCTCGCTGATGGGCACGCTCTCCGAGACCGATGTCGTACGAAATGGAGACGACGTCTGGTACTGGACGAGCTCCAACAACAACGCCGTCCACCTCACCCTGCCGGAGCATTCGCCCGACGTCATGCAGGCACCGGTCACACCGCCGGACGCTGCCGAGCAGGCCCTCGACGCGGTCGACCCTTCGACCGCGGTGAGCGTCGACGGCACGGCCAAGGTGGCCGGCCGCAGCGCGTACGAGCTCGTCCTCGAGCCGCGCGACGACGAGACGCTGATCGGGCAGATCCGCCTGGCCATCGACGCGGAGAACTGGCTGCCGCTGCGGGTGCGCATCTATGCCGAGGGCGAGTCGTCGCCGTCGCTGGAGTCGGGCTTCACGTCGGTGAGCTTCGAGGCGCCGTCGGAGTCGGTGTTCAGCTTCACTCCGCCGGATGGCGCAACGGTGTCCGAGGCCGAAGACCTCGAGGGGATCGACAACCCGCCCGCGTCTCGCCCCGCCGACGTGCAGCCGCCGACGGTGGTCGGCGACGGCTGGAGCCAGGTGTTTGTCGCATCCGGTGTCGACGTCGATGCGCTGCTCGGCGGATCTGAAACGTCTGGGGTCTCCGCGATCTCGACCGTGCTGAGCCAGCTCGAGACTGTGACCGGACCGTACGGCTCCGGCCGGGCGTTCGAGACCGATCTCGGCTCGATCCTGCTGCTCGACGACGGACGGGTGCTCGCCGGGTTCGTCACCGTCGAGCGGCTCGAGCAGGTCGCGAGTGAGGGGACCACGACGCCATGACGGCAATGGCCATCGAGACGCGCGGGCTGACCAAGCAGTTCCGCGGCGGCCAGGTCGCCGTCGACGCGCTGGACCTGTCGGTGCCCGAGGGATCCGTCTACGGGTTCCTCGGGCCCAACGGGTCGGGTAAGACGACGACCATCCGCATGCTGCTCGGGTTGGTCAACCCGACGCGCGGCGAGCACGACATCCTCGGTGCGCGGATGCCGAACGGTGCGGCGACAGTGCTACCCCGCGTAGGTGCGCTGATCGAGGGCCCGGCGTTCCACCCGTACCTCTCGGGCTGGGCCAACCTCTTCCGCCTCGACGCGGCCGACGCGACCACCAGCCCGCGGACGGTGCGGTACCGCATCGATGACGCGCTCCACCGGGTCGGGCTGCAGGCGGCAGCGCGCAAGCCCTACCGCAAGTACTCGATGGGCATGCGCCAGCGGCTGGGCCTCGCCGCGGCGCTGCTGCGGCCACGGGACCTTCTGGTGCTCGACGAGCCGACCAACGGCCTCGACCCGCAAGGCACGCGTGAGGTGCGGGCGCTAATCCGCGACGTGGCAACCGCGGGCACAACGGTGTTCGTGTCGTCGCACCTGCTGAGCGAGGTCGAGCAGATCTGCACGCACGTGGCGATGCTGCGTACCGGGCGGCTGGTCGCTGAGGGGTCGCTCGATGAGCTGCGGGCCTCGGCTGCGACGCGCGTACGAGTCGATACACCCGTGCCGCACATCGCGGCCGAAGTCCTGGAGCGGCTCGGCTTGACCGAGGTGCGCATTCATGAGCACGAGGTCACGGCGGCGCTGGACGGCCGGCCGTCGGAGGACATAACCGAGGCTCTGGTGCTCGACCGAAGACAGGTCCCCGTACGGCAGCTCGTCGTCGAGCGGCCGGACCTGGAGGAGCTGTTCGTCAAGCTCACTGGGGAGGGCTTCGATGTCGAGGAGTGACGAGCTCGTGTCGGTCGAGCGGGCGGATGTGGTCGAGCATGTCGTTGTGACCGAGCCGACGGACACACCGAGCGGGCGGGCGACGCTGTGGCGGTCCGAGCTGGGCCTCGTGTTCCGCCGGAAGCGCAACCTGGCGCTGCTGGCGGTGCTCGTGGGCGCGACGACGATTCTCGGGCTGGCGGTGTACTGGGGAGCCGAACCGCCGCGCGAGGAGGGGGGCGATCCCGGGCCCGCATTCATCACGGACATCGCGCGTAACGGGCTGTTCCTGAGCTTTGCCGCTCTGACTGCGGCATTGCCACTTTTCCTGCCGCTGTCAGTGTCAGTGGTGTCGGGCGACAGCGTGGCCGGCGAGGCCAACAGCGGCACGTTGCGTTATCTGCTGACGGTGCCGGTGGCGCGTGCCCGCCTGCTTGCGGTGAAGTACCTCAGCATCGTGGCGTACGCGGCTGCTGCGGTTCTCGTCGTCACCCTCACGGGCTTGGCGCTGGGTGGCGTGCTCTTCGGCTACGGCGACGTGGTGCTCTTGTCCGGTGACACCATCGGCTTCGGTGACGCGCTGGGCCGGGCAGCGCTGGTGATGGGCTATCTCATCGCCATGCTTGCCGGGCTCGGTGCGATCGGGCTGTTCTTCTCGGTGGTGACCGAGGTTCCGATGGCAGCCATGGCGACGACAACCGTGCTGGCGATCCTCAGCCAGATCCTCGACGCGATCCCCCAGCTCGATTGGCTTCACCCGTGGTTGTTTACGCACTGGTGGCTGGCTTTCGGCGACCTGTTGCGTAACCCCGTGCCCACCGATGACCTGATGCAGGGGCTGCTCACGACCGGTGTCTACGCCGTCGTTTTCCTCACAGCTGCCTGGGCGTGGTTCAGCGGCAAGGACATCACGGCCTAGCTGCTTTCACATCCCACGCCATCGTTGTCGCGGTCCAGCCGGTACGAATCAGGGCCGATCACAATGACGGGATCTGGAACGGCCGAGCAGTTCAGGTCGGCCACGATCGGCAGGCAGACACCGGCGTAGTTCGGGTGGCAGGCACCGCCTTCCGGCTGAGCCGGTGGCTCAGCGGTCGGCTCGGGCTGCGGTGACGGCGGTGCCGGTGGCTCCGAGTCGCCACAAGCGAAGTCAGGCGACGTAGCGTCGGCGCTGACGTAATGGGCCTCGCGCTCGTGGTCCCCGTAGCCGTCGCGAGAGTCGTAGCGAGCGATGGCGAATCCTGCCTCGATCTGTTCAAGTCCCGCATCGAGGCCATCGATATCGACGTAGCGGATCAACCGGTTGTACTTGTCGCGGTCGTCCCGTGATCCCGCGACCAGCGCGACGGACTTCCCCGCGATCAGCGACTCGAGGTAGTCGGATGCATCCGCGTAGCCGCAGTCGCCCCGCTCTGGAGTGTCGATGCCAGACTCGACACTAGCCGAACTTCCTCGCTGACGCCGTCCCTCATCACGTTGATCGTGTCGCCGTCAACGATGTCGGTGACCACCCATGTGTCGGCCTGCGCAACGGGAGTCGCCTCCGGCTTGTCATCTGTGGCTCCGCTGGTCCCCATCCATACGAGGCCAGCGGCCGCGCAGCCCGCGGCGAACGTTGCTGCCCGACCAGCCCATCGGCTCAGCGTCATGAGTGGAGCCGGCTCTGCGTCGATTGTGCAGGCAGGGTCCTCGGCGAATCGTCCGTTGTCTCGCTGATGGTGGTAATTGCGGCCTTGGCAAAGAGCACGACTAGCCCCAGGATTACGAGCTTCACAACGAGTTCGCCAAGTCCCATTGCGGACCGGCGACGCTGCGTCGATGCAGCTCCGCGACGCGGGCGAGCTATCCGCTCCTTCCGCCGTCCGTGCGCGCGTTGCCGCTCCCCGTTGCGCTGTCGATCCGGGCCATGCGTGTCACCCAGCAGGCGCGCGAGGTCGTCGTGGACGCCCTCAACGGCAGCGGGATCGAGCTCGTGCCGCAGCGCCAGAATCTGGGGGACCAACTTCTCGATGCCGACGACGGCGACTCCATTGGCGGATGTGCCGGCCAGATCGGGCTGGGCGACCGTGCAGATCATGCCGACGACGAGCCGACGATGTTGCGGCGCAAGCAATGCGGCTACCGCGGCTGTCGATTCAAGGACGGCCTCAACCGCGCGGTCGCGGGCGTAACCGTTCTGCCGCAGTCGCCCGCGGCTCACTTCGACGCGGCCTGACCAGTTCTTCGTATCGAGAACGATCACGCCGCCGGGGCCGACCAAGACGTGATCAAGGTTGGCTCGCGGTCGACCCGGCCAGCGAACGTCATGAAGAAGCCGCCAGCCGTGCCCCTCGAGCGCGCGAAGCGTCTCAGCGACCCGACGCTCGCCCTCCGCACCGGCTTCCCACGCACGCTGCCTGCGCCGTGCCTGCTCGAGCTGACGCTCGAGGACAGACGCCCGGTCTGCAGCCAGCCGTGCCTGCTCGCTCGCACCTTCACCTGCGCCCAACGCACCCCCTCCCGTTGCTCCGGTCTTCGGCGCTGGGCGATGGGGTCTTGACGACAGGCAGGCGGAGCGGGCTCACACGCTCAGGCGGCGTTGTCGAGGTGGTAGGGGTCGGCGATCAGGTGCAGGAGGTGCTCGGCCTGCCAGGTCTCGTCGTCTGACATGTCGGGTGGGCCGTGTTGGTCGGGCCAGTCGGGCTGGTGCGGGAGTGGCTCGACCTTGGTGGTGTAGACCCTGCCGAGTGGGCTGGTCATGGTGAGGGTGCCGTCCGGGGCGAGCTTGGTGGTCCACCCTGCGTGGGTCTTCGCGTTGTGGTGCCGGCGGCAGAACGTGGTCAGGTTGCACTCACAGGTGAACCCGGCGGGCCAAGGCACATCGTGGTCGGTGTCGCAGCGCCATACCGGCGCATCACAGCCGGGCGCGCGGCAGTGCCGGTCGCGGTCGAGGACGCGTTGGCGCATCGCCTCGGTGGGCCGGTAGCGGCGGCGGTCATGGCTGCAGGGTGCGCCGGTGGCCGGGTCGGTGAGGATCCGTTCCCACACCTCGGCCTGCGCGGCGAGGCGGCGGGCGACGTGGGCGGGCACCGGGCCGGCACCGTCGAGGTGGCCGGGGGTATCCGAGAGGCCGAGCAGGGTCTGGGCCGGCACGGTGAGCCGGACCACCGGCCGGCCGGCCGGCTGCTGCGCGGTGTCGCGGCCGGTGAGCAGGCCGATCGCCGCGTCGAACCGCAACACCCCCATCGGCGACTCGTCGCCGGCTCGTCGCTTCGCGAGGGCCTGGTCGTTGATCGCGGTGTAGGCGGCGGCCAGGTCCTCGGCCGGCCCGTACAGGTTCATCCAGCCCATCCCGTCGCCGCACGGCTCCCACTCCACGCACCGTTCGGTCTTCTGGCGTTCGTGGCGTCGCCGGACGCCGTCGGGGTCGAGCTCGCCGATCAGCCGGGCTACCCGGCGGCCGAGTTCGGCGACGCTCCACCGGTGCGCGTGCGGGGACAGCCGGGCGTCGACCTCGCCGGCGACCGCGTCGTCACAGGACTGGGTTTCGGTGATCAGCTTGCGCACCCGGGTCAGGCTGATCCGGCCGGCCAGCAGCAACTCCTGCGCGTGTGGGAGGCGGGACAGCCCGTAGGCGAAGGTGCCCTTGGCGTTCCCGGTGCGGATCGTGGCGCCCAGCGCGGCGCCGATCTCCACGACAGGGTCGAAGCCGGGCGGCGGCGCCCGGTAGGGGTCGAGGACCGCGAGGGTGGCCCGGGCCTGCACCGCGTGGGCCCAGCCGATCAGCTTCTCGGCGGCGACCAGCATGTCCAGCGCGTCCGGGGTGGGCAGGCCGCCCGGGTCGGTGACCGCGGCGATCGCGGCGGCCAGGTCGGCACCCATCAGGTCTTCGAACATACGTCCAGAATAGCAGGTCACAGGCACGAGTGGCGGCCGTCCACACCGATTTCTCGGTCGCTTTCAGCCCCGTTCAGACCGCCTATCGGCCCACAGCCCCCTGGTCATCCCCGTGGCGACACAGTGGCAGCAGCGGCCGACACGTCTCACCAGCCCAAACAGCCGAACCACAGACTCAAGGCCGACAACGACGAGGCCGGGTGGACGACGCTCGACTCCACCACGACCGGTCCCGAAGCCGGAGAGTGGCAAGATCGCCGTCAAGGTCATCAATCACAATGGCACGAGGTGCTAAAGGTGTACGAGGTCTGATCGATGCCACCGTTTCGGGTCTACCAACTCAAGATCACGCTGGAAGACACCAACCCGCCCATCTGGCGGCGGGTCCTCGTGCCCAGCGCGTATCGGCTCAGCGAGCTGCACCGCGTCATCCAGGCCTCGATGGGTTGGGACAACAGTCATCTCCACCAGTTCGAGCAGGATGGCCAGGTGTTCGGTCCGCCCGACCCAGGTGGCTTCGGCGAGGAGCAGGTCCGGCCCGAGTCCAAGGTCAGGCTCTACAGCTTCGCGGCCACGGCCGGGTCGCAGTTTGCCTATCGGTACGACCTCGGGGACGACTGGCTGCACCAGGTGACAGTCGAGCAGATCTTGACCTCAGACGGCGGCACCTACCCCAGGTGCATCGGCGGCGAGCGGAAGTGCCCACCCGAGGATTCCGGTGGCCCTGGAGGGTACGCAGCGATGCTGGAAGTGCTCGCGGATCCCGACCACGAGGACTATGAACACATCGTGGAGTGGCTGGGCGACGAGGACTGGGATGCCGAGGCGTTCCACCCTGAACCACTGAACCGCATCTTCGAACAGTTCTGGCGCTGACCAGTCGCTCAGCCGTCCAGCGCGCGGCTCAGCCCGTCAGCACCGGCAGTCGCTCCACAGCCGCCGCAACCGCCGCGTCATCCAGTTCGTGGTCGACCATGGCACCGGACAGGTAGGCGTCGTAGGCGGCCAGGTCGAGCAAGCCGTGCCCGCACAACGCGGTCAGGATGACCTTCTCCTCGCCCGACTCCTTGCAGCGCAACGCCTCCTCGATCGTGGCAGCGAGCGCATGCGTTGGTTCGGGAGCCGGCACGATCCCCTCCGTACGAGCGAACTGCACGCCCGCCGCGAAGCACTCCTTCTGCGTCTTGGCGACCGCCTCCATGAGCCCACCCTCCACGAGATGAGAGATCAGCGGGCTCATCCCGTGATAGCGCAGGCCGCCGGCGTGGATCGGGTCGGGGACGAAGTCGTGCCCGAGGGTGTGCATCTTCAGCAGCGGCGTCATGCCTGCGGTGTCACCGAAGTCGTATGCATAGACGCCCTTCGTCAACGACGGGCACGCCGCGGGCTCCACCGCGCGGATCGTCGGCGACATCGCCCCGGCCAGCTTCTCCCGCAGGAACGGGAACGCCAGCCCAGCGAAGTTCGATCCACCGCCGGTGCACCCGACGATCAGGTCCGGCTGCTCGTCGACGCGCGCCAGCTGCAGCAGCGCCTCCTCACCGATGACCGTCTGATGCATCAGTACGTGGTTGAGCACGCTGCCCAGCGCATAGTTGGTGTCCGGGTTCTGCGCGGCCACCTCGACCGCCTCGCTGATCGCGATGCCCAGCGAGCCCGTCGAATCGGGGTGCTCGGCAAGGATCGCGCGTCCGGCGGCGGTCAAATCCGAGGGACTCGGGTGGATCGTCGCGCCGAACGTCTCGATCATCATGCGGCGGTACGGCTTCTGGTCGTACGACGCGCGCACCTGCCACACCTCGCAGTCCAGCCCGAACTGCGCACACGCAAACGCCAACGCGGTCCCCCACTGGCCGGCACCGGTCTCTGTCGTCAGCCGGCGGATGCCTGCCTTGGCGTTGTAGAACGCCTGCGGCACCGCGGTGTTGGGCTTGTGCGATCCCGCCGGCGACACGCCCTCGTACTTGTAGTAGATCCGCGCCGGCGTGCCCAGCGCCTTCTCCAACCGGTACGCCCGATACAGCGGGCTCGGCCGCCAAAGCCGGTAGACGTCCAGCACCTCGCCGGGGATGTCGACGAACCGGTCCTGGCTGACCTCTTGCAGGATCAGGTCCATCGGGAAAAGCGGAGCCAGATCGTCCGGCCCCACCGGCTCCTTGGTCCCCGGGTGCAGCACCGGCGGTGGCGGCGCCGGCAGGTCCGGCACGATGTTGTACCACTGCGTCGGCATCTCGGACTCGTCGAGCACGATCTTGGTCGGGCCAGTCACCGTGGGCTCCTCCGCGTCGAGGAAAGGCTGCGAGTTGTCAGAATGTCACCGCCGCGGCGGCAACGCCTCCCGCGCCGGCCACGGCGCGTCGCCGGGCCGCAACGACCCGAAGCCCTCGCCGTGCTTGACCGTCCACGCCGCAAGCGCGCCCGACACGAGGATCGGGTTGTGCAGGTCGCCGCGCAGCACGCCGCGAACCAGGTCAGCGAGCGGGACGCGCGAGACCGGCATGTCGGCCTCCTCGATACTCGCCTACATGCCGCTCGTCCTCGGGCACCTCAGAGAGGCCCTGCGCAAGGAAGATGCGCACAGACTCGTTGGTCATGCCCGGCGACGTGAACAAGTCGACGAGTACGGACCACTGGTCGGCGCGGACGTGCGCCTCCTCGTACAGCTCGCGTCGCGCGGCGTCGAGGTAGGGCTCGCCGGCGACATCGAGCAGACCGGCGGGCAGCTCGACCAGTCGATGGCCGACCGGGTGCCGGTACTGATGGACGACAAGCACCCGCTCATCTGCGTCGAGGGCGATGATCCCCACCGCGCCGGGGTGCACGACGACGTCACGGTCGAACGCCGGCCCGCCGTTGGGCGGCTCGACGTGCTCCTCGTGCACCTCGATGACGCGGCTGGTGTCGAGGACGTGGCGCACGGAACTGACCGGCCAGCGCTCCGGGACGTCGATCACCGGCAGCGAGCCAGCATCTGCGCTCACGCGCCGGCGCCCGCCGGCTCGGCGTGCGCGCTGGGCACGTCGACCGGCAGCAGCGTCTCCTGCTGCCGTGCGACCGCGGCACGGATCAGCCCGACGAACAGCGGGTGCGGGCGCGTGGGTCGCGAGCGCAGCTCGGGGTGCGCCTGGGTGGCGACGAAGAACGGGTGTGTGCTGCGGGGCAGCTCGACGTACTCGACGAGGTTGCCGTCGGGTGACTCTCCGCTCACCACGAGTCCGGCCTTCTCCAGGTCGTCGCGATACCCGTTGTTGACTTCATAACGGTGCCGGTGCCGCTCTTCCACGCGCGCGGCGCCGTACAGCTCACGCACGAGCGACCCCTCCTTGAGCTCCGCGGGATACAGACCAAGCCGCATGGTGCCGCCCATGTCGCCCTCGCCGGACACGATGTGCTTCTGCTCCTCCATCGTGGCGATGACCGGCGCCGTCGTGTCGGGGTCGAACTCGGTCGAGCTCGCACCAGGGATGCCGACAGCGTCCCGCGCGTACTCGATGACGAGGCACTGCAGCCCGAGGCAGAGGCCGAGCAGCGGGATGCCGTGCTCGCGCGCGTAGTGCGTCGCGCCCACCTTGCCCTCGATGCCGCGCACTCCGAAGCCGCCCGGCACGCACACCGCGTCGACGTCGTGCAGGTGCTTGGCCGCGCCCTCCTGCGTGGTGCAAAGGTCGGACGCGACCCAGCGGATGTGCACCTTGGCGTCGTTGGCGAATCCCCCTGCGCGCAGCGCCTCGGTCACCGACAGGTAGGCGTCGGGCAGGTCGATGTACTTGCCGACGAGAGCGACGGTGACCTCGAACTTCGGGTCGTGCACGCGGCGCAGCAGCTCGTCCCAGGCGGTCCAGTCGACGTCACGGAAGGACAGGTTGAGCCGGCGCACGACGTAGGCATCGAGGCCCTCACCATGCAGCACCTTGGGGATGTCGTAGATGCTCGGCGCATCCGGCGCCGCCACCACAGCCTCCTCGTCGACGTCGCACATCAGCGAGATCTTGCGCTTGACGCCAGGCGGGATGTCGCGGTCGGAGCGGCAGACCACCGCGTCGGGCTGGATGCCGACCTGGCGCAACGCGGCGACCGAGTGCTGCGTCGGCTTGGTCTTGAGCTCACCCGACGGCGCCAGGTAGGGCACCAGCGACACGTGCAGGAAGAAGCAGTTGTCGCGACCGATCTCATGCCGCACCTGACGTGCCGCCTCCAGGAACGGCAGCGACTCGATGTCACCGACCGTGCCGCCGATCTCGTGGATGACCACGTCGATGTCGGCGCCGCCCATGGCGAGCATGCGGTCCTTGATCTCGTTGGTGATGTGCGGGATGACCTGCACGGTGTCGCCGAGGTATTCGCCGCGCCGCTCTTTGGCGATGACGCTGGAGTAGACCTGACCGGTCGTGACGTTGGCGAGCCGGGTCAGCTCGCGGTCGAGGAACCGCTCGTAGTGCCCGATGTCCAGGTCGGTCTCGGCGCCGTCATCGGTGACGAACACCTCGCCATGCTGGAACGGGTTCATGGTGCCGGGGTCAACGTTGAGGTAGGGGTCGAGCTTCTGCATCGTGACGCGCAGGCCGCGGGCCGTGAGCAGGTTTCCAAGGCTCGAAGCGGTCAGCCCCTTGCCGAGCGAGGACGCGACGCCCCCGGTGACGAACAGATGCTTGGTGCGCTGCGACGCGGCCAACGAGGCTCCCGTGGGTCGGCTCCGAGTGAGTTGGGCGGCGAAACGCCGTCACATCCACGGGACTCCAGGCTATCAGGCCAGAGCGGTCAACTCCCGGTACACCGCGGCCACCGCACGTGCCGTGTCATCTTCGTCGGGCCAGGAGATGGCCCGTTCGCGCCCCTTGTCCGCGTACGAGGTGCGCAGCGCCGGGTCGTCCAGCAGTTGGGCGACACCCGCGGCCACGGCATCGGCGTCACCGGCCGGCACCAGGATCGCGGCGTCGTCCACGAGCTCCGGCACGCCGCCGACAGCGGTGGCCACCAGCGGTGCGCCCGCACGGAGGGCTTCCTGCGCGACCAGGGCGCGGGCCTCCCATGCGCTGGTGAGCACGACCACGTCGGCGGCAGCCATCAGGTCGGGCACGTCGGCCCGACGGCCGAGAAAGCGTACGGGGAGACCGCCGGCGTCAGCCTCTGCGGACAGCT
Organism: uncultured Actinomycetota bacterium; assembly: GCA_963798505.1. Taxonomy (GTDB): domain Bacteria; phylum Actinomycetota; class Actinomycetes; order Jiangellales; family Jiangellaceae; genus CAVWSM01. The sequence continues at coordinate 871,095 of CAWCTX010000005.1, forward strand.
GGTCGAGCAGCGGTCCGTCACCGGCGACGAGCACGACCGGCTGTGGTTGGCGGTCGCGCCAGGTCGCCGCTGCGCGGAGCAGGATGTCGTACGACTTCTGCGGCGCCAGCCGTCCGACGGCAAGCACGAGCGGCTGCTCTGCCGGTATGTCGAGCTCCGCCCGCAGCTCGGCCGGATCGCGCTGCGGAGGCGGGAGCGGCGGCGCGGCGACCGGCCCGAGCCGGGCGTCGATGGCGCCCAGCGAGCGGGCTCGCTCGACGAGGTCGGTCGACGCCCCGAGGGTGATGTCGGCCCGCACCGCGGCGACGCGTTCGAGCCGCTCGAGGATGCGGCGTCGGGCGCCGGTGCCAAGAACGGCGTTGTGCCAGGTGGTGACGAGCGGCGTCCGTCCCGCGCGGCGCTTGCCGAGTGCCAGCCCGGCGAACGCCGCGGCGCGCAGCCCGTGCGCGTGGACGACGTCGTAGCCGGTGAGCTGCTGGCGCAGCCGCCGGATCGCGCGGGAATCGGACACCGGGCGCGGTGCGGCCGCGATCTCCACCGGCAGGAACCCGGCGCCCCGTGCGGAGAAGCCGAAGAGCGCGTCGGTGTCGGACGGCCCGTGTACGTCGACGTCGATGCCCAGTGCTGGCAGCCGGTCGACGAGCGACCGGGCGTGCTGGCCGACGCCGCCGGTGCTGGTGCCGAGGACGAGCGCGACCTTCACCGGTGCCTCCCCCGCCGCCAGATCACGGCTACATCCTGCCGGGCGACCGCAGCCAACACTCCGCCGGTGACGGCTGCGGCGGCCGCGGCGGCGACGAGGCCGATCAGGATTGTGCGGGCAGCGCCGCCTTCGTCGAATGCCGCGGCCACCATCGAGCCTGCCACCGCACCGGCTAGGGCCGCGACCCCGCCCAGCGCAGCGATGGGCACGACGCGGCCCAATGCGCTGGGGCCCTCGGCGCGTCGGAGCGCCAGCAGGAGCAGGCCGGCCGCGAGCAACATGCCGACGCTGTGCGCCGCGCCCACGGTGGCGACGACCCAGCCGGGTTCGGCAGCACGAGTCCCGAAGTAGGCCAGCACGACGGCGACCGCCCAGCCCGCGGCAGTGCCGGCGGCAACCGCGCGGGCCCGTCCGATGGAGAGGAGTGCCCGGTTGAGGTGGTAGACGAGTGCAAACCCGAGCAGCCCGGGCGCGAAGGCCACCAGGGTGCGTGCCATCTCGGCGTCGGGCACCGAGCCGTGGTCGCCGACGATGCCGAAGAAGCGGGCCACCGGCCACGCAGTCGCGGCCAGCAAAGCCGCTCCGAGCGCCGCGGCCAGCAGCACCGCGCGCGACGACGCCGCGGTGGTAGCCGCGTAGGCCGCGCGGTCGCCGCGGTCGGCGTGCCCGGCCAGCGCCGGGTAGGTGCTGGTGGCGATGGGGACGGCGAGCACGGCGAACGGAAGCAGGTAGACCATCCAGGAGTTCTGGAAGGTCACGAGCCGCCCGTCGCCGCCCTCCGCGTTGATCATCGGGATGAGTAGCAGCAGGGCGACCTGCTGGGCGAGAACCATCGCGACCCCCGCCCCGGCGAGCCGCGCCGCGCGGCGGCCCTGCCCGCCGGGGAACCGCAGCCGTGGCATGACGCGCAGCCCACTCGCGATCAGGGGCACCAGCGTGGTCAGCGCGAGCGCTACCGCACCGAGCAGCGTGCCCACGGCGAGAATGAGCTCGTCGGAGCGCTGCACCGTCGACAGGTCGTTGCGGTCGCCCTCGAACTGGGCCGCGAAGACGAGGTACGCCGTCGCGACGACGACGCTCGACAGGATGGGCGCGGCCGCGGCGGCCAGGAAGCGCCGGTGGGCCTGCAGGATGCCGGCAGTGACCGCCGCGACGCCGTACAAGGGGATCTGCCACACAAACACCTGGAGCATCCGCGCGGCCATCGCTTCCGCTTCGGAACCGGCGCCGGACAGGAGGTAGCCGCTGATCGGGCCGGCCAGCAGCCCGGCGACCACCGCGAGCGGCACCAGCACGACGACGACCCAGCCGAGCAGCGCGGCGGTTGTCTGCCGCAACCTCTGCTCGTCCCCGCCGTGCACGGACCCGACGACCAGCGGGATGACGACGCCCGCAAGGGCTCCGCCGGCGACGATCTCGAACAGGATCGCGGGCACGTAGTTGGCGCTGACGTAGACATCACCGAGCAGCGTCTGCCCGACAGTCCCCTGGAAGACGAGCTGGCGGCCGAAGCCCACCAGCCTGGCGACCATGGTCACGGCCGCGACCAGTGCGGCAGCGCCCGCCAGCCCGACCCCGACCCGCCGGGCGGTGCTCACGAGGTGTCGCGGTCAGGCGAGCGCTGGGCGCGGGCGCGGCCGAGCTGGTCGACCCAGCGCAGCGGGGTGGTGCGGTCGATGACCCTGCTGAAGCTGACCTTCTCGCTGGCGAGGGTGAGCGCCACGACGGCGGCGAGCCACGCGGCGGTCCCGATGGTGCCGGTCGTTGCCACCAGCGCGAGCCCGACGCCGGCACCGAGCGCGTTGGCACCCGTGTCGCCGAGCATGCCCCGCTCCCCGAGGTCCTCCGGCAGGCTGGCGGCGGCTGCGCCGAGCGGTGCCGCGATGACAGCACCGTCGCGGGCCAGCAACACCGGGGTGGCGAGCAGGCCGACCTTGAGTGCCCGACCCGGCCGCAGGTCGAAGAGGTTGACGAGGTTGGCCGTGCCGGCGATGAGCGCGCCGCCGAGCAGCGCATCGGCGACGTTGTCGGAGACGAGCCACGCCGCGGCAAGCCCGGTCGCGCCGATGCCGACGATCTTGACGAGCCCGCTCGTCACCTGGCCGGAGCGCAGGGCACCGAGGTGGCCGCGCAGGCCTTTGCTGGCCGTGGTGCCGGCCAGGTCGTCGAAGGCGCCGAACGCGCCGGCGCCGAGTGTCGCGACGACGGCTGCGGCTCGCGTCGACGCGGGAAGGCCGGGCGTGGCGAGCAGTCCGGCCGTCGCACCGACGACGTAGGCCGGGCCCTTCGAGCAGCGACACGCTGTCGCCGGCATGGTTGGTGCGCTCCCAGCGGCCGCGGCCGCCCGGCGGCCACTTCTGCAGGAGCCGACGCGCACCCCAGGTCGCCGCCGCGGCCACGCTCAGGCCGACGGCCGCCGACACCACCCCAGCCGCCACGCCGACTACTCCTCGGCGGCCGCGGTGTCGTCGGCGAAGTCGGGCGGCAGCGGACCGTCGGTGGCGCCCACGGCGCCGTAATGCCCGGCGCCGCCTGTCAGCTGCTCGTCGAGCGCGAAGACCGTGGCGATCCGGCCACCGGAGAGGTCGGCCACATCGACCGTCGACACGTTCTCCGACGCGTCGCCGCTGGCCCGGACGAGGGCGACGACGCCACCTTCCGCTGCAGACTCTGGGGTGCCCGAGACCACGGAGCCCTGACCCGCGGCGTCGAGGGCCGTGGCGATCGGGACCAGCCGCTCGCCCCGCTCGTTGCGGTCATCGCCTGAGGCGGGCGGCCCGGCAACGACGACGGCAAGCGTGGCCGAACCGTCGACCTCTCCGTCCACCGACAGCAGGCCGGCCTCCTGGAGCGCGGCCAAGACCGCGGCATCGGCGGGATCGGTCCGGGCCCTCGGGCTCCGTCGGCTCGGTGGGCTGCGTTGCCGGGTCGGAGGACGAATCGGTGCCGGTCGCGAACGCCGGGTCGACGAGCGCACCGGCGAGCAGCGCGGCGCCGCGGTCATAGCCGCTGCCCTCCGGCAGGGTCGTTCCCTCGCTGACCAGCTCGACGGCCAGGTCGTCGAGGACCTGCTCCTGGTCAGGATCGGTCCAGGTGTCGCTGATAGAGACGGTGCCGGTGACCGTGGCCCCCGCCGTGCCCAGGCTGTCCCGCAGGGCCGAGACAACGGCGGAACTGGCCCCCGGCAGCTCGACGACGACGACCCGCCTGTTGGTGAGCGTGCCCGTGGTGAGGGCGGGCTCCACGGTGGCGATGAACCCCTCGCGATAGTCGTTGCCGCGCTGCAGCTCGGTGATCTCGTCCTGCAGCTCGCGATTGCGATCACGGAGGTCGGACACCTGCGACGTCAGCGCCTGGTCGGCCGCCTCGTCGAAGGGCCCGGCGCCGAGAACGATGCCGGCAGCCAGGGCGAAGAAGACAGCAATGATGGAGACGAGGTGATATCGGAAGTCGATCACGTCACACGATTCCCTGGAGCCAGAACACGAAGCGGTCCCACCACGCGCCCACGACGTCGAGCCAGGCGCGGCCGGTGGGGGTCGACATGATGGCCGTGGTGAGCGCCGCAAGCCCGGCGATGACGAGCACCAGGAGCATGTACGACGGGATGCGGTTGCGATAGAGCCGGGACACGCCCTTCGGGTCGATCAGCTTGTCGCCGACGCGAAGCCTGGTGATGAACGTCGAGGCCATGCCTTCACGGCCCTTGTCGAGGAACTCGACCAGCGTGTAGTGGGTGCCGACGGCGACGATCTGCGTGGCGCCCTTGTCGTCGGCCAGCAGCATCGCGATGTCTTCGCTCGTGCCGGACGCCGCGAACACGGCCGCTGGCAGACCCAACCGCTCGACCCGCTCGAGCCCGGGTGCGCGGCCGTCGCGGTAGGCGTGCACGACGATCTCGGCGCCACTGTTGAGTGCGGCGTCGGACACCGAGTCCATGTCGCCGACGATCAGGTCGGGTTTGTAGCCGGCCTCGAGCAGCGCGTCGGCGCCGCCGTCGACGCCCATGAGCACCGGACGGTTTTCCCGGATGTACGGCCGCAGCATTGCCAGGTCTTCCTTGTAGTCGTAGCCGCGGACGACGATGAGGGCGTGCCGGCCCTCGAGGCGAGTGCGAATGTCGGGCACGCCGACCCGGTCGAGCAGCAGGTCCTTCTCGCGTCGGACGTACTCCATGGTGTTGCCGACGAACGCCTCCAACTGCACCGACATACCCGCTCGCGCCTCCTCCATGAGGTCGGCGACGGACTGCTTCGTCTGCAGCGTGCCGGAGGCGAGCGGCACGGAGGTGTCAACGGTGTCGCGGTAGAGGACGTTGCCATCGACACGTAACACCTCACCCTCATGGATGAGCCCGAGGACCTCGTTGCCGACGCCGTCCACCAGCGGGATGCCGGCGTCGATGAGGATCTCTGGTCCGAGGTTGGGGTAGCGGCCGCTGACCGATGCCGCCACGTTGAGCACCGCGCCGGCCTGGCACGCGACGAGCGCCTCCGCGCTGACCCGGTCGAGGTCGAGATGGTCGATGACCGCGATCTCGCCCGAACGTAGCCGCTTGGTGAGGTTCTTGGTGCGCCGGTCGACGCGCACGACCCCCGTGACGCCCGGTAACTGCGGCGTGCGGCGTCGGCGGAGAGCGGAGAGGCGCATCGATGGAATCCTGCCAGACGCGAGAGGGGTGCCCATGCGGCGAGCAAGATCGGCCGACCGCCTGCTGACGCTCATCGGGTCGCACCAGGAACGCGGTCGGAGGCCGCCATCGCGAGCAGCTCCTCCGCGTGCGCCGCCGCGGTCGCCGAGTCCTCCAGACCTGCGAGCATGCGCGAAAGCTCACGGATTCGTCCCGCCTCGTCGAGCCCGACCACACCCGAGGCGGTGACGCGGCCGTCATCGCTCTTGACCACGGTCAGGTGCCGGTCGGCGAACGCCGCCACCTGCGGCAGGTGCGTGACGACAATCACCTGGGATGTGGTCGCCAACCGGGCCAGCCGACGGCCGACCTCGACGGCGGCCGAGCCGCCGACGCCCGCGTCGACCTCGTCGAAGACAAAGGTGGGTACGGGGTCGCTCCCGGCGAGCACGACCTCGATCGCGAGCATCACGCGGGAGAGCTCGCCGCCGGACGCGCCGCGGCTGATCGGTCTCGGCGCCGCTCCGCGGTGCGGGGCGAGCAGGATCTCGACGTCGTCGACGCCCGTCGGCCCGAAGGCCAGGCGTCGCCCATCGACCTCGAGCCCGTCGCCGGCCTCGGTCTGGCGTACCGTCACCTCGATGCGGGCGTGCGGCATCGCGAGCGCGGTCAGCTCGTCGCCCACGGCTGCCGCGAACTGTCGGGCTGCGGCGCCACGAGCGGCTGACAGCTCGGCTGCGAGCCGGGCAAGACGCGCTGCCGTCTCCTGCCTCTCGTGCTGCAGCTCGTCGATGCGCTCGTCGTCGCTGTCCAGCACGCTCACGCGGTCGGCCGCCGCGCGTGCCCAGGCCAGCACCTCGTCGACGTCGTCGCCGTACTTGCGCAGCAGGCCGCCGATCTCCGCCCGCCGGTCCTGCACCGCCGCAAGACGCGCCGGGTCGGTGTCGACGGCCGCCGCATAGGACGCGAGGTCGGCTGCAACGTCGCTGACGAGATAGGTGCACTCGGCCAGGCGGTCGCCGAGTCTGGCCAGCTCGGGGTCGTGGCTGCGGACCGGGTCGAGGCTGCGCCGCGCCGCGGCGAGCAGGGTCAGCGCATCAGTGCTGCCCTCGGCCATGGCGTCGTCGCCGGCCAGGGCGAGCTGCGCCGCGCTCGCCCCGGTGCGCAGCGCGTCGGCGTGGGCGAGCCGCTCGGCCTCCTCGCCCAAGGTGAGGTCCTCACCTGGCTGCGGGTCGACCTTCTCCACCTCCGCGAGGCCGAACCGCAGCAGGTCGGCCTCCTGCGCCCGGTCACGCGCCCGCGACGTGAGCTCACCGAGCTCTGCATCGATCGTCCGCAGCCGCGTGTAGGCCGCCACATAGTCGTCGAGCAGCCCCACGACGGTGTCGCCCGCATATCGGTCGAGCGCGGCGCGCTGCCGGGCGGGCTGCAGGAGCCGGAGCTGGTCGGACTGGCCGTGCACAGCGACCAGATCGCCGCCGAGCTCGGTCAGCAGCGTCGCGGGTACGCCGCGCCCGCCCAGCTGCGCGCGTGAGCGGCCCTCGGCGTGCACGACCCGGCCGAACAGCAGCACGTCGTCGTCGATGTCGGCGCCAGCGTCGGCCGCGCGGGTCGCGACTGGGCCGACGGGGTCGACCCGCACTCGCCCCTCCACCACCGCCCGTCCGGCGCCGCCGCGGACGAGGCCGACATCGGCCTTGCCTCCGAGCAGCAGGCTGAGCGCGGTGAGGACCATGGTCTTGCCGGCACCGGTCTCGCCCGTGATCGCGGTGAACCCAGGGCCGAGCTCGAGCTCGGCGTCGTCGATCACACCGAGCCCGCGGATGCGGATCTCCTCGAGCACGAGAGCGAGCCTACGAGTCTTGGGTGCGCTGACCGGGGGACCCCGGGCCGCTGGCGTGGCGCGCACCCCGCCAGCCCTCAACCGGGAGCGCGAACTTCGCGACCAGCCGGTCGGTGAACGGCGCCTTGTGCAGCCGGGCGAGGCGTACGGGCTCGGCGCCGCGCCGCACCTCGATGCGCGCGCCGGCCGGTAGCCGCAGCTGGCGCCGCCCGTCACAGGACAGCGCCGCCCCTGGAGTGCGCTCCGCGACCTCGAGGGCGAGCACGGAGTCCGGGCCGACCACAAGCGGCCGGGCGAACAGCGCATGCGCGCTGATCGGCACGACCAGGAAGGCCTCGACAGCCGGCCACACAACGGGCCCTCCCGCGCTGAACGCGTGTGCGGTCGACCCCGTGGGTGTGGCGAGCACAACGCCGTCGCATCCCCACCGGGACAGCGGCCGCTCGTCGATCTCCAGGAGCACCTCGATCATGCGCTGCGGCGACTCCTTCTCGATGGTGACCTCGTTGAGCGCCCAGTCGCGATGCCGCACGTCGCCGTTGACCCGTACCTCGACATCGATGGTCAGCCGCTCCTCGACCTCGTAGGACCGGTCGACGATGTGCTTGACCGTGTAGGAGATGTCGTCGCGCTCGGCTTCCGCCAGGAACCCGACATGTCCGAGGTTGACGCCGAGCAGTGGCGTGGCCGTGGGACGCGCCAGCTCCGCGCCACGCAGGATCGTGCCGTCGCCCCCGATGACGACGACGAGCTCGCAACCGGCGGCCGGCCGCTCGTCGGATGCGAGGGGGCGATCATCGGTGAGCCCGAGCTCCGCGGCTTCGTCGTGGAGCAGGTGCACAGCGATGCCGGCGCTCTCCAGACGGTCGACGACCTCGTGCGTCGCGGAGATCGCCTCGCGGGCGACCGGTGTGAGTGACGACAAGAACTGCGCGGCTCACTGCGGCCCCTCCGCGACGGCGTTGGCGATCAGGTTGGAATCGGGTGCGGGAGCGTCGGCCCGCAGCCACACGAAGTACTCCACGTTGCCGGACGGGCCCGGCAACGGGCTTGCGGTGACGGCCCGCAGGCCGAGGCCGAGATCGTAGGCATGGCGCGCGACGTCGAGCACCGCCTCCGCACGAAGGGCCGGATCGCGCACGACTCCCCCGCTGCCGACACGGTCCTTGCCCACCTCGAACTGCGGCTTGACCATCAACGCAAACTCGGCGGCGGGCGTCGCGCAGCCGACCAGCGCCGGCAGCACGAGCCGCAAGGAGATGAATGACAAGTCACCGACGACGACGTCAACCGGGTCGCCGATGATCGCCAGCGTGAGGTCGCGGACGTTGGTGCGGTCGTGGACGCTGACCCGCGGGTCGGACTGGATCGACCAGGCGAGCTGTCCGTAGCCGACGTCGACGGCGACCACGTGGGCCGCGCCCCTGCGAAGGAGGACATCGGTGAACCCGCCGGTCGATGCGCCCGCGTCGAGACAGCGGGCGCCGCGCACGACGAAACCCTGCGGCTCGAACACGTCGAGCGCGCCGGCCAGCTTGTGCCCGCCGCGTGAGACATAGTCGTCTCCCGACTGTGCTTCGGCGACGACGATCGCCGTGGCCGTGTCGACAGCAGTGGCCGCCTTGACCGAAGGCCGACCGGCCACCCTGACCCGGCCGGACGCGATCATCTCGGCAGCCGACTCACGCGATCGCGCAAGTCCCCGACGGACAAGCTCGGCGTCGAGTCGCTGCCTGCGCGGCACCGCTCACTCCGCCGGAGGCGTGACCGATGGCCCACCTGTTGCGGGTTCGCCAGCCTCCTCGTCACCCGCCGCGACAAGCTGGTCCTGCAACGCGCTGTGAATCTCCTCGTAGACCTCGACGTGCTCCGCGACTGGCCGCTCGTCGAGCTCGCCCAGCCTGCCGAGGGCTGCCTCGATCGGCTCGGTCACGCCGTGCCGCCCGTCGTCAGAGTCGCGTCGACCACATCTGCCGGCGAGCCCGGCGTGGCGACGCTCGTCGTGGCCGGCTCACCAGACACGGACTTTGCGGTGGTCTGCTTGGCACCATCGACCGGCCCGCTGGGTGCCTTCTTGACCGGGACACGCTTGGCCGGCGCCTTCTTCTTCGGAGGGGTCGCCGGCGCCGTCGTGGTGGAGCGGGTCACGGGCCGCGACGTGCCGGAAGCCGCACCGGCTCCACCGGCAGCCTCGGCCACTCGCTTCTCCAGCCGGTCGATGCGGCGCCGCAGGCGGTCGACCTCTTCCTGGGTCGGGATGCCGAGCGCGGCCACCCCCCGCTCGACCTCGCCGCGGATCAGCCCGACCAACAGGTCGCGGTTGGTGCGGCTGGTCGCCACCAGGTCCTCCGCAACCTCCTGGACCTGGTGAGCAATCGGGCTGACGACCTTCCCGGCCTTCCCCGCCTGCTCGCGCCCCTGACCGGACAGCAACGCCTGTGCCACCTCGCGCGCGCGCTGCACCGACGCCTCGGTGAGGCCGGACGCCAGCTGAACGTATCCGCGCAGACCCTCGGCCGCCATGGCAAACCCTCCCTGTCTCGGCTACAGCCCCTGCCGCAACGCTAACGCGTCTGCGCGACGGCGCCCATCGCCGCCTCAATTTCGTCTCTAACCTGCCGGGCGTCGAGGGTGCGTGGGTCTGCGGCCCACGCGGCGGCGCATGCGGCTTGGAGCGCTGCGACAGCGCTGAATTGTTCGGCCGTCGAGTCGGCGGCACCCGCGAGCTGCAGCCGCCCGTCGCGCACCTCTGCCCGCCACCCATCGGCTAGCACCACAGGCGAATCGCCGGTGAGCCGAGGCTGCCGCTCGACCAACGCGCGCAGGTCCGCGGCGACATAGGTCGGGCGAAGGTGAGCGGGAGCGAGCACGACCTGGTGAGGACGCGTCACCCCCGTCAGCACCAACAGGCTGTCGACGCCGCTCCGATTGGCGCCTTCGATGTCGGTGTCGAGCCGGTCGCCAACGACGAGCGGCCGCTCGGCTCCCGTGCGCAGCATGGCCTCCCGATGCATCGGAGGCTCGGGTTTGCCGGCGACAAGGGGATCGCGGCCCGTGGCCAGCCGTACGACAGCGACAAGCGCGCCGTTGCCGGGCGCCTGCCCTCGGGGCGTCGGCAATGTCAGGTCGGCATTGGAAGCGACCCACGGCAAGCCGTGCTGCACCGCGAAGGATGCCTCCGCGAGCTGCCGCCACCCGACGTCGGGTCCGTAGCCCTGCACGACCGCCTTGGGGCCGTCGTCGAGGCTGGTCACGGGGACGAGGCCGCGCTCGAGCAAGGCCTGCTCGAGCCCGTCGGCGCCCACCATCAGGACAGGACTGCCAGCCGGCACCAGATCGGCGACGACCCGGGCGGCCGCCTGTGCTGAGGTCACGACTTCGTCAGGGTCGGCCGCCACCCCAATGCGCGTCAGATGCGTCGCGACCGACTCAGGAGTGCGCGACGCGTTGTTGGTGACAAACGCCAGCCGCATGCCGACCGCGCGGGCTTGGGACAGTGATGCTCCGGCGTGCCGGACCGCGTCAGGCCCGATGTAGACCACGCCGTCGAGGTCGAGCAGCGCCACATCGTATTCCTCGGCGAGCGGCCGCTCGGTGAGGCGAAACGACGTCGCACCCATGCACCTGCTCCCTCTGCCGCCCCCGGTCATCGTGGCACGGCTGCTCAGAGCGCGGCCCGGGACAGCCGCTTGGCGGCCAGCACCTCGATGTCGTGGACGCTCCTCGGCCCGGCTTCGGTGCGGCGGAACCGGCGACGCAGCGCCCCGGTCACCTCCACGACGTCGCCAGCCCGCCACCGACCCACGGTGCGTCGCAACCCGGCGGTATACGCAGAGCAGGCCAAGGTGTCCTGGGTTGGCGCCGGTCGGGCCTTGGCCCGGACAGCTGCGCGCTCGACGATCACGCGGAAGCTCAACAGCTCGTCGCCGCTGGGGAGTGTGAACGGGACGGGCTCCGCGGCAAGGCGCCCCACGAGCACCACCTCGTTGCGGTGCTCGAGGACGTCGACCGGTGTCGGCATGGGCAGCCTCCTGATGTCAAGCGGTGGTGCCCCCAGCCTGGCTGTCGGTCGTCAACGGCACTAGTGGTCCACGTGAGCCTGTGGACGGCGAGGCGCCCGCCGCGGCGCATGTGGAAAAGGGGGCGGAGCGCCCTACTCCTCCCGGTCCTTGCCCGGCGCGGGAGTGTCCTTCAATGGCTCGAGGTCGGCCTCCTCGGGACCACCTTCGTCGACGATGAAGGTCAACCCGGCCAGCTCCGCGAGTCGGTCGTCGGCGTCCGTCACGCCTTCGGTGTCGGCATCTGCGGCGCGCGTGAACCATTCCACGGCGTCCGCCTTTCGACCCATCTCGAGCAGCACGTCGGCGTATGCGTAGCGCAACCTGGCCACCCAGCCGGTGCGTCGTCGCGAGTTGAGGCCCTGCACCTGAAGTGTGCGGAGGGCAGCGTCGAGGTCACCGAGATCGCGGCGCGCGCCGGCAGCGATGATCGAGCATCTCCGTCTTGCCGGCGGTGTCCAGCTGCTGGACCTCTGCGGACTGGGCAAGCTCAAGCGCCTTGTCCGGCCGGCCCCGGCCGCGCTCGCAGTCGGCCATCATCGGCAAGAAGGTGACCGCGCCGTTGATGCGGCGCGCTGCGCGCAGCTCGGTGAGTGCCTCGGCGTAGTGGCCGGCCGCATAGGCGGCCTGGCCGGCGGCCTCGCGTACGACGGCGATCCGCCCGCCCATCCGCCGAGCCTCCTGGGCATGCAGGTGCGCCAGCTCGGGATCGTCGTCGATGTGTCGGACCGCCATCACAAGATGGCGAGCGATGGTGCCGGCCGAGGAGCTGGCGAGGCTGCCCAGCTTCCTCGCGGACGTCGGCATCCAGCTCCTGCCCGGTCACGTCGGCATCGATCGGAGGAACGCGCCGTGCGTTCTCAGGACGTTCGCGGCGATCACCGGGGGCGCCACGACGATCTCCGTACGTCCCGCCGCGGCGGTCAGCACTGCGGCGATCCGCGTACGAGCCTTGCGATCCGCCTGAGCTCCCTCGGCGATCGTCCCGGCCGGGTCGGCCACGGTCGTCGCGGGCGGACCGGTCCGATCGATCCGGGCGGTCCGTACGGTCGGAGCGGTAGGGCCGGGGCGACCGGTCGTCCCGGATCCGGTCATCACGTTTGCCGCTGCGATCGGCACCATCAGGACGGCGGCTCGGCGCACCACCGCGGTCGTCGCGCCGGTCGCGGTCGGAACGGTCACCACGGGAACTGTCGTCGCGGCGCCAGGTGTCGCCCTTGCGCGGGGCAGCCGACCCGTAACGCGGGCGGGAGGCGCCACCAGGCGTGTAGCCCGAACGGCTCGAGCCACCGCGTCGGTCGCCCTGCGCATCGCTGCGCTTGTCACGATCGCCGTCGCGGCGCGGCGCGCGGTCGTTGTTGTGACGGGGCGCCCGGTCGTCGTCTCGGCGCTCACCCTCGCGAGCCATGGAATCCCCTCATCCCCGGCACGTTCTGAACGCGCCGGCCGTCGCTCTGCAATTGTCGTCCGGAAATGGTTGAGGGGGCCGCCCTGGTGGGTGGCCCCCTCAACGGTGGGTGGTGTTCGGCGGCGTCCTACTCTCCCACCACCTCTCGGTGGCAGTACCATCGGCGCTGGAGGGCTTAGCTTCCGGGTTCGGGATGGGACCGGGCGTTTCCCCTTCGCTATGGCCGCCGAAACGTCTACAAAATTGTGGGTGTTTCGGTGATTTTGTTGTGTGGTTGTCAACCGGTGTCCCGGGTGTGGTTGTTGGTTGGGAACCGCATAGTGGACGCGCAGCAAAAGTATGTGTGTGTGTGGTCAAGTCCTCGGCCTATTAGTACCAGTCGGCTTCGCCTGTTACCAGGTTTCCACGTCTGGCCTATCAACCCCATGGTCTGTGGGGGGCCTTACCACCTCGAGGGTGTGGGAGACCTTATCTTGGAGCGGGCTTCCCGCTTAGATGCTTTCAGCGGTTATCCGTTCCGAACGTAGCCAACCAGCCGTGCCCCTGGCGGGACAACTGGCACACCAGAGGTTCGTCCGTCCCGGTCCTCTCGTACTAGGGACAGCCCTCCGCAAGTCTCCTGCGCCCGCAGCGGATAGGGACCGAACTGTCTCACGACGTTCTAAACCCAGCTCGCGTGCCGCTTTAATGGGCGAACAGCCCAACCCTTGGGACCTACTCCGGCCCCAGGATGCGACGAGCCGACATCGAGGTGCCAAACCATCCCGTCGATATGGACTCTTGGGGAAGATCAGCCTGTTATCCCCGGGGTACCTTTTATCCGTTGAGCGACCGCGCTTCCACGTGCCACGGCCGGATCACTAGTCCCGACTTTCGTCCCTGCTCGACATGTCTGTCTCGCAGTCAAGCTCCCTTGTGCACTTACACTCGACACCTGATTGCCAACCAGGCTGAGGGAACCTTTGGGCGCCTCCGTTACTTTTTAGGAGGCAACCGCCCCAGTTAAACTACCCACCAGGCACTGTCCCTGGTCCAGATCCATGGACCGAGGTTAGACATCCAGTACGACCAGAGTGGTATTTCAACGTCGACTCCACACTGACTGGCGTAGCGCTTCATAGTCTCCCACCTATCCTACACAAGCCGAACCGAACACCAATACCAAGCTGTAGTAAAGGTCCCGGGGTCTTTCCGTCCTGCTGCGGGTAACGAGCATCTTTACTCGTAGTGCAATTTCGCCGAGTCCGTGGTTGAGACAGTAGGAAAGTCGTTACGCCATTCGTGCAGGTCGGAACTTACCCGACAAGGAATTTCGCTACCTTAGGATGGTTATAGTTACCACCGCCGTTTACTGGCGCTTAAGTTCTCCGCTTCGCCTTGCGGCTGACAGGTCCCCTTAACGTTCCAGCACCGGGCAGGCGTCAGTCCGTATACATCGAATTACTTCTTCGCACGGACCTGTGTTTTTAGTAAACAGTCGCTTTCCCCTGGTCTCTGCGGCCATCACCGCTGCCCCCAGCATGTGGGTTCACGGATCCGGCCCCCCTTCTCCCGAAGTTACGGGGGCATTTTGCCGAGTTCCTTAACCACGGTTATCTCGATCGCCTCGGTATTCTCTACCTGACCACCTGTGTCGGTTTGGGGTACGGGCGGCGCACACACTCGCTAGAGGCTTTTCTCGACAGCATAGGATCATCCACTTCACCACAATCGGCTCCGCATCGGGTCTCAGACACGTGCGGCCCGGATTTGCCTGGGCCGCGTCCTACACCCTTGCCCCGGGACGACCACCGCCCGGGCTGGACTACCTTCCTGCGTCACCCCATCGCTTGCCTACTACCGGCTCGGGTCCCACCACCTGCCCCACCCCACCCGAAGGTGAAAGCGAAGCTCGTGGCGGTTAGCATCACCGGCCTCGGCATGGGCGCGTGCACACCGGTACGGGAATATCAACCCGTTGTCCATCGACTACGCCTGTCGGCCTCGCCTTAGGTCCCGACTCACCCAGGGCGGATTAGCCTGGCCCTGGAACCCTTGGTCATCCGGCGGAGGAGTTTCTCACTCCTCTTTCGCTACTCATGCCTGCATTCTCACTCGTGTCGCGTCCACGGCTCGGTCACCCGGCCGCTTCACCCGCGACACGACGCTCCCCTACCCATCCACACCCCTGCACCCCACCCCAAAGAGGGGTGGCGGGGTCTGTGTGTGAATGTCACGGCTTCGGCGGTGTGCTTGAGCCCCGCTACATTATCGGCGCGGAATCACTTGACCAGTGAGCTATTACGCACTCTTTCAAGGGTGGCTGCTTCTAAGCCAACCTCCTGGTTGTCTCAGCAACTCCACATCCTTTCCCACTTAGCACACGCTTAGGGGCCTTAGCCGGTGATCTGGGCTGTTTCCCTCTCGACCACGGAGCTTATCCCCCGCGGTCTCACTGCCGCGCTCTCACTTACCGGCATTCGGAGTTTGGCTGACGTCAGTAACCTTGTCGGGCCCATCGGCCATCCAGTGCTCTACCTCCGGCAAGAAACACGCGACGCTGCACCTAAATGCATTTCGGGGAGAACCAGCTATCACGGAGTTTGATTGGCCTTTCACCCCTACCCACAGGTCATCCCCCAACTTTTCAACGTTGGTGGGTTCGGGCCTCCACGCCGTCTTACCGGCGCTTCACCCTGCCCATGGGTAGATCACTCCGCTTCGGGTCTGCAGCACGCGACTCAAACGCCCTATTCGGACTCGCTTTCGCTACGGCTCCCCCACACGGGTTAACCTCGCCACGCACCAGCAACTCGCAGGCTCATTCTTCAAAAGGCACGCCGTCACAGACCACAAGGGCCCGCTCCGACGGCTTGTAGGCACACGGTTTCAGGTACTATTTCACTCCCCTCCCGGGGTACTTTTCACCTTTCCCTCACGGTACTAGTCCGCTATCGGTCACCAGGAAGTATTTAGGCTTACCGGGTGGTCCCGGCAGATTCACACGAGATTTCTCGGGCCCCGTGCTACTCGGGAATCATGCAATGGAGTCGCCGCCGTGACACCTACGGGGGTCACACCCTCTACGCCGCGCCACTCAAGCGCTTCGACTACGACAACGACCTCACTCCACCCCAGGCTGGCAGACCCAGGACACACAACCCCACAACCCCGCCGACGCAACCCCTGCCAGGTTGACACGCCAACGGTTTAGCCTCATCCGCTTTCGCTCGCCACTACTCACGGAATCACAATTGTTTTCTCTTCCAGTGGGTACTGAGATGTTTCACTTCCCCACGTTCCCTCCGCACGCCCTATACATTCAGACGGCGGTAACCACACATGACTGTGGCTGGGTTTCCCCATTCGGACATCCCCGGATCTAAGCTCGGTTGCCAGCTCCCCAGGGCATATCGCAGGCTCCCACGTCCTTCATCGGCTCCTGATGCCAAGGCATCCACCGTGCGCCCTTACAAACTTGACCACAAACAAAAAACAAGATGCTCGCGTCCACTATGCAGATCTCAAACAACAACCAGCCACCACCGGCACCCGCCACCCACCCCCACCAGAAACCCGGCAGAAGCGGTATGACGCAGGCGATGGCCCCAGAGAACCCAACCGACCCCAACCCCCCACCGGCCCCACACACGCGGAAACCAAAAAAGGGGACCGGAGGGTTCGATGCCTCAGGACCCAACAGCATGCCTGTCCTCCGGCACGAACGTTGTTGATGTTCCACCCATGAGCCACCCCCCACCGGACACTCGCCGGCAGCAGGGGCGTTCACTGCACCACCCACACCCCACAAGAGCGGACGCGGCGGTGAGCTGCTCCTTAGAAAGGAGGTGATCCAGCCGCACCTTCCGGTACGGCTACCTTGTTACGACTTCGTCCTAATCGCTGGTCCCACCTTCGACCGCTCCCCCCCTCACGGGTTGGGCCACGGGCTTCGGGTGTTACCAACTTTCATGACGTGACGGGCGGTGTGTACAAGGCCCGGGAACGTATTCACCGCAGCGTTGCTGATCTGCGATTACTAGCGACTCCGACTTCACGGGGTCGAGTTGCAGACCCCGATCCGAACTGAGACCGGCTTTTTGGGATTCGCTCCACCTCACGGCATCGCAGCCCTTTGTACCGGCCATTGTAGCATGCGTGAAGCCCTGGACATAAGGGGCATGATGACTTGACGTCATCCCCACCTTCCTCCGAGTTGACCCCGGCAGTCTCCCATGAGTCCCCACCATCACGTGCTGGCAACATGGAACGAGGGTTGCGCTCGTTGCGGGACTTAACCCAACATCTCACGACACGAGCTGACGACAGCCATGCACCACCTGTACACGGCCCCAAAAGGACCCCGCATCTCTGCGAGTTTTCCGCGTATGTCAAACCCAGGTAAGGTTCTTCGCGTTGCATCGAATTAATCCGCATGCTCCGCCGCTTGTGCGGGCCCCCGTCAATTCCTTTGAGTTTTAGCCTTGCGGCCGTACTCCCCAGGCGGGGCGCTTAATGCGTTAGCTACGGCACAGGACACGTGGAATGCATCCCACACCTAGCGCCCAACGTTTACGGCGTGGACTACCAGGGTATCTAATCCTGTTCGCTCCCCACGCTTTCGCTCCTCAGCGTCAGTACCTGCCCAGAGACCCGCCTTCGCCACCGGTGTTCCTCCTGATATCTGCGCATTCCACCGCTACACCAGGAATTCCAGTCTCCCCTACAGGACTCAAGTCCGCCCGTATCCACCGCAGACCCGGAGTTAAGCCCCGGGCTTTCACGGCAGACGCAACGAACCGCCTACGAGCTCTTTACGCCCAATAATTCCGGACAACGCTCGGACCCTACGTATTACCGCGGCTGCTGGCACGTAGTTAGCCGGTCCTTCTTCTGCAGGTACAGTCACCTCACGGCTTCGTCCCTGCTGAAAGAGGTTTACAACCCGAAGGCCGTCATCCCTCACGCGGCGTTGCTGCGTCAGGCTTCCGCCCATTGCGCAATATTCCCCACTGCTGCCTCCCGTAGGAGTCTGGGCCGTGTCTCAGTCCCAGTGTGGCCGGTCGCCCTCTCAGGCCGGCTACCCGTCGTCGCCTTGGTAGGCCATCACCCCACCAACAAGCTGATAGGCCGCGGGCCCATCCCTGACCAGAAAAACCTTTCCACCCCCACCCATGCAGGCAGGAGTCATACCCGGTATTAGACCCAGTTTCCCAGGCTTATCCCGAAGTCAGGGGCAGGTTGCCCACGTGTTACTCACCCGTTCGCCGCTGATCCACCCCCGAAGAGGCTTCACCGCTCGACTTGCATGTGTTAAGCACGCCGCCAGCGTTCGTCCTGAGCCAGGATCAAACTCTCCATCAAGGTCCAAAACGCGAACACCCACCCCACCCCAAACAGAGCAGAACAAGCGCCACAAACCAAGAAAAAACAGTCCAAACCCCGGCAACAAACAACTGACACCCCCACCAAAGTGAGAGTCAGTGTCAATCACCAAAGGAACCCAACCCCACACAACAGTGCAGGGCACGGGGCCAAACAAATGGCATCAACAACACAAGACACACTGTTGAGTTCTCAAACATCGAACCCAGCCACCCCACCAACAGGCGACAGGCACTCGACCAAACTTACCAGACCTAGGGGCACCGGCCAAACCGGCCGACAACGCCAAACTCAGGCAAGTCTTCACCCAGCCACCGCCAGCGGATCCACGCCAAGAGCGCGCTGATCCGCCGCCGATCTGGGGAAGTGTGCCGGCGTCGGCCGCCTATATCAGGCGTCCCGCATCGCGCGGCACGGAGAACACTATCGACGCGACATGCGCACGACAAATCTGCAGTTCAGCGTGGTGCCGGCACGCCACGGCGGGTCAGCGCAACAGCTCGGCCCCGGCGACGGAGCGCTTGCCGCGCCGCAGCACCACCCAGCGACCGTGCAGGACCTCCTCGGCAGCGATGGTGGCGTCGACATCGGTCACCTTGGCGTTGTTCACGTACGCGCCACCCTCGAGCACGGCTCGCCGCGCGGCGGACTTGCTCGGAACCAGACCGGTGGCAGCGAGCAGATCCACGACCAGCGGCCTGCTCTCCCCCACCTTGACCTGCGCGTGCGGTGTCGCCGACAACGCCGAGGTCAGCGTCGACGCATCCAGATCGGCGAGCTCGCCCTGGCCGAACAGCGCGCGCGAAGCCGCCTCGACCCGTTCTCTCTCCTCTTCACCATGGACCAGCGCCGTGAGCTCGCGCGCAAGCGCCCGCTGCGCCTCGCGGGCCGCTGGCCGTGACCGCGTCGCGTCCTCCAGCGCCGCGATCTCGTCTTGAGAGGCAAAGGAGAACACCCTGAGGTAGCCGACGACATCGCGGTCATCGGCGTTGAGCCAGAACTGGTAGAACGCGTACGGCGACGTGAGCTCCGGGTCCAGCCAGATCGTGCCGGACTCGGTCTTCCCGAACTTGGTCCCGTCGGCCTTCGTAATCAGGGGCGTCGCCATCGCATGCACCGACACGTGCTCGGCGTAGTGGATGAGGTCGACCCCCGCAGTCAAGTTGCCCCACTGGTCACTGCCACCGGTCTGCAGAGAGCAGCCATGGCGCCGGTAGAGCTCGAGAAAGTCCATCCCCTGCAAGATCTGGTAGCTGAACTCGGTGAAGGAGATGCCCTCCTGCGACTCCAGCCGGGCACTCACGGCCTCCTTGCCGAGCATGCGGTTGACGCGGAAGTGCTTGCCAACATCGCGGAGGAAGTCGATGGCCGACAGCGGCGCGGTCCAGTCGAGGTTATTGACCATGAGCGCGGCATTCGGCCCACTGAAGTCGAGGTAGGGCTCGATCTGCGACCGGATCCGCTCGACCCAGTCGGCGACCGTCTCCTTGGTGTTGAGCGTTCGCTCCGACGTCGGCTTCGGGTCACCGATGAGTCCGGTGGCCCCCCCGACCAACGCCAGCGGACGGTTACCCGCCAGCTGGAGCCGCCGCATCGTGAGGATCTGTACGAGGTTCCCGACGTGCAGGCTGGGGGCGGTGGGGTCGAAGCCGCAGTAGTAGGTGACCGGCCCCGCGTCGAACGCGGCGCGCATCGCCTCCGGGTCGGTCGACTGCGCGACGAGCCCACGCCAGCTCAGCTCGTCGAGGATGTGCGTCACTGGCTGATCACGACTCCTCACTCCGTTTGACCCGGGTCAAGTCTGTCCGATGCCGTAGCGACCCGCCGACGGGGTTTTGCCGAACGGTACGCCGAGACCGTCGCGTCGCCGTTGAGCCAGAAACGCCATGGCCACGATGCGCCACCGGTCACGCCGACGCGTGGACCCATCCGGACGGCGCCGTCAGCAGAGTCCTTCAGCCGCGCCAGCACACGCAGCGGGGACCGCGGGTCGCATGCGTCGTCGCCGTCGGCCGTCCCGGTCACACCGAGCGCCATGGTCAACCGGGCAGGCCCGCGGGCCAGCTCGCGGACCGATCGGGCGCCGCGTTCGCCGCCCGTACGCCAAGTCCTTCCCCGCTACGACCTCGCCGGCTCGTAGCAGCACGGCCGACGCCTGCCCGATAGGTCCGCACACCAGGTTCATGCACCAGTGCATGCCGTAGGTGAAGTAGACGTACACGTGACCGGGCGGCCCGAACATCACGGCGTTGCGCGGGGTCCGGCCGCGGAAGGCGTGCGAGCCCGGGTCGGTCTCGCCGTCGTACGCCTCGACTTCGGTCAGGCGTACGGCAACCGTGCCATCAGGCGTCTCGTGCTCCAATACGCAGCCGAGTAGGTCCGGCGCCACCTCGAGCACCGGCCGGGCGAAGAACGACGGATCGAGGACGGTCAGCGTCCGTCCTTCCATCCCGGTGTCGCCACCCATGTGCGGTCGGCGGCCACTTCCGCATCGACCAGCTCGAGCTGCCGTCTCACCTGGTCGGGAGCGGTGCCGCCGCGGGCATTTCGTGACTGCAACGAACCGCGCACGGACATCACGTCGCGGACTTTGGGCGACAGATGCGGCGAGATCTCCACCAGGTCGGCGTCGGTGAGATCCCAGAGCTCGATACCGGCCGCCTCGCACCGCCGCACGCAGGCGCCGGCTATCTCGTGCGCCTCCCGGAACGGCACGCCCTGACGGACGAGCCACTCGGCGACGTCAGTGGCCAGCGCGAAGCCCTGCGGCGCGAGCTCCTCGAGCCGTCGCGTACGGAATTGCAGCGTCGCCACCATCCCGGCAACCGCGGGCAGCAGCACTTCGAGTGTGTCGACCGAGTCGAACACCGGCTCCTTGTCCTCCTGCAGATCCCGGTTGTAGGCCAAGCGGCAACGCCTTCAGCGTGGCCAGCAGCCCGGCGAGGTTGCCCACCAGCCGGCCCGACTTGCCGCGGGCCAGCTCGG
Source organism: uncultured Actinomycetota bacterium (assembly GCA_963798505.1). GTDB lineage: Bacteria > Actinomycetota > Actinomycetes > Jiangellales > Jiangellaceae > CAVWSM01. The sequence continues at coordinate 892,086 of CAWCTX010000005.1, forward strand.
CGACGTCGGGGTTCTTCTTCTGCGGCATGATGCTCGACCCGGTTGCATAAGCATCGTCGAGCTCTACGAACGAGAACTCCTTGGTTGCCCACAGCACGATCTCCTCGGCGAGCCGGGACAAGTCGATGCCGACCATGGCGAGCACGAACGCCGCTTCGGCCGCGAAGTCGCGCGACGCGGTCGCGTCGATCGAGTTGTCGGCCGCCCTCGCGAAGCCCAGTTTGCCCGCCACGACGTCGGGGTTGAGACCCAGCGACGAGCCGGCGAGAGCTCCGGAGCCGTACGGGGACACCGCTGCCCGCGCATCCCAGTCGCGCAGCCGCTCGACGTCGCGTAGCAACGCCCAGGCGTGGGCAAGCAAGTGGTGCGCGAGGAGTACGGGCTGCGCGTGCTGCAGGTGCGTGCGACCGGGCATCGCCACGTCCGCGTGCTGCCGCGCCTTGCGCGACGAGGGCCTCCACGACATCGAGCACGAGCCCGCCGACCGCCCGCAGATGGTCGCGCAGGTACATCCGGAACAGCGTCGCCACCTGGTCGTTGCGTGACCTGCCCGCCCGCAGCTTTCCACCGAGATCCGGGCCGACGCGGTCGATGAGCCCACGCTCGAGCGCCGTGTGTACGTCCTCGTCGCCGTCGTCTGGCCCGAAGGCTCCCGCGCGGACGTCGGTGGCCAGCAAGTCGATGCCCTCGAGCAGGCGCGCGGTCTCGTCGACGGTGAGCAGCCCCGCCCGGTGCAGCACCTGTGCGTGGGCACGCGAGCCCGCGAGATCGTAGGGCGCGAGCCGCCAGTCGAAGTGCGTCGAGCGCGACAGTGCCGCGAGGGCCTCTGAGGGTGCGCCGGAGAAGCGACCGCCCCACAACTTTCCGGTCGGCACGGCAGCGCTCAGGTTCTCGCTCACAGCGTCCTTGTCTGCTAGTCGGTGCCTGACTCCATGGCCGCGCTCTGCAGGGCCGCCTCCCGGTCCGCGGCGACCTCGGGGTTGGCGGCGATCTGCGCTGCGCCGCCGGTCGGGAGCGCCCCGTACAGGATGCCGTGCTCAACGAGGACCTGCCCCTGGTCGAGCGGCTGGGCGGCATAGAGCTCGAGCTTGGCACGAGAGTCGGCGATGTCGAGGTTGCGCATCGTGAGCTGGCCGATGCGGTCCATCGGGCCGAAGGCGGCACTCTCGGTGCGCTCCATCGACAGCTTGTCCGGGTCGTAGGAGAAGTTCGGGCCATCGGTGGCGAGGATGGTGTAGTCATCTCCGCGACGCAGGCGCAGGGCGACCTCGCCGGTGACCAGCGAAGCGATCCAGCGCTGGATGGACTCACGCAGCAACAGCGCCTGCGGGTCGAGCCAGCGACCCTCGTAGAGGAGTCGGCCCAACTGGCGGCCCTCGGCGTAATAGATCGCGAGGGTGTCCTCGTTATGTATGGCGTTGAGCAGCCGCTCATAGGCTATCCAGAGCAGTGCCATCCCAGGCGCCTCGTAGATGCCCCGCGACTTCGCCTCGATGATCCGGTTCTCGATCTGATCGGACATGCCCAGCCCGTGCCGGCCCCCGATGGCGTTGACCTCGTGGGCGAGCGCAACCGGATCGTCGTAGGGCTTGCCATTGACCGCAACCGGGCGGCCCCGCTCGAACCGTAGGGTCACATCCTCGGCATCGATGACTACCGACGGGTCCCAGAACTTGACGCCCATGATGGGCTCCACCGTCTCGAGCGAGACGTCCAGGTGCTCCAGCGTCTTGGCCTCGTGCGTGGCGCCCCAGATGTTGGCATCGGTGGAGTACGCCTTGTCCTGGCTGTCCCGGTAGGGCAAGCCGTGCTCAGCCAGCCACTGGCTCATCTCCGCACGACCGCCGAGCTCGGCAACGAACTGGGCGTCGAGCCAGGGCTTGTAGATGCGCAAGTTCGGGTTGGCAAGGAGCCCGTAGCGATAGAACCGCTCGATGTCATTGCCCTTGAAGGTCGACCCGTCGCCCCAGATGTGGACGTCGTCCTCGCGCATGGCGCGCACGAGCAGGGTGCCGGTAACGGCCCGTCCGAGTGGGGTCGTGTTGAAGTACGTGCGGCCCCCGGAGCGTACGTGGAAGGCGCCGCACGCCAGTGCCGCCAGCCCCTCTTCGACAAGCTGCGCCTTGCAGTCGACCACACGGGCGAGCTCGGCGCCATAGCTGAACGCCCGACTTGGTACGCCGTTGATGTCAGGCTCGTCGTACTGACCGATGTCGGCCGTATAGGCGCATGGCACCGCACCGTTGGCCCGCATCCAGGCGACCGCGACAGAGGTGTCCAGCCCGCCGGAGAACGCGATGCCGACGCGCTCGCCGAGGGGAAGGGAGGTCAGAACCTTGGTCATGGTTGCCGCCTTGCTTCGGAGACATTGGCATTGGTCAGCCCCAGGAACCAGTTGGCTACGTCATCGCCGCCGTCAGGATCGACGGCGATGACGAGCACGGTGTCGTCACCCGCGATGGTTCCGAGGATGTCGGGCCGCTCGGCATGGTCGATGGCCGAGGCGAGGAACTGTGCGGCACCCGGCGGTGTGCGGAGCACCACGAGGTTGCTGGAGGCGCGAGCCGAGACAAGCACTTCCTCGCAGACGCGCTGCAACCGCGCGTCAACAATCCCGTGGTCGGCCGTGCGCGGCCTGGTATCGCCGCCTTCGGACGGCACCGCGTAGACCAGGGACCCGAGAGCGTTGCGGATCTTCACAGCGCCGAGCTCGTCGAGGTCGCGCGACAGCGTCGTCTGGGTGACCGCGATGCCGTCCTCGGCGAGTTGCTCGGCGAGCTCGGTCTGCGACCGGATCGGCTGCCGGCCGAGGATCTGCGCGATGCGGTGGTGGCGCGCCGCCTTGGTGGCCGCCACGGTCTGCTGCTGGGTCGTCACGATCTGTCCAGCAACCACGTCAGCAGCGCCTTCTGGGCATGCAGCCGGTTCTCGGCCTCGTCCCACACGACGCTCTGCGGGCCGTCGATGACACTGGCGGCGATCTCCTTGCCGCGATATGCGGGCAGGCAGTGGAGCACGATCGCGTCGTTTGCAGCGCGCTGCAGCGCCGCGTCATCGACGGCGTACTGGACGAAGACCGATCCGGTACGTGACTCATCGCTCTCCGTGCCCATCGACACCCACGTGTCGGTGGCGACGACGTCGGCACCGTCGAAGGCCGCGTCTGCATCGGTCAGGTGTATTGCCGAGCCGCCGGTCTCGGCCGCGATCTGCTGCGCCTTGGCGACAACCGTGGGGTCAGGGGCGTATTCCCGCGGAGAGCCGACCCGCACGTGCATGCCGGCGGTGGCACCCGCGAGGAGGTAGGAGTGCGCCATGTTGTTGGCCCCGTCGCCGACGTACGAGAGGGTCAGCCCGGCCAGCCGCTTCTTGTGCTCACGTACGGTCTGCAGGTCGGCGAGCAGCTGGCACGGGTGGAACTCGTCGGTCAGCGCGTTGACGACGGGTACGCGGCTGACGGCGGCCATGCGGTCGATCAGGTCCTGCCCGAATGTCCGCCACACGATCGCCGCGCACTGCCGGTCGAGCACGCGCGTGGTGTCCTCGATCGGCTCACCCCGGCCCAGCTGGCTGGTCTGCGCGTCGATGACGAGCGGGTAGCCGCCGAGCTCGGCGATCCCGACGCTGAACGAGACACGCGTGCGGGTCGACGACTTGTCGAAGACGACGGCCACCGCCTGCGGACCCTCCAGCGGGCGGTAGCCGAGCCGGTCGGCCTTGACGGCGTCGGCGAGGTCGAGCACCTCGGCCTGCTCGAGCGGGCTCAGGTCGTCGTCCCTGAGGAAGTGTCGAATTGTCGGGGGCCGGACCACTCAGCTCTCCTTCTGCGCTTGGTCGAGGATGCCGGGCAGGGCACCGAGGAACAGGTCGGCCTGCTCGGTCGTGAGCACGTATGGCGGTGCCAGCCGGATCGTGTCGGGTCGAACGGCGTTGACGATGAAGCCGTGCTCCAACGCAACCCGCGCGGCAGCCGTGGCGATCTCCTGTGTCAGCGCGATGCCCAGCAGCAGTCCCTCGCCGCGGATACCGCCCACCAGCGGGTTGTCCATGGTCTCGATGCCATGGCGGACATGCGCGGAGATCGCTCGTACGTTGTCGAGCAGCCCGTCACGCTGGATCGCATAGATGACGGCGAGCGCGGCCGCGGCCGCCACCGGGTTGCCGCCGAAGGTCGTGCCGTGCTGCCCCGGTGCCAGCAGCTCGGCGGCACGGCCGATGCCGATGCACGCGCCGACCGGGATCCCGCCGCCGAGTCCCTTGGCAACCGTCACGACGTCAGGCACCACTCCGTGCCGCTGGAACGCGAACCAGCCGCCGGTGCGACCCATGCCGGTCTGCACCTCGTCGAGCACCAGCAGCGCCCCGTGGCGCTGCGTGATCTCGCGGGCCGCACGCAGGTAGCCATCGGGCGCTGGGTGGATCCCGGCCTCGCCCTGGATGGGCTCCAGCAGGACCGCCGCGGTGTCCTCGTCGACGGCCTGCGCGAGCGCGGCGGCGTCGCCATACGGGACGAACTCGACGTCACCGGGCAACGGCTCGAACGGCTCGCGGTAACTCGGCTTCCAGGTCACGGCTAGCGCGCCCATCGACCGGCCATGAAAGGCATCGAAGGCGGAGACAATACGGGTGCGTCCGGTCCGGCGCGTCAGCTTGATAGCCGCCTCGTTGGCCTCCGTACCGGAGTTGGTGAAGAAGACCTTGCCGTCGCCGGACACGCCGAGCAGATCAAGCAGCTGCTCGGCGAGCACCACTTGGGGCGCGGAGGCGAAGAAGTTGGAGACGTGGCCGAGCGTCGTGAGCTGGCTGGTCACCGCGGACACGAGCAGCGGATGCGCGTGGCCCAGGCAGTTGACGGCCAAGCCGCCGAGCAGGTCGAGGTAGCGGTTGCCGTCGGCGTCCCAGACCCAGCAGCCCTCACCGCGGACGAGCACGCGTTGTGGCGGCCCGAAGGTGTTCATCAACGATGCGGCATAACGCTCGGTCCATGCGCTGCCGGAGACCCGCTCTGCTGCGGTGAGCTCGGCGATCTGCAGGCTGCTCATGCCGTCACCATGGTCCCGACGCCGGCATCGGTGAAGACCTCGAGCAGAACGGAGTGGGGCAGCCGGCCGTCGATGACCGTGGCCGTCGGGACTCCGGCGTGCACGGCCCGCAGGCACGCTTCCATCTTGGGGACCATGCCGGACGCGAGCGACGGCAGCAGCGCCTCGAGCTCCTTGGCCGAGATCTCGCTCACGACCTCGCTGGTGTCCGGCCAGCTCCGGTAGAGCCCGGCGACGTCAGTCAGCATGACGAGCTTCTCCGCGCCCAGCGCCGCTGCGAGGGCAGCGGCGGCGGTGTCGGCGTTGACGTTGTGCACCACGCCGTCGACGTCGGGGGCGACCGACGAGACGACAGGAATGCGGCCGGCGTCTATGAGGTCGCTTACGGCCTCCGGGCGCACGTCCACGACGTCGCCGACAAGCCCGATGTCCACGGTCTCGCCGTCGACGGTCGCGCCGCGCCGCTCAGCGGTGAACAGCCCGGCATCCTCTCCGGACAGCCCGACAGCGAACGGGCCGTGCTGGTTCACGAGCCCGACGAGCTCGCGACCGACCTGCCCGACGAGCACCATGCGCACGACATCCATCGTCTCGGGCGTCGTGACCCGCAGCCCACCGCGGAACTCGCTCTCGATGCCGAGCCTGTCGAGCATCGTCGAGATCTGCGGGCCGCCACCGTGCACGATGACGGGCTTGAGTCCCGCAAGGCGGAGGAACACGATGTCCTCAGCGAACGCCTGCTTGAGAGTGTCATCGGACATCGCGTTGCCGCCGTATTTGATGACAAGCACCTTGCCGTGGAAGCGCTTCAGCCATGGCAGAGCCCCGACGAGTGTGGCGGCTTTCTCGAGGGCGGCCGTCTGTTGCCGAGTGGTCATCATGTCGAGTACGCCGAGTTCTCATGCACGTAGTCATGCGTGAGGTCATTGGTCCACACCGTGGCGGCGGCGTCGCCGGCCTTGAGGTCGACGAGCACGTGCACCGCGCGGTCGGAAAGATCGACAAGGTCGCGTGGCTCCCCCACGCCGCCGTTGCGGCACACCTGGATGCCGTTGATCGCCACATCGAGCGTGTGCGGGTCGAACGCCGCAGTGGTCGTGCCGACGGCCGCGAGCACCCGTCCCCAGTTGGGGTCCCTCCCGAAGACCGCGCACTTGAACAGGTTGTTTCGCGCGACCGACCGGGCCACCTCGACCGCGTCGTCCTCGGTGGCGGCGTGAACGACCTCGACGGAGATGTCGTGCTGCGAACCCTCGGCGTCGCCGAGCAGCTGCATCGCCAGGTCATGGCAGATCGACAGTACGGCCTCGGCGAACGCGCTCGGCTCGGGCGTGGCACCGCTCGCTCCGCTGGCCAGTAGCAGGACGGTGTCGTTGGTGGACATGCAGCCGTCGGAGTCAACGCGGTCGAACGTGACAGCCGAGGCTGCGCGTAGGGCCTTGTCGAGCTCGGTTGCATCGGCGACCGCGTCGGTGGTGAGCACGACGAGCATGGTCGCGAGGCCGGGCGCGAGCATGCCGGCGCCCTTGGCCATGCCTCCGATAGTCCAGCCGTCGCCGTGGACGACCGCCTGCTTGGGCCTGGAGTCGGTGGTCATGATGGCCGTGGCGGCGTCGAGACCGCCGCCCGGGTTGAGGGCACCGTGGGCCGCGCTGATGCCGGCGATGAGCCGGTCCATCGGCAGCCGCTCCCCGATCAGGCCGGTCGAGCAGACGGCCACTTCGCCGGCTCCCGCATCGAGCAAACGTCCAACGTGCTCGGCGGTGCGGTGCGCGTCCTGGAAACCTTCAGGCCCCGTGCAGGCGTTGGCTCCACCGGAGTTGAGCACCACGCCGCGCAGATTTCCGGACTTGACCACCTGCTCGCTCCAGAGCACCGGCGCGGCCTTGACCCTATTGCTAGTGAAGACGCCTGCGGCGGCGCTGAGCGGGCCGTCGTTCACGACGAGCGCGACGTCGGAAGCGCCCGAGGACTTGAGCCCGGCGGCGACTCCGGCGGCGCGGAAGCCGGCAGGTGCGGTGACAGACATCTTGGCTCCGGTCAGGGCGCGAGGCCGGTCGTGGGCAGGCCGAGTGCCTCGGGCAGCCCGAGGGCGATGTTCATGCTCTGGATCGCGGCGCCGGCGGTGCCTTTGGTGAGGTTGTCCAGCGCGGCGACGGCGACGAGCCGGCCCGCGCGTTGGTCAACAGCGATGTTGGCCACAACCGTGTTGGCGCCGAGCGTCATCTGGGTGGACGGCCAGGTGCCTTCGGGCAGCAGGTGCAGGAATGGCTCGTCGGCCCATGCGCTCGCGTACTGCGCGCGCGCGATTGCCGTGGTCACGCCGGCCTTGGTCTTCGCGGTCGCGGTGGCCAGGATGCCGCGTGGCATCGGAGCCAGCAGCGGTGTGAAGGACACGGTGACGCGCTCACCGGCGATGGCACCAAGGTTCTGCTCGATCTCCGGTGTGTGCCGGTGGCTGCCACCGACGCCGTACGCGCTGACAGCGTTCATGACCTCGGCACCGTGCAGGTGCGGCTTGGGCGCCTTGCCGGCACCGCTTGTTCCGCTGGCGGCGACGACCACGATGTCGTCGGGATGGACGAGGCCGGCCCCGAGGGCGGGTGCCAGTGCAAGCGTCGACACCGTCGGGTAGCAACCGGGCACCGCGATGCGCCGCGCTCCAATGAGTCGCGCGCGCTGGCCGGGCAGCTCCGGGAGACCATAGGGCCACGACCCGGCATGCGCTCCGCCGTAGAACTCCTCCCACGCCGCGGGGTCGGTGAGCCGGAAGTCGGCGCCGCAGTCGACGACGAGCACGTCGTCGGGCAGCTCTGCGGCGACGGCCGCCGACGCGCCATGCGGAAGGGCGAGGAAGACGACGTCGTGCCCGGCCAAAGCCTCGACCGTGGTGTCGCTCAGGATCCGGTCAGCCAGCGGCAGCAGGTGTGGGTGGTGGGTGCCGAGCGGAGTGCCGGCGTTACCACCGGCGGTCAGCGCGCCGATCTCCACCTCGGGGTGACCGAGCAGCAGTCGCAGCAACTCCCCGCCGGCGTAACCGCTGGCACCGGCGACAGCCGCGCGCACACCCATCAGTTCCTCCCAGGTCCTTGATGCAGAAGTATGCGCCAGGCAGCATGATCATGCAAGCGAGCCTTGTTCGCTATCGAGTACCGACAACTTCCGCTTTCTTGACAAGGCCCGTTGTCGGTGCGAAGGTCAAGTCATGCAGGACGTTGCGGTGATCGTCGACCCAGCGGTGGCCCAGGTGTCGCTCGAGCCGGTGCGCGCTCGGCTGCTGTCCGAGCTCAGTGAGCCGGCCTCGGCCACGATGCTGGCGGCCCGGGTCGGGCTCCCTCGCCAGCAGGTCAACTACCACCTCCACGCGTTGGAGCAGCACGGCCTCGTCGAGCTCGTCGAGGAGCGCCGCAAGGGCAACATGACGGAGCGGCTGCTGCGCGCCAGCGCGGCGTCGTACGTCATCTCGCCGGCCGCGCTTTCCGCCCTGCAGCCGGACCCGTCGCAGTCGCCGGACCGGCTGTCCGCACGCTGGCTGCTGACATTGGCCGCGAGCCTCGTCCGCGATGTCGGGGCACTGATCACCGGCGCCGACCGCGAGGGCAAGCGCGTCGCGACGTTCGCGCTCGACGGCTCGGTGCGGTTTGCGTCAGCGCGAGACCGCGCTGCATTCACCGAGGAGCTTGCGACGGCAGTTACCGCCCTCATCGCCAAGTACCACACCGATTCCGCACCGGGGGGACGCGACCACCGCGTCGTCCTGGCCCTCCATCCGACCATCCGAGCTGTCGAACCATCGGCGGCGTCCAAGGAGTCCTGACATGGGTCACGAGTTCGAGATACAGAAGGAGATCTCTCTCGCCGCTACGCCGGAGCAGGTGTGGGAGGCGATCGCCACCGGCCAAGGTCTCAACAGCTGGTTCATGGGGTCGGCCAACGAGGTCGAGCCCGGCGAGGGCGGCACGATGCTGCTCGCGTTCGACGATGCTGGACCGGATCCCGCCACCATCACCACCTGGGACCCGCCGCGGAGGCTGGCCTACCGTGGCGTCACTTCGCCGGACGGTGTGTTCCACGCGTTCGAATACCTCATCGAGGCAACGGGCGGCACGACGACCGTGCGCCTCGTGCACAGCGGCGTGCTCGGCGACGACTGGGAGGGCGAGTACGACGCGCTCAACGAGGGCGACTTCATGTACCTGCACAAGCTGGCGCAGTACGTGCTGCACTTCGCCGGACGCCCGGTGACCTACGTACAAGCATTCCTGCCGACAGAGGCGGACAACGAGACCGTGCTGGCGTCGTTCCGCAGCGCACTTGGGCTTGGCGACTCGGTAGCCGAGGGCGACAAGGCTCGCGTGGAACCTGCCGGGCTCGCAGCAGTTGAGGGTGTCGTGGACTTTGTCTCGCCGGGCATCATCGGGGTGCGGACCGACGACGGGCTCTACCGGTTCCTGCACGCGATGGGCACCGTGTTCGTCGGCCATCACATCTACCGCGACGACGTGGATCGTGACGAGGCTCAGCGGGTGTGGACGGCCTGGCTGGGGCGGCAGTTCGCCTGATCCGCCTGATCCGATAGCGCAATACATCACCTCGTTGGTGATGGAGAGGTCACTCATGCAAACCAACCCTGTCGTTGAAGCACGCCCTCGCGCGACCAAGCGCGAGTGGATCGGGCTAGCCGTACTGGCTCTGCCCACTCTGCTGCTGTCGCTTGACGTGAGCGTGCTGTATCTCGCGCTACCCCACATTGGCGCTGATCTCGGCGCCGACGCCACGCAACAACTGTGGATCCTGGACATCTACTCGTTCATGCTGGCCGGATTCCTCGTGACCATGGGCACGCTGGGAGACCGGATCGGGCGTCGTCGACTGCTGCTGATAGGCGCTGCGGCATTCGGCATCATGTCGGTCGTCGCGGCCTACTCGACGAGTCCGGAGATGCTGATCGTCGCCCGTGCTCTTCTTGGCGTCGCGGGCGCGACGCTCATGCCTTCCACGATGGCCTTGATCCGGAACATGTTCCACGACCCACACCAGATGGCCATGGCCATCGCTGTATGGTTCGCCTGCTTCATGTGTGGCCTCGCGTTGGGCCCGCTGGTCGGGGGCGTGCTGCTCGAGCACTTCTGGTGGGGGTCTGCCTTCCTGCTCGGCGTGCCGCTGATGCTGCTGCTCCTGCTCGTCGGCCCGTTGCTGTTGCCGGAGTACCGAGACTCCAACGCGGGCGCGCTGGATCTCGCAAGTGTGGCGCTCTACCTGGCTGCAATCCTGCCGGTCATCTACGGCCTGAAGGAGCTTGCTCGCGACGGGATGCAACCGTCGGCAGTCGTCTCGATCGTGGCCGGTCTGGCCTTCGTTGTCGCGTTCGTACGTCGGCAGCGCGGTCTGGCGAGTCCTTTGCTGGATCTGAAGCTCTTCACCAACAAGTCGTTCAACGCCGCCCTCGCGATCATGTCGGTCGGCGGGGTGGTGATGGCCGGTGTCTCATTGATGGCCACGCTGTATCTGCAGCTGGTCGAGGGGCTGTCACCGCTGACCGCCGGGCTGTGGCTCATCCCGCAGAACGTGGCGATGATCGCCGGCTCGCTGCTGGCACCTATCTGGGCGAGGCGGGTCCACCCTTCCACCGTCATCGGCGTCGGGCTGGCCATTTCTGCGGTCGGACTTGCGTTGCACACCCAGGTCAACAGCGTCGGTGGGTTGGGAGTGCTGGTGACGGGACTCGTCCTCGCATCTGGGGGCATCGCGCTGCCACTTCCACTAACGACCAACCTGATGCTTACCTCTGCACCTCCCGAGAAGGCGGGCTCGGTCTCCTCCTTGTCGGAGACGAGCGCCGAGTTCGGGATTGCCATGGGCATAGCCACCATGGGCAGCATCGGCACCTTGGTTTATCGCAGTCAGTTGGACGATGACTCAATGTCGGGCGTTCCCGAAGCGTCGGCCGACGCTGCGCGCGAAAGCCTGGCCGAAGCCGTCGCCGTGGCACCCATGCTGCCCGCGGACGTCGGCACCCGGCTGCTCGAGGCGGCACGTGAGTCGTTCACCCTCGGCCTCAACATCGTGGGCGGCCTCGGGAGTGCAATCTTCGTGGCGTTGGCGGTTGCCGCCGTCATCGCACTGCGACACGGCGGTGCGTCAAGCGCCACGGAGTCAGTTGTCACGGTGCCTGAGCCGGATCCGGCGGGCAAACAACCAGTAGGAGGACAGGATGAAGTTGACAGTCACGACGTTCGTATCGCTCGATGGCGTTTATCAGGGGCCAGGAGGTCCAGGCGAGGACGACAGCGGCGGCTTCCAGCACGGCGGCTGGCTGGCGCCGCATTTCGACGAGGACGGTGGGCGCGTCATGGACGGCATCTTCGAGGACGCCGACGCGTTCCTGCTCGGCCGCAAGACGTACGACATCTTCGTCAGCTACTGGCCGCGCGTGACGGACGAGACGGACCCGATTGCGACCAAGCTCAACACCCTGCCGAAGTACGTCGCCTCGCGAAGCCTGGACAAGGCCGAGTGGCAGAACGCCACCGTCATTCGCGATGTCGCGACGGACGTGGCGAAGCTGAAGGAGCAGCCTGGTCGCGAGCTCCAGGTCCATGGCAGCGGCGCGCTGGCACTGTCGTTGCTGGGCAGGGGCTCGTGGACGAGTCGGAACCTGCTGGTTTTTCCGGTCGTCCTCGGACAAGGAAAACGGCTCTTCGCCGATGGAAGTCGCACCGACCGCCATGCGGCTCGTCGACTCGAAGACCACGAGTGCAGGGGTGGTCGTTAGTCACGTATCGGCCCACTGGCAAGCCGGAGTACGGCACGGTGGGGCTTGACGTGGAGTAGAAGACGTGGACGGGCGGGCGGCCCGGGCTGTTCCATGCCCTTCGTGCGGGGCCGACGGAGTACAACGGTCAACCCCGGCTGGCTCCGAGTCGATCATGGCCGGCACGCAGGAACGCGACCGCCTCAGCGACGGTTCGCACGTCGTGGCACGTGAGTACGGCCCCGAAGGCCGCGTTCCAGAACTCGTCGCCCGCTGGAGGTCCCTCGTGCGGGCCTACGTAGACGTACGGATCATGGACGTGCTCGTCCCCGGGCGAGAAGCCGTAGTTCACACCTGCCGCCGTCATGGCGAGGTCGAAGTGCTCCGGCCACAGCTGCGCTTCGCTGGGCTGCTCGTCACGGATCCAGTCGGCCCATGCGAACAATGCCGATCCCCCGAGCTCGAGCCAGTCGCCGAGCACTTTCGCAGCCTCTGGGTCGAGTCTGAGTGGCGCATCGAGATCGAGTGGAGTGGCGGGTTGGTAGACGTCGGTGGGCGCCCCTGGCTCGATGCCCACGAACTCGGCGGCAGCCGCCACCGTCGTCAGCGGCGCACGGCGGTCGACACCAGCCGCTCGTTCGACGATGCTGACGCCGTCAACGGCGACCACTGTCGGACCGTCGCCGAACGGCGGCGTCGAGAATCCTCCAGGCGATGGACGCAGTCCGATCCGACCGGTTGCGGCATACCTCGCCGGACTGAGCACGTGCTCGGCGACCCGATGCAGCGCGTCGCGTGTGCTCGCGAAGGTCGCAGGGAGGTCAGACGGCGTCATGTGAGCCCGGTCCCGCGCAGCTGCTGGGCGAGCGGCGCCTCGTCGGTGCGAATGACGCCTGCCGCGGAGTGCAGCAGCCGCCAGTGGGTCGTCACACCATCCGGCCCGACGAGCACACCATCAGCCAGCGCTGCCTCGATCCGCCGACGCACCTCGGCCTCGTCTTCCGGCCGGCTCGCAAACACGATGCGCAGCTGCGTTTCGGCACCGAGCTGCTCGACGGCAGTGTGATGTGGCGCCAGCGGGCAGGGCGGTTCGTGGTCCCAGCTGCCGCACAACGCAGCAGTGATTGCGCCGCCAGGTGCCCGCGCGTCGCTGCCCTGCTCGAGAACGACCACGGCTTCGTGCGCGTACGGCTCAAGCAACGCAGTCACAGCCGAACGGCGGGCTGGTAGGCACGGGTATCGGCGTCGTTCTCACCGTCTTTGTCTCGCGGCACGCGACGGCGTGCCATGCACTTGTCGCGGAGGCGTCAACTCTCGCGATCATGCTACGGCGACGTATACCTTCGCGGTATGCCCTCCGGTGACGAGATGCTGGAGCTTGGCCGCAGGCCGAAGCGCGATCGACGAGCGGATCAGCCGTCCAGCCCGGAAGTTGCCATCCAAGGGGACTCCAAGCCCCTAGAGCTCGACGGCCGGGGCCACAACGAGGGCGAGGCGAGGGAACCGCGGTCCAGGGTGACTCTTGCGTGGCGTGCTGGTCGTGGTCGCGGCAGTGGTTGCCGGTGCCCTCGGCTGGCGGGCGCTGGCGGCGTGGCAGGCGGATCGGGCGGCCGAGTCCGACGTGGAGTTGCACGCAGTGGTGACCGAGAGTGCTCCCGCGTCGGTTGCACCGCTCGGGCGACGACCAGCTGATCACGTGCAGGCTCCTGATCGTCAACTCTGGCGAGCACCCGGTGAGCATCGAGCAGGTGACTTTTCCTGGCTGGCCCGATGCGGGTCATGTTCGGTCGCGAGCAGAGCTGGTGGAACCGGGTGTCCGAGGACCGTTCACCTATACCGTGGAGATGAGCTGTACGGGTGACCGGCCGCCGCCACTGGACGGCGCCCAGGCGGCAAGGTGACCACTGCAGACGGCAGGCACCGGCAGGTCGAGATCCCGTTGGCCCAAGCACATGTGGTCTCGGAGACCTCCGCGGGATGTGTGGCGGCTCCGAGTGGACGCCAGAGGTGTCCGGTGCCCTCGGTAGATTCGTGTCTGCGACAGACGAGAGCGTCACGCTCGAGCTCAACCTTTCGACCAACGCCGACTCTGCAGTGGTGACCGCCGTCCAGTGGACGACGCCGGCGTTCAGCGTCGAGCTGCCGCAAGGGCCGATCGAGCTTCGGCCGGGTGAGCCGACGGTCCAGCCCACCGTTTGGCGGGTGGCTGACTGCAGGGCGGTCGAGAGCTTGAGAGCGGTCGAACTCGCTGTGCACGCGACCCTCGGCGACGGGACAACCAGGGTGATCCGCAGCCGCTTACGGAGCGCCACTAGCCAGCCTCGCTCGGTTATGGCCGAGGTCTGTCCTTGACCCGCAGTAGCAGCCGAGCCGTTGTTTCAGCCGCCTCGCAGCACTGCGCCGGTCAGCTCGGCTGCACGAGCGACGGCCGCGTCACGAGCCGCCGTGGTCTCTTCGACGGTCAACGTACGGTCGGGTGCGCGGAACCGGAGCGCGTAGGCAAGGGATCGCTTGCCCTCGCCGACCTGCTCGCCGACGTAGACGTCGAAAAGCCGCACCGACTCGAGCAGCTCACCGGCTCCTTCGCGCAACGCGGCCTCGACGCTCGCCGCCGGCACGGACGCGTCGACGACTAGTGCCACGTCCTGCGTGGCGACGGGGAACGTGAAGAACCGCGGCGCCGGCACCGGGCTGTCAGGCCGCGGAATGCGGTCGAGCTCGAGCTCCATCGCGCAGGTGCGGGCGGGCAGCCCGAAGGCCTCGCATACGCGTGGGTGCAGCTCACCTGCATGCCCGACGAGGACGCCGTCGATGCTGAGTCGCGCGCAGCGACCGGGGTGCCATGGTGCGTGCGGGTCAGCGTTCACGGACAGCTCGACACCGACGGCCCGCGCCACCACGCGCGCGGCGTCGACCGCGTCAGCCCATGTCGCCGCACGCCCCTTGCCCCACCAGCCGGCCGGTTCCCAGCTGCCGGAGAGAACGACCGCGACGCGTGTCGGCTGCGGCGGGATCGCCGCGAACAGCGCCTCTAGCTCCTCCGGGCTCGGTCGCCGGTCGACCGGCAGGCGCGGCGCGTCGGGATGACCGGCAGGGTCCGGCCGGAACACCAACCCCGACTCGAACAGCGCAAGGTCGGTCTGCCCGCGGCCAACGTTGCGTCGCGCCGTGCTGAGAAGCCCCGGGAGAAGCGTCGTACGCAGCAGCGGCTCCTCCTCGGACATCGGGTTGGCCAGTCGCAGCGCAGTGCGTCTGGCATCGTCGGCGGGCAGCTCGAGCGCGTCGAGCGCCGCCACGGACATGAACGGGTAGGACAGGACCTCGGCGAAGCCGGCCCCGGCCAAGGCCTGACCCACGCGACGACGTAGCCGCTGGTCATCGGTCAGGCCGCGTCCCGGCGGGGCAGCGGGCAGCACCGACGGGATGTGCTCGTAGCCGTGCAGCCGCGCGACCTCTTCGATCAGATCGTGCGGGTCGGTCAGGTCGGGACGCCAGGACGGCGGCGTGACCAGCAGCCGCGGCTGCGTCTCGAACCGGACCGGTGCTTCCGTTTCAACATCCACCATGCAGCCGACGGAACCGAGCAGGTCGACGATCTCCGACAGCGGGTAGTCGAGGCCGATGACCCGCGAGGGCAGGTCGGGGGCGATGTGGAGCACCGGTGGCGCGGGCACGTCTCCCACATCAGTGGCCGTCGGTGCGACCGCGCCGCCGCCGAGCTCGGTCAGCAACTGCGCGACCCGCAGCGCGGCCACTGGGGGGAGCATGGGGTCGACCCCACGCTCGAACCGGCGGGACGCCTCGCTGCCCAGCTTGTGCCGGCGAGCCGTCCGCCCGATCGTCGCGGAGTCGAAGTGCGCCGCCTCGATGACGATGTCGCGTGTCGACACGGAGATCTCGGTGGACGCGCCGCCCATGACGCCAGCGAGCCCGATCGGTCCGGAGTCGTCGGTGATCAGCAGGTCGTCGGGGTCGAGGTCGCGGACTTGGTCGTCGAGGGTGGTGAGCTTCTCCCCTGGCGCCGCACGCCGTACGAGGATGGGGCCGCTCAGCTTTGCCTGGTCATAGGCGTGGATCGGCTGGCCGAGCTCGAGCATGACGTAGTTGGTGACGTCGACCGCGAGCGAGATCGGCCGCATCCCGCCGAGCTGCACGCTTCGCTGCAGCCAGCGCGGGCTCGGGACGCCTGGATCGAACCCGGTCACCGTGAGCGCGACGAACCGGTCGCAGCCCGACGGGTCGTCGATGCGTACGGGCCACCCGTCGCCGGGCGGCGCCGCAACGACAGCGGGCTCGTGGAAAGCCGACGCCGTAGGCAGTCGCCACCTCGCGCGCGATCCCACGCATCGACAAGCAGTAGCCACGGTCGGGCGTCACCGCGATGTCGAGCACGTCGTCGCGCAGCCGCAGCAGCTGGTGCGCGTCATCACCTGGTTCGGCCTCGTCGGACTCGAGCACCAGGATGCCCGCGTAGTCGTCGCCGATGCCGAGCTCGCGCGTCGAGCAGATCATGCCGTCGGAGACGTGGCCGTAGGTCTTGCGCGCCGTGATGGTGAAGTCACCGGGCAGCACCGCTCCGGGCAGCGCCACGACAACGAGGTCACCGACCGCAAAGTTGCGTGCGCCGCAGACGATGCCGCGCGCCTCCGGCTCGCCGACATCAACCTGACACCACCTGATGACCTTGCCGTTCTTGTGCGTCTCCTCCTCGAAGGCCACGACCCGGCCGACGAGCAGCGGCCCACCGACGTCGCCGCCGGCTGCGTGCACCGACTCGACCTCGAGCCCGGCACGGACGAGCGCAGTCGCGACGTCGCGCGGGTCGATGTCTTCGGGGAGGTCGACGTAGTCACGCAGCCAGGACAGCGGGACCCGCATCAGATCTCCGTACCGAAAGGAAGGGTGAAGCGCACGTCGCCCTCGACCATGTCGCGCATGTCCTCGATGCCGTGCCGGAACATGAGGGTTCGTTCCAGCCCCATGCCGAACGCAAACCCGCTGTAGCGAGCCGGGTCGACGCCGCACGCGACCAGGACCCGCGGGTTGACCATGCCGCACCCGCCCCACTCGATCCAGCCCTCAGACGAGCACGTACGGCACGGGGCATCGGGGTTGCCCACACTCGCGCCGCGGCAGACAAAGCAGCGCAGGTCCATCTCGGCGCTCGGCTCGGTGAACGGGAAGTACGACGGACGCAGCCGCGTCACGATGCCCTCGCCGAACATGGCGGTGGCGAAGTGGTCGAGGGTCCCCTTGAGGTTTGCCATGGTCAGGCCCTCGTCGATGGCGAGGCCCTCGACCTGATGGAACACGGGCGTGTGGGTCGCGTCGAGCTCGTCGGTGCGGAACGTGCGTCCGGGGACGATCACATAGATCGGCGGGGTGCGCTCGAGCATGGTGCGTGCCTGCACCGGCGACGTGTGCGTGCGCAGGACGAGCCCGCGCTCGGGCGGGTCGACAAAGAAGGTGTCCATCATCGTGCGCGCGGGATGGTCGGGGCCGATGTTGAGGGCGTCGAAGTTGAGCCACTCGGCCTCCAGCTCGGGCCCCTCGGCGATCTCCCACCCCATCGACGTGAAGACCTCGCCGATGCGCTCCTGGATCGTCGTGAGCGGGTGCCGGGCACCGCGCGGCGCTCGGTCGGTGGGCAGCGTGACGTCGACGGTCTCCTCGATGAGGACGCGCTCGTCGCGCTCACGCTCCAGCTCGACCTGGCGGGCGGCGATCGCGTCGGCCACTGCCTTGCGGGCCTGCCCGACCCGCTTGCCGGCGTCGGCCTTGGCCTGCGGCGGCAGGGCCCCGATCTCGCGGTTGGCGAGCGTGAGCGGCGACCGGTCGCCGGTGTGCGCGATGCGGGCGGCCTTGAGCTCGTCGAGGGTGGATGCGGCGGCAATGGCGGCGATGGCCTCGTCGCGCATGCGGGTGACCTCGTCGGCGTGCAGCGGGCTCACCTCGACGGGGTCGTAGTTCTTGTTGGGCGCGGACATCGCATCCTCGGGCTCGCGCGAACTGTGCGGACAGGCCCATTCCGGGCGCCGCCGAGTCTAGTCGGCCTAACGATCACGCCGGACGCCGCCGGGCCGACGCTGCTCGCGGGCCGAGGCGTAGAGACAGACGGCCGCGGCGGTGGCGAGGTTGAGGCTTTCGGCGCTGCCGTGGATGGGTACGCGGACGACCTCGTCGGCCAGATCCTTGGCCTCGTCGGGCAACCCCCACGCCTCATTGCCGAACAGCCAGGCAACCGGGCGGGCCAGCAGTCCGGAGTCGATGGCCTGGTCGAGGTCCTTGCTACCGGAACCGTCGGCGGCGAGCACGGTGAGCCCGGCGGTTTTCGCCGCCGCGACTGCATCGGGCAGCGGGATGTCGGCGGCGACGGGTAGGTGGAACAGCGATCCCGCGGAGGCGCGTACACACTTTCCGTTGTGCGGGTCGACGGACTCGGCGGAGAATACGACCCCCTCGGCGCCCGCCGCATCAGCGCATCGGATCACCGTGCCGGCGTTGCCGGGGTCGCGGATATAGCCGAGGAGCGCGAGCAGGGCAGGGCCGGGCGCCATCACGTCGGCCAGTGGCAGCGTCACGCTGCGGGCGACGGCGATGACGCCCTGCGGCGTGACTGTCTCGGCCAGGCTCGCGACGACCTCGTCGGTCGTGACGGTCGAGCGGGGTGCGGCGGCGACGATCTCCGGGTGGCGGGCGACCGCCTCGGGTGTCACGAACAGCTCGACGAGCAGCTCGGGCCGCTGGCGGACGAGCTCACGGACGGCCTGCGGTCCCTCGACGAGGAACCGGCCGCTCTTGTCGCGGAACGCACGTCTGGCGAGCCGCCGGGCCTCCTTGACCCGCGGGTTTCCGGGGTCGGTGACTACAGGTCCAACGTGTCTCGCCAGACGGGCGTCCACACCAATAGGTCGGTCAGGCAGCCGGGGCGTTGCGGTCGGCTGGCAGCGCCGCCTTGGCCGTCTCGACGAGCGACTTGAAGGTGCCCGGGTCGTTGACCGCGAGGTCGGCGAGGATCTTGCGGTCGACCTCGACACCCGAGGCCTTGAGCCCCTGGATGAACCGGTTGTAGGTCAGCCCCTCCGCGCGGGATGCCGCGTTGATGCGGGTGATCCAGAGCTGGCGGAAGTCGCCCTTGCGGTCCTTGCGGTGGTCGTAGGCGTAGACGAGGGAGTGGGTGACCTGCTCCTTCGCCTTGCGGTAGAGCCGCGAGCGCTGCCCGCGGTAGCCGCTGGCCTGCTCGAGGACCTCACGCCGCTTCTTGTGGGCGTTGACCGCCCGCTTCACGCGTGCCACGTTGTCATCTCCTTGCTGGGGGGCTCGCCCATGTGTGTCATGGCGGCCCTGCGGTTCATGTCAGGTTGTGCCAGCCCGCAGGGCCGGTCAGCGGCCGAGCAGTTTCTTGATCTTCTTGGTGTCGGCCTTCGAGGCCGTCACGTCCAGCGCCAGGCGGCGCGTCCGCGTCGTGGGCTTGCCCTCGAGCAGGTGGCGGCGGTTGGCGCGCTCGCGCATCACCTTGCCCTTGCCGGTGATGCGGAAGCGCTTCTTGGCGCCGCTGTGCGTCTTGTTCTTCGGCATGTCGCCGTCTCCTGTCGTGCTCTTCATCCGTGCGGTCCGCAGTGATGCCGGACCGCGCTGGTCCTCGGGCGCGTCGCGTGCGCGGCGCACCCACGTCATATGTCGGGCCTTGGCGGGGCGGTCAGGCCCCGGCGTCGCCCTCGTCGTCAGCCGTGGTCGTCCGGTGCGCGCCGGCAGACTGTCGCCCGGCCCGCTCGGCCTTGTCGGCAGCCTCCTCGGCCTTGCGCTCCTCGGCCGCGCGGACCTTGGCGGCCTCGCGCTCGGCCTTGGCCTCCGCCTTCTTCTTGTGCGGCCCCAGCACCATGATCATGTTGCGGCCGTCCTGCTTTGGGGAGGACTCGACGAAGCCGAGCTCGCTCACGTCCGCCGCGAGGCGCTGCAGCAACCGGAACCCGAGCTCGGGCCGGGACTGCTCGCGACCGCGGAACATGATCGTGACCTTGACCTTGTCGCCGGCTGCGAGGAAGCGCTCGACATTGCGCTTCTTGGTGTCGTAGTCGTGCGAGTCGATCTTGGGCCGGAGCTTCTGCTCCTTGATCAGGACGTTGGTCTGGTTCCGCCGAGCCGCGCGGTCCTTCATCGCGGACTCGTACTTGAACTTGCCGAAGTCCATGAGCTTGGCCACCGGTGGGCGGGCGTCCGGGGCGACCTCGACGAGATCGAGATCTGCCTCCTGAGCCAGGCGCAGCGCGTCCTCGATGCGGACGATGCCGACCTGCTCGCCGTTGGGGCCGACGAGCCGGACCTCGTTGACGCGGATCCGGTCGTTGATGCGGGGCTCGACGCTGATGTGTCCTCCTGGTGAAACGTCGTGTGTGGTGACCGATGCTGGAGGCCCGAGATGCGAAAGGCCTCCGCGCCATGGCGGAGGCCTGCTCTTCCGGCGCCCGATCCGACCTGACCGTGCAGGTCGTACGGGCGGGTCCCGCCGGGGCGGGACCTGGGACCGGGACCCGACGGCCTGGTGCAGCCGGTGCGGGTGGGAGCTGGTCTCCACTTTGGCGCCCCGTGGGCGACAGACGTGTCCTACGTTTGCCACGTAGGCGCGCCTGCGCTCACGAGTCGGTCGTGTGCAAGGGTACCAGGCGTGGAACCGACGGAGCACATCGCGAAACGAGGCCCCGAAAGCGGTGCGGCGGCCACTCGCGACATCGCCGAGGTGCCCGCTGTCGAGCTCGTCTCCACCGCCGCACTGCACCTGATGAGCGGCGCGGCGGTCCAGCTCGGCCTGGCCGACGACCTGCCCGAGCACCGCGACCTCGACGAGGCGCGCACGCTGATCGAGGCGCTGGCCGGGCTGGTCACGGCGGCGACGCCCAGGCTCGGGCATCACCATGCGGCGCCGCTGCGCGACGGCCTGCGCACGCTCCAGCTCGCATTCCGGGAGGCGTCCGAGGTGCCCGACCCGCCTGGCGAGGGCCCGGGCGAGAAGCTCACGGGGCCCGTCTACTCCTGACGCGGCCGTGGGCCCTCTCCCCCAGCCCCGCTGGGGCGCCCCAGCGTCGTTCCAGCAACGGATTTGCGCCCCTTGACAGCGGCGCGCGGAGCTCATCCGTCAACCGCGCGCGCTAGAAATACGGAAATTCGCGTCGAACGGGCTCGAAACGCGTGTTTAGCGCGCGCGGTTGCGCGCGGACGCTGTCGGAACGGCCCAGGCGTAGGTGCCGTCAGTGGCTCGTACGATTTCGTGGCCCGCCGCGAGCGACCTGAGCGCCGCACCCTCGACGGCGAACGGCACCGGCCCGGCGAGGTCGACTACCAAGGCGTCCGCTCCCTCATCGAGGGCGGCGCCCGCGGCCTGGGACGCGGTCACAGGGACAGGTCTCGCATCGGCCCGCCACCGGGTGAGCGTCTCGGTGCTGGTGAAGGCGACCAGCGCCCTGCGCCCGTCGCGGCCGGTCACCGTGACAGTGGCCATGTGCGAGCTCTTCTCCCGGTGCAAACCGGTCGGCCCGGCCTCCGCCTCGTCGAGCACCGCCACGACGGGGACGAGAAGCCGACCGGTGACCAACGCCGCCAGGACCGCCCCGACGCTGCTGCTCCCCTGCCTGTAAGCCTCCAACGCAGCGGCCACCGCTGGATCGGCCGAGCCGTCGTCGCCGGCGAAACCCGGGTCAGGGATGGCCCGGCCCACGCCACCTGTCACGAGCGCACCCTACGGCCCCAGGTCGACGATGGCCGCCACGGGCCCGCCGCCGTCTGGCCCCTGGTGCGCGGCAGAGACGGAGACAAACACCGCCGGGTCGCCGGTGACGGCCGCCGTGACTCCGCCCACGGTCGCCTTGATCTGCCGGTGCCAGTGGACGTCGGAGTCGTCGAGCATCGCGTTGCGCCGCCCCCGGACCACGCCGTCCTGGCTGGCCTCGCACTTGAGGAAGACGTTGACGAGGCGGCCGTCGAGATCCTCCGGGCGCGGCCGGTCCGGCAGCTCGAGACCGGCCGAGCGGATCGCCGCCCAGATCCCGTCGGCGTCGAGCGCGTCCTGCATGACGGCGTGCCCGATCCGGTACCGACCCCCGACACCCCGCACGTTGCCCACGACGACGATCTGCGCACGGTCGAGCTCCACACCGGATGAGCACGAGGCGACCGACGAGAACAAGCTGCGGTCATGCATCACCGAAGCGTCCGACGGCATGTCGATCTCGCCCAGACCCACCGCCACGCCGAGCGCCGTGCACCCGTTGGACAGGTCCATCGACTCGTGCGTGTGCTCGGTCCACAAGGTCTTCCCCCGCGCCTTCGCCTCACGGATTGTGTGGATGGTCAGCAGCGGCGTCTTGGTCTGGACGTAGTGGACGTCGGCCACGTCGCTGATGCCGGCCCGCTCCATCGCGACGCGGACACCCGCGGCGACCTTCTCGATCATCCCGACCCGTCCGATCTCCTCCGCCATGATCGGCTCGCTCATGGCGAACCCGACCGAAACACGCGGCTCATCGGTCGGCGCGACCCCGTCGGCGGGAAGGGTGGCGAAGACCGTCGCATGCGGAGAGAGCACCCCGTCGGTGCCGCCGGACCAGACGATGGGGATCTGCTTGACCTCGTCGTCCGCCCGCGTGCCCTTGGCCACGAGGACCTCACGGAATGCCCGGTCGGCGATGATGCGCGTGTAGTCGTTGACTCCCCCGTTGCCCTCGGTCTTGCCGATGACGGCGATCACCCGGTCGGCCTCGATGACGCCGTCGTCGATCAGCTGCGCCAGGCCGGACGCGTCGCTGACGTGCTCGAGCGGGACCTTGCGGACCTCGATGGGTTCGGGCACTCGTGCCACCTTCCGTGTCAGGGGTTCGGGGATTCGACGACCGTGCCGGCCGCGCCGTGGACAGCGTCGGCGATGCGATCGAGCGACGTGATGACGGCCCGCCGGCCGCCGGCTTCGACGAACCGGGCCGCGGCCTCCACCTTGGGGCCCATGGAGCCACTCGCGAAGTGACCTTCGGTTGCGTACGAACGAAGCTCAGCAGGCGTGGTCCGCTGCAGGTCGCGCGCCGCGGCCGTGCCGAAGCCGATGACGACGTGCTCGACGTCCGTGGCGATGACGAGAATCTCGGCGCCAAGGGTCTGGCCGAGCAGGGCCGCGCTGAGGTCCTTGTCGATGACGGCCTCAACGCCGCGGACGCTGCCGTCGGCCGTACGGACGACGGGTACCCCGCCACCACCGGCCGCCACGACGACGAAACCCGCGGCGAGCAGGGCCTGAGCCGCCGCGGCGTCGAGCATCTCCAGCGGCTCCGGCGACGCCACGATCCGCCGCCAGCCGCGCTCGCCGCGGTCCTCCCAGACCTGCCCGTGCTCAACCAGCACGCTGGCCTCCGCCTCGGGCAGGTAGCGCCCGATCGGCTTGGTGAGGTGGGTGAACCCGGGATCGTCCTCATCCACGCACGTGCGGCTCACGACGGCGGCAACTGGTCTCTTGATCTCGCGTACGGCGAGAACGCGGTCGAGCGCATTGATGATGATCATGCCGATGGTGCCCTGCGTCTGGGCACCGCACCAGTCCAGGGTGACGGGCGGGACGACGCTCGCCGCGATCTCGTTCTTGACGAGGAGGTTGCCGACCTGCGGGCCGTTGCCGTGCGTGATGACGAGCTCGTGCCCTTCGCCCACGATGTCGGCGAGCCGGTCGGCCGCACGCTCGACGGCGGCGATCTGGTCGGTCGGCCGGGCCCGGCCATCGGGCGCGGTCATGGCGTTGCCGCCGAGCGCGACGAGCACCCTCATCAGGTCGTCCCCTCCAGCCACGCGCGCACCGACTCATCGTGCTCGCCCAGCAGCGGTGGCGCGGCGTGTTCGGTGCGACCGCCGTCGTCGAACCGCAGCGGCGGGCCGGGCAGCCGGATGCGGCCCAGTGTCGGGTGGTCAACTTCGACGAGCAGCCCTTGGGAGCGGGTCTGGTCCCATTCGTAGACCTCGTCGATGCTGCGAACCTTGCCCGCAGGGATTCCGGCGGCCGCCAGCTCCTCGAGCCAGGTGGCGGCGGGTGCGTCGCCGAACGCGGCCTCGATCGCGGCCACCAGGTCGGCGCGGTGCGCGACGCGATCACGGTTAGTCGCATACCTCGGGTCGCCTGGGTCGAGTCCGACGAGCGGCGCGAACGTACGCCACTGGCTCTCGCTGCCGACCGAGATCTGCACCGAGCCGTCCGCGGTGTGGAACAGACCGTACGGTGCGATCGACGGGTGGTGGTTGCCTTGCGCCTGCGGCACCTCCCCCGCCACCGTCCACGCGGTGCCCTGGAAGGCGTGGACCCCGACGACGGCGGCAAGCAAGCTGGTGCGTACGACCTGGCCGCGCCCGGTGCGCTCCCGCTCGAGAAGCGCGGCAAGGACTCCGGAGACGCCGTACATGCCGGCCAGCAGGTCGGCGATCGGCACGCCGACGCGGGTCGGTTGGCCGGGCTCGCCCGTGATGCTCATCAGTCCAGCCTCGCCCTGTGCGATCTGGTCGTATCCGGCGCGACCGCCCTCCGGCCCGTCGTGCCCGAACCCGGTGATCGAGAGGATCACCAGCCGCGGGTTGACTTCGTGCAGCCGGTCGACCGAGAAGCCGAGCCGGTCGAGCACACCGGGGCGGAAGTTCTCGAGCAGCACGTCGGCACGTTCGACGAGTCGGGTGAGCAGGCGGACACCATCGTCGGTCTTCAGGTCGGCGGTCACCGACTCCTTGTTGCGGTTGCAGGACAAGTAGTAGGTCGACACCGGAACGTCGGCCGGCCCGACAAAGGGCGGTCCCCAGCCACGGGTGTCGTCGCCGCCCTGCGGCGACTCGACCTTGATGACCCGTGCGCCGAGATCGCCGAGCATCATGCCGGCGTGCGGTCCGGCGAGCGCGCGAGTCAGGTCCACGACGAGGTAACCGGCCAGCGGCCCCTGCGGCTCAGGTTGTGCTGACTGCATCGGTCATCTCCTGCGTCCACGAGAACACTGTCGTCGCTTCGGTCCGCGCCGCGACCCGACCTGCCGCCAGCACCCATCGTGGCGCGGCGTGCTCGCGCAGCAGGTCTACCTGCCGCTCGGCAGCGTGCACGCAGAGGTTGGCCGGTGCACCCGGGGCGATCGCGGGCGACGCCAACCCAAGCACTCGCGCGGCCCTCGTGGTGACGAGCTCGAGCAGCAGTCGCTGATCGGCACTCGTGCGCAGGTCGAGCAGGTGCGAGGCGAGGAACGCGACCTCCAGCATGTTGTGCCGCCCGTACGGGTAGTAGGCGTCCTCGATGTCGTCCTGGCCGAGTGCGACGGGAAGCCCGGCGTCGACGAACTGTCGTACCGGCAGCGCGAGCGGCCCGGTGTGCGGGTCGGCGACGAAGGCGAGCCCGGCGCGTTGTGCGAGCTCGATCAGCCGCTGCAGCCGCGGTGCGGGATACAGGGCGGTCGCGCGGGCATGGCAGGCGACGCCGCGGCCGGCCAGACCGTGGCGCAGCATCGCGTCGGCGAGCATCTCGGTGGTGTTGAGTGACGGGTCGCCTGCATCATCGGTGAGCATCGCGACGCGCCGCCCGGTGCGGGCCGCGAGCGCACACGCCCACTCGATGTGCTTTGCCGCCTCTTCCTCGGTGTGCTCGATCCACGGGATGCCGCCGACGACGTCGGCCCCGAGTCGCAGTGCCTCTTCGCACAGCTCGGCGGCCCCGGGGTCGCGGGCCACGCCGTCCTGCGGGAACGCGATGACTCGGACGTCGACCACGCCACGGAACTCCTCCCGCGCGGCCAGCACCGCCTGCAGCCCTTCCAGCCGCCCGGTTGTGTCGACATCGACGAACGCCTGCACGTGCAGCGTCCCGTACCGTACGGCCTCGCGCAGCGCCCGCCGCACGTTGGGCAGCAACGTGTCGGCGCGGTAGTGCTTCTTGACCTCGCGGGCGATCTCGATCGCCGACATCGCACGGGCCATGTGCTCGCCGGTGTAGGCGGTGATGGCGCGGTCCCCCACGAGCGGCAGTGTGTAGACCTTGTCGAGGTGCATGTGCGCGTTGACGAACGACGGTGTGACCAGCCCACGTCCGGCGTCCACAACGTCGCCGTCGGGGAGTGGCGTCCGGCCCTGGCCCTCCTCGACAATGGCAGCAACCAGGCCACCAGCAAGCTCGAGGTCGACGACCCGGCCGTCGAGCAACCGGGCGCGGCGGATCAGCATCTCCGTCGGTGGCGCTAGCTCGGGCACGCGCGTCACAACCAGTCGAGTGGTGACGCGGTCTGGCCGTCGGCGAGCCGGGCGTAGCCGGGGCCGCGGTGGAAGAACGGGCTGTCGGTCGGGCGTGCCGCGCGCATCTCCTCGCGCAACGTGTCAGACGCGGGCGCGTCGACCGCTGGCTCGTCGTGGGTGCCGGTCACCACGACGCCGTAGTTGTCGCGGGCGCCGGGGAGCGAGACCTTGCCCCAACGCACGTCCTGCAGCACCTCGTCGTACGGTCGGTCCAGCGGGTCACCCCAGCCGCCGCCCCCTGTTGTGCGGATGCGGATGACCTCTCCCGCGGCAACCGGCTCGGCGTCAGCGAGGGCGTCGACCTCGCGCTCGTGTCGCCCTCCCGGGTCGATCGTCACCTGGAACGGCCGACCGGCCTCGCCGCCCCTGAGTCCCCAGCACGAGAGGATCGACCGGTCGGCGATCGACATGAAGTGCGCGTCACGCAGCATGCGGATGTGCTTCTCGTAGCCGAGCCCGCCGCGGAACCGTCCCGGGCCGCCCGAGTCGACGGCGAGCTCCAGCCGCTCGACGACGAACGGGAATCGTGCCTCGGAGAACTCCGAGGGAAGGTTTCGCGAGTCGGGCACCACGTGCACGGTGTCCTCCCCGTCGGCGTAGAACCGCCCGCCGGAGCCGCCGCCGAGCACCTCGCGCATGAGGTAGGGCTGGCCCCCGGAGTCTGCACCGTAGACGCCGGTGTAGCGGATCGTCTCCTGGTCGGCCGGCATGTAGCCGTCGACCGCTTTGGCCACCGCACCCGCGAGGACGCCGAGCATTCGCAGGATGACGAACGTACGGGCATTGGTGGGTGCCGGGAACACCGGAGTGAGCAAGGTGCCCGGCGGCGGGAACCGCATCTCGATGAGTGGCACGACGCCTTCGTTGACGTCCAGCTCGGCCATCCGCTCCGGGGTGTCGGCCAGATTGCGCAGGATCGGCGCGAGCCACTTCTTGAGGAAAGCGCCGTCCGCAAAGTCGCCGCAGTGGTTGATGGGCCCCTTGGCTTGCGGCCCCGTACCGGCGAAGTCGATGACCAGTCGGGCGTCGGCACCTGCCCCGTCGCTGCTGGTCTTGGTCAGCGTGATGCGCTGCCGGTGCAGCTTCGGCGGGTCGACACCGTCGTGCTCGGCGAAGTCCTCCCAGGCGTACGAGCCATCAGGGATCTTCGCGAGGATCTCGCGCCGGAACGTCTCCGTGGTCTTGGCGAGGATCGCGTCGAAGCACGCCTCGACGGTGTCGGTGCCGTAGCGCGCGAACAGCTCGCCCATCCGGCGCGCGCCCATCAGGCAGGCTGCGCACTCGGCGTCGAGGTCGGCGGCCAGCGACTCGGGCATGCGCGAGTTGCGCGTCATGATCTTGAGCGCCGCCTCGTTGGGGACGCCGGCGTCCCACAGCTTGATGGGCGGCACCATCAGACCCTCTTCGAACACGCTGGTCGCGTGCGACGGCATCGACCCAGGCACGGCGCCGCCGATGTCGTCGTGGTGGCCGAACGCCTGCACGAACGCCACGACGTCATGGAGGCCGTTGACGGGATTCTTGACGAACACCGGGGCGGTGACGCACAGGTCGGGAAGATGGCCGATGCCGCCCTCGGACAGGTAGACGTCGTTGTGGAAGTAGACGTCGCCGGGCCGCATCGTCTCGATCGGATAGTCGCGGACGACAGGATGCACGAGGGCGGAGTACGAGCGGCCGGTGAGCTTGCGCAGTCGGCGGTCGTGGATGCCGGCCCGGTAGTCATGCGCGTCGCGGATCATCGGCGACCGGCTGGTCCGGCCGATGGCGGTCTCGACCTCCTTCTCCACGGAGGCGAGGAAACCCTCGACGATCTCGACGAGCACGGGGCTGGGTCGGGATGTCACGAGTCGCTCCGTGTCACACGAAGGTTGCCGAACCGGTCGACCTCGCCGCGGAACCCGGGATGGACGGGAATGGTGGAGCCGAACTCCTCGAGGACCGCCGGCCCGGTGACGACATCTCCAGCGCCGAGCTTGGCCCGGTCGTAGATCGCTGCCTCGACCCAGTCGTCGAAGAAGACCCCGCGCCGTCCGGTCAGTGCCAGGTCGGCGCCGCCGCCGTGCGGCACCTCGCGGATCTCCGGCGCACGGATCGGGCCGACACCGGTGACGCGCAGGTTGACCCACTCCACCTCCTGCCGGGTGTCGCCGCGGAAGTCGTAGCCGTAGAGGCCGCGGTGCATAGCATGGAAGCGGTGGG
Organism: uncultured Actinomycetota bacterium; assembly: GCA_963798505.1. Classification (GTDB taxonomy): domain Bacteria; phylum Actinomycetota; class Actinomycetes; order Jiangellales; family Jiangellaceae; genus CAVWSM01. The sequence goes on from CAWCTX010000005.1 coordinate 920,367, forward strand.
CCACTTCGTCGGCAAGTTCCGCCGTTAGCTTTCGGTGGGGCATGTCGACACGCACCTCGAACGCCTGCCCGAAGTAGCGCAGGTCCGCGGTGCGCTGAAACCGTCGGTCGGCCTCGGCGAACCCTTCCCGGGCGAGCGCGTGGTCCGCGTCAGCGGTGAGGTCGTCGAGGATGCGGTTGACGGCGTCGACGTCGAGCAGTCGGTGCCGGTTGACGGCCGTACGGACGTAGTCGTTGCGTACGTCGACCGTGAGCAGGCCATAGGCGGACAGGTTGCCCGGGTTGGGCGGGACGAGCGCTCCGTCGAGGTCGAGGACGTCGACGAGGCGGCACGCGAGCAGCGCACCGGACCCACCGAAGGTCACCATGGTGAAGTCGCGGACGTCGAGGCCGCGCTTGACGGTGACCTGGCGCAGCGCGTTGGCCTGGTTCCACGCGGAGATCTCGAGGATGCCGACCGCGGCCTGCTCGAGGCCCAGCCCGAGCTTGTCGGCGAGTGCCGCGATGCCGTCGCGAGCGGCGTCGACGTCGAGCGGGATCTCGCCACCGAGCAGGTGCGGCGGGATGCGCCCGAGGACCACATGCGCGTCTGTGATGGTCGGGTCGGTGCCGCCATGCCGATAGCAGAGCGGCCCGGGGTCGGCGCCGGCCGACTGCGGTCCGACCTTGAGGGTGCCCTCGGGGCTGATCCATGCGATCGAGCCGCCGCCCGCGCCGACCGTGACCACGTCGATCATCGGGATCTTGCTCGGGTAGGCGCCCACCGTGCCCTCGGTGGTCAACCCGGGGTGGCCGTCGATGACCACGGCAACATCGGTGGACGTGCCCCCGCCGTCGAGCGTGACGACTCGCGGGTAGCCGGCCCGGTGCGCGACTCGGGCGGCGCCCAGCGCACCCGCCGCCGGGCCGGACAGCACCGTGCTGATCGGCTGATGGACAACCTCCTCGGCGGACAGCACACCGCCGTTGGACTTCATGACGTACAGCGGAATGGCTCTTGGGAGTCGACTGCGGATGTTGGCGACATAGCCGCGGATGCTCGGCTTGACCGCCGCGTCGACGAGGGTGGTGACCGCACGCTCGTACTCGCGGTACTCCCGAAGCACGTCCGACGAGATCGACACCGTCACTCCGGGATGCTCCCGCTCGAGGATCGCCCGCATGCGCTGCTCGTGCTCGGGATTGGCATAGGCATGCAGGAAGCAGACGCCGACAGTGGCGATGCCGCGGTCGCGGAAGAAGCGTGCGGCCGCGACGGCACTGGCCTGGTCGAACGGGCGGATCTCGCTGCCGTCAACGGCGAGCCGGCCACCCACGGTGCGGACACGATCTGCGGGCACGATGCGCGGCGGCTTGACCCAGAAATAGCTGTTGCCATAGCCGTCGGGCACCGACTGGCGCGCGATCTCGAGAAGGTGGCGGTAGCCCTCGGTGGTGATGAAGCCGAGGTTGTCGACCTTGCCCTCGAGCAGTCGGTTGGTGGCCACGGTGGTGCCATGGCAGACGGCCGTGATGCTGTCAGCGTCGAGGCCGAGGTGCCGCAGGACCTTGTCGATGCCCGTCATGAAGCCGTCGGCGGGATCGGCCGGAGTCGACGGCGTCTTAGTGGTGACGATCGCGCCGGTCTCCTCGTCGACGGACACGACGTCGGTGAACGTGCCGCCGGTGTCGATGCCGATGCGGATTCTGCGCCGGTTCATCGCGGCCCCGCATTCGCTGGGGCGCCCCAGCGTCGCGCGAGCAACCGAAGTCCGCCCATTAGTCCATCGGCTCGCCGCGCGGCGTGCCATGCGGGAACGACGTCGCGCCCTCGCCGAGCAGAACGTCGGCATGTCGGCGGATCAGGTCGAGGTTGCGATCGGCAAGGTGGTCGAAGGATTGCGTGACGGAGGACCCTGGCGTGAGCGAGGCCATCGCCTGCGCCGGATCGAGGCGGGCGCTCACCCACGACTCGTGGCTCGACGCCCGAGCGACGACCTCGGCGATCGGGGTCACGATCATCGAGTTGCCGAAGTAGATGACGCCGGCCGGGTCGACGCCGGTGGCGTTGCTGCCGATCACGTACACGTGGTTGTCGTAGGCCCGCGCACGGTTCGTGAGCTCCCAGATGTCGGCCGAGCGCAGCAGCGCCGACGGGCGGCAGATGACCTCGGCGCCCTGCAGCGCGGTGATGCGGGCGAGCTCAGGGTAGTCGCCGTCGAAGCAGATCATGAGCCCGATCCGCCCGAGGTCGGTCTCGACTACGCACGTGTCGTCGCCCGGGGTAACCCAGCCGCCCCGGGACCGCAGCTCGGTGGCGAACGGGTGTGTCTTGCGATAGACGCCGCGGACCTCGCCGGCGGGATCGATGAGAAGCGCGGCGTTGAACACGATGCCGCGCTCAGGTCCACGCTCGTAGGTGCCCATGACGACGTGTACGCCGTCGCGCTGCGCGGCCTGCTGGATCGGCTCGGTCACGGGCCCGGGTATCTCGCTGACCAAGTCCCAGAGGTGGTCTGCGTCGCAACCGGGCGTGAACCCGGTCGACATCGTCTCCGGGAGCACGACGAGCTCGGCGCCGGTGGCCTGCACACAGCGGCTCACCCACTCGGCGGCGTGGTCGAGGTTGTCCTTGACCGTGGCGGCGGTGAGGGGGTCGGGGCGCGGCCTTATCTGCAGGGCGGCTGCCGTGAACACGCGCATGGTTGTGCTCCCTGCTTTCAGCCGCGGGCGATGAGCCAGCCGACAAGCACACCGGCGAGGGCTACCAGTGCACCGAACGCCGCTGCGGTGACGAAAGCCCGCGCTGGTGCCGGCTCGGCTCGTGGTGGCGCGCTGTAGACCGGGCGGCCCGCTTGGACGGCAGTCAGCCCGACGCCTGCGGCAGCCGCGGTCTGCGGAGCGACCGCGGCGGGCCCGATGCCGGTCAGGGTGTCGTCGACGGCGCGGAAGAACTCGTTGGCCGTCTTCTTGGCCACGCCGGTCAGCATGCGCTGGCCGACGCCGCCGATCATGCCACCGACGACCGCGTCGGCGTCGTAGTCGAGCCGGGTCTGGCCCGGCACGTCCTCGGCGAGCGTGACCTGGACGTCTGCCTGGACTGTGCCCGGAGCGCCGGCCCCAGACGCGCGCAGCACGAATGACCCCGGGGGCTGCTGGTCGGTCAGCTTGACGTCACCGTCGTAGGTCCCCTTGATCGACGCGACACCCGCAGTGAGTGTCATCCGGTAGGAGTCGGGCCCGACCTCTTCGAGCCGCTGGCACCCCGGGATGGTGCGCACGAGTACCCCCGGGTCGTTGAGCGCCTGCCACACGGCCTCGCGGGGTGCGTGGAACACGGCGCTGCCGCTGACCTTCATGCAGGCTCGCCCTCCTGGCTCGTGTTTGGATCAGGGGGACCCGTGTCCAAGCTTCCACTTGGATCAGGGGGCCCCGTGTCCAAGCTTCCACTTGGATCAGGGGGCCCCGTGTCCAATAGGTTTGGACGTGGGGGCCCCTGATCAGCATGGTGCTGGCGCAGGTGGAACAGCTCGCTCGGCGATATGGGCATGCGGGTGATGGGGATCCCTTCGGCGTCCTCGATAGCAGCGGCAAGCACCGCCATGCCCGGGATGACCCCGGCCTCGCCGGCACCCTTGATGCCCAGCGGGTTGAGCGGCGAGGGTGTCTCGAGGTGGTCGATCTCGATGCGCGGGACCTCCGTGGCGTAGGGGATCAGGAAGTCCATGTAGGACGCGTTGAGCAGCTGGCCGTGCTCGTCGTAGACCATCCGCTCATAGAGCGCGCCGCCCACTCCCTGCGCGACCCCGCCGTGCACCTGGCCCTCGACGATGAGCGGGTTGATCAGCGGCCCGCAGTCGTGGACGACGCAGTAGCGCAGGATCGAGATCTCGGCGGTGTCCGGATCGGTCTCGACGATGACCGCATGCATGCCGTTGGCGAACGTCGAGTGCGGCGGCGAGTAGTAGTCGCGGCCCTCCAGGCCCGGCTCCTCCCCCGGGGCTACCGGGGGCTTCGTCGGGTCGGCGGTCCCCGCGAACTGCGTGGCCGCCTTGGCCGACTCGTCGAACGCGTAGCGCAGCGGGTTGGACAGCACGGCAACCGTGCCGAGCGGGATGGACGCGTCGGGACTGCCCTTGACCCGCACGATGCCGTCGACGATCTCCAGGTCCTGCGGCGCAGCCTCGAGCGCGTCGGCGGCGATGCGGAGAGCCTTGTCGCGGACCTTGCGGGCCGCGAGTGCGATGGCGCTGCCGCTCATCACGGCGGCTCGGGAGGCGAACGTGCCGACCGAGTAGCCGAAGCGCCGCGTGTCGCCGGTGGTGACGTACACGTCCTCGATCGGCACCCCGAGCTCGTCGGCGGCGATCTGCGCGAACGCGGTCTGGTGTCCCTGGCCCTGCGACGTGAGCCCAGTCGCGACGTTGACGCGGCCGCTGGTCTCGACCTGCACGTGCGCGCCCTCGTAGGGGCCGACGCCGGTGCCCTCCACATAGCAGGCCAGGCCGATGCCGACCCGCCGACCCTGCGCGCGCGCCTCCTCCCGGAAAGCGTCGAAGTCGGCCCAGCCGACGAGCTTCTTGAGCTTGTCCAGCGTGGCCGGGAAGTCGCCGGAGTCGTAGATGAGCGGGCGGCCGTCCTGGAACGTCATGTGGTGGTCGTAGGGCATCTCGTGCGGCTGGATGAAGTTGGCTTCGCGTACTTCGGCGCGGTCCCTGTTGAGCGTCGCGGCAATTGCATCAAGTGTGCGTTCCATGGCGAACACGCCCTGCGGCCGCCCGGCTCCGCGATAGGGCGTGACGGTCACGGTGTTGGTGTAGAGGCTCCAGAACTCGACGCGGTAGGCACCGGGCTTGTACGGGCCGAGCAGCTGGGTCGACGTGACGATCGGGACGACGATGCCGTAGGGCGTGTAGGCGCCGTTGTCGTGCCAGATCTTGACGTCGAGCCCGAGGATGCGGCCCTCGTCGTCGAAGCCGACCTCGATGTGCTGAAGCTGGCCGCGCTCGTGCGTCGCGGCGATGAAGTGCTCGCGGCGGTCTTCGGTCCACTTGACCTCGCGGCGCAGCCGGCGCGCCGCCCACGGCACCAGCACCTCCTCCGGCCACGGATGCACGATCTTGACGCCGAACCCGCCGCCGACGTCGGGGGCGATGCATTCCACGCGGTCGAGCGGTAGCCCGAGCTTGGCCGCGACAGCGGCGCGGACGCTGGTGGTGGTCTGCGTCGAGGAGTAGAGGCGCAGGCTCTGGTCGACGTGGTCCCAGCGGGCGTAGACGCCGCGCCCCTCCATGGGCATCGACGCGCTGCGCTCGACCTGGAGGTCGAGCGTCAGCTGGTGCGGGGCGGCGGCCACGGCGGTCGGCGCATCGCCGACCTCCTGCAGCATCTGCGCGGCCACGTTGTCGGGTACGTCGGCGTGGGCGAGGTGCTCGGCGTCGCGGGCGGCCTCGATGCCCACGACGGGAGGCAGCGGGTCGTAGGCGACCTTGATGCGCTCGCAAGCGTCCTCGGCGACATAACGATCGCTCGCGACCACCATGACGATGGCCTCGCCGACGTGGTGCACGACGTCGTTGGCGAGTGCGAAGGGGGTGCGTCCCTGGGTGAGTGCTGGGTGCGGGATGAGCAGCGGCAGCGGTTCGGCCATGCGGCCGTCGAGATCCTCGTAGGTGTAGATCGCATGCACGCCGTCGACGTCGAGCGCGTCGGTTGCGTCGATGTCGAGGATGCGCGCGTGCGCGTGCGGGCTGCGTACGAACGCGGCGTGCAGCACATCGCGACCAACCGCGACGTCGTCGATGTAGCACCCTTTGCCGGTGAGCAGCCGCGGGTCCTCGCGGCGCTGCACCGGAGAGCCGAAGAACCTGGTGCCCATCAGCTGCTCACCGCCCGCTCCCGGGTGAGCTCGGCGGCGCGGAGGACCGACTTGGCGATGTTCTGGTAGCCGGTGCAGCGGCACAGGTTGCCGGAGATCGCTTCGCGTGCGTCGTCCTCGGTGGGATCTGGGTGCTCATCGACGTAGGCGGCGATGGTGGTGAGGAAGCCCGGCGTGCAGAAGCCGCACTGCAGGCCATGGCACTCCATGAATGCCTGCTGCACTGGGTGCATGGTGCCGTCGGCGTCGGCGAGCCCTTCCACTGTGGTGATCTCGTGCCGCTGCGCGGAGACGGCGAGCATCAGGCAGGAGCGCATCGGTCGACCGTCGACGAGCACCGTGCACGCGCCGCAGACGCCGTGCTCGCAACCGACGTGGGTGCCGGTGAGCCCGAGGTCGTGGCGCAGGAAGTCGGAGAGCAGCCGACGAACCGGGACAGTCGCGGTGTGCGCAACACCATTGACACGAAGGGTGATCTCGACCGTCTGCTCGCCGCTCACGCAGTCACCCCCTCGGCCATGGGCAGGTCCAGCCGCTCGGTGACCTGCGCTGCCGCCTGTCGCAGCGCGCGCTGGGTGAGCACGTCGACAAGGTGCCGGCGGTAGGAAGCCGTGGCGTGGATGTCGTCGTCCGGGTCGACCTGCGCGGCGGCGAGCCGCCCGGCCGCACCCCAGCCAGCCGTGCGGGCATCGGCGCCGACGACGGCGTCGGTCACGTCGAGCACGAGCGGGACTGCGCCGACGGCGAAGCAGGCGGTCCTGGCGCGGGTGACCCGGTCGTCGTCGTCGAGGGTGACCGCGGCCGCGACGCCGGCGAGGGCGTAGTCACCGTGCCGGCGGGACACCTCGACGATGGCCGACCCCGTGCGGCCCGTCAGCCGTGGAAACTCGGCAGAGACGACGAGCTCGTCAGGCCGCACGGATGTCTCCAGCGGCCCGACGAACAAGTCGTCAGCGGCCACCGTGCGCTGCCCGCTGCTGCTCGCCACGTCGACGGACCCGCCGAGCAAGGCCAGCACGGCCGGCAGCTCGGCGGCCGGATCGGCGTGGGCCAGGCTGCCAACCGTCGTGCCGCGGTTGCGGATCGCCGGGTGCGCGACGAGCGCGAGCGCGCTGGGCAGCAGCGCCAGCGCCTCGCGGGTTCCTGCATCGCGCTCGACGTCGGAATGCCGCGCCAAGGCTCCGACCCGTACGACGTCGTCGCCGGCCTGCACCCACGCAAGCTCGGCCGATGCCGTTGATGTCGACGATGTGCGCCGGGGCGGCCAGCCGCATCGACAACACCGGGATCAGGCTCTGGCCGCCCGCAAGAACTTTGCCCTCGCTGCCCACCTGGCCCAGCACGCCGAGCGCCTCGTCGAGAGTCGTCGGCGCGTGATAGGTGAACCGCGAGGGCTTCACAAGTCAGATCCTGCCTCACCCCGCCGCGGAATTGTCCGGTTGCGGCGCAGTGGGTCTGGCCGGCGGCGGTCCAGCGCTGAGACCCTCACGCATGTAGGGCGGGGCGAGCCAACGCAGCAGGTGGTAGCCGGCGAGCAGCACAATCGTGCCGAGGGCGATGCCTTCGAGGATGAAGTCGTCGGTGATCAGGTGCCGTACTGGGCCGATGGCCAGAATGATCCCGGCGCCGATCGGCACCAGGTTGATCGGGTTGCCGAAATCCACCCGGTTCTCGACCCAGATCTTCGCGCCGAGCAGGCCGATCATGCCGTAGAGCACCACCGTGACGCCGCCGAGCACACCTTCGGGCGTGGCCGCGACGAGCGCGCCGAACTTCGGGATCAGACCGAACAGGATCGCGACCACGCCGGCGACGTAGTAGGCCGCCGTCGAGTAGATGCGCGTCGCTGCCATGACCCCGATGTTTTCCGCGTACGTCGTCGTCGGGGAGCCACCCACCGACGTGGCAACGGCTGTGCCGATTCCGTCGGCCATGATGGCGCGGCCGATGACCGGGTCAAGGTCGTCACCGGTCATCTCCGCGACGGCTTTGACGTGGCCGGTGTTCTCGGCGATGAGCGCGATTATTGCTGGCAGGACGAGGACGATGGCCGACCACTTGAAATCGGGGCCGTGGAAGTCGGGGAACCCGAACCAGTCGGCGTCACCGACAGGCCCGAAGTCAAGGCGGTCCTGGGTGAACGTCTCGCCGGAAACCGGGTTGGTGACGGTGATCGGCGCCGCCCACGGCGTCAAGCAGCCAGGACAGCACGAAGCCGAACACGAGCGCGAGCAGGATGGCGATTCGTGCCAGGAACCCCCGAAGGAGCACCGTGAAGAGGAAGACCGCCGATCATCGTGATGAGCGCGACCCACCGGTCCTGCCACCAGTAGAAGTCGGCCACCACGAACGCGAGGCCGAACCCGATGAGCATCACCACGCCGCCGGTGACCGCAGGCGGGAAGATCTTGTGGATGACCTGGATCCCGAGCAGGCTGATCGGCGATGCCCGCCGCCGCCAGCACGAGGCCGGCCACGAGGATCGAGCCGGTGACCACTGCGCTGTCGCCACCTGCCGCCCGGATCGCGAACACGCCACCGACGAACGATGCGCTCGTGCCCAGATAGCTCGGAACCCGGTTCTGCGTGATGAGCAGGAACAGGAGGGTCGCGACACCGGACATCATGATCGCGACGTTGGGGTCGAGGCCCATCACGATCGGGAAGACGAACGTGGCGCCGAACATGGCCACCACGTGCTGCGCACCGATCCCTGCCGTGCGGCCCCACGAGAGCCGTTCGTCAGGTCTGACGACCTCGCCCGGTGGCGGCGTCTTGCCGCCGTGGACGACCTTCCACTGGAACGCCATGCGAGTCCTCCAGGACACCCTGCCGGCCTGCGCCGGCCAACGACCCCCCGTCGGCGTGACGTCTGTCACGTGTCGGCTCACAATGGCGGATCCCCGGCGGTGGATGGAAGAGGAATCGCCGTACGACATCTCGTGGTGTCATGATCGAGAAAATCAGGCCCACCCACCCAGGTGATGGAGGGTTCACGTGACATCGCGGCAAGGCGCGTTCTCCACCGCCCTGCGCGATGCGCTTGCCGCCGCGCCAGCTCCCGCGCGGGCCGTCGGTGTGTTGCCGGAGGTCGTGCACTTCGCCACCAACAACCCGGATGCACCGCTGCTCTGCCTCGCGACGCCTCGGGCCGTGCGGCTGCCGTGCTCGGTGGTGGTGCCGGACCTGCCGATGGTCACGGAGGGCGACGAGGTCTGGCTCGGCGCCGGTTCGTTGCGGGTAGGCGACATCGAGGTACGGGTTGGCCGATGGTGGCGGCCTCCGACGCCAAGGCTGGTCGACGTGGACGCGGCCCGGTCACGCGCAGCCGCGCTGGACCTCCCGAATTGCAACGCTCTGCACGAATCCCTCGGCGTCGTCCGCGGCACAGGACGCTGCAATCCGCGGTTGGAGAGCTGCTCGGGGCCGGTCCGGGGCTGACGCCGACCGGGGACGACCTGCTCGCCGGCGCGCTGGTGACGCTGCGCGCGGCCCAGAGCCCGCTGGCCGATGACCTCGCCGCTGCGGTGGCAGCGGCCCAACCGGATGTACGGACCACGCTGGTGTCGGCCGCGCTGCTCAAGCACGCGGGGCGGGGCCAGTGCATCCCGGAGCTGGCCGCGCTGCTGCGCGCTCTCGACGGTCGGGGCAGCCTCGACCGGGCCGTGAGGGACCTGCATGCGGTCGGGAGCACATCGGGTGACGCCCTGACAGCCGGAGTGCGGGTGGCACTCCTCGAGCTCGACGACGGCCCGCAGTCGTGACCAAGCTGATCGAGGTACGGCGCGGTGCCTACCGCGACTCGGTGCGGCTCATGCAGGTGAGCCGCGCGCTGCAGACCGAGCCGGGCGTCACCGCTGCACTCGTCGCCATGGCCACCGACCTCAACCTCGACCTGCTGAGCGACATGGGATTCGAGCGACCGGCCGACGCGACACCCAACGACATGCTGGTCGCCCTGGACGCCGACGACGAGGGAGCGATGTCGCGCGCACTCGCCCGCCTCGACGTGGTCCTCGCCGAACGCGCCAAGGTGAGCGAGGGCCCCATCGGCGTGCCAAGCCCGCACACCATTGGCAGCGCGGTGCGCCGCCTCGACGCGACACTCGCGCTGGTCTCCACCGCAGGCAACCACGCGTTCGTCGAGGCGATGGACGCGCTCGACGCCGGGCTCTCGGTCATGGTCTTCAGCGACAACGTGCCTGTGGAGCAGGAAGTCGCCCTCAAGAACACCGCAGCCGAGCGCGGACTGCTGGTCATGGGGCCCGACTGCGGGACCGCTGTCGTCGGCGGCGTCGCGCTTGGTTTCGCCAACGTCGTCAAACCCGGACCGGTCGGCCTGGTCGCCGCGTCCGGCACGGGCGCGCAACAGCTCATGTCGCTGCTCGACGCCGCCGACGTCGGGATCAGCCATTGCCTGGGTGTGGGTGGCCGTGACCTGTCCGCCGCCGTAGCCGGGCGCTCGACGCTGGCCGCCCTCGATCTGCTGGCCGCCGACGACGCGACCGAGCTGATCGTGGTGGTCTCCAAACCGCCCGCGGCTGCCGTTGCCGACGACGTACGACGGCACGCCGCGACGCTCGGCAAACCGGTGCGCTTCGCGCTGCTCGGCCCCGGTCAGCCCGATCTGACCGAGACAGCAGCGGACGTGGTCCGCGCGCTCGGCGGCGACTGGGACCCGCCCCGCTGGTGGCCGGCGCCGGTCGCGCGGACGGGCTCCTACCCGACCATCCGCGGCATCTTCTCCGGCGGCACGCTCTGCGAGGAGGCGCTGGTGATCGCGGGCGAGATCCTTGGTCCTGTACGGTCCAACATCCCGCTCGATCCCGATGACGACCTCGGCGACGACCTCGATCCGTCGGGCCGGCACGCCATGATCGACTTCGGCGACGACCGGCTCACTCGAGGCCGCCCGCACCCCATGATCGACAGCTCGCTGCGAGTGGCGCGGCTGCTCGCGGAGGCGGGCGACCCGACCTGCGGAGTCCTGCTGCTCGATGTGGTGCTCGGTCACGGCGCGCACCCCGACCCGGCGAGTGAGCTTGGCCCCGGCGATCGCCGCTGCGCATCAACGCGCCGCTGAGGACGGCCGCGATGTGGCCGTCGTCGTCACGCTCGTCGGTACAGACGGTGACCCGCAAGGGCTGGAGCGGCAGGCTCTCGCGCTGCGCGACGCCGGCGCGTCGGTGCACCTGTCCAATGCCGCGGCCGTGCGTAAGGCGGTCGAGCTCCTTGGGGACGACACATGACCGCGGCCGACCTGCTCGCGACGGAGCCGCGCGTGGTTACCGTCGGCATCGAGCTGCTGGCGGATGCCTTGGCGGCGCAGGCCGTACGCACTCTTGCCGTCGACTGGCGACCGCCGCCGCCGGACGCTCGAACGCCCGCTGGCCGCGGTGATGGGTGACGCGCGACGAGTCGCCGCCAACACCGAGGCGCTTGATCGGATGCTGCGGTCGACCGCGACGTTGGTGGACGTACGACCGGCGAGCGAGGCGCTCGGGCTGCAACACGGCGAGTTCCTGCACGCCGGTCCGCCGATCGAGTGGGACCGCGCGTCGGGACCGATGCGCGGCGCCCTGATCGGGGCGATGCTCTTCGAGGGGTTGGCCGACACGCCCGAGCAGGCCGAGCAGCGCCTGGCGCGCGGCGACGCGACGTGGGAGCCGTGCCACCACCGCGGCGCGGTCGGCCCGATGGCGGGTGTCATGTCGCCGTCCATGTGGGTGTTCGAGCTGCGCGACGAGGTCAACGACCGTACGGCCTGGTGCTCGCTCAACGAGGGGCTGGGCAAGGTGCTGCGCTACGGGGCCTACTCCCCCGACGTCATCGAGCGGCTGCGCTGGATGACCGACGTGCTGGGACCGCTGCTACGCACCGCCGTACGCCGCCATGGCCCGGTCGACATCACCAGCATCGTCAGCCAGATGGTGCAGATGGGCGACGAGGGCCACAATCGCAACCGCGCGGGCACGCTGATGCTGCTGCGTGAGCTGCTGCCCGATCTCTTGGAGAGCGAGGCAGCGGCGGCCGATATCGCCGAGGCGGTGCGGTTCGTCGGCGGCAACGACCACTTCTTCCTCAACCTCGTGATGCCGGCGGGCAAGCTGATGACGTCGGCCGCCGCGGGCATCGCGGGCAGCACCGTCGTGACGACCATGGCACGCAATGGCACCGACTTCGGCATCCAGGTGTCGGGCACCGGAGACCGGTGGTTCACGGCACCCGCGCAGGTCCCGGACGGGCTCTACCTCGGCTCCTACGGTCCCGCCGACGCCAACCCCGACATCGGCGACTCGGCAATCACCGAGACCATGGGGCTCGGCGGGTTCGTCATGGCAGCGGCGCCGGCCATCGTGCGCTTCGTCGGCGGGTCGGTGCCAGACGCGCTGCGTGCAACGCAGGAGATGTACGAGATCACCGTCGGCGAGAACCCGACGTTCGGCGTGCCCATCCTGGAGTTTCGCGGCGCCCCAACGGGCATCGACGTGACGCGGGTCGTACGCACCGGCATCCTGCCGCAGATCAACACCGGCATCGCCGGGCGCGTGGCGGGGACCGGGCAGGTGGGTGCCGGGCTCGTTCGGCCGCCGATGGAGTGCTTTGCGGCTGCGCTGTCGGCGTTGGCGGAGTCCGCGAGTTGAGGTTCACCAGCCACCAAGGTCGACGCTGCGTTCGACAACTGTGTCGAGCAAGCGCTCGGGCACCGACCCGTCTCCGCAACAAGCATCCGCAACCGGAGGACGGATGATCACGCATCTGCTTGATATGCGCGCGTCGAGCGGATCGACTTCTCGTCGGCCCCGCTCAAGCCCGTGAGACCGCCGCGCGCACCTGGTCCAACATCTCCTTCTCGCCCTTGCTGACCTGCTCCGCGCCGAACCCCATGAAGCCGCCCTCCTTGGCGGCGTTGGCGGCGGCTTGCGCCGAGGCGAGCAGCCACTGGCCGAACGCCGCCGTCTCTTCGGGGGTCGCCCGAGCCGCAACAATCGCCTGGACGGCGCCCAGCTCGACCAGCACCTGCTCACCCACCGGTGCGGTCCCCTCCGACGTTGGGCGGTACCCCTTGAGCGGGTTCCGCTTCTGCTGGACCTCCGCCTGGATGTCGAGGGCCACCTCGGTCACCAGTTGCTCCCGACTGGAAGGATTCGTGGCGGACTTGACCGTCGCCATCGACTCCTTCGCGGCCTCGATCGGACCGCCGGGATCGGCCAGGGATATGGCTAGACCGGCCACGAACGGCGCCCGCACGATCCGGCTCCACTCCTCCTCGGAGAAGTCACTCTTGGTCGTCACGGCACGTCCTTTCGTCTGGAGGCTGGCGGGGTGGGCTGTCCGCGGGCCGTCCGCGTGCCCCGCGTGCCAGTCTCCCCGGTCGCGCCGGACGTTGTCACGGTCCGCTGTCTACGTCAGGAACCAACGATCACGCCGCCGACCGGTCGGGCTCGTTTGCGCGGATCTTGGCTGTATGACGACCCTCATGCTGGAAGAGACGGGCGGTTCCGTGGTCGCTTCTGACCGGCGTATCGGGGGCAGACTCACGCGCCAGAGGGTTTCGAGTACGCAGTCACGGGCACTGGAGACGTGCGAATCACTCATCACGGTCGCCTAGCGACAACGCTGCGGGGCCTTCGGGCTGCGCAGTTCCTCGACGAAGTCGAAGCTGGTGATCCGCAGGAGGTCATGGCCCGCGTCATCGGCAACTACAAGCGCGGTAACGAACGCACCGCGAGGCAGCACCCACGCAACCAGCGCCAGCGGCGTTAGCGCACACCGGCTCCGCGAAGTCCGAATCGACGAGCGCGATATTCGCGAGCGTCTTCTGACGCAAGGGTCCAGCCTGCCGGTTATCCGCCGCTGGATCCCCGCCGCCCGCAGACCGCCCTGGCCGCCTAGAGCTCGACATGGAACTCCCCGATGACGCACCTCGGGACTTGTACGCGACGAAGCGCCCGAAGACCATCGTCAACGTCCCCTTGCTCATCGAAAGGGTCGGTGCAGCGCAGTGGAACCTTCGAATGCAACAGAACCGCCCATCCGGCGCCGCGGTGGGTTCCTGTGGACAGCGCCGCCGCGCCTGGGTCGGACTAGGGCAGTCTGGTGCGACTCTCGCCCGAGGACGGCACCATGACAACCATGCCGGTGATGCCGCGTGCCACGGACGACTGGACCGTCGACGACCTGGAGGGACTGCCTGAGGACGACGGCCTCCGTTACGAGCGTCGTCGACGGGATGCTCCTGGTGAGCCCGTCGCCAAACGCGGCTCATCAGCGCGCCAGCGGACGGCTGTACCGAGTGCTCGTATCCGCTTGCCCCGACGATCTTGAGGTTGTCTACGCGCCCCTCGACTGGCAGCCCGACCGGCGCAACTCGTTCGAGCCGGATCTGCTCGTCGTCGCCAGAGAGGGCGGCATCGGCTCCTACTGGATTGTCGATCCTGCGGTGCCGTCGATCGTCGCGTACGACCTCGTCGATGGGGCCTACCTCGAGATCGCGCGGGCGGAAGGCGATCAGCAGGTCGCTCTCGCGCACCGGTACCCCGTCGAGCTCACGCCGTCGACGCTGGTCGAGTCCTAACGGCCCAATGCCTCCTGTGACCTTCGCTGCACTCGCTGCACAGGTCAGCTCGTCGCCGCCGCGCCTCGGACCCGTACGCCTGGTGTGCGTCGACGGGCCGGCCGGGTCGGGCAAGACCACGTTCGCCGGTCGGCTGGCGGCGGCGCTCGGCGGTGTGCCCGTCGTACACATGGATGATCTGTACGAGGGCTGGACCGGCCTCGACGGCGTGTGGGAGCGGCTGTACGGATGGGTGCTCGAGCCGCTCGCCGCCGGTCGGCCCGGGCGATATCGGCGCTACGACTGGGCGGCCGGCGAGTTCGCGGAGTGGCACGACGTGCCGGTTGCCGAGGCGCTGGTCGTCGAGGGATGCGGGTCGGCGCAGCGCGGCGTCGACCCCTACGCGACCCTGCGCATCTGGGTCGAGGCGCCACGTGAGCTCCGGATGGAACGCGGCATCACCCGTGATGGTGAAGCGATGCGGGATGAGTGGCTGCGGTGGGCCGACCTGGAGGCCGCGCACTTCGCCCGCGAGCGCACGCGCGAGCGAGCAGACCTGCACGTCGACGGCGTCACCGGCCGAACGGCCACCACCAGCGCCGGCGAGGGTGCCGGATCACGACCGGACCGTTCTTGATCACACCCGTGATGCGGATGCGCGGGGTGCCCTGCCTGGCGCGCTTGCGCCTCTTGTCCTTCACTCCGGTGTTCACCGTCTGGATCTCGTCGTCGACATCGACGCCCCAACTCTCCGGGACAACGAGGACGACCCGTCCGTTCTTGGTGTTCACCTCGAGCAGGATCTCCGACACGCGGACCAGCGCCTCGGTGAAGTCGAGCCGCACCCCGGCGTTCTGGGTGATCACCACGAGGTGCCGCGGCACGCGCCACTGGCCGTCTCGGGTCAGCGCGCTGTTCTTGGTGCGCAGGGTGAGCACGTCCGATGGCCCGTGTCCGGTGTGCGCAAGGTCCGCAGTCACCACCTCGAGCTCTGACCGCGTCTTGCTTGCGTAGATCCGCTCGAGTCGCTCGTTGAGCTCGCTGAAGTCGAGCTGCCCGTCGGCGTGGGCGTCCTGGACGATGGCAGCGGCGTTGTCGCGGTCATGGTCGCTTGCGCGGATCTCCGGTGGCCTCGCCGGATCCGCTGGCTGGTGCTCCATCGTCATGCCAGAAACCGTATCCGGGGCCGCGTCAGATCCGGCAGGCGTGGATGTCTGTGACCAGGATCGCTCGCGCGCCGATCTCCCACAGGTCGTCCATGACGCGCTGGGCGTCGGCCCGCGGGACCATGGCGCGCACGGCGACCCAGCCCTCGCGGTGCAATGGCGACACGGTGGGCGACTCCAGGCCCGGCGTCATCGCGGACGCCTCATCGACCTTCTCGGTGCGGATGTCGTAGTCCATCATCACGTAGCGCCGCGCCACGAGGACGCCCTGCAGCCGCCGCATCAGCAAACCCACGCCGGCGTGCTCGGGAGCGTCGGCGCGGCGGATAAGCACCGCCTCCGACACGAGGATCGGGTCTCCGACGATCTCCAGCCCGGCCTGGCGAAGCGTCGTACCCGTCGACACGACGTCGGCGATGGCGTCGGCGACTCCGAGCCGCACAGCGGTCTCGACCGCGCCGTCCAGCCGGATCACCTGTGCGTCGACTCCGTGGTCGGCGAGGTGGGCACCGACAATTCCCGCGTATGAGGTCGCGACGCGGAGGCCCGCCAGGCCACTGACATCGGCAGCGGCACCGGGGGCCGTCGCGTAGCGGAACGTCGACCCGCCGAAGCCGAGGCTGAGCACCTCCTCGGCGGCCGCGCCCGAGTCGAGCAACAGGTCACGGCCGGTGATGCCTACGTCGAGGGTGCCCGACCCGACGTACACCGCGATGTCGCGTGGACGCAGGAAGAAGAACTCGGCGTTGTTGTCGGGGTCGGCCAGCACCAGGTCACGCACGTCGGCGCGCTGTCGATAGCCGGCCTCGCGCAGGATCTCGGCCGCCGGCTCGGCGAGCGATCCCTTGTTGGGCACGGCGATCCGCAGGGTGGTTCCGTTGGGCATGAGCGTCTCCTCGTACGGAGGCGAATGGGCGGGCAGTCGGTTAGGTCTGTGAGACCTCAGAGATGCTCGTAGACCTGCTGCAGGCTGAGGCCTCGCGCCAGCATGAGCACCTGCACCTGGTAGAGCAGCTGGGAGATCTCCTCGGCCGCCCGTTCCGGCGACTCGTGCTCGGCCGCCATCCAGGCCTCGGCCGCCTCCTCGACGACCTTCTTGCCGACGTGATGGACGCCCTGCCGCACCGCCATGACAGTGCCCGATCCCTCGGCTCCGTCGGCAACCTTGGCGGCGAGCTCGGCCCACAGGCCGTCGAACGTCTTCACGCAGGGTCCTCTCGGTGGCGATCCGCGGATCAGCGTACGCAACGGGCGGCAGCTCACGGCTCCAGGTCGTAGGCGGCCATCATGGCCGCGGCAAGCTGGGGCTCTTGATCGGGCAGCAGGTAACCGAGCAGCCGACCGATGCTTGCGCGGTCGATCGTGGACACGTTGTCCAGCGAAACCACCGAGTCATGGTCGAGCCCGTTGGGTGGCCCGACAGGCACTTCGCTGAGCAGCCCGCGGATCGTCGAGGTGATCGGCGCAACGGTGATGCGGCGGAGATAAGGCCGGGCGGACTCGCGAGTCAGCAGCAGGGCGGGCCGGGCCATGTCCAAGGTGACCAGGTGGATCGGGCGCATCAGTCGATGTCGCTGGGATGCTGGGCGGCCTCGCCGGTAAACCCGGCCAGGTCTGGATAGGGATCAGCGCCTCCGAGTGCGGCCAGGACCGCCACCTCCGCCTCGGCAGCCTCCCTGCGGCGCTCCCGTTCGAGCGCGCGACGAACCATGTCGGCACGGCTTTCGGCCTTACCGGCATCCACCTGGGCGTCGATGAACTCGATCAGGGCGTCCGGCACTCGCACCGCGATCTGGGTGGCCATACCAAGATGGTACCAGCGTGGGATGCGTCAGGCGTACACATCCCGCAGCGCGCACGCGGTAGCGATCGCCGCCTGCGCTGCCTCGTACCCCTTGTCCTCCTTGGAGTCGGGCAGCCCGATCCGGTCGAGCGCCTGCTCGACGTTGTCGCAGGTGAGCACCCCGAAACCGATGGGCACGCCGGTCTCGACGCTCACCTGGGTGAGGCCGACGGTCGCGGCCTGGCACACGTAGTCGAAGTGCGGCGTCTCGCCGCGGATCACCACGCCGAGCGCAACGATGGCGTCGTAGCCGTGACGGGCCAGCCGCGCCGCGGCCACGGGCAGCTCGAACGACCCCGGAACCCGGAGCACCACCGGGTCGCGGACCTTGTCCTCGGCCAGGCCGCGCAACGCACCAGCGACCAGCGCTTCCATCACCTGCTCGTGCCACTGGGCCGCGACGATGGCGACCCGCAGTTCTCCCCCGTCGCGCGCCTCGAGGCGGGGAGCACCCGCTCCACTCATGTCGCCTTCCCTTCCAGGTCGCCTTCCAGCAGGAGCTCGTGCCCCATGCGGTCGCGCTTGGTGCGCAGATAGTGCACGTTGTACGCCGATTCGCCGACTGCGGCCGGCACCCGCTCCGCGACGCGCAGCCCGTAGGCCTCGAGGCCGGATCGCTTGGCGGGGTTGTTGGTGATGAGCCGCAACGACTTGGCGCCGAGGTCGGCCAGGATCTGCGCCCCGATGCCGTAGTCGCGCGCGTCGGCGGGCAGGCCCAGCTCGAGGTTGGCGTCGACGGTGTCGCGGCCGCCGTCCTGCAGCTCGTACGCCTGCAGCTTGGGGCCGAGGCCTATCCCGCGCCCCTCATGCCCGCGGAGGTAGACGACAACCCCGCGGCCCGCTTCGGCCACGGCGCGCAGCGACCAGCGCAGCTGCGGCCCGCAGTCGCAGCGCAGCGATCCGAACGTGTCGCCGGTGAGGCACTCGGAGTGCACTCGGACGAGCAGGTCCTGGCCAGCGCCGATGTCGCCGCGGACGAGCGCGACGTGCTCGACTGCGTCGACCGTGTCGAGGTAGCCGATGGCCCGGAACTCGCCGAACTCCGTGGGCAGCCGGGTCTCGGCCACGCGACGGACGAGCACCTCATGTCGCCGCCTGAAGGCGACGAGGTCGGCGATCGAGATCATGGCGAGGCCGTGCTCGTCGGCGAACGCGCGCAGGTCCGGTCCGCGCTTCATGGTGCCGTCATCGTTGACGATCTCGGCGATCACGCCTGCCGGGGTGAGGCCGGCCAGCCGGGCCAGGTCGACCGACGCCTCGGTGTGGCCAGGGCGGACGAGCACGCCGCCCTCGCGGTAGCGCAACGGGAAGACGTGCCCGGGCTGCACCAGATCGAACGGCTCGGTGGCCGAGTCGGTGAGCACCCGTACGGTGTGCGCCCGGTCGGCTGCCGAGATGCCGGTCGTGACGCCGTCGCGGGCGTCGACCGAGATCGTGTAGGCCGTGCGCATCCGCTCCTGGTTGTGCGGCGTCATCAGCGGGATCTTGAGCCGGTCGAGCATGGACCCCTCGACCGGCACGCAGATGACCCCGCTCGTGTGCCGGGTCATGAACGCGATGAGCGCGGGCGTGGCCTTGCGGGCCGCGAACACGAGGTCACCCTCGTTCTCGCGGTCTTCGTCGTCGACGACAACCACAGCACGACCGGCCGCGATGTCGGCGACAGCGCGTTCGACGGTGTCGAGGACGACGGGCTCGGTCATACCGGCATCTCGTCCGGTCTCGGTGCGCCTGCGCCGAGCGCCGCCGTTTCCGTACGGGCAACGCGCAGCCAGACGACGAAGCCCCATATGACGAAGCCGCCGTAGACCCCGTAGAGCAGGGCCGACGGGTAGAACTTGAAGTAGATCAGCTCCGGCACACCGACGAGGTCGACAGCGAGCCAGCAGAGCCAGAAGTCCACCCAGCCGCGGGCCATGGCGTAGGTCGCGAGGATCGACCCGACGAAGATCCAGGAGTCGGCGAGGAAGTACCACCACGGCGCCGGCCACTCGGTGCCGATCGCGCGGAAAATGCCCCAGCAGACCAGCACACCCGCAAGGGCGACGGAGATGTACGCCGTCCGCTCCCGCGCCGTCGCCCAACGCGGTCGCACCGCAGGTGCGTTGGCGCCGCTGCGCTTGTTGGCGCTCCATCGCCACCAGCCGTAGACGCTGACGACGATGAAGAACACCTGCCGGGCGGCCTGGCCGTACAGGGTCGTGTGCTGCGGGTTGGTGAATGCGACTCCGAAGAACACCGTGAACAGCAGCACGTTGCCGACGATGCCGATGGGCCAGGCCCAGACCTTGCGCCGCATCCCACCGATGGCAGACGCCAGTCCGAAGCCGTTGCCGATGATCTCGCGCCACAGGATGTCGGCGCCGAGGATGTGGATGTGCGACTCG
Organism: uncultured Actinomycetota bacterium; assembly: GCA_963798505.1. Lineage (GTDB taxonomy): Bacteria > Actinomycetota > Actinomycetes > Jiangellales > Jiangellaceae > CAVWSM01. The sequence goes on from CAWCTX010000005.1 coordinate 940,176, forward strand.
AAGAGCCACTCGATCACGGGTCGATCCTTTCGGTCTTGAGCAGGCGCTCGACGTACTTCGCGATGACGTCGACTTCGAGGTTGACGAGGTCGCCCGGCCGCTTGCGGCCGAGTGTGGTCAGCTCGAGCGTGACGGGGATGAGGCTGACCTCGAACCAGTCGTCTCCGAGGCCCGAGACGGTGAGGGAGACCCCGTCGACGGCGATGGATCCCTTGCGGGCGACGTAGCGGGCGAGCTCGGGCGGGAGAGCGATGCGTACGACCTCCCAGCGGTCACCGGGCGTCCGGCTCACGATGCGCGCGGCGCTGTCGACGTGTCCCTGGACGACGTGCCCGTCCAGCCGCCCGTCGCTGCGCACGGCGCGTTCGAGGTTGACGGGGTCGCCGGGCTTGAGCGCGCCGAGGCTCGTGTGATCGAGCGTCTCCTTCATCACGTCGGCCGTGAAGCTGTCCGGACCCGTGTCGACGACGGTGAGGCACACACCGTTGACCGCGATGGAGCCGCCGTGCTCGACGTCCTTCGTGACAAGCGGTCCGTGCACCGTGAGACGGGCGCTGTCGGGGCCGGGCTGGTCGACGGCGACCACCTCGCCGAGCTCTTCCACGATGCCGGTGAACATCACTGCTCCTTCATGCGGGTGTCGGCGGTGATGCGGATGTCCGGTCCGACCTGCGTCACGTCGCGCACCTGCAGGCGGAGCGCTTCGCCGATCGTGCCGATGCCCGCGTCCTGCAGCGCGGCGGGGCCGGCGCCCAGCAGCGCCGGCGCGATGTAGGCGACGACCCGGTCGACCAGGTCGGCGCGGATGAACGCGCCGGCCAGCGTCGGGCCGCCCTCGAGCCAGACGTGCTGGCGGTCGTGGGCGAACAGCTGGGCAAGCGCCTCGGCGGGTACGCGCGTATGCAGTTGCCAGGTGTCGGCCGCGTCGTCGAACACTCGGGCAGTCGCCGGGATCGGGCGGAGCCCCATGACCACCCGCAGCGGCTGCCGCCGCCGGGCGAGCGGGCGGTCGGCGCCGTCGCGCACCGTGAGATGCGGATCGTCAGCGAGCACGGTGCCGGTGCCGACAAGGATCGCGTCGCACTCGGCGCGCAGCCGATGCACGTCGGCCCGCGCCTCGGGCGACGTGACCCACCGGCTCGTGCCGTCGGCGGCCGCGCTGCGCCCGTCGAGGGTGGCGGCGAGCTTCCAGGTGACGTACGGCCGCTGGTGGCGAAGGGCGTACGAGAAGGCACTGTTGAGCTGTTCGGCCTCGGTCGCGAGCACCCCGCCCTCGACGTCGACTCCGGCGGCGCGCAGCCGGTCGGCTCCGGCACGCGCGACCGGGTTGCCGTCGGTCTGCGCGTAGACGACGCGGCGGACACCGGCCGCGATCAGCGCCTCGGCGCACGGGCCGGTGCGGCCGGTGTGGTTGCACGGCTCGAGCGTGACGACGGCGGTGGCGCCCCGCGCCCGGTGGCCGGCGGCGGACAGCGCGGCCGCCTCGGCGTGCGGCGTGCCGGCGCCGCGGTGATGGCCTTCGGCGATGGTTGCGCCGGTGTCGTCGAGGAGGACGCAGCCCACTCGCGGGTTGGGGCCGAGCGGCACGCCCGGCGTAGCAGCCAGCACGAGAGCGCGACGCATTGCCGCCACCTCGTGGGTGCTTGCCATCCCGGGCTCCTCACCTGTCGTGGGTGCCCCGGGGTTCGTCGACGCGAGTAACGCGTCAGGAAGCGGATCGCCTCCGCGCCGGCACCCGCCGACGGTCTGGCTCCCGCTCCTGCGTGCTGCCTCCCATCCGGACTTTCACCGTCGGTCCAGGAGTTTCACCTGGTCAACCGGCCGCTGGCTGCGGTCGGGTCGCGGACTGTCACCGCCGGTTCGGACTTTCACCGACCCCGGAGCACGCATTGCTTCGGCCATTGTGACAGTACGGCGCGGGAGCGGCTTCCGGCGGGTCTGGGGCAAGGTCGTTGGCGCCTTCGCATCTGCTGGGCTCGACACCAGCAGATGCGTAAGCGTCGAAGCCCGGACCCTCAGGGGTGGCGAGCCGCGGCCTCCGTGGCCAGGTCCCGCAGCTGCTTGATCGCCGCGTCGGCATCCTCGGCGCCGTAGACCGCAGAGCCGGCGACGAACATGTCGGCGCCGGCCTCGGCGCAGCGCTCGATCGTCGAGCTCGACACGCCGCCGTCGACCTGCAGCCACACCTCTCCCCCGCTGCGGCTGATGAGCTCGCGGGCCGTACGGATCTTGGGCAGGCAGACGTCCAGGAACGCCTGGCCGCCGAAGCCCGGCTCGACGGTCATCACGAGCAGCATGTCGAGCTCGGGCAGCAGCGGTTCGTACGGCTCGACCGGCGTGGCCGGCTTGAGCGCCATGCCGGCGCGGGCGCCACGCCGGCGCAGCTCGCGGGCGAGGCGCACCGGTGCCATCGCCGCCTCGATGTGGAAGGTCACGCTCGACGCGCCGGCCTCCGCGTAGGCGGGGGCCCAGCGGTCCGGATCCTCGATCATGAGGTGGCAGTCGACGGGCAGCTCGCTGCGGGCAAGGAGGGCCTCGACCACGGGCAGGCCGATCGTCAGGTTGGGTACGAAGTGGTTGTCCATGACGTCGACGTGCACCCAGTCGGCGGTGCTGATGCGCGTGATCTCCGCCTCGAGGTTGGCGAAATCGGCGTTCAGGATGCTCGGAGCGATCTGGATGCCCACGCGATGGAGGCTATCGGTGCGCGGCGCGTCAGACGCGGCGGCGCAGCAGCGCCAGGAACATCGCGTCGGTGCCGTGGCGGTGCGGCCACAGCTGGACGTGCGGGCCCGGGCCGAGGTCGGGAACTCCGGGCAGGTAGGGCCGTGCGTCGATCTGCTCGACGTCGTCGCGCTGCGCGAGCACGTCGGAGACGATCACCTTGGTCTCGGCGAGGTGAGGTGAGCAGGTCACGTAGGCGATCAGTCCACCTGGGCGGGCGCCGCGCACCGCGGCGTGCAGCAGCCCGCGCTGCAGCGGAGCCAGCGTCGCGATGTCGTGGGGCTTGCGTCGCCAGCGCGCCTCGGGTCGGCGACGCAGCGCACCGAGCCCGGTGCAGGGCACGTCGACGAGCACCCGGTCGAAGGCGCCATCGCCCCACGGGGAGCGGATCGCGTCGGCCGTCACGGCCGACCATTCGGCCGGCGTGCCGACGAGGGCGTCGCGGACGAGGCGGGTCCGGTGCTGCTGCCGCTCGACCGCGAGCAGGCTGGCGCCGCGGGCACCGGCAAGGCCGGCCAGCAGGGCGGCCTTCCCGCCGGGACCTGCGCACATGTCGATCCACCGCCCGCGGTCCTCGCCCACGGTCTCGGCCTGAGCCAGCGCCAGCGCGACGAGCTGGCTGCCTTCGTCCTGGACGCCGGCGCGCCCCTCGGCGACTGCCGGTACTTCGCGTGGCTGGCCAGCGGCGAGGACGGCTGCGTAGGGCGACCAGTGACCCGGCTCGGCACCTGACTCGAGGAGCTCGGAGACCTCGGCCCGGCCCGGCCGTACGACCAGAGTCACCGACGGCGGGTCGTTGTCGGCGGCGAGCAGGTGGGACACCTCGGCGAGGTCACCGCCGAGGGCGTCGGCGAACGCCTGCACGACCCAGACGGGGTGCGAGTGTCGCATCGCCAGGTGACCGATCGGGTCGTCGTTGGAATCGGGCGCGAGGCGGACCATCCAGTCGTCGAGCGGGCGCGCGGCGACGCGGCGCAGGACGGCGTTGGTCAGCCGCGCAGGCCCCTCACCGATCGCCTCACGGGCGATGTCGACGGACGATGCGACCGCGGCGTGCGCGGGCACGCGGGTGGCGAGCAGCTGGTGGGCGCCGAGCCGAAGCAGCGCGAGCAGTCGTGGGTCGAGCTCGGCGAGCGGGCGGTCGACGCACGCCTCGAGCACCGTGTCGTAGGCGCCCTGGCCGCGCAGCGCCCCATAGGTCAGCTCGGTGGCGAACGCCGCGTCACGCCCGACGATGCGGCGCTCGGTGAGCAGACCGGGCAGCACCAGATTGGCGTAGGCGTCCTCGAGCTCCACCCTGCACAGCAGGTCGAACGCCGCACGCCGCGCGGGGTCGACCTCCCGTCGGGACCGGCCGGATGTGCGCCCCTTCGATGCCGAGACCACCCTCAGCCTCCCACTCGCTCACCCGGTTCCGGGCGGACCCCGCGGGCCCAGTCTGCCGCCGCCATCGGCTTCTTGCCCTGCGGGCGGACCTCGCCGAGCAGGACGGGAAAGCTGCCCGTGCCGACCAGGACCTCGTGCTTGTGGGCCACGATCTCACCGGGGTCGAGGCCGGCTCGGTCGGGGGCGGGATGCACCGGTCCGACCTTGAGCCGCTCGCCGCGGAAAGTCGTCCACGCCCCGGGCGCGGGAGTGCAGCCGCGCACCAACCGGTCGACGCGCAGCGCCGGCGCGGTCCAGTCGACGCGGGCGTCGTCGACAGTGACCTTGGGCGCCATGCTCACCCCGTCAGCGGCCTGCGGCTGCGGATGGAGCGCACCGGCCTCGATGCCGTCGAGGGTGGCCACCAGCAGCCGCGCACCGGAGACAGCCAGCCGGCCCAGCAGGTCGCCAGCGGTGTCATGCGGCCCAATCGGCTCCGTGACGACACCAAAGACCGGACCGGTGTCGAGGCCCTGCTCGATGCGGAACGTGCTCGCCCCGGTCACTTCGTCGCCGGCCATGATCGCGTGCTGGACGGGGGCCGCGCCCCGCCAGGCGGGCAGCACCGAGAAGTGCAGGTTGACCCAGCCGTGGGTCGGCATGTCGAGGGCCGCGGTCGGGATGAGGTTGCCGTAGGCCACGACCGGCGCGCAGTCCGGGGCGATCTCGCCGAGCCGCGCCAGAAAATCGGGTTCGTTGGCGCGAGCCGGCTTGAGCGTCTCGATGCCGTGCTTGTCGGCGACCTCGGCGACCGGGCTCGCGGCGACGTGGCGTCCGCGGCCGGCGGGGGCGTCCGGCCGCGTCAAGACGGCAACAACCTCATGGTCGGAGGCGAGCAGCGCCTCCAATGACGGCACCGCCACCTCGGGTGTGCCCGCGAAGACGAGTCGCATGGGCTCAGAGCGCCTTGCCGAACATCGGGTGCGGAGAGAGCTTGACGGCCGGCGCCTGCCCGCCGGCCCACTCGGCCTCCCGAATCGTCTTCATCGCGGCCTTGCGCGCTTCGCGGTCCAGCCGGTCGATGAACAGAACACCGTCGAGGTGGTCGGTCTCGTGCTGGATGCAGCGGGCCAGCAGGTCGCTGCCCTCGATCACGACGGGCTCGCCGTGCATGTTCATGCCCTTGGCGACGACGCCCAGCGCGCGCCTACAGTCGTACGACAGGCCCGGCAGCGACAGGCAGCCCTCCTCGCCGTCCTGGATGTCGGCGGAGAGATCGAGGTCGGGGTTGATGAGGTGACCTAGCTCACCGTCGACGTGGTAGGTGAACACCCGCAGCGCGACCCCGATCTGGGGCGCGGCGAGCCCGACGCCGGGGGCGTCGAGCATCGTCTCGGAGAGGTCGGCGACCAGCTGGCGCAGCTCCTTGTCGAACGTCGTCACCGGCTCGGCAACCGTGCGCAGCACGGGGTCTCCGAAGAGTCGGATCGGCTGGATCGCCACGGGTCACTCCTGGTCGGCGCGGTTGTGCGCGACTCAGTCTAGAAGGTCGCGGACGAGTCCCAGCCGCGCCAGCTCGGCGCGCAAGTCACCTGGGTTGCGCAGGTGGACCGCCGTCATGCCCAGTTCGCGGGCGGCCTGCGCGTTGGCCGCGACGTCGTCGATGTACGTGGTGGAGGACGGGTCCAGGTCGTACGTGTCGAGCAGCGCCCGGTAGATCGCAGCGTCGGGCTTCACCAGGCGGTGCTCACCAGAGATGACCCAGCCGTCGAACAGGTCGAACCAGTCGAGCTCGTCCCGCAGGATCGCGAACTTGTCCGCGGAGAAGTTGGACAGCGCGAAGAGCGGGCGTCCGGCGTCGTGCAGCTCGCGCAGCACCTTGACGTTGTCGGGGTGGTCGCCGGCGATCGACTCCCGCCAGCGCCGGTCGTATGCCTCGATCAGCTCGGCCCGATCGGGGTGCCGGGCGGTCAGCTCGGCCACGGCTGCGGGCCATGGCCGGCCGCGGTCCTGCTCGTGGTTCCACCCCATGAAGTCGACCTCGTCGAGGAACGCCTCGACCGCCGCGTCGTCGGGCAGCAGCGAGCGGTAGAGGTAGCGCGGGTCCCAGTCGACGAGGACACCGCCGAGGTCAAAGACGACAGCACCGGTCAGCACGGGACACGAGTTTGCCAGCCCGGTGGTCAGCCGAGGTTGCTGCTCAGCCCACGTCGACCGGATCCACCCGTAGGCGGATGGGGCCGCCGCGCTTGGCGGCGCTGCGCACGCCCTGAGCCTGCTTGAGTGCCGCGGCGAGCTCGGCGGCGTGCTGCCGGGGTGCGCGGACGAGCGCCCGCTCGCGGCCGTCCTCGCCAGTCGGGAGCGGCCCGAGGACCTCACCGCCCGGCGGCAGGGCCAGCCCGTCCAGGATGTCGGCCACATCGGCGGCGGCCCCCTCCAGCTCGGCGAGCCGCGCCGCGGGCGGCAGCCGCAACTGGACCCGCTCGGCCAGCTCACGCTCGGCGAAGCCGACCGGGTCGGCGCGGACGAGCGCTTGGACGGCCGGCTGCGCGGGGTCGGCGACGAGTGCCACGCGGCCGGTCGGCCGGACGAGGGAGACGGCGGCCGTCCAGCGGCGGACGGCCTCCTCCGCGGCGCGGAGGTCGGCACGCCCGAGCAGAAGCTGACCGTCGAGCAACAGCGCCGCGGTGTAGCCGCCCTCGGCGATCGGCTCGGCGCCCGGCGTCGCCACGACGATCGCCGGGTCCGGCGGCACGGTGTCGAGGATGTGGTCGCCCTGCGAGGTGCGCACCGGGACCCCGGCGAAGGCGCGGCCGAGCTCCTCCGCGGTGCGCGCCGCGCCGGTGCGCTGCGCCCGCAGGCCCGTCTCGTGACAGCGTGGGCAGGCCCAGTCGGACACCGTACGAGCACACCAGCCGCAGCGCGGCGTGCCGGACCGGCCGGGGAGACTGATCGGGCCCTGGCAAGCCCCGCACCGCGCGGGTTGTCGGCAGCCTGCGCAGGCGACCGCGGGAACGTAGCCGGCGCGGGGCACCTGAACCAGCACCGGGCCGTCGGCCAGTGCCTCGCGGGCGACCTGCCAGGCGGCAGTGGGGATGCGTGCGACGCGGGCCCCTGCGTCCCGGGCCATGTCGGAGTCGTCGCCGGTGGCCGTCACCTGCGCGGTCTTGCGGCGCGCGGTCGGCCGGGCGGCCGCGAGGGGCTGTGCCCACCCGGAGTCGATGAGTTGGGCGGCCTCGACGCTCGTGGCGTGACCGCCGAGCAGAACACCGGCGCGAGCATCGTGGGCCCGCAGCAGGAGTACGTCGCGGGTGTGCGGATAGGGGGCGCGGGGCTCGGCCAGCAGGTCGTCGCCGTCGTCCCAGCAGGCCACCAGCCCGAGGTTGCCGACCGGCGCCCACGCCGCCGCGCGGGTGCCGATCACCGCCCGCACGTGGCCCCGGCGCACGGCCAGCCAGCGGCGGTAGCGCTCGGCGGGGCCGAGGTCGGCCGACAGGACAGCGAAAGACTCCTGCGGCAGCACCTGCCGCATCGCGGTGTCGAGGCGGCCCAGGTCTCGGAGGTCGGGCACGACCACGACAGCGCCGCGTCCGGCCGCGAGCGTCGCGGCCACGGCCGAGGCCAGCAGGGTGAAGGGATCGGCGTGGGTGACCGGCAGGGCGGTCCACACCGCACGGGGCGCCTGACCCCGCGCGAGCGCGCGCAGGAACCCCGGGCCGTCTGGGTAGTCGTCCCAGCCGGTCGTCGACACGGACGCGTGATCGTCGGCGGGTCGACTTCCGTGGGTTGGGCGCCCGCCTCCACGCGCGCATGCCGGGGCGGGACTGCCAGCCGCAGTACGTCGGCCAGCGTGCCGGCGTAGCGGTCGGCCACCTGCCGCGCCACCCGCAGGATGTCCGGCGCCAGCACGGGCTCTGGCGAGACCACGCGCACGATCCGCGCCAGCCGGCCGGTGTGCTCGCTGTCCGAGGCCCGCTCGGCGATGTAGCCGTCGACCTGCTGGCCGGCGAAGCGGACGCGGACCCGTACACCCGGTTGCCCGGCAGCGGACTGTGACTCGCCCACCACGTAGTCGAACTGCCGGTCGAGGTGCGCGAGCGGAACATCCACGAGGACCCTGGCCACCGGCTTTACGGCGGCCGGCGGGTCGGGCGGCTTCGGCCGCGACCGCCGCACCGCCTCGCGGGCGAGCGCGAGCTGGTCGGCGGAGTCGGTCATGCCAGGTTTCCTACCAGGTGGGACGGTCGCTTGGGCAAAGGCGTAGCAGGCCGAAGCGCGGCAGGCTGGCGTTGTGATTCGAGTGGCGACCTTCAACATCCACAACGCGGGCGGACCGGACGGGGTCGTCGACCTGGGCCGGGTCGCGCGGGTCATCACCGACAACCGCATCGACGTGATCGGGCTGCAGGAGGTCGACCGGCACCTGGCCGCCCGCAGCGGGTTCCGGGACCAAGGGCGCGAGCTCGCCGAGCAGCTGGGCTGGCATCACGTTTACCGCGCCAACGTCGACCTCGAGCCGCCGGCCCCGGGCCAGCCGCGGCGGCAGTTCGGCAATGCCCTGATGTCGCGGTGGCCACTGGCCAACGCCCAGAACACGCTTCTCCCCCGCCCGCACGGCGGAGAGCAGCGAGGGCTCCTCGATGTGCAGGTGCTTCTTAACGGCGGCTCGATCCGGGTGCTGAACACGCATCTGCAGCACAACTCGCAGGCGGAGCGTCTCGCCCAGGCGGCAAGGATCCGCGAGCACCTTGCCCAGGTGCGCGGGCCGTTCATCCTCCTGGGCGACCTGAACGCCACGCCGGAGCAGCCCGAGATCGTTGCCATCCGGGATGGGCTCGTCGATGCCTGGGCGGCCGTGGGCGTCGGGGAGGGGTTCACGTTCAGCTCGGTGAATCCCCGCAAGCGGATCGACTACGTCTTGCATTCGTACGACTGCCGGCCGATCAGCGCGGCCGTTCTGCCGTCCGACGCCTCCGACCACCTGCCGCTGGTCGTCGACCTCGAGGTGTGACGGCCGAGCCCCCGCCCAGCACTGATCAGGGGTCCCCTCGTCCAATAGGTCTGGACATGGGGCCCCCTGATCCAAGCTTGCGGGGGTACGCGCGGCGTCAGGCGCCGGCGGCCGCGCGCAGCGCGTCGGCGCGGTCGGTGCGCTCCCAGGTGAAGTTCGGCAGCTCGCGGCCGAAGTGGCCATAGGCCGCGGTGGGCTGGTAGATCGGCCGCAGCAGGTCGAGGTCGCGGATGATCGCGGCCGGCCGCAGGTCGAAGATCTCGGTCACGGCCTTCTGGATCGTCGCCACATCGACCTCCTCGGTGCCGAAGGTCTCGACGAACAGCCCGACCGGGTGCGCCTTGCCGATCGCGTAGGCCACCTGCACCTCGCAGCGGCTGGCCAGCCCGGCCGCGACGACGTTCTTGGCCACCCAGCGCATCGCGTAGGCGGCGGAGCGGTCGACCTTGGACGGGTCCTTGCCGCTGAACGCGCCACCCCCGTGCCGCGCGTAGCCGCCGTAGGTGTCGACGATGATCTTGCGGCCGGTCAGGCCGGCGTCGCCCATCGGGCCGCCGACCTCGAACCGGCCGGTCGGGTTGACGAACAGGTTGTAGCCGTCGCTGTCGAGGTCGTAGGCCGCGAGGATCGGGTCGACGACATGCTCCTTGACGTCGGGGGCGAGCAGGCCCTCGAGGTCGATGTTGGCCGCGTGCTGCGAGGACACGACGACGGTGTCGAGCCGGACGGCGCGGGCGCCGTCGTACTCGATCGTGACCTGGGTCTTGCCGTCGGGCCGCAGGTAGGGAACGGTGCCGTTCTTGCGGACCTCGGAAAGCTGCTGGGCGAGCCGGTGCGCGATGGTGATCGGCAGCGGCATCAGCTCGGGCGTGTCGTCGCAGGCGTAGCCGAACATCAGGCCCTGGTCGCCGGCGCCCTGGCGGTCGAGCGGGTCCTCGTCGTGCTCGACCCGACGCTCGTAGGCGTCGTCGACCCCCTGAGCGATGTCGGGCGACTGGGCGCCGATCGACACCGACACACCGCACGACGAGCCGTCGAAGCCCTTGGTCGACGAGTCGTAGCCGATCTCCAGGATCGTCTGCCGGACGATGCCCGGGATGTCCGCGTAGGCCCCGGTCGTCACCTCGCCCGCAACGTGCACCTGACCGGTGGTGACCATGGTCTCCACCGCGACGCGGCTGTTGGGGTCGTCCTTGAGCAGGGTGTCGAGGATGCCGTCGCTGATCTGGTCGCAGATCTTGTCGGGGTGGCCCTCGGTGACCGACTCAGAAGTAAACAGGCGGCGCGTCAACGGTGCTCCTCAGGTGCGTGCGTTTGTGAACGTCGTAGGTGAATCGTCGGGAAGTCTAACGATCTGGTCGCTCATCCCGAAGCAAGTCCAGCATTCGGGCGACACGATCCCACACCGCGTGGGCCAGATCGTCCTTTGGACCCTCGGGGACGACGGTCTCGGAGCCGTCGGAGGCAAGGATCACCGCAGCGTTGCGCTCGGACTCGAAACCCTTGGCGGAGCCGACCTCGTTGACCACCAGAAGATCGGCTCCCTTGGCGGCGAGCTTGGCCCGGCCGTGGTCGAGGACACCGCCCGTCGAGTCTCCGGTCTCAGCGGCAAACCCGACGATGACCTGGCCCGGCCGGCGTGTCGCGGCCAGCCCGGCCAGGATGTCGGGGTTGCGGACGAGCTCGACCGTGGGAGCACCGTCGTCGTCGGTCTTCTTGATCTTGTGCTCGGCGTAGGCCACGGGCCGGAAGTCGGCGACCGCGGCCGCCATGACGATGGCATCGGCGTCGGTCGATGCCGCCTGGACAGCCTCGGCCAACTCGATGGCGGTGCCGACGCGGACCACCTTGGCGCCCGCCGGATCGGGCAGCGACACGTTGGCTGCGACCAAGGTCACCTCGGCGCCGCGGGCGACGGCCGCCCGGGCCAGCGCGATGCCCTGCCGCCCGGACGAGCGGTTGCCCAGGAACCGTACGGGGTCGAGCGGCTCGCGGGTGCCGCCGGCCGACACGACGACGCGGCGCCCGGCCAGGTCGGGCCGTAGGCCCGCGACACCTCGGGCCAGGACGGACCGGGCCACGGCAAAGATCTCGAAGGGCTCGGGCAGCCGCCCGGCACCGGTGTCGGCGCCGGTCAGCCGGCCGACCGCCGGCTCGATGACGACGGCGCCGCGCTCCCGCAGCGTCGCCACATTGGCCTGGGTCGCGGGGTGCTCCCACATCTCCGTGTGCATCGCGGGGGCGAACACCACGGGGCAGCGCGCGGTCAGCAGGGTGTTGGTGAGCAGGTCACCCGCGAGCCCGTGCGCGGCCTGCGCCAGCAGGTCGGCGGTCGCGGGGGCCACGATGACGAGGTCGGCCTCCTGGCCGAGCCGGACGTGCGGAACGGCCGGCACGTCGGCGAAGACCTCGGTGTGGACGGGCTGGCCGGACAGGGCCTCCCAGGTGGCCGCGCCGACGAAGTTCAGCGCGGCGGAGGTGGGGACGACACGGACGTCGTGCCCCGACTCGGTGAACAGCCGCAGCAGCTCGCACGCCTTGTAGGCCGCGATGCCGCCGCTGACCCCCAGCACGATCCGAGGGCCCGGCGACCCGGGGGGCATGCCGCTCACCTGGGCGCCGAGGCTCAGGCCGCCGGCTCGGTCGGCTCGGCGGTGACGAGACCGTCGTTGATCTCGCGAAGGGCGATCGAGAGCGGCTTCTCCTGGACGTAGGTCTCCACGAGCGGGCCGACGTACTCGAGCAGGCCCTCGCCGAGCTGGGAGTAGTAGGCGTTGATCTGACGGGCCCGCTTGGCCGCGTGGATCACCAGCGCGTACTTGGAGTCGCTCTTGTCGAGCAGCTCGTCGATCGACGGGGACGTGATGCCCTCGGCGACACCGTGGGTTCCAGACACGCTTATGCCTCCGGGCTCAGATGGGGTGAACCCATCAAGGTTACCAACTCGCGACACACGGTCTCGACATCCGTGTTGACGAGCGTCACATCGAACTCGGACTCGGCCGCGAGCTCGGTCCTGGCCGTCTCCAACCTCCGGCGCCGCTCCTCCTCGGCCTCGGTGCCGCGCCCGACCAGCCGCCGCACCATCTCCTCCCAGCTCGGCGGGGCGAGGAAGACGAGCAGTGCATCAGCCAGGGCCTCCCGCACCTGTCGCGCCCCCTGCAGGTCGATCTCCAGGAGCGCCGACCGGCCCGAGGCCAGGGCCCGCTCGACCGGACGGCGCGGCGTGCCGTACTTGGCGAGGCCGTGCACCACCGCCCACTCGAGCATCTCCCCGGCCGCCACCATCCGGTCGAACTCCGCATCGGTGACAAAGTGGTAGTGCACCCCGTCGATCTCGCCCGGCCGCGGGAACCGGGTGGTCATCGAGACCGAGACCCAGACCTCCGGGTGGGCTTCGCGCAGCCGGCGGACCACCGTGCTCTTGCCGACGGCGGTGGGTCCGGAGAGGACGACCAGCCTTGGTGTCCCGACTGGGCGGTCGCTCCGCTGGGTCAGTCACCGCTCCGTTGTCGATCGTGAGGCGAACTCGTCAATGAGCCCCTCGACCTGGTTGACCCCGAGACCGCGAACCCGACGGCTCTCGGAGATGCCGATGCGCGCCATGATCTGGCGCGCCTTGACCTTGCCAACGCCGGGCATCGACTCGAGCAGCGCGGAGACCTTCATCTTGCCGACGGCGTCGTTCTGCTGACCGTCAGCGAGGATCTCTTTGAGCAGCTTGGCCGTGTGGGGCCCCTGCGAGTGCTTCAGCTGGTTCTTCACCGCAGCACGCTCCCGACGCACCTCGGCGGCCTTGGCAAGGGCAGCGGCGCGCTGCTCGGGAGTCAATGGCGGAAGCGCCACGGTACGGCTCCAGGGGATGAGAAAGAACAACAGGAACGGGAAAGGAACCTAGCGAGTACGCGGCGCGCGCGCCAACGCGGGGTGGCCGTATGGGCTTGACCGGCGCCCATGTGTCCGGCACGCTGGGGTCGAGCCGGATCGCCGCGGCGATACGCGCTCGCAGTGGTTCTCGCATGGCCGCCGGGTCGGAGCACTCTTCCGCGGGGCTGGTCACCGACCGAGGCAGCAGCAGTCCCCGAGCACCAGTCCAGCGACGCCCACCGTCCAGCAGGCGCACCCTCTTCCAGGACAACGGTGTCGTGCGGGACGGCCCTACAAGGACGCCGAGATCGCCGAGGAAGGATGCCGAGTCGACCCAGGCCGGTCCGGACGGCCCGTCAAGGACGCCGAGCGGTAGACTGCACTGACGAGCCGCGAGGGAACGCTGTGCACGGCCCGTGATGAGGGTCGTGCACAGCGTCATAGCGCGTATCAGCGGTCGCCACGATCTCTCCTCAAGCCACAACCCAATTGCGGCGGTGGAGGCACCGACCGTGACTCATAGAGGAGAGGGACTCATGTCCACCATCACCGCGTCGCCGCGTGGCTTCCGCCTCCCCCAGTGGTTCGTCGTGCTCTCGATCGTTGCCGCAGTGGTCACCGCTGCACGTGGTCGCGTTCGCCATGAACACCGGGTCCTCGGATGACCCGCCGACACCAGCCAACGAACCGCCCACTGTGCAATCTGAGGCGCAGAGCAGCGCAAACGCCGCCGAGCACGCCGTCATCGACCGGCGCGACGGTGTACCAGGACAGCGGCGTCGGCCCCGGAAGGCCGTACAAGAGCGGCGAGATCTCCGAAGGCCTGTCCGGCACGACTGCTGGCGGCGCGGCCGCGCTCGAGATCCAGCAGCAACAGTGGGATGCATACGTCAAGGCCATGACCGAGCAGGGCAGCGGACCAGCGACCAGTCAGCGGATCCAACCGCCCGAGGCGCTGACAACTACCCGCTGCGCTGACGACACAACCAACACGATGTGCGCGGTTCCTTTGGGGCCGCGCACAACGCTGTTCGGCCGCCATGTGACGCGGATCGGATGCCAGGGCAACGCTGGGGCGCCCCAGCGTCGTCAGCCGGTCAGTGCCGCGACGCACTCGTCAAGAGTGCGCGCCGCCGCAGCACGCAGACCATCCACGGAAGGTCCCGCCGCGAGCACCTCGCGTGACGACGACGGCAGCACCCGCGGCAAGGCGGAGCCGAATACCCGCTTCAGGTCGTGCGCCGAGCCGCCCTGCGCCCCGATCCCGGGCGCGAGCAGCGGGCCGTTGACGTCGAGGTCCTCGCCGGAGTCGTCGATCGTTGCGCCGACGACGCAGCCCACCGAGCCCATGGGGTCAGCTCCGGCGTTGGCGGCGCGTACGTGGTCGAGCATCGTTCCGGCGACCGTACGGCCGTCGAGCGCCACGCGCGAGCTGTACCTCGGGGCCCTCCGGGTTGGAGGTCAAGGCGAGCACGAACACTCCGGATCCGTTGGCCGAGGCGGTGTCGAGCACCGGCCGCAACGACTCGAACCCCAGGTAGGGCGACACGGTCACAGCGTCAGAGAACAGCGGCGACGACGCTCTTACGTACGCGTCGGCGTAAGCCTGCATCGTCGAGCCGATGTCGCCGCGCTTGGCGTCCATGAGGACCAGCGCCCCGCCGGCTCCGCGCCTCGGCCAACGGCCCGCTCCAACACGGCAATGCCGCGCGACCCGTGCCGTTCGAAGAACGCCGACTGCGGCTTGAGCACCGCGACACGATCGGCCAAGGCCTCGACGACGGTCAGTGCGAACCGCTCGACTCCCCCGGCGTCGTCGGCCAGACCCCACGCCTGCAAGAGCGCCGGGTGCGGGTCGATGCCGACACAGAACGGTCCGCGCTCGCGCATCGCGTCGTGCAGCCGGGCACCGAACGGCCTAGGCGTCATGCGTACTCCCGTTGCTCTGCGGTGCCGATGGCGTCCGCCACTGAGGCAAAGCCGTACAGCTGCGCTCGTCGCGCCAACCCGTTGTGCATTCGGCGCGCCCACAGCGGGCCGCCGTAGATGAACCCGGTGTAGCCCTGCAGCAACGTGGCCCCGGCGCGGATGCGCGCCCATGCGTCGTCCGGCGTGCAAATGCCGCCGACCGAGACGAGCACGAGCCGGTCCCCCACGCGAGCGCGCAGCAGGCGCAGCACCTCGAGCGAGCGGCGGCCCAACACCGGGCCAGACAACCCGCCGGCACCGATCGTCGATACCTGCCCAGGATTCGTGCGCAGCCCGTCGCGGCTGATGGTCGTGTTGGTCGCGACGATGCCCTCGAGGCCCAGCTCGAGCGCGAGATCGGCGACGGCGCGTACGTCGTCATCGGCCAGGTCAGGCGCGATCTTGACGAGTAGGGGCACGCGCCGACCGGCCGACTCGTCGGCCGCAGCCCGGACAGCCGAGAGGATCGGCCGCAGGTGGTCGACCGCTTGCAGGTCGCGCAGTCCCGGCGTGTTGGGCGAGCTCACGTTGACGACGAGGTAGTCGGCGAGCGGCGCGAGGCGCTGCGCCGACAAGGCATAGTCCGCCGCCGCCTCCGACTCGGGCACGACCTTGGTCTTGCCGATGTTGACCCCGACGACAACGGGTACGTGCGTACGCGCCCGGCGCTCGAGCAGCCGCGCGGCGACGGCCGCGGAGCCGGAGTTGTTGAACCCCATGCGGTTGACGATCGCGCGGTCCTGGACGAGGCGGAACAGCCGCGGCCGCGGGTTGCCGGGCTGCGGCTGGGCGGTCACCGTGCCGACCTCGACATGGCCGAACCCCATCGTGGCCAGGCCGTCGATCGCCCGGGCGTCCTTGTCGAACCCGGCCGCGAGTCCCAGCGGGCCCGGGAACTCGAGCCCAAGGGCGGACACCCGCAGGACCGGGTCGGCGGGAGCCATCCTGCGCGCAACCTCCGGCGAGACGCGCGGGACCCGTCCAGCCAGCCGGATCGCGTCGACGGCCCGATGATGGGCGGTCTCGGGGTCCGTGCGGGCGAGGGCGGTGCGGAACAGCGCGTCGTACATATGTCAGCCGCTCAGCCGTACCCGGTCGGCCCACTCCTGCAGCGAGCGCACACCGACGCTGCCAGTGCGCAGCGACTCGATGCCCTGCACCGCGGCCGCGAGCCCCTGCACCGTCGTCACGCAGGGCACGCCCGCCGACACTGCCGCGGCGCGGATCTCGTAGCCGTCGACGCGCGGTGAGCCGCCCGGCGTCGTGCCGCTGGGCGTGTTGACGATGAGATCGACCTCGCCGTCGCGGATGCGCGTGACGATGGTGGGCTCACCGTCGTCGCCGGGGCCGGACGACTGCTTGCGTACGACGGTCGCGTCGACTCCGTTGCGCCGGAGCACCTGCGCCGTGCCCTCGGTCGCGAAAATGCGGAAGCCCAGGTCGGCGAGTCGCTTGACCGGGAACACCATGTGCCGCTTGTCGCGGTTGGCCAACGAGACGAAGACCGTGCCACCCACCGGCAGCGCGCCGTAGGCAGCGGCCTGCGACTTGGCGAACGCAGTGCCGAACACGTCGTCGATGCCCATGACCTCGCCGGTCGAGCGCATCTCCGGGCCGAGCACGGTGTCCACGTAGGCACCGTCGGGGGTGCGGAACCGGTTGAACGGCATCACCGCCTCCTTGACCGCGACCGGCGCGTCGGCCGGCAGATCGAGGAAGTCGCCGCGCGCCGGCAGCATTCCCTCGACACGCAGCTCGGCGATGGTCGCGCCGAGCATGACCCGTGCCGCCGCCTTGGCCAACGGCACCGCGGTGGCCTTGGCCACGAACGGCACGGTGCGGGACGCGCGGGGATTGGCCTCGAGGACGAAGAGCACATCGCCCGACAGTGCGTACTGAACGTTGAGCAGTCCGCGCACCCCCACACCACGCGCGATCGCTTCGGTGGATCGGCGGATGCGCTCGAGCTCCTCGCGGCCGAGCGTCGTGGGCGGCAGCGCGCACGCCGAATCGCCGGAGTGGATGCCGGCCTCCTCGATGTGCTCCATCACGCCACCGAGGTAGAGCTCCTGACCGTCGAACAGCGCATCGACATCGATCTCCACCGTCTCGTCAAGAAACTGGTCGACGAGCACTGGGTGCTTGAACAGCTCGCCGCCGCCGTGCTTGTCCAGGTAGGCGCGCAGCGCCGCGTCCTCGTACACGATCTCCATGCCGCGCCCGCCGAGTACGTACGACGGACGCACCAGCACCGGGTAGCCGATCTGGTGCGCGACGGCGAGCACACCCTCCTCGGTGGTTGCGGTCGCATGCTTGGGCGCCGGCAGCCCGGCCTGCGCGAGCACGCGGCCGAACGCGCCGCGCTCCTCCGCGAGGTGGATCGCCTCGGGCGACGTACCCGACCACCGGGACGCCCGCGTCCTTGAGCGCCTGGGCGAGACCGAGCGGCGTCTGCCCGCCGAGCTGCACGATGACGCCGGCGACGGGGCCGGCCAGGGTCTCGGCGTCGACGACCTCCAGCACATCCTCGAGCGTGAGCGGCTCGAAGTAGAGCCGGTCAGACGTGTCGTAGTCGGTGGACACCGTCTCCGGGTTGCAGTTGACCATGACGGTCTCGTAGCCCGCCTCCCGCAGCGCCATCGACGCGTGCACGCAGGAGTAGTCGAACTCGATGCCCTGCCCGATGCGGTTGGGTCCGCTGCCGAGGATGAGCACGGCTGGCTTGGTGCGAGGGGCGACCTCGGTCTCCTCGTCGTAGGAGGAGTAGTGGTACGGAGTCCGCGCCGCGAACTCCGCCGCACACGTGTCGACGGTCTTGTAGACCGGGCGGATCCCGAGAGCCTGACGCAGTCCGCGCACGACCGGCTCGACCAGGTTGCGCAGCTCGCCGACCTGGCGATCAGAGAACCCGTGCCGCTTGGCCAACCGCAGCAACTCTGGAGAGAGCTCCGGTGCGGAGCCGACCGCGTGTGCTACCTCGGTGAGCAGCAGCAGCTGGTCGACGAACCAGGGGTCGATGCCGGTGGCGTCGTGGACCTGCGCGACGGTGGCGCCGGCTCGGAGCGTGTCGACGACGTCACGGAGGCGGCCGTCGTAGGGCTTCCGGATGCGGTCGAGCAGCTCGTCCTTGTCGGCGGTCGGACCGGCGAACCGCAGCGGCGCCTTGCTGTCCTCGAGCGAGCGCAGCGCCTTCTGCAGGGCTTCGGTGAAGTTGCGGCCTATCGCCATGGCCTCACCGACACTCTTCATGTGCGTGGTGAGGATCGGGTCAGCCGCCGGGAACTTCTCGAAGGCGAACCGCGGCACCTTGACCACCACGTAGTCGAGCGTCGGCTCGAACGACGCCGGCGTCTCCTGGGTGATGTCGTTGGGGATCTCGTCGAGCGTGTAGCCGAGCGCGAGGCGTGCTGCGATCTTGGCGATCGGGAAGCCAGTCGCCTTGGACGCGAGGGCGCTCGACCGGGAGACGCGCGGGTTCATCTCGATGACGACCATGCGGCCGTCGGCGGGGTTGACCGCGAACTGGATGTTGCAGCCTCCGGTGTCGACGCCGACGGCACGGATGACACCGATGGCGACATCGCGCATCCGCTGGTACTCGCGGTCGGTGAGGGTCATGGCCGGTGCGACCGTGATGGAGTCGCCGGTGTGCACGCCCATGGGGTCGAGGTTCTCGATGGAGCACACGATCACGACGTTGTCGGCGCGGTCGCGCATGACCTCGAGCTCGTACTCCTTCCACCCGAGGATCGACTCCTCGAGAAGGACCTCGGTGGTCGGGCTGGCCTGCAGGCCGGCGCCCGCGATGCGGCGCAGTCCCTCCTCGTCGAAGGCCATGCCGGAGCCGGCGCCGCCCATGGTGAACGAGGGCCGGACGACGAGCGGGTAGCCGAGGTCGGCGGCGATGGCGAGGCAGTCGTCCATGGAGTGCGCGATGCGGCTGAGGGCCACCTCGGCGCCGAGCTCCTCGACGATCTGCTTGAAGATCTCGCGGTTCTCCCCCGCCTCGATCGCGTCGACCGAGGCACCGATGAGCTCGACGCCGTACTTGTCGAGCACGCCTTGGGCGGCCAGCGTCATCGCGGTGTTGAGCGCCGTCTGGCCACCGAGCGTGGCGAGGAGGGCGTCCGGTCGCTCCTTCTCGATGACCTGCGCGACGACCTCGGGGGTAATCGGCTCGACGTAGGTGGCGTCGGCGATCTCCGGGTCGGTCATGATCGTCGCCGGGTTGGAGTTGACGAGGACGACCCGCAGGCCCTCGCTCTTGAGCACGCGGCAGGCCTGCGTGCCGGAGTAGTCGAACTCGCAGGCCTGACCGATCACGATCGGGCCGGACCCGATGACGAGGACGCTGCTGATGTCGGTGCGCTTGGGCATCAGGCGGCCCCGCCCTCGACATGCGAGGCGAGCAGCTCGACGAAGCGGTCGAACAGATAGGCGGCGTCGTGCGGGCCGGCCGCGGCCTCGGGGTGGTACTGCACGCTGAACGCCTTCAGGGCGCCGGCGGCGTCGCGCAGCTCGACACCTTCGACGACGTCGTCGTTGAGGCAGACGTGGCTGACCGTCGCCTCGCCGTACAGCGTCCGCGTCGGTGCAAAGTGCGGCGCGCCGGGCCACTGGATGGCAAACCCGTGGTTGTGTGCGGTGACCTCCACCTTGCCGGTGGTGCGGTCCTGCACGGGCTGGTTGATGCCGCGGTGGCCGTACTTCAGCTTGTAGGTCTCGAATCCGAGCGCGCGCCCGAAGATCTGGTTGCCGAAGCAGATGCCGAAGAACGGCAGGTCGCGCTCGAGCGCACCCCGGACGACGTCAACCGGGTGGTCCTGCGTCTCGGGATCGCCGGGGCCGTTGGACATGAACAGGCCGTCCGGCCCGCGCTCGAGTACCTGCTCGATCGTCCATGACGCCGGGACCACGTGGACCTCGATGCCACGCTCGGCCATCCGGTGCGGCGTCATCGACTTGATGCCGAGATCCATGGCCACGACCGAGAACCGCTTGGGGCCGATGGCCGCGACGACGTACGGCTCATCGGTGGTGACGTCATCGGCGAGATCGGCGCCGACCATGTGCGGCGCCTGGAGCACCCGCTGCATCAGCGACGCGGGGTCACGCTCGACCGTGGAGATGCCCACCCGCATGGCGCCCCGCTCGCGCAGGTGCCGGGTCAGAGCGCGGGTGTCGATGCCGCTGATGCCCACCACGCCCTGCGCCTCGAGCTCCTGGTCAAGGCTGCGCTGCGCCCGCCAGCTGGACGGGCGCCGGGCCGGGTCACGTACGACATAGCCGGCGACCCAGATGCGCCCGGACTCGGGATCTTCGTCGTTGACACCGGTGTTGCCGATGTGCGGCGCGGTCTGCACGACGACCTGCCCGTGGTAGGACGGGTCGGTCAGCGTCTCCTGGTAGCCGGTCATGCCGGTGGCAAACACCGCCTCGCCGAAGGTCTCACCCTCGGCGCCGTAGGACTCGCCGCGGAACGTGCGGCCGTCCTCGAGCACGAGGATCGCGGGCTGGCGTCTCGACACGGGGCTACCTTCCGTCGATAGGTTCGACGCTGGGTGCCCTTGCGTCGAACTCATGCGAGCTTCCCGTCCAGGACGGTCGGCCGGCCGCGCAGGAATGTCGCGACCACCGCACCCGGCAGAGTCATGCCGGAGTACGGCGTGTTACGGCTGAGCGAGCTGAGCGACTCCGGTCGCACCTCGCGTTGCGCGGAGGGGTCGACGAGCACCAGGTTGGCCGGGGCGCCGACGGCCAGCGCGTCGCCGTGACCCGTGAGCCGGCCGATGCGGGCCGGCCGGATCGACATGCGGTCGGCCACCCCGGCCCAGTCGAGCAACCCGGTGTCGACCATGGTCTGCTGCACCACCGCGAGCGCCGTCTCCAGACCCAGCATCCCCATCGCGGCCGCGGCCCACTCGCACTCCTTGTCCTCCGCCGGATGCGGTGCATGGTCGGTGGCGACGACGTCGATGGTGCCGTCGGCGAGAGCGGCGCGCAGCGCCTCGACGTCGGCCGCGGTCCGGAGCGGCGGGTTGACCTTGAAGACGGGGTCGTAGGTCGCCGCCAGCTCGTCGGTGAGCAGCAGGTGGTGCGGCGTGACCTCGGCGGTGACCGCGATCCCGCGGGACTTGGCCCACCGGATGATCTCGACGCTGCCCGCGGTGGAGACGTGACACACGTGCAGCCGCGAACCGACGTGCCCAGCGAGCAGCACGTCGCGTGCGATCACCGCCTCCTCGGCGACGGCCGGCCAGCCCTGGAGCCCGAGTCGGGCCGATACCTCGCCCTCGTTCATCTGGGCGCCCTCGGTCAACCGCGTCTCCTGCGCGTGCTGCGCGACGACACCGTCGAACGCCTTGACGTATTCCAGAGCGCGCCGCATGAGCACCGCGTCGGACACGCACTTGCCGTCATCAGAAAACATGCGAACACGCGCAGCACTGTCGGCCATGGCACCGAGCTCGGCGAGCCGCTCCCCGGCCAGCCCGACGGTGACAGCGCCGACCGGCTGTACGTCGCAGTGGCCGGCTTCGCGGCCGAGCCGCCAGACCTGCTCGACCACGCCGGCGGTGTCGGCCACCGGGTCGGTGTTGGCCATGGCGTGCACGGCGGTGAACCCGCCCAATGCGGCCGCCTGCGAGCCGGATGCCACGGTCTCGGCGTCCTCGCGGCCGGGCTCGCGCAGGTGCGTGTGCAGATCGACCAGGCCCGGCAGCGCGACCAGCCCGTCGGCCTCGACCACCTCCGCGCCGGCGATCGACGCACCGGCACCGGCCTCGACGATGCGACCGTCGCGCAGCAGCAGGTCGGTGGGCTCGCCGCCGAGCAGGCGGGCGCCGCGAACGACCACATCCGGTGATCGCGAAGGGTTGGCGCTCAAAAACGCGGACGAAGTCTTCGTGATCACTGGGCAGCCCCTCCGAGCAGCAGGTAGAGGACGGCCATGCGTACGAGCACACCGTTGGCGACCTGCTCAACGATGACCGACCGCTGCGCGTCCGCGGCATCGGCGGTGATCTCCAACCCGCGGTTCATCGGCCCGGGGTGCATGACAATCGAGTGGTCCTGCAGGAGGCCGAGGCGGCGTCCGTCGAGACCGTAGCGGCGGCTGTACTCGCGAGCGCTGGGGAAGAAGGCGGCGCTCATGCGCTCCCGCTGGACGCGCAGCATCATCACCGCGTCGGCCTTGGGCAGCTCCGCGTCGAAGTCGTAGGACACCTCGCACGGCCACGACTGCACGCCCACCGGCAACAGCGTCGGCGGGGCGACGAGCGTGACGTCGGCACCCAGGGTGGCGAGGAGCAGCACGTTGGATCGGGCGACCCGGCTGTGCAGCACGTCGCCCACGATCAGGACACGACGTGAACTGAGTTCGCCGAGATGCTTCCGCATCGTGAACGCGTCGAGCAACGCCTGCGTCGGATGCTCGTGCGTGCCGTCGCCGGCGTTGACCACGCTGGCGCCGATCCAGCCGGAGTGGGCGAGCCGGTGCGGGGCGCCGCTGGCGGGATGCCGGATCACGACGGCGTCGGCGCCCATGGCCTGCAAGGTCAGCGCGGTGTCCTTGAGGCTCTCGCCCTTGGAGAGGCTCGACCCTTTGGCGGAGAAGTTGATGACGTCGGCGGACAGCCGCTTGGCTGCCGCCTCGAAGGAGATGCGGGTGCGCGTCGAGTCCTCGAAGAACAGGTTGACGACGGTGCGACCGCGCAGCGTGGGCAGCTTCTTGACCGAGCGCTGGGTGACGCGGCCCATCTCCTCGGCGGTGTCGAGGATCGTGAGCGCCTCGTCGCGGGTGAGGTCGGCGGAGGACAGCAGGTGGCGCATCAGTCGGTCTCCTCCGTCTTGGCCAGGCCGACGGCGTCGACGCCATCGAGCTCTTCCACGAGCACGCGCACGGTCTCGGTCAGAGCGGTGGGCAGGTTCTTGCCGACGTAGTCGGCGCGGATGGGCAGCTGCCGGTGTCCGCGGTCGACGAGGACGGCAAGCTGCACCGCGCTGGGCCGCCCGACGTCGTCGAGAGCAGTCAGCGCGGCCCGCACGGTGCGACCGGAGAACAGGACGTCGTCAACGAGTACGACGACGTGCCCGTCGACCCCGGTGGGCGGGATGTCGGTGTGTTCGAGGGCGCGGGCCGGGCGCAGCCGGAGGTCGTCGCGATACATCGTGACGTCCAGCGAGCCCACGGGGACGTGTCGCCCCTCGACAGCGTCGATGCGCTCGGCGATGCGCCGGGCGAGCGGGACGCCACGGGTCGGGATGCCGAGCAGGACGAGCTGGTCGGCGCCGCGGTTTCGCTCCAGGATCTCGTGCGCGATGCGCGTCAGCGCCCGGGAGATGTCGGAAGCGTCGAGGACGCTGTGACCGCCGGGGGACGCTCGGCCCGGACCGGCTGCGGGCGGCTGCCCGGACAATGGTGCAGACATACGACAAAGACCCCCTTCCCCGCCTCACAGGACGGGTCTTAAAGGACGTCGGACGCGGCTAGCGTACCAAGAGCATTCGAGCGGCGATCAACGAATGACAATGCACCGATCTTGGGTGTGGAGGCGAGCACGACGACCTATTGTCGGGGGACACATGCAGGCCTTGGCGTTGACGCGGCGACACGGGCGGGCTTACCGTCCGGGGATTACGTCGCGCTAGCGCGAGGCGTTGGGCTGGGGGGGCCATGGCAAGGGATTTCGCAAGGGCTGTCGGTGCTCGCCTGCGGGCGATCCGGCAGCAGCAGGGCTTGTCCCTGCACGGCGTCGAGCAGCGCTCCGACGGCGCCTGGAAGGCCGTCGTCGTCGGATCGTACGAGCGCGGCGACCGGGCGATCTCCGTCCAGCGGCTCTCCGAGCTGGCCGAGTTCTACGGAATCCCGGTTTCTGAGCTGCTCCCGGGCCGGGCGGCCAACACGGGTCCGGCACCAGGCTCCGGGCGGGTGATCCTCGACCTGCAGCGCCTTGCCGCGGTGCCCCGGGACGATGCAGCCCCGCTGGCCAGGTTCGTGGGGGCGATCCAGGCCCGGCGCGGCGACTACAACGGGCGGGTGCTCACGATCCGCCGTGACGACATCCAGACCTTGGCGCTGCTCTACGACGAGTCGCCGGCCTCGGTCATCGAGCGGCTCGTCGGATGGGGCGTGCTCGGCCAGCCGACGTCGGGCAGCCTGCCGGAGCCGCGGAAGGGCGTCGCCGGACCGTCGGCTGGCCGCCTGCGCTAAGGCGCCGGATCGGGCGACGCCTGGCCCTGGCCGGACAGCTGCGGCTTGAGGGCCATGATGCGGCCGAGCAGGCCGTTGACGAACGCCGGCGACTCGTCGGTCGACAACTCGGTCGCGATGTCGACTGCCTGGCTCACCGCGACCACGTCGGGGATGTCGTCGCGGTAGAGGAGCTCGTAGACCCCGATGCGCAGCAGGTTGCGATCGACGGCCGGCATGCGGTCGATCGTCCAGCCGACCGAGTAGGTCTCGAGCAGATCGTCGATGCGCCGCTGGTGCGCAACCACGCCGTCCACGAGCTCGCTGACGTACGGGTTGAGCGGTTGCTCGGCGGCGGCGACCCGCTCGGCGAGTATCGACCCGAGCGGCAGACCGCGGACGTCGGACTCGAACAGGATGTCCAGAGCCCGCTTCCGCGCCTTGGTGCGTGCAGCCATCGCCGCGGGTCAGTTGGCGCGGCCGAGGTAGGACCCGTCGCGGGTATCCACCTTGACCTTCTCGCCGGTCGTGATGAACAGCGGGACCTGGAGCTCGTAGCCGGTCTCCAGCCGGGCCGGCTTGTTGCCGCCGGTGGAGCGGTCGCCCTGCAAGCCCGGCTCGGTGTAGTCGATCGTGAGCACGACCGACGCGGGCAGCTCGACGAACAGCGGGGCGCCCTCGTGCAGCCCGACGACGGCCCCCTGGTTCTCCAGCATGAAGTGCTCGGCCTCACCGACGGTCGCGGCCGGGATGTGCAGCTGGTCGTACGACTGGTTGTCCATGAACACGAAGTCGTCGCCATCGCGGTAGAGGTACTGCATGTCGCGCTTGTCGACAGTGGCGGTCTCGACCTTGACGCCCGCGTTGAACGTCTTGTCGACCACCTTGCCGGACAGGACGTGCTTGAGCTTGGTCCGCACGAAGGCCGGGCCCTTGCCGGGCTTGACGTGCTGGAACTCGACGACGGTCCAGAGCTCGTTGTCGAGGCTGAGCACGAGACCGTTCTTCAGGTCGTTGGTCGTGGCCACGAAGGCGCCTTTCGTACGTATCTCGGAGCCGCCGACGAGCCGTCCTTGCGGGACTCAGCCCGGGCAGACCAGCAGCTCCTTGGTGAATGTCGTGAGCAACTCGGTGCCGCCGTCGGCAGTGTCGCGGACCACGAGGGTGTCCTCGATCCGGACGCCGCCACGCCCCGGGAGATAGACCCCCGGCTCGACGGTTACCGGCATGCGATCTTCGAGTCTACCTGGCGCCGAGTAGCCCAAGGTCGGTGCCTCGTGGATCTCGAGGCCGACGCCGTGGCCCAGCCCGTGCGGGAAATGGTCGCCGTGACCGGCGTCGCTGATCACCGATCGCGCGGCGGCATCGACGGCGATGCACTCGGCGCCGGGGGCCAGCGCCTCCCGGCCGGCCCGCTGGGCGGCGGCCACCAGGTCGTACACCTCGCGCTGCCAGTCGGCCGGGTCGGCACCGACGACGACCGTGCGGGTGCAGTCGGCGTGGTAGCCGCCGACCTGGGCGCCGAAGTCGATCTTGAGGAAGTCGCCGCGCTCGACCGGCCGGCCGGCGGCCCGGTGGTGCGGGATCGCGCTGTCGGGCCCGGTGGCGACGATCGTGTCGAAGGCGATGCCGTCGGCGCCGTGGGCGTACATGCGGGCCTCGAGGTCACGGGCGATCTCGGACTCGGTGCGGCCGAGCAGTGGGCCGTCGAGGATCTCTTGAAGTGCCCGGGTCGACACGGCGCACGCCTCGCGCAGTGCGGCGATCTCCACGTCGTCCTTGACCTGGCGGAGCCCCTCGACCGGGCGGCGCATCGGCACGAGGTCCTGGCCGGCCGCGTCGGTGAGCTTGTCGGCCAGCTCGAGGGTGACCTCGTGCTCCTCGGCCCCGAGGGCGGTCACGCCGTTCTTGCCGGCCCGCTCGGCGAGGTCGGTCGCGACGTGCCGGGTCACCAGCAGCTCGACATCCGGCGCCTGCTCGGCGGCCTGGGTGGCGTAGCGACCATCCGTGGCGAGCACCGCATCCCCGGACGCGGTGAGCAACAGTGCGGCGTTGCTGCTGCTCAGCCCGGTGAGGTAGCGAACATTGACGAGGCGGGTGATCAGCGCCGCGTCGACCGGCAGGTCGGCGAGCAGGGCGGCGAGCCGGGCGCGCCGGCGAGCGTGGGTGTCGGGCACGCGTGGCAGCCTAACGCGCACGGCGGCGGGCGTCCCACACAGAGTTGATCATGGCAATGGCGTGATCATTCCTTAAGTTTGATCACGTCTTCGCCATGATCAACAGGTGAGGGGGTGTCGGCGAGTGCACGCAGCGCCAGGTCGTACGACCCGAGGCCGAACCCGGCGATCGTCCCGGTGGCGACGCCGGCGACGACGCTCGTGTGCCGGAACTCCTCGCGGGCGGCCGGGTTGGTGATGTGCACCTCGATGAGGGGGGCGGTGAGCTGGGTGCAGGCGTCGCGCAGCGCGTAGGAGTAGTGCGTGAAGGCGGCCGGATTGAGCACCACTGGCGTCCGGCTGTCCGCCGCCTCGTGCAGCCAGCCGACGAGCTCGGCCTCGTCGTCGGTCTGCCGAACCTCGACGTCCAGACCGAGCTCCTTGCCGAGCCGCGTGCACCGCTCGACCAGGTCCGCGTGCGTCGCCGAGCCGTACACCTCGGGCTCGCGCACGCCGAGCCGACCCAGGTTGGGGCCGTTGAGTACGAGCACGCGTACGGGCTCTGGCCTGCTCACCTGGACACCTCCGCATAGGCCGCCGCCAGCAGCTGCGGGTCAGGCGAGTCGAGGATGGTCGGCTTGGCCAGGCCGTCGAGGACCACGAAGCGCAGCCGGTCACCGCGCGCCTTCTTGTCGACCCGCATCGCATCCAGCAGGTGTGGCCACGCGTCGGCGCCGCGCTCGTACGACGTTGGCAGGCCGAGCAGCTGCAGCACCTGACGGTGCCGGTCGGCGGTCTCGTCGTCGAGGCGCCCGGCAAGCCTGGCCAGCTCGGCGGCGAAGACCATGCCGATGGAGACGGCCGCGCCGTGGCGCCACCGGTAGCGCTCGACGCGCTCGATCGCGTGGCCGAGCGTGTGGCCGTAGTTGAGGACCTCGCGCAGGCCGGTCTCGCGCAAGTCCTGGCCGACCACTTCGGCCTTGACCCGGATCGACCGCTCGAAGATCTCGCGGGTGTGCCGGCCGTCGGGCGCCATCGTTCCGGCCGGGTCCGACTCGACGAGGTCGAGGATGACCGGGTCGGCGATGAAGCCGTGCTTGACCACCTCTGCGAGGCCGGTGACGTAGTCGTGCGTTGGCAGCGACACCAGCGTGTTGAGGTCGCAGAGCACGCCCGCCGGCGGGTGGAACGCGCCGACGAGGTTCTTGCCCTCGGCGGTGTTGATGCCGGTCTTGCCGCCGATCGCGGCGTCGTTCATGGCCGCGCACGGTGGTCGGGATGTGTACGACCTTCACGCCACGCAGCCAGGTGGCCGCCACGAACCCGGCCAGGTCGGTCGTGGCGCCGCCACCGACGCCGACTATGGCGTCGGACCGGGTGAACCCCGCCTGGCCGAGCGCGGCCCAGCAGAACGCGGCGACCTCGGCGGACTTGGCGTCCTCGGCGTCGGGCACCTCGATGACGATGGCCTCGTAGCCCTGCTCGAGCAGGTCACCGCGGATCGCGTCGCCGGTGGCGCGCAGCGCCTGCGGGTGGATCACGGCGACCCGCACCGCGTCGGGGCCGAGCAGGCCGGGCAGCTCGCCAAGCAGCCCCTCGCCGACGACCACGTCGTACGGCTGCGCGCCGCCGACCCGGATGCGCGTCGCGTCGCTCATGCGCGCTCTGCGGCCGTTGGATCAGCGTGTCCCCCGTGTCCAATAGGTCTGGACGTGGGGCGCCCTGATCGGGCGAGACGAGGGCGGCCACCTCGGCGGCGATCTCCTCCGGGGTGCGCCCGTCGGTGTTGACGGTCCGCGTGGCGACCGCCTCGTAGACCGGGCGTCGCTCGGCCATCAGCCGGCGCAGCTGTCCGCGAGCGTTGCCGAGCAGCAACGGCCGGTCGCGGTTGAACCCCACACGCGCCGCGGCCTCGGCCACGGACACGTCGAGGAACACGACGCGGTGCCCCGTGAGCAGCGCGCGCGTCTCGGGCGCGACAACCGAGCCGCCGCCGAGGGCCAGGACGCCGGGGTGCTCGGCCAGGGCCGCACGCACCGCGCCTCGCTCCAGCTCCCGAAACCTCGGCTCGCCCTGGCCGACGAAGATGTCGGCGATCGACTCGCCGGCCGCCGCCTCGATGTCGCGGTCGGTGTCGCGGAAGGCGACGCCGAGCCGGGAGGCCACGAGCTCGCCCACGGTCGACTTGCCGGATCCGGGCGGGCCGACGAGAACGAGGACGGGTTTGATGGTCGCGCTCGGCTCCACACCAAAGTACGGTGCGTCGCCTCGCCGCTCCGGCGTCACCGGACCACCAGCGTGTCGAGGTAGCTACGCAGGTTGCGGGAGGTCTCGACGACCGAGTCGCCACCGAATTTCTCGAGCACGGCGTCGGCCAGGACCAGCGCAACCATCGCCTCGGCGACGACGCCCGCCGCGGGTACGGCGCACACGTCAGAACGTTGGTGGTGGGCGGTGGTGGCCTCGCCGGTGGCGATGTCGACCGTGCGGAGCGCGCGGGGCACCGTGGAGATGGGCTTCATCGCGGCACGCACCCGGAGGACCTCGCCGGTGGTCATGCCGCCCTCGGTGCCGCCGGACCGGCCGGACACCCGGACGAGCGAGCCGCCCTCCCCCGACACGATCTCGTCCTGGGCCAGCGACCCGCGAGTGCGTGCGAGCCCGAACCCGTCGCCCACCTCGACACCCTTGATCGCCTGGATGCCCATCAGCGCGGCGGCAAGCCGGGCGTCGAGCCGCCGGTCCCAGTGCACGTGGCTGCCCAGCCCCGGCGGGAGCCCGTGCACGACGACCTCGACGACCCCGCCGAGGGTGTCTCCCTCCTTGTGGCAGGCGTCGACCTCGGCCACCATGCGAGCACTCGTCTCCGGGTCGAGGCAGCGGAGTGGGTCGGCGTCGATGCGCTCGAGGTCGTCGGGAGCCGGAATGACCCCAGCCGGCACGGCGACCGAGCCGAGCTCGACGACGTGGCTGAGCACCCGGGCCCCCGCGACCTGCTCCAGGAAGGCGGCGGCAACGGCGCCGAGCGCCACTCGCGCCGCGGTCTCGCGGGCGCTGGCCCGCTCGAGGACCGGCCGCGCGTCGGCGAACCCGTACTTCTGGATCCCCGCGAGGTCCGCGTGCCCGGGGCGCGGACGGGTGAGCGGGGCGTTGCGCGCCTGCTCCTCGAGCTCGGCCGGGTCGATCGGATCCGCGGACATGACCTGCTGCCACTTGGGCCACTCGGTGTTGGCGACCTGGACCGCCACCGGCGACCCGAGCGTCTCGCCGTGCCGGATGCCGCCGACGATCGTGACCTCGTCCCGCTCGAACTTCATCCGGGCGCCGCGGCCATAGCCGAGCCGTCGCCGGGCCAGAGCGTCGTCGATGTGCTTGCTGGTCACGCGCACACCGGCCGGCAGCCCTTCGAGGATCGCGACCAGGGCAGGGCCGTGGGACTCCCCCGCGGTGAGCCAGCGCAGCATGGGTGGATCCTCGCACGACGCGGTGGATCACCGACCGCTGGTCCGGCCCGTGAGAGGCGCGTCTCAGGATCCGGCGGCGTCGAGCACCCGTTCGGCCCAAGCGATGGCGGCGAGGGCTCCGAGCAGCATCGACGGCCCGTACGGCACGTGCGACCCCAGCGACGCCCGGCGCATCGCGAGCAGGGCTATGCCGACCAGGCCGCCGACGAGGAAGCCGAAGAACGCACCGGCGAACAGCACACCCCACCCGAGCCAGCCGAGATAGAGGCCCAGGACGCCGGCCAGCTTCACGTCGCCCAGTCCCATTGCGTGCGGCTGGATCAAGGCGAGCAGCAGGTAGAGACCGCCGAGTGCGGCCGCCCCCAGCCACGCGCGGCCGTAGGCACCCCAGTCCGGCTCGAGCAGCGCGGCGGCGGCGAGCAGCAAGGCGCCGGCCACGAAGGCGGCGAGGGTCAGCAGGTTGGGCAGCCGGCGCAGGCGCAGGTCGACGTAGGCCATCGCCACGCCCAGCCCACCGAGGGCGAGGAACGCGACCAGGTCGGACCCGCCGCCCAGGCTCGCCGCCAGCACTGCCCACACGGCCGCGGTAACCGCCGCGAGAACAAGCCGCAGCGGCGGCCAGCCGGCGATGTCGGCGTAGGTGGTGGGTTGTGCCGCGGGTGCGTCGCCGCCCTCCTCACCTTCGGGCGCCGGGCGCCACGGCAGCGCGCGGATCAGGTCGGGGAGTACGGCTCCGACCACCGCTCCCAGTGCGGCACAGATGAGAACCAGCACGCGCGCGACGTTAACCGCTGGTGGATCGAGCGGCGAGCGCGGCCGCGCCCGCCGTGCGGAGAACCATGGCGGGAACGTCCTGGCCGGTCATCAGCCGCACCTGCAGCGCGGCCTGATGCACCAGCAGATCGAGCCCGCCGAGCACCTCGCCGCCACGCTGCTCCCACGCGGTGGCGATCACCGTGGGCCAGGGCTCGTACACGACGTCGAACAGCAGACCCGGCCGGTCAGGCAGCTCGTCGACCAAGGGGTCGAGCACCCCGGCCGGGGTCGTCGCGATGACCAGCGGCGACCGCAGGAGCCGGCCCCGCTCGGTCCAGGGCCGCACGTCGACAGCCACACCGAACCGGGCGCCCACGTCCTGCAGCTCGCGGGCCCGGTCGGGCGTACGGACGCAGACGTCGACGTGCTCCGTCAGCGCCGCCAGAGCGGCGACCGACGACCTCGCCGTCGCGCCACCGCCGAGCACGGCGGCGTGTTCCACCCGGCCGACGTCGCACTCGCGCAGCGCGTTGACTACCCCGGGCACATCGGTGTTGTCGCCGGTCAAGGCCCCGTTGGGCTCCTGCAGCACCGTGTTGACGGCTCCCACTGCTGTCGCCAGCTCGCTCAGCCGAGTCGAGCAGTGGCATGACCGCGCGCTTGAGCGGCATGGTAAGCGACAGGCCGCGCCACGAGTCGTCGAGTCCGGCCAGGAAGCCTGGCAGCCCCTCCTCACCGACGTCGTAGGCCTCATATGTCCAGTCGCTCAACCCGAGGTGCGCGTAGGCGGCGCGGTGCAGCACCGGGGACAGCGAGTGCGCGATGGGAGAGCCGAGGACGGCGCAGCGGCGGGTCACCGACGGCTCAGCACAGGTCGCTCTCGCGGCAATAGGCCTGAAGCTCCGCGACGTTGGCCTCGTGCTCGGCCCCCGTCGCGGCAAACCTGGTCTCGCCGGTGTCGAGGTTGACGGCGACGAAGTAGCAGTAGCCGCCGTTGGACGGGTTGAGCGCCGCCGAGAGGGCCGCCTCGCCGGGCGAGGCGATCGGGCCCGGCGGTAGCCCGTTGACCAGATAAGTGTTGTACGGCGAGTTGGTGGCGCGGGCGGCGTCGCTCGTGAACACGCTGGTGTAGTCATTGATGGCGTAGTGCACGGTCGAGTCCATTTGCAGCTTCTGGCCCACGACCGGACCGCATGCGCCGGCCAGCCGGTTGTAGATCACCTCGGCGACCATGGGCATGTCGCCCTCGTTGCGTACCTCGCGCTGCACGATGCTCGCGATGGTCACCACCTGGCGCGGGGTGAGCCCGCGTGCGGCGGCGCCGGCCTCGAGGCCTACAGTCTCGGCGGCCTGCCCGAACCTGTTGACGATGTTGGCCACCACCGAGGTGGGGTCGCTTTCGGGCATGAGGTCGTAGGTGGCGGGGAACAGGAAGCCCTCCGCGTCGCCCTCGGCATAGGGCGGCAACGGCGCCGCGTCGACAGCCGCCTGCACGGCAGCGGGGTCGAAGCTGCCCTCGGTCGCGATCCGCTCGACGGTCTGGGACTCGCGCAGGCCCTCCGGCAACACGATCTTGCCGACGACGGTGGTGGACTCCAGCATCGCGTTGATGACGTCGGCGGCCTTCATCTCCGACATCAGCGTGTAGGTGCCGGGCTGGATCTGGCCCGAGCGCGAGTTGGCGTCGGAGGCATCGACGAACGCCCCCGCGCTGGCCACGACACCGGCGTCCTCGAGGATCTTGCCCATCTCGGTGAGGGTGGCGCCCGCCGGGATCTCGACGACGACCTCGCCGGTGCCTGGTCCTGGGTAGTCGGCCGGGGCGCCGAACAGCTCGCGGCCGCGGTCGATGAGCTCCTGGCCGCCGAAGTAGATGCCAGTGCCGATGGCGCCGACGACCGTGAGAACGAGAACGAGGGCGACGAAGGACTTGCGGCGACGACGACGCTGCCGGCGCTTGGTGTGCCGGGTGCTGCGTGGCGACGTGCCGGTCTCGTCGGCCATCTGAATGCCGAGTTGGCTCATGTCCTCACTCGAGGGTCTCACCGGGGGGCGTGCCTCCCGTGCGCTCCGTATCGAGCGCCGTTTGCAGGATGATCACCGCCGCGGCCTGGTCGACCACGGCTCTCCCCCGTTGAGCTGACACGCCAGAAGCGCGCATGTCCCGCAACGCTGTCGCGGTGGTGAGCCGTTCGTCAACAAGACGCACGGGAATCGGTGACAGTTTTCGGAACAGTATGCGGGCAAACTGTCGCACAGCGGACGCCGCGGGGCCCTCTTGGCCCGACATCGACCGTGGCAGGCCCACGACGACCTCGACCGCCTCCCGTTCACGCGCGAGCTCCAGGATGCGGTCAACGTCACCTTTCCCCCGTGGCACGGTCTCAACCGGAGTCGCCAGAATCCCGGCTGCGTCGCTCGCCGCCACGCCGATACGTACGGTGCCAACGTCGACGCCGAGTCGCACTCCTGCGCGCAACGGCGTCAGGCCTTGTCCGTGACGGCCTGGCCGACCGCGTGCTCGACCAGCCCCAGCGCCTCGTCGATCGCGCCGACGTCGGTGCCGCCGCCCTGGGCGACGTCGGGCTTGCCGCCACCGCCACCGCCGAGCGCCTTCGCCGCAACGCGCACGAGGTCTCCGGCCGATAGCCGCCAGTCACGCGCGATGTCGTTGGTCGCGACGACGATCACCGGCCGCTCCCCCGCGGCAGCCGCGGCCGCGACCACTGCGGGCCGCTCGGCCGGCAGCCGGCCGCGGATGTCGAGGGCGAGGCGCCTCAGGTCGTCGGCGGTGGTGCCGTCGGGGGCGTGGTGGCCGACGTAGGCGACGCCATAGACATCCGTGGGGCTGGCCGCCAACGCCGGGGCGGCGGCTAGCAGCACGCCCGCGCGCATGCGGTCGATCTCCTTCTCCGCGGCGCGCAGCCGTTCGACGATGCCCGCCACGCGCTCGGGTAGCTGTTCGGGACGCACCTTCAGCGCCTCGGTGAGCTGGGCGACGAGAACGTGCTCGCGAGCCAGGAACCGGTAGGCGTCGACGCCGACCAATGCCTCGACGCGGCGGACGCCGGACCCGATGGAGGACTCGCCGAGCAGCTTGACCAGACCGAGCTGGCCGGACCGTTGCGCGTGCGTGCCGCCGCAGAGCTCCCGGGCCCAGTCACCAACGGAAATGACGCGCACCGCGTCGCCGTACTTCTCGCCGAATAGCGCCATCGCCCCGGCCTTGCGCGCTTCCTCGATCGTCATGACCTCGGCGTGAACGCCAAGGTCATCGGCGACAAGCGCGTTGACGCGGTCCTCGACGTCGCGGAGCACGCTGGTCGGAACCGCGCCGCTGGCGGAGAAGTCGAACCGGAACCGGCCGGGCGCGTTCTCCGAGCCAGCCTGGGTCGCCGTGTCGCCCAACGACTCCCGGAATGCCTTGTGCACCATGTGTGTCGCGGTGTGCGCCCGGGAGATCGATCGCCGCCGCTCGATGTCGACGAGGGCGAGCACATGGTCGCCGACCGTGATCTCGCCGCTGGACACCTTGCCGCGATGCACGATCAACCCGTCGATGGGCGACTGCACGTCGTGCACCTGCACGGCTGCGCCGTCGAGCTGGAGGGTGCCCTGGTCGGCGAGCTGGCCGCCGCCCTCGGCATAGAACGGCGTGCGGTCCAGGACCACCTCGACCTCGCTCCCCGCACCGGCAGCCGGTGCGGGTACACCGTCGACAAGAATGCCGACGACCTGCGCCTCGGACACCGTCTCGTCGTAGCCGGTGAACTCGACGGCATGGCCCAGCGCGTCCGCGGCGTCGCGGAAAACCGACACGTCAGCGTGGCCGGTCTTCTTCTCGCGCGCGTCCTGCTTGGCCTTCTCCCGCTGCTGCGTCATCAGCGAGCGGAAGCCATCCTCGTCGACCGAGAGGCCGCGCTCGGCCGCCATCTCGAGCGTCAGGTCGACCGGGAAGCCGTAGGTGTCGTGCAACTTGAACGCGT
The DNA here is from genome assembly GCA_963798505.1 of uncultured Actinomycetota bacterium. Classification (GTDB taxonomy): domain Bacteria; phylum Actinomycetota; class Actinomycetes; order Jiangellales; family Jiangellaceae; genus CAVWSM01. The sequence continues at coordinate 974,663 of CAWCTX010000005.1, forward strand.
CGCTGCCCGACAGCACCGCGCCCCCGGAACGCTGCGTGGCCGTGGCCGCCATGTCGAACAGCTGCGTGCCGGCGCGCAGCGTGTGCCGGAACGCTTCCTCCTCGGCATAGGCCACCGTCGAGATGCGCTGCCAGTCGGCCGCGAGCTCGGGGTAGGACTTGCTCATGACGTCCTTGGAGATCGGCAGCAGCTCGGGCAGCACCGGATCCTCAACGCCGAGCAGCCGCATCGATCGGACGGCACGGCGGATCAGCCGGCGCAGCACGTAGCCGCCGCCCTCGTTGCCGGGCGTGACACCGTCTCCCATGAGCATGAGCGCGCTGCGTACGTGGTCGCCGACGACGCGCAGCCGGACGTCCTCGGGTCGGCTCTCGTGCCCACTCGTACCGCCGTAGTGCACGCCGGCCAGCTCGGATGCGCGAGTGATGACGGGGAAGACCTCGTCGATCTCGTACAGGTTGTCGACGCCCTGCAGCAGGTAGGCGACTCGCTCGAGCCCCATGCCGGTGTCGATGTTCTTGTTGGGCAGCGGCCCGGAGATGTCGAAGTCGGCCTTGCTGCGGACCTCCGACAGCACCTCCTGCATGAAGACGAGGTTCCAGAACTCCATGTAGCGATCGCCGGCATCCCAGTCACGATCGGCGCCGAAGGCCGGGCCACGGTCGATGAGGATCTCGCTGCACGGGCCGCCCGGGCCGGGCACGCCCATGTGCCAGTAGTTCTCCTTCTTGCCCAGCCGCACAATGCGGTCGTCGGACAGCCCGGCGATCCGCTTCCACAGCGCGGCGGCCTCGTCGTCGTCCTCGTAGACGGACGCGTACAGCACGGCCTCGTCGAAGCCGTAGCCTCCATCGGACTGGGGCCGCGTCACCAGCTCCCAGGCCAGCTCGATGGCGCCTTCCTTGAAGTAGTCGCCGAACGAGAAGTTGCCGTTCATCTGGAAGAACGTGCCGTGCCGCGTGGTCTTGCCGACCTCCTCGATGTCGAGGGTGCGCACGCACTTCTGCACACTGGCCGCTCGCTTGAACGGAGGCGTCTGCTGGCCGAGGAAGTACGGCTTGAACGGCACCATGCCCGCGTTGACGAACAGCAGCGTCGGGTCGTCGAGCAACAGCGGCGCGCTCGACACCACGGTGTGGCCGTTCTGCTCGAAGAAGTCGAGGAAGCGGCGGCGGATCTCGGCCGTCTCCATCAGAGCAGGTCCTCCCGGTCGTACTTGGTTGGCTCGTTCCTCAGTGCTTGGCTGCGCAGGAAGTGCTCCACGAGGTCGGGGCTCACCTCGGCCGGCACGCCAGACTCGGTGAGGCCCAGCGCGTGCTGCAGCTCGGCCTCGCGGACAGTCATGCCCTCGCGGAGATCGGCGCCGAAGCCGCGCACCGCGCCGGCCATGCCACCGACCCGCTCGGTCAGGGCGGCCGGCTTGTAGCGCTGGGCGGTGCGGGTCACCTTGTAGGCGACGAACACCCCCGCGGTGGCGCCGACCGCCACCCAGAACAGCCGTCTCATCCGCGGCCCCCGGCCTGCTGCCGGCTCGGCGCGCTGCCATTGCCGCTTCCGTTGGAGTCGCGCCGGACGGCCAGCGCGTGGCGAACGCCGTAGGAGAAGGCCGAGACCTTGATGACCGGCCGGCCGAACGCCGTGGCCATGACCGAGCTGAGCGCCGCCGCGTTGGTCGACATCGACTGCGCGCCCGCGGAGATCGCATCGACTCGGGCGAGCTGCTCGTTGACCCGCGCGAGGATCTCGTTGGTCTCGTCGACCGTCGTCACCGTGCGGGCCACGTGCTGCGCCCGCAGGTCGCGGACGGTCAAGGTGAGCTCGTCGACGGTGCGGCCCAGCTTGATCAGCGGGATCGCGACCGCGCCGACCAGCAGGACGAACGCGAAAGCGGCGACCAGCCCCGCGATCTCTCCAGCGGACATGGCCTCACGCGCTCCCTTCGGGGGTCTCGGGAAGAGTCATCCGACCCTATCGCGGCGTCGGCACCCCGCTCTCCTCCGCATGATCACGAAGGATCCGCCGTGCCAGAGCACCCGAAATCCTTCATGATCACGGCAGGTCAGGTGCCCTCGCCGTGCACGACACCGCGTACGCGCTCGACGATGTCGGCATACCTCGCCTCGGCGCCATAGCGGGTGGGCTCGTAGTAGCGACGTTCGCGTACGGCATCTGGCGCGTACTGCTGCTCGACCACGCCGCCCGGGAAGTCGTGCGCATAGCGATAGCCCGAACCGTGCTCGAGGCGCGCGGCACCGGGGTAGTGCGCATCGCGCAGATGCGTGGGCACCGGCCCGACAAGCCCGTCGCGGACGTCGCCGACGGCCGCACCGATCGCCTTGATGACGGCGTTGGACTTGGGCGCCAGGGAAAGCGCGATCACCGCGTGGGCAAGGTTGATCTGGGCCTCCGGCAGCCCGACGAGTGCGACCGCCTGCGCGACGGCGACAGCGGTCTGCAGCGCGGACGGGTCGGCGAGCCCGATGTCCTCGCTGGCGAGAATGACGAGCCGGCGGGCCAGGAAGCGGGGGTCCTCCCCCGCCTCGACCATGCGGGCGAGGTAGTGCAGCGCCGCGTCGACGTCGCTGCCGCGGATCGACTTGATCAGCGCGCTCGTGACGTCGTAGTGCTGGTCGCCGTCACGGTCGTAGCGCACCGCGGCGCGGTCGACCGCGGTCTCGGTCGTGGCTAGATCGATGGCGGCGGCGCCTTGGGCCCCTGCACCTCCGGCGGCGGCCTCCAGATAACTGAGCGCCCGGCGGGCATCGCCGCCGGCCAGCCGCACGATGTGGTCGAAGGCATCGGGCTGCAGTGTGAAGTCTCCGTCAAGCCCGCGCTTGTCGGTGATCGCCGAGTCGACGACCGAGCGGACGTCGTCGTCGGAGAGCGGCTCGAGCGTGAGCAGCAGCGAGCGGGACAGCAGTGGAGAGATGATCGAGAAGTACGGGTTCTCGGTCGTCGCGGCGACCAGGGTCACCCACCGGTTCTCCACCCCAGGGAGCAGGGCGTCCTGCTGAGTCTTGGAGAACCGGTGCACCTCGTCGACGAACAGCACGGTCTCCGGGCCGCCGGCGACCAGGACGCGGCGCGCCTCGTCGATGACCTGGCGGACCTCCTTGACCCCGGCGGTGACGGCGGACAGCTCGACGAACCGTCGCCTGGTCGATCGGCTCACCACGTACGCGATCGTCGTCTTGCCCGTGCCCGGCGGTCCCCACAGCAGCAGCGACATCGGCGCGTCACCCTCGACCAGCCGGCGCAGCGGCGACCCGGGGTGCAGCAGGTGGCGCTGGCCGACGATCTCGTCGAGGGTGCGCGGCCGCATCCGTACGGCTAGGGGCGCGCTGGCGCGGGCCTGGTCGGCGCCCGTGAGCGACCCGGCCGGCATGGCCGACCTTGCCGACGGCGCCTCGAAGAGCGTCTCCTCACCCACACCGTGAGCCTAGACGCGGCGACGGACCACAATGGCGGCCATGCTGGATGGGCTTGGTCGCCTGGTGGCTCGGCATGCACGCGTCGCCGTGCTGCTGTGGGTGCTGCTCACGGCGACCGGCTTCCTGGCAGCGACCGGCGCCATCGGCGAGGGCCTGTTCGCGCGGCTCGACAGCGGGGCGCCGACGTCGCCGGGCGAGGGGCAGACCGCGGCCGACACGCTGGCGGAGGCGCGCGGCGTCGGCCCGTCGGTGACGCTGCGGCTGGAGGGCATCGATCCTGCGTCACCGGCGCTGGCGGCCGCCCTGGCAGATGCACGTACGGACATCGACACGATCGACGGCGTCCAGCAGGTCGTCGACCCGACGGGCCTTCCGGGCGGCCTGCAAAACCCGGCCGCGCAGACGCTCGTCGCGATCGACGGTCGGGGGCTGCTCGTCACGGCCGACCTGGAGCGCGGTCTGAGTCCGGCGGAAACGGACCAAGCTGTCGCGCAGGTCGAGGAGCGGATGCTCTCGCTTGCCGCCGCCGTCGCGCAGGAGGCGCCCGGCGCGACGGGGCAGGTTGGTGGCGAGCCGCTGATCGTCGACGCGGTGGTCGAGCAGATGGAGGCCGATCTCGTCACCGGCGAGCTCATCGCATTGCCACTCAGCTTGGCGATCATGGTGATCGTCTTCGTGGGATTCCTCGCCGCGGGCCTTCCGATCGTGGGTGCCCTTGCGTCGATCGGCGGAGCACTGCTGGCGCTGCTCGGATTCTCGTACGCACTCGACCTCGACTCCACCGTCGTCAACGTCGTCAGCGTGATGGGGCTGGGTCTGTCGATCGACTACGGGCTGCTGGTGGTCAGCAGGTTCCGCGAGGAGCTGCGCGCGGGGGATGCTGCGTACGGTGCGGCCGGCCGGGACGGAGTCGAGCTGGCGGTGGGCCGCACCCTGGCAACGGCCGGCCGCACCGTGCTGTTCTCCGGGCTGATCGTGGCGATCAGCGTCGGCGGTCTGATGATCTTCCCCGGCCAGCTCATGCGGGCGCTCGGCGCGGCCGGGGTCAGCGTGGTCGTGGTGGCCCTGCTGACCGCGGTCACCCTGGTGCCCGCGCTCCTCGCCCTCTGCGGGCGGAGGCTGCTGCGGCCCAGCGCACTCGCGCGTGTGCCCGTGATCGGCCCGCTGGTGCGTCGCCTCGGCGACGTTCCGCCGGACGAGGGTGTGTTCAGCCGGCTGGCGCGATGGGTGCAGCGCCGGCCGGTGGCCGTGATGCTGGCCGCGCTGGGTGTCTTGCTGCTGCTCGGCAGCCCGCTGCTGCACGCGTCCGTACGCGACGACACCGCCAACTACATCCCAAGGGACTCGCCGCAGCTGGAGTTCCTGGAGGCGCTGGACGAGCGGTACCCGCTGGCCGTCGACCCGCCAATCATGGTCGTCGGGCAGGCTGGCGCCTCGGAGCTCGCCGAGCTCGGACGGCGCATCGGCGACATCGCCGGAGTCGCCTCCGTGGACCCGCCGCTGACCTACGGCGACATCGGCATGCTCGGTGTGCGGCTGGCCGACGACGACCACCTGGGCGGTGCCGCGCAGCAGGTGGTGCGCGAGGTGAGCGACATCGGGACCGCGTACGACTCCTGGGTCGGCGGTGCCACGGCGCTGCAGCTCGACTTCAACGACTCGCTGCTCGCGCACGCGCCGGCAGTGATCGCGCTGGTGATCGTGGCGACCTTCGTGTTGCTGTTCTTGATGACGGGGTCGCTGGTCGTGCCGCTCAAGGCGTTGATCGTCAACACGCTGTCGCTCGCGGCGTCGCTGGGCGTGCTGGTGTGGGGCTTCCAGGACGGGCACCTCGGTGGGCTGCTCGGCTTCGAGGCCACCGGTGGTGTGGAGAGCGTGATCCTCACTCTGGTCGTGGCGTTCGGTTTCGGGTTGGCGATGGACTATGAGGTGTTCCTGCTCGCCCGCATCAAGGAACACTGGGACGCCACCCACGACAACGACGAGTCGGTGGTGCGCGGCTTGCAGCGCTCCGGCCGCATCATCACCTCGGCCGCGATAACCATCATTGCGGTGTTCGGGGGCTTCGTGGCCGGCGAGCTGGTGATGATCAAGGAGATTGGTACGGCGCTCGCCGTGGCGGTGTTCATCGACGCGACGCTCGTACGCATGCTGCTGGTGCCGGCAACCATGACTGTCCTGGGCGCCTGGAACTGGTGGGCGCCCGCTCCGCTGCGCCGGCTGCACGAGCGGTTCGGCATCACCGAGGCTCCGGCGGCGGCACCCGCGCCGGCGGGAGGTCGCGAGTTGTCAGAACGTCAGACCGGCTGACCTGCACAGTTCGGCCGCGGCGGTCTGACAGGTCGGGTCCGCGCGCGACTTGTCAGCCTCGCGTACGGAGTCTTCGCAGGTCAGCCCTTCTGACGTTCTGACAAGTCGCGGCGCTGGCTGTGCCCGGCGGTGAAGGCGAGAAGGCGTGCCAGCGGCCGGGAGGTGCCGCCGAGCCACGGCATCCTCTCCTGTGCCGGCCAGGCATAGCACGGCGTTCCGTTGCACACGAGCGTCGTGATCCGTGGTTCGTCGAGAACGTCCGCAGCAAACTCGTAAAGCTCCGCGAGCCGAGGGGCCACCAGACCGTAATCGATGGCGCGCGCAAAGCGCCCTTCCTCAGCGAGCAGGCCGTCGACGCGCCAGGGTGTCAGCGGGTACACCTCGGGGAAGACGTCCCGCAGATCGAGATAGCGGCCAACCGCGCGTCCGCGCGGGTCGCTCAAGTGCCGTCCGAGCGGCGCAAAGCGGCCCAGCGCGACGCGCGGTGCGGCCGACAGCGCATGGGCAAAGAGGACGCGCACAAGAGCCACATTGATCATGAAGCGCTCGGTGTGGAGCTCCTGCGAGGCGAGCGGACTCGTGCGCCAAATAGCCGGCCAGAATGCTGGCGTTGTGAGCGCGGTACCACGTTGCCGCAGACGGGGTTCGCAGGAACGACAACCAACGCTCGACGTTGCGCGACGAAGCGATGCTCGGCGCTGTTGTGCCGATCAGCTGCGCCTCAACCTTGTCGCGGAGGAGGTGGTTGTTGACGGCTCGCCACCAGGGGCTCCCCCCTCCCGAGGTCGAGGGAACGTCGAGCACCCCCCGCTCGATCTCCCAGCGCAGAAAGGTCAGCTCGGCGACGCCAAAGCGCTGGCATGCCGTCGCGGCCGACGGCGGGAGGTAGAAACCCGCGGCGAGGCGGTAGCGAGCGGACGTGCTGTGTTGAACCTCCTCGACCTTGGCCGCCGCCAGCCTCGCGGCCTGCCCGCCTCGCATCGCAACGTCACGCCGCCCCGTCCGGCTCCGTGGCGAGGCCGAGGTCGGCCTGGCGTCGACGCCTGCCTCCTTGCGCTGCTCGGGGGTGATCGGCGCCGGCGCGCCGGTCAGCGGGTCGAGCCCGCCGCCGGACTTGGGGAACGCGATGACCTCACGGATCGAGTCGGCGCCGGCCAGCAGGGCGACGATGCGGTCCCAGCCCATCGCGATGCCGCCGTGCGGAGGGGCGCCGTAGTTGAACGCGTCGAGCAGGAAGCCGAACTTCTCCTGCGCCTCCTCCGGCCCGAGCCCCATGACGTCGAAGACGCGCTGCTGGACCTCGGCGCGGTGGATACGGATCGAACCGCCGCCGATCTCATTGCCGTTGCAGACGATGTCGTAGGCATAGGCGAGCGCGTTGGCCGGGTCCTGCTCGAACCGGTCGAGCCACTCGGGCTTGGGCGAGGTGAACGCGTGGTGCACGGCGGTCCACTGGCCGTGCCCGACGGCCACGTCGTGCGTCGTCGCGACAGCCTCGAACAGTGGCGCGTCGACGACCCACACAAACGCCCACGCCGACTCGTCGATCAGCCCGCCGCGTCGCCCGATCTCCATGCGCGCGGCGCCGAGCAGCTGGCGCGCAACACTTGGGTCGCCGGCGGCGAAGAAGACCGCGTCACCCTGCTGCGCCCCGGTGACCTTGGCCAGCCCGGCCCGCTCGTCGTCGGAAATGTTCTTGGCGACGGGCCCGGACAGCTCGCCGTCGGCGCCGACGAGCACGTAGCCGAGGCCGCGCGCGCCGCGGGCCTTGGCCCAGTCCTGCCAGCCGTCGAGCTCCTTGCGCGACTGCGATGCACCGCCGGGCATGACGACCGCACCGACGTGCGGCGCTTGGAACACCCGGAAAGGGGTCTCGGCGAAGAACTCGGTGAGGTCGACAAGCTCCTGCCCGAAACGCAGGTCGGGCTTGTCGCTGCCGTAGCGCGCTATCGCGTCGGCGTAGGTCATGCGCGCGATCGGTGAGTCGATCTCGTGGCCGACCAGCCGCCACAGCGATGACAGGACCGCCTCGGCCAGCTCGATGACGTCGTCCTGGTCGACGAAGCTCATCTCGATGTCCAGCTGGGTGAACTCGGGCTGCCGGTCGGCGCGGAAGTCCTCGTCGCGGTAGCAGCGCGCGATCTGGAAGTAGCGCTCCATGCCCGCCACCATGAGCAGCTGCTTGAACAGCTGGGGCGACTGCGGCAGGGCGTACCAGTTTCCGGGATGCAGCCGCGCTGGTACGAGGAAGTCGCGCGCGCCCTCCGGCGTGGAACGCGTCAACGTCGGTGTCTCGATCTCGACGAAGCCGCGGTCGAGCAGCACCTCGCGGGCGGCACGGTTGACCTCGCTGCGCAGCCGCAGCGCGCTCGCCGGGCCGGACCGCCGCAGGTCGAGGTAGCGGTAGCGCAGCCGCGCCTCCTCGCCGACCGTGACGTGCTCGTCGATCTGGAACGGCAGCGGTGCCGCCTCGTTGAGCACCTCGACGTCGGTCGCGATGACCTCGACGGCGCCGGTCGCGAGCTGCGGGTTGGCGTTGCCCTCCGGCCGCAGCGCGACCTCACCGGTGATCTTGACGCAGGACTCGGTGCGCAGCCCCGCGGCGGCCGCCTCGTCGCGTACGACGACCTGCACCACCCCGGAGGCGTCCCGCATGTCGAGGAACGCCACTCCCCCGTGATCGCGCCGCCGCGCCACCCAACCGGCGAGGGTGACGGTGTGGCCGGCGTGGTCGGCACGCAGGGTGCCGGCCTCGTGGGTGCGGATCACTGAACAGAGCTCCCTTGGAAACAGGCGGGTCGAGGCATTGTCTCAGCCGGATGCGGCTCAGCTTCGACTGGATATCACCGGGGCCAGATCCCCCGACGGCGGCTGCCAGGTGTCGCGGTCGGCGGGCACCTGGTCGCCGGACCTGATGTCTTTCACCGTGTCAGTCGCTGCGTCGCCGGCCTCTGCCGTGCCGGGGAACCAGACATAGGGGATGCCGCGACGGTCGGCGTACCTGATCTGCTTGCCGTATTTGGCCGCGGCGGGCGCGACTTCGGTCGGGATGCCGCGGCGGCGCAGCGCTGCCGCGACCCGGTCGCTGTCGGCGCGGGTGTCCTCGTCGGCCACCGCCACCAGCACGCACGTCGGCACCGGCCGCGACACGGTGAGCGCGTCGGCACCGAACAGCAGCCCGAGCATGCGGGTCACGCCGATCGAGATGCCGGTGCCGGGATAGCGGACGTCGCCGGCGGTCGCCAGGTTGTCGTAGCGGCCGCCTGCGCAGATCGAGCCGGACTTCTCGAACCCCAGCAGCTGCGTCTCGTAGACCGTGCCCGTGTAGTAGTCGAGCCCGCGCGCGATGCGCAGGTCGGCGACGCACAGCCCCGGCGCGTGCTCGGCCGCCGCATCGACGACGCGGACGAGCTCGGCCAGCCCCTGGTCGAGGAGCGGGTCGCTGACGCCGAGGGCCCGCACGGCGTCGGCGAAGGACGCGTCCGGCGCCGAGATCTCCGCGAGCGCCAGGCAGGCCTTGGCCTGCGCCTCGGTCGCGCCGGCGGTCTCGACGAGCAGTGCCGCAGACTGCATCGGGGCCGATCTTGTCGAGCTTGTCGACGGCGCGTAGCACCGCCTCGGTGTCGTCGATGCCGAGCCGCGGTAGAAGCCCTCGCTGAAGCTGCGGTTGTTGACCTGGATGCGGATGGGCCACTCGCCGTCAGACTGACCGAGCGGGAGACCGCCCAGCGCGTCGCCGATGATCAGCGGGATCTCGACGTCGTAGTGGAAGGGCAGGTTGTCGCGGTCGACCACGTCGATGTCGGCCTGCAGGAACTCGCGGTAGCGGCCCTCCTGCGGGCGCTCGCCGCGCCAGACCTTCTGGATCTGGTAGCGGCGGAACGGGAACTGCAGGCGGCCGGCGTTCTCCAGCACGTACCTGGCGAACGGCACGGTCAGGTCGAAGTGCAGGCCCAGCGCGTCATCTCCGGTCTCGACATCTTCGTCGGAGTCGGACTTGCAGGCGGCGCAGCACGTAGACCTCCTTGGAGGTCTCGCCCTTGCGCAGCAGCTGCTCGAGCGGCTCGACGGCGCGGGTCTCAAGGGGGGCGAAGCCGTACAGCTCGAAGGTGCGGCGGATGCGATCGAGCACGTACTGCTCGATCTGGCGCTGCGCCGGCAGCCACTCCGGGAACCCGGAGAGGGGGGTCGGTCTGCTCATGTGTGGAGTTACCAGCCTCAGGTCGGGGTGCCGAACAGCCGCGCGGCCGCACGAAGGTACGGGTTGGTCGCGCGCTCGCGGCCGATGGTGGTGGCAGGGCCATGGCCGGGCAGGACGACGGTGTCGTCACGCAGCGGGAGGATCTTGCCGGCAAGGCTGCGCTGCATGGCGTCGTCATCGCCGCCAGGCAGGTCGGTGCGGCCGATGCTGCCCGCGAAAAGCACGTCGCCCGACAGGCAGAGCTCCGCATCCGATGTGTCGGAGCCGGGTCCATCGCTACTGGGCAGCCGGAACAGCACCGACCCCCCTGTATGGCCCGGAGCGTGGTCGACCGTCAGCTCGAGGCCGGCGATGGTGAGCGTGCCGCCGTCGGTGAGCGGCCGTACGTCGTCGGGCTCGGTCCACTCGAGCGAGCTGCCGAACATGGCGGCGGTGCCGGCACCGAAGCCCTCGGCGGGGTCGGCGAGCAGCGCGGCGTCGTCGGGGTGGATGTAGGCCGGCACGTCGCGCGCTCCGCAGACCGGGGTGACGGAGAAGGTGTGGTCGAGGTGGCCGTGCGTGAGGAGCACCGCGACCGGGCGGAGCCGATGGTCTCGAACGAGGTCGTCGAGCTGGTCGATCACGCCGATGCCCGGGTCGACCACGACGCACTCCTGCCCGGGCGCCGTCGCCACCACATAGCAGTTGGTGCCGAACGCCTGCGCCGGGAACGACAGCACGAGCACGCAGGTCACCTTCCAGCAACAGAGTTCAGGGTGGGCATCGACGCTCCTAAACCGAGAGGCCAGCCGCCCGTACGAGGGTATCGGTTGGGGCTGCCTAGACTGTGCCGCGACCGTTCGAGGAGGTTTGTACGTGCCCACCAAGAGCAAGCGGCGTCGTGAGATCGCCCGCCGCAACTACGAGAGGTGGCAGGCGCGGCGTGCCGCGGAGGCCGCCAAGCATGTCCGGCGGCGCCGGGTGGCTATCGGGATCACCCTGACCGTCGCATCTGGTGGCGCTCGTCGGCGGTGGGATCTGGTGGCTCGGCGACTTCGGTGAGGACGAGGACACCACTGCGTTCCCGGGGGACGGCCAGACACACACGACGCAGGCTTGCACCTGGACCGACTCCCCCGGTGAGTCCGAGAAGGACGTTGGCCGCCCGCCCGCGACCCCGGTTGACCTCAACCAGACGTGGAACGCCGCGCTGTCGCTCAACGGCAAGCCGGTGACCGCGCAGCTCGACGCGTCGCAGGCGTGGTGCACAGTGTCGGCCCTCAAGTTCCTGGCAGACAGCAACTTCTATGACGCCACACGTGCCACCGCCTGACGACGAGCGACACCCTCAAGGTGCTGCAGTGCGGTGACCCGACAGGGACCGGCATGGGCGGCCCCGGGTTCCGCATGGAGGCGGAGGGGCTGGGTACGGCCGACCTACCCCGTCGGCACCATCGCCATGGCCAACTCCGGCGAGGGCGCGACGACCGGCAGCCAGTTCTTCATCGTGTGGGGGGAGTCGCCGGGGCTGTCGCCCAACTACACGGTGGTCGGGCACGTGACCTCCGGCATCGAGCACGTTCAGGAGATCGCCGCTGCCGGGGTGACCGGTGGCGGGCAGGATGGAGCGCCGGCCCAGCCCGTGACGCTCGACGACTTCAGCGTCACCGCCGGGTGACGCGGCAGAGTCTGGAGACAGAGGATCCCGTGACCGAGAACCCCGAGAGCACCGAGAGCGCCGAGAGCGCCCCCGTCCAGCCCACGGTGGCTGAGAACACCTGGGGACGGGTCGCGGCCGACGGGTCGGTCTACGTGCGCCGCGCGACGGGCGAGCAGCTCGTCGGTTCGTGGCAGACGGGCGACCCGCAGGAGGCCCTGGAGTTCTACGGGCGACGGTACGACGACCTGATGGTGCAGGTCGACCTCGTCGACAAGCGACTGGCCGCCGGTGCGGCGTCGCCGGAAGACGCCACGACGGTGGCCCGCCGGGTCCGCGAGGCGATCCAGACTCCCCAGGCGATCGGCGACATCGACGGCCTGGTGGTGCGGCTGGACGCGCTCGAGGCCGAGGTCGTCCGCCGGCGCGAGGAGCGCCGTGCGGCGCGCGCCCAGGCGCTCGAGGAGGCCAAGGTCGCCAAGGAGGCGATCGCGGCCGAGGCGGAGCAGATCGCCGAGAGCAGCGACTGGCGCCGCGGAGCGGACCGGTTGCGTGCCCTGCTCGACCAGTGGAAGACGCTGCCCCGTCTCGATCGCCCGACCGACGACGTGCTGTGGCGTCGATTCTCGACGGCGCGGACGCACTACACGCGCCGGCGCAAGGCGCACTTCGCCGAGGTCGGCGAGCGCCGTGAGGAGGCGCGGTCGGTCAAGGAGGCGCTCGTCGTGGAGGCCGAGTCGCTGGCCGGCTCGACCGAGTGGGGAGAGACCGCCCGCCAGTTCCGCGACCTCATGGCGCGCTGGAAGGCCGCTGGTGGTGCTCCGCGCGGCGCCGAGGACCAGCTGTGGTCCCGGTTCCGAGCGGCGCAGGACGCTTTCTTCGCTGCCCGCACCGAGGCGCAGTCGGCTCGCGACTCCGAGTTTGCCGCCAACCTGGCGGCCAAGGAGGCGCTGCTCGTGGAGGCCGAGGCGCTGCTCCCCATCACCGACTGGAAGACGGCCCGGGCTGCACTGCGCGGCATCCAGGACCGCTGGGAGGCCGCGGGCAAGGTGCCGCGGGAGGCGATGCGCCCTGTGGAGGCGCGGCTGCGCAAGGTCGAGGACGCCGTCCGGTCCGCGGAGGAGTCCGACTGGCGGCGCACCAACCCGGAGGCCCGGGCGCGCGCCGAAGACACCGTCGCCCAGCTGCGCAGCTCGATCCAGGACCTGGAGGCACGCGCCGTTGCCGCCACCGCCAAGGGCGACGAGCGAGCCGTGAGCGAGGCTCAGACCGCGCTGGAGACCCGCCGGGCGTGGCTGGCCGAGGCGGAGAAGGCCCTCGCCGAGTTCGGCGGCTGAGGTCGTCTCTCCTCAGGGCCGCGTGCTGGTGACGCGGTAGACGTCGAACACGCCCTCGACGCCGCGCACCGCCTTGAGCACGTGCCCGAGGTGCGTCGGGTCGCCCATCTCGAAGGTGAACCGGCTCTTGGCGACCCGGTCGCGCGTCGTGGTCACCGACGCCGACAGGATGTTGACGTGCTGGTCGGACAGCACCCGCGTGACGTCGGACAGCAGCCGCGCCCGGTCGAGCGCCTCGACCTGGATGGCCACGAGGAACACCGACGACGCGGTCGGCGCCCACTCGACGTCGACCATGCGGCCCGGTCTTGGGCCAGCAGCGCCGCGACGTTGACGCAGTCGCCGCGGTGCACCGACACGCCGGCGCCGCGGGTGACGAAGCCCACGATGTCGTCGCCGGGCACCGGCGTGCAGCAGCGGGCCAGCTTGACCCAGACGTCGGCCACGCCCTTGACGACGACGCCGGGGTCGCCGGGGTGCGCCGGCGCCGCTCGAAGGTCTCGATCGCGGTGACGGCCTCGGCGAGGTCCTCGGCGGCGCCCTCCTCGCCGCCGAGCGACGCGACGAGCCGCTGGACGACGCTCTGCGCCGACACGTGGCCCTCGCCGACCGCCGCGTACAGCGCGGAGATGTCGGGGTAGCGCAGCTCCTCGGCGAGGGCGGTCAGCGACTCGGCGGACAGCAGCCGCTGCAGCGGCAGGTCCTGCTTGCGCATCGCTCGGCGATGGCGTCCTTGCCCTGCTCGATCGCCTCCTCGCGGCGCTCCTTGGAGAACCACTGGCGGATCTTGTTGCGCGCCCGCGCGCTCTTGACGAAGCCCAGCCAGTCGCGGGTCGGCCCCGCGCCCTGGGCCTTGGAGGTGAAGACCTCGACGACGTCGCCGTTGTCGAGGGTCGACTCGAGCGGCACCAGCCGGCCGTTGACCCGCGCGCCGATGGTGCGGTGGCCGACCTCGGTGTGCACGGCGTAGGCGAAGTCGACGGGGGTCGACCCGGCCGGCAGCGCGATGACGTCGCCCTTGGGGGTGAAGACGTAGACCTCGGTGGCGTTGATCTCGAAGCGCAGCGAGTCGAGGAACTCGCCCGGGTCCGCGGTCTCCTTCTGCCAGTCGAGCAGCTGGCGCAGCCACGCCATGTCGTTGGCGCCGGCCGCGCCGCGTGACGCCGCCGGCAGGTCGACCTCCTTGCCGGCGTTGGCGTCCTCCTTGTACTTCCAGTGCGCGGCGACGCCGTACTCGGCCCGGCGGTGCATGGCGTGGGTGCGGATCTGGATCTCGACCGGCTTGCCCTCCGGGCCGATCACCGTCGTGTGCAGCGACTGGTACATGTTGAACTTCGGCATCGCGATGTAGTCCTTGAACCGCCCGGGCACCGGGTTCCACCGCGCGTGCAGGGCGCCGAGCACCGCGTAGCAGTCGCGCACCGTGTCGACGAGGACGCGGATGCCCGACGAGGTCGTAGATGTCGGCGAAGTCGCGGCCGCGCACGATCATCTTCTGGTAGATCGAGTAGTAGTGCTTCGGCCGGCCGGTGACCGTGGCCTTGATCTTGGCGCCGCGCAGGTCGGCCTGCACCTGCTCGGTCACCGTGGCGAGGTACTCGTCGCGCGCCGGCGCCCGCTCGGCGACCAGCCGCACGATCTCGTCGTAGACCTTGGGGTAGAGCGTCGCGAAGGACAGGTCCTCGAGCTCCCACTTGATGGTGTTCATGCCGAGCCGGTGGGCCAGCGGCGCGTAGATCTCGAGCGTCTCGCGCGCCTTGCGCTGCGCATTCTCCTTGGTGACGTAGCGCCAGGTGCGCGCGTTGTGCAGCCGGTCGGCGAGCTTGATGACGCAGGACGCGGATGTCCGGGCCATCGCGACGACCATCTTGCGCACGGTCTCGGCCTGCGCGGCGTCGCCGTACTTGACCTTGTCGAGCTTGGTGACGCCGTCGACGAGCATGGCGACCTCGTCGCCGAAGTCCATGCGCAGCTCGTCGAGCGTGTAGTCGGTGTCCTCGACGGTGTCGTGCAGCAGCGCCGCCGCGAGCGTCGGACGGCGTCATGCCGAGCTCGGCGAGGATCGTGGCCACGGCGAGCGGGTGCGTGATGTAGGGGTCGCCGCTCTTGCGCTGCTGGCCGGCGTGCGCCTTGGCCGCCACCTCGTAGGCCCGCTCGATGATGCCGAGGTCGGCCTTGGGGTGGGTGGCGCGGACGACCGGTAGAGCGGCTCGAGCACGGGATTGGCAGGGCCGCGGTTGGCCGTCAGCCGGGCGAGCCGGGCACGCACCCGGGCAGGCGCCGACGCCGACGGCGCCCCGGTGGGCGCACCGCCGGGCTGTGGAGCCTCGGCAGCCTCCTCCGTAACGGCAGGTGCTGCGCGCTCGTCGGCCACGGGCGACTCCTTCGACGGGCTAGGAACCCAGTCTACGGACAGCGCCAAGGACCCTTGAAATCTCGGCGCTTCCGTGGCTGCCGAGGGTCTCGTCAGATTGTGACGATCGGGGTGATCGTCAGGTCGCCGGTCCTGCTGCGCCCGTTGAGGAAGCTCAGCTCGATCAGCACGCTCACGCCGGTCGACCGTCGCGCCGGACTGCGCGATCAAGGTGCTGGCGGCGGCCACGGTGCCGCCGGTGGCAAGCACGTCGTCGACGACGAGCACCCGGTCGCCCGGGGCCAGCGCGTCGGCATGGATCTCGATGGTGGCCTCGCCGTACTCGAGCGAATAGGAGGCGGCGTGCACCTCGCGTGGCAGCTTGCCGGCCTTGCGTACGGGTACGAAGCCCGCCCCCAGCGCTAGCGCCACCGGGGCGGCGAGAATGAACCCGCGCGCCTCGATGCCGACCACCTTGTCGACGACGACGTCGGCGCCGGACCGAGCCGGCTCGGCGAGTGCCTGGATGGTCGCCTCGAAGGCGGCGTGGTCAGCCAGCAGGGGCGTGATGTCCTTGAACACCACGCCCGGCTGCGGCAAGTCGGGCACGTCGACTATGAGGCCGGCGATCCGGTCGAGCATGTTGGTCCGGCCAGCCATCGTCGTCGTTACCGCCGCCCTGGACCGCGGCTGCCGCCCTTGCGCTGCGAGCGGGTCTGCCGCTGTGGCTGGTGCCGCTCGCCCGACTCGATCGGCTCGGACGACGCGGAGTGCTCTTCGGTGTCTGTCGTGTCGGTGGCGTCCGCCAACTCGTGGTCGTCTCGCTCGGCCACGGCCACGGCGGTGCCGGCGGCGCCCACCTCACCCGCGCCCGTACCCGCCGCCCGAGTGGTGGTGGCCTTGGCCGCACCGGCCCGCTTGAGCTCGACACGGCGGGCCAGGCCCTTCATGGTCGCCTCCTGCTCCTTGAGGTGGGCGAGCAGCGGCGTGGCGACGAAGATCGACGAGTAGGTGCTCGCCGCGATGCCCACGAAGAGCACGAGCGCCAGGTCCTTCAGCGTGCCGCCGCCGAGCACGAACACACCGAAGAACAGGATCGACGCCACCGGAAGCAGCGCGATGACCGACGTGTTGATCGACCGGACGAGTGTCTGGTTGATCGACAGGTTGGCGGCCTCGCTGTAGGTGCGGTTGGCCTGAGTCTCGAGACCCTTGGTGTTCTCGCGTACGTTGTCGAAGACGACCACCGTGTCGTACAGCGAATAACCCAAGATCGTCAGCAAGCCGATCATCGTCGATGGCGTGACGTCGAACCCGACCAGGGCGTAGATGCCGACGGTGATCACGATGTCGTGCGCGAGCGCGACCAGGCCGGCGATCGCGGCCTTTCGGTCGAACGCGACCCACATCAGCGCTGTCACGAGGACCAGGAAGGCGATCAGGGCGGTGACCGCCTTGCGGGTGACCTCGCCACCCCATGACGGCCCGATGAGCTGCACGCTGATGTCGTCGGCGCTCACGTTGCAGGTCTCAGCCAACGCCTCGCGCACCTCGGCCGGGGCCGATCCCTCGAGGGCCTCGGTCTGGACGCGGATGTCGCCGTTGCCCAGCTCCTGCACGATCGGCTCGGACTCGACGAGCCCGGCCGCCGCGGTGCGTGCCTCCTCGACCGAGCAGCTCGCGTCGGGGATGCGGAACTCCGCGCCGCCGCGGAACTCGATGCCGAAGTTGAGCCCGCGGAAGGCGACGGCGAGGAACGAGATGACGAGGATCGCCGCGGAGATGGCGTACCAGAGCTTGCGGCGCCCGACGAAGTCGAACGACGTCTCGCCGGTGTAGAGGCGGTGGCCGATCTGACCAAGGCGGCTCATCGCGCCCCTCCCTTGCCTGCGCGGGCCATTTCCTTCACCGGTCGACTGGCCGACTTTTTGCGGCCGACCAGCTCCGGGTCGAGGCCGGACCACCGGTGCCCCTGACCGAAGAACTTGCGGCGGACCAACAGCGTCACCATCGGCTTGGTGAACAGGAAGACCACGACGAGGTCGATCACCGTCGTCAGGCCGAGCGTGAACGCGAAGTTCTGCACGCGGCCGATCGCCATGAAGTAGAGAACACCGGCCGCTAGCAGTGTCACGAAGTCGGCGATCAGGATGGTGCGCTTGGCCCGGGTCCAGCCGAGCTCGACCGCCATGCGGATCGTGCGACCCTCACGGATCTCGTCTCGTACGCGTTCGAAGAAGACCACGAACGAGTCGGCGGTGATGCCGATCGCGACGATCACACCGATGACACCGGCCAGGATCAGCGCGAATCCGATCGCCTCGCCCAGGAGCACAACCGAGGCGTACGTCAGCGCGGCCGCCACCGCGAGGCTGGCGATGCTCACGATGCCCAGCGCGCGGTAGAAGAGCAGCGAGTAGATCACGACGAGCGCGAGACCGACCGCACCGGCCAGGAGACCGGCCTGCAGCTGGTCGGCGCCGAGCGTGGCGGAGACGGTCGTGACCTCGCTGGTGGTGAACGTCAGCGGCAGCGCGCCGTACTTCAGCACGTTGGCGAGATCCTGCGCCTCGCCCTGGCTGAAGTTGCCCTCGATCGTCGCCTCGCCGTTGGGAATGGTCTGCTCGACGGTCGGGGCGCTCACCACCCGGCCGTCCAGGACGATCGCGAAGGAGTTTTGCGGGTACGTCTGGGCGGCGAGCCGCTCGGTGGAGTCGGCGAACGCGTCGGCGCCCTCACCGTCGAACTCGATGGCGACGACCCAGTCGACCCGGCTCTGCGGGATGGTGGCGAACGCGTCGGTGATGTTGGTGCCGATGACGTCGGCCGCGTCGAGCAGGTAGCGGTTGGCGCCTTCCTCGTCACAGGTGACCAGCGGCTTGTCGGGGTCGTCGATGGTGCCGGGGGCGAGCTGCGCGCAGTCGAAGCTGTTGAGCGCTTCAAGCTGCTCTGGGGTCGCCGTGCCGCTGCCGTCGCCCTCCGGCTGGACGGCGGTCGGCGCCGGGGTGGGGGCGGCGTCGGTCGCGCCGGGGGTGGGTGACTCGGACGGGCTCGGCGACGCGGACGGGGATGGGGTCGTGCCGGCGGCCAGGGCCTCGCCGCCGACGCGGCCGCTGGGCGCGACGGAGGGCGTCGGGCTGGCCTCAGGAGTGGTCGTCGGCGCGGGCGTCGAGCCATCGGTCGGGGTCTCGGTCGGCGCCGGAGTCGGCGCGCCACCGGGGGCGATCGACAGCACCGGCCGGAAGCGCAGCTCGGCCGTCTGGCCGACCAGCCGGATGAGCTCGTCCTCACCCACGCCAGGTACCTGCACCACGATGTTGTCGCGGCCTTGGATCGAGACCTCCGCCTCGGTGGCGCCCACGGCGTCGACCCGGTTGCGGATGATCTCGACGGCCTGCTCCATCGACTGCTCGCTCGGAGCGCCGCCGTCGGCGGTCGATGCGGTCAGGGTGATGCTGGTGCCGCCCTGGAGGTCGAGCCCCAGGTTGGGTTTCCAGCTGCCCGTCAGCGCCATGATGCCGTACATCACGACGAGCAGGGCGGCCAGCACGGCCAGCGGCCGCACCGGCCTGGGCACGTTGGGCGTCGTCGCCACTTGGTCTGTTCTCCTCGTTACACGCGCAGCACGCCGGGCACGGCGCTCTGCGGTTTAGGCCTGGCCGTTGCTGTCGACGTCGGGCTCGACGACGTGCTCACTGACCGCCTTTGGCTCAATGATGCGCACGATCGCCTGCTTTGCGTAGCGAACCTCGACACCGGGGGCGATCTCCAGCACGACCGCGTCGTCCTCGACCGCCTGCACAGTGGCGTAGAGGCCGGCGCTGGTCATCACCTGTG
Organism: uncultured Actinomycetota bacterium; assembly: GCA_963798505.1. Taxonomy (GTDB): domain Bacteria; phylum Actinomycetota; class Actinomycetes; order Jiangellales; family Jiangellaceae; genus CAVWSM01. Next base: position 993,768 of record CAWCTX010000005.1, read on the forward strand.
CGCCCGGGGTGATCGACCCCTGGACGTTCATGACCTCTCGCTGCCGGTTGCGAGCCGGGCGGAGGATCAGGAACCAGAAGAAGACCAGGATCAGGAGAAGCGGGAGGAGTCCGGCCAGGTTGTCCACGGGGAAGCAACGTCCCTTCGAGTTTTCGCGGCATGGTCGATCGCCGATCGTGATCGGACCGACCGGCAGAGTGTAGACCGCCGACCTGAGAGGTTCCGAAACCGAGGTGTCACCCGAAGGTGACGTCGGACACCTCGTCGCTCGCGTCGCTGCCGGAGAACAGATCAGGCGCGTCGGCGAAGGCGGCCCCAGCGGGGACCGAGAGGCCGAGGTGTCGCCAGGCCGCCGGGGTCGCCACGCGGCCGCGGGGCGTCCGGGCGAGCAGGCCCTCGCGGACGAGGAAGGGCTCGGCCACCTCCTCGATCGTCTCGCGCTCCTCGCCCACGGCGACCGCGATCGTCGACACGCCCACCGGCCCGCCGCCGAACCGCCGGCACAGCGCATCGAGCACGGCCCGGTCGAGCCGATCGAGCCCCAGCTCGTCGACCTCGTAGAGCTCGAGCGCGGCGCGGGCCGCCGCGACGTCGACGCTGCCGGTGCCGCGGACCTGCGCGAAGTCGCGGACCCGGCGCAGCAGACGGTTGGCGATGCGCGGGGTGCCCCGTGACCGTCCGGAGATCTCGGTGGCGCCCAGCGGGTCGAGCTCGATGCCGAGCAGGGTGGACGAGCGGGCGAGCACCCGCTCGAGCTCGGCCGGCGCGTAGAAGTCCATGTGCGCGGTGAAGCCGAACCGGTCGCGCAGCGGCCCCGGCAGCAGCCCGGCGCGGGTCGTCGCGCCGACCAGGGTGAACGGCGGGACCTCGAGCGGGATGGCGGTGGCGCCGGGGCCTTTGCCGACGATGACGTCGACGCGGAAGTCCTCCATCGCCATGTAGAGCATCTCCTCGGCCGGCCGGGCCATGCGGTGGATCTCGTCGAGGAAGAGCACCTCTCCCTCCGTGAGCCCGGACAGGATGGCGGCCAGATCGCCGGCGTGCTGGATGGCCGGGCCGCTGGTGACCCGCAGCGGGACCTGCATCTCCGCGGCGATGATCAGCGCAAGGGTGGTCTTGCCGAGCCCCGGCGGGCCGGACAGCAGGACGTGGTCGGGGGTACGGCCGCGCATTCGGGCCGCCTCCAGCACCAGCGCGAGCTGGGAGCGCACCCGCTCCTGCCCGATGAACTCGTCGAGCCGCCGCGGGCGCAGGGCGCCGTCGAGGGCGCGGTCCTCGACCTGCGCCTCGGCGGTCACCAGGGCGCGTCCGTCGTCGGGCTGGCTCATGCGCCCATCCGGTTGAGCGTGCGCAGGGCCTCCTTGAGCAGCTGTCCGACGTCGGGCTTGTCGGCACCGTCGGCGAGCGGGGTGACGGCGGCGACCGCGTCGTCGGCCTCACGCACCGCCCAGCCGAGGCCGAGCAGTGCGCCGTGCACCTGCCCCTGCCACCCGTCGCCGATGGGGCCGCCGACGCCGTTGCCGTCGTATGGCCCGTTGGCGGTCGGGCCGCCGAGTCGGTCCTTGAGCTCGAGCACGATGCGCTGGGCACCCTTGCGCCCGATGCCGGGCACCTGGATGAGCAGGCTCAGGTTGCCCTCGGCGACCGCGCGGCGCAGCGTGTCGGGTCGGTGCACCGCCAGCATGGCCAGTGCGAGCCGGGGACCGACACCGCTCGCGGTCTGCAGGATGGCGAACGCCTCGCGCTCGTCCTCGTCGGCGAAGCCGTACAAGGTCATCGAGTCTTCGCGCACGACCATGCTCGTGGGGACGCGCGCGGGCTGCCCCACGCGCAGCTGGGCGAGCGTCGCGGGCGTGCAGCGCAGCTCATAGCCGACCCCGCCGACATCGACGACCGCCTCGTCGGGGCCGAGGTCGGCCACCGTGCCACGGACGAACGCGATCATCTGCGGCCTCCTGCTGCGGCCACGGCCGCTTCGATGCGGGCCAGTGCGGCGCCACGCCAGACGTGGCAGATGGCAAGCGCGAGCGCGTCGGCGGCGTCGGCCGGCCGCGGTGGCGCGTCGAGCCGCAGCAGCCTGGTCACCATGGTCGTCACCTGCGCCTTGTCGGCCCGTCCGTTGCCGGTGACGGCCGCCTTGACCTCGCTGGGCGTGTGCAGGGCGACGGGCAGCCCGCGTCTGGTGGCGGCCAGCACCGCGAGCGCGCTGGCCTGAGCCGTGCCCATCACAGTGCGTACGTTGTGCTGCGCGAAGACCCGCTCGACCGCCACGACGTCAGGCTCGTGCGCGTCGAGCCAGCCATCGATGGCGTCGGCGATGAGCCGCAGCCGCTCACCCAGCGGCGCGTCGGCGGAGGTGCGCTGCACGCCGACGCCGCAGAGTGTCGGCGGCCGCCCGGGAGCCCCCTCGACGACACCGAACCCGCACCGGGTCAGCCCGGGATCGATGCCGAGGACACGCACCGAGGCTCCTTCCGCCGAACAGGTGTTCGTTGCCTCGACGCTAGCCGACCCGCCCGGCGAATCCGGCGATGACGCGCCGCGGCGGGGCTGGCCGCAGAGCTGATCAGGGGCCCCCGTGTCCAGACCTATTGGACAAGGGGGCCCCTGATCCAACTCGGGAACCCGGCCGACCGCTAGCCCACGGCCTCCATGATGTCGTCGCTGACGTCGTAGTTGGCGTAGACGTTCTGCACGTCGTCGCTGTCCTCGAGCGCCTCGAGCAACCGGAAGATCTTCCGCGCGCCCTCCTCGTCGAGCGGCACCGACACCGACGGAAGCAGCGATGACTCCGCCGACTCGTAGTCGAGCCCGGCCTCCTGCACCGCTGTGCGCACCGCGACAAGGTCGCTCGCCTCGGTCACGACCTCGAAGGTCTCGCCGTCGTCGCTGACCTCTTCGGCACCGGCTTCGAGCACGACCTCCAGGAGCTCGTCCTCGGTGAGCTCGCCGCGGCCTTCCTGCGCCTTGGGCACGATCAGCAAACCCTTGCGGGTGAACAGGTAGGACACCGAGCCCGGGTCGGCCATCGAGCCGCCGTTACGGGTCATGGCCACCCGAACCTCGGACGCCGCGCGGTTGCGGTTGTCGGTCAGGCACTCGATGAGCACGGCGACGCCGCCCGGCCCGTACCCCTCGTACATGATCGTCTGGTACTCCGCGCCGCCGGCCTCGGCACCCGACCCGCGCTTGACCGCGCGGTCGATGTTGTCGTTGGGGACCGACGACTTCTTCGCCTTCTGGATCGCGTCGTAGAGCGTGGGGTTTCCAACCGGGTCGCCGCCGCCCGTGCGCGCCGCCACCTCGACGTTCTTGATCAGCTTGGCGAAGAGCTTGCCGCGTCTGGCGTCGACGACGGCCTTCTTGTGCTTCGTCGTCGCCCACTTGGAGTGGCCGGACACCTGGAGTCTCCTTCTCGTCTGACACGCAGCCGTCAGGCCGCCAACGCCTCGCGCACCGTGTCGAGGAACAGCCCGTGCACCCGCCGGTCGCCCGTGAGCTCCGGGTGGAACGAGGTTGCGATCAGCGGGCCCTGCCGAACCGCGACGATCCTACCGACGGCGGGACCGGAGGCGACGCGGGCAAGGACCTCGACGCCCGGCCCGACCTCCTCCACCCATGGGGCGCGGATGAAGACCGCGTGCAGCGTGGGCCCGTCGCCGAGCGCGGGGAAGTCGAGGTCGGCCTCGAACGAGTCGACCTGACGCCCGAACGCGTTGCGGCGCACCGCCACGTCCAGCCCGCCGATCGTCTCCTGGCCCTCAGCGCCACCCATCAGCCGATCGGCCAGCATGATCATGCCCGCGCAGGAGCCGTAGGCCGGCATCCCCGCCCGCACCCGCGCGCGCAACGGCTCCAACATCCCGAGCCGCGTCGCCAACCGCCACATCGCCGTCGACTCGCCGCCGGGAATGACGAGCGCATCGACGTGTCCGAGATCCGCCTCGGTGCGCACGGCAGCGGCCCGCGCTCCGACCGCCTGCAACGCGGCCAGGTGCTCGCGGAAGTCGCCCTGCAGTGCCAGGACTCCGATGATCGGGTCGCTCACGAGGCTCCTTGTCCGGTCGGGTATGTCATTCCAGTCTACGAACGTTGCCCACTGTGACCCGCGTCACTTACCCGGCCGCACACTGGAGGACCCCCACGTGACCCCGCCCCCGGAGCGCCTCGGCACCACCCCGCACCGGACCCGCCTGGCCGCTGCGAGCGAGGCGCACCGCGTCACCCCGGCCGAGCTCTTCTTCGACCTCGTGTTCGTCTACGCCATCACCCAGGTGACGGCGCTGCTTGCCGATGAGCCGACCGTGCTCGGGCTCGCGCAGGGGCTCGTCCTGCTCTACCTGCTCTGGTGGGTGTGGTGCTGCTTCGCGTGGCTGGGCAACGTCGTACGCGCCGACACCGGTGCCCTGCGGCTGATCCTGCTCGCCGTCATGGCCCTGATGCTGGTGATTGCCGTGACCGTGCCGGAGGCGTACGAGGACCTGCCCGGCGGGCTCTACGGGCCGGTGGTGCTCATCACCGCCTACACGGCCATCCGCATCCTCCACCTCACCATCTACTGGCTGTCCGACCCGCGTGACCGTGGCCTGCACCGGGTGCTGCTGCGCTCGTTCGCCTCGCTGCTGCCGTCGCTGGCACTGCTGTACGTCGGCGCCGGGCTCGACGGGGCGGCGCAGGTCCTCGTCTGGGCGGTCGCGCTCGTCGCCGACGGCATCGGCATCTACCTGACCGGCCCGGAAGGCTGGCGCATCGCGTCGCCCGCGCACTGGGCCGAGCGGCACGGCCTCATCGTGATCATCGCGCTCGGCGAGTCGATCGTCGCGATCGGGATCGGCGTCGCCGACCTGCCCGTGTCGACTCCGTTGATCGCGGGGATCGTCCTGGGCATCGTCGTGTCGGCCGCGCTGTGGTGGCTCTACTTCGACTGGCTGCAGGCGCGCGCCGAGCACCGGCTGGCGCAGCTCGAGGGCAATGCGCGGACGGCGTTGGGCCGCGACGCCTACACGTACCTGCACATCCCGCTCATCGCGGGTGTCGTCGTGGCGGCGTTCGGGCTCAAGAAGGTGCTGGAGTACGTCAGCGACACCAGCGACCACGAGCTCACCGACGCCCTGTCCGGCGTCCCGGCCTGGGCGTTGGGCGGCGGTCCCGGGCTCTACCTGCTGGGCACCGCGGCCTTCGCCTGGCGCACGACGTCTCAGCTGCCGATGGACCGGGTCGTCGTCGGTGCCGCCCTTCTCGTCGCGGGGCCGCTGATCGCGCAGACACCGGCGCTGGCCGCGCTGGCCGGTGTCGCCCTCCTGCTGGCAGGTCTGGTGGCCTGGGAGGCCGTCACCCGCCGACCAGTGCCAGCCACCACCGCAAACTGAAGCGCCGCGCACGACCCGCCGCGCGGTGTGTCGTACACAGCGCTTCAGTTCTGGGAGGTGGACCTACCAGCCGCGCTCGGCCAGCCGGTGCGGCACGGGGATGTCGTCGACGTTGATGCCGACCATGGCCTCACCGAGCCCACGGGACACCTTGGCGATCACGTCGGGGTTGTCGAAGTGGGTCGTGGCCTGCACGATCGCGGAGGCACGCTTGGCCGGGTCGCCCGACTTGAAGATGCCGGAACCCACGAACACGCCCTCGGCGCCGAGCTGCATCATCATCGCCGCGTCGGCCGGGGTCGCGATGCCACCGGCGGTGAACATGACCACCGGCAGCTTTCCGGCGCGAGCCACCTCGCGCACCAGCTCGTAGGGCGCCTGCAGCTCCTTGGCCCCGACGTACAGCTCGTCGTCAGCCATCGACGTCAAACGACGGATCTCGCCGAGGATCTGGCGCATGTGAGTGGTGGCGTTGGAGACGTCGCCGGTGCCGGCCTCGCCCTTGGACCGAATCATCGCCGCGCCCTCGGTGATGCGCCGCAGGGCCTCGCCAAGGTTGGTCGCGCCGCACACGAACGGCACGGTGAACTTCCACTTGTCGATGTGGTTGGCGTAGTCGGCCGGCGTGAGCACCTCGGACTCGTCGATGTAGTCGACGCCGAGCGCCTGCAGCAGCTGTGCCTCGACGAAGTGGCCGATGCGGGCCTTGGCCATCACCGGGATGGAGACGGCCTTGATGATGCCGTCGATCATGTCGGGGTCGCTCATGCGCGACACGCCGCCCTCCGCGCGGATGTCGGCGGGCACGCGCTCGAGCGCCATGACGGCGACCGCGCCGGCGTCCTCGGCGATGCGCGCCTGGTCCGGCGTGACGACGTCCATGATCACGCCGCCCTTTAGCATCTCGGCCATGCCGCGCTTGACACGCAGCGTGCCGGTCTCGGGCGCGTGCGGTGCAGCGGCGGGGATCTGCTCGGACACGAAGAGCGCACCTTTCCAGCGGTGTGGGGTTGTCACCATCGTACGGCGCCCGAGCACCTGTTCCCGAACGCGTTTCGGCACTCAGGCGGCGAGGCCACGCGGCATCGCGTCGTCGAACTCCGCAGTGTCCGGCCACGGCGCATGCCCCGAGAGCCGGAGCCAGCGCACGAGCGGTTTACGCCGCAGTCGCCGGGTCTGGCGGACCGCGTCGTTGTGGAACCGGCGCGCCAGCTGCACCCGGCGGCAGGCTGCGGCGAGGTCGTCGACGAGCACCTTCGCCTGTGGGTCGCCGCGGAGTGTGGCCACGAAGTCCGGCTGGTCGAAGGCCGCTCCCAGCGCCTGGGTCAGGACACTCTCGCCCGCCTCCCACGACTCCGGCGACTCGTCGTTGGTCGTGCGAGCGCGGTGGGCAGCGTCGGCGACGACGACGGCGGACGCGGGGTCGAGCAACCCGCTCGTCGCGGCCTCGAGCGCCACCGCCGACCGGCGAGCCAGCTGCGCCTCGAGCGCGGCCCGCGAGGCCTCCAGCCGGGTGTGCATACGGTCGACGCGGCCGGCGTTCCAGGACAGCAGCACGCCGAGCACTGCCACCGCGACCGCGACCGGCACCCATTCCACGCGGCGTCACGCTAGCGGGGTCGGTGCGCCAACCCTGCGCTGCCCCTTGACGACTGCCACTCGTAAGCGCAGACTTACCGTTCGTGACGACTTACCAAGGGGAGCGTCAGCTGGACGCGCTCGGTGACGCCAGCCGGCGAGCGATCATCGCCCTGCTCGCCGACGGGCCGACGTCGGTCGGCCAGCTCGCCGCAGCGCTGCCCATCAGCCGCCCGGCCGTCTCCCAGCACCTGCGCGTGCTCAAGAACGCCGGGCTTGTACGGGACCGCGCCGACGGCACGCGACGGCTCTACCACCTCGACCCGAGGGGGCCTGCCGACGTGAGGGCTTACCTGGACCGCTACTGGACCCGCACGCTCGCCGCATTCGCCGAGGCCGTCGCCGAGGACACCCTCCGCCGCGACGACGATCAACCCGACCCACCACACCGAGAGGACCCGCAATGACCAACATCCAGACGCTCGCTCCCGTGGTGTGCGAGGTCACCGTTCCGGCCGACCCGGAGCGCGCGTTCGACATCTACACGCTGCACCACAGCGAATGGGTCACGACCGACCACTACCTTGGCAGCGAGCGACCCGACGCCATCGTGCTCGAGCCGTTCGCGGGCGGCCGCTGGTACGAGCGCCAGCCCGACGGCAGCGAGTGCGACTGGGGTCAGGTCCTCGAATACGACCGGCCGCACCGGCTTGTGCTGTCGTGGATGATCGGCGTGGTCGGGGAGGGCTGGGGATACGACCCCGATCCGGCGCACGGCAGCCGCGTCGAGGTCACGTTCGCCCAAGCCGAGCCCGGCCGTACAGTCGTCACGCTCGTCCACTCGCAGTTCGAGGGCCACGGTGACGGCGCAGCCGAGATCCGCCGCGGCGTCAGCGCCCCAGACGGGTGGCAGACCGACCTCGACAACTTCGCGGCCGCTGTGCGTCAGCAGGGGTCGTCATGAGGTACGTGCTGCTCTACGAACCCGCGGCCAACCTCGTCGAGAAGGCCCCGGCGCACTTTCCGGCGCACCTCGCGCGGCTCTCCGAGTTCCACACCCGCGGCGAGCTGCTCAGCGTCGGAACCTTCGAGGACCCGCAGCGCAACGGATCGATGTCGATCTTCACAAACCGTGCGGCCGCCGAAGCGTTCGTGCGCGACGACCCGTTCATGGTGCACGGCGTGATGCGCGCCTACCGGATCCTCGAGTGGGACGAGATGACCTGGCACGGCACAGCGTCAGACACACCGGATCAGCCGGTCACCATCTCGTAGACCGCGATGATTTCCTCGGTCAGCTCGCTCCAGTCATAGCGGCGCACGGCGCTGGCGGCGGCCGCCCGATAGGCCGCGCGCCGGGGCTCGTCGGCGAGCAGGCCCAGCAGCTCGCCGGCGAGCGCCGCCGTGTCGCCGACCGGGAACAGCACACCAAGCCGGCCACCCTCGAGCACCGTCCGGAAGGCCACCAGGTCGCTCGCCAGCACCGGCGCCCCGGCGCTCATCGCCTCGGCCAGCACGATGCCGAAGCTCTCGCCACCGGTGTGCGGCGCCACGTAGACGTCGGACGTCGCGAGCATCTCGGCCTTCTCGTCGTCGCTCACCGAGCCGAGGAACGTCACGGTCTCGCGCACCTGGCCCGGCAGGTCCTCCGCGACCTCGTCCGTGTCACCATGCCCCGCGACGAGCAGCCGAGCGCCCTGCCGGGCTGCAACGACCTCCGGCCAGGCGGCGAGCAGGACCGCGAGGCCCTTGCGTGGCTCGTCGAGGCGGCCGAGGAACGACACGGTCGCACCGCTCCCCCGCCACTCCGGCCGCGGCTTCGCGGCCGCGAACCGGTCGACATAGAGCCCGTTGGGGATGAGCACCGCGTCACCGCCGAGGTGCTGCACGAGCGTCGTCCGTGCCTCCTCGCTGACCGCGATGCGCGCGCTGATCTTCTCGAACGTCGCCTGCAAGATGCCGTACGCCGCGGTCATCGCCCGCGACCTCGGGTTGGCGGTATGGAAGGTCGCCACCACCGGCACGTCGGAGAACCACACGGCGAGCATCGACAGGCTCGGCGCCGCCGGCTCGTGCACGTGCAGCACGTCGAACGCGCCGTCGGACAGCCATCGCCGCACCCGTGCCGCGGACACCGGCCCGAAGTTGAGCCTGGCAACCGATCCGTTGTAGGGGACGGGAACCGCCCGGCCGGCCGGCGTGACGTACGAAGGAACCGGCGTGTCGTCATCGGCGGGAGCCAGCACCGACACCTTGTGCCCGCGGTCGATGAGGGCGTCGGCCAGGTCGCGTACGTGGACGCGCACCCCACCGGGGACGTCCCAGCTGTACGGGCAGACCAGGCCGATCTTCATGGCGTCACGCGCGTTCATCCTCATGTGGCCAGACCCGTTGCAGCATGTGCCAGTCCTGCGGGTGCGCGGCAATGCCCTCCACGAACACGTCGGCGACCTGCTGCATCATCGCGGTGACGCGCGCCCGCCCGGCGAGCCCCTCGGGCGGTGGCACCTCGTCGTGCCACCGGATGACGATGCTGTGGTCGGGCTCGCGTCCCTCGTACCAGATCGTCACCGGAAGCAGCGCCGCCCCGCTCGTCAATGCCAGCGCAGCCGGCCCGGACGGCATTTTGGCGACGCTTCCGAAGAACGACACCTCGACACCCGTGGCTGTGAGATCGCGGTCGGCCAGCAGCGGGACGAGCCGCCCCTCGCGGGCGCGCGCGACCAGTGTGCGGAACACGTCGTTGCCGCCGCCGGTGAGCGGCAGGATCTCCATGCCCAGACCCTGGCGGAACTCGAGGAACTTCTCGTACAGCTCCTCCGGCTGAAGCCGCTCGGCGACCGTGGTCAGCGGCGTGCCGACCACCGTCGCCCAGGCGCCCGCGTGGTCCCAGTTGCCCATGTGCGGGAGGGCAGCAACGACCCCGCGGCCGGACGCGATGTTGTCGAAGAGCAGCTCGCCCTTCTCCACTCGTACGCGGGAAACGATCTTCTCGTGGCTCCAGTCCGGCAGCCGGAACGAGTCACACCAGTAACGCAGGTAGGACCGCATGCCCTCCCTGGACAGCTCGCGCACCCGCGGGTCGTCGGGGGTGGTGCCGAGGACCCGAGCCAGGTTGGCCTCCAGCCGCAGCACGCCCTTGCCGCGGCGGCGCCACGCGGAGTCGGCGCCCCGCCGGAACATCGCATAGGCAGCAGCCTCCGGCAGGCGCCGGACGACACCCCAGCCGACGGAGTAGGAGATCAGCGTCGCGCGCTCCAGCATGCGGCCGCCCTAGCCGGCCGGGGCGACGGCTTGGCGGCGGACCTCGCGGATGCGCTGCGCGACGGTGTAGATGCTGGCCGCCGACAGCAGCGCCAGGACAACCGTGAGCACCGACTTCCGGCAGGCCGAGCCCGACCAGTCCCGTGGTCAACAGCACGGCCACCAGCCGGTCGGCCCGCTCGGCCAGGCCAACGTCGGCGGTCATGCCGAGCCCCTCGGCGCGGGCCTTGGTGTAGGAGACGACCTGCCCGGCGACCAGGCAGAGCAGGGTGAGCACGACCATCAGGAAGTTGTCGCCCTCCCCCGCGTACCAGAGCAGGATCCCGCCGAAGATCGCCGCATCGCCCACGCGGTCGAGCACCGAGTCGAGGAACGCCCCCCAGCGGCCCGACCGGCCCAGCGTGCGGGCCATCAGGCCGTCGACGTTGTCGGAGAACACGAACAGCGTGATGACGATCGTGCCCCAGAAGAACTCGTTCCGCGGGTAGAACGCCAGTGCCCCCGTCACCACCCCGAGAGTGCCGACCACTGTGACCGCGTCGGGGCTCACTCGCAGCCGGATGAGGCCGTTGGCGATCGGGGTGAGCAGTTTGTAGAGGCCATCGCGGGCAAATCGGTTGAGCATCGGTCGCCAGTCAGCCGGGGAGATTTCGGGCGCCTTGATGCTAACCGAGCGGCCGCCCCGCAGGGTGCTGCCCTTGTGCATGAGCCCCGACAGGGGCAGGCTCACGAGATCTGGACCCTCGACGGAGAGGACGCGAGCTATGCCCGCTCAGAGCACACCCGCTGGAGCCGCCGGCAGGGCACCGGAGGCCGACCGGCCCGATGCCATTCGCAACGTGGTGCTGGTCGGCCACACCGGATCTGCGAAGACAACCCTGGCCGAAGCGCTGCTGGTCGCCACTGGCACGATCCCCCGCGCGGGTCGCGTCGAGGATGGCACGACAGTCAGCGACCATGACGAGGTCGAGGTGCGACAGCAACGCTCCGTAGGCCTGTCCCTCCTCCCGTTCGTCCACGACGGTGTCAAGGTCAACCTGCTCGACGCGCCCGGCTACGCCGACTTCGTCGGCGAGCTCCGCGCCGGTCTGCGCGCCGCCGACTGCGCCCTGTTCGTCGTCGCTGCCTCCGACGGCATCGACGGCACCACCATGACGCTCTGGGAGGAGTGCGCGTCCGTCGGCATGCCGCGCGCGATCGTCATCACCAAGCTCGACCACCAGCGCGCCGACTACGACGGCACGCTGGCCGCCTGCCAGTCGGCGTTCGGCGACAAGGCGGTCCCCCTCTACCTCCCCGTACGCACCGGCACCGACGTCACCGGACTGCTGGGGCTGCTTTCCCAGCGCATGTACGACTACAGCGGCGGATCGCGCCGCGAGACCGACCCCGACGCCGAAGACCTCGCCCAGGTCGAGGAGGCGCGCGGCACGCTGGTCGAGGCGATCATCGAGGAGTCCGAGGACGAGTCGCTCATGGATCGCTACGTGAGCGGCGAGGACATCGATCCCAAGGTCCTCGTCGACGACCTCGAGAAGGCCGTCGCGCATGCCACTCTCTTCCCGGTGCTGCCCGTCGCCAGCGGTTCGGGTGTCGGCATGGCCGAGCTGCTCGAGGTGATCACGAGCGCGTTCCCGTCGCCCGGCGAGCACCCGCTGCCCGACGTCTACACGGTCGCGGGGGCCCGGCGCGATGGCCTCGGCTGCGATCCGGCTGGACCGTTGCTGGCCGAGGTGGTCAAGACCGCCACTGACCCGTACGTCGGACGCATCAGCCTGGTCCGCGTCTTCTCCGGCTCGCTGCGCCCCGACATGACCGTGCACGTGTCGGGCCACATGTCGTCGCTCGTCGGCGAGGACCGTGGGCACGAGGACCATGACGAGGACGAGCGCATCGGTGCGCTCTCCTCCCCGCTGGGCAAGACGCAACGCCCCCTGTCGCAGGCTGTCGCCGGCGACGTCGTTGCGGTCGCCAAGCTCTCCCGGGCCGAGACCGGTGACACGCTGTCCAGCAAGGACGACCCGCTCGTCATGCGGCCGTGGTCGCTGCCCGCCGCACTCCTCCCGATCGCCATCCAGGCCCACGCCAAGGCCGACGAGGACAAGCTCTCGCAGGCCCTGTCACGCCTCGCGGCCGAGGACCCCACGCTGCGCGTCGAGAACAACCGCGAGACGCACCAGCTCGTGCTCTGGACCATGGGCGAGGCGCACGCCGACCTCCTGCTCGACCGGCTGTCAAGCCGCTATGGCGTGTCGGTCGACCGCGTCGACCTGCGGATACCCCTGCGCGAGACGTTTTCCGGTGGCGGGCGGGGTCACGGCCGGCACGTCAAGCAGACCGGAGGCCACGGCCAGTACGCCGTCTGCGACATCGAGGTCGAGCCGCTGCCGCAGGGCTCGGGCTTCGAGTTCGTCGACAAGGTCGTCGGTGGCGCGGTGCCAAGGCAGTTCATCCCGTCGGTGGAGAAGGGCGTCCGCGCGCAGATGGAGAAGGGCGTCGCCGCGGGCTACCCGCTCGTCGACATCCGGGTCAAGCTCGTCGACGGCAAGGCGCACTCGGTGGACTCGTCGGACATGGCGTTCCAGACCGCCGGTTCACTGGCGCTGCGTGACGCCGCTTCCTCGGCACGGGTCGAGCTGCTCGAGCCGGTCGACGAGCTCGGCGTGCTCGCTCCCGACGAGTACGTCGGCGGCATCATGAGCGACCTCTCGTCGCGCCGCGGTCGAGTGCTCGGCACCGAGCCGGTCGGCTCCGGCCGCACGCTCGTCCGCGCCGAGGTGCCGCAGACCGAGGTCACCCGATACGCGATCGACCTGCGCTCGCTCACGCACGGCGCCGGCACGTTCACCCGCACCTTCCTGCGGTACGAGCCGATGCCGCCCAACCTGGCCGCCAAGGTCACCGCCGGGGGGGACTGACCCCGACCCGCCGCCGCCCTTCCTCGCGTTGATCATGGCGGAGGTGTGATCATTCGTCGGGTTTGATCACGCCTTTGCCATGATCAACATGTGGGGGCCGACAGCCGGGCCGTCAGTCGGCCGGCCAGTGCTCGGCGAGCAGATCTCGCGTGTCCGACAGCAGCTGCGGAATGATCTTGGTGTCGGCGAGCACGGTGATGAAGTTGGAGTCCCCTGCCCAGCGCGGCACGACGTGCTGGTGCAGGTGCGACGCCAGCGACCCGCCCGCGACACCACCAAGGTTGAGCCCGATGTTGAATCCCTGCGGCCGCGACGCCGCGCGGATCGCGCGGACCGCTTGCCGCGTCACCGCCGTCAACTCGTTGGCTTCGTCTTCCGTGAGGTCCTCGAGCTCGGCCACGTGGCGGTACGGGACCACCATGAGGTGCCCCGGGTTGTAGGGGTGCAGGTTGAGCACTGCGTACGTCAGCGGCGCTCGCGTCACGATCAACCCCTCGCGATCGCCGAGCGTGGGGATGCGGTCGAAGGGGCAGCCACCCTCAGCCGTGCCCGGACGCGCCTCCGACTTGATGTAGGCCATCCGGTGCGGCGTCCACAGCCGCTGCAGCCGGTCCCCCTCGGCGATGCCATCCGCCGGGACGGACCACCGGATCGCTCATACCTGGCGACGCTCGGCGACAGCCCGGACGATCTCCTCCACCGCCTCGTCAACGGGTACGCCGTTGTTCTGCGAGCCGTCGCGGAACCGGAACGACACCGCGCCCTTGGCGACGTCCTCGTCACCGGCCAGCAGCATGAACGGCACCTTCTGCTTCTGCGCGTTGCGGATCTTCTTCTGCATGCGGTCGTCGGACGAGTCGACCTCGACCCGGATGCCGCGCTCGCGCAGCCGCGCGGCCACGTCCTCGAGGTAGGGGACGTGGCTGTCGCTGATCGGGATGCCGACCGCCTGCACGGGTGCCAGCCACGACGGGGAACGCGCCCGCGTAGTGCTCCAGCAGCACGCCGAAGAATCGCTCGATCGAGCCGAACAGGGCACGGTGGATCATCACCGGGGTCTGCCGGGTTCCATCAGCGGCCTGGTACTCCAAGCCCATGCGCTCAGGCATGTTGAAGTCGAGCTGGATCGTCGACATCTGCCAGGTGCGGCCGATCGCGTCGCGCGCCTGCACCGAGATCTTGGGTCCGTAGAACGCGGCGCCGCCCGGGTCCGGCACGAGCTCGAGCCCGGACTCGTCGGCGACCTGCTGAAGCGTCGCCGTGGCCTCGTCCCAGACCTCGTCCGAACCGACGTACTTGTCCGGGTCCTTGGTGGACAGCTCGAGGAAGAAGTCCTCCAACCCGTAGTCCCCGAGCAGGTCCAGGACGAACCCGAGCAACGACTTGAGCTCTGCGCCCATCTGCTCGCGGGTGCAGTAGATGTGCGCGTCGTCCATCGTGAGGCCGCGCACGCGGGTCAGCCCGTGCACCACGCCGGACTTCTCGAACCGGTAGACGGTGCCGAACTCGAACAGACGCAGCGGCAACTCGCGGTAGGACCGACCGCGAGACGCGAACACGAGGTTGTGCATGGGGCAGTTCATCGGCTTCAGGTAGTACCGGGCGCCCTCGAGCTCCATCGGCGGATACATCGACTCCCGGTACCAGTCCAAGTGACCGGAGCGCTCGTACAGCTGCTCCTTGGTGATGTGCGGGGTGTTGACGAACTCGTAGCCCGCGTCAATATGCCGCTGCCGCGAGTAGTCCTCCATCACCCGGCGGATCACGCCGCCCTTCGGATGGAACACCGGAAGGCCCGAGCCGAGGACCTCCGGAAAGGAGAACAAGTCGAGCTCGGCACCGAGCCGGCGGTGGTCGCGCTTCTCGGCCTCGGCCAGGAAGTCCAGGTGCGCCTTGAGTGCGTCCTTGGACTGCCAGGCGGTGCCGTAGATGCGCTGCAGCTGCGGGTTCTTCTCGCTTCCCCGCCAGTAGGCCGCGGCGATGCGCATGAGCTTGAACGCCGGGATGTGCCGGGTGGTCGGCAGGTGCGGCCCGCGGCACAGGTCCTTCCACGCCAGCGCGCCGTCACGACGAACGTTGTCATAGATGGTGAGCTCGCCACCGCCGACCTCGACGCTGGAGCCATCGTCGGCGGACGCCGAGCTCTTGAGCCCGATGAGCTCGAGCTTGTACGGCTCGGCCGCGAGCTCCGCACGCGCCTCGTCGTCACCGACCGGGCGCCGGACGAAGCGCTGGCCCTCCTTGACGATCTCCTGCATGCGTTTCTCGATGCGCTTGAGGTCGTCGGGGTGGAACGGCTCCGCGACGTCGAAGTCGTAGTAGAAGCCATGCTCGATCGGCGGGCCGATGCCGAGCTTGGCCCCCGGAAACAGCTCCTGCACCGCCTGCGCCATGACGTGCGCGGTGGAGTGCCGCAGGATCGACAACCCGTCGGGCGAGTCGATCTCGACCGGCTCCACATCGTCGCCGTCGGCCAGCTCGTGGGCAAGGTCGCGTAGGTCTGCGTTGACCCGAGCGGCGATGACCCGGCGGTCGTCGGCGAACAGCTCACCTGCCGTCGTGCCCGTGGTCACGGTCCGCTCGGCTCGGTTGCCGGACTGGACGACGTGGACACTCAGGTCGGACACGGCGATGGGCTCCTCGCGCGGGCGGGTTGACGGACGCGTCGATGCTATCCGGCGGCCAAAGACGCAGTCGCGGGCGTTTCGCGGCGGTCAGCCGCCGAGGACTCGGATGATCCACTGGATGAGGTGGTGGGCGATACTGGGATCGAACCAGTGACCCCTCGCGTGTGAAGCGAGTGCTCTCCCGCTGAGCTAATCGCCCCGAGTGCAGGCAAACCTTAGCGCATGCGTCGACGTCACTCCGCTACGGCGTCGGGCACCAGCGGGTCGAGAATCCCCGGCACTCCGAACGCTCTCATCAGGAGTACGAACCCCGCGACGAGGACGACCAGCGTCACCGCCGCGATGATCTGGTTGCGCCGCCGCACCTTCGGGTCGAGCGCCTTCTCGGCCATGCCCCGGACCCGCGCCCGGGTGCGGTCGAGGAGGCGTTTGGCCCAGGCGAACTCGGTGGCGAGGATGGCCAGCCCGACAAACACGGCCGCCCAGCCCGGACCCGGCAGCACCAGCATCGCGAGCCCCGCCAGGATGACCAGGCCGCCGGTGACGAGGACGCCGATCCGCCACGTCTGGTTGAGCGCCGGGTTGCGCCGGATGCGTTCGCGCAGCCGCCGGTACCACCCCTGCCGCCGCGCGGCGGGCGCGGAGTCGACGACTGGATCGGCCACGAGGACAGCCTAATGGGGACAAACCTGTGTCCGCCTGCATCAGTGCGACGGACGTCACCCTCGACGTTCGGAACCTCCGCGAGTACGGTCTCGTCCGATCCAGTGAGTCTGCTGCAGACCGCTGGAACATGCCGCGGGGCGCCGACTCAAGCCTCGATCATCCGGGGAGCCGGCTACCGCCGGTCGCCCCGAAGCACCGCGGGCCCCATGGGCACGTAGTGCGCGCACCGAACGAAAGGGATGTTCCGTGATGGAGCACGCGGCGACCACCGTCTCCTCCGAGATCAGCCTCCGGCTGCTCACCTCCGAGGGGGCACTGCCGTTGCAGGCGGAGCTCCGCTACGACCCCGCCGACCCGTACGCCGTCGAGACGCTGTTCGACGCGGGCGGCGACCAGCCGGTCCGCTGGGTGTTCGCCCGCGACCTGCTTGCCCAGGGGCTATCCCGGGCCGTCGGCGAGCTCGACATCAGCGTCCGGCCGGCCATCGACGAGCACGGCGCGGCCGCGGTGCACATCCTCCTCGACTCCCCCGACGGCCGTGCCCTGCTGGAGAGCAACGCCGACGAGGTCCGCGAGTTCGTGAGCAAGGCGTACGCGCTGGTGCCCGCCGGGTGTGAGAGCGATCACATAGACGTCGACGCCGAGCTGCTCAGCCTCCTCGGGGAGGCCTGACCCACCCGCCCGACTCGGGCTACAGTTTCGCTCCACGGCGCACCGCCAGGTGCGGCCGAAGCCGATGGGAGCGACGGTGATCTTCAACCACGATGTCGAGCACTCGCTCAGCTCGATCGTGCGGCTGGTCAACACCGCCCCGGACAGCGACGGCGTCGAGGACCTCCCAGACGTCGCCGCCCTGAACAGCTTCGTGGCCGCCGAGGAGATCAGCGGTATCGGCGATCTCTCCGAAGCCGACCTCAAAGGCGTGCACCGCCTCCGCGTCGACGTGCGGGCGATCTTCACTGCCCCTGACGTGGGCACCATGACCAGGCTCGTCAACGACCTCGTGTCCACGGTCACGATGCGCCCGCGACTCACCAACCACGACGGGCACGAGTGGCACGTCCACTACTTCGCCCCGGGGGCGTCCCTCACCGAGCACCTGGCCGCGGACTCGGGCATGGCTCTGGCGTACGTCGTCGTCGAGGGCGAGCACGAGCGGCTGCACGTCTGTGAAGCGCCGAACTGCGGTCGCGTGCTCGTCGACCTGTCGCGCAACCGCTCCAAGCGCTATTGCGACAGCCGCACCTGCGGCAACCGCCTGCACGTCGCCGCCTACCGCGAACGCCGCCGCCTCGCCGCGAGCTGAGCCGGCGCCCTAGCTGAGCGGCTTGCGCAGCTGCAGTGAGGTCACCTGGAACCCGAGGCTCTGGTAGAGCCGCATGGCCGGGTCGTTGCCGGCGAACACGTTGAGCGCCAGCGACGTACACCCCATGTCGCGAGCCACCGCCTCGGCGGCCACCATGATGTCGCGGCCGTAGCCCTTGCCGCGCGCCGACTCCTCGACCTCGATGTCGTAGACGAAGCCGGTGCCCTTCGGCCAGGCCGGGGAATCCGGCGAGATCCAGAGCCGGCCCACGACCGTGCCATCCGCCTCGGCGAGGAGCAGGCGGTGCCCGGCAGTCGGCTGTCCCTCGGGGAAGAAGCGCGCGAAGTCGGCCTCAGCCTTGTCTCGTGCCTCGCCCTCGTCGCGCCCGCCGAACTCCGCGATCTGCTTGCCATATCCGTCCATGGCCTGCGTGATGTAGGCCTTGGTCTCGGCCTCGGTCATCGGCCGCAGGGTCACCCGTTGGTCAACCGCAGTCATCAAGGGTCCAGATCCTCCGTGCTTCGTTGGGCAAACGTCTCGGCCACGGCACGCGTGACCGGCCCAGGGCTGTCGAGCATACGATCATCGACCGCATGCACTCCCTGCACGTCCCGCGTGGTTGAGACGAGGAACACTTCGTCTGCCTCCCGCAGCACGGAGATCGGCAGGTCCGCCTCCTGTGAGCCCGACCACTCGATGACCAGGGCGCGGGTGATGCCGGCCAGGC
This sequence comes from uncultured Actinomycetota bacterium, assembly GCA_963798505.1. Lineage (GTDB taxonomy): Bacteria > Actinomycetota > Actinomycetes > Jiangellales > Jiangellaceae > CAVWSM01. The sequence goes on from CAWCTX010000005.1 coordinate 1,012,223, forward strand.
AGCCGGACGCCAACGGGGGCGTGTGGGCGACGCCGTCGAGCACGACGAAGACGTTGCTGCCCGTGCCCTCGCACAGCCTGCCGCGCGTGTTGGCGAACAGCGCCTCACTGGCGTCCTGCCGCAGGGCATGGGCAAGGGCGACGACGTTCTCCGCGTACGACGTCGTCTTCAGCCCGGCGACGGCACTGCGCTCGTTGCGCGTCCACGGCACGGTGACGACCGTGGTCGTGAGCGGCCACGGATCGAGAGGCGCGGCCAGACGACGAGGGTCGGCGGGTCGTCACCGCGGTCGGAGCCGAGGGCGCAGGCCCGCCGGTGTAGGTGATGCGCATCCGCACCAGCCCGTCGGGACCGCCGGCGAGGACCTCGTTGCAGGCCTGCGCCACCAGGTCGAGGTCCGGCTCCGGGAGGGCCAGCCCGCGGGCACTGCGGGCCAGCCGGTGCAGGTGTCGGGTGAGCGCGAACGGCCTGCCGTCGACGACCTTCACCGTCTCGAACACGCCGTCGCCCACGGTCAGCCCGTGGTCGGGAACGGACACCTGGGCAGCTGCGGGCTCGACCATGGACCCGTTCAGCCAGACACGCATGACGCCAACCCGATGAGTCGGGCGGCCTTGAGCTCGGTCTCGGCCCACTCCCGACCCGGGTCCGAGCCCCAGGTGATGCCGGCGCCGGTGCCGAACCGCAGCTCGCCGTCGCGCACCCAGAACGTGCGGATGCCGACGGCGAGCTCGCCCCGTCCGCGGTCGGCGTCGACCCAGCCGATGGCGCCGCAGTACGGGCCGCGCGGCGCCGGCTCGAGCTCGCCGATGATGCGCAGCGCGCTCGACTTGGGCGCGCCGGTGACCGAGCCGGGCGGGAAGGTCGCGGCGAGCAGCTCCGACCAGCCGTGACCGTCGGCCAGCAGCGCCGTCACGGTGGACACGAGGTGCACCAGCCCGGGGTGCTTCTCGACGGCCAGGAAGTCCTCGACGGTGACGGTGCCGGTGGCGCAGACCCTCGCAGGTCGTTGCGGACGAGGTCGACGATCATGACGTTCTCGGCCTCGTCCTTGGGCAGCAGGTCGGCCTCGGTGCGGCCGGTGCCCTTGATCGGGCTGGACAGCACCCGGGCGCCCTGGCGGCGCAGGAACAGCTCGGGCGAGGCCGTGACGACCTCGACGCCGGGCAGCTGCACGACGCCGGCGTACGGCGCCGGGTTGCCCGCGCGCAGGCGGTGGGCAAGGCCGAGCAGGTCGTCGGCGGCTCGAGCGGCGCGGCGAGCACCCGGCAGAGGTTGGCCTGGTAGACCGTGCCGGCGGCGATGTGCTCGCGGATCCGGCGCACGCCCGCGATGTACGCCGCCTCGTCGAGCGACGACGTCCAGTCGCTCGCGGCGGGGCCGCGCCACTCCCGGGCCGGCCGCGGCAACGGCGTCTCGTGGACCTCGGCGAAGCGCGCACAGTCACCCGGCCCTCGAAGTCCGCCACGACCGCCCAGAACCCGGCGGAGTCGAGGGCGCCGAGGTCGTCGGTGACGTCGATCAGGCCGGTGGCGAGGCGGTCGCCGAAGCATGCAAAACCGCTTCCCGCCACGGTGTTCACGCTAGCCGGAGGACCGCACGACGGGGCTGGGGTGGTTTGGAGTGCGGACAGCAGATCGGCTAGGGTTCTCAACGCACGCCGCACTGGGGGTCATGATCCGGTGCCGCGTGACCATGCGGACGTAGCTCAGTTGGTAGCGCATCACCTTGCCAAGGTGAGGGTCGCGGGTTCGAATCCCGTCGTCCGCTCGGAGAGGCCTCGTGGCCTCGCTCCGGTGGAGTGGCCGAGAGGCGAGGCAACGGCCTGCAAAGCCGTCTACACGGGTTCGAATCCCGTCTCCACCTCCAAGTTCACGGGCGATTAGCTCAGCGGGAGAGCGCTTCCTTGACACGGAAGAGGTCACTGGTTCAATCCCAGTATCGCCCACCACATCCCGCAGGTCAGCAAGGCGGCGCCGGCGGCGCACCATGGTTCGCGAAGACTCGGCGGCGTCGCGCGGTGTGCGTGTGGCTGGTCCCGGATCGGGTATGTGCTGAAGACTGGTCGGGGTCGCCGCGGTCGACCTCGATCCCTCTGTAGTGCCGGTGAGCCTGCAGGTCAGCATGGTGGCGGAGGGCTCCACGGGAACCGTGGACTGTTGCTTCGAGCACGCGCGTCAGACTTCTTTTTTCTCCCTGCTCTCCCCGCGGCGAACCTCAGGGATGCCGCCGCGGGGAAGGAGCTGGTCGTGGAACTGGTGCATGCCCGATGTGCCGGGCTAGACATCTCCAAGAAGGACGCCAAGGTCTGTGTCCGCGTCGCCGGAGCCGGCCGGCGCAAGACCGTGGAGACGGTGACGACCTGGTCGTCGATGACCAGCCAGGTCCTCGCTCTTCGTGATCATCTGCTTGCCGAGCAGGTCAGTTGTGTGGTGATGGAGGCGACCGGTGATTACTGGAAGCCGTTCTACTACCTGCTCGAGGACCTACCCGGGGTGCAGCTGCTGCTGGTCAACGCCCGGCACGTGAAGAACCTGCCCGGCCGCAAGACCGACGTGGCGGATGCGACCTGGCTGGCCCAGCTGGCGGCGCACGGCCTGGTCCGCGGGTCGTTCGTGCCGCCCGAGCCGATCCGGCAGCTGCGCGACCTGACCCGAACCCGGACCGCGATCACCCGCGAACGCGGCCGGGAGATCCAGCGGCTGGAGAAGCTGCTCGAAGACGCCGGGATCAAGCTGTCCTCGGTGGCCTCCGACATCACCGGAGTGTCCGGCCGGGCGATGCTGCAGGCGTTGATCGCCGGCCAGCGGGACCCCGCCGCGCTGGCCGACCTGGCCAAACGCAGGTTGCGGTCCAAGATCCCGGCGTTGACCGAGGCCCTGGCCGGACGGTTTACCGACCACCACGCCTTTCTGGCCCGCATGCATCTGAACCTGATCGACCAACACACCGCCGCCATCGCCGAGCTAACCGCCCGGATCGAGGTGGTGATGGAGCCGTTTCATGCCTTCCGGGACCTGATCAGCACCATCCCGGGGATCGGGCCGATCGTGGCCGACGTGGTCGTGGCCGAGACCGGTGCGGACATGACCAGGTTCCCCACCGCGCAGCATCTGGCCTCCTGGGCCGGGACCGCACCGGGCAAGAACGAGTCCGCCGGCAAGGTCAAATCCAGCAAGACCCGGCCGGGCAACCCCTACCTGCAAGGCGCCCTGGGCGCCGCGGCGATGGCCTGCGCGCAGAACCCGGGCACCTACCTCGGCGCCCGCTACCGACGGATCACCGCACGACGCGGACCGCAAAAGGCCAACGTCGCCGTGCAACACTCGATGCTGACCGCGATCTGGCACATGGGCACCACCGGCACCCTCTACCAAGACCTCGGAGACGACTATTACATCCGGCTCAACCCCGAACGCGCCAAGAACCGAGCCATCGCACAACTACAAGCCATGGGATACCACGTCACCCTGAAGGCAGCCGGCTAGCACGCGGACCCCCGCCACGAAGGGTGAATCTTCGCGTCAGAGGCTCGGAGCCAGCGCTCCGGGCCTTTTCCCTTCTCTCCCGCTAGGGTCGTCGCTCACGGGGACGCGCGCCGAGAGTCGGGGAAGGACACCTTGGTCGGGGTCGGGCTTGTCGCGCTCGCCGTGCTGGCGGGCTACACCTACTCGTTGTGGCGCAACCCGTGGCAGACGTGCCCGCGGTGCAAGGGCAAACCGCGTCGACGTGGGGCGGTGTTTCGGTCTGCGCACCATGACTGCCCACGGTGCAAGGGCAACGGCCGGGTGAAGCGCACTGCGCGCAACATCCTCCCGTGGTTCAACGACGACTAGCTCCCGGCTGCTACCGAATGGGTTCTCCCTCCGGGCTGAGCACCCACCAGACTCCCATGGCGCCTTGGCCATTGACGTCGCCCGCGGCCTGGTCACCCATGAACAGGTAGACCGGCCAGTTGTTGACGGTCAGCTGCTCTTCGCCGTCGGTTCTGGTGGTGGAGCCGAGCAGGGTGGCGTCGATCCCTTCCGCCTCGGTGGTGGCGGGGACAGGTGGCCAGTTCGTGGCGCACTCGTCGTAGCAGTTTGACGTCGGCGGACTGGTGGTGTCGTTGTCGAACATGTACAGAGTGAGGCCCTCCTCGTTGACGAGGATGGTGCCGGGTCCCGCGTCCGCAGTCGCCACCGATCCGCCGGAAGCGGGAGCGGCCGTGTCCTGCCGCGGTCGTGTCGTCGGCGGTCGGCGTCTCAGCGGTGGTGCCGCCGTCGTCGTCGTCCCCGCAGGCACCTGCCAACACGAGGAGGAGCGCGGCTCCCGCGACCTGAAGGGTACGAGCTGAACGGTTCATCACAGATCTCCTTCCACTGGCGTGGACGGCGGGCGCGAAGGCGCCATGAACCGGGGACACCTGGTGTGTCGATCGTTGTGGTGTACGGAACGAGAGATCCGGAGGGTTCAGCAGCACCCGGATCGCGAGCGAATCGTGACCAACCGGTGACCGTTGACTCTCCGAGCGCGCGCAGGCGGTGCTAGATCGAGCAGCCCGCGAGGTTGGACTCGTTGAGCACCTCGTCGCCGTCGACCGTGACGACGAGCGAGCCGGTGCAGCCCGACGTGTCGAGCGAGCCCTCGAAGGTCGCGGAGACCTCGAAGCCCTCAGTCGTACGGGCCGAGCAGTCGACCGACCCCTCGGCGCCGACACCCTCCACAGACAGGTCAGGGTCGCACTCCGGTGGGCCGTCGAGCTCGATGCCGTGGGCAGCGAGCTGGTCGCTGAGGATCGACTCGATAGCCTCAGCCGCCGCGTTGTTGGTCGCCGAGTCGACCGCATCCTGCACGTCGGAGCATCCCGACAGCGCCAGCACCGCAGCCGTCACACCACACGCAATCCACTTCAGCGACATGGCTGCGCACTCTACCCAAACCGGGCAAAGGTCAAGGTCGCGGGCGCCCGTCACGACGCAGGCTCTTGCTGACCGACTTCCACCGCGCCCGCTCCTGCGCGCGCAGCCGCGCGTCCTGTCGCATGTTCTGCCAGCGCACCTCGCGCTGCAGCTTGCGCCACGACTCCAGACGCCGCAGGTCCAGCTCACCGGACTCGACCGCGGCAAGCACCGCGCAGCCCGGCTCCGAGTTGTGCGTGCAGTCGCGGAAGCGGCACTGCTCGCCGAGCTCCTCGATCTCGCCGAACGCCAACCCCAAGGCCTCTTCGTCACCGACCAGCGACACCGCGCGCAGCCCCGGCGTGTCGATCAGCACCGCACCCGACGGGAGCGGCACGAGCTGGCGGTGCGTCGTCGTGTGCCGTCCCTTGCCGTCGGCGCGAAGCTCTCGCGTGACCATGACGACGCCCCCGACCAACGCGTTGGTCAGCGTGGACTTCCCGGCGCCGGACGCGCCGAGGAGGACGACCGTGCGACCTGGGCACAGCTGGGCGCTGACTGCCGGGAGGCCCTCCCCTCGGACGGAGGACACCGCGACCACCTCGGCGCCTGGCGCCGCCGCCGACACGTCGGCCACCCAGGTGTGCGCATCGTGCACGAGGTCGGCCTTGGTGAGCACGACCAGCGGGGTCGCCCCGCTCGACCACGCAAGCACCAACAGTCGCTCGATGCGACCGAGCTCGGGTTCGGGCACCAGCGGCTCGACGATCACAACCAGGTCGACGTTGGCGGCCAGGATCTGCTCCCGGCTGCTTGTGTCGGCCGAGGAACGACGCAGGGCCGAGGCCCGCTCGAGGACGGCGTCGATGGTGACGCGGTCGTCCGGCCAGACCCGGTAGCCGACCCAGTCCCCCACCGTCGGTGTGGCCAGGGGGTCGTGGGCCATGGCGGCCAGGACGTCGGCGCCGAACGTCGCCCGTACGTCACCCTCCTCGGCGAGCAGGTCGGCGCCGCCGCGGTCCACTCGGGACACCCGGGCGGGCAGGCAGAGCTCGGGGACCTCGTCCGCACGGGCGGGGTCCCAGCCGAGTTGGGCAAGTTTTCCGGACATCTCACGCATCGAGGCGAACGTACGTGGCCCGCGACGGAGAGTCAGGTGGTTTTCGTGCGCCGCGGTGGGTGACGCCCCTCAGATGCGTCACCCACCAGTCCGTGTGCGCTCGGTCAGAGCTTGTCCCCATAGGGGCTGAGCGCGTGCCAGACGTCGTTGACGCCCTGGCCCCTGGTGTCGCCGGGCGCGGCGTCGTTGGCGAACAGGTAGACCGGGTTGTCGTTGATCGTGAGCTGCTCCGCGCCGTCGTCCCGGGTGACGGAGCCGATGAGGCCGGCGTCGATGCCCTCCACGTTCGTCGTGGCGGGCACGGGCGGCCAAGCGGCTGCACAGTCTCCGTAACACGTCGACTCGGACGGGTTCACCTGGTCGTTGTCGAAGGCGTACAGCGTGCGCCCCGCCGCATTGACCATCACGGTGCCGATCGACGTCGACAGCGTGCTCACGTCCGCGATCGAGGCGGGTGCAACGGGGGCCGCGGGCTGCTCGACCACCGGAGCCGGATCGGGCGAGTCGTCTCCGTAGCCGCATGCGGCCAGGCCGATGACGGCCATGGCACCGACGACGGAACTTGCGAAGGCACGGCGCTTCATGACTGTTCTCCCTCTTGTGGTGTGCCGAGCGGACACCAGGGAGTACGCAGACCCGGCCGAAGTCGGTTCGCGCCGTCAGGAGACGTCCTGCGACGGCCGCCTGTTCGGGAGGCGGGGCCACAGCAGGTCCCACGACGAGTTGAGTGCGGCACCGATGAGCACCGCGATCGCGATGAGATAGAGCCAGATGAGTACGGCGATCGGCGCGGCGAGCGGCCCGTAGATCGACGTGGTTCCCGTCGACTCTTCAAGCACCCAGCGCAGCGCCACCGCGCCGCCGACCCAAATAGCCAGGCAGAGCACCGCACCGGGCAGGTCGCTGGACCACTTCGTGCGTACGGGGACGGCCACGTAGTAGAGCGTCGTCAGGAAGACCACCGATGCGGACAGCACGACGGGCCAATACAAGTGACGGATCCAGGCGACGCCGTCGGGCAGCACGTCTTCCACGAACGACGGGCCGGCCAGCACCAGCGGGAGCAGCACGATTGCGACGATGAGGGCGACCAGGTAGAGCAGGAACGACAGCGCGCGCGTGCGGACGATGCCGCGGTGGCCGCCGAAGCCGTACATGATCGCGATCGTGTCGACGAATACATTCAACGCGCGCGATCCGGACCATAAGGCGATCAAGAAGCCCAGCGAGATCACGTCGGCCCGGCCACCGCCCTCGAGCACGTCGCTAAGAGTGGGCCTGATGATGTCGTCGACGACATCGGCAGTGAGGACGTTGCCCGCCAGGTCGATGATCTGGTTGCGGATGTCCATCACAGTCTGCGACCCGAGCCAGTCGGCGACATAGCCCACCGTGCCGACCAGGCCGAAGATCAGCGGTGGCAGCGACAGGACGGCGAAGAACGCGGCCTCGGCCGCGAGCCCGGTGACCCGGTAGCGCAGGCAGCTGTCGAAGGTCGCCACCAGGAGCGCCCGCAGCGCCATCCAGGATGCGCGCAGGCTGCGTACGGAGCCGCTGAACGCAGCCCGAGAAGAGCTGCTCGACTCCGCGGCCATGGGCCTTACCGTAGCGCCGGCCGGCGCCCGTCCCCTGCAGCGGCTCGGCGGGTTCTACCGTTGGCGTCGTGCCGCCTACCCATGCCGTGACCAACCAGCCGCCCCCGCTGGTGGGCTACGACGTATTCGCCGCCGACCCGTCGCTGGGTGCTGCCGTGTCGGAGTACGGCGGCGAGGGTGGCGTCGCGTCCCTGCATGACCTCGGCCGGCTCGCCGGGTCCGAGCAGGCGCGGTCGTGGGCTGACGAGGCGGAGCGGCATCCGCCGGTGCTGCGCACCCATGACCGGTTTGGCCACCGGATCGACGAGGTGGACTACCACCCCGCGTACCACGAGCTGATGGACACCGCGGTCGGCCGCGGCCTGCACGCGGCGCCCTGGGCGGCGAACGAGAAGGCGGCCCATGTCGTGCGGGCGGCCGGTTTCGTCGTGTGGTCGCAGGTGGAGGCCGCGCACGGGTGCCCGATCTCGATGACCTACGCCGCGGTGCCCGCACTGCGGTCCGACCCGGCGCTCGCCGACACGTGGGTGCCCAGGCTGGCCGCGACGTCGTACGACTTCGGCCTGCGCGCACCCGGCTCGAAACGGGGCTGTCTCGCCGCATGGGCATGACTGAGAAGCAGGGCGGCTCCGACGTACGCGCCAACACCACGCGCGCCGAGCCGCTGGCCGATGGCTGGTGGGCGCTGACCGGGCACAAGTGGTTCACGTCCGCCCCCATGGGCGACGTGTTCCTGGTGCTCGCCCAGGCACCGAGCGGGCTGACCTGCTTCGTCGTTCCTCGGGTGCTCGACGACGGCACTCGCAATGTCTGGCGGCTGCAGCGGCTCAAGGACAAGCTCGGCAACCGGGCCAACGCCTCGGCCGAGATCGAGCTCGACCGGACATTGGCGCAACGGCTCGGTGAGGAGGGACGCGGGGTCGCCACCATCATCGAGATGGTCGCGGCGACCCGGCTGGACTGCGTGCTCGGCTCGGCCGCCCTGATGCGCCGCGCGGTCGTGGAGGCCGTCTGGCACGCGCTTCACCGGTCCGCTTTCGGACGGCGACTCGTCGACCAGCCACTGATGCGCGCGGTACTCGCCGACCTGGTGCTGGAGTCGGAAGCGGCGACGGCGCTCGGAATGCGCCTCGCGGCGACGTTCGACGCCGAGGACAACCCGTTCGAGCAGGCGTTACGGCGCATCGGGTTGCCGCTCGCCAAGTTCTGGGTGTGCAAGCGGACGCCGGCCGCTGTCGGAGAGGCGCTGGAGTGCCTCGGCGGCAACGGGTACGTCGAGGAGAGCGGCATGCCGCGGCCTTTACCGGGAGGCGCCGCTCAACTCGGTCTGGGAGGGCTCGGGCAACGTCCAGGCGCTCGATCTGCTGCGCGTGCTGGCTCGGTCGCCGGAAGCCGTGGCCGCCTGGCAGACCGAGGTCGAGGGGGTCCGCGGCGTGTCGGCGGCCTACGACGAAGCGCTTGACGTGGTCGAGCGGACCCGGCGGTCGGTCGACGAGGCAGGCGCCCGGGGGCTCGCCGGTCTCATGGCGGTCCTGTGGCAGGCGGCGCTGCTGCTGCGGCACGCGCCGACACCGGTCGCGGAGGCCTTCTGCGCATCCAGGCTGCCCACGCCACAGGCGACGTACGGCATGCTCCCGCCGGGCCACGACATCGACGCGATCCTTGCCCGGGCCGACGCACGCACGGCGGGGCCTGCCGGGGAGTAGGCTCCCGAGCGGTCGCGACTGGCGTACGAGGTGGGTTCAACCACCGGGGAGCGGCCGGCACCACCAGCACCGCGCCGTCCGCCTGGGCGCCCTGGGTCACGTCAGACCGACCCTGGGAGCGCGCCATGTCGCAGCAAGACCTCACCTCTCCGCTCGCCGCCGCCGACCCCGAGATCGCCGCCCTCGTCGATGACGAGGGTCGTCGTCAGCACGACGTCATCCGGCTCATCCCGAGCGAGAACTACGTGTCGCAGGCCGTCCTCGACGCGGCCGGGACGCTGCTCACCAACAAGTACTCCGAGGGGTACGTGGGGCGGCGCTACTACGAGGGCCAGCAGGTCATCGACCAGGTCGAGCAGCTCGCCATCGACCGGGCGAAGAGCCTGTTCGGCGTCGAGCACGCCAACGTCCAGCCCTACTCCGGCTCGCCGGCCAACCTCGCGGTCTATCTGGCGTTCCTCCAGCCGGGCGACACGGTCATGGGGATGTCGCTCCCCATGGGTGGCCACCTCACGCACGGCTGGGACGTCTCGGCCACCGGCACCTGGTTCCGCCCGGTGCGCTACGGGGTGCGCCGCGAGACCGGCACCGTCGACCTCGACGAGGTGCGCGACCTGGCGCTGGCCGAGCGGCCCAAGGTCATCTTCTGTGGTTGGACGGCGATCCCCCGCAGGGTCGACTTCGCGGGATTCGCTGCGATCGCGCGCGAGGTCGATGCCGTGCTCGTCGCCGACATCTCGCACATTGCCGGCCTGGTCGCCGGCGGCGCGCACCCCTCGCCGGTCGGGCACGCCGACGTGATCACCACGACCACGCACAAGTCGTTGCGAGGGCCGCGCGGCGCCATGCTGCTCAGCGACTCGGTGCATGCCAAGGCGCTGGACCGAGCCGTCTTTCCCGGCCTGCAGGGCGGGCCGCACAACCACACGACGGCCGCCATCGCGGTAGCCCTTCGCGAGGCGGCTACGCCCGAGTTCGCGGCGTACGCCCGGCAGGTCGTCGCCAACGCGGCCGCACTCGCCGAAGCCCTGCGCGACCGCGGCTTCGACCTCGTCTCCGGCGGCACCGACACCCACCTGATCCTGGTCGACCTGACTAACAAGGGCATCGGTGGCAAGCCCGCCGCCAAGGCCCTCGACCGGGCCGGGATCGAGCTCAACTACAACACCGTGCCGTTCGACCCCCGTAAGCCGTTCGACCCCTCGGGCATCCGGCTGGGCAGCCCGGCCGTCACGACCCGCGGTTTCGGCGTACGGGAGATGGCGCAGGTGGCCGCGTGGATCGACGCGGCGGTTTCGGCCGCGGCGAAGGACGACGTAGCCGCTCTGGACCGCATCGCGGGCGAGGTGCGAGAGCTGTGCGCGGGGTTCCCGATCCCCGGCTGGCCCAGCGCCAACTAACCCATGATCATGAAGGATCGCCCGCCCCCTGAGGCGGAGGATCCTTCATGATCACGGGAGACACGGGCGCGCCGGCGCGTCCCGCATGCTGGACAATCCTGGCCGCCTCGCGGACGCGGCTGACAGCATCTCGTTCATGCCAGCAGCGCCACGACTCGTAGTACGACGCCACGTCGACTACGGCCGCCTGTCGCGCTCGCTGTGTCCGTCGGCCTGTTGACGCCCCGACCAGCCCGTCCGCGGTCACGCGTCACGCCGACCCCCTGACATCGCCGTCCGGGTCGTCGTTCGGTTGCCGCCTGGCTCGCCTCCGACAAGGGACGTACTTCCTGATGAACGCGCCGACGCCCACCACCGCCTCGCGCCGACCTCGGCGCGGCGAGGGCCAGTGGGCGCTGGGCTACAGCGAGCCGCTCAACGCCAACGAGCGGTTCAAGAAGGACGACGACGGCCTCAACGTCCGCGCCCGCGTCGAGAACATCTACCAGCACACCGGGTTCGCGGGGATCGACCCGCAGGACCTTCGCGGGCGGTTGCGTTGGTGGGGGCTCTACACGCAGCGCCGCCCGGGCATCGACGGCGGCCGGACGGCCGTACTCGAGCCGCACGAGCTGGACGACGAGTACTTCATGCTGCGCGTACGGATCGACGGCGGCCAGCTCACCACCACTCAGCTGCGCGCCATCGCCGACATCTCAACGACGTACGCGCGGGACACCGCCGACATCACCGACCGGCAGAACGTGCAGCTGCACTGGATCCGCATCGAGGACGTCCCCGCGATCTGGGAGCGCCTCGAGGCGGTCGGGCTGTCCACCACTGAAGCCTGCGGCGACACACCACGCGTGATCCTGGGCAGCCCCGTCGCCGGCATCGCAGCCGCCGAGCTGATCGACGGGACACCGGCCATCGACGAGATCCACCGGCGGTTCGTCGGCTCGCCGGAGTTCTCCAACCTGCCGCGCAAGTTCAAGACCGCGATCAGCGGCCTGCCCGACATCTGCCACGAGACCAACGACGTCTCCTTCGTCGGGGTCGTCCACCCCCAGCACGGCCCGGGCTTCGACCTCTGGGTCGGTGGCGGCCTGTCGACCAACCCCAAGCTCGCGGTCCGCCTCGGCGCATGGGTGCCGCTCGACGAGGTGCCCGATGTGTGGGCCGGAGTCATCGGCATCTTCCGCGACTACGGCTACCGCAGGCTGCGCAACCGGGCGCGGCTGAAGTTCCTCGTTGAGGACTGGGGTGCGGAGAAGTTCCGTCAGGTGCTGGAGACCGAGTACGTCGGCCGTGCGCTCCGCGACGGGCCGGCTGTCGACCCCGGGACGCAGCCGTACGACCACGTCGGCGTGCACCCGCAGGTCGACGGCCGGTTCTACATCGGGGTCGCGCCGACGGTCGGTCGCGTCTCCGGCACGACGCTCGCCAAGCTCGCCGACGTTATCGAGGCTCACGGTTCGACCCGCCTGCGCACGACTCCGTACCAGAAGCTCGTCGTGCTCGACGTCGAGCAGGACCATGTCGAGCCACTCATCGAAGAACTCGCAGCGCTCGACCTCGTCGCTCGGCCGAGCGTGTTCCGCCGCAACACGATGGCCTGCACAGGCATCGAGTTCTGCAAGCTGGCGATCGTCGAGACCAAGGCGACCGCGGCCGACGCGATTGCCCAGCTCGAACAGCGGCTTGCCGACGTGACCGACCAGCTCGACGTGCCGATCACGCTCAATGTCAACGGCTGCCCCAACTCGTGCGCGCGCATCCAGGTCGCCGACATCGGCCTCAAGGGGCAGATCGTGCTCGACCGGGACGGGAACCAGGTCGAGGGCTTCCAGGTGCACCTGGGCGGCGGCACCGGCCTGGATGCCGGGTTCGGCCGCAAGGTCCGTGGGCTCAAGACGACGGCCGCCGACCTGCCCGACTACGTCGAGCGGGTGGTCCGGCGGTTCGTCGCCGGGCGGGAGTCCGGGGAGCGGTTCGCCCAGTGGGTCGTCCGAGCCGACGAGAGGGAGCTGGCATGACTGAGTCGGCCACCCGCGCGGTCCCCTTCTACTGCCCGTTCTGCGGCGAGGAGACGCTGCGGCCGTACGAGGAGCCGCACGGCGCTTGGGAGTGTCGCTCCTGCGCCCGCGTCTTTGTCGTCAAGCTGACCGGATTGGTGGTGCGATCATGACCGCGCTCGTCGAGGAGATCCCGGCGACGCCGTGGACCCCGCCGCACGGCGCGTTCCCGCCGCCCCCGGAGCGAGACACCGAGCGAGTTGGCGCGGCTCGTCACGAAGCTGCCGCGCGCGAGCTGGAGGGCGCGAGCGCCGAGGAGATCCTGCGCTGGGCCGCCTCCGAATTCGGCCCGGGTCTTGTTGTCACCGCCTCGATGGCCGACGGCGTGTTGGCACATGTAGCGGGCCGCGCCGTCCCCGGCACGCGCGTGCTGTTCCTGGACACCGGCTACCACTTCGCCGAAACGCTCGGCACACGAGACGCCGTCGCAGCAACCACGCCTGTCGACGTACGGACGGTCGCACCGCCGCTGACCAAGGCGCAGCACGAGGCCGAGTTCGGCAAGCTGTACGAGACCAACCCCGACCTGTGCTGCCAGATCCGCAAGGTGTGGCCGCTCGACCAGGCACTGCGGCCGTACACCGCGTGGGCGTCCGGCATCCGCCGCTCCGAGTCGGCGACGCGCGCGAAGACCCCGGTCGTCGGGCTGGGACGCGCGGCGGCGCCTGGTCAAGGTGAACCCGCTCGCGCAGTGGACGGACGAGCAGGTCGACGCGTACGTGATCGAGCACGGCATCCTCGTCAACCCGCTCCGCGAGATCGGGTATGCCTCCATCGGCTGCGCGCCCTGCACCCGCCCCGTCGCGCCGGGCGAGGACCGGCGCGCCGGCCGCTGGGCGGGCCGGGCCAAGACGGAGTGCGGGATCCACACGTGACCGCACCCGCCTATCCGCTGCTGCTCGACGTCGCCGGTCGACGGTGCGTCGTGGTCGGTGGCGGGCCGGTTGCTGCGCGGCGGGCGCGGGGGTTGGCGTCGGCCGGTGCCGAGGTTGTCCTCGTGGCGCCAGGCGTGTGCGAGGACGCGTTCGATCTCGTTGTCGCCGGCGGCGCGCGGTGGCTGCAACGCTCGTACGAGCCTGGCGATCTCGACGGCGCCTGGGTCGTGCACACCGCCACGGGTGACCGGGAGGTCGACGCGCAGGTCACCGCCGACGCGGAGAACGCCCGCGTGTGGTGCGTGCGCGCCGGTGACGCGGAGCAGTCGACAGCCTGGACACCAGCAGTGGCACGGGTCGGCGATGTCACGGTCGCGGTGAATGCCGGGGCCGACCCGAGACGGTCGAGCGTGCTGCGCGCCGCGGTGCAGACCGCACTCGACACGGGAACGCTGCCCGTCCGGCGGCATCGGCCGGGGCGAGGGCATGTCGCTCTCGTCGGCGGCGGTCCCGGGCTCGCGTCGCTCATCACCGCGCGCGGCCGGCAGCTGCTGGCCGAGGCCGACGTCGTCATCACCGACCGGCTCGGCCCGCGCGCGCTCCTCGACCACCTCGACCCCGACGTCGAGGTCATCGACGTGGGCAAGGCACCCGGTCACCACCCCGTACCCCAGGACGAGATCAACGAGCTGCTCGTCGAGCACGCCAGCGCGGGTCGTCGCGTCGTACGGCTCAAGGGCGGCGACCCGTACGTCCTCGGCCGCGGCGGCGAGGAGGCGCTGGCCTGCCGCGAGGCCGGAGTGGACGTCGAGGTCGTGCCAGGCGTGACGAGTGCCGTCTCGGTGCCCGCGGCCGTGGGCATCCCGGTCACGCACCGCGGCTTGTCGAAGCAGTTCACGGTGGTGTCGGGGCACGAGGGGCTCGATTGGCCGTCTCTCGCATCGGTCGAGGGGACGCTGATCTTTCTCATGGGCGTGACGCTGCTCGCCGAGACCGCAGCGCAACTCATCGCCCATGGCAAGGATCCGTCGACGCCGGCCGCGGTTGTCGAGGACGGATACGGGCCGCGGCAGCGGCTGGTCAGCGGACGGCTCGAGACGATCGCGGACGATGCCGAACGCGCAGGGGTGCGGCCACCGGCAGTCGTCGTGGTCGGCGACGTAGTCGCACTCGCGGCCCAGCTCGGATGACGTCGCTGCTGCTCGTCTCGCACGGCAGCCGCGACCCGCTCGCCCAGGAGACCACCGCGCGGCTTGCGGACGCTGTTGCCGATGAGCTGCCGGGCGTCGCGGTTGGCATCGGGTATCTCGAGCTCGCGACTCCCACCGTCATCGAGGCCTTCAACGCTCTGCCGGGTCCCGTTGTCGTACAGCCGCTGCTCTTCACTCCTGCCTTCCACGCGACGATCGATCTGCCGGCGCAGTTGGCCGAGCGTCCCGGCACACGCGTGGCGCCGGTGCTCGCCCCGGACCCGTTGCTGCTCGATGCGCTGGATCGGCGACTGACTGAGACGGGTGTGGCGGCAGATGCGCTCGTCCTCGCGTCCGCGGGCACCAGCGTCGAGGCCGCACGCAAGCAGCTCGACGACGTTGCTGCGGACTGGGGCAAGCGGCACGGCCTCCCCTGCGTCGCCGCCTACGCCTCTGCTGCCGACCCCGACGCCGGTGCGGCGGTGCGGGCATTGCGCGACGCGGGAGCATCGTCGGTGGTCGTCGGGTCGTTGTTCGTCGCACCCGGGCTGCTCCAGCGGCGTGCCGCTGAGTCCGCGCTTGCGGCGGGCGCCGCCGCCGTCGCCGAGCCGCTGGCCGACGCGCCGGAGCTCGTACGCCTTATCGTGAACCGGTTTCAGGCCATCGTTGCCTGATGCAACCGTGACGCGATCAGCTCTCCAGCACTCGCTTTCGCTCCACCTCAACGTCGAACTTCGCCGGCGGCCACTGCAGGTCGAGCGCGCGTAGGTGCTCGAGCATCAGGTGGGCGATCGCCCAGTTGCGGTACCACTTGCGGTCGGCCGGGACTACGTACCAGGGCGCTGCTTCCGTGCTGCACTTCTCCAGGGCCAGCTCATAGGCGGCCTGGTAGTCGGGCCACAGCGCACGCTCGTCGACGTCGCCAGGGTTGTACTTCCAGTGCTTGGTGGGATCGTCGAGGCGCGCAAGCAGGCGTGCCTTCTGCTCTTCGTTGGAGATGTGCAGCATGACCTTGATGACGGTGCATCCGCTGTCGACGATGGACTTCTCGAACTTGTTGATCGAGGCATAGCGGCGGTTGATCGTCGACAGTGGTACGAGCTTGCGGACACGAGCGATGAGCACGTCCTCGTAGTGCGACCGGTCGAACACCCCGACCTGGCCGGGCGCCGGCACCCGCTGCCGGATTCGCCAGAGGAAGTCGTGCTTGCGCTCCTCCTCCGTCGGCGCCTTGAACGCGGTGATGTCGACGCCCTGCGGGTCCATGAGACCGACGACGTGCCGCATCGTGCCGCCCTTACCGGACGTGTCCATGCCTTGTACGACGAGCAGCAGGCTGTGCTGCCCACCGATGCGGCCGTTGGCGTAGAGCCGCTCTTGGAGGTCCGACATTTCCCCCGCGAGCGAGGCCACCACCTTTGCGGCCTCAACCTTGTCGCCGGAGAACCCCGGCGTCGCCCGGGCGTCGATGGCCTTCAGGTCCACCTTGCCGGCGGGAACCCGCAACAGGTCCGACACCGATGCCTGCACCGGCGTGCCCGTGGCTTTGGCCTTGGTCTTCTTGCCCTTCTTCGCCATGCGGGCAATCTTGGTGCACTCGTGCCAATCTGTCGCGCTCGCCTCCGCACCAAAGAACGGTGCGTCGGCTCGCCGCTTCGTCGTACGCTCGCATCATGTGCCGAAGCATCAAGACCCTGCGCGAGCCGTTCACCGAGGGCGTCGGGCCCGATGACGTGCGCGCGGCCGCGCTTCAATACGTACGCAAGGTGAGCGGCTTCCACCACCCCGCGCCGCACAACCAGGACGTGTTCGACGAGGCCGTGGATTCCGTGGCGGCCGCGACGCAGCACCTGCTGGACCACTTGATGGTCCGCGGTGCGAAGGCGAGCTGACGACCAAAGTCAACAGCGCGCTCGGTCGATGCTGTCGAGAGCCGCTGGCACACCGGTCGTTGCAGCGTGTCGGGGGGTGCCCGTCAGAAGGGTGGCGGGTCGTCGTGTGGTGGGTTGGGGTGGGTGGCCCATTCGGCGCGGAACTCGTCGATGCGGGCCTGGTTGGCGGCGCGGCGGGCCAAACCGGGCGAGGGCTGTCGGAGGCGGGCGGCGGCCTCGCGCTGTTCGGTGTCGGTGGGCCCGATCTGGGTGGCCGGTCGGTCGGTGACGATGCCGGTTGGTGAGGTCCAGCGGACCGCGCCGGCGGTCAGTGGGAGGGCCTGCCAGCGGTACCAGGTTTTGGCGCGGTTGATCCACCCGGTCAGGGCCCCAGGTTGGTGGCGCTGGTCGGCCCGCCGTGTTCCCACGGTTGACGGTGGTCGGTCTCGGTGCGGTGCGCGGGCGTGTTCGACGTCGGAAAGGTGCAGGTGACGTCGCGGGCCCGCACGAAGTCCTGCAGCGTTTGGGGTGGCCGGTAGACGGTGTGCCCGTAGTCGAGCAGCACCCCGGAGGCCGGGTCGGTGAGCAGCCGCCGCCACACCCCGTCGGCGGCGAGCGCGCGGGCCTGGTCGGCGGTGATCGGCCCGTAGCCGGCCAGATGGCCGGGCAGGTCGTCGATGCCGGCCAGCGTGGTCCACGACACGGTGACCTGGATGTGCGGGCGCCCGGCGCGGTCGCGCAGCCGCAGCAGCGGGTCCGGCTCGTCGGGGCAGCCCGCGGGCCGCGGGCCGCGCTCGGCGCCGCCGTCGTGGTGCGGGTCGTCGCCGTCGTCGTGGGGATCGTCGGTGCGCTCGTCGTGCTCGGGCTCGTCGGTGTCGTCGGGGCGGACGTCGTCGTCGGTGGGGAGGCTGTGGCCGCAGCCGGGTTGGCAGCCGCCGGTGTGCCCGGTGCGCAGCACGTCGTGGCAGATCCGCACCAGGGCGTCGGCGCGGCGCTGCTGTTTGGTCCGCCCGTCGTGCGGGTCGGCGTCGCGCAGCGCGTCGGCGACCTGGTCGATGATCTGGTCGACGATGGCGAGCCCCTCGGCGGGCAGCTCACCGAACAGCTGGCCCATGCCGTCCTCGCCGGGCCGGGTGGTGACCCGGCGGGCGGCCCGCGCCTGGGCGTGCCGCTGCGCGGCGTCGCGCGGGTCGGCGATGATGACCAGCCGGCGCAGCCGGTCGAGCAAGCTTGCCGGCGGTCAACCCCGGCGCCTCGGCGAGGATCTGCTGCTCGACCTCGCGGGCCACCTCGTCGGGCAGCGGGCGCAGCGCCTCGACGATCAGCCTGGCCCGCCACCCGTCGACCACGCCGCCGGCCAGCGCGGCGTGCAGGTCGGGGTGCTCGTCGACCAGCTCGCGGGCGGAGAGCAGCCGGCCCTTCGCGGTGGCCGGCGCGAGGCCGAACACCACCGAGGTCTCCAACGCCGCGGCGTCCAGGGCGTGCCGGTCATCGTCGAGCGCCTCCGCACCGGGCGGCAGCTCACCGTCGGCGAACGGCGAGAGCCGCGACAGCGTCGCCAGCAGCGAGCTGCTGGCGGGCCTGCAGCGCCCGCTGGGTCTGCTCGGTGTCGGCGATCTCGGCCAGCAGCGCGGCCCGATCCAGCCCACCAGAGGTCAGCCGCTGCAGCTCGACGTCCAGCAGGTCGTCGGCGACCTCGTCGGTGGGCAGGTCGTCGAGCTGCCAGGACTGCTCGGCCCACGCGTCCAGCTGCTGCTGGCTGAGCTGGTCGAGCCGGTCGGGGTCCATACCGAAGAGTCTATCGAACTGTTGTTCGAGACACAATCCTCTGTGCACAGAAATCCATGCCTGGCACGGCTTTCCGGGCGCCCTGCCGGCCAAGCAGCGCCCGGTCGATGCCCACCAAGCGAAGCATCGCGGTGACCGCGGGCGGAGTCGACGTGGCTGCCATACCGCGAACTACAGCGGGGTCGGACAGAACTCGCGACCCGCAAGGACCCAAATCCCTTACACAGCAAGGCTTGTCAGCCACTCGCTATCCACAGATTCGCACCGACCCTTGACAGCGCCTCCGCACCTCACTCAGCCGCTCGACTGCGCCCACAGATTGATCCCAGAATCCACCGCGTCCCGGTCGATCTCCGCAAGCTCCTCGTCGCTGAACGCCAGATTGTCCAGCGCACCCAGGCTGTCATCGAGCTGAGCGACGCTCGACGCCCCAATCACGACAGACGTCACCCGCTCGTCCCTCAACGCCCACGCCAGCGCCATCTGCGCAAGCGACTGCCCACGCCGCTGCGCGATCTCATTCAGCGACCGTACGTGCGCCAACGCCTCGTCACTCAACAACGAAGGATCGAGCGACTTGCCCTGGGCCGCCCGCGACGACGAGGGAACGCCGTCGAGATAGCGCGCGGTCAGCATCCCCTGCGCGAGCGGCGAGAACGCGATGCAGCCGATGCCCCACTCCTCCAGCGTGCCGAGCAGGCCATCCTCGATCCAGCGGTTGAGCATCGAGTACGAAGGCTGGTGGATCAGGCACGGCGTCCCGAGGCTGCTCAGGATGAAGGCCGCCTCGGCTGTGCGCTGCGGGGAGTACGACGAGATGCCCGCGTACAACGCCTTACCCTGGCGCACCGCAGCGTCCAGCGCACCCATGGTCTCCTCGAGCGGCGTCTCGGGGTCGAAGCGGTGCGAGTAGAAGATGTCGACATAGTCGAGCCCCATGCGTGACAGCGACTGGTCGAGGCTCGCCAGCAGATACTTGCGACTCCCCCACTCGCCGTACGGCCCGGGCCACATGTCGTAGCCAGCCTTGGTGGAGATCACCAGCTCGTCACGATAGGGCCGGAAGTCGGCTCGGAAGTGCTCGCCGAAGTTCCGCTCCGCCGAGCCGTACGGCGGACCGTAGTTGTTGGCCAGGTCGAAGTGCGTGACACCCCGGTCGAACGCCCGCCGCAGGATGGCGCGCTGCGTCTCCAGCGGCTTGTCGTCGCCGAAGTTGTGCCACAACCCGAGCGATATCGCCGGCAGCTTGAGCCCACTGCGCCCGCAGCGGCGGTAGGTCATCGAGTCATAGCGGTCCTCCGCGGCGACATGAGCCATGCCCGAAAGTCTCCCACCGCGGCTAGCGCGGCTGCACAGTCGTCGTCTCAGTCGCCGAGTTGTTGGCCAGGTTCGGGTCAGGCTCGTTGGCCTCCACGTCAGCCGTGTTGTCAACCATCCCTGGCGCGTGGCGCACGGATCGAGATCGTGACGGTGGCGTCGCCACCCGCCGCGATCGACCCGAGGTCGCAGGTCACAGTGTGCGCCGTTGCCTTGTGCACGCAGGTCCCCTGCGTCGTCGTCACGATTCTCGAAGTTCCCGTCCGGCAGCGAGTCAACCAACGTGACGTCGGTTGCCGAGTCCGGTCCGGCATTGTGGACGGTCACCGTGTAGGTGAGCGTCTGCCTTGTCGGGACCGGATCGGGCGAGTCGACCATCGTCACGCTCACGTCCGCCCGTCGTGTGTCTCGTACGAACACGTCGTCCGCGAGGAAGTCCTGTGTCTCCGGGACGAACGTCGAGGAGTTCGACTCGAATGCGACCTGCCGCGCATCCGGCGTGAGCCACGGCTCGCGGCTCGGGGCATCGCCGTTGGTCCCGTCGGTTGCAACGCTCACGATCCGCGTCACACCGGCGGCGCGGTCACGCAAGAAGATGCTCGTCGGCCACCGCCGGACCGCCGAAGTTGGTCGCCCGTGATTCCAGCGCGACGAAGTTGCCGTCGTCGCTCACGCCAAAGGCGAACGTGCTGTCATCGCCCTGCTCGCCGGCGTCGTTGACACCCACGAGCACGTGCTCACCAGTCGCACGGTCGACAAGCCACGCATCCTCGAGGAAGCCGTTGGTGTCAGGCGTGACAAAGCCGATGTTGGAAGCCGTGTACGTCAGGAACCGGCCGTCACCGCTGATGCCACCTGGCACAGCATTGACCAGGACCTGCTCGGCGCCCCGGCCGGCTGTGATCGACTCCATCGTGCCGGTCTGCCGGTCGAACAGGTAGGCATCGACGTCGTCGTTGTCGACGTCGCCCACGACCATGTTGTCCGCGAACGACGCGAAGTAGACGAACCGCCCGTCGGCGCGAGAGGACGCCATCGAACGACTCACCGTCGGCCTCCGTCCCCGCGTCGGCGCCCACGCTGATCCGCTCGGTCACACCGGTGAGCCGGTCGTGCACGAACAGATCCCGGCCGAAGTCGATGCCCGGGTCGACGTCCGGCACCAGGTTCTCGGCGAACGACTCGAACACGACGAACCTGCCGTCGCGGCTGATCTGCGGGTTCTGCGAGTCGGCGTCACCCTCCGTTCCATCGCTTGCAACACTGACCCGCTCGGTGGCACCGGTAGCCCGGTCATGAACGAACACGTCGATCTGGCCGTTGGTGTCGCCCTTCACCAGATTGGGCGCGATGGACGTGAAGGCTACGAACCGGCCGTCGCCACTGATGGACGGCCCGAAGCTCGTCTCGGACCCCTGCCGCCCGCGGCTGGACACGCTCACGATCTCGGTCAAACCGGTGAGCCGGTCGCGGACGAAGACGTCGTTGATCTCGTTGGTGTCCTCGGGTACGAGGTTGGTCGCCAGCGAGTCGAAGGCCACGAAGCGCCCATTGGCACTCATGGAAGGTCGGTTGCTGTTGTGGTCGCCCTGCACGTCTGCGCTGCTCACGCTGATCAGTTCCGTGACGCCTGGCGTGGGCGGTGCTCCCGACGCCACCGGTGTTGCCACTGCCGCGATGAGAAGAGCCGCCGACCCTGCGAATGCCGTTCCCGACTTACGCATCGAGCACCTCCCGAATCAACCCAGCCGGACGCGTCCGATCGGGTCGCGTCCGCGACACGTGCCGGAGGTATTACGGCAAGGCGCGCCGAAAGGATTCGAGCGGCGAGGCTGCCATTTGTTACTCCCCGCAGTCACCTGCACACCGCGCGCCTATGTTTTCTCGCGCCTAGTTGCCATGCCGCGCGCGGTCGTGAACGCTGCAGGCACTCGGCACCGACGCAGAACCATCGGTGCCCATCGAGGCGGGGGGCCCCGAAGTGCGCACAATCCCACAGAGTCCTGTCCCATCATCCGGTCTACGTCGCTAAGCCCGCCGCCGCTGGGTTGCGGCGGGTGCGGCAGGCGTCCTGCTGACGTCACTGGCCGCGACGGCCCCAGCATCGCCGGCGATAAGAGCGAGCCGTCCGGCGACCCCGCGTTCGTTACGGAGTGGAACGCGATCGCCGTGACCACTCTGGCCGCAAACACGGCCACGCCGGCGCCGGAGGACTTCCTTTACCAGGCATTCGTACAGGCGGCCGTCTACAACGCCGTCGTCGGCATCGAAGGTGGCTACAAGCCGTACAACTTCCACGAGAAGGCCAAGGGCGAGACGTCCAGCGAGGCGGCGGCGGTGGCAGCCGCGCACAAGGTGCTGGTGACCTACTCGCCGGACTCGCAGGATCCCGGCCTCGACACGGCGTACGCCGCATCGTCTGGCGAAGATCCCCGACGGCGAAGCCAAGACGCGCGGCATCGCGTTCGGTGAGCTCGCCGCCGACACGCTGATCGCGCAGCGCGCCGATGACGGGCGCAACGCGGCCATCACGTTCGACGACGCCGGCGGCGCCCGGCGTGTGGCGGCCGACGCCAACCGCATTCGCGCCCTTCACCGCCCCTTGGCTGGGAGCGGTTGATCCCTTAATCGTCCGCAACGGCGCCCAGTTCGGCGAGCCAGGGCCACCGCCGGCAATGACGTCGGCCGAATACGCCAAGGACTTCGAGGAGGTCAAGTGTCTGGGGGTCGAAGGGATCGGTGGCACGAACGCAGGAGCAGACGGACATCGCGACGTTCTTCTCGGGCAACCCGAATCGTCCAGTACAACCGGCGATGCGAGGCCCAGGTGACCCTGCGACAGATGGACATCGTCGAGGCAGCACGCATGTTCGCCGCGGTCGACATGAGCATCGCCGACGCCGTCATCTCCGTGTGGCACGCGAAGTTCTTGTACGGCTTCTGGCGCCCTATCACAGCGATACATCTGGCCGACACCGACGGCAACCCCGCCACGTCCCCGGACACAACCTGGGCGCCGATGTTCGCGACGCCCCCCTACCCGGACTACGTCAGCGGGTACTCCGGCGTCACCGGCGCCTTCACGCCAGGCGCTGCAAGAGGTCCTCGGCACCCAGCACCTGAACCTGACCCTCACCTCGACCGCGGTCCCGGGCGTCACACGCCCCTACGACTCCGGGCAGGACCTGCGCCAGGATGTGGTGGACGCGCGGGTGTGGTTGGGGATCCACTTCCGGTTCGCAGACACCGCGCGGAGCGGAGATGGGCGTCCAGGTGGCGGACTGGGGACTCCACCACAACCTCCGCCCGAGGGGACAGACCACCACTAAACCGCCGGTCGGTCACACGACGGCGCGAGCCAGGCTGGTGAGACGGCTGGTGGCCCGCAAGTACTTCTTGCGGTAGCCACCAGCCATCATCTCGGGTGTGAACAGCCCGTCCAGCGGGACGCCACTCGATCGCACCGGGATGTCCCGGTCGTAGAGCCGGTCGGCAAGCACCACCAGTCGTAGCGCAACGCTCTGGTCGCTGACCGGGCTCACTCCCGACAGGTGCACCACACCGACGCCGTCGAGGAGCGGCCCGTAGCGCGACGGATGCACGCGAGCCAGATGGCCGAGCAGGTCCGCGAAGTCATCGAGTGTCACGCCGTCCCCGGCGGTCTCCGCGAGGTGCCGAAGCGTCGCGTCGTCGTACGGGTCCGGCGCCGGCGGCAGCCCGCGGTGCCGGTAGTCGTCGCCGTCGATCCGTACGACCTCGAAGTGCGCCGACAGGTTCTGGATCTCGCGCAGGAAGTCCTCCGCCGCGAACCGACCCTCGCCGAGCCGACCGGGCAATGTGTTGGAGGTGACCGCAAGCCGCACGCCACGCTCGACAAGCCGACCGAGTAGCGACGACATGAGTACGGTGTCGCCGGGGTCGTCGAGCTCGAACTCGTCGATGCACAGCAGGCGATGCCCGGCGAGTGCCTCCACTGTCGCGGCGAAGCCGAGCGCGCCGACGAGGTTCGTCAGCTCGACGAACGTGCCGAACGCCTTCGGCTGGGGCGCAACCTGCCACAGCGACGCCAGCAGGTGTGTCTTGCCGACCCCGAACCCGCCATCGAGATAGATGCCCGCAGGACCCACGGACAGAGCGTTGCGGCCGCGATGGAACCATCCCTTCCGAGAGCGTGTTGTCGCGTCAAGCCGGTCGGCAAAGCCACGCAGCACCTCGACCGCGTGGCGTTGGGACGGCTGCGCGGGATCAGGCACGTACGTCTCGAAACGCTCCGCCGCGAAGTGTGGCGGCGGCACCAGCTCGGCCAGGAGCCGGTCGGCCGGCACCTGAGGATGTCGGTCGACGAGGCGGCTGGGCATGCGCGTCAGGGTACGCAAATGGTGGGATCGGCTTGTGCGCCGCCTGTTTCCCGACCCAGTTGACTCCCTCGATCGCGAGGCGCTGATCGCGGCGTACGCCTACCCCGCCATCGGAGTGGAGGACTCCTGGCTGCGCGCCAACATGGTCGCGACCGTCGACGGGGCTGCCAAGGGACCCGACGGCCGATCGGGGTCGATCAATACGAAGTCCGACCGGCTGGTCTTCTCGATCCTGCGCGGGCTCGCCGACGCCGTGGTGGCCGGAGCGGGCACCGTGCGCGCCGAGGGGTACGGGCCGGCGCACCCGCTGCCCGAGTTCGTAGAGCGACGGTCGGCGGCCGGTCAGCGTCCAGCGCCACCGATCGTCGTCGTGTCACGAAGCCTCGACCTGGACCCCGCGTCGAGGCTGTTCACCGGTCCCGAGCGCACGGTGGTACTCACTGCCGCTGCGACCGACCATGGTCGGCTGCGCGCGCTCGCCAAGGTCGCTGACATCGTCGTCGCCGGTGACCACGCGGTGGAACCGCATGAAGCCCTCAGCGCCCTGCGGGCGCGCGGCTGGCATCGGGTCCTGCTCGAGGGTGGGCCGACCCTGCTTGCGGACTGGATCGCGGCCGGCGTCGTCGACGAGCTCTGCCTCACGATCAGCCCGCTGCTTGCCGGTGGTGGGCACGGGCGCATCGTCGAGGGTGCGCCGTGGGAAGCCACCCGCCCGGTCGAGCTGGTCCAGCTGCTCGAGGACGCGGGAACGCTATTCGCGCGATACCGGCTGGCTACTCAGGCATCGGGCTGAGCGACAACCTCGCCTGCGGCGAGCACCCTTGCCAGATCGAAATGCACCGGCTCATCGAGCTGCTCGTAGGTGCAGGATGCCGGGTCGCGATCGGGACGCCACCGCCGAAACTGCGCGGTGTGCCGGAACCGGTCGCCCTCCATGTGGTCGTAGGCGACCTCCACGACAAGCTCGGGCCGCAGCGGCAGCCACGACAGGTCCTTCTTCGCGTTCCATCGCGAAACCGCGCCCGGCAGCCGGCCGCCCTCGTGCGCCTCGGCGACGGCCCACTCCTCCCATGGATGCCCGGTCGGGTCGTCCATCCGTAGCGGCGCGAGCTCCTCGACGAGCTCGGCGCGGCGCTTCATGGGAAACGAGGCCGACACACCGACGTGCTGCAACCTCCCGTCGTCGGCGTAGAGGCCGAGGAGCAGGGACCCGATCACCTGGCCGCTCTTGTGCCAGCGGAACCCGGCGACGACACAGTCCGCCGTACGCTCGTGCTTGATCTTGAACATCGTGCGCTTGTCCGGCGTGTAGAGGCTGTCGACCGGCTTGGCCACCACACCGTCGAGCCCGGCGCCCTCGAAGAGCTCGAACCACTCGCGACCCACCACAAGGTCGGCTGTCGCCGGGGTCAGGTGGACAGGCGCATGAACGCCGGATAGCGCGTCCTCCAGGCGGCGTCGCCGATCACCGAAGGGCGTCGACATGAGCGACTCGTCGCCGATCGCCAGCAGGTCGAAGGCGATGAACGACGCGGGCGTCTCCTTGGCGAGCAGGTTGACCCGCGACGCCGCGGGGTGGATGCGCTGCTGCAGAGTGTCGAAGTCGAGCCGGTCGCCCCGCACGACCACGATCTCGCCGTCCACCACCGACCGCTCGGGGAGGTTGGCCTTCACCGCCTCGACAACCTCCGGAAAGTAGCGGGTCATGGGTCGCTCGTTGCGGCTGCCGAGCTCGATCTCGTCGCCGTCCCGGAAGATGATGGTCCGGAAACCGTCCCATTTCGGCTCAACGTGCCCGACGTCGGGGATCTCGGAGACCGACTTGGCCAGCATCGGCGACACAGGGGGCATCACGGGCAGCTGCATGACCCCAGTCTCATGCCTCGACGCCCTGTCACATAGACGTGATCTCGCCAGGACTTTCCTGGAAACCGTTGGCCAGGTACTTTTCGGCCACCCCCGGATGGGTCAACATTGAGCCATCCGGACCGACGGAGGTGTGCCATGCGCAACGTCGTAGTCCTCATCGAGCAGCCGCTGACAGCGGCCGACGCGAAGCAGATCGTCACGCGGTACGACGGAGCCGACCAGCCAACCCGCTACCACCTGCTCATCCCCGTCGAGGACGCCGCGGCCCGCGTCGAGGCGACCATCGGGTCGCTCGCGGCGAGCGAGGTGCTCGGGACGTCCGCGCTATACCTGGGCGAGCAGGACCTCGAGCGCATCCGTGAGGAGGTGCGCCAGGCCAGCAAGCAGGCTCTTGAAACCTCAGTGGCGGCGCTGCGTTCGGTCGCCGAGCACGTCGACGGCGAGGTCACTGCCGGTGACCCGCTGGAGCGGCTCGAGCACCTCGTCGAGCAGAAGGGCGCGAGCGAGGTCGTGATCCTGACCCGCCCGCACCTGGTGTCGCAGCTGCTGCACATCGACTGGACGAGCAAGGCCAAGAAGCGGCTCGACATCCCGTGCGTCCACCTGCTGGCCTACAAGGAGAAGGCGCCCGCCGCGGGCTGACACACTGTGGGTGCATGAGGCCAGATCGCCCGCCGGAACTCATCGACGCCGGGCCGCTGCTGCTGCGCCGCACGACCACAGCAGATGCGGATGCCGTTGCCGCCGCCGTTGGGGACAGCCTTCCCGCGCTCATCGCCTGGATGCCTTGGGCGGGACCGGTTGCGGCCGATCCCGCGGCTCAGCGCGCACGCGCCGCGGAGACCATGGCCGCGTGGGAGAGCGGATCGACGTACGAGTTCGTCATGGTCGAGGCGACCACGGACCGGGTGGTTGGCGTGATCGCCCTGCACCGACGCATCGGCGAGGGCGGGATCGAGATCGGCTACTGGGTCCGGACCGACGCGACGGGTCAGGGCTATGCGACGGCGGCCGCCAAGGTGCTGACCGGAGCGGGCCTCGCGCTCGCGGACGTCACGCACGTCGAGATTCATTGCGATGAGGCCAACACGCGGAGCGCGGCCGTGCCCCGTCGGCTGGGCTACCAGCTGATCCGGGTCGACGAGCGGGAAGCGAGTACGCCCGCCGAGACCAACCGGCTGCAGATCTGGCGGACACCTTGACGCCTCAGGCGTCTTCGGCCTCCTTGAGGTGGCGGTCGGTGTCGCGGGAGGGCTGGACGCGTTTGGGCTCGCCGGGCATCTTGGGGGTGCCTCACGCGGAAACGATGCGCTGACCTGCGATTACGCGGAAGCCTGGCGAGCGCAATCGGGCGGGTTGCCCGGCGAGATGTCGATCTCCATCTCGGGTTTCGCGGAAAATCCGACTCGGCTGTCGGATTTCGCTGCATCCCCGGGTTACTGGCCCGATCTCCACGTACTGTCGACAGCGCGGCCCGACCCCTCGCGGCTAACGAGCGGCCGGGCCTCGACCGCCCACCCTGAACTGGCAGGAGCACGGCCCGTGGACAACGTTCCCACCCGACGTCTCACCGTCGTCCCCGACCCTCGTCTAGGCGAGCCAGAAAATCTTCGTACAAGTGCGAAGATCAAAGTTGCTAGTCTCTGGCAGACCCTGCTCGACGAGTGGACCTCGCAGCGAGGGCGGCCGGCCGCCGAGAGTCCACCATCCGGCAGCGACGCCTCGGCGTCCTAGCGTTCGCCCGCGCGACGGGCGTCGACCCCGTCGATGTCGACCGCGACCACATCACCTCGTGGCTGGCCAACCCGGCCTGGCAACCCGAAACCCGCAAAGGGGCCAGGGCGAGCATCGTCGTCGTATTCCGGTGGGCGCACGAGACCGGCAGGCTGCCGACCGACCCGACCGCGCGCATCCCTGGCGTACGAGTGCCGGCCGCAGTGCCCAAGCCGGCCCCGAGCTCGTGATTCGTGACGCCATCCAGCGCGCGACACGGCTGTCGCAGCGACCCCGGCCCGAGCGTGACCGGCTGATGATCCTGCTCGGCGCCCTCGCCGGGCTCCGCGCCGGGGAGATCGCCTCCTGAGCGTGGAGGACATCACCGACGACGGATTCCGGGTCACCGGCAAGGGCGGCCGGCAGCGGCTCATCCCGGTGCACCCGGTTCTCCTTAAAGAGATCCGCGGGTACCTCGATGCCCGCGGGATTCACGACGGTTTCCTGTTCCCTGGCAATCGTGACGGGCACATGTCGGTGGGCAACGTCACCGCCCGCCTGTCCCGGCTGCTCGGTCGGACCACACGGCGCACTCGCTGCGCCATCGGTTCGGCCTCGAAGGCGTATGCGGGGGCGTTCGACCTGCGGGCGGTGCAGGAGCTCCTCGGCCACGCCTCCCCAGCGACGACCGCGCGCTATGTGGCGGTGCCTAGCGAGAATCTGGTGAACGCGGTGCTCGCGGTGCCACCCGTCCCCGGAGTCCAGACCGCGCCCTCGACAAGTCCAACACTTAGCGCAGCCTCGTAACACGAGCAAAGCCCAACACTTAGCGCAGAGGCTCCATGAGCCGCGGCTGGGGACGCGCCCAGCAACACGTCATGGACCAGCTGTGGCAGCTCGACGACGCCAACGATGACTGGACGAGCCTCACCGACCTCGCCTTCACCTACGAGCTACACCAACCAGTCAGCGCGGCCGTGCGCGAGTCCATCCGCCGCGCGATCCGCACGCTTGAGGCCGAGGGCGAGGTAGAGACGTTCACTGGTCGGGTCGAGGTAGCCGGGTACGGCGACCACACGTACCCGGTGTACGGACTGTGGGTCCGCCGCAGACTTCGAGACAACGGCACCCCACGGGACGACCTATCGACCTCGGATTGAGGTCACGCCACCATCGGATCCGTGACCCCCGCCGACCTCGACAAAGCCAGGACGCTACGCGGCGAAGGCTGGTCACTCGCTGCGATCGCTGACCTGTTCGGACTCCACACCGTCACCATCTACCGGGCACTCGGCCGCGGCACCGGACCACCCACCGTGCACGGACTCGACGGCAAACAACACCCCGGCACCACGAACAAACCACCACGACCATGCCTGTGGTGCGGACAACCCAACACCACCACACGCGCCTGCTGCACCAACCGCTACTGGGACCAACGCCGCCGCTACCGCGAATGGCTGGCCGGTGGGCTACCTCGGGCCGGCGTCCCCCTCGGCGACCGACGCGAAAGGAATTTAGGAAATTCGGGTTAGCGACCCGACCCGTTTTTCCTCCACGGGGCCGAAGCAGAACCCCCTGCCAACCGCTGCTGGAACCAACGCCGCCGCTACCGCGAATGGCTGGCCGGTGGGCTACCTCGGGCCGGCGTCCCCCTCGGCGACCGACGCGAAAGGAATTTAGGAGATTCGGGTTAGCGACCCGACCCGTTTCCTCCACGGGGCCGAAGCAGAACCCCCTGCTTCCGCGCCCGATATCGCTCAGAAGGCTGGCGGCACCGACGATCATGGACGGATCGAGTCGGAAACCCGTGGAGCCTTCTGGAAGCAGCCGGACAGGTGTCAGAAACCCGCCGTGGGTTTCCGGGTGCGCGGCCTCGGCGGGTATTCCGACGCGTCCCGGTCGAAGGTCCGGGCCCACCAGGCGCGGCGCTCCTCGAAGCTGTACGCGGATCCGTCGAGGACGGCCCAGCCTTCGTCGGCGGGGGCGTGCGCCAGGTGAACGGGTCGAGGTGCAGGGTGAGTCCGGCCTGATCCAGCTCGCTGAGGGTGCGTGCTGCCGGTGCGGGGGTGTCCCCCTTGGTGGCGATGAGGCGGAGCATGCCGGCGGCCTCGTTGTGGTGGCCGCGACGCGCCAGCCAGCAGGCCTGCCGCTCCCACCAGGGGCGGCCGTCGTCGGGGTCCCACCGTGGCGCGCCCAGCTGTTCGGGGGCCCTCGCCGGTAGCGGCCAGGTCGCGGCGTGTCGTGGGCGGGCCGGCCGATGCGGGTGTTCGGGTCGCGGCCGATGAGGCGGGAGGCTTTGCGCGCGCAAGCCTCCGAGCAGTAGAGCCGGGCCGGGGAGACCTTCCCGGACGGGCCGGGTGGGATCGGCTTGTCGCACCCGTCGAGGGCGCAGCGCCGGTCGGTGAACTGCTCGGTCGTGGTCATGACGCCCATGATGATGCCCAACATCCCGACGATGGGTCGAGGGCTAGTCGGTGGGCTCGGCGGGTGGGGCGAGCAGCTCGTCGATCCTCGTCTGCCATCGGCGGCGCTGGACCTCGCCACGCACCAGCGGAAAGCACCCGTCGCCGCACAGCCGCAGCTCGCGGCCGTCGACGGTCAGGGCGCCGGTGCTGCCACCAGGCGTCCGGGCGCCGCACAGGTCGCAGACGACCAGGCCGGCGGCATGACCTGTTGGTGCGCGTGGTCGCGGCGAAGGGCCTCTGCCTGTTGGAGCCGCACCTGAAACTCGTACTCGTCGACGGTGATGGTCTCGGGTGGTCGTAGCTCGTCGCGTGGGCCTGGCATGCGGGCCGGGTGGACGGGGTGCACGGTGACGAGGCCGCCGTCGGCTTGGATGCGTTGACGTTCCCGGCGGGGAAGCCCGGTGGTCTGGTTGAAGTAGGGCCGTAACTGTTCGGGGACCTCGTCGTCGAGCTCGGCCGGCTCGTCGGTGGTGTCGCGTCCGCGTACGTTTGGCAGGCGCATCAGCGTGTCCTCTGCTTGGGGAGTCGCCGGGCGAGCATGGTGCGGATCGGGGCTCGGTGTTGTTCGTCGAGCTGGTCGAAGCGTGCTCGTAGGGCGGCGACGCCGGGGGCGACGCCGGTCGGGGACGGGGAGGTGTCCGCCCGGTGGGTGGGGTGGGCGCCGAGTGTGAACGGCATTGGGGGTCCGTGGCGGAGTCTCATGGGTTGAGTGTCCTCTCGGTGGATGGCTTCTCGATAGATCGCTGCGCGTTGCGTGCGGCCGCTCGGCACAGCACGGAGCAGTAGCGTGCTCGGCTGGGCAGCATGGGTTGGCCGCACCAGTCGCACACGTAACGGTGATCCTTCATGCGACCCTCACCGTTCGGCGAGCTGCTGATCGCGGAAGCGCTCATAGGCGCGGACCTCGGCCTCGGTGACCTGTGTCCCCGCTAGCTCGAACACGGGGACGTCGTCGGGGCGGTCCGGCAGACCGTGGAGGAGAGCGTCGGCGGGTGCAGCGGTAACCCATTCGGCGACCCGGCCGAGCTGGTCGTTGGGGGAGTCGGAGCTGGATCCAGCAGCGGGTCATCAACGGGAACCGGACCATTCCGCGAGGGGTCCCGAACGACCACGACCATGCAGGTGGCAACCAGTCGGCGGGGCTGTTCCACAGCGCCTCGGGATCATCCCAGTTTGCGACGGAGCTGGCGCCGGCGACGAGATTGGGTGGTGCGCCACCGGACATGACGAGAGCACCGAATTTGTCGGCCTCGCCGATGTCGGGAAAGCTGATCCAGCCCGTTCCTGCCGGGCTCCCCTTGGCAGCAGCCGTTACAGGTATGCACGCCGCGGGACAGAGGGCGGCGATGAGCGGGACCATGCCGACGTCGATCGGTGCCGGGTCGCCGCAGCAGGTGATGAGTGTGGTGGTCGGGTGGGTCACGGACGTGTCCTCCTACTGACGTTCCTGTAGCCACTGCGTCAAGATGTCGCGCCGCACGATGTGCACGTGCGTCTCGGTGTGGCGGATGGCGCCGGCACGCTGGGCGCGCAGCGCGTCCTGGAACTTGCGGGTCTGCACGTTGATCCGGGCGCCGCTGGCGCGCCGCTGCTTGTTCAGGTACTGGGTCAGCCCGGCGTCCGCACGCGTCCTCTGCCCAGCTGCGCCCGCAGGACCTCCCGCGACACGACGTCGTCGGGTGAGTCGAGCAGCGATTGCACGAGGACCTGGGTGGTCATCATGGACGTGTCCTCTCGTCTGTTGCGTCCGACAATCGGTCCTGTTTCGCGGCGGTGTGCGCCGTGCTGGCAGGGGTCACGGCCGCCGCCGACCCGTCACGAGGGCGCCCCCCTACCCGCACGATCACCCTGGGCTCTGTATGGACGGTGGTAACGGGCGGCACGCCGTGCAGAACCCGGCGCGGTAGAGCAGCAGCCCG
The DNA here is from genome assembly GCA_963798505.1 of uncultured Actinomycetota bacterium. Classification (GTDB taxonomy): domain Bacteria; phylum Actinomycetota; class Actinomycetes; order Jiangellales; family Jiangellaceae; genus CAVWSM01. The sequence goes on from CAWCTX010000005.1 coordinate 1,044,346, forward strand.
AACGCCAGTGTCATCGGATAGATCGGGTCGTCGGGTAGACCGTCGACGACGCGGCCGCACAGGTCGCAGGTGCGGCCGGCGCGGGTGCCCATCCCGACGTGCAGCAGGTGCGGGCACAGTGCGCACGCGATGAGCCCGGGGCGCCAGGCGACGGCGAACACCGGCTGCGGGTGCTGCGGGGTCGGTGAGTGCATGCAGGTGCGGATGGCGTCGGCAAGCCAGCGGCGACGGTCACGATCGCGCCGAGCCGCATGCAGTCGGCGACGTCCTCGGGGCGCTGCTGGACGACGGTGCCACCCTCGAAGGCGGCGGCGTAGCGCATGAAGTCGAGGGCGTCGTCGGCGGCGGCGCGGGTCTGGTCGAGAAGCGCACGGAAGGCCGGCGATCCGGCGGCGAGCTCGGTCTGATAGCGGGCGATCGCCTCCCGGGTGGCCGGGTTGATGAGGGCCTGGTCGACGGCGGCGGCGGCGGCGGCCGCCTTCTGCTCATTCATGCGGTGCCCCGGCGACGGTCTTGTTTCGGGCAACTGACGCACCGACGAGTGACCGGTTCACTAGTACTGGTTCAGGTTCCTACAAGTAGGGAAACCGTGAACCAGAACCAGTACTAGTACGCAGTGATACTGGCGAGGCGGGTGGAATCACTGGGAATCGCTCGAACCGGTAAGGGGATCTGGCCGGCCTCGATCGCGGCCAGCCCGGCGTCGGTGATCGTGTGCGGATGCTTGCCCCGCGGCCCGAGCCCGACCTCGACGAGCCCGAACGCCCCGGCGTGGCCGAGCGCGTCCGCGACCCGGGAGCGGTGCGGCATCGTCCCGTCTGCGTTGCGCGGCGCCAGCCGGCACAGGTCGTTGACGCCGACACCGGGACTGCGGGCGATGATGGCGAGCACGTCGAGCAGCAGCGCGTTGCGTGCCTGCAGCGTCGCCGCCGCCTTGCGCTCATCGTCGGCGCGCCTGTCGGCGTTGCGCCGCTCGGCTTTCGCCACCGACCGCGGCGGGCGCGTGGGGTCGACGGACAGCAGCCGGGTCGACGGGTCGTACGACAGTGGCTGCCTGTGACCTCGTCGACGTCGCGGCCGATGGCCGACAGGTATCGGATACCGTCGTCGTCGGCGAGGGTGAGGATCGTGTCCGGCCAGTCCTCGAGCGCCGACGAGCCGCGCGAGCGCTCACCCACCCAGCCGGCGTGCACGGTCAGGTACACGTCCCGATCGCGGCCGGCGATCTCGTCGAGCTCGGCGAGGAACCGTGCGACGTCGGCGGCGTCGGACTGGCTCTGCCCGTAGAACGCGCGGCCGAACGTGTCGACGACCAGGGCGCCCGCACCCACGTCGGCGAGCGCGGCCGCGACCATCGCCCGCCCCTTGGCGGTGCGCAGCGGGTTGGGATGCCCACGCAGGTGCCAGACGTGCAGCCGGTCGCCGTACTCGTCGAGGCCCTGCGCGGTGAGCCAGGCGGTGAACTGCCGTTCGTGCATCTCGTAGTTGAGGACGAAGACGGCGGCGACCGAGGTGCGCACCGGGTAGCGGCCGAGGAAGTCGAGGCCGGTCAGCAGCGCCCGGAGCAGGTTGCCCAGGAACGTGGTCTTACCGACTTTGCGGGCGCCGACGATGGTGGTTCGCCCGGCGACGACGGTGAGCGTTTCGATCCGCACGGGCTCGCCCGGTGGTGGGTGCTCGATGGACTCGCGGAGTGTGCGCGGCGGCGGAATCGCGTCGAGGTTGACCGTCTCGTCGTCGAGCAGGCGCTGCGCCTCGCGCTGCGCCCGAATGCGTTGCATCCACCAGGCGAGGAGTGCGTCGTCGACGATGTTCGTCGTGTCTGGCCGGCGCTCGTCGTCGGGCGGGTCTTCGCGTGCTGCTGCCCGGTCGGCCTCGTCGTCGTCGTTTGGGTCGACCCACTCCACGGCGGCGATGTCGTCGGGCGGCTCGCCCTCGATGAACGGGTCGTACGACTTGGGATGGTCCCGGCTGTAATCCATTGGGATGTCGTTCACTCGTCGCCGCCGTCTCCGAGGTCGTGGGTCTGCAGGTGGTAGCCGAGGTCGCTGCGCAGGTCGCCGATCGCGTCGGCGAGCCGGTTGAACTGCTCCCGGATCTCGGCCTGTAGCCCGGCGATGCCGGCGCGGGTTTCGGCGCGGGCCTCGTCGTGGGCGTGCCGTAGCAGGGTGAGCTCGTGGCGGATCTGCTCGAGGTCGTCACTCATGCGCCGCACCGTCCCCGCCGTCGACCCACACGTACGTGGACTGCCCACCGTCGAACCGGCCGCCGTGCCGGCGGGCGAGGTCGAACCACAGGGCCATACGCTGGCGCGGTTCGCGGTCACGGTCCCAGGTGCCGTATGCGCGCACGCACCACGGGGTCGCATCGAGTTTCGGCGGATCCGGCACCACGAGGCCGGCTTCCTGCAGATCGCCGGCCAACGCCTCGGCGGCCGCCTCGTCACGCGCGCCGAACCAGAACTCGTGATCGTTGGGTGCCTGCGACCGGTGGGAGCCCATACCGTCGTGCAGCTCGACAAGCCCGTCCCACAGCGCCATCAGCTCGGCCGGGTCGCGGTCGGGGTCCCACCTGCCGTGAGCGGTCACCGTCCACGGCGATTCGTCGACGCTCGGCGGATCCGGCACCATCAGCCCGGCCGCCTGCAGGTCCCCGGCCAGTCCCTCAGCCGCGGCCAGACTCGGCGCGTAGAAGAAGAATTCGTAGTCATTGGTCTCGTGCCACATCAGGCGGCACCGTCCTCGCGGCGCGCGAGCTCGGTCTGCAGTTCGAGCAAAGACGACCGCAGCCAGGAGGTCGGCGGGACCGACGCCTGCGCGGCGAACGGCATCAGGCACATCAACGCGACGTGAAAGCGGCTCTGCGCGTCCTCGTCGTCGAACATGTCGCGCAGGAGCGACTCGTAACCGTGCCTGTCTCCCTCCCGGTGAGCCAGCAGCAGTGCCTCGGCGTCGATGACGCCCCGGATGCTCGGCGTCGGCATCTGACGAACGTCGTCCACATTCATGCGGCACCGCCCGTCTGGTAGGCCCACGGGCACGCGTTGTGTCCGCAGCCGAGCTCGCCGCGCGACGGTGTGTTGTCCCTCGTCGCGATGTCCATGGAGCCGCAGAAGCCGCACGGGAAGCCGGCGGAGGGGCGGCGCTGCCCTCGCCGCAGCGCCCTCCTGAGACGGGCCAGCTCGTGGTCGCGGAAGGCTGATCTATATTCGAGGTCGTCGCGGTCGTCGGGTTCGGGTGCGATAGTGGTCACGACTTCATTCCCTTGGTCGGGGTAGGTCGCGACGGCGGGCGGTCAGCGGGCCGCCCGTCGCCACGCCTGGGGACGTGGGGACTAGGCGGCCGGGTCGGCCTGTTGCTTGCGGGCCTTGCGGGCCTGGACACTCTTGAGCGCCATCCGCTGCATGTGCAGTTTGCGGGCGTACTCGGCGCGGCGGGCACGCTCGACAGGGTCGAGGACACCGTCGGGGTCGACGAGGCGCTCGAACCTGCGCTGCTGACCCGCGCGCGCAGCCTCGGTCTGTAACACCGGGTCGGCGCCGGCGGCGTAGAGCGCGTTTGCGCCCATGCTGGCGATGAGGCGTCGCGCGTTCGGATCCTTGGCAGCCATGCGGGGTCCAGTCGTCGAGTGGACTACCCGGATGCCGATCCGGAAGTGATGCGGCTACGGCCGCGGGCGCGAGGGTGCCGGCTTCCTCAGGGTGCGGCTACGGCCGCGGACTTGGGCCGAGTGTAGAACGATGCGCTACCTGTTGGAAGGTGGTCGCCAGATCCCGTGATGTTCATGGGCAACAACTTGGTCAAGCAGCCACGCCACCGACACCGACCAAGTGCGGCATCGGCAGGCGGCGGGAACCGTGTCCGGTCCGCCCACCATGTCGATCTCGGTCACCTGGAGCGCTCCGCGTGGCTGCCTGAACGGCGGAAGCTCGGCGGCAGCGCCGTTCTCGATGATCGCGTCGCGCCACGTGTAGGCGACCTTGGCCCGGGTGAACAGGCGGCCGTCATGTCTGATGACCTCGACCAGCAGATGACGCTCCCGTTCCCGACTGCATCGCGCGGTGAACGTCGGCCTGGCGACGAGCAGCGCCTGGAACAGATCGTCGCCGAGGGTGCTCATATGCGGTCGCCCAACGCCAGACGCCGGTGCGCGGCGTGAGCACGCTCCGTGGCGGTCGACGCGGCATACCTGGCGAGCATCTCCCGGCTGCGCCACCCGGTGATGCGCATCAGGTCGTGCTCCTGGCCGCCGTTGACCAGCCACACATGCGCGAGGGTGTGCCGGAACCGGTGGGCATGCATGTCGGCGATGCCGGCCTGCGCGGCACGCACCCGGATCAGGGCGTCGATGCCGTCCGCGCGATAGCGGCCACGCTGGGAGAGCCACAGACCCGGCGATGACGCGTGCCGATGCTGACCGCGCATCCGCAAGTATCGGTCCAACGCGCGGGCGGTGCGCGCGCCGAACGGAATGACCCGCGGCCGGGCACCCTTGCCGAGCACGTGCACCGTCATGTGCTCAAGGTCGAGATCGTCGACGTCGAGGCGGGCCATCTCCGAGATCCGGCACCCCGTGTCGAGGAACAGCCGCATCATCGCCTCGTCGCGCCGTGACGCGAAGTCCTTGCCGATGCACACCTTCACCAGCCGCTCAAGCTCGTCATCGCTCAGCACCGGCACCGGCGCCTCCTCAGGTACCGGTGGGCGCAACCCGGCCATCGGATGCTTGACCAGCTCCTCCTCACGGACCAGCCAACTGCCGAACGCGTGCAGACCGAGGAACCGGGTCTTGACCGTCGACGCGGCCAGCCCGCGCTCCTCGCCCAGATGTGCCAGCCAGGCCCGCACCGTGTGCCGGTTGAAGCTGGCCAGGGTGGCCGGCCGATCGTGGACGGTCAGCCACGCGGTGAAGAACCGCAGGGCCTGGCCGTAGATGACGATCGTGCGCTCGGACTTGCGCTCGGCGCGCAGATCGAGGCGCCAGGAGGCGGCGAGGTCGCTCAGCAGCGGGTCAGTCATGGCGGGAGGTTATCCGGTGAGTGAGCCATGCGCTGTACGTTTCGCGGAGCGTGTTGACGCGTTTACGCAGGTGAACGCTTCGCGCGGGATGGCTGCACCCTCATTGGCTCGCCGGGCATCTTGGGGTATTCCGGCGGGTAGGGCATGTCGCCCAGCTCATGGTCGCGCTCGTCGCGGGCGACCATCTCCAGCAAGGGCTCCAGCGAATACGCAGTCTCCGCCACCCCCGCGTGGAGGTCGCCGACCTCGGCGTAGCGGGCCGGCATGCTGAGGACGTCGAAGTCCTCCGGCTCGACCGAGTCCAGCTCGTCCCAGCGCAGCGGCGCGGAGACCGTGGCGCGCGCGATGGGCCGTACGGAATAGGCGGACCGGATCGTACGGTCGCGGGCCATCTGGTTGAAGTCGATGAACACGCGCTCTCCGCGCTCCTCCTTCCACCAGTTCACGGTGACGAGATCGGGCAGCCGGCGGGCGACTTCCCGACCGAGCGCGATGACCGCGCGCCGCGCCTCGATGAAATCCCAGCGCGGCTCGATGGGCACGTACACGTGAACGCCGCGTCCACCCGAGGTCTTCGGGAAGCCGTCCATGCCCAGCTCCTGCAGGATCGCCCGCACCTCGGGCGCGACGCGGGCCGCGTCTGCGAAGCCCGTGCCCGGCTGCGGGTCGAGGTCGATGCGCAGCTGGTCTGGCCGATCCACGAGTGGCCGGCGGACCGGCCATGGGTGGAACGTCAGCGTGCCGAGGTTGGCCGCCCATGCGATCACGGCCAGCTCCGAGGGGCAGACCTCATCGGCAGTCCGTCCGCTCGGGAAGGCGATCTGTGCCGTCTCCACCCACTCGGGGGCGAACTTGGGCACCCGTTTCTGGTAGAAGGCGTCGCCCTTGTTGTCCTGCCGCGTCGACAGCTTGGCGCCCTCGAACACCCCAGCCGGCCAGCGCTCCAGCGTCGTCGGGCGATCGCGAAGGGCCCCCAGGACGCCGTCGCCGACGGAGAGGAAGTACTGCACGATGTCGAGCTTGGTGAGGCCGCGCTCCGCGAAGTAGACCTTGTCTGGGTTGGTGACCTTGACCATGCGTCCCCGGACATCCAGCTCGACAGCCTCACTCTTCGCAGCGGCCATGCCTCGCACCGTACTAGCGTCGACACATGAGCTACGAGGTGGAGAAGACCGAGGACGAGTGGCGCGCCGAGCTCTCACCGCAGGAATTCCACGTTCTGCGCGAGGCTGGGACCGAGCGACCGTTCTCGTCGTCGTACGAGACCGATGAGACCGTCGGGGTCTACCGCTGCCGCGCCTGCGGCAACGAGCTGTTCCGCAGTGAGCACAAGTTCGACGCGCACTGCGGATGGCCGGCGTTCTACACGCCGCTGGCGGACGGACCGGGTGGAGCTGCTGCGCGACCGCTCGCACGGCATGGACCGCATCGAGGCGCGCTGCGCCCGGTGCGGCTCGCACCTAGGCCACGTGTTCGAAGGCGAGGGTTACAGCACGCCCACCGACCAGCGCTTTTGCATCAACGGGGTCTCGCTCGAGCTCGAGCCGGCGGACGGCTAGCCGGGAGGGCTTCCAGGGGCCACCATCGAGACATGACCTACAACGTCGTGCTCGCGGTCGAGCGGGCAATCTCGCCCGCCGACGCTGATCAGGTGCTGGAGATGCTCGCCGACATCGACGACGTGCACGTGCTGGTCGTCGTGCCGGAGCACGTCACCGCAGGGGCGATCGAGGCGGTGATCGAGGACTACGCGATGGACCGGGGACTCGTCGACCGGCACGCGGTCGAGCGCCACCAGCGCGACCCGGTCGAGGTCGCCCACGAGGATGCCGAGAAGGTCATGGGCCAGGTCGTCGACACGCTGCGGGCCAAGAATGTGCCCGCCGACGGCGAGGTCACGCCACGCAACCTGCTGGTGAGGCTCGGCGAGCTGTCGACGACCTCCACCCTCGACGAGCTGGTTGTCCTTGCCCGGCCGCATGTCGTCACCGAGGCGTTGCGCGTCGACCTCGCTTCGCGCGCGCGGCGACGACTCGGGGTGCCCGTGCTGCGCCTGTACGCCCACAAGCACTAGGGCGCGGCTTCCTCCTCGGACGGCAACGGCCGGCGCAGATCCTCAACGGCCTCGAGCAGCCGTGCCTGCTCCGTCTCGTACACCGCGTACTCCCCCGGCACCGCACCACCCGGGGTGTAGAGCGGCGAGATCTGATTGGCGAGATCGAGGATGTCGGCCCGGCTGAACTCGGTCCGAGCCACGGCCGCAGTCTCGTTGGCCGCCCAGCGGTAGTCCTCAACCCGTCCGCGCCACCCGGGGTTGCCCATCAACGTGCCGTCCGAAGCCATCGCCCGGACCATGGTCCGCAGCGCGGCCTCCAAACGGTCGAGCTGCGCCCGGCGGGCCACCCGGTCGACAGTCGGCTCGACGACCGGGAGCTCTTCCTCGGCTTTGCCGAAGACCGCGCGCAGCTTCTCGCGGAAGCCCATCTACGGCAGCATTCCGACGAGGTCGCGCATGCCGACCCGGCGACCGGTGTAGAAGGGGACCTCTTCGCGTACATGGCTGCGGGCGGAAGACCCACGCAGGTGCCGCATGAGGTCAACGATGCGGTGCAGCTCGTCAGCCTCGAACGCGAGCATCCACTCATAGTCGCCAAGGGCGAACGACGACACCGTGTTGGCTCGGACGTCCGGGTAGTCGCGGGCCATCATGCCGTGCTCGGCCAGCATCGCGCGGCGCTCCTCGTCGGGCAGCAGGTACCACTCGTACGACCGCACAAACGGGTAGACGCAGACGTAGGCGCGCGGCTCCTCCTCAGCGAGGAACGCCGGGACGTGGCTCTTGTTGAACTCCGCAGGCCGATGGAGTGCCAGCTGCGACCAGACCGGTTCGAGGTGGCCGCCGAACGATGTGCGCCGCAGCCGGTGGTAGGCGTCTTGCAGGTCGTCACTGGTCGATGCGTGCCACCAGACCATGACGTCGGCATCGGCGCGCAGGCCCGCCACGTCGTAGGTGCCGCGCACGACGACGTCCTTGGCCGCCAGCTGAGCGAAGAGCTCGTCCGCCTCGGCGACCATGGCGGCGCGGTCGCCGTCGGCGAGCGGCGTCCGCAGCCGGAAGACCGACCACATCGTGTAGCGGATGACCTTGTTGAGGTCGCGGGCCCTCGGCTTGGCGGCTTCGGTCATGCGGTCATGATCCCACTCGCATGCAGTCCCGAGACGACGTGGGTCGCGGCCGATTGGGCGGTCGCTATGCAGGCCGGGATGCCCACGCCGTCATAGGCAGCGCCGCACACCGCGAGCGTCGGGTGCTTGGCGACGGCGGCGCGGACGGTGGAGATCCGGTCGAGATGGCCAACGGCGTACTGCGGCAAGGCGCCGCCCCAACGCGTGACGACGCCGTCTATGGGGTCGCGGTCGATGCCGGTGGCGGCTGCGATGTCGCCGGCGACAGCAGCAACCAGGTCGGCGTCGTCGCGCTGCAGGTCGTCGACGGATCCGGCCCTGCCGATCGACCCACGCAGCACAACGATGTTGGGCGATCGGTCGGCGAGCCAGCCCCACTTGAGCGACGAGAACGTCGCGGCCTTGACGAGGCGCCCTTCGCCCGGTGGCACCAGGAAGCCGGAGCCAAGCAGACGATCCCGTACGTGCTGCGCACGGTAGGCGAGCGTCACGATCCCGACGCTGGCGTAGTCAATGTCAGCGAGCGCATCGGCGGCGTCCGGCGAAACCGCCGCGAGTAGGCGGGTCGCGGGCCGGGCCGGCACCGCGACGATCAGCGCGTCGGCATGGATCGTCTCCTCGGCCGCGGTCGGTCCGACCGTGAGTGCCCAGGTCTGGTCGGCGAGCTGCGTGACCGCCCTGACCATGGCATGCGTACGAACGTCGGCGCCTGCGGCTCTGGCCACCGCATGGGGCAGCCGTCCGACACCGCCGACAATGCCGGCGAAGACGGGAGTGTCCCCGGCATCGGGGCTTCGCGCGGCTGCTCGTGCCGCGGCCAGCAGGCTGGTCTCGCGGCGCAGGGCCGCGCCGAGCGCGGGCACCGTCGCGTCAAGCGAGAGCTGGTCCGCATGGCCGGCGTACACGCCACCGAGCAACGGCTCGACAAGCCTGTCGGTGACCGCGTCGCCGAGCCGGCGGGTGACGAGCTCGCCGATGGCGACGTCATGGGTCAGCGGGAGGCCGGGCTCGGTCGGCTCACGCTTGACAGCCGTCAACTCGGCGGGCGCGAACAACTCCGACTCGTCCAGCGCCGCAACGTCGGTCGGCACGCCCATCACGGTCCCGGCGGGAAGGGGTACGAGCCTGCCGCCGCTCCAGATCGACGCCTGGGTCGTGGCCGGTGAGACGAGATCCGGCTCGAGCCCGGTCTCTCGGGCGAGCCCGACGGCTTCGGGTCGTCGGGCGAGCATGGCCTCAGCGCCGACGTCGACGCTGCAGGCCGGCGATGGTGCCGATGCGGAGCTTGCCCCCGATCTGCGGCGAGCCCTCGAGAACGGTGACATCGACCTGCGGCGCTGCTTGCCGTACGAAGAATGCGGCCGCGAGACCGCTGATGCCGCCGCCGACAACGACAACGTGCGGGCGACGGGCGGTGCGCATGTGCCGACTGTTGCAGAACGCTGTCCCATTCGTGACCTTGGCCGGACAGGCGCCGGCATCAGCCGACTGAGCTGCGTGCTGTCAGCGGCGCGTTGAAGGTGGCCGGTCTTGACCGGACCGTACTGCTGTGACGCTGAGCCTGGTCGCGTCACTGCCGCCTTCTGCGGTCGGTGTGGCAATGCCGAGCACCCGCCCCGCGCCATCCAGCAACGGACCACCAGCGAGCCCCGGGCCGATCGGGACCGTTGTTTCGTACGACCCCTGCGCGACAACCGAGACCACTCCCGAGGTGAGCTTGGTACCCCGGCCGGCCGGGACTCCGACGACGACGACCGCGTCGCCGACCTCGGCGGGTGGAGCCGGCTGCACGGCGGGGAGGTGAGCGTCGACGTACAGCAACGCAAAGTTGTCGGCGGCGTCCCAGGCCCACAGCATCGTCTTCAGAGGCGAGCCGCCCTGTGAGATCAGCGGTGGCGGACCACCCACGCGCGTGCACGCCTCAACCACGCGATAGCTGGTCAAGATCACACTGTGGTGGCCCGGCTGAGGTGCCCCGCGGACCACGAACCCCGATCCTTGGCCCTCGCGGCAATGCACCGCAACAACCGACCGGCCAGCCGCTTGGGCGGTCCCGGCCGTACCAGGCGGCGACGGTGCCGGATGGGCGGATAGATCGGCCAGCCGTTCACTGACCCCACTGATGCCCTCGTCCACCTGGTGCAGTTCGCTGTCCACGGCTACCAGGTCGGCACGGGCCCTTGCCAGGTCATCGCGGAGACTTCGGCTGTCGCGCAGCAACATGCCAACGGCGAGCGTGTTGGCGACCAAGAAAGCCACGACCAACACACGGCCGAGCTGGCTCGCAGCCGCGCCCTCCGTCCTACGCGTGAGTCGCGTCACTCATCGGCCCCCCAGCCGTCGAGGCAGCGACCCCGGGGGCGGCGGCTGCGAAAGCAGTTCGCCCCAATGTAGGGCTCACCCCGAGGGACAGCACCCAACCAGCACGGGCAGTGGCGAGATCACTACCCACGGGTTACACGAGTTGCCAGATGATCAGCCCCAGGCTGCATCTCCGGTTCCACCCTGAACTGCAGCCCGAGCGCCGCCCGCAGCTCGAGGTGGCGCAACAGGAAAGCGCGCTCGTCGAGCCGCTTTCGCCGGAGCCAGCCGGTGACCTCGTCGTTGCACTTGCTGGTGTTGCACGAGCGGCAAGCTGGCACGACATTGTCGAGCGTGTATCGGCCGCCGCGGGAGAGAGCGAGCACGCAGTCGCGCTGCAGCGGCTCGTTGATCGCGCCGCAGTAGGCACACCCACCCCAGGCAGCTCGGAGTGCGACCCACTGCTCGTCGCTGAGGTCGTGCTCGACGCGATCCATGCGGCGTTTGCGTCGGCGTGCGGCGCGGGCCTTAGCGGGCGCTCTCCTCATGCACCAGCTCGACCACGCGGGCCAGCACATCGGGGTCGGTGCTCGGCAGCACGCCGTGCCCGAGGTTGAACACATGCCCCGGTGCTGCGCTGCCCTCGACCAGCACCCGCCGCACTTCCTGCGCGACGACGGGCCATGGTGCGCCGAGCACAGACGGGTCGAGGTTGCCCTGCAACGCCCTCCCGGGGCCTACCCGCCGAACAGCCTCGTCGAGCGGGATCCGCCAGTCGACCCCGACGACGTCGGCCCCTGCCGTGCCCATGAGGTGCAGGAACTCCCCCGTGCCGACGCCGAAGTGGATGCGCGGCACGCCCAGGTTCGACACGGCCGCGAGCACATGGGTCGAATGAGGCAGGACATAGCGCGCGTAGTCGCCCGCCGACAGGGTCCCGGCCCACGAGTCGAACAGCTGCACGGCGCTGGCACCGGCCTCGACCTGCACGCGCAGGAACGCGGCCGAGATCGCGGCCAGTCGGTCGAGCAGCTCGTGCCACAGCTCAGGATCGCCGTGCATCAAGGCCTTGGTCCGCTCATGGTGTCGCGACGGCCCACCCTCGATGAGGTAGGAGGCGAGCGTGAACGGGGCGCCTGCAAAGCCGATCAGGGGAATCTGGCCGAGCTCTGCGGTGAGAGTGGCGACCGCATCGGTGATGTACGGGACGTCGTCAGGCGTGAGGTCGCGCAGCATGCCGAGGTCGGCCTCGGCACGAATCGGCCGATCGACCACCGGGCCGACGCCGGGCACGATGTCCAGCGGCATCCCGATGGCCTTGAGCGGCAGCACGATGTCGGAGAAGAGGATGGCCGCGTCGACTCCGTACCGGCGTACGGGCTGCATGGTGATCTCGACGACCATGTCGGGACGCATGCACGACTCGAGCATGCTGACACCCTCGCGGATCTTGCGGTACTCCGGCAGCGACCGTCCAGCCTGACGCATGAACCACAACGGCGTGTGCGGAACGGTCTCGCGCCGACAGGCGCGCAGGAACGGCGAGTCGGCGATGGTGCTCACGCCCTGCAGTCTCCCACGCCCCCGATCCCGGCCACGGGCGCGCCTCCGCGCCGGCCCTCCATGATCGACGTAGGCTCGGGGTGTGGCAGCGAAGCACGGCGCGGACCGCACGGCGGCCCGTCCGGAGGAGTTCGACCTTGCAGTGCGGGCGATGCGGGCCGCGCGGCTGCGCCCTGAGGTCGTAGTCGCGGAGGCGCCGGCTCCGCAGCGACTCGCCCCGTTCGCCGCGGCGATCACGGCAGACGTCACCTTCGACGGCGACGACCTGGCCACCGGCCGGCTGGTCCTCCTGCACAACCCCGCGGGCCCGCCGCCCTGGCACGGCACGTTCCGGCTGGTGTCCTACGTCCGCGCACAGCTTGACCCGGAGATGGGCGCCGACCCCATGCTCGGGGCGGTCGGCTGGTCATGGTTGACCGAGGCCCTCGCGAACCATGATGCGCAGTTCGTCGCGCCGAGTGGCACCGTGACGAGGGTGGCCTCCGAGTCGTTCGGCGCGATCGCCGGCGAGGTCGCCGAGGCCGAGATCGAGATCCGGGCCAGTTGGACACCGACGTCCGCGGCGATCGGCGTGCACGTCGAGGCATGGGCCGATGTGCTGTGCATGGTCGCCGGCATCCCGCCGCTGCCCGAGGGTGTGGTGTCGCTGCCCGCACCGCGGAGCCGATGACCGACGCAGAGCAGGCGGAGCCACCTAAGGCACGACCCCTGCTCGAGCCGCGCGACGGGCTGCCCGAGGTGATCACCGACTCCGACGGCCTGTTCCGCACCATCGAGGCGTACGCCGACGGCACCGGCCCGGTCGCCGTTGACGCGGAGCGCGCCTCCGGCTACCGCTACGGGCATCGCGCCTTCCTCGTCCAGCTGCGCCGCCGCGGCCCAGGCAGCGCGCTGATCGACCCGGTGGCCTGCCCCGACCTGTCCGGGCTCGGCGAGGTCATCGCCGACGCGGAGTGGGTCCTGCATGCCGCGCATCAGGACCTGCCCTGCCTGGCGGACATCGGGTTGGTCCCGAGCCGGCTGTTCGACACCGAGCTCGCCGGGCGGCTCCTCTCGTACCCCCGTGTCGGGTTGGGTGCCCTCACCGAGGCGGTGTTGGGATACGCCCTCGAGAAGGGCCACTCGGCCGTCGACTGGTCGACGCGGCCGCTGCCGGAGCCGTGGCTGCGCTACGCGGCCCTAGACGTGGAGCTGCTCATAGAGCTGCGCGACGCGCTCGAGACGGAGCTGCGGGACCAGGGCAAGCTCCCGTGGGCGCTCGAAGAGTTCGCGCATTTTGCGGGGGCGCCCGCCCCGGCGCCCCGGAGCGACCCATGGCGCCGGACATCCGGCATGCACCGGGTCCGTACCCGGCGCGGGCTCGCCGTCGTCCGCGCGCTCTGGCTCGCGCGTGACGAGCTCGCCCGGCAGCGCGACGTCTCCCCCAGCCGCGTGGTCTCTGACGCAGCGATCGTCGAGGCTGCCCTGGAGATGCCGCGCAACGCCGAGTCGATCTCCGCGCTGCCGTCGTTCAGGGCGCGCGGGGCCCGGCGTGACCTGCCGCTGTGGATGCAGGTGATCAGCGACTCGATGCAGCTGCCGGAGGACGAGCTGCCTGCGCACAGCCCGCGATACGACGGCCCGCCGCCCGCGCGGGCGTGGGCCGACCGCGATCCGGCGGCCGCGGCCCGGCTGGCGGCCGCGCGTGCCGCGGTCAACGCCCTCTCCGAGGACCATCGCGTGCCGGTGGAGAACCTGCTCGCCCCCGAGACCCTTCGCCGCATCATGTGGGATCCACCGGAGCCGGGCACGCCCGAGCAGGTCGCGCAGGTCATGCGCAGCCACGGGGCGCGGGAGTGGCAGATCCGGCTGACCACCGACGCCGTCACCGGGGCGATCGAGATCTGACGGTCAGTCGCGAACCACGTGCGTGCGGAAGCGCTCGCGGGCCGCCGTCCACGCATACCTGTCGATCGACGCATCCGGGCGCATCGCCTCGATGGCGTCGTACGCCATGACCAGCGCGTGCTCGGTGTTGGCCTGGGCGAAGATGCCGTGCCGGCCAAGCGTGACGACCCGGCGCAAGTCGCGCGCCCAGCGGTCGATGCCTTCGAGCTGGTCCTCGAAGCCGAGGGCATAGACCGGGTAGGCGTTGGCCACCCGCCGCGTGGCAACCACACCGCGCAGCACCCGCGGAAGCCCCGACTGCGCCAGTCCCTCCTCCACCAGGTCGGCCAGCGCCTCGTCGGACATCCCCCACACATCGTCGGTCATGGTGCACGGGATCTCGGCGCACACCACGCTGCGGTCGACCGGGTCGTCGGGGTTGCTTCGGTAGTTGGTCGGCTCCGAAAGCCGGAAGACCGGCGTCACGCGGCTCGGCAGGTGGTGCGCGTCGTATGGAGTCCAGCGCCCACCCAGGTGTTCGAGATAGACCAGCACGAGCGAACGAAACCGCAGCCTCCCGGCGGACTCGAGCTGAGCGAGAGACGGCGCCGGGCGTGCCATCCGGGCGAGCATCGGCAACGGCAGTGTGGAGAAGGCAAGCGACCCCTCGAAGGTGTCGCCGTCCTGCGTCGTCACGATCAGGTGGTCCTCGAAGACCTGCACGCGCGCGACCTCGGAGTCGAACGCGATCGTCGCGCCCTCCTTGACCGCCGCGCCGGCGAGCGCCTCAGAGAGCTGCCCGAAGCCGCGGCGCGGGTAGAGGAAGGACCTGCCGTAGCGCTTGGCGTCACGCCGGTGGATGGCTCGTCCGGCGAGACTGGTCAGCCCGCCGATGTTGGCGCGAACCCTCGCCTGCTCGGCGGAGATCGCCTCGCCCGGCAGACCCCACAGCTTTTCCGCAAGCGGTCCGTACACCGCGTCGTAGGCGGCCGAACCGAAGTGGTTGCGCATGTCCTCGGCGTAGGTCTCCGCGCGCCCGCGCCGCAACGAACGGGTCGCCGAGTCCTTGACCATGGACGCCGCGAGCCCGGTCGGGAGGTCACGGACGAGGTTGGCCGGCCGCATCGGCAGCTCGACCCAGTGCGACCCGATGCGCAGTCGGCCGTTGCGCATGCGGGTCTGCAGGTCGTCGCCCAGCAGGTCGCGCAGGTCGGCGAGCACGTGCGGCGGTGTCGTCGGCTGCAACCGCTGGCTGCCCTGGTCGACCCGGATGCCGGCAACGTCAAAGGAGGCCGCCATCCCGCCGACATGGTCGGTGCGCTCCAGCACCCCGACGGAGAAGCCGCGCCGCGCGGCGCGCCATGCGGCCGCCAGCCCTGCCGGGCCGGCACCAAGCACGAGAAGGTCGAACGAGCGCCGCATCGTGCTGGCCAGGCTATCGAGAGTCTGCTGTCAGACCACAACCCGTACGCTGCGCGCCGTGGATCACGTGGATCGTGAGCTGGTCGACGCCGTACGGGCGGCACTCGCGGCGGCCGCCGATCCGGCGAAGGCAGGCCCCATGCAGGCCTACATGAAGTCGGCGATGCCGTTCCGTGGCGTGCAGAAGCCGGCACGCACTCGCCTGCTCACGCCGCTCTTCGCCGCCCGGCCACCCGCCGACCGGGCCGGCTACGAGGCGACCGTGCTCGCGCTGTGGCGGGAGGCGGAGTTCCGGGAGGAGCGCTATGCGGCCTTGGCGCTCACCGAGACCCCTCCGGCACGCCAGTGGCAGGATCCGGACGCGCTGCCGATCTACGACGAGATGGTCGTCACCGGCGCGTGGTGGGACCTCGTCGACGAGGTGGCCACCCGGCGCATCGGTCCGATCCTGCGGGCAGCACCTGGCGCGGTGACCCCGGTCATGCGGGCCTGGGCCGAGGACGCCGACCTCTGGCGGCGCCGCACGGCGATCATCTGCCAGATCGGGTCGAAGGCTGCCACCGATCTCGACCTGCTGACCTTCGCGATCGAGGCCAACCTCGGCGACCGCGACTTCTTCATCCGCAAGGCGATCGGATGGGCGCTGCGCGAGCACGCCAAGACCGATCCCGATTGGGTACGTGACTTCGTGGCCGGTCACGAGGACCTGTCCCCGCTGTCCCGGCGGGAGGCCCTGCGTACCCTCTGAGCCACGCCCCTTCACGTTCCTTGTTACTCGTGAGTAGCATCGGATCTGTTCGCTTCCGCCCGTAGCCCCGCGAGGAGGCCGGTACCCGTGCCACGCGCCCTCCGTGACGTCGTCTTCGTCGACGGCGTCCGTACCCCCTTTGGCAAGGCCGGTCCCAACGGCCTCTACGCCGAGACTCGAGCCGACGACCTGATCGTCAAGTGCATCCGCGAGATCCTGCGGCGCAACCCCGGCATCGCCCCCGAGCGCATCGACGACGTCGCCATCGCCGCGACCACGCAGACCGGCGACCAGGGGCTGACCATCGGCCGCAGCGCCGCGATCCTGGCCGGGCTCCCCAAGAGCGTGCCCGGCTTCGCCATCGACCGCATGTGTGCGGGCGCGATGACCGCCGTGACCACGACCGCCGGAGGCATCGCCTTCGGCGCCTACGACGTCGTCCTCGCCGGCGGTGTCGAGCACATGGGGCGGCACCCGATGGGCGAGGGCATCGACCCCAACCCGCGGTTCCTGTCCGAGCGGCTCGTCGACACCTCGGCGCTGGTCATGGGGCAGACCGCAGAGAACCTGCACGACCGGTTCCCGCACCTGACCAAGGATCGCGCCGACGCCTACGCCGCGGCCAGCCAGGCCAGGTACGCCAAGGCGATCGCCGACGGCAAGATCCAGCCCGACCTCGTGCCAGTAGCCATCCGCTCCGGTGAGCACGGCTGGGGCCTCGCGACCGCCGACGAGCCGCCCCGCCCGGGCACCACGGTCGAGGCGCTTGCCGCCCTGCGCACGCCGTTCCGCCCGCACGGCCGAGTCACCGCGGGCAACGCCGCGGGCCTCAACGACGGCGCCACCGTCTCGTTGCTCGCGGCGGAGGACATTGCGCGCGACGCCGGGCTGCCCGCCAAGATGCGACTTGTCTCGTACGCCTTTGCCGGCGTCGAGCCAGAGGTCATGGGCGTCGGCCCGGTCCCCGCAACGGAAAAAGCACTCGCCAAGGCGCACCTCACCATCGGCGACATCGGTCTTTTCGAGATCAACGAGGCGTTCGCTGTGCAGGTGCTGGCGTTCCTCGACTACTTCGGGATCGCCGACGACGACTCGCGCGTCAACCCGTACGGCGGCGCCATCGCGGTCGGCCACCCGCTCGCGTCCAGCGGCGTACGTCTGATGACGCAGCTTGCCCGGCAGTTCGAGGACCACCCCGAGGTGCGCTACGGCATCACGACGATGTGCATCGGTCTGGGCATGGGTGGCACGGTCATCTGGGAGAACCCGCACCACAGCGACGACGAGGAGAACGCAACCTGATGACCGAGACGTTCGCTGAGCGGGTCACCCACTCCTACGTCCGACCCGTCGAGCTTCCGCTGGGGGCCGGCACCCTGGCCCTCATCACGCTCGACAACGGGTTCGACCACACCAAGCCCAACACGCTCGGGCCGGCCACCCTGGCCGAGCTCGACGCGGCGATCACCACGGCCTACGAGACGCCGGGCGTCGTGGCGATCGGCATCACCGGCAAGCCCTTCATCCTCGCCGCGGGCGCCGATCTCAAGGGCATGGGCGTGGTGCAGGAGCGCGACCAGATCCTGGCCATCGCCCGCCAGGGGCACGCCGTGCTCCGGCGCCTCGGCGAGGGGCCGGTGCCGGCCTTCGCGTTCGTCAACGGCCTCGCGCTCGGCGGCGGGCTGGAGATCGCGCTCAACTCCACCTACCGCACGGTGTCGGCGGCCGCGCCGGCGCTCGCGCTGCCCGAGTGCTTCCTGGGGCTGGTGCCCGGGTGGGGCGGCGCCTACCTGCTGCCCAACCTGGTCGGGCCGGAGAAGGCCGTCCAGGTCATCATCGACAACGCGCTCAACCAGAACCGCATGATGACGGGCAAGCAGGCCCACGAGCTCGGCATCGCCGACGCGATTTTCGACGGTGCCGACTTCCTCGAGCAGTCGCTGCTCTGGGCGGCACAGGTGCTCACCGGTGCGGTGACCGTCGAGCGCCCGGAGATCGACCGCGCCGAGGACACCTGGACCGCCGCGGTGGCGAAGGGTCGAGCCATCGCCGATGCCAAGGTCAAGGGCGCAGCGCCCGCGCCCTACCGCGCGCTCGACCTGATCGCTGCGGCCCGGACGGCCGACCGTGACAGCGCGTTCGCGGCCGAGGACGAAGCGCTCTCCGACCTGGTGATGGGTGAAGAGCTTCGGGCGTCGCTCTACGCATTCGACCTCGTCCAGCGGCGTGCCAAGAAGCCGGCCGGCGCTCCCGACCCCGCCCTCGCCCGACCCATCACCAAGGTCGGCGTCGTCGGTGCCGGCCTGATGGCCTCACAGCTGGCGCTGCTGTTCGCGCGCCAGCTCAAGGTCCCGGTAGTCATGACCGACCTCGACCAGGAGCGCGTCGACAAGGGCGTGGCCTACGTACACGCCGAGGTCGACAAGCTGCTCGGCAAGCGCCGCATCTCCCCCGACGGCGCAAACCGCGTCAAGGCGCTTGTCACGGGCACCACCGACAAGGCCGCGTTCGCCGATGCCGACTTCGTGATCGAGGCCGTCTTCGAGGAGATGAAGGTCAAGAAGCAGGTGCTTCTTGAATTGGAGGCGGTGCTCTCCGCGTCGTGCCTGATCGCGACCAACACCTCGTCGCTGTCGGTCACCGAGATGGCCGCCGAACTGGCGCACCCTGAGCGGGTCGTCGGCTTCCACTTCTTCAACCCGGTGGCGGTGCTGCCGCTGCTGGAGATCGTGCGCGCTGAACAGACGGACGACGCCACGCTCGCCACGGCGTTCGCCGTCGGCAAGCAGCTGAAGAAGTCGTGCGTGCTCGTCAAGGACGCCACGGCGTTCGTGGTCAACCGGCTGCTGCTGAAGTTCATGGGCGAGATCACCGCCGCGTTCGACGAGGGGACCCCGGCGGACGTGGCGGACGGCGCACTCGCGCCGCTGGGCCTGCCCATGACGCCGTTCATGCTGACCCAGCTCGTCGGCCCCGCGGTGGCGCTGCACGTGTCGGAGTCGCTGCACGAGTCGTTCCCCGAGCGTTACGGCGTCTCGGAGAACATGCGCCGACTCGTCGCCGCCGGCAAGCCCGGCATCTGGTCGTTCGGAGCCGATGGCAAGCCCTACATCGACGACGAGACCAAAGCGCTGTTGAGCTTCGGCAACACCCCGCAGACCAGCGAACAGGTGCGCGACCGCGCACTGGAGTCCCTGGCCTTGGAGATCCGGCTGATGCTCGATGAGGGCGTCGTCGCCGAGCCGCAGGACATCGACCTGTGCATGCTGCTCGGTGCCGGCTGGCCGTTCCATCTCGGCGGCATCACCCCCTACCTCGACCGCACTGGCATCTCCGAGCGCGTCACCGGCCGGCGCTTCCTGCCGAAGGGCATCGCCACGCTGCCCGTGTAACGCGGCGCCCGGAATGACCACGTTAAGCATGGTTGCCCTCGCACCGCCAGGCCTCTAGCCCTGGTGGTGCGGGGGCAAACCTGGTGATGGGTGGAAGGGCGCGCCTCATTGCCCACACGCTCACCGCGAAACCCGCGTGTGTTCTGTCGGCCGCGGGCGCCATCATGAGTGCGTGCTTCGCATCGAAGGACTCCGCAAGTCCTATGGAGACGTCGTCGCGCTCCAGGGCGTCGACCTGCACGTCACGCGCGGCGAGATCGTGGCACTGCTCGGGCCCAACGGCGCGGGCAAGACGACGCTCGTGTCGATCGTGGCGGGGCTGCGCAAGGCCGACGCGGGCATCGTCGAGATCGACGGGCTCGACGCGCTGAGCCGCACCGCCGAGGTGCGCCGACGCATCGGACTGGCACCGCAGGACCTCGGCCTCTACCCCGTGGTCTCCGTACGCAACAACCTCGCGTTGTTCGGTGAGCTCTCCGGGCTGCGCGGCAGCCGGCTCAAGCAACGCATCGACGAGGTGGCCCAGGCGCTCGACATCACGGACCTGCTCGACCGACAGGGCGGCTCGCTGTCAGGCGGCCAGAAGCGGCGCGTGCACACCGCCATCGCGCTGCTTCACGAGCCCGACCTGTTGCTGCTCGACGAGGCGACCACCGGTGCCGACGTCGAGACCCGCGGCCACATCCTCGAACTCGTCCGGCAGCTGGCCGCCAAGGGCTCATCCGTCCTCTACTCGACCCACTATCTCGCCGAGGTCGAGACGCTGGACTCAACAGTGGTCATCCTCGATCGCGGGCAGGTCATCGCCCGCGACGAGGTGGGTGCGCTCATCGCCGCGCATGCGGTCGCTGTTGTCGAGCTAATCTTCGACGGTCCGGTCGACGCGCTCGACCTCGACAGCGCCGAGAGCCTCGCCGGCCGACCGAGCGTCGACGGAGACCGACTGCGGCTGCCGACCCGCGATGCGGCCGCCACCATCGCCGAGGTCGTGCCGCAGATCGCGCCAGGCCGCCTGGCGTCGGTCGAGATCGTCAGGCCGAGCCTCGAAGCGGTCTACCTGGCGCTCACTGGCCGTCGCTACTCAGAAACAGACGCCGCAGCCGACTCCGATCAGGAGGACTCCAATGTCCCCGCGAGTTAGCGGCAGCATCATCAAGCACGAGTTCCGGGTCATGCTGACCGACCCGAGCACGGTCATTTTCGTGATCGTGATCCCGCTGGTCCTCGTGGCGCTTACCCGTGAGCTGTTCGCCGGCGCACTCAACGCCGAGGGCTATTCGGGCGCCAACGGGTCCGAGTTCGCCATCCCCGGCATGGCCGTTGCCTTTGCGGCCTTCGGCGTCGGCTACGCCGGCTTCACGTTCTTCCGCGACCACGGGTGGGGGACGTGGGACCGGCTGCGGGCCAGCCCGGCCACGGCCGCCGACATCATGGTCGGCAAGATCACGCCCACGGTTGTCGTGACCATCGTGCAGCTTGGGCTGCTGTTCCTGCTGGGCGGGCCGTTGTTCGACCTGACCATCAGCGGGTCGGTCGCCGCCCTGGTCGTGCTCATCGTGGTGCTGGCGGTGTCCCTGTCCGCGTTCGGCATGCTGGTCACCGCGCTGTCGCGCACCATGAACCAGCTCAACGCCATCGGCAGTGTCGGCGGCATGGCCATGGCGATGCTCGGCGGTGCCTGGGTGCCCATCGCCTTGATGCCCGGCTGGGCGCAGGCGATCGCGCCGGCGCTTCCCACCTACTGGGCGATGGAGGGATTCAACGACGTCATCCTCGAGGGTGGCGGGCTGCCCCAGGTGGCCGTGCCGGCGCTCGTGATGATCGCCTTCGGGCTGGTCTACGCCGGGCTTGCCGCCTGGAAGTTCCGTTTCGAGGACACCAAGGTCTACTACGGCTGACCCAGTCGTCGCAGCACGGGCACGTCTCCACAGTCGCCGCTACTGTCGTGGACATGGCTGAGCACTACGGAGTCGTCGTCCTCGGCGCCGGCCCCGGTGGCTACACCGCCGCCGTCCGGGCCGCCCAGCTCGGGCAACGCGTCGCGGTCGTGGAGAGCAAGTACTGGGGCGGCGTGTGCCTCAATGTCGGCTGCATTCCGTCCAAGGCGCTGCTGCGCAACGCGGAGCTCGTACACCTGGTCCAGCACGAGGCAGCGACGTTCGGCATCAGCTTCGACGGCGTCTCCGTCGACTACAACGTCGCTTTCGAGCGCAGCCGCAAGGTGGCCGACGGCCGGGTCAAGGGCATCCACTACCTCATGAAGAAGAACAAGATCGACGAGATCCACGGGTGGGGGACGTTCACCGACGACCACACGCTCGACATCGCCCTCAACGACGGCGGCAGCCAGTCGATCACCTTCGACAACTGCATCATCGCTGTGGGCGCGTCGACGAAACTGCTGCCCGGCACGAGCGTCAACGAACGCGTGGTGACCTACGAGGAGCAGATCCTCACCTCCGAGCTGCCCGGGAGCGTCATCATCGCCGGCGCCGGGGCGATCGGCGTGGAGTTCGCGTACGTGATGAGCTCCTACGGCGTCAAGGTCACCATCGTCGAGTTTCTCGACCGTGTCGTGCCCCTAGAGGACGCCGAGGTCTCCGCCGAGCTGGCCAAGCGGTTCCGCAAGGCGGGCATCGAGGTGCTCACGTCGACACGGGTCGAGGCCATCGAGGAGAGCGGTGAGAAGGTGCGGGTGACGGTGACCCGCGACGGGCAGCAGCAGGTGCTCGAGACCGACAAGGTCCTGCAGGCCATCGGGTTCGCGCCGCGGGTCGACGGCTACGGCCTCGACAAAGCCGGCGTGCAGCTCACCGATCGCGGCGCCATCGACATCGACGGCCGCATGCGCACCAACGTGCCGCACATCTACGCCATCGGCGACGTGACGGCCAAGCTCATGCTGGCGCACGTCGGCGAGGCGATGGGCATGGTGGCGGCGGAGACGATCGGCAACTCCGAGACGATGGAGCTCGACTACGTGATGATGCCGCGCGCGACCTACTGCCAGCCGCAGGTGGCCTCGTTCGGCTACACCGAGGCGCAGGCCAGGGAGCTCGGCCGCGAGATCATCGTGCAGAAGTTCCCGTTCAGCGCCAACGGCAAGGCGCATGGGCTCGGCGACACCGGCGGCTTCGTCAAGCTCATCGCCGACGCCGAGCACGGCGAGCTCCTCGGCGGCCACCTCATCGGCCCCGACGTCACGGAACTGCTTCCCGAGCTCACCCTCGCTCAGCTGTGGGATCTCACCAGCCACGAGCTGGCCCGCAATGTGCACGCCCACCCGACCCTCAGCGAGGCGGTCAAGGAGGCGCTGCACGGGCTCGCCGGCCACATGATCAACATGTAGGCGGAAACCCGCTCTGACCTGTGGGAGATCGCTGATCAGCGGTGGCCGCAGCGCGGGCTAAGGTCGCGACCGCTGCTCGATGACCTTTGCGTGTAGAAGGCTGCCGACGAGCTCGATGCTGAGACGGGTATCGGACGTGGGGTTCTTGGAGTGGAGCTTGAGCTTGGAGTAGGTCAGGGTGAGCCCGTCGGTGTCGATCACGATGCCCGGTGAGCTGATGATGGACAGCTTGCCGTGCACCATGTTCGTGTCGATTCGCAGGACTCTCGAAGTGATCACCGCACGCGTGAAATCGAGGGTGACCTTGCACTCCTGTGTGCGAAGCTCGATGCGCTCGGGCACCAGCCAGCGCCCTTCCTTGACGTACGTGCCGCCGTGTTGCTTTACCACGATTACGTCTTTGGCTGCGGACGCGACCGGCAGGTCGGCGGCAAGCGCGGCCAGTTCGCCGAGCGTCTGGGCTGAGAGCGCGATCTCCAGACGAGAGTCAAGTTCGTCTGCGCTGAGTCTGCCGTCACCGGCAGCAACCCGCAGCGTGTCTACGATGCGGTTGCGATCCTCGTCAGACGCCCGCAGATTGGGCCGGTCGTTCGACATGGCAAAGCACGCTAGCAAGGTTGCGGTCCGCCAGGCCGTCTGACGTTGGAAGCGGGGGAGAAGTTCGAAGAACTGGCGAGCAGCGTGAGCACTGGTCAGAGCCGTTCCCGGGCGTCTGACCTGCAGCGGCCGATCACGCCTGAGTGCACCGTCCGTTGATCACGAAGACTTTGGTGCCGTTTTCACGGGCAAACCCTTCGTGATCACCGAAGGGTCACGGCCTCGACGGCCTCCTCCACCGACTGCACCACCCGCAGTCCGTCGCTGACCGGCAGCTCCCAGCCACCAAGAGCCACAACGGGTACGCCCGTACGCACCGCCAGGGCCACCTCCGACAATGTCCCCCAGGAGCCGCCGATGCACAGCACCGCGTCGACGGCCCGCACGATGAGCGCGTTGCGCAGCTCGCCCAACCCGGTCGCGATGGCGATGCTGTTCGCGGGGTCCGCCGCCGCGCGATCAGACCCAGGCAGCAGCGCGACAGCCATCCCGCCGCCGTCCTGGACACCCTGAGCGGCCGCCGCCATCACTCCGCCCAGCCCTCCGGTCACGACGACGGCGCCGCGCTCCGCCAAGAGCCGCCCGGCTGCCCGAGCGTGGCGCCGCTCCACGTCACCCGCGTCCGCGTCGCCCGGTCCGACAACAGCGACGTAGAGACCGGCCGTGATCACTGCGGCGGACGAGAAGCCGTCCGGTTTGGCGACGCCATCCGGCTGTGCTGCTTGCTGTACAGGAAGTAGATGACGAAGCCGAGGACCATCCAGATGAGGAACCGCAGCCAGGTCTCCACCGGCAGGTTGAGCATCAGATAGATGCAAGCGAGCACGGACAGGATGGGCAACAGCGGCACCCACGGCACGCGGAACGAGCGCGGCAGGTCGGGGCGGGTGCGCCGCAGGATGACCACGCCGATCGAGACGACGACGAACGCGAACAGCGTGCCGATGTTGACCAGCTCGGCCAGCTCCTCGAGCGGGATCAGCGCCGCCATCACCGCGACGACTCCCCCGACGATGAGCGTCAGCAGGTACGGCGTTCTGAACCGCGGGTGCACCACGGAGAGCCCGCGCGGGAGCAGCCCGTCACGGGACATGGCGAATAGCACGCGAGTCTGACCGAGGATGAGGATCATCACCACGGTCGTGAGCCCGGCGAGCGCGCCGACGGTGATGAGCGTCGCCGCCCAGTCCGAGCCGACCGCCTTGAACGCCTCGGCAAGGGGCGCACTCTCGTCGAGCTCGGTGTAGTGCTGCATCCCCACGACGACGAGCGACACGGCCACATACAGCGTGGTGCAGATCGCGAGCGACCCAAGAATGCCGCGCGGCAGGTCACGCTGCGGGTTGCGGACCTCTTCGGCAGCCGTGGCCACGACGTCGAAGCCGATGAACGCAAAGAACACGATCGCCGCGGCGGTGAAGATGCCGCCGACCCCGAAGTTGCTGGGGACGAACCCGAAGATCGCTTCCAGCAGCGTCTGGTGTACGCCCGACTCCCCCTCTGTCGGCACCGCGTCGGGGATGAACGGCGAGTAGTTGTCCCGCTGCACGTAGAACAGCCCGGCCACGATGACGAACAGCACGACGAAGATCTTGATCGTGACGACGACCGCGTTGAACTGCGCCGAGAGCTTGATGCCGGCGATCAGGATGCACATCAGCACGAGGACGATGAGTGCGGCGGGCAGGTTGATCACTGAGTCGTCGCCGCCGGAAATCGACTCCGGCAGCGTGATGCCCATGGTGTCGAGCAGGCTCGCGAGGTATTGCGACCAGCCGACCGCCACAACCGCCCCGCCGAGCGCAAGCTCGAGGAGCAGGTCCCAGCCGATGATCCAGGCGACGAGCTCGCCGAGGGTCGCGTAGGCGAACGTGTAGGCGCTGCCTGCAACGGGCACCGCCGACGCAAGCTCGGCATAGCAGATCGCCGCGAGCGCACACACGATGCCAGCAACCACGAACGAGAGCGCCACGGCGGGCCCGGCGTTGTTCTTCGCCGCGAGGCCGGTCAGGACGAAGATGCCGGTGCCGATGATGACGCCGACGCCGAAGACCATGAGGTCCAGCGCCGACAGGTCGCGCCGGAGGTGGTGCTCGGGCGCCTCGGCATCGGCGAGAGACTGCTCGACGGGCTTGGTGCGGAGCACGCCACCGGGCGCCTCGGCGAGCATCTCCTCCGGCGTCGACGCGGGCGGCGGGTACTCGCTGTCGCTCACGATTCGCCCGGGTGCTCGCCGACGGAGTCGCGGAGCTGTCCGGAGACGACGAGCCCGGCGTCGTGGGCACAGTGGGCGCAGCAGTAGAAGTGCCCGGAGGCCTCGACGCCGTGCCCGATGATCTTGACCCCGCAGTGCTCGCAGACCGGCGCAAGCCGGTGGATCGCGCACTCGAAGCTGTCGAAGACGTGGGTGTTGCCGGCCGTTGTCACCTCGAACGACATCCAATAGTCGTTTCCGCAGACCTCACAGACCGCCATGGTCACGTCCTCCCGCCTCGGCAACCTCCACGCCGACCCTCCCGCGCGAGCCAGGTGCGCGCAACCGCTGCGGATCATCCGACAATCCACACGGTGGGCGGGTGTGGATTGTCGGATCGTCAGCGCCTACCCGGGTAGGCGTTCGAGGATGACGACGGGTATCTCGCGGTCGGTCTTGGTCTGGTAGTGCTCGTAAGAAGGCCAGACCTCGGTCATCAGCGGCCAGAGCTTGGCCCGCTCCTTCGCCTTCGCGGTGCGGGCTCGGGCGCGGAACCGTTCGGCCAGGACCTGCACCACGACCTCGGGGTTGTGCTGCAGGTTGAGATACCACTGCGGTTGGCGATCGGAACCGCCGTTGGAGGCGACGATGACGCAGGTGCCGTCGATCTCGCGGAAGATCAGTGCCTTGTCGCGGGGTTCACCCGTCACTCGGCCGGTCGTGGTGAGGATCAGCGTCGTGGTGCCGCGGCGCTGCCAGAGGTAGCCCTCCTGGCCGTCGGTCTCGCGATAGCGGCGGACGTGGGCTGCGCCGTACAGCTTGGAGACCTTGAGCTTCGGCTCGTCCGGCACTCTGCCCCTCCGCGCAGCTAGGGAAGCACGTGGCTCGAGGCGTCGCTCTCGTCATCGAGCCGGGCCACCTCGCCCGCGATTTCCCGGGCGATGTGCTGACCGGTGAGCCCGACCGCATCAAGAATGCGGGGCCGCTTGGCGTGGTCGAGGAACTGCGGCGGGATGCCGAACTGGCGCATCGGAACCGACATCCGCGCGTCGGCGAGCGCCTGAGCGATGGCCGAGCCGACGCCGCCGACGCGGACGTTGTCCTCGACGGTGACGACGAGGCGGTACGACCGGGCGGCGTCGACCAGCGCCGGGTCGACCGGCTTGACCCATCGGGGGTCGACGACCGTGACACCGATGCCTTGGGCCGCGAGCCGCTCCGCGGCCTCGACCCCGACCGGTGCCATCGCGCCCACGGCGATCAGGAGCACGTCGTTGGTCGCGCCGCGGACGAGGACGTCACAGCCACCGACCCGGTCGAGGGCGTCGATGTCAGGCAGGACGGCACCCTTGGGGAACCGCACGACAGTCGGAGCGTCCGAGACCTCGGTCGCTTCACGCAGCAGCTCACGCAACCGGGCGCCGTCGCGCGGTGCGGCGATGCGCAGCCCGGGCACGACCTGGAGCACAGACATGTCCCACATGCCGTTGTGCGAGCCGCCGTCGTCGCCGGTGATGCCGGCCCGGTCGAGCACGAAGGTGACGCCGCAACCGTGCAGGGCAACGTCGGTGAGCACCTGGTCGAATGCGCGGTTGAGGAACGTGGCATAGATCGCGACGACCGGATGCAGGCCGGCCATAGCCATGCCGGCGGCCGAGGTGACCGCGTGCTGCTCGGCGATGCCGACGTCGAAGCACCGGTCGGGGTAGGCGGCCGCGAAGGCGTCGAGGCCCGTGGGGTGCAGCATCGCCGCGGTGATGGCGACAACGTCGGGACGCTCAGCGCCGATGGCGACCAGCTCGTCGCGGAAGACTCCGGTCCACTCCTGCGCCGGCGGCCCACTGGCGAGGCCGGTGTCGGGGTCGAACGGCCGCGGGCTGTGCATCTGGTCGGCCTCGTCCTGCTCGGCGGCGAGGTAGCCATTGCCCTTGCGGGTGACCACGTGCACGAGCACCGGACCCGTGAACCGCTTGGCCTGCTGCAGCGCGTGCTCGACGGCCTCGCGGTTGTGCCCGTCGACCGGGCCGAGGTACTTGAGGCCGAGGTCCTCGAACATGCCCTGAGGGGCGAGCATGTCCTTGAGGCCGCGCTTGATGCCGTGCAGTGCTTCATACAGCGGCGGCCCAACGAGGGGCGTGCGACCGAGCGACGTCTTGATCAGGTCGAGCACCTGCTCGTAGCGCGGGTTGGTGCGCAGCGTGTTGAGGTGCTCGGCAAGCCCACCGACGGTGGGCGTGTAAGAGCGGCCATTGTCGTTGACCACGATGACGATGCGCCGGCCAGGCTGGGTCGTGCCGGCCGCCGCGATGTTGTTGAGCGCCTCCCACGCCATGCCCCCGGTGAGGGCGCCGTCGCCGATGACGGCCACCACGGTGCGGTGGTGCTCGCCGCGTACGGTGAAGGCCCTCGCCAGCCCGTCGGCGTACGACAGCGAGGTCGACGCGTGCGAGTTCTCGACCCAGTCGTGCTGGGACTCGGCCCGGGAGGGGTAGCCGGACAGGCCGCCCTCCTGGCGCAACCCGTCGAACCGCGAGACGCGGCCGGTGAGCAGCTTGTGGACGTAGGCCTGGTGGCCGGTGTCCCAGATCACCGGGTCGCGAGGCGAGTCGAACACCCGGTGGATGGCCAATGTGAGCTCCACCACACCGAGGTTGGGACCGAGGTGCCCGCCGGTGCGCGCGACGGTGGAGATCAGCCGCTGGCGGATCTCGGCGGCGAGGACGTCGAGCTCCGCCTCGGTCAGCCGGCGAAGGTCCCGCGGGCTCTGGACGGTGTCCAGCAGGCCCATTGGTCGATCCCTCCTCCGCCTCCGATGTTGCTCGTACGCCGCCCGGTCGGTGGCTCGTCGGGCAGCGCCGAGTCTAGTGCGCGATCGGAGACGATCCTGACACGGCGCGGGTGGATGCGCCCATCAGCCCGATCGGGTCGGAGAGCAGCGGGGCGAACGCGAGCTCGGCCGCCCCGAGCAGCACGGAGTCGGTGCCGAGCGCGGGTGTGGTCAACCGCAACTGCTCCAGCGCGGCGGGCAGCGCCCACTTGCGTAGCTCGGCCCAGACGTCGTCTCCCACCGCCGCGAACAGCTCGGCCAGTGCGCCGCCGAGAACGACGACGTTGGGGTTGGCAAGGTTGATGAGGCTGGCCAGCCCGCGGGCCAGCCAGATCGCCGCCCAGGACACGGCTGACATGCAGTTGCGGTCACCCGCCGCGGCGGAGCCGAGGACTTCACGGATCCCCTCGATCCCGCCGCCCGGGAGCCGTCCGGCGGCGATCAGGATTGCGTTCTCGCCGACCTCCGTCTCCAGACAGCCGCGCGAGCCGCACTGGCAGCGCTTGCCGGCGTGGTTGACCGTGATGTGGCCGATCTCACCGGCGTAGCCGCTGCCGCCACGCAGCGGACGGCCACCGGAGATGATCCCGCCGCCGACCCCGAC
This sequence comes from uncultured Actinomycetota bacterium, assembly GCA_963798505.1. Lineage (GTDB taxonomy): Bacteria > Actinomycetota > Actinomycetes > Jiangellales > Jiangellaceae > CAVWSM01. Next base: position 1,073,413 of record CAWCTX010000005.1, read on the forward strand.
GTCACCGGCGATGTAGACCATGTTGGCCACGCCCACTCCGGCGCCACGGCGGTGCTCTGCAAGCGCACCAAGGTCGGCATCGTTGCCAATGACCACCGGCAGGTCGATGCGCTTGGCCAGCTCCTCGCCGAACGGGACGTCGGCCCATCCCAAGTTCGGTGCGAACCGTACGTGTCCGTCGTCGCCCACCACACCCGGGACGGCGACACCGAGACCCACGCACACCTCGGCGAACGACTCGTCCCGCAGCAACACCTCGTCGGTGATCCGCGCGACCACGTCCGCGACCGCACCGACGTCATGGTCCATGCGGCTGTGGCGGGATGCGCGACGGTCAAGGATTGTCCCGCCGACTCCGACTCGCGCCACGGTGATGCCTTCCACGCCGACGTCGACGGCGACCACGCCGACCTGTGTCGCCTGCGGGACGACGAGGTGGGACGGCCGCCCCACGCGGGGGCCGCCTTCGGTGATCTGCTCACGAACCAGGCCCGCGCTGGCGAGCTCCGCCGTGAGCGCGCGGATGGTGCTGCGGTTGAGCCCCATGCGAGCCGTGAGCTCCGACCGGGTCATCGGCCCGTGCACGTGGACGTGTGTGAGCAGCGCGCTCAGGTTGTGGCGACGGAGCTCATCCTGGGTGACTCCTGTGCTCGTGGCGTCTCCCGGGTCGCTAGATGTGTCCGGTCGTGCGCGCCCGGCGACGGGAAAGCGCGTCGACCGACGCAGCCACCAGCAGCACGCCACCGGTGACCAGGAAGTTGATGTAAGCGGCCTGGCCGAGCAGCGATAGGCCATTGGCGATGGTCGCGATGACCAGCGCGCCGATCACGGCACTGATCGCCTTGCCCTTGCCACCGAACAGGCTCGTCCCGCCGATCACCGCCGCACCGACGGCGTACAGGAGGGTGTTGCCGCCACCGGAACCGGGCGTGACGGACCCGATGCGTGAGCCATCGACGATGCCGCTGACCGCCGCCATGGTCGAGCAGATGACGAACACGGAGATGCGGATGCGAGACACCTGGATGCCTGCCCGACGCGCCGCCTCGGCGTTGCCGCCGACAGCGTAGACGTGCCGACCATAGCCGGTGCGCCCCAGGACGAACGTCCAGAGGATCAGCAGGGCAGCAACGAGGGGTACGGCGTAGGGAATGCCGGCGAGCACGACGGCTGGCAACGGCGCCCGGTCGAGGTTCATGTAGTAGGTGCCGGCGACGAGAATGACGGCAACCACGGCGATCTTCAGCAGCTCGACGGACAGCGCGTTGTGCGACACTCCCTTGTCAGCCCGACGCTGTCGGCTGATCAGCACCACGGCCGCATAGCCGAGCACCGCGGCAGCGCAGAGCGCCCATCCCCATCCCGGGGAGATGTTGTTGTTGGCTATACCTTCGATGACCTCATCGTTGACCGGGATCGTCCCGCCCTCACCGATCAGTCGTAGCGAGACGCCCTGCCAAGCGATGAACAAGGCGAGGGTGACAACAAACGACGGGATGCCCACCAGGGCGACCAGCGACCCAGTGAAGAACCCGATGAGGAGGCCGGTTACCAACGCGGCCAGGAGGGCCACCCACCAGACGACCCCCTGCTCGTCGAGCAGCTTGGCCATCACCGCGGTGCAGACACCGCCCGCCACGCCAGCGGAGAGGTCGATCTCTCCGAGCAGGAGCACGAAGACCAAGCCCATGGCGAGAATGGAGATCGCAGCCGCCTGACGGAACAGGTTGGCGACATTCTGCTCGCTGAGGAAGGTTTCCGGCTCGAGCGCGTAGAAGATCATGACGAGCACAAGCAGGCCGAAGACAGCCGGCAGCAGCCCCATGTCACCGCCACGCACCCGCTGCACGTAGCCGTTGAACGCCTCCCGCATCGTCTGCGGTCGTTCGCCCAACACAAGGTTCGCGCCCGCGTCGCCGGGCTCGGAGAGCTTGGTCTCGGTGGCCATGCTGAGTCTCCAGTCGGTCGGCGCGGCTCAGGCGGATTCAGCGGCGGTCTGTGGCGCGAGCCCCAGCTCGCCCGACCGACCCGCGGTGATGAGCTCCACCACTTGGCTGTGTGTCACTTCGGACGCAGTGACGTCGGCTGCCACCCGGCCGAGATACAGCGCGGTGATCCGGTCGGCTACCTCGAAGACGTCGTTCATGTTGTGCGAGATGAACACGACGCCCAGCCCGCCGTCGGCGAGCCGGCGAACGAGATCGAGGACCTGCCGGGTCTGGGCCACACCCAGCGCGGCCGTCGGCTCGTCCAGCAGGACGACCCTGGAGTTCCAGAGCACGGCCTTGGCGATCGCCACCGTCTGCCGCTGACCACCGGACAGGCTCGCCACCACCTGACGGACGGACCGTACGGTCCGCACGGAGAGATCGGACAAGGTCTTGCGCGCCTGGGTCTCCATCGCCACTTCGTCGAGGATGATCCCGGCGCGCGTCTCGCGGCCGAGGAACATGTTCTGGACGATGTCGAGGTTGTCGCAGAGCGCGAGGTCCTGGTAGACGACCTCGATGCCCAGCGCACCTGCATCGCGGGGGCTGTGCACCGTCACTGGCTCGCCGTCAAAGAGATAGTCCCCCGAGTCGATGCCGTGGATGCCTGCGATGCACTTGACCAGCGTGGACTTGCCCGCGCCGTTGTCGCCGACGAGAGCGGTGACCTCGCCAGGGCGTACGGCGAAGTCGACATCGTGCAGCACCTGGACTGCACCGAAGCTCTTGTTGATCTTGCGCAGCTCGAGCAGCGGGTCTCCGGCCACGGCGGTCTCCTCGGGTCGGCTGGGTCAGTTGGCTGACTGCCCAGGCGCGTGATCGCGCCTGGGCCATTCAACCGTCGGAGTTACTGGATGCCTAGTTCTGTGCAGGCCGCGGCGAAGTCGCCGGTGCAAAGGTCGGCGGCGGTGACGAAGCCGTCATCGACGACGTCCTTGACGTTGTCACGGAAGATGGCCTGCGGCTCGAGCAGTAGCGACGGAACCATGCGGCCGGCCTCGGTGTCCTCGACCTCACCGTTGGTCTCACCCTCCTCGCCGTTGATCAGCGCGACAGCAAGGTTGGCAAGCCCTTCCGCCTCCAGCCGAACCGCCTTGTAGACCGTCATGCACTGGTCGCCGGCGAGGATGTTCTGCAGACCTTGAGGCGTTGCGTCCTGGCCTGTGACGGGCACGGTGCCGTTGACGCCGTTGGCCTTCAGCACCGAGATGACCGCGTTGCCGAGACCGTCGTTGGCAGCGAGGACGCCCTGGATGTTGCCAGCCTGCTGGGTCCACATGCCCTCGAAGATCGTCGCTGCCTGCTGGTTGTCCCAATCGGGAACGGCCTGCTCGGCGACCTTGGTGTAGGTGGTCATGGGGTCGAGCACCGAGTGCGCACCCTCCGAGAACAGCGTGGCGTTGTTGTCCGTCGGCGAACCGTTGAGGAACGCGATGTTGGCCGCCGTGTCGCCGAGGCACTGCGCGAGGCCCTCACCCTGAAGCTCGCCGACCCGCACGTTGTCGAACGACACGTAGTAGTCGGCGGACCCGTTGAGGGTGAGCCGGTCGTAGTCGATGGTCGCCACACCGGCGTCCGCAGCCCGCTCCTGGATGGCAGCGCCGGACTCGGAGTCGAGGTTGACGATCGCGAGGACAGTGACGCCCTCGGTGATCATCTGGTCGGCGATGGTTGCCATGCGGCCCGCGTCGCCCTCGGCGTTCTGAATGTCGGCCTCGACACCGGCGGCTTCGAACGCTTCCTCGAGGAACGGCCGGTCGAAGCTCTCCCAGCGGATCGACGACTCGGTGTCGGGCAGGATGACACCAACCTTGCCTGTGGCTTCAGGCGACTCTCCGCCAGTGCCTGCATCGCTGTCGTCGTCGTCGCCACCACACGCCGCGAGCGCGAGTGCAAGAGCGAGCGAACAGGCAACTACGCCCGTACGAGTTCTACGCATGGGGCCTCCCATGACCCAGCCGCGCGTCAACCACGAAACCCGCGCGGCACACGAATGTTGTGGGCCACAACGTAATAGTGGTCATGCCGGGCCGGAAGGGAAACACGCAGGGAGATTTGTTGCTGGCCATAACAACTTCGTAACGCCCTCGACACGTGCAGGCGGCATTCAGAGCTTGGCCGTGAAGGTCTGCCCGCGGAGCGCCGACTCCACGAGAGATTGTTCGCGCGCCGTGCGCTCCAGCCGCGCACCCTCCCGCTCCAACGCCGACACCGCCGCCGCGACCGTCTCGTGATCAACGGCGTCGGCAAGATCGACGCGGACGGAAGCCAGCCCGCGCCGCGCCGCCTCCCGGGCGCCGGCCACGTGCCACGCGGCGAACCGAGCCAACACCACCGGGTGCCGCCGCAGCACCTCATAGGCGCGGTAGTCGGGCGGGCACAGGTCGAGCAGCCAGGCCACGGCGGTGCCCTGCCAGTCGGGCGCCCCAGGGGGCCGCACGGCGCCGGGCCAGCCGGGCGGCGTCACGAAGTCGGTCACCGCAGCAGTCTCGCGCCATCCTCAGACACAAGCTCAGACGGTCAGGCGCTCGAGCAGCTCGGCCCCTTCGTCGCGGATGACCTCGAAGTCCGCTGGTTGCACGATCGACCGTTCGGCGTCCGCGAGCAGCAGCCGTACGTGCTCGGCGATGACCGCCGTCCTACTCGGGTCAGCCGCGCACGCTGCCCCTCCGGCCTCGAGCATGTGCAGGAGCCGACGTACGACAGCAGGCTCCTTAGAGCCGTACCGGCGGATCTGCGCGCTGCACAGCTTGACGTACTCCTCGAACGGGATTGTGGGTGCGACAACCCGGACTTCGCCACTGGAGTCGCGGCAGATCTCGGGGCCGAGCTGCTTGCGGGCGAGCGTCGTGATGACGACCGTGAGTCGGTCGATCGCCTGGACCGCGGTGTAGGGGTCGTTGATCGCCGCAGACAGTGCCTTGGAAGCGACATCGACGAGCTGGCGGATCCCGAGTGCAGCGTCCTGCTCGAAGGTCCGCTCGAAGCCGATGCGCACCGTGCCGATCCCGATGTCGCGGAAGATTGTCGGGTCGGGCGCGGGTCGTTCCGGAGAGTCCCGCCAGACCCACGCGACGGGAAGCCCCGCCACGACATGGTCACCGACTCGTGGCACCAGGGAGATCACCACGTCGTGCTGCTGGGCGAGCTGGACCGCGATCTCGGGGTGCGTCGTCTGGACATAGCCCGATCGCTTCGCGGGCACCGCGACCGCCCACACCGGCGGCTCGGGCGCTTCGATCGGCGGTGCGGCGCCTCGCTGATCGGGCCAGGACGTCCAGCACCTGCAAGGTGCTCCGCTCCACCCGCGAGATGATCGCGTCGATCTGGATCCCGTGCATGAGGTGGTGGATGAAAAACACGATCGCGATCAGGCTCGCGAACATCAGTACCAGCGCACCGCTCACCGCCAGTCTCGGGAACTCCTCCGAGCGCGCGCCGGAGGAGACGCCGACGGTGAAGAGTCCCGCCGTGCTGTAGGTGAAAGTGGTGACAAGGACCGCCAGCACCAGCTGGTTAGGGCGGTCGTGCAGGAAGTTGCGCAGCAGCCGTGGCGAGAACTGCGTGGACGCCAGCTGCAGTGCCACGACCGTGAGACCCAGCATGAGCGCCATGACCGTGATCACCGTTGCGGCAATGCCGATGAGCAGCGCTCGCGCGTCCTCGGAGGTGCCCTGGAAGGCCAGGATGTCGAAGGAAGAGTCCTCGTCGATCTCGATGAGTGACAGCAGCGAGCCGGCCACGAGGGCAACGACGACACCTACCCCGGGAAGCACCCAGAGCGCTCCGCGCAGATACTCACGGCGGGCTTCGGTATTGAGGTCCACGCCCTCATCGTCCCGCCGGATCCGCGACTTGTCAGATTGTCAGCCCGGCGGAGTCGGTCAGCGCGGGCGAGCTGGCGCAGCACGTACGGCATGATGCCGCCGTTGCGGTAGTAGTCGGCCTCGCCCGGCGTGTCGATGCGGACGACCGCGTCGAACTCCACGTCGCCGGCCTTGACGTGCACCGTGTCCGGGGTGGTCCCGCTGTTGAGCACCTCGACCCCGGTGATCTCGAACGTCTCCTCGCCCGTCAACCCGAGCGAGTCGGCCGTCTCGCCGGCGGGGAACTGCAGCGGCATCACGCCCATGCCGATGAGGTTGGAGCGGTGAATGCGCTCGTACGACTCCGCGATCACGGCACGCACCCCGAGCAGCGCGGTGCCCTTGGCGGCCCAGTCGCGCGACGACCCGGAGCCGTACTCCTTGCCGGCGAGGATGACGAGCGGGATGCCCGCCTCCACGTAGGCCTGCGACGCTTCGAAGATCGTCGTCACCGGGGCGTCCTGCCTTGGTGAAGTCGCGGGTGAAACCACCCTCCGTGCCCGGAGCGATCTGGTTGCGCAGCCGGATGTTGGCGAAGGTGCCGCGGATCATCACCTCGTGGTTGCCGCGGCGCGAGCCGTACGAGTTGAAGTCGCGACGGTCGACACCGTGCTCGGTGAGGTACTTGCCGGCCGGCGAGTCGGACTTGATCGAGCCGGCCGGCGAGATGTGGTCAGTGGTGACCGAGTCGCCTAGCTTGGCGAGCACCCGGGCACCGCCGATGTCGGTCACGGGTGCCGGCTCGGCGGGCATGTCGTCGAAGTACGGGGGCTTTCGCACATAGGTCGACGACTCTTCCCAGGCGAAGGTGTCGCCTTCCGGTGTCGGCAGCGAGCGCCACAGGTCGTCACCGTGGAAGACGTCGGCGTAGTCGCGGGTGAACATCTCGCTCGCGATCGCCTCGCTGACGACCAACTGCACCTCGGCGGGCGACGGCCAGACGTCGTGCAGGAACACCGGGTTGCCAGCCTGGTCAGTGCCCAGCGGATCGATCGCGAAGTCGATGTCCATGGTGCCGGCAAGCGCGTATGCGACCACGAGCGGCGGCGACGCGAGGTAGTTCATCTTCACGTCGGGGTTGATGCGGCCCTCGAAGTTGCGGTTGCCGGACAGCACGGACACGACGGCGAGGTCTTCCTCGTTGACCGCGGCGGACACCTCGTCGAGCAGCGGGCCGGAGTTGCCGATGCAGGTCGTGCAGCCGTAACCGACCAGGTGGAAGCCCAGCTTCTCCAGGTAGGGCGTGAGGCCCGCCCGCTCGTAGTAGTCCATGACGACCTTCGACCCCGGGGCCAGCGTCGTCTTGACCCACGGCTTGCGCTGCAGGCCCTTGTCGACGGCGTTCTTGGCCAGCAACGCGGCACCGATCATCACTGACGGGTTGGACGTGTTGGTGCAGCTGGTGATGGCGGCGATGGCCACGGCGCCATGGTCGAGCTCGATCGGGGTGCCGTCGGCAAGGGTCGTGCGGACCGGGTTGCTGGCGCGGCCCTCGGAGCCTGCGGCGGCGCTGAACACGTGCGGGTCCGCGTCGCCGTTGCTGCCGGGGCCGACGGCGACCGGGTCGCTCGCCGGGAAGGTCTCGGCGACGCCCTCGTCGTGCGCCGACTCGATGCCGTCGCCATCCGTGTGCGCCACATAGTCACGCAATGCCTGTCGGAACGCGGGCTTGGAGTCAGACAGCGAGATGCGGTCCTGAGGGCGCTTGGGCCCCGCGATGGAGGGCACGACCGTGGAGAGATCGAGCTCAAGGTATTCGCTGTAGGTGGGCTCGGCCTGCGGGTCGTGCCACAGACCCTGCTCCTTGGCGTAGGCCTCGACGAGTGCGACCTGCTCGGCCGACCGGCCGGTGAGCCGCAGGTAGTCGATGGTCTCGGCGTCGATCGGGAAGACCGCGATCGTGGAGCCGTACTCGGGGCTCATGTTGCCGATGGTCGCCCGGTTGGCCAGCGGCACGGCGCCCACACCGGGGCCGTAGAACTCGACGAACTTGCCGACCACCTTGTGCTTGCGCAGCATCTCGGTGATCGTCAGCACGAGGTCGGTGGCGGTGGCACCCTCGGGCAGCTCCCCCGACAGCTTGAAGCCGACGACGCGCGGAATCAGCATGCTCACCGGCTGGCCGAGCATCGCGGCCTCGGCCTCGATGCCGCCGACACCCCAGCCGACCACGCCGAGGCCGTTGACCATCGTCGTGTGCGAGTCGGTGCCGACACATGTGTCGGGGTAGGCGACGCCGTCACGCACCATGACCACGCGAGCCAGGTGCTCGATGTTGACCTGGTGCACGATGCCGGTGCCGGGTGGCACGACCTTGAACTCGTCGAAGGCCGTCTGCCCCCAGCGCAGGAACTGGTAGCGCTCCCTGTTGCGCTCGTACTCGAGCTCCACGTTGCGGGCGAACGCGTCGGGTGCCCCGAACACGTCGGCAATCACCGAGTGGTCGATGACCATCTCGGCAGGCGCCAGCGGATTGATCCTCGCGGGGTCGCCGCCGAGCGCGACCATCGCCTCGCGCATCGTCGCCAGGTCGACCACGCACGGCACGCCGGTGAAGTCCTGCATGATGACGCGGCCCGGGGTGAACTGGATCTCCGTGTCCGGCTCGGCGTCGGCCCGCCAGTCGACGAGCGCGCGGACGTGGTCGGCGGTGATGTTGGCGCCGTCCTCGGTGCGCAGCAGGTTCTCGAGGAGGATCTTCAGGCTGTACGGCAGCCGGGTGACGTCACCGGCGGCAGCGAGGCGATAGATCTCGTACGAGCTGCCGCCGACGTCGAGCTTGCCCTTGGCACCGAAGCTGTCCTGGCTGGTCACTGATTCGTCCTTCCCTACCCGGCTGTCCGTGCCAATCCTGCCCGGCGAGCGACGCCCTGCACCTGGTGAGGTCGGCTCGCCAATTTCTCTCGACATCAAGATACATGAGGTCGAGACGTCGAGGTCAAGCCCCTGCCCTCGTGATCATGAAGGATCCTCCGTGTCCCGGTACGGGCGAATCATTCATGATCACGGGATTGCCGGAAACCCACAACGATCACGCATGCCGGATCAACAATGTCTGCACCCTGGGTCAACCGGAAGGCGCGAGTCCATGAAGGTGGGGCATGGCAGCTGGCCCGCCGGGGTCGACAACGACACGCTCATCGTTCTGCCACTGTAAGCATCGCTCGTCACCACACGGCGACGGCGTACGCCGCGAAGGCCACGGCAAGCACTCCGGCGCCCGCACGGTGGGCCGGTCCGATACCTCGCCACGGTGACTCGTACCGGCGCACCGCGGCAACGAGCAGCACGAGCACCACTCCCATGACAGCCATCCAGCCCAGCCGGAAACCAAGCCACGCAAGGGAGTCCGGCGCATCCGTCAGCCCAGGCACCACACCTGCCCGCGCGCCCGTGAAGCTGACCGCAAACATCGCGACGTGGTGCCAGCAGAAGATGCTCATGGCGGCGAGGTTGACCATGGCGACGGCAGCCCAGAGGTTGCGGCTGCGGCGCATGAGCCGTTCCACCCGGTCGCGCAGCAGGATCGCTGCACCGGACTGCACCAGGGCGAGCGCGGGGACCAGCAGCGAGGCTGGGTTGGAGTTGTTGCGGGCGTCGCCGGGCGCGCCGACCATGCTCACCGGGTAGTCGAAGGCCAGCAGCATGGTTGCGAAGATGCCCGCACCCACAACCACGAGCAGCAACGCCGCGCGGCGTGAGACCTGACCACGTGCCCAGCAGACGCCGAGCTGGAAACCCAGGAACCACGCGGGCAGCACCTGCACCGCCCCGACCCAGCTCGGCATGGCTTCCGCCCACGGTCCCCACCGGAGCAGGTCGCCGACGGCGACCACGGCAACGAGCGGGACGACGCTGGCAAGCCCAAACTGACGGCTCAGCCACAGCGCTACGGGAATCAGCGACGTGATGACCCCGTAGATGACTACGAACCAAGCGGCTGGGTGACGAGGACGACCAGGGTACGAAGCGAGTCGTCCGGGACGCCGAGCATTGCGCCAAGCGCGATGGCAACCGTCATGGCGGCCAGCACCACGACGACGGGGCGACCGAGCCGGGTCAGCCGGGCCGAGATCCAGCTGCCGTACGACTCACCGCGCTCGCTCGCCCGACGGAGGCTCAACGTCGCCGAGTAGCCGCCGACCAGGAAGAACAGCCCGAGCATCTGCGCGACCCAGCTTGCGGGCGCAAGCCAGGGCATCTCCGACAGCGGGCTGGCGATGCGCTGGGCGCCGTCTGTTTGCAGGACGAGCGCACCGACGAGCCAGTGGCCGAGCACGACGCCCATGGTGGCGAGCGCACGGAATGCGTCGATCGCTCGCTCCCGGTGCGCGGGTGTCGCCGCATCGATGCGCGCTGCGGCACGCCGCACAGAAGCCGGTGATCGCGAAGACTTTCGGTTCGTTTTCGCGGGCAAACTCTTCGCGATCATGAGGAGGTCTCCCCCATCGCGCGGAACAGGCTGGCGAACCAGCTCCCGACGCTCTCGCTGCCCGGCACCCCGTACAACTGCCGCCACGAGTTGAACCGGATCGCCGCCGAGTAGATGTCTGCGGTTCGGTCACAGGCGAATGCCATGGCTCCGTCGAATGCGTCGCACCGCTGCTCGACGTCGGCAATGAACCGTGCATCGATCGCCGCCCTCGCCCAGTTCCCCAGCGGCTGACCGGTACGCTCGGCGTAGCGCAACAGGTCGTACCCGTAGTCGTGTGCCTCGCAGGCAACCCCGAAGTCGAAGCTGCTGTCGCCTGTCGGGGACGAGCAGTCACCCGACGCGTCGACCAGGCGGCTCTCGCCGGCGATCGCTACTCGGGCGGGCTCGTAGCCCATGACCTCCACGAAGTTCGCTGGGGGGCTGATGGTCCCGCCTGATGTGGCATCGCGTACGGCTTGCGCGGCCACCGTGGTCGCCGACGCGTCTGATGTCTCCGGCAGGCTCGCCTGCACTGTCGCGGTGACCGTGAACCCGGCGACGACTACCCCCGCTGCTGCTCGTCGCACCACCTTGCCGCGCATGGCACCTTGCCTCCGTCCCGGCCGCCCCACTGGCGGTCATCGGCCGGGACGCTATGGACGCGGACGCGCCGGATCGTCACGCTGCGGAGTGCAGTTGGAGAGCCCATCAGCGAGGGCGGTCCACGGCCGCCAGTAGCGCTTGGGTATGAGATGGGATCGCTACTCAGGTACGACGAGCCCGGGCTCGCGCCGCCTAGGCTTGGCAGCGATGAACTGGACACGTCAAGAGCTGGCTGCGAAGGCGGCGAATGTCGCCGCGCGCGCGGTTTCCACGAGGCATTCATCTCGCTAGACCCCAAACAGGCGCCGGCGGGCCGCGGGTGGCGCAGCTGGGTGCGGCTGCTCGGGTGGCCGGCCGGGCTCTGGCCTTCGTGGTCGGGCTCTCCTCGTCGAGCGAATGGTCGCCGTCGCGGGCTGGTCTTCGTACCGTTCGCTGCCGCGCTGCTCGCCTTGCCTTTCGTGCTGTCGCGCACCCGCGAGCTCGTCGGCTGGCGGATGGCGATCGTGCTGGCTCTGCTGAGCCCGGTGCTGTTCGAGGTCGAAAGACAACGAGACGTTCCCGTGGCCGGTCGTCCTGTTCCTGCCACTGCTGCTGCTCTTCGTCCGCATCATGCTTCCGGCGGGACCTCGAGGTGGCCGTGTGGGTATGGGCCGATCACGGTCGTGGTCACGTCGCTGATGGTCGACGCCGACAACCGGATCGGCCTCGCGGTCATGTGGACGGCCATCGCCGTAGTGGGCCAGAGCCTGCATGCCCGGCTCGTCGCGCAGCGTCGCCTGTCCGAGGAGAAGGAGCTCAGCGAGCTCGAACGGGCCCGCCGCACGGTGCTCGAGGAGCGCGCGCGCATCGCCCGCGACCTGCACGACGTGGTGGCGCACCACATGTCGATGGTGGTCGTACAGGCCGAGAGCGCTCCCTACCGCATGCCCGACCTGCCGCCCGAAGCGCGCGCCGAGTTCGCCTCGATCGGCGGGTCGGCGCGGGAGGCGCTGACCGAGATCAGGGCACTGCTCAGCGTGCTGCGGGCGGAGACGCAGGACGTCGAGCTTGCCCCGCAGCCGGGACTCGACGAGCTGGACGACCTCGTCGAGGGCGCCCGCCGTGCCGGCGTCAGTGTCGAGCTCGACATCACGGGCACCCCACGTCCGCTGCGGACCGCCGTCGGGCTCGCTGCCTACCGCATCGTCCAGGAGTCGCTCGCCAACGCCGCACGGCACGCTGCCGGGGCGCCCGTACGCGTCCGGGTCGACTACAGCGACGCTGCACTCAATGTCCGGGTGGCGAACGACGCGCCCGAGGTTGCCGTCGATGCTGGTCCCGCGGGCCACGGTCTCACCGGGATGCGCGAGCGAGTGGAGGTCGTCCGTGGCACGCTGAGCGCCGGCCCGACAGTCGACGGCGGCTTCGAGGTGTCGGCGTCGCTGCCCACGGCGGACGGGCCGGCGCCGACCGAGCCGGAGGACCTCGCGTGAGCATCCGCGTCGTCGTTGTCGACGACCAGGCGATGGTCCGGCAGGGGTTCGGCGCGCTGCTCAACGCCCAGCACGACATCGACGTCGTCGGCGATGCGGCCGACGGCGGCGCGGCTCTCGATGCCGTGCGACGGCTGCTCCCCGACGTGGTCCTCATGGACGTACGGATGCCGAAAATGGACGGACTCGAGGCGACCAGGCGCATCATGCGCGCGCCGGGCGACCGTCATCCCAAGGTGCTGATGTTGACGACGTTCGACCTCGACGACTACGTGTACGAGGCGCTGCGCGCCGGTGCGAGCGGGTTCCTGCTCAAGGACGCACCCGCGGCTGACCTCGTGCAAGCGGTGCGTGTCGTCGCGGCTGGTGAAGCATTGCTCGCACCCTCGGTGACGCGACGGCTCATCGCCGATTTCGCCAAGCGGCCGGAAGCCAACCGCCCACGTCCTGACCGGCTGCGGGTGCTGACGCCGCGCGAGACCGAGGTGCTCAAGCTCATCGCACGCGGCCTGTCCAACACCGAGATCGCCGAGAAGCTCGTCCTTGCCGAGCAGACGGTGAAGACTCATGTCGGACGCATCCTGGCCAAGCTCGGTCTCCGCGACCGGGCGCAGGCGGTGGTCATCGCCTACGAGACCGGCCTGGTCGCGCCCGGCGACTAGGCGCCCGCGAATGTTCACGAGTAGTAACGTCTACCCCACGCCGCCAGGACTTAAGGCCTAGCGGTGCGTGGGAAGCCCTGTGACTCGTGATCATTCCGCCAATCTCAACGAAGCTGGGGAGCCACCTCGGACGCGACGAGCTCGAGGTGGTCGATGTCGGCGAGGTCGAGGGTCTGCAGGTAGCAGCGCGTGACACCAAGCTCGGCGTAGCGCCCGATCCGGTCGACGACCTCTCCCGGAGTGCCGGCGAAGTCCTCCTTCCGCAGATCGCCCGGCTTCCGCCCGATGGCGCCGGCCCGCCGGGCCAGCTCTGTCTCGTCCTTGCCGACGCAAAGCACGAGCGCGACGGACAGGACGAGCTCGGCCGGGTCGCGGCCGATGGCCGCGCACGCGTCGCGCACCAGCTCAGCCTGCTCGCGCATGCGTGCGTACGAGTGGAAGCCCAGGTTGTACTCACTCGCGAACCGCGCAGCAAGCGCCGGTGTGCGCGTGCGGCCGCCGCCTCCGACGATGACGGGGATGCGTGGCTGCGCCGGCTTGGGCAGAGCGGGCGAGTCGACAAGCGTGTAGTGCCTGCCGGAGAACGAGAAACGCTCCCCCACCGGCGTGCCCCACAGCCCGGTCACGATCTCGAGCTGCTCCTCGAGCATCCCGAATCGTTTGTCCGGAAAGGGAATCCCGTAGGCATCGTGCTCAGCGGCGTACCAACCCGTGCCGAGCCCGAGCTCCACGCGCCCGCCGGACATCTGGTCGACCTGCGCCACCTGGATCGCGAGGATCCCCGGATAGCGGTAGGTCACCGACGAGACGAGCGTGCCGAGCCGGATGCGTGACGTCTCGCGGGCGAGACCGGCGAGAGAGGTCCACGCGTCGGTCGGGCCGGGGAGCCCGTCAACGTGTCGGCCCATGTGCAGATAGTGATCGGAGCGGAAGAAGGCGTCGAAACCGAGGTCTTCGGTCGCCTTGGCGACCCGAAGCAGGTCGTCATAGCTGGCCCCCTGCTGAGGCTCGGTGAAGATACGCAGGTCCACCGGGCAATCCTCACAGATCGCCCGGGTGGCGCGCCCACCCGATTCGCGGAATCGGAATCCAACCCGGCGCGTTGTTTCGAAAATACAAACAAATGTCAGTCCGGCGCGGTCCAATAGAGAAGACAGAGAAACAACGACAGGCGAGTACGACCATGACCATCGACGAAGCCAGGCTTGCGGAGCGCCGCCACACGTTGCTGCTGCTCGATGAGAGTTCCGACCGGTTCGCCGGCGACCGCATGGTCTACATTCGCGCCCTGTCCGGCGACGGTGAGATCGCCACCGTCGTGCGCACGTTGCCGTCGCGTGTGGGTGGCATGCTGACGATCGACCTGGTCAACGTGCGCCGACTGACCACCCCATCGCGCGTGCGCACCGGAGCCGACTTCGGCGACGAGTGAGCGCCGTCAAGCCCGCGGAGTCAGCAGCGCCACGCACTCCACGTGATGCGTCATGGGGAAGCAGTCGAACGCGCGAAGCCCGGTGAGCTCGTAGCCCTCGGCGGCGAACGTCGCGACGTCGCGAGCCAGCGCGGCCGGATCGCAGGCGACATAGGCGATCGCGCGCGGACCCAGCGCCGCGATCCCGCGCACGACCTCGGCGCCCGCCCCTGTCCGCGGCGGATCCAGCACCACGAGGTCGGTCCTGTCGATCCCGAGCGACCGCAGCGTGCGATCGACACGACCGACGACGAGACGTACGGACTCCAACCCGTGCAGGTTGCGCCGCGCGTCGGTGACCGCGCGCTGGTCGGACTCGACCGCGACGATCGCGCCATCGGGCCCGAGTCGGTCGCCGAGCGCGCCGGCGAACAGCCCAACCCCGCTGTAGAGGTCGAGCGCGGACTCCCCAGATGCCGGCTCCAGGAAATCCAGCACCGCGTCGACGAGTGTCTGCGCGGCCCCCGGGTGGACCTGCCAGAAGCCGGCGGCGCTCACGCGCCAGGACCGCCCGGCGGCCTCTTCCCGCACGTGACCCCGACCGCGGACCCGCGCGGCGGCCGACTGGCCCGATTGCACGAGGATCGACACGCCCTGGTCGAGCCGCGGCAGCTTGAGCTTGGCCTCCACCGCGCTGGGGGTCACGACGACGGCCTGCTCCCCCACCGCCGACACAAGGGCCTCGACCTGCTCGACACCTGTCCAGCGGCGCGCTGTCACCCCGATCTCGTGCAACGACTCGTGGGCGATGAGGCAGCGGTCGATGGGGACCACATCGTGTGACCGGTGCTTGCGCAGGCCGGCGCGGCCCTGAGCGTCGACCGCGAAGCTGACGCGAGTGCGCCACCCGAGGCCGTCCTTGTCGCCGGGAACTGGCTCTACCACGACGTCGCGCTCGATGCCGGCGAGCCTCCGCAGCTGCTCGGCGACGACGGACGCCTTGAGCCTTCGCTGCGCGTCGAGCGCTGCGTGCTGCCAGTCGCAGCCGCCGCAGCCGCCGGGGTGGGCGTACGGGCACGGCACCGCCACGCGGTCCGGAGAGGCAACGATCACGTCGACCGCATCGGCCCGCC
The DNA here is from genome assembly GCA_963798505.1 of uncultured Actinomycetota bacterium. Taxonomy (GTDB): domain Bacteria; phylum Actinomycetota; class Actinomycetes; order Jiangellales; family Jiangellaceae; genus CAVWSM01. Next base: position 1,088,962 of record CAWCTX010000005.1, read on the forward strand.
AGTAGCGCGCGGTCGGACCACCGTCGGTGACGACGGCTCGCACCCGCTCGCCGGGCAGCGCATGACGGACGAAGACAACCCGGCCCTCGTATCGCGCCACGCAGTGCCCGCCGTGGGCCACCGGCCCGACGTCGAGCTCGAGCATCTGGCCGCTCAGCTCGAGCCGCCCAACGATTGCTCGTCGGGCGCCGGCTCCGCCTGGGGCTCACCCCGGCGGACCGCACCGGGCGCGGGACCCTCGGGGCGTCGAGCCGCGACGTCCGACGAGCGCAGCTGCCATGGCACGTTGGTCACCATGACACCCGGCGTGAACAGCAACCGGCCCTTGAGCCGGAGCGCGCTCTGGTTGTGCAGCAGCTGCTCCCACCAGTGGCCGACAACGTACTCAGGGATGTAGACGGCCACGATGTCTCGTGGGCTCGCCCGCCGGATGCTCTTGACGTAGTCGATGATCGGCCGCGTGATCTCGCGGTAGGGCGAGGCGAGCACCTTCATCGGCACGGGGATGCCTCGGCGGTCCCACTCGTCGACGAGCGCCCGCGTCTCGTCGGGGTCGACGTCGACCGTCACCGCCTCGAGCACATTGGGCCTCGACGCGCGGGCGTAGCTCACGGCTCGCAGGGTCGGCTTGTGGATCTTGGAGATGAGGACTACGGCATGGACGCGCGACGGCAGCTTGGACTCGTCGGCCGGGCCCTCGCCCACGGTGAGCTCGCGGCTCACGCGGTCGTAGTGGCGGCGGATGCTCCGCATGATGAAGAAGATCACGACCATCGCGGCGATCGCGATCCAGGCCCCGTGGAGGAACTTGGTGATCAGCACGACGATGAGCACCAGGCCGGTCATGGCCAGCCCGATGGTGTTGATGACGCGGCTGCGCAGCATCTGCCGCCGCCGCGCTTGGTCGGTGGTGTCGCGCAGAAGCCTGGTCCAGTGCCGGATCATGCCGAACTGGCTCATCGTGAACGACACGAAGACGCCGACGATGTAGAGCTGGATCAGCCGCGTGACCTCGGCGTCGAACGCCACGATGAGCAGGATCGCCGCCCCGGCGAGGCTCACGATGCCGTTGCTGAACGCGAGCCGGTCGCCGCGCGTGTGCAGCTGCCGGGGCAGGAATCCGTCTCTGGCCAGGATCGACCCGAGCACCGGGAAGCCGTTGTACGCCGTGTTGGCGGCGAGCACGAGGATCACCCCGGTGGCCGCGGTGACGATGTAGAAGCCGAGCTCGAAGTTGTCGAAGATTCCGTTGGCGAGCTGGCCGATGACCGGGTCTTGCACATAGTCGTCGCCGACCGGGACGCCGTTGAAGAGCAGCTGGTTTGCGGGATCCTCGGCGAACCGGACGTTCATCGCGTTGGCCATGAAGATCACGCCGAGCAGCATGGTCACCGCGATCGTGCCCAACAGCAGCAGAGTCGTCGCGGCGTTGCGGGACTTGGGCTTGCGGAACGCGGGCACTCCGTTGCTGATCGCCTCGACACCGGTGAGCGCGGCGCAACCGGACGAGAACGCCCGCAGGATGAGGAAACCGGCCGCGATCCCGGTGAACCCCGCTTCGAACTGCTCCTCCGCGGCCATGTCGAACTGCGCGCTCTCGGCCTGCGGCAGGTTGCCGGTGAGGTCGCGCAACAGGCCCCACCCGAGCATGCCGAGGATCGCGGCCATGAAGATGTAGGTAGGGATGGCGAACGCGGCCCCTGACTCCCGGACGCCGCGCAGGTTCATCGCCATCAAGAACAGCGTGGCGAGCACTGCCACGGTGACCTCGTTGCCACGCAGACTCGGGATGGCGGCCGCGGCATATTGCGCCGCCGACGAGATCGACACCGCGACCGTCAGCACATAGTCGACCAGCAGCGCCGACCCAACCGTGAGGCCCGCCGTCTGTCCAAGGTTGACCGTGGCCACCTCGTAGTCGCCGCCACCGCTGGGGTAGGCGTGCACGTTCTGGCGGTACGACGCCACCACCGTGAGCAGCACGATCGCCACGGCGATGCCGATCTTCCAGGAGAAGGCGTAGGACGCCAGCCCGGCGATCGACAGGGTCAGGAAGATCTCGTCGGGCGCATAGGCCACCGACGACAGGGCGTCGCTGGCAAACACCGGCAGCGCGATCCGCTTGGGCAGCAATGTCTCCGACAGCCTGTCGCTGCGCAGCTTGCGACCCAGGAGGACGCGCTTGGATAGATCGCCAACAGTGGCCACGTTCGCTCATGCTAGAGGTGTCACGTGTACGGTCGACCCGGCGACGCCGGGGCGGACATGCTCGTGCGGCGGCATCGGCAGGGACTCGGATGAGCGGAAGGAACCCCGTGCACGTCGTGATCATGGGCTGCGGGCGGGTCGGCTCGACGCTTGCCCACATGCTCGAGGACCGTGGCCACACGGTGGCTGTCGTCGACCAGAACGTCGACGCCTTCCGCCGGCTGGGCCCGACCTTCGACGGCCGTACCGTGACCGGCGTGGGCTTCGACCGGGAGGTGCTCCTCGACGCCGGCATCGAGGGAGCAGGCGCCTTCGCCGCGGTCAGCAACGGCGACAACTCCAACATCCTGTCCGCCCGCGTCGCCCGCGAGACCTTCGGCGTCGAGCGGGTCGCCGCACGCATCTACGACCCAGGCCGCGCCGAGGTCTACCAGCGGCTCGGCATCCCGACGGTCGCCACCGTGCGCTGGACGGCCGACCAGGTGCTTCGCCGACTGCTGCCCGAGGGGTCGCAGACGGAGTGGGTCGACCCCAGCGGAAGCGTGCGCCTCGCCGAGGTGCACGCCGGCGTGGGCTGGGTGGGGCGCCCGATCGCCGAGCTGGAGGTGGCCAGCGGGGCCCGCGTCGCGTTTCTGACGAGGTTCGGCGAAGGCACCCTGCCCGACGGTGGCACGATCGTCCAGGAGGGCGACCTCATCCACGTGATCATGCGCCTCGACGACTCGCCGACGGTGGCTGAGGTCTTCGAGCGCGGACCCATGGAGGGCTGATGCGGGTCACCATCGCCGGGGCCGGCAACGTCGGACGGTCCATCGCCGGCGAGCTGCTGGACAACGGTCACGAAGTGCTGCTCATCGACAAGGAGCCCCGAGCGATCAAGTCGGCGAGCGTGCCCGACGCGGAGTGGCTGCTCGCCGACGCCTGCGAGCTGTCCTCCCTCACCGAGGCGTCGCTCGAGCGGTGTCATGTCGTCATCGCCTCGACGGGCGACGACAAGGCCAACCTCGTGATCTCGCTGCTGGCCAAGACCGAGTTCGCGGTCCCGCGGGTCGTCGCTCGCGTCAACCACCCCAAGAACGAGTGGTTGTTCAACGAGACCTGGGGGGTCGACGTGGCGGTGTCGACCCCGCGCATCATGAGCGCGCTTGTCGAGGAAGCGGTCAGCGTCGGTGACCTCGTACGGCTGTTCACGTTCCGCCAGGGCGACGCCAACCTGGTCGAGCTCACGCTGCCTGTGGAGTCGCCCATCGTGGGAGAGCGAGTCGCCGACATCCCGTGGCCGACCGACTCGACCATGGTCGCCATCGTCCGCAGCGGTCACGTGCACGCGCCGCTGCCGGACGTGGCCCTTGAGGCCGGCGACGAGCTGTTGTTCGTGGCCGCGCCCGAGACCGAGCAGATGCTGGAGGATCTGCTCTCACCGCACCCGCACTCGCGGCGCTAGGCCACCGCTGGCGCCGCAGGCGCCTCGGCACGCGTCGCCCGCCGTATGACGATCCACGACAGCCACGCGGTGAGCGCGAACAACGGCCAACCCATCACGAGCCGCATGGTCACGAGCCAGCCGAGCTGCTCCGCCCCGGCGAGATACAGCGGGAGGAGTACGGCCAGCCGCAGCGCGAACATCCCCACCCAGAGCCACGATGCCAGCGTGTAGGCCCGAAGCTGCCGCGGGTCGCGTCGCCATCCTGTGAGATCTCCGCTGATCGCGCCAACGGCAAGGCCGAGCAGCGGCCAGCGCACCAGGATCGAGACCAGATAGGCGATGCCGTAGGCGATGTTGATGAGCAGTCCGGGCAAGGCGATGTCCTGCGGGCGCCCCGTGCGCGAGACGACCCAAGCCGCGATGACAACGCCCAGGAAGCCGGCCAGCACGTTCTGCAGGGGCTCGCGTCGGAGCAACCGGATCACACCGAGCAGCACACCCGCCGCGATGGCTGACCAGATGCCGACCTGCAGGTTCTGGCCGGTCAGGGTGTAGACCAGCACGAACACCGCACTGGGCAGCCCAGAGTCGAACAGCACCTGCCAGCCGAGGACCTGCCGCAGGTCGAAGGAGTTGCTGTCGGGCTTGATGACGGCCCCGAGGCCACCACCCGGAGTCGCGCTCACCGCGCCGCCGACGGCTGGAGCTCGTAGCGGGGGTTGAACACCACGCGCTTGCCGTCGAGCATCGCCACGCGCCCCGACGCCGTGACCACGCGCCCGGGTTCGATTCCGGCGATGCGGCGGCGACCGATCCACACCAGTGTCAGCGACCCGGAGCCGTCGGACAGCTCGGCCTCGAGTGCGGGCAGTCCGGCCCGGGGGGCAAGAGTGACGGTGCGAACCGCACCTCGGACCGTGCACAGACTCCGCTCGACGGTGCTGCTCACGAGGTCGACGCCGTCGGCGGCGCACTGACGACGCAGCTCCTCGGCATCCTGATCCCCAGGCGCCTGGGCCAGTCTCTCGATCGCCCGGCGGAGAAAGCCCCGCCCGGACCGCGTCTCAGTCATGAGACCAGGGTAACCGCCATGGACCCCCGGCTAATCCCGATCATGGCTCCAGCCGGTAGCCCATGCCGGGCTCGGTGATGAGGTGCCGCGGGTGCGCCGGGTCGGGTTCGAGCTTGCGCCGCAGCTGGGCCAGGTAGACCCGCAGGTAGTGCGTCTCCTTCTCGTACTGCGGCCCCCACACCTCGCGCAGCAGCTGCCTCTGCGGCACCAGCCGTCCGGGGCTCTTGGCCAGCACCTCCAGCAGGTGCCACTCGGTGGGCGTCAGGCGTACGTCGGCGCCGTCGCGGCTCACCCGCTTGGCGGCCAGGTCGACGGTGAACGACTCGGTCTCGACCACCGGCTCCCCACCATCGGTGTGCTGCGACCGGCGGACCGCCGCCCGGAGGCGGGCCAGCAGCTCGTCCATGCCGAACGGCTTCATCACGTAGTCGTCGGCTCCAGCGTCGAGTGCCTCGACCTTGTCCTCACTCGTCTGGCGGGCGGACAGCACGATGATCGGGACCTGGCTCCAGCCGCGCAGGCCCTGGATCACCTCGACGCCGTCCATGTCGGGCAGGCCGAGGTCCAGCACGATGACGTCAGGATGTGCGTGGGCCGCGAGGTCCAATGCCGTACGGCCGTCGGGTGCGACATCCACCTCGTACCGGCGTGCCCTGAGGTTGATCGCCAGGGCGCGCGCGAGCCCCGGTTCGTCGTCGACCACCAGCACCCGGGTCACGGATAGGCCTCCTGTGTGTCCACGGTGATCGGCGCAACCCGCTCCGACAGCGGCAGAGTCAGCACCATCGTCAGCCCGCCACCGGGGGTGTCCTCGGCCTCGAGTGTGCCGCCCATGGCGGCGGCGAACCCGCGCGCCACGGCGAGGCCCAGGCCGACGCCGGTGCCCCCAGGGGCGTCACCAAGACGCTGGAACGGCTCGAAGATCTGCTCGCGCTGCCCCCTCGGCACGCCGGGCCCCATGTCGACCACGCGGATCTCCACCTGCTCGGCGACCGCCCCGGCCTTGACGACGACCGGCTGACCGGGCGGTGCATAGCGCACGGCGTTCTCGACGACGTTGGCGAGGACGCGCTCGAGGAGCCCGGCGTCGGCCATGACGAGGGGCAGGCTCTCGTCGACCTCGGCCCGTACACGGTCACGCGGTATCCCCACCAGCGCCAGCGGCAGCACCTCGTCGAGGGAGACCGGGCGAAGCACGGGGCTGACGGTGCCGCCGGCCAGGCGGCTCATGTCGAGCAGGTTGCCGAGCAGCGTGTCGAGCCGGTCGGTGGAGTCCTCGATCGTGCGCAGCAGCTCGCTTTGGTCGCGGGGGTCGAGGTCGACGTCCTCCTGACGCAGCGTGCCGACGCTCGCCTTGATCGCCGCCAGCGGCGTGCGTAAGTCGTGCGACACGGCCGCGAGCAATGCCGTGCGGATGCCAGAGCGCTCGAGCGTCTTGCGCGCCTCCGCGGCGTCCTCGCGGGCCCGCTCCCGATCCAGCACGACCGAGGCTTGGGTGGCGAGTGCTGTCAGGATCCGCTGACTGTCTGCGGTGAGCTCGGGCCCCTTGAGGGCGAGCACCAAGTCCTCGCGGACGGGCACGACGTTGTCGGCCGCCTCGGGTGTCGCTGCCGGGTCCTCACCCGCGTAGCGGACGCACTTCCACTGTCGGGCGCCGGCACGTTCCAGCATGGCGACCGACGTCTGACCGAACGACTCTCGAGTCCGGCGTAGCAGCGCGAGCAGGGCGTCGTCGCCGGCGAGCACCGAGCCGGCGAGCGTCGCGAGCGTGTCGGCCTCGGCGCGCGCTCGAGCCGCCTGCGTGGTGCGCCGCGCGGCCAGGTCGACCACCCAGGAGACCGAGGCTGCGACGGCGACGAGGATCCCGATGGCGAGCGCGTTCTCCGGCTCGGAGATGGTGAACGTGCGCAGTGGCGGGGTGAAGTAGAAGTTGGCGAGGAGCCCGCACGCCAGGGCCGCCACCACGGCCGGCCACAGTCCCCCGACGAGCGCGACCACGACGGTGAACGCGAGGTAGAGCATCAGGACCGTGGGCAGTGTGTGCAGGTCTCGGGTGTTGGCCAGGATGACCGTGAGCAGCAGCGGACCGGCCACGGCAAGCACCCAGCCGATGGCCCTGCGCCGCTGTCCGAGGCTGCGCTCGTGCCCCGGCCGCGGGATCCCGCGGCGGACCTCCTTGTGCGTGACGATGTAGACATCGAGATCGCCGGACTCACGGACAACCGTCTCGCCGACACCTGCACCGAGGAACCGTCGGAACCGCCCCCGCCGGCTCGCCCCGATGACGATCTGGGTGGCGTTGACACCGTTGGCGAAGTCGAGGATGGCCCGCGGCACGTCCTCGCCAACCACCTGGTGGAACGTGCCACCAAGGCCCTCGACGAGGGCCCGCTGCGAAGCCAGCCGCTCGGGTGCCGCGCCGGTCAGACCGTCGCTGCGCGCGACGTACAACGCGAGCAGGTCGCCACCAGCCGCGCGGCGGGCGATGCGGGCGCCACGCCGGATGAGCGCCTCACCCTCGGGGCCGCCCGTCAGGGCGACGACAACGCGCTCCCGCGCCGGCCACGTCGAGTCGATCTTGTGCTCGGCACGGTAGTGCGCGAGCGCGTCGTCGACCCGGTCGGCCGTCCAGAGCAGGGCCAGCTCCCGCAGCGCCGTGAGGTTGCCCTCGCGGAAGTAGTTGTGCAGCGCGGCGTCGATCTTCTCCGGGGGGTAGACGTTGCCGTGCGCCATCCGCCGGCGGAGTGCCTGCGAGGACATGTCGACCAGCTCGATCTGGTCGGCCCGACGGACGACCTCGTCGGGGAGCGTCTCCTTCTGCTTGACACCGGTGATCTGGGTGACCACATCGTTGAGCGACTCGAGGTGCTGGATGTTGACCGTCGTGATGACGTCGACGCCGGCATCGAGGATCTCGTCGACGTCCTGCCATCGCTTGGCATTGCGCGAACCCGGGACGTTGGTGTGCGCGAGCTCGTCGATGAGGGCCACTTGAGGCTTTCGCGCGATCACCGCGTCGACATCCATCTCGGTGAAGGTCGCCCCGCGGTGCACCATCGTGCGCCGCGGGACGACCTCGAGGCCCTCGACGTGCTGTCGGGTCAGCTTTCGCCCGTGGTCCTCCACGAACCCGACGACGACGTCGGTGCCTCTGTTGAGTCGCCGGTGGCCTTCGTCGAGCATGGCGAAGGTCTTGCCGACGCCCGGCGCCATGCCGAGGTAGACGCGCAGAGTGCCACGTGCCTGCACGCGTTCATTCTTCCAGTTGTGCGAGGGCGAGGTTGAGCTCGACCACGTTGACCCGGGGCTCCCCGAGGAAACCGAGGTCGCGCCCCTGCTCGTGGTCGGAGACCAGGGCGCGTACGACGTCCTCGTCAAGTCCGCGTGCCTCGGCGACCCGAGGAACCTGGATCTCGGCGTAGTCGGGAGAAATGTGCGGGTCCAGGCCCGACCCGGAGGCCGTGAGGGCGTCGACCGGTACGTCGGCCGGATCGATGCCCTCACGCTCGGCCACCTCTGCCCGGCGCTCCTCGACCGCGGCGAGCAGGTCGGGGTTCTCCGGTCCGAGGTTGGACGCCGACGTGGCCAGCGGGTCGTAGCCGTCGCCGGCCGCGGACGGCCGCGGGAGGAACCACTCGTCGCCCTCGAACAGCTGCCCGATGAGTCGAGGAGCCGACCTCCATTCGCCATTGAGCTCGACCATCGAGCCGTTGGCCTTGTCGTTGAAGATGCCCTGCCCGACCGCCCAGACGGCGAGCGGGTAGAGCACACCCGTCAGGACGGTGAACACGAGCAGCACACGCAGCCCGGCCGCCGACTGACGGAGGAAGGAACCAATCATGAGATTCACCGATGTCCGTTCTTAAAGACCTGGGAACAGCGACACGACGAGGTCGATGAGCTTGATGCCGATGAACGGCAGCACGATCCCGCCCAGGCCGTAGATGAGCAGGTTGCGCCGCAACAGCCCGGCCGCGCTGGTCGGGACGTAGCGCACGCCACGCAGCGCCAGCGGAATCAGCGCGATGATGATGAGCGCGTTGAAGATGACCGCCGACAGGATCGCCGACTCTGGGCTGGACAGTCCCATGATGTTGAGGTCGTCCAGCTGTGGGTAGGCCACGACGAACATCGCTGGCAGGATCGCGAAGTACTTCGCGATGTCGTTGGCGATGGAGAACGTCGTCAACGCGCCGCGCGTGATGAGCAGCTGCTTGCCGATCTCGACGATCTCGATGAGCTTCGTCGGGTTGGAGTCGAGGTCGACCATGTTGCCGGCTTCCTTGGCTGCGGAAGTCCCGGTGTTCATGGCGACGCCGACATCGGCTTGGGCGAGGGCAGGCGCGTCGTTGGTGCCGTCACCGGTCATGGCGACGAGCCGGCCACCCTCCTGCTCTCGTCGGATGAGGGCGATCTTGTCCTCCGGCTTCGCCTCGGCCAGGAAGTCGTCGACTCCCGCCTCATCGGCGATCGCCTTGGCGGTGAGCGGGTTGTCGCCGGTGATCATCACCGTGCGGATGCCCATCCGGCGCAGCTCGGCGAACCGCTCCCGCATGCCCTCCTTGACGATGTCCTTGAGGTGGACGACGCCTAAGGTTCGGGCCACGCCGCCGTTGACCTCGGCGACGACGAGCGGGGTGCCGCCCGACGCGCTGATCGCGTCGACCGTGGCGCCTACCTCGTCTGTGGGGTGCCCACCGTGGTCTCGTACCCACTTCATGACCGCAGCCGCAGCGCCCTTGCGGACCTCGCGCCTACCGTCCGCGCCGTCGAGGTCGACGCCGCTCATGCGAGTTTGCGCCGTGAAGGGCACGAACGTCGCGTGTGCCAGGGTGCCCTCTTCGCGAGCACGCAGGCCGAACTCCCGCTTGGCGAGGACAACGATCGAGCGGCCCTCGGGGGTGTAGTCGGCGAGGCTGGCCAGCTGGGCCGCGTCGGCCAGCTCGTCCAGCGCCACACCCTCGACCGGGACGAACTCCGTCGCCTCGCGGTTGCCGAGTGTGATCGTGCCCGTCTTGTCGAGCAGGAGGACGTCGACGTCACCCGCCGCCTCGACCGCGCGCCCCGACATCGCGAGGACATTGCGCTGGACGAGGCGGTCCATGCCCGCGATGCCGATCGCCGACAGCAGCGCGCCGATCGTCGTCGGGATCAGGCAGACGAGCAGCGCGACCAGAACGCCGATCTCCTGCGGTGCACCCGAGTAGTTGGCGAACGGCTGCAGAGACACCACTGCGAACAGGAAGATGAGAGTGAGCGACGACAGCAGCAGGTTGAGCGCGATCTCGTTGGGCGTCTTCTGCCGAGCCGAGCCCTCGACCAGAGCAATCATGCGGTCGAGGAAAGTCTCGCCAGGCTTGGCCGTGATCTGCACGACGATCCGGTCCGACAGCACCTTGGTGCCGCCGGTGACCGCGGAGCGGTCGCCACCGGACTCGCGGATCACCGGCGCCGACTCGCCCGTGATGGCGGACTCGTCGACGCTAGCGACACCCTCGATGACGTCTCCGTCGCCCGGGATCGTCTCGCCTGCCTCGACGACCACGCGGTCGCCGATGCGAAGCGCGGTGCCGGGCACCTGCTCCTCACGGCCGTCGGCGAGGAGTCGGCGGGCAACCGTCTCCGTGCGCGCCTTGCGTAGCGAAGCGGCCTGCGCGCGACCGCGACCTTCGGCCACGGCCTCGGCGAGGTTGGAGAACAGGACCGTTGCCCATAGCCAGGCGGCGATGGCCCACATGAACCCGTCACCGGGGTCGCGCAGCGCCTCGATGGTGGTGAGCACGGAGCCCACCCACACAACGAAGATCACCGGCTGCTTGATGAGATGACGCGGGTCGAGCTTGCGAAACGCGTCGGGCAGCGACTTGAACAGTGCCTTGGGCTCGAACAGCCCCGCACCGACCCGCGCGGGGACGATGCCCGCCGGTTGGTCTGCGGCTGGGGCGGTGGTGACGCTCACAGGAGTGCCTCCGCGATGGGACCGAGCGCGAACGACGGGAAGAACGTGAGCCCCGCGACCACGATGACGGTGAAGGAAAGGAACCCGACGAACATCGGGCCATGGGTCTGCAAGGTGCCGGCGCTCTCCGGAACGGGACGCTGCTTGGCGAGCGCCCCGGCGAGTGCCAGCGTGAAGATGATCGGCAGGAGCCGCCCGAACAGCATGGCGATGCCGAGTGCGGTGTTTTGGTGGACTGTGCCTGCGGCAAAGCCGGCGAACGCGCTGCCGTTGTTGTTCGAGGCCGACAGGTAGGCGTACAGCGTTTCTGACAAGCCGTGCGCGCCGGGATTCAACTGCGAGGTCGACCACAGGGATTCCACGCCGGACGTGATCGCCGCGCCGGTCAGCACTAGGAACGGCATCACGAGGATGGACAAAGCGGCGAACGTGATCTCCCGCCTGCCGATCTTCTTGCCGAGGAACTCCGGCGTGCGGCCGACCATGAGGCCGGCCACGAAGACGGCGATGACGGCGACGATGAGGATGCCGTAGAGACCGGTGCCGACGCCGCCCGGCGACACCTCGCCGAGCCCCATGTTGAGCATGGTCATGCCTCCGCCGACTGCGGTGAAGCTGTCGTGGAAGGAGTTGACCGAGCCCGTCGACGTGCCGGTGGTCGATGCCGCGAACAGGGCGGACGCAGCCTCGCCGAAGCGAGTCTCCTTGCCCTCCATGGCCGCACCGACAGCCTGCGGCACCGTGCCGAGCGCGGACATCTCCGCCCAGGTGACGATGGCGACCGCGCCGGCCCAAAGGACGCCCATGGCGGCGACGATCGCGAGTCCGGTCTTGCGGCTCCCGGTCACCTTGCCGAAAGTCCACGGCAGGCTGAACGGGATCATCAGCAGGAGGAAGATCTCCAGCAGGTTGGTCCAGGGCACCGGGTTCTCGAACGGGTGCGCACTGTTGGCGTTGAAGAAGCCGCCACCGTTGGTGCCGAGGTCCTTGATGGCCTCCTGGCTGGCAATCGGACCGCCGACGATGTTCTGCGCCTGGCCGGACAGCGTCTGCACCTCTTCGGCGCCGGCGAAGTTCTGCACCGCACCGCCGATGATGAGCACGATGGCTGCGACAAAGGCAATCGGCAGCAGGATGCGAACAGTGATACGGGTGAGGTCCACCCAGAAGTTGCCGAGCCGGTCGGTGTTCTTCCGCGCGAAGCCGCGGATGAGCGCGAAGGCCACCGCGATGCCGACGGCCGCGGACAGGAAGTTCTGCACCGCAAGACCGGCCATCTGGACGAGGTGGCCCATCGTCGCCTCACCGGAGTACCACTGCCAGTTGGTGTTGGTGACGAACGAGACCGCGGTGTTCCAGGCGCCGTCCTCGTTGACGCCCGGGAAGTCGAGCGACAGTGGGAGGCGGTCCTGCAGCCGCTGGAAGGCGTACAGGAAGAGGATCGAGACGAACGAGAAGCCGAGCAACGACAACGCGTAGACCGACCAGCGCTGGTCGGCCTCAGCATCGACGCGGATTGTGCGGTAGATGGCCTTCTCTACCCGGGTGTGCTTCGCGGAGGTCAGCGCTCGGGCCATGTAGTTGCCCAACGGGCGGTGTACGACCGCAAGCGCTGCGACCAGCAGCAGGATCTGAAGGATGGCCGCTGTCGTGGAGCTCATCAGAAGCGCTCCGGGAAGAGAAGGGTCACGAGGAGGTAGACACCGACGACGACGGCGATGACTAGGGCGACGAGGCTTTCGCCGCTCACAGTCGCTCGACCCCCTTGAGGGTCAGGACGAGCAGCGCGAAGCACAGGATCGTAAGGGCGACGTATGCGACGTCGGCCATGGCGATGCTCCGAGGGGCAGAATCCTCGGCACGCTCTGCGATGGCAGCGCGTCCCGGCAGCCCCGGCGGGGTTGCTGGATGAGTCAACTACCGGTTCGAGCCGCGCCCATCACAAGTTGACGGGTGCTTAGCGGTGCGAGGCGGGCTCTTTACGCGGTCTTGACGGCGCTCAGCGGATCTCGGTGATCGTGGGCCCGGGCTGCAGGTCGTCGAGGGTCGGCTTGGCCTTCTCCGCCGATGCGTCAGGCTGGCCCTCGGCCTCCTCCGCCGTCTGCGGCTGCGGCGGGAGCTGGAGCGGGATGAGGTCTCCGGGCGGCATCGGGTTGTCCCCGCGCACGACGATGATCTCGCGCACGACGTTGGCCAGGTTTTCGAAAGCGGCGTCCTCGACTGCGGCACGGCCCAGGAAGGTCGCGCGCAGCAGCCAGCGCGGCCCATCGATGCCGACCATGCGGGACGGCTGGGTGGCTTGCTTGCCGTCGGGGGTGGTGACGGGCACCACCACCCGCAGCTCGGGGCCGAGCGGACCGTCGGCCTCCTGCGCCGTGCCGCCGCGGCGCGTCGCGTCCTCCGCGATCTGAGCGCGGGTCTCCGGCCACATCGATTCCGATCGTGGAGCGGCCACCGCGAGGAGCTGGACCGCCGCGTCACCGAGCACGAGCAGGATGCTCTGGACTCGGTTGGTCGCCTGGTCGACCTGCATCTGCAGCTGCATGTTGGGCACTCCGCGCACCAGGAGGGCGCCGAGGTCGAGCCGGTTGCCGGCGATCTTCGGGTCTTCGAGGTCGACCTCGGAGACGTCCCACGGACCGTCGGGCCGGGCCGGCTTGGCAGCCTCGTCGGCGGCCTCGTCCGCCTCTGCCGCGTCGGAGGCAGCAGCTGTGTCGACGCCAGTGACCGGCTCGTCGCCGTCCTGCCGCTTCTTTCGACGGAACACGTCAGACTCCTTCAGGCCGCTGCGCGCCCACGACGTCGGTCGCGAGACCCGTCGAACCGTACCCGCCGTCGGCGCGAGACGACCCCGGGAGTGTCGCGGCCTCGTGGAAGACCGCCCGCTCGACGCGCTGGATGACCAGCTGGGCGATGCGGTCGCCGCGCCGGAACACGGCGGGTTCGGTCAGGTCGTGGTTCACCAGCAGCACCTTGATCTCGCCGCGGTAGCCCGCGTCGACCGTGCCAGGGGTGTTGACGATGCTCACCCCGTGCCGGTGCGCCAGACCTGACCGCGGGTGGATGAAGGCAGCGTATCCATCGGGCAGCGCGACGGCGATCCCGGTGGGGATCAGCGCCCGCTCCCCCGGTGCCAGGGTGACGTCGACGGCGGTCACCAGGTCAGCTCCCGCATCGCCCGGGTGCGCGTACGACGGAAGCGGCACCCCGGGGTCGAGCCGCTGGACGAGGACGTCGACGACACTCACGGGTTGACCTCGAACTCGGCGACGGTCTCGGCGAGGGCCGGCATCGCGGCAGCGATGTCCTGCGGGCGCCCGTGCGTGCGGAAATGCTCGAGCGGGACCGTGACGAACACCGCCCACGCGCGCACGGTCAACGTGCCGTCGACCGATCCGGCGCGCCCCTCGGCGCTGACGAAGACCTTGCGGCGGTCGACACCGTCGACCCGCGCATCGATGAACAGGGTCGTGCCCACGGGAACCGGTCGCAGGTACTCCGTCTCGAGCCGCCCGGTCACCATCGGCCGGCGCAGCAGGAAGGCGAGCGAGCCGAGCACCTCGTCGAACGCCAGCGACAGCAGCCCGCCATGTGCGAGGCCGGGCGCGCCCTGGTGGTCCTCGGTCACGGTGAACTCGCCGGTCGCGGTCAGACCCTCGCCGGCGACGACCTGGACGTGCAGCCCGGTGGGGTGCGCCGGTCCGCACCCGAAGCATTGGCCGTAATGCGACCCCAGCAATTGACCGGGGGCCGGTGCGTCGGGGTGCCGGTCCGGCAGAGCGGCGCTCGCTGGCGCGCGAAGGGACGGGGCAGTCACGCCGCCCGACCCTATCGGCAGAGTTCCTCGACGTGCCGGGGATGTCACGCTGGACGTTGTGAGCGCGATGCCGGCGGCGAGCTTCGACGAGCGCCTCCGGGTGCCCGGTCGGTGGTGGGCGCTGGGTGGCGTCGCAGTCGTCGTGGTGTGGGTTGCGGCCGACGTCGCCGGTGGCGCGGCGCTGTCGATCCCGGCCGCGTCGGTGGCGGCGTTGCTGATCCTCGGTGGATTGCTGGCGTACGGCTCGGCCGCCGTGCGGCTGGACGCGGACGGCCTGATCGCCGGGCGGGCGCTGTTGCCGTACTGGGCCATGGGCGAGGTCACGGCCCTGGACGCCGAGGAAACCCGCCGACTGCTCGGACCGGAGGCCGACCGCCGCGCGTTCCACATCGTGCGCGGATACGTTCCGACAGCCGTAAGCGTCGAGATCACCGACCCGGCCGACCCGACGCCGTACTGGCTCGTCTCCACCCGGCGGCCAGAGTCACTGGCCCGCGCGCTCGAGGAGGCCAGGCAGCAATGAGGGCGGCGGCCCTGGGTGTCCCAGGATCCGTCGCCCTCGCGTGTCTTGGCTCGTCAGCCGGTGGCCTCAGGCTGCGCAGTCACGGCAGACGAGCACGCCGTTCTTGCTCGATGCGAGCTGGCTGCGGTGGTGAACCAGGAAGCAGCGCGAGCAGGTGAACTCGTCGGCCTGGCGCGGCAGCACCCGGACCGAGAGCTCTTCGTTGGACAGGTCTGCACCCGGCAGCTCGAGCGACTCGGCCTGCTCGAACTCGTCGACGTCGACGACTCCGGACGACTTGTCGTGCCGCCGCGCCTTGAGCTCCTCGATGCTGTCCTCGCTCAGGTCTTCCTCGGTGCGGCGCGGTGCATCGTAATCGGTTGCCATATCTCATCCCCTCGTGGAGTCGTACCGTCAGCGAGCCGGAACTTTCCCGTCTCGACCAAGCCCTAACGCATGGGGCCCTCAAGTTGTGCCCGCGGCGAGCAAGAACTTTTCTGACTGTTCCCCGGGGGCGAGATTGTGCCCTAGTCGGCGTCTCGATGCGGCATCGGGGGGGTCATGTCGTCACGGGACGTGTCGGGGATCACTCACCGTGACACGAATGGGCAGTCGAGGCGTACGCAATGTTCTCTTTGGGCGGAAAGTCGCGGGCCGAGGCACACCAATGTCCTCAACGGCAACCACTTGAACGAACGTTGAGTGGTTGTTAGATTGGCGAACAGACGAACGGGAGGGGCGATGACGGGTGACCTGAACCCTAAGGACGCGCTGCAGCGGATCGACGAGGTCGACCGGCGGGTGCGACGCCCGATCCGCGTCGCGGGCTGGATGTTCGCGTTCGTCGGTGTGGCCACGCCCATCTACTGGCTGCTCATGTTCTTCGGCTCCTTCCCCCTCACGGCGGTCGCCGGCGTGGGTTGGGTGACCATGACCGCTGTGTTCGTCACGTACGTGTGGCGGCTGCGCGTGCGCGACCCGGAGCTCTCGTGGGTCAACGGCAACCTCTCGCCCGTGACGATCGCCTATGTCGTGCTGAGCCTCGCGACGTTCCTCGCGGGGACCGTCCTGCTCGGCTCCGAGCCTGGACCCATCGCGACCACCATCGTGATCGTGCTGGCGCTGACGGCCGGGATCCCGCCGTTGTACGGCGCCTGGCGCATCCTCCGGGCCCATCCATGACCCACCCGCGCCACGCTCTCGACGAGGTCATCCACTCCCCTGTCCGGCTCTCGGTCATGGCGGCGCTCGCCGCGACTGACAAGACCGACTTCCGCTTCCTGCGTGACACGCTCGAGGTCAGCGACTCGCTGCTCTCCAAACACGTGCTCACGCTGGAGCAGGCCGGGTATGTGCAGGTCGAGAAGACGTTCGAGGGCAAGCGGGCGCGCACCTGGCTCTCGCTCAGCAAGGCGGGTCGGCGGGCCTTCCGCGACTATGTCGCCACTTTGAAACAGCTCACCGAAGGGACACTGACCGGCTGATGCTCGAACTCACCAACCTGTCCAAGCGATACGGCAGCACCGTCGCGCTCGACGACCTCGGCCTGACGGTCAAACCGGGCACCATGGTCGGCTTCGTCGGCACCAACGGCGCCGGCAAGACAACCGCGATGCGCATCGTGATGGGGGTGCTGTCCGCCGACTCCGGCGAGGTGCGGTGGCTGGGCCGTACGGTCACTGCCGATGCCCGCCGCAGCTTCGGCTACATGCCGGAGGAGCGTGGCCTCTACCCACGCATGCGAGTGATGGAACAGCTCACTTACCTGGCCGAGCTGCGCGGCGTCGACGCGGCGACCGCGACGGGCACGGCACGCGAGCTTCTCGGGCGGCTCGGCCTCACGGTCGGGATAACGACCGCGTCGAGTCGCTGTCGCTCGGTAACCAGCAGCGCGTGCAGCTGGCCGCAGCTCTCGTCCACCGACCCGAGCTGCTGGTGCTCGACGAACCGTTCAGCGGGCTGGATCCGGTCGGTGTCGACTCCCTGGCTGCCGTGCTGCGCGAGCGGGTCAGCGCCGGCGTCGGCGTGATCTTCTCCAGCCACCAGCTCGACCTCGTCGAGCGGCTCTGCGACGAGGTGGCGATCATCCGTGCAGGCCGCATCGTCGCGGCCGGCACTGTTGACCAACTGCGCACGTCGGGTCAGGCCCGTCAGCTGCGCGTCCGCGTCGACGGTGCCCCGGGGTGGGCGACCCGGCCGCCGCTCGCCGGGGCGGGGGTCCGCATCGTGAGCGACTCCGGCAACGGCGCGGTGATCGTGGAGCTTCCCGAGCACGTCGATGACCAGGCGGTGCTCGACGCCGCGCGCGCCGCGGGCCGCGTACGCGAGTTCGTCCCTGCGCAACCGACCCTCGCGGAGCTGTTCCGCACGGTCGTCTCCGATGGCAACCACGAGCGAGAACGAGAAGGTGTCCGCATGACCCGCGCGTTGAGCTTCCGCGAGGCAGTCACTGTCGTGGCACGACGCGAGTTCATGTCCCGGCTGCGCGAGCGGTCGTTCCTCATCTCGACCTTGGTGACGCTGGGCATCATCGCGCTCGTCGTCGCGCTCCCTCAGCTGATCGGGGCCGACGAGGACGCCTACGACGTGGCGTACGTCGGCGAGCAGGCCGGTGCCGTGGCCGAAGTCGCCGAGCAGCAAGCCGAGGTGGCCGACATCGCCCTGCGGGAAGTCGAGGTCGCGTCGGCCGAGGCCGCAGAGGCCCAGGTCCGCGAGGGGGAGCTCGACGCCTATGTGCTCACCGACCCTGATCGGGCCGAGGTCGTGGTCGACCGTGAGCTCGACCCGTCGCTGCGCGTCGTGCTCGACACCGCCTATCGCGCCGTGGCCGGCAACGCAGCGCTGACCGAGGCGGGCCTTGACCCGGCCGACGTGGCCACGGCCCTCGACGTGCCGCCGCTGGACGTGCAACGGCTCGATCCCGATGCCGAAGAGGCGGAGATGCGCGGCAACATCGCGTTCATCGGGTCGATTCTCCTGTATGCCCAGCTGCTCGGATATGGCTTCTGGGTGGCCACCGGGGTCGTTGAGGAGAAGTCGAGCCGGGTCGTCGAACTGCTGCTGTCGGCCATCCCGGCGAGGGCGTTCCTGGCGGGAAAGGTGCTGGGGATCGGCATGCTGGGGCTGCTTCAGCTGCTGCTGATCTCCGTGGTCGGCGTCGGCATCGGCGTGGCGATGGGCGCGGTGGAGCTGTCCGGCGTGGTGCTGCAGCCGATCCTCTATGTGCTCGGGTTCTTCGTTCTGGGCTACCTGGTCTATGCGTGTCTGATGGCCGCTGCCGCAGCTCGGGTGACACGGCAGGAGGAGCTGCAGAACGTCACGACCCCAGTGACCACGCTGGCGGTGCTGTCTTTCTTCGCGACATTCCAGGTCGCCCAGAACCCGGATGCGACGCTGTCCAAGGCGCTCTCGATCGTCCCGCCGGTCTCGGCCCTCACCATGCCTGTTCGCGTCGCGCGTGGCGACGTCGCCGTGTGGGAGGTCTTGCTCTCGATCGTCCTACTCGTCGCCGCCATCGCGGTGCTCGTCATCATCGCGGGACGGGTCTACCAAGGGGCGGTGCTGCGCATGGGCGCCAAGGTGAGCTGGCGGGAGGCGCTGCGATCCCGCGGCTGAGTCAGCCGCCCAGGCAAGACTGAAACGCTGTGCACGACCCACCGCGGGCGCGTCGTGCAGGGCGCTTCAGTGTCCCTGCGGGTCGGGCCATCCACAGGCGCTCTGGGCCGACCATCGCCATGCACAGAGGGCACATCAGCTGACCCGCGGGTTCGCGAAGCGGAGCACCGTCTCGACATGGACTCGCGACGCGGCCCCCTTGCACCGCTGCCGGATGACCTCACCCGACCCTTCTCTTACACGGACGCCCGCGCAGCCGGGGTCGCGCGCCGTGAGCTCGCTGGACCCTTGTGGCGTTCGCCGTTTCGAGACGTCCATGTCCGGGCTGGCACCGACTCCGAGAGCCCGCGGCAACGGATCCTCGATGCGGCCGAGCTCCTTCCCGACGGGTGCGCCGTCACGGGTTGGGCCGCGGCCTGCCTGCAAGGGGTCGAGGAGCTCGATGGCCGGCTCGGCTCGCGGCTGCTGCCAGTGCCCCTCCTCCTGCAGCCAGAGTGCTGCCTGCGGCCCCGAGCGTCGATCACTCGGATCCGCTCGCGGTTCGATCCCGCCGAGATCTCCTTCGTCGAGGGTGTCCCCGCGGTAGGGCTGCCACGCTCGGTCCTCGACATAGCCAGACTCCAAGGTCTGACCGAGACCGTGGTCGCCCTCGATGCGATCCTGGGCCGAGACCTGCTCTCACTGACGTGCATGGACGATTACCTGGCCCGTCATCCGCGGCGCCGTGGCGGCCCGGTCGCCAGGCAGGCAAGCAAACTTGCGGACGCCCGAGCGAGATCTCCCCAGGAGAGCAGGTTGCGCGTCTTGTGGGTCATGGAGGCCGGGCTCCCCCGCCCGGAGGTCAACATCAATGTGTACGGAGATACCGGCCATCTGCTGGCGATCCCCGATCTGCTCGACGTCGAGTCCGGGCTCGTCGCGGAGTACGACGGCGCCGACCACCGCGAGACCGTGCGGCACGCGAACGACAACGCGCGGGGCGAAGGCATGGACCGGTCTGGCTTGACCGTCGTCCGTGTAACGGGGCTCGACATGACTCGCCGTCGCCGTCGACTGATCATCCGGTTACGCGAGGGAAGGAGAGAAGGTCTGGCTCGCGACCGCGGAAGGGATCGCTGGTCGCCGACGAGGTTCCCCCTCAGAAGCTGAAGCACTGTGTACGACCCACCGTTACGCGCGTCGTACATAGTGCTTCAGTTTCGGGAGGTCGAGCTCAAGCACCCAGCTCCGCGAGAACATCCTGCAGCTTGGGGAACAGCCGCGGGCCGGCCGCGACGACGAGCCGGGCGCTGGGCGCCTCGTCGCCGTGGCCACCAACGCGAGCGCCGGCTTCCTCGGCGATCAACCGACCGGCGGCGAGGTCCCATGGGGCCAGGCCCTGCTCGTAGTAGCCGTCCAGCCGCCCGCAGGCCACCGCGCACAAGTCGAGCGAGGCCGCCCCCGCGCGCCGGATGTCCCGCACCCGCAGCAAGAGCGCCGCGACCACCCTGCCCTGCCCGACACGCACGTCGACGTCGTAGGCGAAGCCGGTGCCAATGAGTGACTCGGCCAGCTCGGACCGAGACGACACCTCGACGGGTGTGCCGTCGAGGAACGCGCCGCCACCGCGCACCGCGCGCCACAACTCACCCGTCGCCGGGTTGAAGACGACCCCGACCAGCGCCCCGTCCTCGTCGACTGCCGCGATCGACACCGCGTAGGAGGGGATTCCGTACAGATAGTTGACCGTCCCGTCGATCGGATCGACGACCCACGTGATGCCTGACGTGCCGGACGTCGTCCCCTGCTCCTCGCCGAGCACCGCGTCACCCGGCCGTGCCGCGATCAGTCGGCTGCGGATCAGCCGCTCTGATGCGCGGTCGGACTCGGTGACGATGTCGAGGTCGGTGGACTTGGTGGCCGCGACCGTGACCGTGCGCGCTCGGCTCGCCGACAACACCAGCTCGCCCGCCTCCCGCGCCACCGCCTCGGCAAGGTCGGCAAGCGAAATGTCGTGGCCGGCCGCTGCGCCGGTCACGACGCGAACACCGGGCGCACGTCGCCGACACCGCAGAGGGTCGGCCGGTCACCACGCAGGTTGCGGCAGCACCCGACGGGACAGACGTCGTGCGACGCCGCGAGCGCGCCCACGGCCCTGCGTGCCACCGGCTCGCCGCGTTCGGCGGCCGCGCGCTCCAGCAACAGGTCGCGGATCGCCGCGACGAACCCCGGATGCGTGCCAGCCGTCGCGGCACGCACCACCGTCACGCCCAGTCGCTTCCCGGTCTCGCGCGCCTCTGTGTCCAAGTCGTACACAACCTCCATGTGGTCGGAGATGAAGCCGATCGGCGCAAGCACCACAGCCGACACACCGTCAGCGGCAAGCGACGCCAGGTGGTCGTTGACGTCGGGCTCGAGCCATGGCACCTGGGGCGAACCGCTGCGGCTGCAGTAGACAAGGTCCCAGGCCGCCTCCCACCCGAGCCGGGCGACGGCAGCCCGCGCGACCTCGGCCGCCATCACCTTGTGCTGCGCGACGTAGGCACCGCCGGCCGACCCGCTCACGTCGTTCATCGCTGTCGGGATCGAGTGAGTGACGAAGACAACACGCAGGCGACCCCGACTGGCCGGCGGCAGCGAACTCACCGCATCCACCAGCGCATCAACGTTGGCCGCGACGAAACCCGGGTGGTTGAAGTAGTGCCGCAGCCGGTCGAGCGCCGGCGCCTGCGGACCGGCCTCCGCCGTGGCCGCGAACAGGTCCTCGCGGTACTGCCGACACCCGGAGTAGGACGAGTAGGCGCTCGTGACGAACACCGCCGCCCTGCGCACACCGTCGGCGGCCATGGCGCGCAGTGTGTCTGCGACGAACGGCTCGCTGTTGCGGTTGCCGAAGTAGACCGGCAGATCCAGCCCCGCCGCTGCGAAGTCCGCCTCCACCGCCGCGATCAGTGAGCGGTTCTGTGCGTTGATCGGGCTGCGCCCGCCGAAGCGGTGGTAGTGCTCGGCGACCTCGAGCAGGCGCTCGCGCGGCACGCCACGCCCCGAGGTGACCCGCTCCAGGAACGGCAGCACCTCGTCGGGCCCCTCCGGTCCGCCGAACGACGTGACGAGCAACGCGTCGTACGGCCTGGCGTCGTTCATGCCGTCATCCTGCCAAGTCGTCCCCCCGAAATGGTTGCCCGGGTCAAGCCGCACAGTCCTTACGCTGTCCTGAGGTCAGGAATGTCGCGTCGGGAGGATGCTGTCATGCAGGGGCTCGGTGCGTACGCGACCGTGCTGCGCCAGCCCGGTGCCCTCGCCTTCTCCCTCGTCGGACTCGTCGCCCGGCTGCCGATGTCGATGCTGGGCATCGGCATCGTGCTGTTCGTCGAACGGGCAAGAGGGTCGTACGGCGTGGCCGGCGCCGTCGCCGCCGCGGCGATCATCGGCAGCGCCGTGGGTGGACCGGTGCAGGCGCGGCTGGCGGACCGGTATGGTCAGGCCCGCCTGCTGGTGCCGACCGCGATCATCCACGGCATTGCCCTCACGGCGTTCATCGTTCTCACCGATCTCGACGCACCCGCCGTTGCCCTCGGTGTCCTCACCGCGATCTCGGGCGCGACGTTGCCGCAGATCGGGGCCATGGTCCGGGCCCGCTGGGCAGCGATCACCACCGGGCCGATGCGTCTGCACACCGCCTACTCGCTCGAGTCCGTCTTCGACGAGGTCGTGTTCGTCCTTGGCCCGGTGCTCGTCACCGTGCTCACCACCGGCCCGGTCCCGCAGGCTGGTCTGGTGCTGGCGATGCTGTTGAGCGTGGGCGGGGCGCTCGGCTTCGCTGCGCTGCGAAGCACTCAGCCAGTGCCCCAGCGGGCGCGGACGGTCGGCAGCAGTCGGGACCGTTTGCCCCTGGAGACTCTCGGGACACTCGTGCTCGCCTTCGTGTTCATGGGCGGCATGTTCGGGACCGTCGAGGTGGCGACGGTGGCGTTCAGCGAGGAGCAGGGGCGACCGGCGATGGCTGGCCCGCTCTTGGCCGCGTTCGCGTTCGGCAGCCTGCTGTCCGGCATCGTCTTTGGTGCCGTACGGCTTCGGGGCTCTGCCAACGTGCGGTTCCTCATCGGCATGGCGGTGTTGACCGTGGCCTTGAGCCCGCTGCCACTGATCGACTCCCCCGCGATCCTCGCCGTCGTGGTGTTCATCGCCGGGTTTGCGATCTCGCCGACTCTGATCACCGGGAACACGCTGGTGGAGCAAGGAGTTCCGCCCTCTCGCCTGACCGAAGGCCTGGCGTGGGTGGGCACGGCGCTGTCTGCCGGTGTCGCGCTGTCCGCGAGCGTCACCGGGATCATCATCGACGCAGCCGGCGCCTCGCCGGCGTACGGTGTTGCGCTCGTGTCCGGGATCTTGGCCACCGCTATCGCGGCCAGCCGGCTCGTTCTCCCACGCACCAGCAGGGACCGGGTCGCCGCGTGACCCGCGAGAATCTCGGTCGCCACTCGGCATGGCGGCTTGGTCTGGTCGGTGGCCGCGGCCAGGATGTACGCCAGGAGACCCGGGAGGCCCAGCATGCATGAGCTGAGACTCATCGCTGTCAGCGACGACGGGACCCGCCTGCTCCTGCGCGGTGACGGGCAGGAGCCCGAGTTCGCCGTCCGCATCGACGAACGGCTGCACGCCGCGCTGCGCGGAGACCGCGCCCGGCTTGGCCAGTTGGAGATCCAGATGGACAGCCAGTTGCGCCCCCGCGACATCCAGGCACGCGTGCGCGCGGGCGAGTCGGTCGAGCAGCTGGCCGCGGTGGCCGGCATCCCCACGGAGCGGGTCATGCGTTACGCCAGCCCGGTCATCGCCGAACGCGAGCACATCGCCGACCGTGCCCAGCGCACCGCAGTTCGCCGCCAGGGCGGCGACGGTCCGGCGCCGCTGCTCGGCGATGTCGTGGAGCATCGGCTGGGCGCCGGCGGCGTGGACTCCGAGGCGATCAGCTGGGACGCCTGGCGGCGTGAGGACGGCCGGTGGGCGGTGTCGACTTCCTGGCTCGACGAGGGCAACGCCAAGTCGGCCACGTGGGTGCTTGATCCGGCCGGCCGGTCGGTGAGCCCGGCCGATGACGAGGCGCGTGCGCTCGCCGGCGAGCCGCCGCTGTCGGCCGCGCAGGGGCCGGCTCGGCTTGCGGTCGTCCCTCGCGTGGTCGAGGCCCCCGACACGACCGCGGCAACCGCCGAGGCGGAGCCGGTCAAGCCAGACGAGACTGCTGAACCCGTGGCGCCGAGTGCTCCCGCCGCTGCGATGGCCGACGAGTTCGACGACACGTCGCCGGGCCGGCTTCGGCTCAGCGACATCGCC
Source organism: uncultured Actinomycetota bacterium (assembly GCA_963798505.1). Lineage (GTDB taxonomy): Bacteria > Actinomycetota > Actinomycetes > Jiangellales > Jiangellaceae > CAVWSM01. The sequence continues at coordinate 1,112,871 of CAWCTX010000005.1, forward strand.
ACACACATCGAGGTCAGCGGCGAGCAGTCGGAGGCAGCGGGCAGCGGGCGGTCGCGTCGGGCCAGGGCCAGCGTGCCGACCTGGGACGAGATCATGTTCGGCCGTCGGCGGCGCACTGACTGACCCGCTGGGACCGCAGCCTTCGCAAACAGGCTCAGAGGCACGCCTAGCCGACGATCGCCCCAGATCAGGGCAGCGCCGTAGAGACCCATCAAAATTCCTTCGGCTCGTCCGTATCACCGGACCCGCCTCGTGCTCATCTGAGTAGGTGCCCGCAGCCGCGGTGCACCGACCGGAGTCAGCACACCGCGGAAACGGGGTTGGACCATGCCGCATGCACGGGGGTCGGCGACCGGGTCTGTCCGCGGGGCGATTCCGGGGGCGGCCGACCAGCGCAGCTTGCGCCGTGCCCAGATCGTGCAGCTATCTGCACTCTTGGCACGACGCCGGCAACGCCGACGCATCGTACGGATGCCAGGATGACCCGGCATCGCTGGGTGCGCTGGCTGGGGGACGGCTCGCACTGTGGACACGCCGGGGGGATCGTGTCCACAGTGCACCCCCTCGACTGGCTGAGCGCTAGCGTGGCCGCAGACGACCGCGGGCGCATGGTCGGTCACGCCGGGGAGGAACGCTTGTCATCGCTGACGACCACGGATCTGGTGCACGGCGCCGCTGCTGGTGACCGTGACGCCTGGGAGACCCTGGTCGAGCGCTACGGCCGGCTCGTCTGGTCGATCGTCCGCGGGCACCGGCTGAGCTCCGCCGACGCCGCCGACGTCGTGCAGACCGTGTGGCTGCGCCTCGTCGAGCACCTCGACCAGCTGCGCGAGCCTGAACATCTCGGCGGCTGGCTCACCTCGACGTCCAGGCACGAGTGCCTGCGGGTGCTGCGGCGTGGTGCCCGCGAGGTGCCCGATGAGGGCGTCGAGCTCCGTCAGGAGGCGGCCTCACGAGTTCCCGAGCAAGGTGGCGACCCGGAGGAGCGGCTGCTGCGGTCTGAGCGTCAGGCGTCGCTCGTCGCCGCGTTCCAGCGGCTGCCTGAGCGGTGCCAGGTGCTGTTGCGCATGCTGAGTGCCGACCCCAGCCCGAGCTATGCAGATGTGTCTGCCGCACTGGAGATCCCGGTCGGCAGCATCGGTCCAACCCGCGCGCGCTGCCTCGACAAGCTGCGCACGCACCTCATGACGTCGCCCGCTGCGGGCGTCACCCCTTGACGGGAGCCGACGATGCCTCGCCATGAAAACGTGTCCGGGATCCCGGGCCAGTGGACCGATGACGACATGCTGCTCGCCGAGCTCGGCGCTGCGCTGGCGGCGGCTGACCCGCTGCCCGATCAGCTGGCGTCACAGCTCAAGGAGCTCTACACCTGGCGCACGGTCGACGCCGAGCTGGCCGAGCTGATCAGCGACACGGCTCTCGAGGCGCTGGCCGTTCGATCCGGCCCGGGCGCCCCGCGCATCCTGACGTTCACGGCCGGCCCCACGACGCTGGTGCTCGAGGTGGCCGAGGCCAGAGAGCGGCGCCGGCTACTCGGCCAGATCGTCGCGCCGCGGGCGGCCCGGGTGGCCGTCGACTACCCCGGCGGCAACGTCACCACCGACGCCGACGACCTCGGTCGGTTCCGCTTCGACGACTGCCCGACCGGGCCGATCCGGCTCTCGCTCGAGTTCGCCGACGCGTCCGAGCGCATCGTGACGAGCTGGGTCAGCGTCTGACCCTCGCTGGCTCGGTGGCCTTGCCATCGGCGGGCTTGATGTGGGCGAACATGCTGCGGCCGTTCCAGGTCGGAAAGGCCCGTACGAGCCATGAGGGACCGTCGAGCCTGATCCGGGAGTCGCGGGTTGCCTCCGCCCAGGAGAGCTGGCCGGCGTGCCACTTCACGAACGCATCAGCGTCGGCGGTGATGTAGAGGTCTTCGTCCAGTCCGGGATATGTCTTGCAGATCTCGACCTCCCCGCGCTCGAGCAGCAACCAGTACCGCTCGTGGGGCCGGAAGCCGGTGAAATCCAACTGGATGACCACGCGCTGCTCCGGAAGTCGGTCGCGTCGGAGCGCGTTGCACATCGACCATAGGGCCACGAACGGATCGAGATTCTCCGGGGCGATCTCGAGCCACCGCGCTCCCCACTCGCCGAGGGTCTCGCAGACCTTGAACAGATCGTGGCCCGAGCTTGTGAGCTGGTAACGGTGGCCGCGCCCATGAGCCTTCGGTGCCGACTCGACGATGCCCAGGCGTTCGAGCTGCTTGAGCCGCTGCGTGAGGAGCGTGCGGGAGAGTCCGGGGGCACCCTCGAGGATCTCGCCGAAGGTTTCACAGCCCAGATGCACGTTGCGGATGATCAACGGCGTCCAACGCTCAGCGAAGACCTCCGCGCCACGGGCGATCGGGCAGTACTGGCCGTAGGTCCTCACCAGCGCAGTGTCCCGCGCCCCTCGACCGAAGTGAAGTCCAGTTTCTTTACTTCGAAGTCCAGATCGCTGACTTCTCCTCGGTGCCCCCCGATGTTGCGATCAGGCCATCGACCAGAGGAGGAGCGATGACCGCACTGACCACGATGCAGATCCCCGGGTTCCGCGGCGACGTGATCACCCCCGACCACGACGCCTACGACGACGCACGCGCCGTCTGGAACGGCACCGTCGATCGGCGCCCTCGACTGATCGCCCGTTGCAGCGGGACCGTCGACGTGGCCGCAGCGGTGCGCTTCGCCCGCGACCGCGACCTCGAGATTGCCGTGCGAGGCGGGGGCCATAACGTGGCCGGCACCGCGGTGTGCGACGAGGGAATCGTGATCGACCTCTCCTCGATGCGCGCCGTCACCGTCGATCCTGTCGAACGCACGGCCCGCGTCCAGGGCGGTGCCCTGTGGGCCGACGTCGACCACGAGGCGCAGGCGCACGGTCTGGCCACCACCGGCGGCATCGTCAGCCACACCGGCGTCGGCGGCGTCACCCTGGGCGGCGGCATCGGCTGGCTCATGCGCAAGCACGGGCTCACTGTCGACAACCTCGTGGAAGCCGAGGTGGTCACCGCCGAAGGGGACATCATCCGGGCATCGGCCCACGATCACCCCGACCTGTTCTGGGCGCTGCGGGGCGGCGGCGGGAACTTCGGTGTGGTCAGCTCGTTCAGGTTCACGTTGCACCCCGTCGGCCCCACCGTCATGGCCGGACCGGTGTTCTGGGCGGCAGAGGACACCACCGACGTGCTGCGCTTCTACCGGGAATTCGTCGCCGATGCGCCAGACGAGCTCGGCAATGTCGTTCGGCTGGGCACCATCCCGCCATGGCCAGCTGTCAGGGAGGAGCTGCACTTTCGGCCTGCCATCGGCGTGGCCAGCTGCTACGCCGGGCCGGTCGAGGACGGGCAGCGCACTGTCCGTGCGCTCCGCGACTTCGGGAAGCCGCTCGTGGACCTCGTCGGACCAACCCCGTACGTTGGCCACCAGGGCAGCATCGACGACACCGTCCCCCATGGCTGGCACTACTACTGGAAGTCGACGAACCTCGCCGGCCTTTCCGACGACGCCATCGCCGTCATCGCCGATCACGCCTACGCCGCCGGCTCGCCCCGGTCGTGCGCGGTGATGTTCCACTTCGGTGGCGCCGTCGCCCGAGTTCCCCACGACACCACCGCCTACGCCGGTCGCGACGTGGCCCACAACATCGTCATCGAAGGCGTGTGGCTCCCTGACGAGTCCGCCGAGCACGCCGCGGCCGAGACCGCTTGGGCGCGGCGATTCCTCGAAGCCCTCCAACCGCACCGCGCCGGCGTCTACGTGAATTTCCTCGACTCCGACGACGATGCGAGCCGCATCCGCGAGGCCTACGGCGACGTCACCTACACGCGGCTCGCCGACGTGAAGGCGAAGTACGACCCCGAGAATGTGTTCCACAACAACAAGAACATCCAGCCTCGCAGACCGGCGCACTGAGCGGAGGCACGCGCTTGGTGCGGTGGATCAGGTCGGCAGGGCGAGCTCGAGGTCGAGCCAGTGGGCGAGGTCGGCTATCTCGCGGTGGACGGCGGCCCGTGCTGACTTGCTCCACGGCCCGTCTTCGTGGACAGCGTCGACGCGCAGCACACCGGCCTTGGGATCGGCTGTGGCGTCGAGCTTTCCGATCAGGCGGTCGCCGTAGAGGATCGGCAGGGCGTAGTAGCCCCAGCGCCGCTTGGCGGCGGGCTTGTACATCTCGAGGGTGTAGTCGAACTCGAAGATTTCGCTCATCCGTTTGCGGTCGTGCAGCATCCGGTCGAAGGGAGAAAGCAGGGCGGCGCGGCCCGAGAAGCGCTGGCCGAGCTGGGTCGGGTCGACACGCCATTGGCCGCGGACGCCCTCCACGACGGCGGGCTCACCGGCCTCGCCGACGTCCAGTGGCTCGACAGGGCACTCTGGACCACGCGACCGCGCGATGCCGAGCGCGCTGAGCCGGCGCTCGTTCCGCAGCCGTCGTGCCTCATGCGACGGGACCCCAGTGTCGTCGGGGTAGACGCGGGACGCCAGGTCCCACAGCCGGTCGCGCCCATTCCAGCCGGCCACCGCAACCTCCCCGCGTTGCACGAGGAAGTCGAGCATCATTCTGACGTTCCTGTTGCCGTTCCATCCCGTCGAGACCCAGGGCCTCACACACGTGTCGGGCAACTCACGCGAGGGCAGCGGCCCGTCAGCGCGAAGCCGCGCGAGGATGTCGCGCCGGCAGGCGTTGTTGGCCGCGACCCAGTCACGGCGGTATGCCTGCCAGTCGCGCAGCTCACCAGTGCCCGGCCACTCGGCCATCTCGGCGCGATACAGCGCGAGATCCTCGGCCGGCCGCACCGTCCCCCGAAGCTCGATCAGCGTCTGCTCGTTGACGGCGTCCCGCAAGTCCTGCGGGTCATACCCCGGGCCCAGCCGGCTCCACACCACGAGGTCGGCGCTTGGGGCGACCGCACTGATCGGGTCGAGCTGGAGGAGCGACAGGGCGCGGACCGTTTCGAGCAGGTCCCCGGGCCGTTGCCCGCCCAGCAGTTGCGCGCGCACGGCGATGCGGCGGGCATCGCGGCGGGACAGCTGGTGGCTCCCGGGCATGCTCCGAGACTAGGACGACGCGCCGACAAGCATCGCGATCATGCGGCCTGATGCCGGGAAATCGGACCTCGGCCAAACGCCTTGTCACGCGTCAACGGACGATAAGGAGGTTCGCCATGTCGACCACGGGCCGGTAGCCAAGAGCGGCGTAGAGCTTGCTCGATGTCGGGTTGGACTGGTCGGTGAACAGGCAGGCGCGCGCGCCGTCTACCTGGATCCGCCGAGACACCTCGGCAACCGCGTTGGTGGCCCAGCCGCGGCCGCGCTCAGACGGTGGCGTGTACACCGGGCCAATGCGGGCCACGCCAAAGGACGGCGGATGGGCGCAAGTGATGTGCACCCGCTGCCCCTTCTCGTTGACCCAGAACCACAGCCCGCCGGCTCGGATGCGCCGCAGGATCTCTGAACGGTCTGGCACCTCATGCGCGCTGTCATCGCGCGGTCGCCCCGCCTGCTCGTCGGCATCGCCCATGAACGCGGCGAGCCACTCCGCGGCCAACTCCACGTCATCATCGGTGGCGGCCACGAGCCTGCCGGGCACGGAGCGCGGCTGCGTAAGCTCGCCGAGTTCGTGCAGCCTCGTGCGCATGGCGACCTCTACGAGACCCCCGCTGAGCCTGGCCACTTCGTTGGCACAAAGGTCAACAGTGGGCAGGGCTCCATTCACACCGAGCAGCTCCTCGCCACGCTCGTGCAGCGCGTGAGCCAGAGCCACCGCAGCTTGAGCCGGCATCGGAAGCAAGAACGGCGGATACGGGGCGAAGGGCGCGGCCCGCATCCCAGCACCGTGTACGGCGCCCGACTCGTCGCGGACCACCAGCCACCAGTTGCGGTCGGGCTGCGCGACACCGTCGGTCAGCTGCGCCACAGCCAGGTGGGCGGTCGTGGTCACGACCGTACTGACCACGGGGTCAGCAGCCAGGCGGTCACGCGCAGCGGCGAGGAACTCGACTGGGTCGCTATAGAACTGCAGGCGCGTTGCGGACGGCAACCGTGCGCTCATCCGCGCAGACTAGCCGCAGGCCGCGCACCCATTGGAGCCCGTACCACGACCGTCGGGCAGTGCAACCTGTGGATGGGGATGACTTGGGCCACCCTCCGACCCGGGCAGGCAGGAGGCATCCGGGCGAGTGCAGAGGTGGGCAGCGGGAACGGTTCGTCGGGCATCCTGACTGGATGAACGCCACCGATCCCGCGGCCCTCGTCCGACAGCTCCAATCCAAGCTGGCGCGGGCCATGCGTGACCGCGACCGCGACGTCGTCATGGCATTGCGCGACGGGTTGGCCGCGCTCGCGAACGCCGAGGCGATTCCCGCCGAGCACGGCGCGTCGAGCACCCTGGGCGACGAGCACTTCGCTGGCTCGATCGTCGGGGTCGGCGCCAACGAAGCACCGCGTCGGAGCTTGAGCGGTGACGATGCCCGCCGCATCATCGACGCCGTCATCGACGCTCGACGCGAAGGCGCCGCCGATCTGGACGCGCGAGGACGTCGCGACGAAGCGGCGGGACTGCGTCGAGGGGCCGCCGCGCTGGAGTCCGTGGCGAATGCCCCCCTTGGTCAGCCAGGCTCGGGCCCGACGGCCACCGGATGATCCGGGTCGGTCACCCAATGGCTCCATGACCCCGCGTAGAGCGCAGCTTCGATCCCGGCCACCTGAAGAGCCAGGATCTCGTGCGTCGCAGTGACTCCGGAGCCGCAGTAGACCGCGACCGCCCGAGTGCCATCGGCACCGAGCTCGGCGAACCGCTCACGCAGCATCTGGGCGCCCAGGAACCGTCCGGCGTCGTCGACGTTGTCCGTCGTCGGGGCACTCACCGACCCAGGGACGTGGCCGGCCACCGGGTCGATCGGCTCGACCTCTCCTCGATAACGCGCGCCCGCCCGGGCATCGAGCAGCAGACCCGTCCGCGCAAGACGTGCGGCTTCGTCGGCGGATACGACCCGCTGACCGCCACCCGTGGGCGCGAAGTCGCCATCCTCCGCCGCGGGCGGAGCCGTAGTCACCGGAAGCCCACGATCCAGCCAGGCGCGCAGCCCGCCGTCAAGCACGCGGACATCTCGATGCCCGTGGTGCCGCAGCAGCCACCATGCACGCGCCGCCGAGGTGGAGTCGTCGGCGTCGTACGCGACCACGCCACGTCCCCGGCTGACACCGCAGCGCCGCATCGCGGCGGCGAACCGCTCCGGGTCGGGCAGCGGGTGCCGGCCGCCTCCGCCGGGCGGGTCGGCCAGATGGGTCTCCAGGTCGACGAAGTGCGCACCGGGGATGTGGCCCGCGAGGTAGGCGGAGCGCCCCGGCGGGCCACCGAGCTTCCAGCGCACGTCGAGCAGCACCGGTCGCTGATCGGCGGACAGCGCCGCCTCGAGCTCCTCGACGGAGATGAGCGGGTGCACTTCACGCTCCGGAAGCGTCGAACGGCAACGGCGTCGCAGACAGTGCGCTCGCTCGCGCGGTGGCCGCAGTCATCCGGCGCCGGTGATGCGCCCGGCAGAGCACCTCGTAGCCGACGTCGTGGCCGGCGTCGATGTCTCCGACGAGCACCTGCTCCCCCTCGACGACCATGACCCCGCCGATGGTGCGCGCGTTGTGCGTCGCCCGCTCGCCGCACCAGCACAGCGCCGGCACCTGCAGGGTCTGGACGCGGTCAGCCAGCTCGACGAGCCGGGCGGAGCCGGGGAACAGCCGAGTCCGGAAGTCGGTCAAGATGCCGAAGGCGAACACCGGCCGATCCAGCTCGTCAGCGACTCGCGCCAGGTCGTCGATCTGCTGCGACGTGTAGAACTGCGTCTCGTCGCAGATGAGGTAGTCGACGGTGCCACCGCGCACGAGCCGGTCGACGACCATCTGCCACAGGTCGGACTCGGGGCTGACCTCGACCGCATCGACGCGCAGCCCGAGACGGCTCGACAATGTCCCCGCGCCCGCCCGGTCCTGGCTCGTGAGCAGCAAGCCGTTGAGGCCTCGCGCGCGGTGGTTGTGGTCGACCTGCAGGGCAAGCGTGGACTTGCCGCAGTCCATCGTGCCGGTGAAGAAGACGAGCTCGGCCACGGGTCCCTTCCGGTCAGGAGGTGGCGACAAGGAGTGGTACGAGGACTTCCGCGCTCGACAACCCCCCGTGCAGCCCGATGAGCTGGGTCTCGAACGGGAACGCACTGCTGACTTCGACGGCGAACGAGCCCAGCGACACCGCGAGCACGTCGCCGAGCCGGTCGGCAACCCGGTCCTCGACGGCGCCGAACCATCCGGCAGCAACGGCCTGCGCCCTCGTCGCGACAAGAGCACGCTGATCGAGGACGGCGGCCCAAGCCGCGGCCACGTCGTCGGCTGCGCCGGGCAGGGCGTAGACGTGCCGCAGGCGGGCCTCGCCCCCGATCAACGCGACGCCATCGCGCAAGGCAGGTGCGGCGTCGACGTCGATGCGGTCCTCACGCGGGATGTCGACCATGCCGTGGTCGGCGGTGACGACGAGCACAGTGCCGCGTGGCAGCTCGTCATAGATCTGCTCGGCGAACCGGTCGACCTGAACCAGCTGGTGCCGCCACGCTGCGGCGCCGCTGCCATGTCGATGACCGGTCGGGTCGAGGTCGCCGTCGTAGACGTAGACCAGCGCCGGGCCGGGCGCCGACATTTCCTCGGTCACCGCAGCCACCCGCTCGCCCATGGTGTCGGCGCCGCGGAAGCTCGGCCCGCGCAGGCCTGCGATCGTGAGCCCCGAGTCGCGGAACTTGCGTTGCGAGACGGTGACCGCGCGTACGCCCGACGCGGCGGCGCGCTCGAACACCGTGGGATGTGGCTGGTAGGTGCGCGCGTCGACCTTCTGGTCCCAGGTCAGTGCGTTGAGCAGCAGATCGGTGGTGCCCGGCACCCGCGAGGTGTAGCCGACGATGCCGTGCCGGCCCGGGGCGAGCCCGGTGCCAAGACTGGTCAGGCTGGTCGCGGTCGTCGATGGCGCTGCGGACGTGATGGCCCGTCCGGAGGCGATCAACGACCCCAGGAACGGCGCCTCCGCCGGGTGTGCACGCAACAGCTCGTAGCCCATGCCATCGACCAGGAGGACGCAATAGCGGTCGGCTGGCGGCAGGCCGAGCAGGTCGTGCTCACCCGGGACGCGGAGGGCACCGAGCACCGAGGGCAGCAGGTCGACCAGCGACCCATCGCCGTACCTGGGCAGGACGAGGGTGCCGTCAGTGGGCATGCGCAGTGGGCTGGAAATCGGGGTCGTCACGTCAGCAAACCTCTTAGGCCACCTGCTGGGCGGTGGCTGCGGTGAGCGCCTCCGCGAACGTGAGCAGCTGGGCGACGACGTTGCGACCGTCGGCCGCCTCGCTCACCCGTAGCGAGAAGTCGTCGGCGGTCACGCTCCCGGTGTAGCCGTGGTCGGCCTCGCACTGCGGGTCGCCGCACGTGGCCGGCTCGAAGTCGGCCCGGCTCACCGCACCCCACCCGACGGTCAGCACCACCTCGCGCGCGGAGTCACCCAGCGCATAGGTCGTCGGCTGCGTGACGGTGCGGCTCACGATCACCGAGCCGATGCGCCGCAGCGCGACCGCCTCCGTGGTGGTGATGGCATAGGGCAACGGATGCGCCTCGTCGGCGGGGTACTCGTCGGTGTGGCTGACGACCAGGCGGGTCAGGGTCAGCGCCGCAACGCTGACATGCCGGCGCAGCTCGTCACGGTCGAAATGCGGTTCGTGGTGCACGACGAAGGCGGTGACGGCCTCGCCGCCCAGGCCCGTACGCAAGGAGTCGGAGACCAGGTCGGGGTAGTAACCGGCCCGCTCGATCGCCGAACGCAGGGTGGGGGTTTCCGCCATGCCGGTCATCCTGCCACGCCCGGGCCGGGCTGATCGCGTCAGCCGAGGCGTCGCGAGTACCAGTCCGACCGGGCCTGCGGCGGGGCAACCGAAAGGACGCCGTTGACCACGGCAAGGCCTTTCGGGCCCACCAGGACAGGGTCGAGCTCGAGGTCGCTCACCGCCGACAGGTCGTCTGTGAGTCGCGACACGCGATGCAGCAGATCCTCGATCGCCGGCACGTCGACCGACTCCGCACCGCGGTAGCCGAACAGCAGCGGCGCGGCACTGCACCTCGCGCACCATGTCCGCGGCGTCGACGTCGGTGAGCGGCGGGATGCGGTAGGCCCGGTCGCCGAGCAGCTCGGTCGTGATCCCTGCAACGCCGAACGAGACGATCGGCCCGAAGAGCTGGTCCTCACGCGCCCGCACAACCACCGGCAGCCCGGGTGGTGCCATGCGCTGGACGACGAACCCGGCCTCGACAGAGTCGGCCAGCGTCTGCGACATCGTCTCCCAGGCAGTGCGCATATCTGCTGACGAGTCGATGTTGCGCCACACGTCGGCCAGGTCCGGCCGGTGCCGAAGGTGCGGCGCGGTCGCCTTGAGCACCACGGGATAGCCGAGCTGCTCGGCCGCCGCCAGGGCCTCGCGGAGGGTCGCGGCCGGCAGCATGGGCAGCAGGTCGATGCCGTAGCAGGCGAGCAGCGCCCCAAGGTCGGCCTGGGTGACTCGCCCGCCGTCGGGGCGCTGATCGAGCAGGCGCTCGACTAGGCCTTGCGCCCTGTCCTCATCGACGCCCTCGACGTCGGGGACCGTGCCGGCCGGTCGGTCGCGCCACGCTGCGTACGCGGTGACGTGTGCGAGGGCTCGTACGGCTTCTTCCGGCGACGGGTATGACGGGACCGAGCCGCGCAGGGCGACCCCATACTCGTCCGTACGGCGCAACGCGCCAAGCAGTCCGCTCGTGCCGAGGAACGTCGCGACCACCGGCTTGTCCGAGGCCGCGGCGGCAGCGGCGATCACGCGCGCGACGGCATTGGCGCTGCTGGCCTGAATGACGGCGCTGGCGAACGTGACGATCACGGAGTCGACATCCCGCGCCCCGGTCAGCTCGGCCAGCGCGCGTTCGTAGTCGGCCGCGGACGCGGCGGCGCCGAGATCGCGCGGCGGCGCCACGACCTGAAGGCCGGCACTCGCGGCGGCGTCGGCGACCAGGAGCCCGATCGCATCGGAGTTGCCGACGACCGCGACCCGCGGACCCTTCGGCAACGGCTGAAAGGCCAGCAGCTGCGCGACATCGAGCAGCTCGGGCAGCGTGTCGACACCGATCACGCCGGCCTGTCGGAACATCGCGTCGACCGCAGCCTGGGGGGCATCCGTCGGACGGACCGCGTGGCCGAGCGGCACGCCTTGCGTCGCCCGCCCACTCTTCACCGCGACGATCGGCTTGGTGCGCGCGATGCGCCGGGCGATGCGGCTGAACTTGCGGGGGTTGCCGATCGACTCGAGATAGAGCAGCACGATGTCGGTGCGCTCGTCGGAGTCCCAGAACTGCATGAGGTCGTTGCCGGACACGTCGGCGCGGTTGCCGGCGGAGACAAAGCTGGACAGGCCGATCCCGCGGGCGGCGACCTGCTCCAAGACCGCGGTGCCGAGCGCGCCGGACTGGGCGAAGAAGCCAATGCGTCCCGGCTGCGGGGCCGGCTGCGCCAGGGATGCGTTGAGCGCGTAGGCGGGATCGGTGTTGATGAGGCCGAGGCAGTTGGGACCGAGCACGCGCATGCCGTTGGCGCGCGCGAGCCGGACCAGGGTCTCCTGCCGGACGCGGCCGGCCTCGCCCGTCTCGGCAAATCCCGCTGACACCACGACCAGTCCCCGCGTTCCGACACGGGCGGCGTCGAGCACGACGTCGGGAACCGCCTCCGCGGGCACGGCCACGAGGGCCAGGTCGACCGGGCCGGGAAGGTCCCGAAGCGATGGATAGGCGGGTACGCCGGCGACCGCGTCGGCGTTGGGGTTGACGGCGTAGACGCGTCCCGTGAAGCCGGCGGCCACGAGGTTGCGCACGAGCGTCTGGCCGACGGTGTCACGTGACCTGCTGGCCCCGACGACGGCGACCGCCCGGGGGGTGAGCAGCCGCTCGATCGACCGCGCCTCGGCGCGGTGCTCGCGCGCCTGCATGACCTCCAGCGAGTCGGGCGTGGGATCGATCGCGAACTCGAGGTGCAGGACGCCATCCTGGAACCGGTTGCGGACCTGATAGCCGGCGTCCTGGAAGACGCCGATCATCTTGCGGTTGTCGGGGAGCACCTCCGCGACGAACCGGGTCACCCCTCGCTCGCGCGCGGCCTGCGCCAGCTGCTCGAGCAGCAGGCTCCCGACGCCGCGTCCGTGCTGCGAGTCTTCGACCAGGAACGCGACTTCGGCCTCGCCGTCGTCGATGCGGTCGAAGCGACCGATGCCGATCATCTCGTCGCCGACGAGCACGATGAGCGCCACCCGGTCGACGTGGTCGACCTCGGTGAAGCGATGGATGTCGCGGTCGGTCAGCCGGGGGTAGGGCGTGAAGAACCGGTAGTACTTGGACTGGTCGCTGACCCGCTCGTAGAACGCCACGAGTCGGTCGGCATCGGACGGGGTGATGGGCCGTACGTGCGCAGTGGCGCCGTCGGCGAGCACCACGTCGGTCTCCCAGTGCCGCGGGTACTCCTCCACGGTCACCAGATCCTAGGCTCGATTGGGTGCTCCAGTCGGGACAGCGCGCGCCTGAATCACTGCAGGGAGGCATTCATGACGAGAACCGGCGGGGATCCCGCGGCGATTGCCAGGACGATCATCGACGCCAACCACTACATGGTGCTCGGCACGGCCGACTCCGGAGGCAATCCCTGGGTGTCGCCGGTCTGGTACGCGCATGCCGACTACCGCGAGGTCTACTGGGTGTCGCGCCCGACATCGAGGCACTCGGAGAACATCGCGGCCCGGTCCGAGGTCAGCATCGTGATCTTCGACTCGACCGTGCCTGTCGGCAGCGGGCAGGCGGTCTACATGTCGGCAGTTGCCGCGCAGGTCTCCGACTCGGATCTCGGCGCCGGCATCGAGACGTTCTCCCGGAAGTCTGCTGTCGACAGCGCCGGCGAGTGGACTCCCGATCGGGTACGGCCTCCGGCAGAGCTGCGGCTCTATCGGGCTGTGGTCTCCCAACACTGGATCCTCGACCCGACGCCGGGAGCCGGCGATTTCCGTGTGGTCGTGACGCTCTGCGTAGAGCGTTCGGCTCCGCCGCGGCACGTCGTACGGCGTCGATGGCGCGACGCACGTCGTCCTCACTGGTCGACCAGTTGCTCACCGAGATGCGCATGACGGCGCGGCCGTGCCACGTGGACCCCGTCATCCACACCGTCCCGTCGGCCAGCAGCCGGTCGACCACTTCTCGCGTACGCGCGTCGTCGCCGAACGACACGCACACCTGGGTGAACACGACGTCATTGACCACCTCCGCACCGGGGAGGTCGGCAATGCCGTCGGCAAGCTGGCGGGCCTGGGTGCACATGCGCTCGACCATGTCGGCGACACCGGATCGGCCGAGCGATCGCAACGCCGCCCACACCGGGAAGGCGCGAGCGCGCCGGGAGAACTCCGGCACCTTGTCAAGCGGTTCGGGCTCGACACCGTCGATGACGAGGTAGTCGCCGTGCTCGCCCATCGACGCCACGAGGGCCGCCTGGTCGGCCACGATCGCGACGCCGCAGTCGTAGGGAACGTTGAGCGTCTTGTGCGCATCCGTCGCCCACGAGTCGGCGGCCCCGACGCCGGCGATCAGGTGGCGCCTGCCCGGTGTCGCCGCTGCCCACAGGCCGAAGGCTCCGTCGACGTGCACCCACGCCTCGTGCCCGTGCGCCAGGGCGATGCACTCCTCGAACGGGTCGAACGCGCCGCTGTGAACGTTGCCGGCCTGCAACGCGACGAGGGTGGGTCCCGAGCCTGCCGCGAGTGCGGCGGCGAGGGCACCAGGGCGAATGCGGCCTTGGTCATCGACCCCGACCGGTTCGGGGCGACCGAGCCCGAGGTAGCGCAGTGCAAGGTCGACTGTGTCGTGCCGCTCCGCACCGACGAGAACGCGGATGGCGGGAGCACCCTGGATGCCGCGCTCAGCCACGTCCCAGCCCGCCTTGCGCAGCACGGCGTCACGGCCGGCTGCGAGCCCGGTGAAGTTGGCCATGGTGCCGCCGGTGACGAGGCCGACCGCAGCGGTGGCCGGGAGGCCGAGCAAGTCGAGCAGCCACTCCTGCACCGCGTCGTCTGCGGCGGTGTGGGCAGGGGTGAGCAGCCGCAGGCCGGCGTTCTGGTCCCATGCCGACGTGAGCCAGTCGGCGGCGAGCGCGGCAGGGAGCGTGCCGCCGATGACAAACCCGAAGAACCGGCCTGACGGAATGGCGACGAGTCCGCCGGCGGCCGCCGCGGCAAGCTCGGCGACGGCGGTGGAGGGGTCCGTCGGCCCTTCAGGTAGCGGGCCGCCGAACGCCGGCGCGAGGTCGGCTACCGACTTCTGAGCCGGGACCTTCCGCTCCTCCAATGTGGCGAGCCACTCCAGCGCGTACTCGGTCGTCTGCTGGAGCAGTGCCCGATAGTCGGTCATGCGAACCTCCACGTGGCGGTGCGGGGTTGAGTCCAGCCTGTCCGCGAGAATGAGCCCGACAACCCGACTCCACCAGGAGCACGCATGGCCCGCCGCACGACCAAGACTCCACCCCCGGACGACTTCGAGGAGCGCATCCTCGACATCGACGTCTCCGAGGAAATGCGCGGGTCGTTCCTGGAGTATGCCTACTCCGTCATCTACTCCCGGGCGATCCCCGACGCGCGCGACGGCCTCAAACCCGTGCAGCGACGCATCCTCTTCCAGATGAACGAGATGGGCCTGCGGCCCGACCGCGCGCATGTGAAGTGCGCCCGGGTCATCGGCGACGTCATGGGCAAGCTGCACCCGCACGGCGACGGGGCGATCTATGACACGCTCGTGCGGCTCGCGCAGTCGTTCGCGATGCGGGTGCCGCTGGTCGACGGGCACGGCAATTTTGGATCTTTGGACTCCGGACCGGCTGCCTATCGTTACACCGAATGCCGGCTCGACCCGGCCGCCATGCTGCTCACCGGGTCGCTCGACGAGGATGTCGTCGACATGCGGCCCAACTACGACGGGCAGGAGCAGGAGCCCGTGGTGCTGCCCGCGGCGTTCCCCAATCTGCTGGTCAACGGCGCGTCCGGCATCGCGGTGGGCATGGCCACCAACATGGCGCCGCATAACCTCGGTGAGGTCGTGGCCGCGGCCAGGCACCTGATCAAGCATCCCGACGCCAGTCTCGACGACCTGATGCGCTTCGTGCCCGGTCCCGACCTGCCGAGCGGTGGAAAGATCGTGGGGCTCGACGGGATCCGCGAGGCGTACGAGACGGGGCGTGGGTCGTTCCGCACGCGTGCCACGGCGCGCATCGAGAGCATCACGGCGCGCAAGAAGGGCATCGTCGTCACCGAGCTGCCCTACAACGTCGGCCCCGAGCGGGTCCGTGAGCGCATCGCCGATCTGGTGCGCAGCAAGAAGCTGCTAGGCGTCGCCGACGTCGAGGACTACACCGACCGCGAGGTCGGTCTCCGGCTCGTCGTCGAGATCAAGAACGGGTTCAACGCCGACGCCATCCTCGAGCAGCTCTACAAGCTGACGCCGCTCGAGGAGAACTTCGCGATCAACAACGTGGCCATCGTCGACGACCAGCCCCGCACCCTCGGGCTGCGCGAGCTCCTGCAGGTCTACGTCGCCCACCGGCTCGACGTCGTCCGACGGCGGTCGATGTTCCGGCGCACCAAGGCCGAGGACCGCCTCCACCTCGTGCAGGGGCTGCTCATCGCAATCCTCGACATCGACGAGGTCATCGCGGTCATCCGGTCGAGCGACGACACCGCACAGGCACGACAGCGGCTCATGCAGGTCTTCGACCTGACCGAGGTGCAGACCAACTACATCCTCGACATGCAGCTCCGCCGGCTGACCAAGTTCTCCCGCATCGAGCTGGAGCAGGAGCGTGAGACTCTCGAGCGCCAGATCGCCGAGCTGACGGCCATCCTCGAGTCTGACGAGCTGATGCGCGACACGGTCTCGCGCGAGCTCGCCGACGTGGCCAAGCAGTTCGCGACGCCGCGGCGCACCGTGCTCCTCGAGTCCGCTGGCGTAGCGGTCTCGGCCGCGGTGCCGCTCGAGGTGACCGACGACCCGTGCTGGGTGCTTCTGTCGTCGACCGGCCTGCTGGCTCGCACCTCCAACGACGACCCGTTGCCTGCCGACGGGCCACGCGCCAAGCACGACGTGATCATGTCGGCCGTCCGCACGACGGCGCGCGGCGACCTCGGTGTGATCACGAGCGCCGGGCGACTGGGGCGACTGTCGGCGCTCGACCTGCCGGCCCTGCCCCCGACCGCCAACGCGCCCAATCTTGCCGGCGGTGCACCGCTGGCCGAGTTTGTGGCGCTCGAGCCGGGAGAGCGAGTGATCGCGCTGACAACGCTCCGCGACGACTCGCCCGGGTTGGCGCTGGGCACGAAGGCCGGCGTCGTCAAGCGAGTGGTCCCCGACCACCCGGGCAACAGAGACTCATGGGAGGTCATCCGTCTCGACGAGGGCGACGAGCTGCTTGGCGCCGTCGAGCTCGCGACGGGCGACGAGGACCTGGTCTTCGTCACGAGCGATGCGCAGCTGCTGAGGTTCCCGGCCTCCGCGGTGCGTCCCCAGGGCCGCCCGGCAGGGGGCATGGCCGGCGTACGGCTCGCGGCCTCCCAGGATGTGGTGTTCTTCGGCGCTGTCGACCCCTCACGCGAGGCCGTGGTGGTCACGGTGGCGGGATCGGCGAGCGCACTGCCTGGCACCGGCTTCGGCTCGGCAAAGGTGTCGCGCTACGGCGTCTATCCCGTCAAGGGCCGGGCGACAGGTGGGGTCCGCTGCCAGCGGTTCCTTAAGGGCGAGGACAGGCTTCTCCTCGCCTGGGCCGGCGCGGCACCTGCCCGCGCCGCGGCGGCCAGCGGTGTCCCGGTCGAGCTGCCGACCCTCGACGAGCGGCGCGACGCCTCCGGGGCGGCCGTGCGTCAGGCGTTCGTCGCGGTCGGAGGTCCAGTAGGCGACATTGCACGTCGATAGGCTCCCCGCCATGGACCCCGTGTTCGCCGACGTTCTCTCGGGCAACGCCCAGTATGCGCAGCGGTTCGGGCTCGGCGGGCTGGCCCCGATGGCCGCCAAGGGACTGGGCATCGTCACGTGCATGGACTCGCGCATCGAGCCGCTGGCGATGCTGGGGCTGCGTCCGGGAGACGCCAAGATCCTGCGCAATGCCGGGGGAAGGGTCACCGACGACGTGCTGCGCACGCTCACGCTCGCCACTCATCTGCTCGGCGTGCGTCGGGTCATGGTGATCGTGCACACCGAGTGCAAGATGGCCAACGTGCGGCAGGACCAGGTCGTCGAGGAGATCCACCTCACCAGCGGGGTCGACGCCACGAGCATCGACTTCGGAGTCGTCGACGACCAACGCAAGACTCTGGAGCGCGACGTGGAGCGCATCCGCCACTGGCCGTTCCTGGCGCCGAGGGTCGAGGTCGCGGGCTTCGTCTATGACGTCCACAGCGGTGTCCTCGAGGCGGTGTCGTGATGCGCAGGAGCGTCCACGGGTTGATCATGCTCGGGCTTTGCACCGCCCTCCTGGCCGGCTGCTCCGGCGACGACGGCGGGTCCGACGAGTCGCCCGAGGATGCCCTCGCGGAGGCGCAGCGCGTGCTCGACGAAGCGAGCAGCGTCGCCGTCACCCTGACCGGAGACGACCTGCCCGACGGTGGCACAGTGGTCATCGGCGCCGAAGGTGTCGCGCAGCGGCCGGCGTCGTTCGAAGGCACGGTCGACGTCCGGCTCGCCGGCATCACCGCCGGCGTCGACGTCGTGTCGATCGACGGCACGGTCTGGGCCAAGCTGCCGCTCACAAGGTCGTTCGCCGAGATCGACCCTGGCGACATCGGCGTGAGCGACCCGGGTGCACTCCTTGCCGCCGAGACCGGCTTGTCCAGGCTCCTCACAGCCGGCACCGATGTGCAGCAAGGTGACGAGGTACGGGTCGAGGGCGAGGTGCTGCAGGAATACACCGCGACCCTGCCGGCCAGCGAAGTGGAGCCGCTGCTCCCGCTCAGCGACGACAGCGCCGACGTGGAGGCGACGTTCGCGATCGCCCCCGAGAGCGGCGAGCTGCGCCGGGCGGTGCTGACCGGGCCGTTCTATGAGGGCGGCGACCAGACCTACACCGTGGTGCTCGACGACTACGGCGCCGATGTCGACATCCGTCCCCCCGACTAGGCACCCGGTGCCCGCGCGCGCGGGCCGCGGCCTGCTGACGCTCGGCACGCTCGGAGTGCTGCTGGCCGCCGCCGACACCTATGTCGTGGTGCTCGCGCTGCCCGACATGATGGGCGCCGTCGGCATCGAGCCGGATGAGCTGCATCGCGCCGCGCCCATCGTCTCGATGTTCCTGCTCGGGTATGTAGCTGCGGTCCCGCTGGCCGGGCGGCTGTCCGACGTGCTCGGCCGTCGTGTTGTCGTGGTGGGGGCGCTGGCCGTCTTCGCGCTTGGGTCGCTGGTCACGGCGACGTCATCGTCGCTCGCTGCGATAGTCACTGGACGCCTGCTACAGGGCGCCGGCGGTGGCGCGCTCGTACCCGTGACTCTCGCTCTTGTCGCCGACCTCTGGCCGCAGGAGCGGCGGGGCCGTCCGCTCGGCTGGCTAGGAGCCGCCCAGGAGCTCGGCAGCCTGCTTGGCCCGCTGCTCGGAGCGGCGGTGCTGGCCGTTTCGGATTGGCGAGCGATCTTCTGGCTCAACCTCGCGCTCGGCGTGGCGCTGGCGTTGGGGTGCGTCGGTCGCGTGCACCGACCACGAGACCTCCCAGCGATCGGGCTGCTCGGCTTGGCGCTGGTAGCCGCGGTGCTCGCGCTGGTACGCCCGCAGACATGGGTCGAGCACGTCGACATCGGGTTGCTCTTCCTGCCTGTGGTGGGCGGGTCGGCGTGGCTGTCGCCGCTTGCGCTCACGGTGGTCGGTGCGCTCGCGCTCTTCGTTGCCAGGGAGCTGACCGCCGCTCATCCATTGCTCGACCTGCGACGCCTACCGAAGGTCGCCCGCGAGGTGGACCTCGTCGGGGCTTTGCTGCTCGGTGCGGCACTGGGTGGCATCGTCGTCACCTTCGCCGCGGCCGACCCAGCCGTTGTCGACGGGTCGCCGGCGCAACCTCTGTGGCTGGCGGTGACCGTGGTGGCCGGGTTGGTCTACGTGTGGCACCGGCGCGGCGCGGACATGCCGCTCGTGCCGCACGGCAGCCTGTCCGCCCGTCCCGCCTGGGGCGCCCTGGTCGTCAGCCTCGCTGTCGGCGCCGCGCTGGTGGCGTTGGTGGTCGGCATCCCGGTGCTCGTACGGACGGCAACGCCAGGGTCCAGCCAGCTGGACGCGGCGCTCGTACTCCTGCGGTTCCTCGTTGCCGTCCCGGTCGGGGCGTGGCTCGGGGGCCACCTGCTGCACCGGCAGCCCGCGTCATTGATCGCCGCCGTCGGGCTCGTGGCCGCCGCCGCGGCGCTTGCCGTGTCGGCCACCTGGCAGCAGGGCGACCTGGATCGGCCCTGGGTCACTGTCGTCCTTGCCGTGGCCGGCCTCGGTTTCGGACTCGCCATCGCGCCGGTCAACGCGGCCTTGCTCGGCGCGACGCCGGCGGCTGCGCACGGCATCGCGAGCGCGCTGCTTGTCGTCGCGCGCATGACCGGCATGGTGATCGGGCTCTCGGCGCTCACGGCGATCGGACTGGCCAGGTTTGCCGATGCCCGCGACGACATCCCCGAGCCGGGAGCTCTGTGCCCCGACTCCCCCACCAATTGCGCGCCCTACACCGACGCGTTGCGCGACGCCGCCGTCACACAGGTGCAGGCGATCCTCGCCGGTGGCGCGATTTGCGCGGCGCTGGCGGCGGTGGGTTGCGTGCTGCTCGCCGGGTCGCGCGCGCCCGCTCCAAGCTTCAGACTGTCAGGCCGCGCCGCGCGGCCCTGATCTGCACGAACAGCCACTTCTAGGGGTTCTGACGGTCTGACAAGTCGCGCCCGCGACGCCCCGTCAGGCGTCGATGCGCTCACGATCGAGCAGCTGAGCACCGTTGACGATGAACTCCTTGCGCGGCGCGACGTCGTTGCCCATGAGCAGTTCGAAAGTCTGCTCGGCGTCGGCCACCTCGCTCATCGTGATGCGCCGCAGGGTGCGGTGTCGCGGGTCCATGGTGGTCTCGGCCAGCTGGTCGGCGTCCATCTCGCCGAGCCCCTTGTAGCGCTGCGGAGGCTCCTTCCACCGCAGCCCCTTCTTGGCCAGCTCGGCGAACCGCCGGTGCAGCTCGGCATCGGTGTAGGTGTAGAGGTAGCGCTCGTAGCCCTTCTTGACCGCCGCCCGGGGATCGGTGAGCTCGATGCGGTGCAGCGGCGGCATGGCCGCGAACACCCGGCCCGCCTCGACCATCGGTCGCAGGTAGCGGAAGAACAGCGTCATCAGCAGCGTGCGGATGTGCGCGCCGTCGACATCGGCGTCGGCCATGAAGATGACCTTGCCGTAGCGGGCCTGATCAAGGTCGAACGTGCGGCCCGAGCCGGCGCCGACGACCTGGATGATCGACGCGCACTCGGCGTTCTTGAGCATGTCGGCGATGGACGCCTTCTGGACGTTGAGGATCTTGCCGCGGATCGGGAGCAGCGCCTGGAACTCGGAGTTGCGCGCGTATTTGGCGGTGCCGAGTGCCGAATCGCCCTCGACGATGAACAGCTCGCTGCGACCGACGTCGTCGCTGCGGCAGTCGACGAGCTTGGCCGGAAGCGCGCTGGTCTCCAGAGCGTTCTTGCGGCGGACCGTCTCCTTGTGCAGCCGCGCCGCGATGCGGGTCTTGGCGGCGGCGACCACCTTGTCGAGCACGGCTGCAGCCTGCTGCTTGTGGTCGCGCTTGCTCGAGGTGAGGAACGCCTTGAGCTCGCGCTCCACGACCCGGGCCACGATCCCGCGCACCGCCGAGGTGCCGAGCACCGCCTTGGTCTGCCCTTCGAACTGCGGCTCGGCGAGCCGCACGGTCACGACCGCGGTGAGGCCCTCGAGGATGTCGTCCTTCTCAACCTTGTCGGTGCCGATCTTGAGTCGTCGCGCGTTGGCGGTGACCTGGTCGCGCAACGCTTTGACCAGTCCCGCCTCGAAGCCGGCGAGGTGGGTGCCGCCCTTGGCGGTGGCGATGATGTTGACGAACGAGCGCACCTCGGTGTCGTAGCCGATGCCCCAGCGCAGCGCGACGTCGACCTGGCAGTCGCGCTGGACGTCCTGCGGCGACATGTGCCCCTTGGCGTCGAGCACGGGCACGGTCTCGGTGAACTGCCCGCTGCCGTGCAGTCGTACGACGTCGGTCACCGCCTGGTCGCTCGCCAGGAACTCGGTGAACTCGACGATGCCGCCGTTGTGCAGGAATCGCTCTTCGCGCACCTCGCCGCCACGCTCGTCACGCAGCACGATCTCCAGACCGGGCACAAGGTAGGAGGTCTGTCGCGCCCGGGCGACGAGGTCGTCGAGCGAGACGGCAGCGTCTTTGAGAAAGACCTGCCGGTCGGGCCAGAACCGCACCCGGGTGCCGGTGACCCCGCGCTTGACCTTGCCGACGACGCGGAGCTCGGAATGGTCGACGTAGGGAGAGAAGCCGGCGTCGGGTCCGCGCCCCGAGAAGACGCCGGGCTCGCCGCGGCGGAAGGACATCGCGTGCGTCTTGCCGCCCCTGTCGACCTCGACGTCAAGGCGCATCGACAGAGCATTGACGACGCTGGCGCCGACGCCGTGCAGCCCCCCTGATGCGGCGTAGGAACCGCCGCCGAACTTCCCGCCGGCATGCAGCTTGGTGTAGACGACCTCGACGCCGCACAGCCCCGTCTTGGGCTCGATGTCGACGGGGATGCCGCGGCCGTCATCACCGACCTCGACCGACCCGTCGACACCGAGAGTGACCAGGATGTGCCGACAGTGACCGCCGAGGGCCTCGTCGACGGCGTTGTCGATGATCTCCCAGAGACAGTGCATGAGGCCCCGGGAGTCGGTGGACCCGATGTACATCCCCGGCCGCTTACGGACGGCGTCGAGCCCCTCGAGGACGGACAGGTGCCGCGCGGAGTATTCCTCCGCGGGGAGGGCGGACGCGATCTCGACCGGCTCGGCGGACACGTGGGGTGCTGCTCCAGGGTGGCTGCGGGCGCCGTGGCAGAGCACGGCGACGCCTGGCGGCAGGCGCGCTGCCAGGGTAGTCGGCGTGGCCGACCGGTTGGCGGCAGCACGCCGGAGCATCCACAGCGACTGTGACATCCGTCGCTTCGCCCGTAGCGAATACATAGGCGAAGACCGTGGTTTAGTCCGTAGAGCCTGGTTACATGGTGGCTCGACCCGAAGGTGAGGAGAGGAGCCGCGTGAGCACTGCAGTTGCCACCCAGCTCAAGGCGAGCGACCGCTGCGACCGTTGCGGCGCCCAGGCCTATGTCCGTGTGTCCCTGGTTGCAGGCGGGGAGCTCCTGTTCTGCGGTCACCACGCACGCGCCCACGAGGTCAAGCTTCGCCCGCTCGCGACGGAATGGATCGACGAGACGTCCCGACTGACCATTACCCCCGCGGCCGCGCCCGACGACGAGCGCTGACGGTTTCCGCATAGCTGATCAAGACGGGCCCCGGCGATGATGCCGGGGCCCGTCGCTGTCTTGTTACCGAAGGGCACGGAAGAAGGCCCGCAGGTCGCCGACGAGCAGGTCGGGTGCCTCGAGCGCCGGGAAGTGCCCTGCGACGTCGAATTCCGACCAGTGGGCCGCCTCGCCCTGCGGATCCATCACCTTGCGCACGATCGGGTCAGCGTCGAAGACCGCAGTGCCCGCCGGCATGGGGCCTGGCGGCACCCAGTCAGTGGCGTGCGCGTTGTCGTAGAGCACGTGGGCCGCGGTCGCACCGCATCCGGTGAACCAGTACAGGCTCACGTTGGTGAGCAGCCGATCGCGGTCGACACCGTAGGGGCGGAGCGCCGTCTGCTCGGTCCAGGTGCGGAACGGCTCCGCGATCCAGCCCAGCTGGAAGGCGGGTGAGTCGGCCAGCGCGTACGCCAAGGACTGCGGCCGGGTCGACTGCAGCTGCAAGATATCCCTTGCCCTCCGCGACCCGGGCCTTGAGGCCCGCGAGGTGCTCGAGCTCCGCAGCGGACAGGGTGCTCTCGTCGACGAAGACGTACTCACCCACGATGGCGGCGAGGGTCTTCGGGTCACTGGTCACGTGGGTGCCGACGACGGCGTCGGGGGCGATGCCGCCGAGCGATCCGGTGACGCCGGCACCCACATCGCCGCCGTGCGCGCCGTATCGCTCGTACCCCAGCCGCGACATCAGCTCGGCCCAGGCCCTGGCCACGCGCGCCATCGGCCAACCGCCAGCGGTGACCGGGGTCGAGAACCCGAACCCGGGCATCGTCGGGGCGACGACATGAAAGGCATCGGACGCGTCGCCACCGTGGGCTCGCGGGTCGGTCAGCGGCCCGATCACCTCGAGGAACTCGACGAACGAGCTGGGGTAGCCGTGGGTCAGGAGCAGCGGCAGCGCGTCCGGCTCGGGCGACCGTACGTGGAGGAAGTGGATCGGCTGCCCGTCGATCTCAGTGACGAACTGCGGGATCTCGTTGAGCTTGGCCTGCTCCTTCTCCCAGTCGAAGCCGGTGCGCCAATAGTCGGCCAGCTCGGCCAGGTAGTCGGCCGGGATGCCCCGGCTCCACCCGTCGGCGGGCACCTCCTGGGGCCAGCGCGTGCGGGCGAGCCGGTCGCGCAGGTCATCGAGCTGGGACTGAGGGATCTCGATCCGGAAGGGCCGGACCTCTGCGGTTTCCGTCATGCCTTGACTCTAGAGACGATTGCGGCACGGCTCGTTCCTCGATAAGCGCGAGAATTGAGCCCATGGTGACGACGACCGTACGGCTGTTGCGACTGCTCACCCTGCTCGGCACCAAGCCGAGCTGGACCGGCCCTGAGCTCGCCGACCGCCTCGGAGTTGGCACCCGCACCGTGCGAGCCGATGTCGGCCGCCTCCGCGAGCTCGGCTACCCCGTGGAGTCCACCCCCGGCGTTGCCGGTGGCTACCGGCTCGGACCGGGCGGCACGTCGCTCCCGCCGCTGCTGCTCGATGACGACGAAGCGGTCGCCGTCGCGGTCGGACTCCGTACCGCCGCCGGCGGCAGCGTCACCGGCATCGAGGAAGCGTCACTGCGCGCGCTCTCCAAGCTCTACCAGGTCCTTCCGGCACGGCTGCGGCGCCAGGTCAGCACCGTCCAGTCCTTCACGGTTGCCGTCCCCGGCGACGGACCCACGGTCGATCCGGAAGTCCTCGCCACGGTTGCCGCCGCCTGTCGCGACCAAGTACGACTGCGCGTCGACTACCGCAACCACGCCGGTGCGACCACCCGCCGCGAGATCGAGCCGCACCGCCTGGTCCACACGGGGCAGCGCTGGTACGTCGTGGCCTGGGACGTCGAGCAGTCTGGCTGGCGTACCTTCCGGCTCGATCGGTTGGTGCCGCGGATTCCGCCTGGACGGCGGTTCGACACGCGCGAGCTGCCGCACGGTGGCGACATCCCGGCCTACATCGCGGAGAGCCTGGGCCAGGCGACGTGGCGCACTCGTGCCCGTGTGACCGTCCATGCCGGCCGTGAGCAGGTGGCTCGCCGGATGCCGCCGGGCGTCCACGTCGAAGAGGTGGACGGCGGCACGACCGTCGTCGACGTCGGGTCGGACGACCCGACCATGCTCGCGGCCTACCTCGGCATGCTGGGTGCCGACTTCGAGGTGGACGGTCCGCCTGAGCTTGTCGACGAGCTGCGAGTCCTGGCCGACCGCTACCTCGCGGCGGTGGCCGACCGGATGGGCGGCACCACCGCCTAGAGTCGGCCCGTGGACACCCTGGGCCTGGTGGTCGTCGGGATCGCGATCGTCGTCGGGCTGGTCGGAGTCCTGGTGCCGATCCTGCCCGGGCTGCTCATCGTGTGGGCCGCGGTGGCCGTCTGGGCGCTCGTGGAGACCAGCCCGCTGGCCTGGACGGTGCTCGGTGTGGCAACCGCGATCGTCGCCGCCTCCCAGGTGGTGAAGTACCTGCTGCCCGGTCGCCGCATGCGCGCCGCCGGCGTGCCGGGTCGAGCGGTGCTCGCCGGCGGCGTGTTGGGCATCGTCGGGTTCTTCGTCGTTCCCGTCGTGGGACTGTTCCTCGGTTTCGTGCTTGGCGTTTACCTCTACGAGCTCGCGCGCCAACGGGACAACGAGCTGGCGTGGCCAGCCACGGTCCACGCGCTCAGAGCCGTCGGACTCTCGATCGTGATCGAGCTTCTCGCCGGGCTGCTGGTCGGTGTCGGGTGGCTGGCCGCCGTCATCTTCGGTTGAGGTTCAGCAGGCCTTCTCCCAGGAGCACTCGATCTCCCGCGGCTGCGAGGGCACCGAGTCCAGCTGGCGGAGGTGAGGGGCGGTGGCGCCGGCACCGGCGTCCTCGCGTGTACGACGCCAGCAGCACGCCCAGCGCGTCCTCGACGCTTCGCGGGCTGGTCAGGTAGTTGTTCGCGACGATCGAGAAGACCAGGGGCCGGCCGTCGGCGTCGGTGACGTACCCAGACAGCGCGGTGACGCCGGTGAGGGAGCCGGTCTTGCCGCGAAGGTTGTCGGCCGCAGGCGTGTTGCGCATCCGGGACCGCAACGTGCCACCCACAAATCGGTCGGGATTGCCGGCGACCGGCAGCGACTCGTACCACTCGTCGAACCATGGCTTGCTGCGCGCACCCACGAGCAGGTTGGTGATCTGCTCGGCGGGGATGAAGTCCGCTCGGGCGAGGCCAGACCCATCGACCATCCGCATCACATCCGTGTCGACACCGAGCGTGGCCAGGTCGGCAGTGAGCGACTCGATGCCTGTCGACCAGCTGCCCTCTCCGCCGAGCTCGGCACCGATGGCCTTAACGACGTGCTCGGAATGCATGTTGTTGGACAGCTTCATCCACGGCACCAGCAGGTCGCCGAGGCGCATCGACTTGTGGCTCGCGATGGTGCGCGTGCCGTCTGGCGTAACTCCTGTGCGCACCTTGCCGATCAGCACTGACGCCCTGGGCTTGCAAGGCCCGCAGGAAGACGTCCGCGGCGTATCCCGTCGGCTCCCAGACCGTGGCCCATTCCTGGTTCACCGATCCGCTGATCGGGTAGCTGCCGGTCACGTGGATGGTGTTGATGCCGTGCTCCCGCTCCGCCGCGACGGTGTTGGCAGAGCCGGCCGGACCAGTGACTGCCTCGTTGACCACCTTCACGTAGGACGTGTCGGGAACGAGTGTGAACGGAGCCGGGTCGCCGACCTTGGCGCCCGGCCGCGTCTCGACGATGACGGAGCCCGAGTCGTAGTCGGTGTCCGGTGCGACCGTGAGGGCGGAGATCTGCGCCGAGTAGTAGAACGGCTCGTCGTCCCACGACCAGAACGGCCCCAGGCGCTGCTTGTCGAACACGCTGTCGTCGGCGACCAGGTCGCCGCGCACGATGCGTATCCCCTTGTCAGCGAGCTGCCTCGCCAGGTCGGCGTAGTCGCTCGCCAAGACGGTCGGGTCGCCGCCACCTGTGAGGTGGATGTCGCCGGCCAAGAGGGGTCCGACCTGCCGACCGGCCGTCGAGACCGTCGTGGTGAACCGGTAGTCCGGTCCCAGCAGGTCCATGGCCGCAGCCGACGTGAAGAGCTTGGTGTTGGACGCCGGGAGCAGACGGTCGTCACCGTCCCGGTTGTACAGCGTGTCGCCGGTCTCGGCGTCTCGCACCACGACGCCCACCTGAGATCCGCTGTATCGCGGGTCGGCGAGCAGCGCGTCGATCTGCCCGGCGAGCGACGACGCGACGGCCGCTTCCGTGGCCCCTGCGCCAGCGCTCCGCTCGCCGGTCACAGTCCCGCCTGCAGTCACCGCAAGCATGACTGCAAGACCCGCACTCAAGCCGGTGGATACCCAGGTGGTCCCTCGACCTCTGAAGAATCCTTTCGCCACGTCGTCTCCTCACGTTGGATGCCTAGACCGAAGGTCTAGTGGATCGAACGCGCGGATGGAAGATCCGTGTCCTGCGGGATTGGCGGCGATCGGCTGAGCGGCTAGCCGCGAGAGCGGCTCTGCCACCAGGCGACGAGCGCCCCGGCCACGGCGCCGAACAGGTGCGACTCCCAGGAGATCCCGGGCTGCCCCGGCAGGACGCCGATGATCATGCTGCCGTAGACGAACACGACCGCAAGCGCGACGAGGATACTGACCGGGCGGCGGGTGAAGATGCCGTAGGCGACGAGGTAGGCCGCCAGGCCGTAGACCAGGCCCGAGGCACCGACGTGCACGGTTCCCGGCGACGCGATCAGCCAGACGGCAAGGCCGCCGATCAGCGTGATGGCGGCCGCCACCGACCAGAATCGCCTGGTCGACGCGGCGACGAGGAAGCCGAGGACGAGCAAGGCGACGGTGTTGGCCATGAGGTGGCCGAACCCGGCGTGCAGGAAGGGCGCCAGCACCACTCCGGTCAGACCGTCGCCCTCACGGGGCTGGATGCCGAAGCGGTCGAGCTGCTCGGGCGAGACCGCGTCGACGATCTCGGCCAGCCAGACGATCCCCACGAGGACGAGGGGAGCCAGGAGCACCTCACGACGGACCGTGCGCCGCTGGGCCACCGGCTGACCGGACACCCGGCACCCCCTTAGTCGAGGTAGTCCCGCAGCACCTGAGAGCGGCTGGGGTGCCGCAGCTTGGACATCGTCTTGGACTCTATCTGCCGGATGCGCTCGCGGGTGACGCCGTAGACCTTGCCGATCTCGTCCAGGGTCTTGGGCTGCCCGTCGGTAAGGCCGAACCGCATCGACACGACGCCCGCCTCGCGCTCGGAGAGCGTGTCGAGCACGGAGTGCAGCTGCTCCTGGAGCAGGGTGAAGGACACGGCCTCGGCCGGCACGATCGCCTCGGAGTCCTCGATGAGGTCGCCGAACTCGCTGTCGCCGTCCTCACCGAGTGGCGTGTGCAGCGAGATGGGCTCGCGGCCGTACTTCTGGACCTCGATGACCTTCTCGGGGGTCATGTCGAGCTCCTTGGCGAGCTCCTCAGGCGTGGGCTCGCGACCGAGATCCTGCAGCATCTGCCGCTGCACTCGAGCAAGCTTGTTGATGACCTCAACCATGTGCACCGGGATGCGGATCGTGCGCGCCTGGTCGGCCATCGCACGGGTGATCGCCTGCCGGATCCACCACGTGGCGTAGGTGGAGAACTTGAAGCCCTTGGTGTAGTCGAACTTCTCGACTGCACGGATCAGGCCGAGGTTGCCCTCCTGGATCAGGTCGAGGAAGAGCATGCCGCGACCCGTGTAGCGCTTGGCCAGCGACACCACGAGGCGCAGGTTGGCCTCGAGCAGGTGGTATTTCGCGCGGCGCCCGTCCTCGGCGATCCAGTCGAGCTCCTCGCGGAGCTTGGGGCTCATGCGGGGGGTGTCCATCGCCAGCTTTTCCTCGGCGAACAGGCCGGCCTCGATGCGCTTGGCAAGCTCGACCTCCTGCTCGGCGTTGAGCAGCGGGACCTTGCCGATCTGCTTGAGGTAGTCCTTGACCGGGTCGGCCGTCGCCCCGGCCACCATGACCTGCTGCTCCGGCTCGTCGTCGTCGGACGCCTCGGAGAGCACGAACTCGTCGCTGGTGTCCTCTTCGGTTGCGGGCTCGGCCGGGTCGGCCCCGGTGCCGGCCGGCGCCTCGGCCGGAGCGGTGGGCTCGATCGCAAGCTCGGCCTCGATGTCGACGAGCTCGATCTCCTCGATTTCGACGACGGCCCCCGGTCCATCAGCCACTCCGTTGGCGGGGATCTTGGCGACGTCGTTGGCCGAGGTGGTCTTCTTGGCCGGGGCCTTGGTCGCGGCAGTCTTGGTCGCGGCAGCCTTGGTCGCGGCAGTCTTGGTCGCGGCGGTCTTGGTCGCGGCGGTCTTGGTCGCGGCGGTCTTGGCCGCGGTCGCCTGTCTTCGCCGGCGCCTTGGTTGCAGCCGTCTTCGCGGGCGCCTTGGCTGCCGCCGACTTCGCGGGCGCCTTGGCTGCCGCCGCCTTCTTCGCCGGCGCCTTCGTGGCGGCCTGCTTTGCCGCGGCCTTCTTTGCCGTGCCGGCTGCGGACTTGGCCTCGGACGTGGGCGCAGAGTTGCCCGCCGACTTGGCCGCGGGCTTGGCCGATTTGGCCGCGGGCTTGGCCGACTTGGCTGCAGGCTTGCTGGCCGGCACCTTGGTGGTGGCGCGGGCGGTGCTCGCCGCCGCGGCCACCCGCTTGCGCGGCGCGCCGGACGCATCGGCGTGGCTGACGGAGACGCTGACACCGGCCTCCTTGACCAAGCGGACCAGTGCCTTGCTCTCAGAGATCGACAGACCGGCCTGCTCGCTCACCATCCGAACGTCGTCGGAGGTAACCGAACCCTGTACCTGTCCCCGCTCGACGAGCTGCACCACGGCGGGGAGGTCGGCAATACGGGCTGCGGTGGCGTTGGACGAGCTCGACGACACGAACGACCTCTCGATGGCGCTGCGGGGACGCTTCACAGTACGTAAAGCGGGGGCACATATGGCAACTCAACATTCTGACACGCGCATATCGTTCCCCAACGACCCGGTAACGATGTGGCCTAGGTCGCATTCGAGCCCGGGTCACGTGGCCTTGGCGGCCCGCTTGACCTCCTGCTTGTAGGCACGCACCTTCGCCAGTGACTCCGGGTCACGCACGTCGGCCACGGAGCGAAAGCTGCCTTCCTCGCCGTAGGGGCCGGCAGCCTCGCGCCACCCGGGCGGTTGGATCCCGCGCTGCTTACCGAGCAGGGCCAGGAAGATCCGCGCCTTCTGCTCGCCGAAGCCAGGCAGCGCCTTGAGCCGAGTGAGGAGCTCGGCGCCGGACGATGCGCCAGACCAGATCTGCTCGGCATCGCCGCCGTAGTGGTCGACGATGTGGCGTGCCAGCGACTGGATCCGGCCGGCCATGGCACCCGGGTAGCGATGGACGGCCGGCGGTCGGGCCATGTGCGCCGCGAGCGCCTCGGGGTCATAGGCGGCGAGATCGGCGGCGCCAAGGTCGCGCCCGAGCCGATCGGACAGTACGTATGGTCCGGCGAACGCCCGTTCCATGGGCACCTGCTGATCGAGCAGCATCCCGAGCAGCAGCGCCAGGGGCGAGCGATCCAGCAGTTCGTCGGCGTCCGGTTCCTGGGCGAGGCGCAAGGTCATCGCTCGCGCCCTCAGTCGCTCTCGTCGGCCTTGACCGCCAGCACCGGGCATGGCGCGTCGAGCAGGATGCGCTGAGCATTGCTGCCCAAGATCAGTTTGCCGACGGGCGACCGACGCCGCAGGCCGATCACGATGAAGTCGGCCGCGGTCTCCTCGGCCACGGCGATGAGGTCGTCGGCGACCTCGTTGCCGCGCACGAGTTGGCGGACCTCCGACTCGATGCCGGCCATGCGCAGCTGTTCGGCGACCGTGGTGAGCTCCTGCTCGGACTGCAGCGCGTCGGCTTCGTCGAAGTCCTTGCCCCCGCGGGCTGAGTTGATCACGATAAGCCGAGCATTTCTGATCTTGGCTTCTTCGGCGGCCCGGCGCAGAGCCGCCCGCCCCTCGGGCTTGGGGACGTACCCGACGACGATCGTGGTCATGCGAACGGGGCTCCTCTCGACGCGACACTGCGCGCCGCCAAACTACACCGCCTGCGCATCGGATCCCCCGGCTTCCAGTCCCCAGCTTCGCGCCGTCCGAACAACGAGCCGCAGCGCGGGCACCGCGGCCCCGACCTCCGGCTCGGCGTTGGCGATCACGAGCAGTCCGCGGTCGGGCAGTGCGCCGTGCCGGTCCTCGACGAGGAAAGCGACTGGCGACCCGTCCTGGGCCGCCTGATAGGCGGGCGACTGGTCGAAGCCCATTCCACCGACAAGCAGCTGCTCGCCACGCAGCTGATAGGCAGCGGTCACCAGCTCCGGCGCTTCTCCCCCGCCGTTCGGAACGGCGAGTCTCCCGAGCCGCTGCGCGCGGAGAAACGTCAGCTGCCGCTCGGTCCAGCGCATGCACTGATCATCGCGCCGACGCCGTGGCGCGTCGACTTCGACGGCGACTATGCCGCCGTCTCCCGGCGGACGGCGGCCCGCTCCGCCTCGGTCGTGCCGCCCCAGACGCCGAAGACCTCGGGCTGGCTCATGGCGTGGCTCAGGCACTCGGTGACCACTGGGCACTCGGCGCACACCTCGACGGCGTCGCGCTCTCGCTTGCGTCGCCGCGTCGGCGTCTCTCCGTCGGGCCCCACGAAGAGCTCGACCGGCAGCCCCCGGCACGCGGCGGACTCCGACCAAGACCATCCGCCCACGGGCGGCGTCGTCGCTCTGCTGCGCCTCATCGAGGCACCGACCTCCCGGCCTCATGCTGGCGGGCCGCGTGACCCGCTCTTGAGATCATCAACGTCGGACCCCTGCCCGGTGTTCCGGCCGAGACCGACCTGTCGTGCGAGGATCGGCAGCGTGAGCACGCCGGCGCCCGGACCCGTCCAGCCGGTGGCTGTGGTCCTCGGCGGCGGGGGGCTGCTTGGGGCCGCCGAGGTGGGCATGCTGCAGGCGCTGCTCGAGCACGGGGTGCGCCCTGATCTGGTGTTGGGCACGTCGGTGGGGGCGATCAACGGATCGATGCTCGCGGCCGATCCTCGCGTGGAGACGGTCGACCGCCTCCGCGGGCTGTGGACCTCGATGTCCAAGGGCGGGGTGTTCACGGGCTCTGCATTGCAGCGCGTCGGGACCCTGGCCCGGACCCGGACGCACGCCCACGACATCGAGCCCCTGGAACGGTTGTTGCGGACGGAGCTGGACGATCGCCTCATCGAGGACCTGCCCATCCGGTTTCAGTGCGTCGCAGCCTCGATCGAGCGGGCGGCCGGCCACTGGTTTACCGACGGCCCGGTGATCGACGCGGTGCTGGCCAGCGCCGCCGTCCCCGGGTTGTTCCCGCCACGACGCATCGGCGACGAGCACTTCGTCGACGGTGGGCTGGTCGACTCGATCCCCGTCGGCCGGGCCGTCGCCTTGGGGGCACGGACGATCTGGGTGTGCCACGTGGGTCGGATCGAGCGCCCGCTGGCCGCGCCGCGTCGACCATGGGAAGTCGCGATGGTGAGCTTCGAGATCGCCCGGCGGCACCGCTTCAACACCGACCTCGCCACGGTGCCGGCCGGCGTGGACGTGCACTTGCTGCCATCGGGGGCCACCGACCCGCCGTCCTACGCCGACCTGTCCGCCCTGCGCTACCGGGATACCTCGCGTATCGCCGAGCGCATCGAGTCGGCGCACCGCGCCACTGCTGACTACTTGTCCACGGTGCGTGTCTAGTGCTGCCACCTCGTTGGGTCCGCCGCGTCGTGATCGCGCCGATCGTGGTGGTCGGGATCTTCGTCGGCGTGACAGCGCTGCCGATTGCCCTCGTGGTGGCGCTGGCGCTGTCGCCACTGCTGCCGGGACGGTGGCGGCCGCTGCGCTTTCTCTGGTTTCTCGTCCTCTATGCCGCCTCGGAGCTCGTGCTGCTCACCGCGTTGTTCGGACTGTGGGTGGCGACCGGCTTCGGGGCGGCGATGAACAGCCCGTGGTCGCAACGCGCGCACTACCGGCTGGTGCAGCTCTTCCTTGACGTGCTCTATTACGAGGCAACCCGGGTGCTCGGCGTGAAGGTCTCGATCGAAGGCACGTCCCCCGATGTCGGGCCCGGACACCCGATCGTTGTGCTGTCGAGGCATGCGGGCGCCGGCGACTCGTTCCTGCTGATCCGGATGCTGCTGAGCACCTACGACCGCGAGCCGCGCATCGTGCTGAAGGACACGCTGCAGTGGGACCCGGCGATCGACACCGCACTCAACCGGCTGCCCAACAGGTTCATCACCCCCAACCCCGGCAGCACCGGAGCCATCATCGAGGAACGCATCCAGCAGCTGGCCAGTCAGCTCGACACCAACGACGCGCTGGTGATCTTCCCGGAGGGTGGCAACTTCTCCAAGACCCGCCGACGCCTCGCCATCGACCGACTGCGGCACAAGGGGCTCACCGCCGAAGCTGAGCAGGCCGAGCGCCTGCGGCATGTGCTGCCACCGCGACCTGGGGGGACGACCGCAGCCTTCCGAGCGGCGCCAGACGCCGACGCCGTCCTCGTGGCGCACACCGGCCTCGAGCACCTGTCGTCGCTGGGCGACCTGTGGCGATGGCTGCCGATGGACTCGGACGTGCGGCTGCGCTGGTGGCGGGTCCCGGCCGCCGAGGTGCCGCGCGAACCGGAGGCCGTGGCCGCCTGGCTCGACGAGTGGTGGGCGCGCATCGACGGGTGGATCCATGAGCATCAGACCGCGCTCCAGACCAGCGAAGGCGGGACCACTCGGTCGAGCAGCTCCTGAAACAGCAAGGCCATGGAGTAGTCGGGCTCGTCCGCCAGTGCGATCTCGAAGGCCGTCCGGGCGAGCACCGTCGAGCCCGACAGGTAGGCGGCCACGCCAGCCAGCGACGCGACCGCCGGCCGGTTCGGCGGCGGCACGCGGCGCGCCACGTAGGTCCACAGTGCCCGGTGGTGGGCAATGTCGCCCTGCCGCATGAGCCGCCAGGCAAAGTCGCGCGTCTCGATCGCGCGCGTATGAATGACCAGCCAGGCGATCTCGTCGTCGGTGAGCGACTCCTGTCCATCCGAGCCGAACATGGCCAGTGCCTCTCGCACCCGCCGTCGCCCGTCTTTGTCGAGCCATCGCGTTCCCGCACTCGGGTGGGTGGCGGCCAGGCGCTCGTGCAGCTCGGCCAGGGCGGCGTCCATCGCCCGCGCAACCAGGCAGCCCTCGTCGGGAAGGGGCGCCAGCACCTGCTCGACCGCCGAGCGGCTGGGCAGCACCGTGAGGCCCGCGACGGTCGCCTGGGCGGCCACGACCGTGGTGTCCGGGTCGTAGGGCGTCCCCTCGTCCGGACAGCATGCCTCGTGACAGGTGAGCGACCACCAGCGCCCGGCGAACACCCGGATCACCTCGCGCACGTGAATGGACCGCTTCGTGAGCACCCGCCCCAGCGCGTCCCCGTGCCGCGCAGCGAGACCCGCGTCGGCCGTGAACAGGGTAAGAACCGCGTCGCTGATGCCGACGCCGCGCAGCATGCCCTGAACCGCCGCGGCGAACAGGGCCGGACGCTGTGCCGGAAGATCGAGCCGCATGATCGGGTATCCCTGCTCCAATGGCAGCACGACGAGGCTTTCCTCCGGCACGAACCCCAGCAGGTAGGGCACCGCGACCGCAACGTCACCCGGGCTCCGCAGCCGCAACCGGCCGCGCTCATGGATGTCCATGTGCCGAGACTGCCCGCGCCACGCGCGATGGCGGGGCTTCGACCATGATCTGTGGACGACGACGAACCCGCGCGGAGTCCATGTGGACAACAGCGGCTCGGCACCGACGAGAGGCCCGCCGTGTCACCACCGGCTGCGAGGATGGCGCCCATGGGGAGGCGCGGTCAGGCGAGCATTCTCCACGTCGACCTCGACGCGTTCTTCGCCGCCGTGGAGCAGCGCGACAAGCCCTCGCTGCGCGGCAAGCCCGTGATCGTCGGCGGCATCGGGCATCGCGGTGTGGTTGCCACCGCGTCCTACGAGGCTCGCCTTTTCGGCGTCCGCTCGGCCATGGCCATCACGCAGGCGCGCTCGCTCTGCCCGCACGGCGCATACCTCGCGGGGCGTTTCGGCGCTTACCGCGAGGCTTCCGCTCAGGTGATGGACGTGCTGAACGAGCTCTCACCGCTCGTGGAGCCGGTTTCCCTCGACGAGGCGTTCGTCGACCTCGCGGCGGACCCACGGCACGACCTCTCCGCCGGTTCGTTGACCGAGCTTGCCCGCGACCTCAAGGCGCGCATCCAGGAGCGCACCGCTCTCACCGCAAGCGTTGGGCTCGGCACGTCCAAGCTCGTCGCCAAGATCGCCTCCGACCTCGGCAAGCCCGACGGCCTTGTCCTCGTCGAGCCTGGCACCGAGCTCGCCCTGCTGCACCCCATGCCCGTGCGTGCGATCTGGGGCGTCGGGCCGGCGACCGCGGATCGCCTTGCGCGCCTTGGTGTCCGCACCGTGGCCGAGCTCGCGGCGGTCACCGAGGACGAGCTCGTCGCGAGCCTGGGCAACGCCCATGGTCGTCTCCTCCACCGACTTGCCATGGCCGACGATGACCGCGCCGTCACACCCGACCGCGAGTCCAAGTCGGTCAGCATCGAGGACACCTTCGACCGCGACGTGACCGACCGCCGGGTGCTCGCGGGGGTGGCCGACACGATGGCTCGGCAGGTGTGCGCACGGCTCACCGCGGTGGGTCTGTCCGGGCGCACGGTCACCCTGAAGGTCCGCCAGGCCGACTTCACCACGGTGTCACGGTCGCAGTCGCTCCCCGCCCCCACCGACGACCCGCACGTGGTCGCCCGTGTTGCCCGACGGCTCCTCGATGACGTTGACGCTGCCGACGGAGTTCGGCTGCTGGGCGTCGGCATGTCCGGCCTCGCCGACTGGGTGCAGGAAGATCTGTTCCGCACCGGCGACGAGTCGGCCGACCCCGGGTCTGCCGCTGCGCCCAGCGATATGCACGACCCGCGCGCGTGGGCCCCAGGCCAGGACGTCGTCCACGCCAGCCATGGTTTCGGCTGGGTCTGGGGGTCAGGGGCGGGTGTGGTGACCGTGCGGTTCGAGACGCGGCACACCGCGCCTGGCCCGGTCCGTACGTTCGCCATCGACGACCCCTCGCTGGCGCTCTCAGGTGCCTCTCAGGACGGCCAGGCAGACTGAGGGGATGCGAGTCCTCGTCGTCGACGACGACCGGGCAGTGCGAGAGTCGCTGCGCCGGTCCTTGGTGTTCAACGGCTATGAGGTCGAGCTTGCGACCAACGGCTCCGACGCGCTTCAGCAGCAGGCTTCGCGACCCGTCGACGCCATGGTGCTCGACGTGATGATGCCCCAGCTGGACGGCCTCGCGACGTGCCGCGCACTCCGCGCTGCCGGCGACGACGTACCCGTCCTCATGCTCACCGCACGCGACGCCGTCGCCGACCGCGTGGCCGGGCTCGACGCCGGCGCCGACGACTATCTCCCCAAGCCGTTCGCCCTCGAAGAGCTGCTGGCCAGGCTGCGTGCGCTGCTCCGCCGAGCCTCCGTGCGGCCCGACAGTGAGCCCATCCTCGAGTTCGCCGACCTGACTCTCGACCCGGCCACTCGTGAGGTGCGCAGGGGCGATCGGGAGATTCGGCTTACCCGCACCGAGTTCAGCCTGCTGGAGCAGCTCATGAGCTACCCGCGCCAGGTCCTGACTCGCGAGCGCATCCTCGAGGAGGTGTGGGGGTACGACTTCCCCACGACCGCCAACTCGCTCGAGGTCTACGTCGGCTACCTGCGTCGCAAGACGGAGGCCGAAGGCGAGCTGCGCTTGATCCACACTGTGCGTGGGGTCGGCTACGTGCTGCGGGAGACGCCGCCATGACCCGATTCCGGGCGATCCCTGCCAGCCTGTCGAAGCTCTCGTTGCGGGCCCGGGTTGCGATCGCGGCGGCCCTCGCGGTCGGCTTGGCGGTGCTCGTCACCGCCGGCGCCGCCTACCTGGCTGTCCGGGCGCAGCTGCTCGACGAGATGGACCGAAGTCTCGTCGACCGCGCGCAGGCCGCTGTCAGCGGCCCGCTCGCCGACCCGGCACGCCTCGTCCAGGTGCCGGCCGAGGCGCTCGGGGCGGGTGACCTTCGCATCGCGGTGGTGCGCGGCAACGGCGAGGCGTTCTCCGCCGAGGGGGCCAACAGCGCCCCGCCGCTGGGTGAGTCGGAGCTGCGGGTGGCGCGCGGCGTCGACGACGAGTCGCTGCGCACCGCGACGCTCGACGGTGACCGCTATCGCGTGGCCGCCGTACCGGCTGGCCCCGGTCTCGCTCTTGTCATGGCTCAGCGGACAGCACCCACCGACCGCATCCTCGGCCAGCTCGGCCTGATCACGGTGATCGCCGGCACAGTCGGGATCGGCGTTGCCGCCTGGGCCGGCTATGCGATCGCGCGTACGGCGCTGCGACCCGTTCGGCGCCTCACCGCAGCC
Source organism: uncultured Actinomycetota bacterium (assembly GCA_963798505.1). Lineage (GTDB taxonomy): Bacteria > Actinomycetota > Actinomycetes > Jiangellales > Jiangellaceae > CAVWSM01. The sequence goes on from CAWCTX010000005.1 coordinate 1,149,978, forward strand.
GCAGAGCGGGTCGCGCAGACGCAAGAGCTAGACCCTATCCCGGTCGTCGGCCATGACGAGCTGGCCAGCCTCACCCGATCGTTCAACGCGATGCTGCTCGCGCTGCGCGAGGCGCAAGACCGTCAGCGACGGCTTATCGCCGACGCGGGTCATGAGCTCCGCACGCCGTTGACCAGTCTTCGAACCAACCTCGACCTTCTCGTCCAGAGCGATGCGGGCGGCGGCCTCGATGCGACGGACCGCGCCCATCTGCTCGCCGACGTACGCGCACAGATCGAGGAGATGAGCGCCCTCGTCACCGACCTCGTGGAGCTGTCGCGCGAAGACATCCCGGCCGAGGGAACAGCACCGCTCGACCTTGCCGACGTGACGCGCAGCGCGGTGACCCGGGCACGCCTGCGCGGGCCCGACGTGACCTATTCCGTCGACCTGCGGCCGTGGCCCGTCGAGGGTGACGTGCAGCTGCTCGAGCGCGCCGTGCTCAACCTGCTTGACAACGCCCGGAAGTGGAGCCCGCCTGGCGGTGTTGTGACCGTACGGCTTCGCGATGGCGAGCTGACCGTGGCTGACGAAGGGCCGGGGATTGCCGATGAGGATCTACCGCATGTGTTCGAGCGGTTCTATCGCTCGACGCAGGCGCGGTCGGAGCCTGGTTCGGGGCTCGGCCTGGCGATCGTCAAGCAGGCGGCCCAACGGCACGGTGGCACCGTGACCGCGGGACGCGCCGACTCGGGGGGTGCGCTGATGACCCTGCGGCTGCCGGCTCTCGCGCCCGCTGCCGAGGAGACTGCCCCGACGCAGAACGGCAATGCCGAGCCGCCTCGTTCTTCGACACCTCTTGGCGTTCTCTCAGCGTCTTCTCAGAACCGACCGGAAGACTGACATCCATGGAGCAGAGCCGAGACAGCATCAACGGCGGCCCCCGGCCCACCGGCTGGCAGTCCGCCACCGACGTTGCCCCCCGTGACCCCTGGCAGCCCACCGACCCGGCCGAGTCCCCCGCCGCGGCGGAGGAGACACGGCGAGCAGCCACGGCCGTGCAGCCGCAGGCTCCGGCCGACGTGACGCAGGAACAGCCCGCCGTGAGCGACACGCGCGCACTGCCGTTCGCCGAGGCTCCGTCGGGACCGGTCGACGAGCCGCCCGTCGCGCCGGCGCAGCCTGCCGACCGCCCGAAGCGCCGCGGTGCCGCCCTCGTCGCCGCTGGGCTTCTCGTCGCCGCACTCGCCGGTGGTGCCGCTGGCGCGGCCGTGACCGCGGCCCTCGACGACGACAGCCCGCAGCACGGCGCCGGTGTCGAGCCTCGAGGGCAGCACCAACAACGCTTCCAGCAACGACTCCGCACCCGCCACGGCGGTTGAGCAGGTGGCTGAGGCCCTGATGCCGAGTGTCGTGTCCATCCGGGTGACGACGGCCGAGGGAGCGGGCACGGGCACGGGCGTCGTCATCAGCTCCGACGGCAACATCCTCACCAACAACCACGTGGTGCAGGGTGCCGGTGGCGACGGCCGCCAGCTCGTCGTGACGTTCTCCGACGGTTCGAGCGCCGATGCCGAGGTCGTCGGCACCGACCCGCTGACCGACCTGGCCGTCATCAAGGTCGACCGCAACGACCTGACCGCCGCGACGTTCGGCAGCTCCGGCGACCTGCGTGTGGGCCAGCAGGTGGTCGCGATCGGCTCCCCGCTCGGCCTCGACGGCACCGTGACGCAGGGCATCGTCGAGCTCGCTACAGCGCCCGGTCAGCGCGGGACAGAACAGCCAGGACGACGTCAACACCGTCATCGACGCCATCCAGACCGACGCGGCGATCAACCCGGGCAACTCCGGTGGCCCTCTCGTCAACCTCGACGGGGAGGTCGTCGGCATCAACACGGCGATCGCGTCGCTGTCGTCCGGGTTGGGTGGCGAGGCGGGGTCCATCGGCCTCGGTTTCGCGATCCCCATCGACCAGGCGCGCGGCATCGCCGACCAGCTCATCGAGTCGGGCGAGGCGAGCCACGCGCTGCTCGGCGTGTCGGTGGGCGACGCCCGATCCGACGAGACGCTGGAGAGCGGCGCGCGGGTGCAGGCGGTCACTGATGGCGGCGCAGCAGCGGAGGCCGGCCTCCAGGCAGGCGACGTCATCGTGCGCATCAACGGCCGAGTGATCCCCGACAGCGAAAGCCTGGTGGCCGCGGTGCGCAGCCACCAGCCCGGCGACACGGTCGATGTAGTCGTCCAGCGGGACGGCAGCGAGCAGACGGTCCAGGTCACCCTGGACTCCGACGCCAACTAGAACTGACGCTCGCCCGCAACGTACGTGAGCCCGGCCCCGAGCGTGGGGCCGGGCTCTCGCCATCCCGTGACTCAGGTGCCGGGCGTCTCGACCCATTGCACGAGCTGGTAGATCACGCCGTTGGGGTCGGCCATCTGGAAGTACCGCTCCCCCCATGACTCGGTCTCGATCGGGGTCACGATCTCGACGCCCTCCGACTGCAGTCGGGCGTACTGGTCGTCGATGTCGTCGACCACAAAGACCACCAGCAGTCCGTCGACATGTCCCGCGGCGCTGGCCGGCTTGAACGTTGCAAGGCCACGCCGCAGGAAGATCAGGTTGACCCCCGCGTCGTCCTTGCCGAGCGAGCTGAATCCGTCGGCCGACATCAGCTCGGTGAAGCCCAGGTGCTTCGTCACCCAGGCCGCCGACGCGGCTACGTCGTCGACGTTCAGGGAGACTGCGGACGAGGTGATCTGCATGACGGCCTCCTTGGTCGTTCCTTACTCTGTACGGCGTACGTTACTATACACTGTATAGAGTTTCTGCCAAGCCTCTTCTGTCAGGAGGACTCAGCGTGGCTGCGGAACGTACCGGCGCAGGCGATCCCGCCCGCACCCTTCGGCTGCTGTGGCGGGCGGCCCTGCCCGGCCTGCCCCGCCGCGGTCCGCGTCAGACCCTGTCGGTCGACGAGGTGGTCGACGCCGCGGTCACAATCGCCGACGCCGACGGCCTGGACGCGGTCACAATGCGCGGCATCGCCGATCGGCTCGGCGTGTCCGCGATGTCCGTCTACACGTACGTCCCGGGCAAGGCCGAGCTGCTCGACCTGATGGTCGACCTCATCTACCTGCAGATGCCACGGGCAGCCTGGCGCACCCGATCGTGGCGCAAGCGCCTGACCCGGGTGGCCGCCGACAACCGCGCGCTCTATGACGCGCATCCGTGGGCCGCCACCGTTGCTTCGCTGAGCCGGCCACCGCTCGGACCGGGGCTCATGGCGAAGTACGAGCATGAGCTCTCGGCGTTCGACGGGACCGGGCTCGACGATGTCAGGGTCGACGCCGCCCTGACCCTGGTCCTGCAGTTCGTGCAGGCGTGGGCACGCACGGCGTCGGACATAGCGGCTGCTACCGACGGCGACCGTTCCGACGACGCGTGGTGGGCGGCCAACGCGCCACTGCTGGCCCAGGTGGTCGACGAGTCGGCCTACCCAAGGGCCGTAAGGATCGGTGCCGCCGCCGGCGCCGCCCAGGGCGGTGCCTACGACGCCGACCGCGCGTACGAGTTCGGACTGGGGCGCATCCTCGACGGCATCGGGGCGCTCCTTGATACCGGCGACCTGTCAGAACGGCAGAACAGCTGACCTGCACAGACGCGCCAGGTCGCCATGACAAGCCGGCTCGACTCGGGGCTTGTCAGACTGTCAGAACCGCAAGCAACCAACTGAAGTGCGGAAGGCCCGCTCTGCGATCCGGACAGTCGGGCTGGCAACCCGCCGCGATGGCAGTTTGCCGACTCAGAGCGGCTCGGGCACAACCGGGGCAAGCTCAGGACGCTTGGGCGCCCGCCCGTCACCGGACGACCTGCCCTGCAACCGGCGCAGCACCCACGGCGCCAAGTACACGCCCGCCCACCGCACATCGGAGCCGCGCGCCGAGAGCCACGGCACCGGATCCGCTGGCGTCAGCGGCACCCGCCAGTCCGGCAGCGGCTCGAACGGCACCTGAAGCACCTCGCAGACCGCGGCCGCAATGCGCTCATGCCCGACACCCGACAGATGCAGACGATCGGCGCTCCACATGTCCGGGTGCTGCCACACGTCGGGCGCCACGATGTCGGCGACGAGGCAGCCGTACCGGTCGGCCGTGCGCATGATGGCCGCATTGAACGCCGCGATCCGGGCGCTCATGCGGCCGCGCCCCGTCGCGCCGGCCGCCCGGCTCGCGCCGCCCCCGCGGAACACCAGCACGTCAATGCCGTCGGCGCGTAACTCCCGGACGGCACGGTCGAAGAGCCCCGCGACGTACGGCACCTCGACCCTCGGCCGCAGCAGGTCGTTGACCCCAGCGAACAGGGTCACCAGGTCGGGCCGCATCTCGACCGCTCGAGGAACCTGCTCGTCGACGATCTGCCGGATGAGCTTGCCGCGCACCGCGAGGTTCGCATACTGCAGCTCGGGCTCGACCATGGCGAGCGACTCGGCCACGAGATCCGCCCAGCCGCGCAAGGTCCCGTCGGGACGTTGATCGTTCAGGCCCTCGGTGAATGAGTCGCCGATGGCGACATAGCGCTTCCACACGGGTGCTGAGTCTGCCAAACCCTGTCGGTCGGGGCGGGCACCATGGTCCTGTGCTCCTCGCCACGGTCGCCGCCACCTCTGCCGAGGTCGCCGCCACGTCTGCCAGGTCTCTGAAGGTTGCGGCGCTGGCGGCATGTCTGAAAGACGCTGCCGACGACGAGGTGCCCGTGGTGGTCGCCTACCTGTCCGGCGACCTGCGGCAGCGGCGCACGGGGTTGGGCTTTGCCGCGCTGCGCACCGAGGCCGGCCCGGCCGACGCGCCGACCCTCACCATCCTCGAGGTCGACGCGGAGTTCGAGCGGCTCTCCAGCCTGGCGGGCAAGGGCTCGCAGACGGCACGACGCGATGCCTTCGCCGCGTTGATGGCTCGGGCGACCGCGCCGGAGCAGCGACTGCTCCGCGGCCTGGTCTCCGGCGAGCTGCGCCAAGGTGCCCTCGAGGGCGTGATGCTGGAAGCAGTCGCCGTTGCCGCCGGGGTCCCAGCGGCAGCCGTACGCAGGGCGGTCACGCTCGCCGGGTCGGCCGCGACGGTCGCGCAGGCGGTGCTGGCCCGGGGCGAGGCCGGCCTCGAGGCGTTCCGCCTGCAGGTGGGCTTGCCGCTCCGCCCGATGCTGGCGCAGCCCGCGAGCGACATCGCCGACGCGTTGGCCAGAGTGAGCCCCGCCGCGGTTGAGTGGAAGCTCGACGGTATCCGTGTCCAGGTGCACCGCGACGGTGACGACGTCCGGCTGTTCACCCGCACCCTCGACGACATCACCGACCGGCTGCCGGAGGTCGTCGATGTCGTACGGTCGCTGCCCGCGCGCACATTGGTCCTCGACGGCGAGACCATCGCACTGCGTCCCGATGGCCGGCCGCGGCCGTTCCAGCAGACGGCGAGCCGCACCATGACGCGCGGCGGCACCGCGGCAGCAGCTTCGTCGACGCCCTTGACCCTGTTCGTGTTCGACGCGCTGCACGTCGACGGGGACGACCTCGTCGGGGCGACCGGAGCGGAGCGGTGGGCAGCGTTGGAGCAGGCCGTGCCCGAGCACCTGCGCGTGCCGCGCATCGTCACGGGCGACGTCGCGGAGGCGTCGGCGTTTCTCGACGACGCGCTGCAGCGCGGCCACGAGGGCGTGGTGGTCAAGTCGCTCGACGTGGTCTACGAAGCCGGCCGGCGCGGGGTCGGGTGGCTCAAGGTCAAGCCGCGCCACACGCTCGACCTCGTCGTTCTGGCCGTGGAGTGGGGCCATGGTCGCCGCACAGGCAAGCTCTCCAACCTGCACCTGGGCGCGCGTGGGCCAGACGACGGGTTCGTGATGCTCGGCAAGACGTTCAAGGGCCTGACCGACGCCATGCTCGAATGGCAGACCGAGCGGCTGCTGGCGCTCGCCGATGGGCCCACCGACGGCTGGGTCGTCCACGTGCGCCCCGAGCTCGTCGTCGAGGTCGCGTTCGACGGCGTACAGACATCACCGCGCTACCCCGGCGGCATGGCGCTGCGCTTCGCACGGGTCCTCCGGCACCGGCCCGACAAGCCCGTCACCGAGATCGACAGCGTCGACACCGTGCGGGCAATCCACGAGTCCGCCGCCCACTAGGACCCTGGCCCTGCGCACCGGGAAGGCCACGGTAGGACAATGCGTTCAGCACGGTGTCGGAGCCGCCCCCGGTCAAGGAGTGCACATGCCCATTGCCCACGATCCCGATCCGGCCCTCACGGGATACGCGCACCCCGAACGGCTGGTCACCACCGAATGGCTCGAGAAGAACCTGGGCGATGCCGGCCTTGTCGTCGTCGAGTCCGACGAGGACGTCCTGCTCTATGACACCGGACACATCCCGGGTGCCGTCAAAGTCGACTGGCACCTTCACCTCAACGACCCCGTGACGCGGGACTACGTCGACGGTCAGCGGTTCGCCGCGCTGCTCGGCGGTCTCGGCATCGGTCGCGACACCACCGTCGTGATCTACGGCGACAAGAACAACTGGTGGGCGGCCTACGCGTTGTGGGTGTTCACGCTGTTCGGCCACCCCGACGTGCGGCTGCTCGACGGCGGCCGGGCCAAGTGGGTCGCGGAAGGACGCCCGCTGACCCGCGACGTGCCGACGCCGACACCGACCACCTATCCCGCGATCGAACGCGACGACTCACAGATCCGGGCCTTCCGCGACCAGGTCCTCGACCACCTGGGCAGACCACTCATCGACGTGCGCTCCCCCGGCGAGTTCTCGGGCGAGCTGCTGCACATGCCCGACTACCCGCAGGAGGGGGCGGTGCGTGGCGGGCACATCCCCGGCGCCCGCAACATCCCGTGGGCCCGGGCGGCCGCCGAGGACGCGACGTTCAAGCCGCGCGACGAGCTCGAGGCGCTGTACGCCGGGGAGGCTGGGCTCAGCCCCTCCGATGACGTCGTCGTCTACTGCCGCATCGGCGAGCGATCGTCGCACACATGGTTCGTGCTGACGCACCTGCTGGGGTACGAGAGGGTCAGAAACTACGATGGATCGTGGACCGAGTGGGGTAACTCGGTTCGCGTACCGATCGAGCAAGGAGCTGGTTCGTGACCCTGCCTGCCACGCTGCAGGAGATCGTCGACGACTTCAACGCGGTGTCTCCGGCCGACCGCCTGCAGCTGCTGCTTGAGTTCTCCGAGGGGCTGGAGCCGCTTCCGGGGCGCTACGCCGACCATCCCGAGCTGCTCGAGCCGGTGCCGGAGTGCCAGTCGCCGCTGTTCCTCGCGACCGAAATCGATGGGGTGGACGTTGCCCGGCTGTTCTTCCAGGCGCCCCAGGAGTCGCCGACGACCCGCGGGTTCGCCGGGATCCTGCAGTCGGGGCTCGACGGTCAGCCGGTTGGTGACGTGCTCGCGGTTCCCGACGACGCACCGCTGCGCTTCGGCCTGGCCGAGGTGGTCAGCCCGCTGCGGCTGCGCGGCATGGTGGCCATGCTCGGCCGGGTCAAGCGGCAGCTGCGGGAGCGTGCCGCGGCCTGAGGCGGACTGCATCGCTGGTACGATGAACGTAGGCTCTGAGCCTACGGAGGTCATACTCATGCCGCCAGGCACCTTGCCCATCGACCTCGCGCGGCGACCGCTCGCGGTGCTGCGTCCGCGCGACGCCGCCGACGTCTACGCGCACCCGCGGGCCGAGTTCGCCCGCCTCTCGGAGCAAGGCCTGCTGCGCCGGGTCGCGACGGGCTATTACGTACGCGTGCCGCCGGAGCGCGTCGGCGACGACGGGTGGCGGCCGGATCTGCATGCGACGGCGCTTGGCATGGCGGCCGCCGACTATGGTCGGGACGCGATCGCCCTCATGCATCTGTCGGCCGCCCGCATGCACCGAGCACTCCCCCGAGAGATCGCGCTGGCGGTTGTCGCCGTACCCAAGCAACGTCCGAGGCTGCGACTGCTCGGCGGCGCGGCGACGTTCGTGCGCCGCGACATGGCCCGGCTTGACGTCGAACGACTCACCACCGACCTCGTCGAGTCCTGGGTGACGACGGTCGAGCAGACGATCGTCGACCTGGCCGCGAGGCCGGAGCTCGGCGGAGTCGACGCCACCACGATCCGGGAAGCCCTCGTGTCCCTGACCCGGCGCGCCGACTGGCAGATCGTCGATGAGCTCGCCGCCCAGCAGCGGCACCGGGCCGCCGTCGCTCGCGCCCGTGACTTGGTTGAGGGTGCTTGACGCTGGCGCCGCGGTCCAGGTCGCGGCGCGGTTCGGGGCAACGGACGAGCAGGTCCGCCGCGATCATCTCGTGGCGCACATGCTCGCCGGGCTGGCCAGACTTGAGATCGGTGGGTTGGTGTTCTTCGGCGGCACCGCACTCAGCCTCACCCACCTGCCGAACGGAAGGCTGTCGGAGGACGTCGACCTCTACGTCCCTGCCCGCGCTCAGGTGGCGCGCGTGGTCGACAAGGAGCTGCCTCGGATGCTGCGCCGCGAGTACCCGCGATCGCAGTGGGACCCGGCACTCAGCGCGGTGCGGGCCACCGCGGCCGCACGCCTCGTGACCGAAGAGGGCCTGGCGATCCGGGTGCAGCTCCTCGACGCCGACGCCCAAGGCTGGCGTTGGCTTCCCACCGAGGTGCGCGCACTCGAGCAGCGATACGGCGACGTGCCCGTCACCAGCATTGCGGTGCCCACGCGGGCCGCCTTCGTCGCGATGAAGGCGGCCGCGTGGGTCGACCGTCGAGCCGCCCGCGACCTGTTCGACCTCCCGACCTCGCTGTCCGGCCGCCGATCGACTGGCAGGCCCAGCTCGCCCACCAGACCCGCGACCTCGCGACCGCCGAGGACTGTCTCGCGGTGGTGCAAGCCGCGCTGCGCTGACACTCCGGATCAAGCGCGCTCGGCGCGGTCGGCGTTGGCGTGGATCGCGTCGCGAACGTACTGCGCCAAGCCCGGTGCCATGTGGTCGTACGTCTTCGTGAACCGCGCGTCCGCCACGTACATGTCGCCAAGGCCGCGCTGGACTTCGTACGAGCACTCGTAGAACCACCGGCTGATGTGCAGTCGGTGCGCCTCGACCCCGTCCATGGCCTCGGGTGAGTCAGCGGGCTTGCCGCTTCTGTAGACCGCGAGCAGGTGCTCGCTGATCTCCTTCGCCTCCTGCTGGATGCCCAGCCAGTCGGCCTTGGTGTACGACGACGTACGCCGCTGCGACTCGCGGTAGGCGTCGGAATCGCCCCACCGCTGCTCGACCTCCTCGGCGTGATCGGTCGGGTCGAAGTCGCCGAACACCTCGAGCATCTCGTCGGGGGTCAGGCTGATCCCCATCTCGTGTGCCTCCATCGTCTTCTCCAGTGTCGTGATGATTCGGTCGAGCCGGGCCTGCTTGTGCCGCAGCAGCTCGTGTTGGCGGCGCAGGTGCGCGACCGTGTCGATCGCCGGGTCGTCGAGGATCTTGGTGATCTCGTCGAGGCCGAAACCGAGCTCGCGGTAGGCCAGGATGCGCTGCAGGCGCTCCAGGTCGCCGTGGTCATAGGTGCGGTAGCCGCCGCTCGTACGACCGCTCGGGGTAAGCACGCCCAGCTCGTCGTAGTGATGCAGCGTGCGCACGGTCACATCTGCCATCCGCGCGACCTCGCCCACCGTCCAGCTCATGGGTTCGACGCTAGAGCCTCACGCCGCGTCAGGGTCAACACCTCGCGGCCGGATGTGTCCGGGGTCCTGCCTAGTGTCTGTGTCACTGCACGTAGGACAGGAGAGCGGATGCCGACACATGCCCAACCGATCCAGGCCGAGCCGAGCCAGGCCGAAGGCTTGCGGGCGCTGCGCGAGCTCACCGGCGACCCGCAGGCAGAGTTCCGCGACGGCCAGTGGGAGGCGATCGAGCACCTCGTCGAAGGGGGCCGAGCGCTCGTCGTGCAACGCACCGGGTGGGGCAAGTCGGCTGTCTACTTCGTGACCACGACGTTGCTGAGGGCCCGCGGTGCCGGCCCGACGCTCATCGTGTCCCCGCTCCTCGCGCTGATGCGCAACCAGGTGGCCGCGGCGGTCAGTGCCGGCATCCGCGCCCACACCGTCAACTCCGCCAACGTCACCGAGTGGGAGCAGGTGCGAGCCGCGCTCGCTGCCGACAGTGTCGACCTGTTGCTGGTGAGCCCGGAGCGACTCAACAACTCGGAGTTCCGCGACGTCTGGCTGCCCGCGCTCACGTCGGCGGTCGGTCTGCTCGTCGTCGACGAAGCGCACTGCATCTCCGACTGGGGGCACGACTTCCGGCCCGACTACCGGCGCATCAAGGACATGGTCACGGGGCTGCCCGCCGGAACGCCCGTCCTCGCCACCACGGCCACCGCCAACTCTCGGGTTGTGGCCGACGTGGTCGAGCAGCTGGCGACCCCGACCGCGCCCGTGCGCCCGATCCGCGGGTCGCTCGACCGCGAGTCGCTGCGCCTCGGCGTCCTGTCCTTGCCGACCGCGGCCGATCGCCTCGCCTGGCTGGCCGACCATCTGCGTGACCTCCCGGGCAGCGGGATCATCTACACGCTCACCGTCGCCGCGACCGAGCAGGTTGCCCAGTTCCTGCGCGCGCAGGGCTATGACGTACTGGCCTACTCCGGGCGCACCGACGAGGCCGAGCGGCTCACCGCCGAGCAGGCTCTCCTCGACAACTCCGTGAAGGCCCTCGTGGCCACGTCGGCGCTCGGCATGGGATTCGACAAGCCCGACCTGGGGTTTGTGCTCCACCTCGGCGCGCCTGCCTCTCCCATCGCCTACTACCAGCAGGTTGGCCGTGCCGGGCGTGCCGTGGACCATGCCGACGTGCTGTTGCTGCCCGGCCAGGAGGACGAGGACATCTGGCGCTACTTCGAGTCGGTGGCGTTCCCCGCACAGACGCAGGCACAAGCGGTGCTGTCGACGCTGGCCGATGCCGGGTCACCGTTGTCGACCGCCGCGCTCGAGGCGCGGGTCGACATCCGCCACACGCGCCTCGAGCTGCTGCTCAAGGTGCTCGACGTCGACGGCGCGGTGTCGCGCGTGCGCGGCGGGTGGGTGTCGACCGGTGCCGACTGGCACTACGACGTCGAGCGCTACTCGGCCGTTGCCGCGACCCGGCGTTCCGAGCAGCACGCGATGCGGGCCTATGTGTCGGGGCGCGACATGTGCCGCCTCGAGTTCCTCCGGCGGCAGCTCGACGACCCGCACGCCGCGCCGTGCGGACGTTGCGACACGTGCGCCGGAGTCTGGTATCCGACTGAAGTACGGCATGACACGCGCTCGGCGGCCACCGGCGACCTTCAGCGCGCGGGCGTCCCGATCGAGCCACGGAGTCTCTGGCCGACGGCCATGGACCGGCTGGGTGTCGACGTCCGCGGCCGCATCGACGCTTCCGACCGGGTGGAGTCCGGCCGCGCGCTGGCGCGGCTGTCCGACCTGGGCTGGGGCAACCGGGTGCGGGAGCTCGTCGGTCCCGAGGCTGTCGACGGTCCGGTGCCCGACGACGTCGTGGCCGCCTGCGTGGCTGCGCTGCGGGACTGGCCCTGGGAGCGGCGCCCGCAAGGTGTCGTGGCGATGCCCTCCCGCGCTCGACCGGAGCTTGTCGGGTCCTTGGCGCGGCGCATCGCGGAGATCGGCCGGCTGGACGATCTAGGCACGATTGGCTATCGCGGCGACGGGCCTCGTGGTGAAGCCGGCGGCAACAGCGCCTTCCGGCTCGCCGCCGTGTGGGACCGGGTGGTAGTCCCAGCGGAGGTCACGGCCGCGATTGCCGGCCTCGGTCAGGCACCGGTGCTTCTCGTCGACGACTTCGCCGACTCGCGCTGGACCATCACCGTGTCCGGGCGGGCACTGCGGCGAGCGGGGGCGGCGCAGGTGCTCCCGTTCGTGCTCGGCGTGGTCGGCTAGGTTCGCTGCCATGTCCGACACGTCCGCTGCCCCGGCTCCTACCGCCACGCCACCGCTCGCCAAGCGGGTCCCGACCACCCGCACGCACCACGGCGACGAGGTGGTCGACGACTACTCCTGGCTACGCGAGGCCGACAACCCTGACACGATCGGTTACCTCGAGGCCGAGAACGCCTACACCCAAGAGCGCACGGCGCACCTGGCCGCGCTCCGCGAGACGGTCTTCACCGAGATCAAGACCCGCACTCAAGAGACCGACCTGTCCGTGCCGCAGCGCAAGGGGTCGTGGTGGTACTACTCGCGCACCGTCGAGGGCCAGCCCTACGCGATCCACTGCCGCGCGCCCTACGCCGTGGGCCAGGACGCTCCGCCGCGCACCGACGACGGCACGCCGCTGCCCGACGAGCAGGTGCTGCTCGACGAGAACGTCGCAGCCGGTGACTCCGAGTTCTTCAGCCTGGGCAACTTCGACGTGAGCCCCGACGGGCGGCTGCTCGCCTACTCGACCGACCATGTCGGCAGCGAGCGCTTCGTCCTGCGCGTGCGCGACCTCGAGACTGGCGACGACCTGGCCGACGAGATCCCTGACACCTTCTACGGCTCGGCTTGGTCGCTCGATGGCTCGACGCTCTTCTACATCACCGTCGACGACGCATGGCGGCCGCACCGCGTGTGGCGGCACCGCATCGGAGCCGCGACCGACACTGACCGTCTGGTCCATGAGGAGGCCGACGAGCGGTTCTGGGTCGGCACCGGCCTCACCCGCAGCGAGCGGTTCATCGTCATCGAGGCTGCCAGCAAGGTCACGTCCGAGGTGCGGCTGCTCGATGCGGCGACACCCGATGGCGAGCCGTGGATCTTCCGCGAGCGCCGCCAGGGCGTCGAATACTCCGTCGAGCACCAGGGCGACCGCTTCCTCGTGCTGCACAACGACGGCGCGCTCAACTTCGAGCTGGCCGAGGCACCCGTCGCCGATCCGTCGTCGTGGACGCCGCTCGTCTCGCACCGCGACGACACGAGGCTCCTCGACGTCAACGCGTTCGCCGGCCACCTCGTGCTCTCCTACCGCCGTGACGGCCTGACCGGCCTGCGCGTGCTCAGTGACGGCTCCGAGCGGGAGATCACCTTTCCCGAGCCGCTCTACACCGTGGGCAGCGGCAGCAACCCCGAATACGACACCACGTCGTTCCGGTTCGGCTACACCTCGCTGGTCACACCCGGCTCGGTCTACGAAACCGACGTGACCACCGGCGAGCTCACGCTGCTCAAGCAGACACCGGTCCTCGGCGGCTACGACCCGTCGGCATACGAGCAGCACCGCGAGTGGGCGGTCGCCGACGACGGCACCCGCGTCCCCATCTCGATCGTCTGCCGCGTCGGGACGCGGCGCGATGGATCCGCGCCGATGGTGCTGTACGGCTACGGGGCCTACGAGGCGAGCATGGACCCGTGGTTCTCGGTTGCGCGGCTCTCGCTGCTCGACCGCGGGGTCGCCTTCGCGATCGCCCACGTCCGTGGCGGCGGGGAGATGGGACGACGGTGGTACGACGACGGCAAGCTGCTGCACAAGCGCAACACGTTCACCGACTTCGTCGCCAGTGCGCGGCAACTCGTGTCGGCCGCATGGACGAGCGCTGATCGGCTGGTCGCCCGCGGCGGCAGTGCCGGCGGCCTGCTGATGGGAGCGGTGGCCAACCTGGCACCCGAGGCTTTCCGCGGCGTCGTCGCACAAGTGCCGTTCGTCGACCCGCTCAACTCCATCCTCGACCCGACGCTGCCGCTCACCGTCACCGAGTGGGAGGAGTGGGGCAACCCGCTGGAGAGCGCCGAGGTCTACGCCTACATGAAGTCCTACGCACCCTACGAGAACGTCGCGCAGCTCCCCCATCCTGCGATCCTCGCGATGACCGGGCTCAACGACACGCGCGTGCTCTTCCACGAGCCGGCCAAGTGGGTCGCCCGGCTTCGAGCGACGGCTGCCGATGGAGCCGAGTCGGTGCTGCTCAAGACGGAGATGAGCGCCGGACACGGCGGGCGCAGCGGGCGCTACGAGGCCTGGCGCGAGGAGGCCTTCGTGGTCGCGTGGATCCTCGACACGCTCGGCCTGGCGGAGCAAGGTGAATGATGTCGCATCAACATGACTACACAAGCTCGGTGGAGCGCACAGGTCGCTACACCTACGTCGCCACCGCCAGCAGCGGCGCCACGGTGACCATGGCGAGCAAAGGCACGCCGGGCGCGTTCTCCCCTGTCGAGCTGCTACTTGCCGCACTCGGCGGGTGCGCAGGGTTCGGTGTGGAGCGGTTCGTCACCCGCCGAGCCGGCGAGCCGGTGCGCATGCAGATCGACCTCACGGGCGACCTCATGGCGCCGCAGAGCAACAAGCTGCGCCAGATCACCGTGCGCTACGCGGTCGACACCGCCGATGGGCCGGTTCCCGACGACATGCTCGGCAACGCGATCCGGCTCACCCACGAGCGCACCTGCACGGTGAGCATCGCCATCGACGAGAGTGCCAACGTCGACGCCTTCGTCGACGACAGCGCCGATCCGGCCTTCCAGCACCGGGTAGAGGAGTCATGAGCGGGCGCAGCTAACCTCGACGTCGTGCTTCGGACCCTGCTCACGCCGCGCTGGCTGGTGCTGCACGCGCTTGCCCTGGCACTGGTGGCCGGCATGGTGTGGCTCGGGTCGTGGCAGCTCGACCGGTTCCGTGACCAGCGCGACCGCGACGATCGGCTCGATGCCGAGCCCGTGGCGCTGCAGTCATTGGCGCGCCCGGAGCCGAGCTTCCCGACTCGGCCGAGGTGCGACCGGTCGCGGTGTCCGGCGCCTACCTGCCCGACGCGCAGGCGACGATCCCGGGTCGGGTGCTCGACCGCACGATGGGCGCCTGGGTGGTGTCGACGTTGCGGTTGGACGACGGGTCCACGATTCCGGTCGTGCGCGGGTGGGTGGACGAGGTCACCGAGGCCGCCCTTCGCGTGCCTTCGGCGAGGTCGAGCTCACCGGAGTGCTGCTGCCGCTGGAGGACGAGGGCGACGCCACCCTCGGCCCGTCGGCCGACCTGGACGACGGCGAGCTCGCCTACCTTGGCCGGCCCGAGGCCGACGAGGCGCTCCGACTGGGCGGCGTTGACTCGTACGACGGCTATGTCCTGCTCGCCGACCCGGCCGACAACGGGCTCACGCCCGTGCCCGTCGACGTGGCGGCGCCGCAGGGCGGCGTGAGCCTCTGGCAGCACTTGTCCTACTGGGCCCAGTGGTGGGTCTTCGCCGCCGCAGGCGTCGTGTTCTGGTTCGTGCTGGCGCGCAACGCCGTTCGCGCCGCTCGCCGGCCGCCCGCTCAGGCGCCCGCGGAGGACGACGCGCCGGTCGGCTGATCTGTCTGGTGCACGGCGGCCATGACCTTGCGCTCGGCGACGAACGACATGAACGGGATGGTGCCGGCCACGAGCAGGGCGACAGTGCGCCAGGCGCTCCACCGCAGCCGCTGCGCGACGATGAACGCGGTGATCACGTAGGCGAAGTAGATCCAGCCGTGCGCCGTGCCGATGATGCGGACGGGCGTCTCGTTGTCCCCGATGTACTTGATCGGCACGGCAACGAAGAGCAGCAGGATGAGCATGACGCCGGTGGTGTACGCCAGGATTCGGTAAGTGAGCAGCAGGCCAGGTTTCACGACTCGAGCCTACGTATCAGCCCCATCGCGTCGTACGGCGCCCGCACCTTGACGTCGTTGTCGAAGTAGGCGTACACGTCGCGCGGGCGGTTCTCCGCGGGTTCCGCGACCGTGTGTCCAGGGGGTGGCTCGACGCCGGACCGCCAGGCGCGGATCCGCTCGGCCCACCCGTCCAGGGCCGCGTCGTCGTAGCCACTCACGTACAACTCCTTGTCCCCGTGCAGACGTACGTAGACGAAGTCGGCGGTCAGATCGAACATGCGGGGCCAGCGCCCAGCGGTGTCCGCGACGACGAGCGCCACGTTGTGGGCGCGCAGGAGCTCGACGAACCCAGGCACCTCGAAGCTGCCGTGCCGCACCTCGACCGCGTGCCTCACCGGACGATCCGCATCGGTCTCGGTCCAGGCCCGGTCGTCCATGCGCTCGTCATGGCGCCCGGCGAGCTGTGCGGCCTGTGTGGTGGTCCGTGGCAGCTGCGCCAGGAACGCGTCGAGGCGGTCATGGTCGAAGCCCAGCGTCGGCGGCAGCTGCCAGAGCAGCGGGCCGAGCTTGTCCCCGAGCGCCAGCACGCCGGAGGCGAAGAAGTTCGCGAGGGGTGTCGTCACGTCGGCGAGCTTCTTCATGTGGGTGATGAACCGCCCGCCCTTCACGGCGAAGCTGAAGCCGTCCGGTGCCTGCTCCCGCCAAGCGCGATAGCTGGCCGGGCGTTGCAGGGCGTAGAAGGACCCGTTGATCTCGATGGACGTCAGCCGCTCTGCCGCGTACGAGAGCTCGAGCCGGTGCGGCAACTCGGGCGGGTAGAACACGCCGCGCCACGGCGGGTACGTCCAGCCCGAGATGCCCACCCGTGCCTCCGCCGTCTCGGCCATACCGTGATCGTTCCTGAAGATGGCGCGGGTCACATCCATACGGTGCCAGCGGCCGGGTAGGTTAGGCTCACCTAAGCACGCAGCCTGCCGTAATCAGGAGCCGCATGACAGCCGCCGTCGCCGCGCCGACCGAGGCGATGTGCGACCCCGCGGCCCCCTGCGGCACGGCCCCGGCCTGTGCGGTCCTGTCCCGAGAGCTGAACGAGCCGATGGCCGGCACCACCCCGCCGCATACCGCGTGGCTGCTCATCGAGCACGAAGGCGCCTGGACGCGCAACGCGGTCGAGCGAGTGCTCGGCACTCTCCCCAATGACCTCCAGGCGGGGATCGCCCGGGCCTGCCGCACGGGGCTGCGGCCGATGCTGCTGCGCCACCCTGGACGGCACCCGCGTCAGCCTGGCATGCCGCGGACGGTGTTCCTGGCGTCCAGCCGCGTGGGTGCGGAGTGGCTCGAGCGGCTCGAGGTGCACGACCTCACTGAGCTCGGCCGAATCGACCTCGACGCGGTGACGGCGGGCCGGCCTGGGCACGGAACGCCGGTCCATCACCCGCTGCTGCTCGTCTGCACCCATGGCACCAAGGACATGTGCTGCGCCGTGGAGGGTCGCCCGCTGGCCGAGTCGCTGGCGGCCAGCCTCCCCGGGTTGGTCTGGGAGTGCAGCCACTTGGGCGGCGACCGGTTCGCGGGCAACGTGGCCGTCTTGCCGTGGGGCGAGTACCACGGGCGCCTCGACCCCGTCGCCGCCGAGCACGTCGCTGCGGCCGCGATGCGTGGTGACGTGGCGTACGACCACCTGCGCGGGCGCGCCGGCTACGACGTCTGGCAGCAGGCCGCCGAGCACGCGGTGCGCCGTGGCACGGGTGCTATGGCACGCGACGCCGTGTCATGCGGTCCCACCGCGGTCGACGGCGACGAGCCGGTGGTCGAGGTGACGACCGCCGACGCGGTGTGGGAGGTGCGGCTCGGCCGCGCCGGCCGCGCCGCCCTCAGTCCTACCCGCTGCACGCACATCGCGGCCGGAAGCTCGATAGTCGTGCGGTCCGTACGCGTTCGGGCAACGTCGGCTGCCTGAGCCCAATTCGACACAACGGCACCCAGCGTCGAACCTGTTGATGGTGCATATAGGTGACGCTAGCCTCAGTGCATGACAGCGACACAGGAACAAGATCAACCTAGCTCGACCAGCGACAGCTGGCAGATCGTCGCGGCACGTCTGCGCGAGCGCGATCATGATCTCGCGTTCGACTCGGCAGACGTGCTCGACGTGTACGCCCGTATCTCGCGCAACCCTGACGACGGCGAGACGGAGAAGACCGATCGGCAGCTGCTCGACTGCCTGCGTGAAGTCGACCGTCGCGGCGTGCGTCTCGGGCGGGTGCTGCGCGACGACAACAAGAGCGCGTGGCAGCGCAGCCGCAAGCGCCCAGGTTGGGACGTGCTCGTGGACCGGCTGAAGAACCGGCAAGCGCAGGGCGTCGTCGTCTGGCACACAGACAGACTGCTGCGTCAGCCGTTCGATCTAGAGCTGCTGATTCAGCTCGCAGACAGCGGGCTCACGGTCGCGAGCTGCTTCGGTGAGTACGACCTCGGCGACGCTGACGCTCGCTTCACGCTGCGGGTGCTGACTGCTGCCGCCTGCAAGGAGAGCGACAACACGAGCCGTCGACAGCAGCGCAAGGCAGCAGCACGCAGGGAGGCGGGCTACATGGGCAACGGACAGCGGGCGTTCGGGCACCCCGGCAGGGGCGTCGACGACGAGCAGCTGGCTCGTGAGCGTGCTGCGCTCGTCGAAGCGATCGACGCGTACCTGGATCGGGGTGAGCCGCTCGCGTCGATCGCGCGTCGCTGGAACGAGCTCGCGCTCACGACGACGAACGGCAACATCTGGGACGGGCTGACAGTCAAGAAAGCGCTCAACAAACCTCGTCACGCAGCGCTGTACGAAGCGCAGCCGGGGGCGCTGCGGGCTGCTGCGAACGTCGAGCCGATCATCAGCGTCGAGCGGTACGAGCAGATCGCCGCATCGTTCGCAGCTCGCCGCAAGGGTCGTCCGTACAGTGGCGAGCACATCCTGTCCGGCATCGGTCGCTGCGAGTGCGGTCGCGAGCTGTCGGGGCTGATCCGCCCCGAGCGGTACAGCGCGACATACGACGACGGCGAGCCACGTCGTCGCTACCGCTGCAAGTCGTGCGGGCTCGCCGTCGACGCGCGCATCGCCGAACGCTGGGTGCGGGCGCAAGTCATCGCGCGACTGTCCGACCCGGCGCACGCCGAGCAGGTCGCGAGACGCTCGCGTGCTGTCGCAGCCGTGTCCGCGAGGATCGCAGACGCTGAGCGCACAGCTGTCGCGCTCGCTGACCGGCTCGGGCGAGGCGAGCTCTCGCTCGGGCGCTTCGACGCTGCGACAGCGCCACTCGATGCGCGGATCGAGAGGCTGACAGCCGAGCGTGACGAGCTGCTGAAGGCGGGTGCCGACGAGCACGCGCAAGCGGAGAGCGCAGACGCGCTGGAAGACCTGTGGGATGACGAGCGCACTACTGCTGCTGAGCGTCGAGCGATGATCGTGCGGGCGATCCCGAAGGGCTTCACGCTGCGCAAGGGTGCGCGCGGCAGTGATGAGCGGTTCGTGCTCAACAACTGAGCTCGACCAGCTCGCACACCGGAGCGCCGTCAGACGTCGAGCTGACGGCGCCGCCGTGTCCGTCGCGCGTCAAACAGTCGGCGACTGCGCCGGGAGCGCCTCAGCGCGTGCAGAAACGAGCGGTGTGACGCAGAAACGCACGACTACATCAGTCGATCGTTCGCAGTCACACTCAGGCGCATGAGCACAGACCAGGCCGTGACGAGCTTCGAGCCGTTGCACGTCAAGAGCTTTCGCACGAAGCGAACGAAGCTGATCATCAAGCTGCTGAAGAGCAGTCCGCCGCTAATGGCCGAGCAGGTCGACGCGATCAAGCGCGCCGCCGACGAGGTACCGCGTCACGAGCAGGCGTCCTCGAACGATGAGCGCGACGACTGACGAGCGGCGTCGGGCTCGCAAGGTCGAACGCCAGCGCGAGCGCGACGAGCAGCTCATGGCGCGAGCGCGAGAGAACGTCAAGCGGCTGCCGCCGATGACCGACGACGAGCTCGACGCGACAGCGGCGCTACTCGACGAGATACGCACTCGACACGCGCAGCTGGCCGTCGAGCAGCGAGCAATGCAGCAGCAGCACAACGACGAGGCGATCACCCAGCAACGGTGACCGCCTCGTGCTCTTCGACAGGAGCACTCTCAGGATGACCCGACTTCGGCGCTACGTCGAGAGCACGTCGCCAGACGTCACCAGACGCCCGCTGGCGCGCTGCCAGCCCGGGCGTGGGTATCGGGACGCCACCCTCAGCGCAGACACTCACAGGCACGCGTACGGGCTCGATCCTGCGAGGGCGACAGCGTGAGCACTCACGACATCGAGCAGCTGCTGTCCAGACCGTCGAGCAAGGCAGGGAAGCTTCAGCGCCAATGCCTCGCTCTGCTGTTCGAGCACCAGGACGCCGGAGCGTTGCCGACGTCGGTGCGGTTCCTGTTCTACGAGCTGGAAATGCGCGGGCTGCTCCCGAAGGCGTACAGGCACGCTGACGGCAGCAAGCGGGCTCGGCAGCCGGGGCAGGATGTCGCCGAGGCGCTCACCGTGCTACGCGAGTCCGGCATCGTTGCCTGGTCGGCGATCGTCGACGAGATACGTCAGGTGCAGTCCGTGCGGGTCGCCGGGTCGGTCGCCGACTACTTGCGCGACACGATCGACGAGGCGCGCGTCAACCCCTGGACCGATTACGACCCGGCTCCCGTGGTGCTCACCGAGTCGCGGTCGCTGGCCGGTGTGCTGGCCGCGCACCTGTACGAGTACGCGGTTCCGTTCGCGGCGCTCGGTGGGCAGTCGTCGGGGTCGCTGCTGGCGACCCAGGTCGCGCCGCTGTTCGACGAGCACGATAAGCGGTTCGTGCTCTATCTCGGCGACCACGACCTGTCCGGTGGGCACATCGAGCGGTCGGCTCGGGAACGGCTGGAGAGGTTCGTCGGGCACGAGATCAACTGGCAGCGCATCGCGGTGACCGCCGAGCAGATCGAGCGCCACGGCCTGACGCCGGTCGACAAGAAGGATCACCGCTTCAGGACGCCACGCACGTATCAGGCGGTCGAGACGGAGGCGCTGTCGCAGCAGGTCGTGGTGTCGCTTGTGCGCCGCGTCCTCGACGCCCTACTGCCTGAACCGCTGGAAGCCGTACAGGTACGTGAAGAGCAGCAACGCGCGGCTGCGCGAGGGCGTTGGCGAGAGGGTCCGTGATGACATCCAGATGGCGACAGCTCGCACGCGTGCTCGACGACATCGAGGCGGTGATCCGGCGTTACGTGATCCTTCCGACCGACAGCGATTACGTAGTCGTCACGCTGTTCGTCGCGCACACCCACGTCGCCGGAGTCGCAGACACGACGCCGCGCCTCTCGCTGCAGTCGCCAGAGAAGCGCTGCGGCAAGACGCGGCTGCTCGAAGTGCTGTCATTCCTTGTCGCGCGCCCCTTGATGACGGCGAACGCGAGTCCCGCCGCGCTCTATCGCACCGTCTCGGCAGACGGCGAGCACCCCCCCACCGTGCTGTTCGACGAGGCCGACACAGTGTTCGGCCCGAAGAGCAGCGAACGCGGCGAAGAGCTGCGCGGCCTGCTCAACACCGGCTACCGGCGTGGCAGCAACGTGCTGCGCGTCAAGTTGCACGGGACATCGGTCGAAGAGCTCGCCGTGTTCTGCCCCGCTGTGATTGCAGCGATTGGGCACGCGATCCCCGACACGATCACCGATCGTGGGCCGGTGATCAACATGCGGCGACGCAAGACCGGCGAGCATGTCGAGCCGTTCAGGATGAAGGCCGCATCGCTCGCGCCACTGAAGACGCTGCACGACGAGCTCGAAGCGTGGGCCGACGCCGCTCGCGACAAGCTGCGTGACGCCGAGCCCGTGATACCTGCGAGCGTGACAGATCGTGCAGCTGACTATTGGGAGCCGCTGCTCGTCGTCGCCGAGCTGGCTGGCAACGGCTGGTCGCAGCGCGCGCGCAACGCTGCCATCGCGAAGGTTGCCGAAGCCGATCAGCAGGACGCTGGCGGACTCTCGCTCGAATTGCTACGCGACTGCCGCGCAGTGTGGGAGACGAAGCCCGAGACGTCTCGCGTGATCAGCAGCCTGGACCTCGTGCGCGCTCTGAAGCAGCTCGTCGACGGCCAGTGGCTGACCGAAGATCTCAACGCGCACCGGCTGGGACGTCTGCTGTCCCCGTACCAGATCAAGAGCAAGAAGATGCGCATCGAAGGGAACAGCATTCACGGGTACTCGCGCGACCCGTTCGACGACGCCTTCGAGCGGTACCTGAAGCCCGAGAATCCCGAAGACTGATCATGCACACCGGAACAAGCGGAACACCGGAACATCGCAGGTCAGCGCCCTGTAGCTGTTCCGCGTTCCCCTTTGAAAGCGGAACGCGGAACACGCGCAACGCTCTGACCTGCAGTGTTCCGCTGTTCCACTTGTGGCGCTTACCCCCACAGGTAGTCGAGCAGCGCGCCCCTGCGAGGGCATCGTGAAGCCCGCGCCGTGGCTGCGAGAGCTGCTCGCTCAGCTCGGCTCTGCATCGAGCCGAAACGGTCGACTCTGGCAGTGCCCCGCCCACGTCGACAGCAACCCGTCGCTTGCGCTCGACGAGATCGAAGACGGGCGCGCCCTGCTGCACTGTCACGCTGGCTGCTCGACGCGCGACGTGCTCAAGGTGCTGCGTCTCTCGCTGCACGACCTGACGACCGCGCCCTCTTACTCGCCCGCGCGGCACATCGTGCTCAACAGTCCACGCGTCAACTTTCCGCCGCTGACCTCGCGCACCGGGCACCCAGCTGCGTGGGGCTTCCGGCACGAGGCGTTCCACCCGTACGGCGATCGCTGGCGGCTCGAACGACTGCGACACCCGACGACCGGGGGGAAAGACTTGCAGTGGCAGACGTGCGACGAGCACGGCGCGTGGATACCCGGTCTGCGTGGCACGACGCTCGCTGAGCTGCCGCTGTATCGCGAGCACGAAGTGCTCATGGCTCTCGCAGCAGACGACACGCTTGTGCTCGTCGAGTCGGAGTCGAGCGCCGACGCGATCCGCGCAGTCGGCATCTACGCGACCACCTGGGCAGGCGGCGCAGGCTCGATCAAGCGCGAGCGACTGCGTGACGTGCTGCACGACGGGCAAGGCGTCGTCATCGCGCCGGACAACGACGAAGCAGGTCTGGCGTGTCTCGCGCAGCTGCAGCTGCTCCTGCCGCACGCCAGCGTGCTGATGCCGCCGCCTGGACAGGACGCACGCGATCTGCTCAACGCGCTCGGCTCCCGCGCGTTCGCAGATGCGATCAAGCAGGCAGGCAGACTCAACGTGGCTGGGACGGCTAGCTGATGCAGCGACAGCTGACGACGTGGGTGCATTGCGTCGAGTGCGACATCGGCTGGTGGCTCGACTACGAGCCTCCCCGCTGCAGCGACGAACGTCACGAGTGGCTCATCGATCAGCTTGAGCGTGAGACATGAGCACGGCACTCGCCGTCGAGCAGTGCAGTCGCGCACGCGACCAGCGGCTGTGTAAGCCGCTCATGATCGGAGCATGGACACGCAGCAGCGCCTGCTCATGTGGCATCACCGAGCTGGGGGAGGGCTCGACGTACTCGACCTGCGCTCCGAGCTGCACGCTCGCGCTGTCGTCGACGGCACAGCAGCGTCGTGCTCGTCGTGCCACGCGTACGTCGACCTCACGCGGTCCGGGTACGTGCAGCTGCTGCACAGCAGGATCTGTACAGCTCACCCGCCGCTGCTCGACGTGCTCGACGTCGACACGGCTGCGTGATCGACATCTTCAGGCAGGCTCGAGGATCAAGATCGATTCCTTGACAGGGCGAGCCGAGATCCTCGCGATCAGCCGCGCTTCTCTCTCTCTTGAGCTTTCAAGTGTTTTTGCTGCTGATCTCGCCCCGTCCCGCGCGGTGCGCGCAGATCGAGCTCGATGCGTCCCCTGTCGTCACTCGATTCGCTCAGGCGTGCTCGCCAGGAGCTCTTGGTGACACGCCACGACGTCGACGAGCACGAGCTGCACGCCAGTCGCTACCGGCACGTGCAGAGCGTCCTGCGTCGTCTGCCAGCCCCGCGTGATCCTTTGCTGATCGCGCTTGCGCGCCGCCTCGACGCAGAGCTCTCGACGTGGATTGCCGCCGAGACAGCCGAAGCTGCGTGGCGCGAGTCGCTCGTCCCGACCAGCGAAGCTGCGCAGCAGCGCAACCTCTCCCCTGGTGCTGTGCGCCGAGCTCTTCGCGAGGGTCGCATCCCCGGCGAGCGCGTCGACGGCAGCTGGCGCGTCGAGCCCGTAGCGAGCGCGACGAATCACGGGCACGAGCGCCGAGACTCGACAGCATGAGCATCGGATCCTTATTGCCTCCCGCCTCAGAGCTGACGCAACAGATCGTGGACGAGCGCCCCACGTTCCGTGTCGTCGCGCGCCGCGTGCAAGAGCAGAAGCGAGCTGCCGCGCATGTCACGACGCCCGACGCGGCAGGCATCGTCGCTAGCTGGATCGTCGACCTCAGCGATGCGCTCGCCTCCGTTGCGAGCCCGCTGACCGATCCCGCGAACGTGACTCGCATCGACGTTGCGACGACTACCGAAGGCAGACCCGCGATCCCCAATCTGGGGGACACGTCCGTCGTTGTTGCGCAGCCCGCCGAGAAGGGCGAGCTTGTCTCGACGCCGATCAGAGTCGACACGTTGACGAGCTCGCTCAATGCGATCGCTGCGACGTGGAACCTCTCTCGTGCGTTGAGCGACTTCGGTGAGCCCAGCCTGCTCGTCGGCTGTCTTCGCGCCGCGCTCGCGCGAGGCGTTGATCTATACGTCGCGCAGCAGCTCGTCGCGAACGCGGAAGCCGCAGCAGATCTCGCGGCAGCGTCGGCGCTGTTTGACGGCCCGTTCGACCCGCGCATACTCGCCGGACCCCTCGACGGCCTGCTCAGCGTCGACCTGCAGGCGCTCAGCCTCGCCGGGGTGCGCGCCGTGCTCGATCAGAACCTGACGCAGCCGGTGATCTACGATCCGCGCGGCGTGATCGTCTGCCTCTGGACGGTCGTCGAAGACGCGAAGCCGAACCCGGCGCAGGTCGGCAGCGAGGTCGAGCATCTGCGTTACGTGAGCATGGCTGTGACGCCGGGTGCTGCCGCGAAGATCGGCACGTGAGCACGAGCGTGAGCATGAGCATGAGCTCTCGTCGTCCCCGGTGCTGTTCGCGAGCCGGGGCAGGGCGGGACACCTGGCGGGGTGGCAGTCGAGCCTGTGGACTGCGGTACGCATCTGCAGCACGTGCAGCGGCACCACGAGCTGCAGCGTGTCTGTGACAGTCACCCCTGTCGACGGCGTACGACGTCGAGCTGGCACCGCTGCGCAGACGCACCCTGCTCGACCGGGACGTGAATCTCTGTAGCTGACGTCCCGGTCGGCAGGGCAGGCAAGACTCACTGCGTTCACTCCCTGGCGGCATCTGACTACACAGGGGTGCCCTTGAGCCTGCAACGACTCATGTGTCCTTGTCGCGCTGTTGACGACGGTGCCGCTGCGGGTCACCATGGCGCCACGTGACCGGGGGGTCACTTGGACCAAGGGGGGATCATGAGGCTTGCACGAACGCTTGGGCTCGCGGCTGGATTGGCCATGGTGGGCTCAATGACCCTGGCAGGAGGGGCCACTGCCAAGCCGCTCGAGCACACGGATTTCCACGAGGAGTCTACCGAGATCTTCGACGACTTCTGTGACGTTCCCGGTCTCACGGTCCAGCGCGACCAGGTTGTTGACGGTCGCGTGCTGGTCAACCCACACGGGCCGGACGGCTTGGCCTATTTCCATGGGAACGTGAAGGTCAACAGCGTGTACACCAACGTGGCCAACAGCAACTTCGTCACCGAGGTCGGCCACTTTGTCGACAAGGACCTCCGGGTGACCGACAACGGCGACGGCACGCTGACGATCCTCGTCCTGCAGACCGGGCCCTTCGCCGCGTTCGGCCCGGACGGCAAGGCCATCGCCAGGGACCCCGGCCAGATTCGGTTCGAGTTCCTGGTCGACGATGGCGGCACGCCGGCCGACCCGTCGGACGACGAGTTCCTCGCGTTCCTCGGCCAGGTGAAGGGATCGACAGGACGGACCGACGACTTCTGCGCAGCGGTCGTCCCGGTACTCGAAGACTGACCAACGACCCGGCGGTTCAGCTTGGGCAGAGGGTGCAGCTACCCGAGCCGTAGCCTGATCGCGTGCTGTCCGCGATCGCGCAGCTCGCACGCGCCGTCACTGAGATCGACGTGCCGTGCTCGACGAGCCCGCAGCTATGGCTCAGCCCGCGCGACAGCGAAGACGTCGACGCAGCCCTGGACGGCTGCAGCAGCGCCCGCTGCTCGTGCCGTGCGCTCGTGCAGCCGCTGAGGTCCGCCCGGTCGCTGTCGTCTGGGGCGGCGTGCGCTTCGACCTGAACGGCAAACCGAACCGCACATCGTCGCTGTGCCGCAGCGTGTCGCGTGAACGTCGCCCGCTGCCGTACTGACGCTCGGTACGTTGCACTGCATGGCAGAAGCGAAGATCGATGTGTACGCCGTGGTCAGGCATTTCTCGATCGTCGAAGCGCTGATGAACAGCCTGATCGTCGACCGCCTCGCAGCCGATGATGCTCTTGCGTTTGAGCTGCTCTCAGAGAACGTCGAGCGCATCCCCTTCGACCGCCGCATAGAGATGCTGAAGCGCATCCTCAGGCCCGACACACAGTGGCGCACTGAGAGTGGCCTGGCCGACGATCACGACTTCAACGCGTTCGTGGTCAAGCTCCGACACACCCAGGGTCATCGCAACACGATCGCGCATGCTGTGATCGTCGAGCCGGGTGAGCGCAACGGCGAGCCAGCCGCTCTCGTCGGTCGCGTTCGCAACGGCAGAACGGCGAATGTGCCCTACAGCCTGGACGACGTGCTCGCCATCGTGGAGGACATCTCAGAGCTCGCGACCGCGCTTCAACGCCTCTGGGAGCACAACATGAAACAGAAGGCGCGCTGGGCCGCGCTACGTCGACGTGCCGCGAAGCGTTAGCTTGCGACGCGCATCGAGCCGGCTCCCACCGTGCGAGCTCATCGTCAGACGGTCGACGCACCCGATCAGCGTCGAGCCAGTGCGAGCGAGTCCCGATGAACGTGTCGTCATGCTGCGCAGTCGTCGCAGGCAGAAACCCGCCCGCCTCGTACGCAGCGCGATACGTCTGCTCGACGCGGTACACGACGTGCCCGCGCCGCCTGCCGTTAGCGTCTCGCTGGAACGCCGTCAGCATCCCCCACAGCTCAGCGTCGTCGAGCGTGATGATCACGCGTGGTCGATCATGCGGGGCGAGCACGGTCGTCGAGCTGGCTGTCATGATCGAGACGCTACCGAGCGCAGCTGAGCTCGACACACCGAACGGCCCAGCTCGACTCGCGGGCGCATCCTCGCTGCTCAGAGCGCTGCCAGCTCAACGTCACCTATATGCATTAACTGCCTATCGACGCGGGGTGCCGTTGTGTCGTTGGTAGGCCGTACGGTGGCCTTCGTGCGCATCGCCACGTGGAACGTCAACTCCGTCACGGCGCGACTCCCCCGCCTGCTGGACTGGCTCGAGACCCAAGCCCGATGTCGCCTGCCTGCAGGAGCTCAAGGTCTCCGAGGACGCCTTCCCGACAGAGGCCGCGCGTGCTCTGGGTTACGAGGTTGCCCTCCACACCGCCGGCCGCTGGAACGGTGTCGCCGTCCTGTCCCGCGTCGGGCTCGACAACGTCACCGTCGGGCTCGACGAGGAGCCGGGATTCCCTGACCCAGACCGCGGGCAGTTGCCGCCACGTGCGGCGGTGTCCGGGTCCGGTGTCTACGTACCCAACGGACGCACCCCCGACAGCCCGCACTACGCCTACAAGCTGGCGTGGCTAGAATCTCTGGCCACGACGCAGCGCGAGTTGGCCGATCACGATGCGCACTGGTCTGCGGCGACTTCAACGTCGCGCCGAGCGACACGGATGTGTGGGACCCAGCCGCGTTCGTGGGAGCGACGCACGTAACGACGCCCGAGCGCGACCGGGTTGCGTCGCTACGTGCGCTGGGGCTCACCGACCTGATCCCTCGACCGGGCAAGGGGCCCAACCCCTTCACCTACTGGGACTACCGGGCGGGCATGTTCCACAAGGACATGGGTATGCGGATCGACCTGGTGCTTGTGTCTGCGGCCGTGGCCGATCGCGCACCGGACGCATGGGTCGATCGCGAAACCCGCAAGGGCCAGGGACCGTCCGACCACGCTCCGGTGATAGTCGACCTCATGTAGGCCGGCGGCCAGGCCGCGGCTTAAGGGTGATGGTGGGCAGCTCGGGGGCCGCCAGGCGGTCACCGTCGTAGCCGGTGACGACACCGAACCGCTCGCCCGCCTGCCACGCCGCACGCGCGGCGACGATCTCGTCGTGGCTGCGGGCGACGAAGTTCCACCACATGACCAGCTCCTCGGCGAACGGCTCGCCGCCGAGCAGCAGCACCTGGCTGGGCTCGTTGCGGGCGGCGACGGTCACCGCTTCGCGTCCGCCCCCCAGGTAGAGCAGCGTGCTGCGGTCGACCGTCGTCTGCTCGGCCTCGACGCCGCCGGAGACGACGAGCACCGCATGCTCGAAGTCCCGCGCCATAGGGATTTCGAGGCGGGCGCCGGCCTCCAGCCGTACGTCGGCAGCGACGAGCGGGGAGTAAGTACGGGCTGGGGACGCGCCCGGCGAGCTCTCCATCAGCACCGTCACCGTCGCGCCGCCGCTGGAGATCACCGGCAACTCGGCGTGGTGCTCGAACGAGGCGTCGACGTGCCGGCGGCGCTCGGTAAGGCAACCCAGAGCTGGACGCCGTGCATAGGGGTCCGTGGTCGCGCGGGGATTCCTCCGAGTGCGCGATGCCCCAGCCAGCAGTCATGAGGTTGAGCTCGCCAGGTCTGATCAGCTGTTCGGACCCCACGCTGTCACGATGCAGAGCGTCACCCTCGAGCAGCCAGGTCACGGTCTGCAGGCCGCAGTGCGGATGCGGTGGCACCCGCATGCCGGATGTCCCCGCGATGCGGTCCGGTCCGTAGTGGTCGACGAAGCACCAAGGTCCGACAGTGCGCACGTCGCGGTGCGGCAGCGTGCGCCGTACCTGCATCGCCCGCGTCCCGCCGAGCGGCACATCCCGCGGCACAAGGTGCTCGAGGGCCGGACCGGGTGTCGTCGCGCCTTGAGCCCCGCAGACGGTCTCCTCAGGGCGGGCATCGAGATTGCTCATGCCGTCTGCGCCTCTCCGAGCGCGCCATCATAGGCGCGCCGCACTTCGGCGCTTACCTTGCCGCGCGGCGACACGGCGATCCCGTGTTGGACCGCCCAGGCGCGCACCTCTGCGGTCGTTGGCGGGCGGGACGCCAGCACCCAGGCCTCAGGCAGCGGAACCTGGCTGGCCACGCCGTCGGTCGCAAGCTCGACTAGGGCGGCCGCCAGGAATCGATAGGTCCACTCCTCGGCAAGCGTTCGTGTTTCGCAGAACACGATCGGCACTCGGGCACCCGCACCTGAGCCTCGGCGAGCCCGTCGGCCACGACGGACGGCCGCACGTGGTCGAGCTGAAGACACGCGAGTAGCGGTCCTCGACGACGACGGCCGCGCGAGCGAGGGCGGCTAAGTCGGCCATGGCGTAACGGAGCCGGCCCGACAGCAAGCTGGAGACAGGTCGGTCAGCGACTTGCGCTCGACCGCCGCGACGATCTCGCCGTCGATCGCA
This sequence comes from uncultured Actinomycetota bacterium, assembly GCA_963798505.1. Taxonomy (GTDB): domain Bacteria; phylum Actinomycetota; class Actinomycetes; order Jiangellales; family Jiangellaceae; genus CAVWSM01. The sequence goes on from CAWCTX010000005.1 coordinate 1,179,312, forward strand.
CGGCATAGTCGCCGACCGGCAGCCCGCGGCGCGCGTGGTCGCGTGCTGCTGCGGAGAACTTGTACGGGTAGCGCTCGTGCGCGTCGACCAGGATCTCGAGATCTGCCGCCCCCTGCGCTCGGCCGCGTGGCACGCCGACTTGGGCCGGGCCTGCTTGGCCGTCCGTGGCGACTGCCAGAAGATCGCCTCGCGACCGCCTCGGATGCGGGTCGGGACGAACTGCGACCGGTTCTCCCGACCGCGGTCGAGCACGAGGTCGATCGCGGCCCCGCGGCGCTGGCACGTCCGTACGGCGACGCGCTCCACCACCTCGGGCCCGCTCGGCCACTCCAGACGCGGTGGCAGTAGACCTTGGCGGTCCGCGGCCAGGTCTCCCGGGCCTTGAGGACGATCCCTCACCGAGCGGGATCCGCAGGAGAGGGCAGCGCCGAGCCTTCCTCCGGGTTACGGGCGATGACGAAATCGTCCGGGCACGACCTCAAGTCTGTCACGGTGACTGCGCGGATCTCAGCGAGCGGCGCTGCTTCAGCCGGTCACGCCAGGCCTGGGTGCGCATCCCCGCGGCGACGAGTGCCTGATGTGCTACCTGCTGCGAGTCGTCGGGGCCGGCTCCCGTCGGACGTGCGCCGGACCGGCGGGGCCCACCTACACCCGCCGGTCCGCGCGTCTCGCTGGATCGATCAGCTGCAGCCGCTGGTCGATCCGCATCCCTCGCAGACATAGCAGCTGCCCGCCGGCCGCATCTTGGTGCCGCAGGTGAAGCAGAGCGGCGCGTCGGCCGTGGTGCCCTGGAGCACCTCGAGCAGCTCGGTCGTGGTGTGCGCGGCCTTTGGCGCTTCACGGACCGCCGCGGCCTCCACGACTGCTGCTCGCCTCGGCGTCGGGCTCGGCGTTGGTCGAGGACTCGCTGGTTGTCCCGCCGGCTCGGCCACCGGTGCCGACTGACGAAGCGTCTCGACGTCGAACTCGACCGGCTCGTACACACCGGTGTCGAGCTGGTGCGCACGCTCCTTGGCGGTGTGGATGCCGAGCCCGGAACGCGTGTCGAAGTCGAGGTGGTCGAGCGCCAACCGACGGAAGATGTAGTCGATGACGCTCGACGCCATGCGCACATCCGGGTCGTCGGTCATGCCCGACGGCTCGAACCGCATGTTGGTGAACTTCTCGACGAACTGCTCCAGCGGAACGCCGTACTGCAGCGCGATCGACACCGCTATCGAGAAGGCGTCCATGACACCGGCCAGCGTCGACCCCTGCTTGCCCAGCTTGAGGAAGACCTCGCCCAGCCCGTTGTCCGGATAGGACCCTGCGGTCATGTAGCCCTCTGCGCCACCCACGGTGAACGACGTCGTGCGGCTCGGCCGCGACTTGGGCAGCCGCTTGCGGACCGGCCGGTAGACGATCTCCTTCTCCGGCTCCGTCGCCGTCCTCGACTTGGCCCTGGCGTCCGAGAGCGGCTGGCCGACCTTGCAGTTGTCGCGGTAGACGGCGAGCGCCTTGAGGCCGAGGTGCCACCCCTTCAGGTAGATCTCCTCGATCTCCTCGACCGTCGCCGACTCCGGCATGTTGACCGTCTTGGAGATCGCGCCGGACAGGAACGGCTGCACCGCCGCCATCATCCGCACGTGGCCCATCGGCTCGATCGAGCGCGGCTGCCCGGCGGCGCAGTCGAACACCTCGTAGTGCTCGGGCCGCATGCCAGGCGCATCGACGACGTGCCCGTGCTCAGAGATGTACTCGACGATCGCCTCGATCGTCTCCTCCGTGTAGCCCAGCGTGCGAAGCGCACGCGAGACGGTGTTGTTGACGATCTGCAGTGACCCACCACCGACGAGCTTCTTGAACTTCACGAGGGAGAAGTCCGGCTCGATGCCCGTCGTGTCGCAGTCCATCATGAAGCCGATCGTGCCGGTCGGCGCGAGCAGGCTCGCCTGCGCGTTGCGCCAGCCGTTCTTGTCACCGATCGCGTTGCCCTCGGCCCAGAGTCTGGTGGCCACCTTGAGCACATCGGCGTCCAGCGGGTGCAGCGGACGCAGGTCGTCGTTGGCCGCCTGGTGCTTGCGCATGACCCGCGCGTGTGCCGACGCGTTGCGAGCGAACCCGTCGTACGGACCGACAACGCCAGCGAGCACCGCCGACTGCTTGTAGGCCGCGCCGGTCATGAGCGACGTGATCGCGGCGGCGACCGCGCGGCCACCCTCGGAGTCATAGGCCAGACCGGACGCCATCAGCAGCGCACCGAGATTGGCGTAGCCGATGCCGAGCTGGCGGTAGGCCCGCGTGGTCTCGGTGATCGCCTCGGTCGGGAAGTCGGCGAAGGAGATGGAGATGTCCATCGCCGTGATGATCAGCTCGACGGACTTGGCGAATGTGGAAGCGTCGAAGCTGCCGTCCTCGCGGAGGAACTTCATGAGGTTGAGGCTGGCCAGATTGCAACTGGAGTTGTCGAGGCTGAGGTACTCCGAGCATGGGTTACATGCGGTGATTCGTCCGGTTTCTGGGTTGGTGTGCCAGTCGTTGATCGTGCCGTCGTACTGGATGCCGGGGTCTGCGCACTCCCAGGCGGCCTGCGCCATCTTGTGGAACAAGCCCTTGGCGCTGACGGACTCGATGACCTCTCCGGTCATGCGCGCACGCAGCGGGAACTCGCCGTCGGCCTCCACCGCACGCATGAACTCGTCGGAGACGCGGACGGAGTTGTTGGCGTTTTGATACTGGACGGAGACGATGTCCTTGCCGCCCAGGTCCATGTCGAACCCGGCGTCGCGCAGCGCGCGGATCTTGTCCTCCTCGCGCGCCTTTGTCTCGATGAACTCCTCGACGTCGGGGTGGTCGACGTCCAGCACCACCATCTTGGCCGCGCGACGCGTGGCGCCACCCGACTTGATGGTGCCCGCCGATGCGTCGGCGCCCCGCATGAAGCTCACCGGGCCGGATGCCGTGCCGCCGCTGGAGAGCAGCTCCTTGCTCGACCGGATGCGGGAGAGGTTGAGGCCGGCGCCCGAGCCGCCCTTGAAGATCAGCCCCTCTTCCCGATACCAGTTGAGGATCGAGTCCATCGTGTCGTCGACAGCGAGGATGAAGCAGTTGTGCACGCGAAGATTGCCCGAGAGGTATTCGCCGGACTCAGTCTGGATGTCATAGACATCGATCGCTCCGCGCTGCTCGATCCGCGTGATCTCAGGCCGCTGAACGGGAGCGTCAAGCAGCGGGTCGATCCATTCGAGCCGGTCACCAGCGACGAGGGTGCCCGCCTCCACGAACGCGCCTTGGCCGATGTCCGTGCTCTTCCACACCAGGTGGTCGGCTGTCACGTCCAGTGCTGACCGCTGCCCACGTGCAGCCGGAGAACCGGCTTCACTCCGTTGTGCTTGACAGCCACGATGCGCGTCACACCGTGCGCGTCGAACACCTTGGTGCCGACGGCGCCTTGCTCGACCAACTCGCCGATCGGGACAAGTCCAGCCGGGGTGCTAACCAAGGCGTCGTACGGCTGGCACGCCGAGACCTGTTGCGGCGACGGCGTCCCCACGTTGAACCACACCGGGCTGTTGAAGCTGAACACCTGGTGCAGCAGCATCCAGGTGAGCTCGCGCTCGAAGATTTCGGCGTCGTCGCCGGTGAAGTAGCCGTGCTCCTCCCCCGCCGCGCGGTATTTCTTCACCACCCGGTCGATGAGCTGACGCAGGCTCCACTCGCGCACGTCGGTGCCGACGGCGCCGCGGAAGTATTTGGTCGTGACGATCGTCGACGCGTTGAGCGACCAGGAGTCGGGGAACTCCACCCCCCGCTGCTCGAACACCGTCTCACCGGTCCGCCAGTTGGTCTGGACGACGTCGCGCCGCTCCCAGGTCACCTCGTCGTAGGGGTGCACCTCGGGCTTGGTGAAGATCCGCTGGACCTTCAACCCGCCGCGCTTGGGAGCGCCGCGCCCTGCGCCGCGCCCGCTGACCGTCTCCGTCATTCCCGTCTCCTTGTCCCCGTATGAGCCCGGATCGTCCGAGCGTTGTTCTGTACGTCTTCAGTGGTGCGCATGCTGCGCAGCGGCTAAGGCTGACCGCCCGGCAGGGCCGGCTCCGGCACCGTGTGGCCGTGCTCGGCCCGCAGCAGCGAGATCTCGGTCTCGAAGTCGGCCAGGCTCTCGAAGCTGCGGTAGACGCTGGCGAACCGGAGGTAGGCCACCTCGTCGAGCTCCCGCAGCGGCCCGAGGATCGCCAGCCCGACCTCGTGGCTGGGCACCTCCGCACACCCGGTCGCCCGGATGCGCTCCTCGACCTGCTGCCCCAGCCGAGCCAGCGCGGCCTCCTCCACCGGCCGCCCCTGGCACGCCTTGCGCACGCCGTTGATCACCTTGTCGCGGCTGAATGGCTCGGTGGCTCCCGAGCTCTTCACGACCGCCAACGTCACCTGCTCGACAGTGGTGAAACGCCGCTCGCACTCCGGGCATTGCCGCCGCCGCCGGATGGCGGTGCCGTCGTCGGCCATGCGGCTGTCGACAACTCTGGAGTCGGGGTAGCGACAGAATGGGCAGTGCATCGTCGCCTCCCGCTGGGGACGGATCTGTGGATGACCTGGGGACAGCCTGTGGGCGTCCGATCACAAGTTGTGGATGAAGTACACAGATGTAACTACTAGATCTGGTGTCAGCCTAGACCTGGCCACTGACAAGTGCAACGCGACACGACGGGGTCTCCAGCGGGGAATTTCTGGTGTCAGCGGGTCGGCACGACGAGGCGATCGCCGACCGCTATGGCGCCGCCTTCAAGATCGTTGAGCCGCCGAATCTCGGCGATCACGCCGCGGGTGTCGGACCCCGGCGCGGCCTGCCGCGCGATCTCCCACAAGCTGTCGCCAGGCCCGACCACAACCGACGCGGTTGCCGGCGGCGGACCACCGGGCTCGTCGGCGGTCACCGGGCCCGCCAGCCCCACGAACGCCACTGCGGCCGCAAGCAGGCTCGTCATCGTGAGCACCAGCCGACCGCGACGGGTAAGCCGCAGCGGCGCAGCAAGGTCAATGGCCGGCAGCGGGTGCGCAGCACAGCGCAGGGGGCTGTGGGTCTGGACTCTCGCGGACACGACGACCTCCCGTACACTCGTTCGATCGAACGCTTGTACGTTACTGCGACCCCCGGACAGAAGTCGAGAGACACGTCGAACAGATGTTTGAACAATGGCCGCGACAGCGCTACCGTCGAACTAGTGATCACGACACAGGGAGGTTCCTGGTGAGCAGGCAACGGCCGGAAGGTGGCTCCGGCGGCAGCGTCACCGCCTTTCCGGAGGGCGCGGAGGACGAGTCCGGCCTGACCCCGCGGCAGCGCCGCGTCCTCGAGGTGATCCGCGACTCCGTGGAGCGCCGTGGCTATCCGCCGAGCATGCGTGAGATCGGCCAGGCGGTGGGGCTGACCAGCCCGTCGAGCGTGAGCCACCAACTGCACACGCTCGAGCGCAAGGGCTACCTGCGCCGTGACCCCAACCGACCGCGCGCGCTCGAGGTGCTCGCCCCCGACGACCTGCGCACGCGCGGCACCATCGAGCACACCGACCCGACCGGCTCCGGCGACGCCCGCCCCGAGGCCACCTATGTGCCCCTCGTCGGCCGCATCGCCGCCGGCGGCCCGATCCTCGCCGAGCAGGCCATCGAAGAGGTCTTCCCGCTCCCCCGCCAGCTGGTCGGCGACGGCGCCCTGTTCCTCCTCAAGGTGGCCGGCGACTCCATGGTCGACGCCGCGATCTGCGACGGTGACTGGGTCGTGGTGCGCCAGCAGCCGGTCGCAGAGAACGGCGAGATCGTGGCCGCGATGATCGACGGCGAGGCCACGGTCAAGACCTACAAGCGCCGCGGCGGGCACATCTGGCTGCTGCCGCACAACCCCGCCTACGAGCCCATCCCCGGTGACGAGGCCGTGATCCTTGGGCGCGTCGTGGCCGTGCTCCGCCGGGTCTGACCGACGCCAACCGCACCTAGGCCGACGTCGTCGTCTCCTTGAGCAGCCGCGCGACGAGCTCGTCGTCGGCTGCGTCGAAGAAGGCGCCGACGACGTCCTCCACCTGCTCGAACGACTCCGCGCAGAACAGCAGCGGCTGGTAGTGCGTGATGTCGTAGGTCTGCACGCCCATGCGGGCGATGTCGAGCGGCCGCAGGTCAGCCCGGGCAATCTGCTGGATCTCGCCGTACGACGAGAGCAGCCCCGCGCCGTAGGTCTTCACGTCGCTGCCCTCGCGCAGCACGCCGAACTCGAGCGAGAACCAGAACACCTTGGACACGAACTCCAGCGCGTCGGCGCTCTCCACCCGGCGAGCGGCACGCCCAGCTGCGTAGTACAACGCAGCAAACCGCGGCTCCGACAGGCAGTTCCCGTGCCCGACCACCTCGTGCAGAACGTCCGGCTCCGGTGTGTACAGCGGCACTGAGTGGTGCCGCACGTACTGCGTGGAGTGGAAGATGCCCTCGGCGAGCGAGCCATAGAACTGCAGCAGGGGTACGAGCCCGGCCGCCGGGACATAGCGGAAGCCGGTCAGCGGCTCCAGCAGCTGGTTGACCTCGTCGAGCTGCGGGATGTGGTCCTCGGGCAGCTTGAGGCGGACCTTGCCGTCGAGGTACTGCTGGCAGGCGAGCTTCTCGTGCAGCGCATGCAGCTCACCGCACACGATGCGCCAGACCTCGTGCTCCTCGTCGGTGTACGGCGCGCGGGGCAGCGGCTGGCCTGGCTGCCAGTCCATCGCGAGGGCCGCGAGCGCGTTGCGCCGGCTGCGGTAGACCTCGTCGGTCGCGCCCGGGTGGTCGTCGCCCAGGTGGACCGTGACCTCGCCGTCCGCGCCACGCGTGACGGGTGCATACAACTGTGCTTCCTCGAACATCTGCGCCTCCGGGGTCGCCGGTCGTCGCCTGCAACATGAGCCCGCCGTGTGCTGGCGGTATCAAGCCAGCGTCGCACACCGCGTCGCCGGTCGTCAGCCTGCCCGGGCCGCGCCCGCCTCAACCCCGGTCAGCCGCTGCAACGCGCCCAGCACGGCGGAGCGGTCGGTCGTCGGCCACATCGGGGGGAGGGACGCTCGCAGGAACCCGGCGTACCTGGCGGTGGCCAGCCGCGGATCGAGCACGGCCACGACCCCGCGGTCGCTTGCCTGACGGATGAGCCGCCCGGTGCCCTGGGCAAGCAGCAGCGCCGCGTGCGCCGCGGCCACGGTCATGAACCCGTTGCCGCCGGACCGCTCGACCGCCCGCTGCCGCGCCGACATCAGCGGGTCATCGGGTCGCGGGAAGGGCAGCCGGTCGATCACGACGAGCTGGCAGGACCGCCCCGGCACGTCGACGCCCTGCCACAGCGACAACGTCCCGAACAGGCTCGTGTCCGGGTCGGAGGCGAAGCGTCGTACGAGCGTGGGCACCAGGTCGTCCCCCTGGCACAGCACCGGAAGGTCGGGGAGCCGCCGTCTGATGGCCTCGGCCGCCTGCTCGGCTGCCCGTCGCGAGGAGAACAGTCCGAGCGTGCGACCCCCGGCGGCCTCGACGAGACCGGCGAGCTCGTCCAGCAGCGCCTCGGACAGGCCGTCCCGCCCCGGCGTCGGCAGGTGCCGCGCGACGTAGAGGATCGCCTGGCGGCGGTAGTCGAACGGCGACCCGACATCGATGCCGGTGAAAGCCCACCGGTCGGTGTCGTCCTCGGCCGCATCGTCGGCGGGCGCCGCGCCCAGGCCCACCGAGCGGGCGACGCTGTCGAACGAGCCGCCGATCGCCAGCGTGGCCGACGTCAGCACCCCGGTCACGCTGGCGAACATGCGATGCCGCAGCAGCCCCGCGACGGACAGCGGGGCCACGCGCAGTATCGGTCCCGATCGCTCTGATGACTCCAGCCAAACCACGTCGCGGTCGGTGTTGGCGGCGATGCGCTCGGCGGTGCTGAACGTCTCGTCGACGAGGGCCTTGGCCTGCTTGCGCACCGCATCCGTGTCTGCACCCTTGCCGCCGTCGGCGGACCGAGCCAGGCCGGACTGCACCGAACGAGCCGCGTCCCGCACGGCCACCACCGCGGCCAGCAGCGCCTCGGGGATGGTGTCGAGCCGACCCGGCTCGACCTCGACGGCCGCGTCACGCAGCTGTTCAGCGGCATCGAGCAGCTCGTCGGCATCGCCGTCGTCGACGAATCGCCGCACCCGCTTGGCCGCCCGCTCCACCGCTGCCGGCCAGAGCTCGTCGGTGGCTACGGACGTGACTCGGGCGACCAGCTCGTGCCCCTCGTCGATGACCACCACATCGTGCTCGGGTAAGACCGTGAGGCCTTCGATCGCGTCGACCGCCAACATCGCGTGGTTGGTGACGACAATGTCGACGGCGACGGCCTCGCGCCGCGACCGCTCGGCGAAGCAGTCACTGCCGTACGGGCAACGCGAGCCACCCAGGCACTCGCGCGGCGACACGGACACCTGCCGCCAGGCCCGGTCGGACACCCCTGGCTCGAGCCGGTCGCGATCGCCGGTGCCGCGCGCCTGCGCCTGCTCCTTGGCCCACTCTCGGGCTCGCAGGACCTCGGCACCGGTCGCACCCACGGTCTCAGGCATGACGAGCACACCCTGGTCGTCGTCCGGCACGCCGTCGTGCACGCGGAGCAGGCAGGCGTAGTTGGCCCGGCCCTTGACCGTGGCCCAGCGCAGCGGCCGCCCGATCAGCGGCTCGACGGCGTCGGACAGCCTCGGCAGGTCGCGGTCGACGAGCTGTGCCTGCAGGGCGAGCGTCGCCGTGGCAACGAGCACCGGCTGGTCGGTCGCGAGCGCATGCCGCAGCGCCGGCACAAGATAGGCGAGCGACTTCCCGGTGCCGGTCCCTGCCTGAACCAGCAGGTGCTCGCCGTCGTCCATCGCCTTGGCGACCTGGTGCGCCATCGTGACCTGTCCCGGTCGCTCGGTGCCACCGAGCGCGGTGACGGCGGCATGCAGCAAGTCGTCGACGCCGGGCGGCTCGGCTGGTTGGCGGGTCACCGCCCACACGCTATCCGGCGAGCGAGCCGCCGCGGGTCACCCATGCACAGACCCCTGCCGCGTCGCGACGACTACAGTGACGGCCCGTGACTGCAGAAGCTTTCCGGCGGCTCGGCGCCTCCGGCCTCACCGTGTCGACCGTCGGTCTCGGATGCAACAACCTCGGCCGCGCCCGCACGGCATCAGAGACCGTCGAGGGAGCCCGCGCCGTGGTCGACGCCGCGCTGGACGCCGGGATCACGCTCTTCGACGTCGCCGACACCTACGGTGCGACGCCGGGGCTGAGCGAGCAGCTGCTCGGAGCCGCACTCGGCAAGCGCCGCGGCGATGTCATCGTCGCCACCAAGTTCGGCATGGACATGCGCGGCGCCAACGGCCCCGACTTCGGGGCCCGCGGCTCGCGCCGCTACGTCGTCCGAGCCGTCGAGGCGTCGCTGCGGCGGCTCGGCACCGACTGGATCGATCTCTACCAGCTCCACGAGCCCGACCCGGCGCACCCCGATCGACGAGACGCTGGCCGCCCTCGACGACCTGGTCCGCTCCGGAAAGGTCCGCTACATCGGGCACTCCAACCTCGCCGGATGGCAGGTCGCCGAGGCCGAGCTCACCGCACGCCTGCGCGGCTCGACGCGGTTCATCTCCGCGCAGAACGAGTACAACCTCCTCGACCGGCGCGTGGAGCTGGAGGTCATCCCCGCGGCGACGGCGTACGCAATCGGCGTGCTGCCGTTCTTTCCCCTCGCCAACGGCCTGCTCACCGGCAAGTACACCGGCGGCGCCCGCCCCGGCGACAGCCGCCTGGTGCACAGCAAGCCGCACTTGCTCGAGTCGGCGCCGTGGGAGGCGCTTCGGCGACTCACCGAGTTCGCGCAGGCTCGCGGCGTCACCGAGCTCGACGTCGCCATCGGTTGGCTGCTCGCCCAGCCGCAAGTGTCGAGCGTGATCGCCGGCGCCACGCGGCCGGAGCAGGTGAAGCGCAACGTCGCCGCCGCGGCGTGGGAGCCGACGACCGACGACCTGGCCGAGATCGACGCGATCTTCCCCCGGCCGGACAAACCGCACTGTGATGGGATCGAGCCCGTGACCTACGACGCCGTCCCCCTGATCCCGCGCGACGTGCTGTTCGGCAACCCCGATCGGGTCAGCCCGAGCCTGTCGCCCGACGGCACGCGCCTGGGTTTCGTCGCGCCGGTCGATGGAGTGCTCAACGTGTGGGTCGGTCCCGCCGACGACCCGAGCGCGGCGCGGCCGGTCACCAACGACCGCGGTCGCGGCATTCGCTCCTACGCGTTCTGCCACGACGACGCCACTCTTGGCTACCTGCAGGACACCGACGGCAACGAGGACTGGCGGCTCTACGCGCTCGACCTCGCGACCGGCGACGCGCAGCTCGTCACCCCAGGCGAGGATGTGCACGCCACGCTTCTCGGCCACAACCGGTGGAACCCGCAGACGGTGCTCGTCGGGCTCAACGCCGACAACCCCCAGCTGCACGACGTCTACCGGCTCGACCTCACCGATCGATCCCTCGTCAAGGTCGAGGACAACCCCGGCTTCGCCGGCTGGCTGATCGACTCCGACCTCGCCGTACGCGGCGGAATGTCCATGACCGAGGACGGCGGCGCGATCGTGCACCTGCGCGGTGCCGACGGCACGTACGAGCCGTGGAAGGTGATCGCGCCAGAGGACGTCGCCACGACGGGCGTGCTCGGCTATGTCCGCGACGGCTCCGCGCTGCTCATCATGACCAGCGTCGACGCCAATGCGTCGCGGCTCGTGCGTCTCGACCTCGCGACCGGCCAGGAGAAGGTGCTGGCCGAGGACCCGCAGTACGACGTCGGCGGCGTGGTGCTGCACCCCGAGACGCTCGAGCCGCAGTCGGTCGTTTTCGCCAAGGATCGCGACGACTGGGTGCACCTCGACGATGCGTTCGGTGCCGAGGTCGAACGACTGCGGTCGCAGCTGCGCGGCGAGATCGGCATCTCACGGTCGGTGCGCTCCGACCGGCGCTGGCTGGTGACCGATGCGCCGAGCGACGGCGCCGTGCACTACTACTCGTACGACCGGGACGCGGAGCGGCTCGACTTCCTGTTCGCGCACAAGCCGCAGCTCGACGACTACACGCTGGCACCCATGGAGCCGTTCGCGTTCACCGCGCGTGACGGCCTCGAGGTGCATGGCTACGTAACCTTCCCGCCCGGTGTCGAGCGTCGCGACCTGCCGGCGGTGCTCAACGTCCACGGTGGCCCGTGGGCGCGTGACCACTGGGGATTCGACCCGGAGTCGCAGTGGCTGGCCAACCGCGGGTACGCCTGCGTGCAGGTCAACTACCGGGGTTCCGTGGGCTATGGCAAGGCGTTCGGCAACGCGGGCGACAAGCAGTGGGGCCGGACCATGCACACCGACCTGCTCGATGCGCTCGACTACGTCGTCGCCCAGGGCTGGGTCGACAAGGCTCGCGTCGGCATCATGGGCGGCTCGTACGGCGGCTATGCCGCGCTGGCCGGGGCGGCGTTCTCGCCGGACGTGTTCCGGTGCGCGATCGACCTCGTCGGGCCGTCCAACCTGCTGACGCTGCTCAACTCGATGCCGGAGTACTGGAAGCCGCAGATCGCCTTCATGTACGCCAAGGTCGGCAACCCGGAGACCGAGCGCGACATGCTCTGGGAGCGCTCACCGTTGTCGCGCGTCGACGACATCCGCATCCCGATCCTGGTCGCGCAGGGCAAGAACGACCCACGGGTCAAGCAGGCCGAGGCGGAGCAGATCGTCGCCGCGTTGCGCGACAAGGGCATCCCGCACGACTACCTGCTGTTCGACGACGAAGGGCACGGCCTCGCCAGGCCGGAAAACAGGGAGCGCTACTACGCGGCTGCCGAGGCGTTCCTGGCGGAGCACCTCGGCGGCCGCGCGGAGCAGGCCGGCTGAGCCGTCACCGCGACGGCCGGACCACCGCTGCCGCGCCACCGCCGCGCCGTACGGGCTCCGCCGCCGCGAGCCACTGCCCGTCACCCAGCCGCTCGAGGGCCGTCACGGCGCCGATCTCGGCGTGTCGAGCCGAAGACGTGGCCACGGGCCACCAGGGCAGGTGTCACCGGTGAAGCCAGGAAGGCCGGCTCGGCAATCACCGCTGCGGTGTTCCGCTGCGAGGCCCTGGGAGCAGCCAGCGCGTCGGGCATCGACATCCCGAGGTCGACCCGGTTGACCAGGGTCTGCAGCACCGTGGTGATGATCATCGAGCCACCAGGGGAGCCGAGTGCCATCAGCGGCACGCCATCCTGCAGCACGATCGTCGGCGACATCGATGACCGCGGCCGCTTGCCGGGGCCGGGCAGGTTCGGGTCGGGTGCCGAGCCCTGGGTCGGCGTGAAGTTGAAGTCGGTCAGCTCGTTGTTGAGCAGGAAGCCGCGGCCGGGCACGACGATGCCGTTCCCGCCGGTGGACTCGATGGTGAGCGTGTACGCAACCACGTTCCCCAATCGGTCCGCCACGGTGAGGTGCGTCGTCGACGGGCCCTCCGACGAGCCGTCGGTTCCGGAGGCGGCCGTGGGGCAGGGCGCGTACGAGCCGTCTGGCGAGCCCGGGGGAACCGGCTTGACCGCGGCGGTCGGCCCGATCAGGCAGGCCCGCTCGTCCGCGAAACCCTGCGAGAGCAGCTCGGCGAGAGGCACGCCGGGAACGTCGCCCACGTAGCGGTTCCGATCCGCGAACGACAGCGCGCTCGCCTCGAGGTAGCGGTGCAGCGCCTCGACGCTGTCGAGCGACGCCAGGTCCCAGTTCTCCAGGATGTTGAGCGCCTCGCCCACGGTCGAGCCGCCGGACGACGGCGGTCCCATGCCGAAGACCTCGAGCCCGCGGTACTCGACGCGGGTCGGCGGCCGCAAGCGGTGCTTCGTACGCGGCAAGGTCCGCGGCCTCCATCAGCCCGTGCTCGCACCGCACGGGTCGGCATCCGGTGCCACCGGCGGCTGCTTGACGGTCTGCACGATCTCCTGGGCCAGCTCGCCGTCGATAGAGCAGGTCGACGCCCTGCTGCCCGAGCCGCCGGTAGGTCTCGGCGAGGTCCAGGTTGCGGAAAACGGTGCCGACCCGAGGCGGGTCTCCGCCCGGCAGGAACAGGTCACGGGTCGACGTGAAGTCGTCGAATCGCGTCTGGTTGCTCAGCGTCTGGTCGTGGAAGGTCTGGTCGACGACGAAGCCGCGCGTCGCCACACGCGTCGCCGGCTTCAGCGCGTCCTTGAGGCTGATGGTCCCCCACTGCTCGAGAGCCACCTGCCAGGTCATCGGTGTGCCTGGCACCCCCGCGGACAGCCCGCTGCTGACCGCCTCCGCGAAGGGAATCGGGGCGCCGGTGCCCTCGTCCACGAAAGAGTCGGTCTTCATCTCGGCGGGCGCGGTCTCGCGGCCGTCGATGGTGTGGACCTCGCCGGTCGCGGCATCAAAGTAGACGAAGAAGCCTCCGCCGCCGATCCCGGCACTGAACGGCTCGGTGACGCCGAGGGTCGCGGCCGCGGCCACCGCCGCGTCAACGGCGTTGCCGCCCTTACGGAGCACGTCGAGACCGGCTGCCGTCGCATCGGCGTCGACCGTGGCGACAGCCCCGCCGCGAGCCGATCGCGACCGGCTGCTTGTCGGTTGCCCGCGGATGAGCGCCCGCGGAACCGGCGGCCAGCGAGCCGCCGAGCAGCGCCGCGGCCGTGGCGGCGGCGACCATGCGAAGTCGCTGAGGACGGGACCTGGCCATGAGCCCTCCCCCGGGAGTGGGTGTCCCGGGTGTCCTGCCCAGCCAGCGGCCCCTGAAACGTCCTAGGCCGACGCCTTGGCCACGGCGTAGGGCGCCAAGGCTGCCGCAAGCCCCTCGTGCACGCGGGCGCGGACCCGGGTGCCACCGGACTCATGCTCCATGCCCAGCAGCTCGCCCTGCTCGTGCACGCGGGACACGAGGTCGCCGCGGTCGTAGGGCACGACGGCCTCGATCTCCACCGGCGGGCGCGGCAGGTCGCGCTCGATCGCGGCGAGCAGCTCGTCGATGCCGGCGCCGGTGCGCGCCGACACGACCACGGAGTGCGGCTCGCGCCGCTGCAGCCGCGAGACGACCAGCGGGTCAGCCGCGTCGACCTTGTTGATCACGACGAGCTCGGGCACCTCGGCCGCACCGATCTCGGCGAGCACGTCGCGCACCGCGGACAGCTGGCCCTCCGGGTCGGGATGCGACCCGTCGACGACGTGCACGATCAGGTCCGAGTCGGCGACCTCCTCCAGCGTCGACCGGAACGCCTCCACGAGCTGGTGCGGCAGGTGCCGTACGAAACCGACGGTGTCGGCGAGCGTGTAGACGCGCCCATCGGACGTCGTTGCTCGACGCACGGTGGGGTCGAGGGTGGCGAACAGCGCGTTCTCCACCAGCACCCCGGCGCCAGTCAGCCGGTTGAGCAGCGAGGACTTGCCGGCGTTGGTGTAGCCGGCGATCGCCACCGCGGGCACCAACCGCTCGCGGCGGACGGCCCGCTTGGTGTCGCGAGTCGTGCTCAGATCCCGCAGGTCGCCGCGCAGCTTGGCCATGCGAGTGCGGATGCGACGCCGGTCGAGCTCGAGCTTGGTCTCACCGGGCCCGCGACCACCGATGCCGACACCGCCGGCAGCGCGGCCACCGACCTGGCGGGACAGGTTGCCGCCCCAGCCGCGCAGTCGCTGGACAAGGTATTCGAGCTGGGCAAGCTCGACCTGAGCCTTGCCCTCCTTGCTCTTGGCGTGCTGCGCGAAGATGTCGAGGATCAGTGCGGTCCGGTCGACGACCTTGACCTTGACCTTGTCCTCGAGCGTGCGCAGCTGCGCGGGCGTGAGCTCGCCGTCGCAGATCACCGTGTCGGCGCCGGTTGCCACCACCGAGTCGCGCAGCTCAACCACCTTGCCGGACCCGATGAACGTCGCCGGGTCGGGACGCTGCCGCCGCTGCAGCAGCGCCTCGAGCACCTGCGAGCCCGCGGTCTCGGCGAGCGCGGCGAGCTCGGCCAGGGAGTTCTCGGCGTCGACCACTGTGCCGTTGGTCCACACACCGACGAGGACGACCCGCTCGAGGCGAAGCTGGCGGTACTCGACCTCGGAGATGTCCTCCAGCTCGGTCGAGAGACCAGCGACGCGTCGCAGTGCGGCGCGCTCTTTCAGCTCGTAGTCGCCCGTGGACAGCTCGTCGTCGGCCACCTCGTCGGCGGGGATGTCGAATTCGCCGTCGTCGTTGTAAAAGTCGCTACTCGTCATGCTCCTGCTTTCAACACCGGCGTGGCCGCCGTGCTTCCAGGGTCCCACGCCCGACGCCCGCAGTGCACGGGCATATCACCACGGCAGCCGGTCGAGCACCCCGGACGGTCCGATCTCGGCGGGGCCGGTCAGGAAGACCTCGCCCGACTCGTCGATGCTGACGAGGAGCCGGCCGCCGGGCACGTCGACGATGTACGGCGTCCCGGGCGCGGCTGCGTCCCGACGCATCGCGGCCACCGCGGCGGCGCAGGCACCCGTACCGCAGGAGAGGGTCTCCCCCACCCCCCGCTCGTGCACCCGCATGGCCACGTGGGCCGGACCGCGGTCGACGACGAACTCCACGTTGACCCCGGCAGGGAACGCGTCGGTGGGCCGCACCAGCGGTGGGACCGTCAGCGTCCCCGCGTGAGCGAGGTCGTCGACGAAGACGACCGCGTGCGGGTTGGGCAGCAGCAGGCCGACCGCGGGACGGGCACCGACCGTCGTCTGCACCTGCAGCGACTCTGCGCCCGGAACGTCCGCCGCGGGCCCCATGGCGACGGTCAGCTGTCCGTCGGCCTCGATACGGACCGTACGGACCCCCCCGCGCGTTGCCAGCTGCACAGGCTCGTCGGGCTTGACCCAGCCCTCCTGCAGCAGGAAACGGACGAAGACCCTGGCGCCGTTGCCGCACATCTCGGACACCGAGCCGTCGGCGTTGCGGTAGTCCATGAACCACTCGGCCTCGTCGGCGAACGGCGCACCGTCCTCGACGAGCGCCGAGCGCACCACGCGGAGCACGCCGTCGGCGCCGATGCCGCTGCGCCGATCGCAGAGCGCGGCGACGGTCGGCGCCGAGAGGTCGGCGTGCAGGTCGCCCTCCGGATCAGGCAGCAGCACGAAGTCGTTGCGCGTGCCGTGGCCCTTGAGCCACCGCACTCCGCGCTGCCCGGCCGTCATGTGGGCATGGTAGGTGACCGGTCGCCTCGCACCGAAACACCATCGATCGCCTGTTCGAGCAGGTCAGGGGCATCGAACGGCAGCCAGCCGATCCGCTCGTCCTTGCGGAACCAGCTGTCCTGCCGCCGCGCAAACCGCCGAGTCGCTCGTACGGTCTCGGCGCGGGCCTGCTCCTCCGTCCACTCGCCGTCGAGGAAGCGCAGCACCTGGGCATAGCCGAGAGCCCGGCTGGCGGTGAGCCCCTCGCGCAGTCCGACGCGCCGCCAGCCGGCGGACCTCATCGACGAAACCCTGCTCCCACATCCGGTCGACCCGCAGCGCGATGCGCTCGTCGAGCACGTCGCGCGGGACGTCGAGCCCGAGTTGCACCGTGCCGGGCACCGCGTACTCCCGCGCTGGCAGCGACGCCGTGAACGGCCGCCCGGTGATCTCCATCACCTCCAGCGCCCGGACGATGCGGCGCCCGTTGGTCGGCAGGATCTGCGCGGCGGACTGCGGGTCCACTGCCGCCAGCCGCGCGTGCATCGCGCCCGGGCCCACGGTGGCGAGGTCGTCCTCGAGCCGCTGCCGGACCGCCGGGTCGGTGCCGGGGAACTCGAACCGGTCGAGGATCGCGCGTACGTACAGCGCCGAGCCCCCGACGAGCACCGGCGTTCGGCCGGCCGCGCGACACTCCTCGATCTCCGCCCGGGCGAGCGCCTGGAACTCGGCGACGGTGACCGTGCGGGTCACCGGCCACAGGTCGAGCAGGTGGTGCCGGATGCCGCCGCGCGCTTCGGGCGGGACCTTGGCCGTGCCGATGTCCATGCCCAGATAGACCTGCATGGAGTCGGTGTTGACGACGTCGCCGCCGAGCCGTCTGGCCAGTGCGACCGCGAGGTCGCTTTTGCCCGATGCTGTGGGGCCAACCACCGCGACGACGACGGGCTCACCCACGCCACGAGTCTCCCAGATGCGCCGGAACCGGACCTGTCTCACGGTGACCGCTCGATCACCGCTCGCGCATGAACCCAAATGGGCGTACGAAAGGAGGTGGAACAGCCACCGACCGGAGCGGGAGCCAGCATGAGCGACATGTGGGACAAGGCCAAGGACGCTGTCGGCGACGTGGCCGACAAGGCCAAGGGCCTGATCGAGGACAAGGACGACGAGGTTGCCGAGGGCATCGACAAGGCTGCCGACAAGGCCGACGACCTGACGGGCGGAAAGTTCAGCGAGCACATCGAGAAGGGCGCCGACGCGGCGACGGACGCCGTCGACAAGGCCGGCGGCAAGGAGGACATCCCCAACACCTGACCCATGGGGCCACCGTCACCCCATCAGCCGTGGTGGGTCCAGACGGCGACGAAGTAGCCGACACCGTACGGTGCGCCGTCGAACAGCAGTTGCGCATCGGGTACGTCGTCGCCGCACGCCCCGGCAAGGACCTGCCAGGCCGCCCGGCCGGCCACCATGAGCTCGTCCGCCTCAACCGGGTCGAGACCGCCCAGTGTGACGGCGTCGCCGGCGGCCAGGGCTGCGGCCACCGTCTGGTCGAAGCCTGCGGCGCGTTCGTCGAGGTAGCCGGGCGCGTCGGTCGACCGTCGCGCCGAACCGTCGCCCATCACGAGCAGGGCGACGCGGTCGGCGCGTAGGGCCAGCGACGCGCCCAGCTCGCGACAGCCCTCCGGAGGGGTGGTCGCTTCAACCCCTTGGTAGATGCGCGGGCCGGGCCACGCCACGAGGTCCAGCAGCCAGGCTCCGACCGTCAGGGACAGCGGGAGTGTCGGCGTCCCATTGCCGCGACCGGCTCTCGCGTCGACACCGTACGGGGCGAATGTGCCAACGACGTCCGGGTCGTACTCGCGCGTCTCCTTGTCGGCACCCACCACGATGACCACGTCGGGATCGGTGGCGATGAGTTCATCGAGCGCGGTGCGGCACGCGTCCCGCACTGCGGCGAGCTCGCCGGCTCCCCCGGTGAGCGCGGGGTTGAGCGCGGGCGGATGGGGGCAGACTGCGGAGGCGACCAGCACATTCGCACCGTATAGGTCACCGGCATCGGCGGGCAGCGCAACCCGCGGGGTGGCGTCGGCAGCCGTCGTCTGATGGAGTGGACCCGATGATCGAGTCGTTGGAACCCACGCAAATCGCGCTCGTCACCGGCGTGACGCTGGCCATCGTCGGCTATGGCATCGCGTTGACGCCGCTGGT
The DNA here is from genome assembly GCA_963798505.1 of uncultured Actinomycetota bacterium. GTDB lineage: Bacteria > Actinomycetota > Actinomycetes > Jiangellales > Jiangellaceae > CAVWSM01. The sequence continues at coordinate 1,197,683 of CAWCTX010000005.1, forward strand.
GCGCAACCGCGCCCGGCCGGCGATCTTCCCCAGGCTTCTCACAGCGGCTGGGCTCGTCGTCATCGCGGCCTACGGCTTCGACCTGCGATCACTGCTCGCGTCCGGCGTGGTGACGATCGGCGTCCTCGCTTCCTACGACACCCGGGCGCCGGCCGGCACGCCCATATCCCCGGTGGGCCGGGATCGCGGCGGCGGCCGCGTTCACCGGGTTCGCCGTCTACGTGGCCCTCAGCGGAGCCCTGCCGATGCTCGACCGAGCCAGCTGGCTGCCCGCGGTGGCCGGCGGCGTGCTCGGCGTCGCGGGAGCGCTCGGCACGCTCGCCATCGCCGACCGCGAGCGCGTACGACTGCACGAGCGGCTGGTGGTCCACCGCCACGCCATCGGCGGCGACGAGCCGGTTGCACCGACGGTCACCGTCGAGGTCGCCGAGGCGGCGACCGAAGCGCGGCGCGAACTGTCGCTGCCCACTCGGCGCTAGTCGAGGGAAACCCGCACGCTGAACCGGGCGGTGTCACCGTCACGGCTGGCGGACGCTCCGATCGCGGTGATGGCGTCTTCGATGCTGGTGGCGGGAGCCGGCTCCTCGCCGAAACTGAACATGTCGGCGAGCTGGTCGACATTGGCGTAGAAGACGAATCCGGCGTCGGGGTCGGCCACCACGTCGGCGAAGGTCGGCTCCTCGCCAAGGGCGCCATCGCCTCGCAACTCCGCGGCGTAGCCAGGATCCAGCGCAACGTAGAGCCGGTCATCGTCGACGTCGACGGAGACCGGCCAGTCGGGCAGCTCGGCGGACAGGATGCGCTCGACCACGCCGCGCGCGTGCTCCGCCTTGTCCGTGACGCTGACCGCGCCCGCCATGAGCCCGCCGACCCCGTCCGTGGGGGACCTGCCGTCCAGCGCGACGACGATCCGGTCACCCAGCACGGCCGCCACGTCGTCGGGCAGCGTGAGGCCGAGCGAGTCGCCGAGTTTGTGGACCGGGATGAGTGCCTCGACCTGTGGCCACATCTCCACGAACGCGGGGCCCAACCCGTCGATCTGGACGGCGGCGGCCGTGCTGGCCGGCAGGTCGGCCACGCGGTAGCCGGCATTCGACGAAGCAAACGCCACGCTGCTGTCGACCCCGGTCACCTCACCCTCGAGCTCGATGCGACCATCCGCGAAGCGCACCGCGAGAGCGAGATCCTCGCCGAACTCGCCCATCGGAGCGGGATCGACTCCGTTGGCGGCGGCCGCCGCCTGGGCGGACTGCTCGGCCGCCGCAAGATCGACCCAGACGGTGGCCACTCCGGGATCACCGACACGGTCGAGCGCGGCCCGGTATTCGACATCGTCGGACAGGTGCTCGGGCGCCGCGGCGGCGGCGTCGGCCTGCTCCTGGGTCTGCGCGATCAGCGCGTACCCGTTCTCGAACGCGACCCCCGCCGCCGCATCGCCGGCGAGTAGCTGAATGCCATCGCGCGCCTTCTGCTCGTCCTTGACCTGGACTGCAAGCACCACGACAGGTTGGTCGGCGACGTCCGCAGCGGGCAGCAATGCGAGCCCTAGGCGGTCGCCTGCCCACGGCGCGATGTCCGTGTCGAAGTCGATGTCGCCGAGCGCTGAGTCCTCGGCGGCGAGGAGATTCCATGCCGCCTTGCGCAGGTCGTCGTCCCGCACGTCCTCAGGCAGCTTGTCGACGAGGTCGAGGGCGGCGACCTTCTGCCCGGCGGCCGGATCGAAGTCGATCCGCACATAGGCGATCGCGGATGCCGGCAGCACCTCGTCGGGCTGCGTCCCACCGCCGGACAGCAGCGCGAAGGCGGTGAACCCGCCTGCTGCCAGGACGCCGACCCCGGCCACGGATGCGGCGATCAGGGCCCGGCGACCCCTCCGTGGAGCGGGAGTGGGCCACGGCGGCGTGGGGCTCGGGAAGCGGCCGAACTCACCGAGGTTGATTGCCTCGATCGGACGCGTGTTGTTGGCCCCGGACTGGGACGGCCGGTAGAGCGGGGTGTTGTCGGACATGATCTTGCGCAGTCCCTTCCAGACGCCAACATCAGGGGTCGGAGTGTATGCGTGCGCAAGCCCGTCGAGAGGCCAGTTTCCTGGAAAATCGGCCGTTCAGGCCACGCTGCAGGCGCCGACCGGCTCGGCTGTCAGGGCCGCTGGGGCGCCCATGGTCGGCATGCCGAGCAGCACCCCCGTGGCAGTCGCCTCGGGTGCCGTCGTGCGCGCCGCCCACGCATCGCCGGCGCGGGTGCGGCGCAACGAATAGGTCGCCGAGTCGGCCACCAGGTGGTGCGGCGCCCCGTAGGTGACCTCGACCTCGACCATGTCTCCGGGCCGCGGAGCCGCTGCCCCGTCGGGGACAGAGAAATGGACGAGCCGGTTGTCGCGAGCACGCCCGGACAACCGGTGCGTCACGCCGTCCTTGCGGCCCTCGCCCTCCGCGACGAGCACCTCGACGCGCCGCCCGACGAGCCGCTTGCTCTCCTCCCAGGCGACTGCCTCGACTAGCTCGGTGAGCCGCTCGTATCGTTCCTGGACGACCGCCCGCGGCACCTGCTGGTCCATCGTCGCCGCCGGAGTGCCGGGACGCTTGGAGTACTGGAAGGTAAAGGCGCTGGCGAAGCGCGCCTCGCGGACCACGCGCAGCGTCTGCTCGAAGTCGGCCTCGGTCTCTCCCGGGAAGCCCACGATGATGTCGGTCGTGATCGCGGCGTCGGGTATGGAGACCCGGACTTTTTCGATGATGCCGAGGTAGCGGTCGGCCCGGTACGACCGGCGCATCGCGCGCAGCACGGTGTCGGAACCCGACTGCAGCGGCATGTGCAGCTGCGGCATGACGTTGGCCGTTTCGGCCATCGCCGCGATGACGTCGTCGGTGAAGTCACGCGGGTGCGGGCTGGTGAACCGTACGCGCTCGAGGCACTCGATCTCCCCACAGGCGCGCAGCAGCTTGGCGAACGCGAACCGATCGCCGAACTCGACGCCGTAGGCGTTGACGTTCTGGCCGAGCAGCGTCACCTCGATGACGCCCTCGGCGACGAGCGCCTCGATCTCGGCGAGGATCTCGCCCGGGCGACGGTCCTTCTCGCGACCGCGCAGGCTGGGCACGATGCAGAAGGTGCAGGTGTTGTTGCAGCCGACGCTGACCGCCACCCACGCGGCGTACGGGCTCTCGCGGCGGGCCGGCAGGGTCGACGGGAACACCTCGAGCGACTCGAGGATCTCGACCTGCGCCTCCTCGGCGATCCGGGCACGCTCCAGCAGCACCGGCAGCGAGCCGATGTTGTGCGTGCCGAACACCACGTCGACCCAGGGCGCCCGGCGTACGATCTCGCCCCGGTCCTTCTGGGCCAGGCAGCCGCCGACAGCGATCTGCATGCCGGGGTGGGCGCCCTTTACCGATGCGAGGCGGCCCAGGTTGCCGTAGAGCTTGTTGTCGGCGTTCTCCCGCACGGCGCAGGTGTTGAGCACCACCACGTCGGCCTGGTCGCCGTCGCCGGCCCGCTGGTAGCCCGCACCCTCGAGCAGCCCGGACAGCCGCTCGGAGTCGTGGACGTTCATCTGGCACCCGTAGGTGCGGACCTCGTACGTGCGGGATTTCACGCCATCGAGGGTATCTGGGCGTCACGGCTCGACAACAATCTGCGCGTACGGGGGCAAGCCGTGCGGACGAAGACGGCCAAGATCTGCTGGACTAGCGCGCATGAGTCGACCATTGGTCGTGCTGGACAAGGTCAACAAGCACTTCGGCGACCTGCACGTGCTCAAGGACATAAACCTCACGATCGCCGAGGGGGAGGTCGTCGTCGTCATCGGGCCTTCGGGCTCGGGCAAGTCGACCCTGTGCCGTGCCATCAACCGGCTCGAACCGATCGACAGCGGAACGATCATGTTCGACGACAAGCCGCTGCCAGCCGAGGGCAAAGGGCTGGCCCGGCTGCGGGCCGACATCGGGATGGTCTTCCAGGCGTTCAACCTCTTCGCGCACAAGACCGTGCTGGAGAACGTCACGCTGGGCCCGACCAAGGTCAAGGGCCGGTCCAAGAAGGAGGCCCAGGCGCGGGCGATGGCGCTGCTCGAACGAGTCGGCGTCGCCAACCAGGCCAGCAAGTACCCCGCTGCGCTGTCCGGCGGGCAGCAACAGCGGGTGGCGATCGCCCGGGCCCTCGCGATGGACCCCAAGGTGATGCTCTTCGACGAGCCGACGTCCGCGCTCGACCCGGAGATGATCAACGAGGTCCTGGACGTCATGATCGCCCTGGCTCGGGACGGCATGACGATGGTCGTCATCACCCACGAGATGGGCTTCGCCCGGCGGGCCGCCGACCGCGTGGTGTTCATGTCCGACGGCGAGATCGTCGAGGAGGCCGAGCCGGAGCAGTTCTTTACGGCCGCGACAAGCAATCGCGCGCGTGACTTCCTGAGCAAGATCCTGACGCACTGAAATGTGACAGTCGACCGGTCCCCAAGGCCGGTCAAGACGGAAGGCAGGAACATGAGATTCCGCAAGATCACTGGGATTCTGGGCGCCGCTGCGTTGGCGCTCAGCCTCGCCGCCTGCGGCGACGACGACGATGACAGCGGCGCCACGACCGAGGAAAGCCCCGAGGCCGCTCCGAGCTTTGCAGCCGGCACGACGATGGCCAGCCTGAGCGAGGCCGGGTCGATCACAGTCGGCACCAAGTTCGACCAGCCGCTGTTCGGCCTCCGCGGGCCGGACGGCAATCCCGTCGGCTTCGACGTCGAGATCGCGAAGATCATCGCTTCGGAGCTGGGTATCGAGGAGGACAACATCACCTGGACCGAGACGGTCTCTGCTAACCGTGAGCCGTTCATCCAGGGTGGCCAGGTCGACATCGTGGTGGCGACCTACACGATCAACGACACCCGCAAGGAGGTGGTCGACTTCGCCGGGCCGTACTTCATCGCCGGTCAGACGATCATGGTGCTCGAGGACAACACTGACATCAACGGTCCGGACGACCTCGCGGGCAAGACCGTGTGTTCCGTCGAGGGGTCGACCCCTGCGAAGAACCTCGCGGAGACGTACCCGGAGGCCAATCTCAGCCTGACCGACGCCTACAGCAAGTGCCTCGACCCGCTGCGCAATGGCCAGGTGGACGCGGTTTCGACCGACAATGTGATCCTGTCCGGGTTCGTCGACCAGAACGCGGGCGAGTTCAAGATCGTGGGCGAGCCGTTCACCGAGGAGCCGTACGGCATCGGCCTGAAGAAGGACGACACCGACTTCCGCATGTTCATCAACGACGTCCTCGAGGAATCCTTCGAAGATGGGCGCTGGGTTGAGGCCTGGGAGAGCACGGCCGGCACGGTGCTCGAGACGCCCGAGCCTCCGATGGTCGACCGATACTGATCGTGGGCACTGGCGGGGGCACGTCTGCGAGACGTGCCCCCGCCGCACGCTGCATCACAGTGCTGAGTGATGGGAGGACAGAGTGCAAGCCATCCTCGACAACCTGGACCTCTATTGGGAAGGCTTTCGGACGACGCTGAGCCTGCTGTTCATCTCGGGCGCGATCGCACTCATCCTGGGCACAACCCTCGGCGCCTTCCGCGTCTCTCCCATACCTCCGTTGCGCTGGCTCGGCACCGCCTATGTCAACATCGTGCGCAACACCCCGCTGACCCTTGCGTTCTTCGGTGTGTTCTTCGTGCTACCGCAATTCGACATCATCCTCCCGTTCTTCAGGTCGGCGATCCTCGCGCTCAGCGTGTACACCGCGGCATTCGTCTGCGAAGCCGTTCGGTCGGGGATCAACACCGTGGGCGTTGGGCAGGCCGAGGCGGCCCGGTCGATCGGCTTGACCTTCACTCAGTCGCTTCGCCTCGTGATCCTTCCGCAGGCGCTTCGCACGGTCATCCCCCCACTGATCAACATCTTCATCGCATTGACCAAGAACACCTCGGTGGCCGGCGGATTCTTCGTCTTCGAGCTGTTTAATGTGGGCCGACGACTCACCAACGCCTACCCCGCCGACGTCATCGCGGTGCTGATCGGCGTGGCCGTCGCCTACCTCCTCATCACAATCCCGTCTGGGATCCTCGCCGGCCGCATCGAGCGGAAGGTGGCGTTCGTCCGATGAGCAGCGTGCTGTACGACGAGCCTGGCCCACGCATGCGCCGTCGCATCCTCGTCTACTCGGTGATCGGCACCATCCTGGTGCTGGGACTGCTCGCTATCGCACTGCTGCGGCTCGCAGACAACGGCGTCTTCGAAGCCAACCGATGGGACATCTTCTACAAAGACGTCCTGGGCTTCACACCCGAAGATGTATGGGGCGCTCTGTGGGACGGCCTCTGGGCGACGCTCAAGGCCGCCGCCGCTGCTGCTGTGCTCGCTCTCCTGCTCGGTGTCGTCCTCGCGATCTTGCGCATGTCGCGGTCTCGGTGGATCCGGACCATCGCCACGGTCGTCCTCGAGCTCTTCCGCGGCCTGCCTGTTGTGCTCCTGATGTTCTTCGGAGTGGTCGCTCTCGAGCTACCCATCTTTCAGGCGGTGGTGCTCGGTCTGACGCTCTACAACGGCGCGATCTTCGCGGAGATCCTCCGCGCCGGCATCGTGGCCCTGCCAAAGGGACAGACGGAGGCGGCGCAAGCCATAGGTCTGACGTCGGGCCAGACGTTGCGGATGGTCCTGCTCCCGCAGGCGGTGCGCAGCATGCTGCCGTCGCTCATCAGCCAGCTCGTCGTGCTCCTGAAGGACACGGCTCTGGGATACATCGTCGGCTACACCGAGCTCCTCCGGACGATGCAGACCCTCGGCGAGTTCTACGGCGACCGCTATAGGTTCTCGCTCTTCGTTGTCGGCGCAGGGATCTACATCCTGGTCAACTTCACCCTGTCCCAGATCGCGGTATGGCTCGAGGGTCGGGTCTCCCGCCGTACGGCTGGGCGCCCCACGCAGCTGAAGGCCGAGCTGGAGGCCACCGAAGCGGGCGCGTGAGCCCTTTGCCCTCGACGATCTTGAGACATTCCGTGTCCTGACACCCATGCCGGCGATCTTGAGGTAGTTAGGGGTTATCAGGAGTCACCGAGCGAACTCGCTGGCCCTGCTCTCCCGCACAACGGTGATGCGGATCTGACCGGGGTAGGTCAGCTCCTCCTCGACCTGCTTGGCGATGTCGCGGGCTAGCACCTGTGCGGCAAGGTCGTCGATGGCGTCAGGCTGCACCATGACGCGGACCTCGCGGCCGGCCTGCATGGCGAAGACCTTCTCGACCCCCTCGTGCGCCATGGCGATCTCCTCGAGGCGCTCGAGTCGCTTGACATAGGCCTCGAGCGACTCGCGCCGTGCACCGGGTCGCCCGCCCGAGATGGCGTCGGCGGCCTGGGTGAGCACCGCCTCGACCGTGCGGACCTCGACCTCGTTGTGGTGGGCCTCGATGGCGTGAACGATGTCCTCGTGCTCGCCGTAGCGGCGGGCGATCTCGGCGCCGATGATGGCGTGGCTGCCCTCGACCTCGTGGGTGAGCGCCTTGCCGATGTCGTGCAGCAACGCGGAGCGCTTGATGGTGGCGACATCCAGGCCGAGCTCGGCCGCCATGATGCCGCCCAGGTGCGCGGACTCGACGAGGTGCTTGAGGACGTTCTGCCCGTACGACGTGCGGTAGCGGAGCCGGCCCAGGAGAGCAACGAGCTCGGGGTGCATGTCGGTGATGCCGACCTCGACGAGGGCGTCCTCGCCGGCCCGGATGCACAGTCGCTCGACCTCGGCCTTGGACTTCTCGTACTGCTCCTCGATCCGGTGCGGGTGGATGCGGCCGTCGAGGACGAGCGCCTCGAGGGTCAGCCGACCGATCTCGCGGCGGACTGGGTCGAAGCAGGAGAGCAGGACCGCCTCGGGCGTGTCGTCGATGATCAGGTTGACACCGGTGACCTGCTCGAACGTCCGGATGTTGCGGCCCTCGCGGCCGATGATGCGGCCCTTCATCTCGTCGCCCGGCAGGTGCAGGACCGAGACGACGGACTCGGCGGTCTGCTCGGAGGCGAGGCGCTGGATCGCCAGCGTGATGATCTTGCGGGCACGGGTGTCGCCCTCGTCCTGGGCATCCTTCTCGATGTCTCGGACCGTCAGGGCGGCCTCGCGCTTGGCCTGCTTCTCGATCGACGAGATGAGCTCGGCCTTGGCCTGGTCGGCGGTGAGGCTCGCGGTGCGCTCGAGGATGAGGCGACGGTCCTCCTCGACGTCCTTGAGCTCGATCGTCTTGCGTTCGATGTCGGCGGCGATGTCGGCGAGCTCCTGGGTGCGCTCGTCGATGGTGCGGGCCTCGGTGTCGAGCCGTTCCTCACGCTCGGCGAGCCGGCGATCACGGCGGTCGAGGTCGGCCTGACGCGCGGACAGCGCGTCTCGCTGGGAGCCGATCTCGACCTCGGTGGTCTCGCGGAGCTGGCGGGCATGGGCCGACAGCTGGTCGGCCTGGCGTCGACGGTTCTCGGCCTCGTCGTTGGCCCGTTGGATGATCTCGTCGGCGTTGCGCTGGAGGGTCGCGCGCTCGGCCTCGCGCTGGGCCAGGAATTGGGACCGCTCAGCCTCGAGGGCGGCGACGCGCGACCCAGACCCGTTGCGCCGGAGCGCGGTGTAGGCAAGCAGCCCGACGCCGCCGATCAGAACGATCAGCAGTCCGAGGAGGAGCAATTCAGCACCTGACATACCCACGCTCGCGCTCCCTCCCGGCGGCGCCCTGAGCGGGCGCACTCTGTCGGAAGGGACTCCTGCGCGGCACGGGCTTGGGTAGCCCAACAGGCACCGCGCGTGGCGCGGTGCTCACGACGGCCCTCCTCGCCGTCAACCCCGGCCCGAGCTGTCGGGCCTGGTCCCGGTGTCCAGAAGTACGAAGCGACCGGTCGGTCGTCGATCGTGCCTACGTGTCAGTGCCTTGAGCTATCCAAAATCCGCGTGCCGCGGAGTTATCCCTTCCTCACCCCTGAGGCTACAAATCGGTAACGAGGGGGGTCAAGGCGAGGGGGTGCTCAGGGCCGGCGTGTCGCGGTATCGCGGCGCAACCGGCGGGTCAGGCGGCGTCGAGCAGCATGGCGCGGAGGCGGTGTTCGAGCTCGGATCCGTAGATGAGGTCGGGCCGTCGGCGGTCCGCCAGCGGGGCGTGCCGGGCAGCGGTGGCGGGTGGCTGGTGTAGGTGTGCCCGGTCGGGGTGGTGGTCTCGACCTGTCCGGTGTCCTCCTCGACCGCACGGGCCGACCAGCCGGGCATCGACTTGGCGTAGTTGCACGCCTCACACAACCCCTGCCCGTTCCGCACACTGGTCTCGCCGCCATCGGCGGCCGAGACGTGATGTGGTCGGACGTGCCGGATCGGCGCGTCACACCACGGGGTGCGGCAGGTCTGGTCGCGGACGACCAGCCACCGGCGCAACGCCTCGGGGAACACCCGCCGCCGCGAGTCCATGCCGACCAACGCGCCATCGCCGGGGCGGGTGTAGAGCCGCCGCACCCACACCGAGCAGGTGCTGTCCCGCACCATCCGCGCGGGCCAGCGCGGCCGGGATCGGCCCATAGCCCTCCAACACGGCGGGCTCGTCATCGCCGCCGAACAGCGTCGTGTCGGTCACGATCAGGTTGACCTCGACGTCGGCCTCGGCGTCGGCCCGTCCGGTGAGGCGGGAAACGAACTCGTCGGCCATGATCTGGTCACGGCTGCGCTCGTCGCCCTGCGCCTTGAGCGCGTCGGCGGCCCGCCGCAGCGCGGCGTAGGCGGCCACCCCCTGCGCGGCCGGCAGGAACCCGGACAGCCGGGCCATGGTGTCCGGCGCCGGCCGGCAGGTCACCCGCCGATCGGCCACCGCACCACGCACCCGGCGCATAAACGCGGCCGGGTCGAGCCGATAGGCGGCCGCCCGGGCCTGCCGCTCGACCTGCAGATCACCCAGCCGCGGCAGCCGGTCGGCCAACTCCTCGTCGACCTGGCGGCGGTGCTCGACCGACAGACACGCGGTCTCGCGGACCACGATCGTGGCCCGCCACTCACTGACCAGCCCGGCCTCCAGCGCGGCCAACGTGTGCGGCATCTCGTGCACCAACGCCTCAGCCAGCCCAAGGTGCCGGCCGCCCCGGCTCGCGCTGTCCCGCCGCGCCAACGCGACCTGGCAGCCGACGCCGCGGCCCAGCTCAGAGGCCTTCACCCCGGCCGCCTGCTGGGCGGCCCGCTGCGAATCGGCGAACCCCACCGTCACCCGGGCCTGCGCCGCCGCACACGCCGACTTGATCATCTCCAGGGCCCGGATCTGCTCGATCCGCTCCGCGTCATCCACGCCGGAGTCGAGGACGGGACAGCCGGTCGACCAGCCCAGCTCAGCTCGGCCGTAGACAGCACAGCCGGGCTCTCAACCCCACGCGGGGGCGCCGGAGTGCCGCTAGCCTTCGTACATGTGTTCGATTCTATCAGCACGAGCCGTCGGAACCCAGACCTAACCGCATCTGTGCATAAGACCTTGCACCTGCCAGCGGTCACTCCGCTGTCAGGTCGACCTCTGGCTCCACCGACGCCAAAGCATCGGCCGCCCGAGCCTCACCCTCAGCATCGAGCTCCTCGCGCACCACCCGGTAAGCGAGGGCCGCCCCATAGCCCTTGCGGGCGAGCTGCCCCGTCGCCCGTCGGACACGGGTCTGCCAGTCACGCCCCCGGGTGGCGGCGAGGCTGCGTCGGGCGAGTCGGCGAGCGGTGTCGGCCTCCTGGTCAGCGGTCAGGCCATCGACCGCCGCATCGACCACGGCGCCGTCGACTCCTCGAACTCGCAGCTCCTGGGCGAGCGCTCGCCGTGCCAACCCGCGGCCCGCGTGCCGAGACTCGACCCACGCCTCGGCAAACGACTCGTCATCGATCAGCCCCAGCTCGGCGAAGCGGTCAAGCACCGTCGACGCCGCCTCGTCGGGGACACCGCGGCGGCCGAGTGTCGCCGCCAGCTGTGCCCGCGTGCGTGGGCCGCGAGTGAGCTGGCGCAGAACGATCGACCGAGCGGCCGACTCGGGTTCGGCCGGTGGGCCGTCGCTCTCCGACGCCGCGTACTTCTCCTCGAACACCGGATGCGGCTTAGAAGTCGACCTCGGGCTCGGCGGCCGGTGCGTCGACCCGCGGGCCGATGCCCAGCTTTTCCTTGATCTTCTTCTCGATCTCGGCCGCGATGTCGGGGTTGTCGCGCAGGTAGGCCCGCGCATTTTCCTTGCCCTGGCCGAGCTGGTCGCCCTCGTAGGTGTACCAAGCGCCGGCCTTGCGAACGATGCCGTGCTCGACCCCCATGTCGATCAGGCCGCCCTCGCGGCTGATGCCCTGGCCGAAGAGGATGTCGAACTCGGCCTGCCGGAACGGCGGAGACACCTTGTTCTTGACGACCTTGACCCGAGTGCGCGAGCCGACCGACTCGGTGCCGTCCTTGAGCGTCTCGATGCGCCGGACGTCGAGCCGGACCGACGAGTAGAACTTCAATGCTCGGCCACCGGTGGTCGTTTCGGGACTGTTGTGCACCATCACGCCGTCGACGAAGTAGTTATGGGTGCCTTCGACCTCGATGTCGAATCGACGCATCGATTTGGTCCGCGGCTTCACATGGATGTCGAGGATCCGTGCCGGAACTGGGCGCATTTCTGGCTCGACGAACTCTGGTGTGACAGCGAACTGCCCCCGGAACCGCGGCAGGAGCTTGTAGTCCATCGAAGGGTGGATGTAGGGCGCGACCAGCTCTTGGAACTGCGCGGACGCAGCCGTCGAGAACAGCAGGACGTTGCTCTTCAGTGACCCGCGTTGGATCAACTTCACGTCGAGCCCGTGGTTGTCCCGAAGATAGTCCCTGAGCCGGACCCGGGACCCCGGGCTCATGGCCTCGACACAGATATCGATGCGCCCGCTACCACCCGTCGTACGCTCCTGCGCCCCTTTGGAGCGGAGTGTGAAGGAGCCATCGTCCATGTACCAGATGGCGAGAGCCAGCGGAGTGAGTGCCTTGATGTACTCCTCGGTGATGTGCTTCTTGCCGTCGCCGAAGTAGACAACCTCCCGCAACTCGCCAAGTTCCGTTAAGGGCGTCAGATCGACAAACGCCGCGTCCTTGGCATTAGTTCTGCGGGTTTGCTTGATGTTTCCGAGCAGCGAGGCCTTCCAGTCGAGATAGTCAACCTGCTTGACGCCGTGGCCCATGCGGAACCGAACACCCGATCGGCCATGTGGATTCGGCGAGAGCGCACCATCCCCAAGGAGCCCGCCGAGGACGACCTGCCATTGTTGGGCTGAAAGTCGTAGCTCCTCGGCGATGACGACGCGATCCCCTGCGATCAGCTCACCGGCGTGCCGCCACCCGCCTGGGGTGCGGACCATGTGGTTCTCGGTCAAGGCGAACTGAGCTCGCCCGTTGCCACCCGACTTCGCCACGGTGAACTGCAGGAATCGCTCAGCATTTCCATTGTCGAACCAATTGGTGATCTTGCGTGGGATCACTCGGTCGGAGTCAGGGTCGTAGGAGAGGACTTCAACGTCCATGCGCTGGTTGACGATCTTGCCAATCTTCTCCTGGGTACCGTCAGCCAGCGTCACACGTGTGCCATAGGAGGCACATCCGAACATGACACCGATCTTCTCCCGCAGCTGGTTGATGAAGACCGCGGTCGTGCCGGAGTTGTTGAGCGCGCCGGTGATCTTTCGCAGCGCCTGGCTCATCAGTCGCGCCTGCAGGCCGACGTGGCTGTCGCCCATCTCGCCCTCGATCTCGGCCCGCGGCACGAGCGCCGCCACCGAGTCGATGACGATGATGTCGATCGCGCCGGAGCGGATCAGCATGTCGGCGATCTCGAGCGCCTGCTCACCGGTGTCGGGCTGCGACACGAGCAGCGCATCGGTGTCGACGCCGAGCTTCTGCGCATATTCCGGGTCGAGGGCGTGCTCGGCGTCGATGAACGCCGCGATGCCGCCCGCCTTCTGCGCATTGGCGACCGCGTGCAGGGCCACGGTCGTCTTTCCACTAGCTTCCGGACCGTATATCTCCACCACGCGACCCCTGGGCAGACCGCCGATGCCGAGCGCCACATCGAGCGCGATGGAGCCCGTCGGGATCACCTCGATCGGGGCGCGGACCTCGTCGCCGAGCCGCATGACCGAGCCCTTGCCGAATGCCCGCTCGATCTGAGCGAGTGCGGTGTCGAGAGCCTTGTCGCGATCCGCGGAAACTGCCATGGATGCCACCTGTGGTCGGCGGGCCGGAGTGGTGGCCCGGGAACGTCGTGTCGTCACGCCTGAACGCTAGGGGGAACCCCCGACAGAACACCGGGCGCCGCGCGCACCTGTGGAAAGCCGAGGAGCCGATCCATACGATGTGGACATTACCTCGAACGGTTGTTCGACACGGCACGACACGCCGGGATCGATGTGACCACCAGCAACCCGCCGACCAGCGCTGCTGCTCCCGCGTTGAGCGGCCCATAGCCGAAGACACCGACAACCACGCCGGCGAGCGCGCCGCCAAGACCGGCCGCCAGCCCCATCAGCAGGTCGGACGCGCCCTGCACCGTCGGCCGGTCCTCGACACTGACCGCATCGGTCAGCAGGGTCGAGCCCGCCACCAGACAGCACGACCAGCCCAGGCCCAGCACGAACAGCCCCAGCGAGAGCCTTGGCGAGGCCCCAGGATCGGACGTGCCCGCCAGCGCCGTCGCCGCCAGCAAGAGCACTCCCCCGACCACGATCACCGGCACCCGCCCGAACCGGTCGGCCGCCCAGCCGACGACCGGCGACAGGGCGAACATCCCCAGGATGTGTCCGCTGATCACCAACCCGATCACCTGCAGAGACGCACCGCCGTGGTCCATGTGGATCGGGGTCATGACCATCACCGAGACCATGGTCGTGTGTGCGACAGCGAGCGCACCCAGGCCCAGCAACGCAGCAGGCGAGTGAGACGCGGCCGCAAGCCCTTGACGAAGAACACCATGCCGGCGTACGGGAGTCGCAGCCGCCCCGTCACGCGTCCCGGCAAGCCGGCGGGCCAGCACCAACGGGTCGGGACGTAGCAGCAGCCAGATCATCAGCGTCGCCAGCGCCATCCCCACGCCACCCACGATGTAGGGACCCGCGAGCTTCTCGACGCCGACAGCCTCACCGACCACGCCCCCGAAGCCGACCAGGTTGGGGCCCACGACCGCGCCGATCGTGGTGGCCCACACGACGATGGACAGCGCGCGACCGCGATGCAGCGGCTCCGCGAGATCGGCCGCGGCGAACCGGGACTGCGAGGTGGCCGTGGTGCCACCCCCGTACAACGCACTGGCCAGCAGCAGCAGCGGGAAGCTCTTCCATTGCGCCGACGCGACTGCCAAGGCAGCGCCGACCACCGCAATCCCGTAGCCGAACGTGAGCCCCGCCCGCCGCCCATGCGACACGGCAAGACGCGCGGCGGGTAGTGCCAGCAACGCCGAGCCCATCACGCCGGCCGACGGCACCAGCCCGGCCAGGTCTTCGCGACCCAGCACATCGGATGCCAGCAGGGTGCCCACGGTGACGCCCGCCGCTACCCCGACGCCGCCCAGGATCTGGCTGCCGACGAGCACGCCCATGGTCTGCCGCTGGACGGCGGCAACCTCGAGCTCGGTCGCCGCGCTCCGCGTGTCAGCGTTCACTGTTTGGCAGCTCTAGATAGGCGGCGACGGCACGCCAAACGGTCTTGGTTTCCTCGCCGGCGTCCAGCGCCTCCACCACAGTGCGGTGCCCGAGCTGCGTGATCGACTGGTCGCGTGCCCACGTACGGGCATAGGTCGGACCCAGATGTCGCTCCATCCGCGCCCAGAAGTCCGTCAGTCGCACCGCGTCAGTATCCCCTTCATTTGAGCAGCAGCAGCCCGAGTCGCCGAGATGCGATCGACATGCCGACTGCGCCCATCACCGCGAGATATCCGGCATGCAGCAAGAGCTCCGGCTCGACGGCGCCCGTCGTCAGCGCCCGGCAGAGGGCGACCCCCTGGTAGAGCGGGGTCACCTGTACGACCGTCTGGATAGGGTCGGGGTAAGACGACAGCGGGTAGAACGTGGCGGAGAACAGGAACAGCGGCAGCGTGACCAGGCCGATGAACTCGAAGTCCTGCCAGCTGCGCATCCACGTCGTCACGGCCATGCCCGCCCCGGCGAAGGCGAACGCGATCAGCACCGCGGCGAGCGGGACAAGCAGTCCCCACCACGAGCCGACCAGACCCAGGGCCACCATGACGACGAAGAACGCCAGGGAGTAGATCGCACCGCGGAGCAGCGCCCAGGTGACCTCGCCCCATGCCACCTCTCGTGGCCCCATCGGGGTCGCCAGCAGGGCGTCGTAGGTCCTCACGTACTTCAGCTTGAAGAACACGTTGTAGGTGGCGTCGAAGATGGCGCCGTTCATGGCCGCGGTCGCGAGCATCGCCGGCGCGACGAACTCGGTGTAGCTGATGAGCTCGCCGTTGGGTGCCGGGAAGTCGCCGACCAGCGCAGACACGCCGACACCGATCGACAGCAGGTAGAACAGCGGCTCGAAGAAGCCACTGACGAAGACGAGCCAGTCGTGTCGGTAGACGAGGAAGTTGCGCTCGATGAGCCGCCACGACCTGGCCTTCGGCGGCGGCAATGGAGTGATGCGCGTGAGCACAGTAGCCACAGGTGTCCCTCACACGACCAGCCGGCGACGGAACGCACGCAGGGCAAGCCAGCCGCCGACGACGACCCACAGGCCGAGGTAGGCAGTGTGGCCGACGGCCGCCGTGAAGCCGATCTCGCCCAGCGTCATGCCTCGACAGAGCTCGACACCGTGCCACAGCGGTGTCACGTACGCGACGTACTCAAGCAGCAGCGGCAGCTGCGAGACAGGGAAGAAGGTGCCGGAGAACAAGAACATCGGGGTCACCACGAAGCGGAAGATCAGCGCGAACCCGGAGTCACGCTCGACACTCGCCGAGAACGCGAAGATCGGTGCGGCGAAAGCGAGTCCGGTGAGCGTCGCCGCAGGGATGGCAAGCACGCCCCACCATGACTCGACCGCTCCGAACAGCGCGATCACCAGCAGGTAGAACGCGGACACGACAAACAACCGCGCACCCACCCAGCTGAGGTGGCCCAGGGCGACGTCGCGCGCACGCAGCGGAGTGGCCAGCATCGCGTAGTAGACGCGGTCCCACTTGATCGACCCGAGCACCGGGTAGGTGGACTCGAAGGCTGCCGCCATCATGGCCGTCGCCGCGAGGAGCCCCGGCGCGATGAAGGCCAGATAGCTGGCTCCGCCGAGCGCGTCCGGGCCCGCGCGGTCGTCGATGAACGATCCGAGTCCGAGGCCCATGCCGGCCAGCGTCATGAACGGCAGCACGAACCCCGAGATCACCGTGCCGCGCCAGACCCGGCGGTACTGGAACAGCCAGTGCTCGAACGCGCGCAGCGTGAGCTCCATCAGTCGACCAGCGTCCGGCCCGTGAGATGCAGGAAGACGTCCTCCAGGGTGCTGCGCCGCACGAGAGTGCTGACGGGCCTCACGTCGGTGGCTTCGACCTGCACCAGGATCGCCTCACCGTCGTCGGTGTAGACGAGAAGCCGGTCGGGCAGCGTCTCCGTACGCTCACCAAGACCGGCCAGCTTGTCGGCCATCGCCTCATGGTCATCGGGGTGGAACCGGAGCTCGACGACCTCGCGGGTGGCGTGCGCAGCAATGAGGTCGGCCGGCGAGCCCTCGGCGACGATGCTGCCCTTGTCCATCACCACGAGCCGGTCGCACAGCTGCTCGGCCTCGTCCATGTAGTGCGTCGTGAGCACCAGCGTGACGCCGCGCTGCTTGAGCCGAAACAGCCGGTCCCACAAGACGTGCCGCGCCTGCGGGTCCAGACCGGTGGTCGGCTCGTCGAGCAGCAGGACCTCGGGGTTGTTGACGAGGGAGCGCGCAATGGTCAGGCGCCGCTTCATGCCGCCCGACAACGACTCCACCCGCTCCGCTGCCCTGTCGGAGAGCTGGACGAACTCCAGGAGCTGACGCGCCCGCCCCCGCACCTCCGCACGGGACAGACCGAAGTAGCGCCCGTAGATCTGGATGTTCTCGGCCACTGTCAGCTCGAGATCGAGGGTGTCCTCCTGCGGAACCACTCCGAGGCGAGCCCGGATCTGCGGGCCCTGGGTCGCCGGGTCCATCCCCAGGATGCGCAGTGTGCCGGCCGAGGTCGGTGAGACGCAGCCGATCATGCGCATGGTCGAGCTCTTGCCGGCGCCGTTGGGTCCGAGGAAGCCGAAGGCCTCGCCACGCGCGACATCGACGTCAATGCCGTCGACGGCGACGAAGTCACCGAACCGCTTGGTGAGGCCGCGGGCATGGATCAGCGATTCGTTGGCAGGGGGCACGGGCTCGACGTTATCGGGGTGCACCGACACGTACGAAACGGGTTTCTCGGGCACCTCTCCTGCCGCGGCCCGCCGAGGAACTGTCGGGGCTACAGGGCAGGATGGCGGACATGGGCGATGTGCTCGAGCTGTTCGCACCGGCGACCAGGGCCTGGTTCTCCGGGGCCTTCGCCACGCCCACCGCTGCCCAGGAAGGTGCGTGGCGCGCGATCGCGGCCGGGCGGCACTCCCTTGTCGTCGCACCGACAGGGTCGGGCAAGACGCTGGCGGCGTTTCTGTGGGCGCTTGACCGGCTCGCCACCGAGCAACCTCCGGAAGACCCGATGCAGCGCTGCCGGGTGCTCTATGTGTCGCCCCTCAAGGCCCTCGCCGTCGACGTCGAGCGCAACCTCCGGGCGCCGCTCAACGGCATGCGCCAGGCCGCGGCGCGACTCGGCGTGCCCGAGCCGGACGTCGCGGTGTCCGTACGATCCGGCGACACCCCCGCCGATGAGCGGCGGCGGTTCGGCCGTCGGCCACCCGACGTGCTCATCACCACCCCGGAGTCGCTCTTCCTCATCCTCACGTCGCAGGCGAGAGAGGCGCTACGCGGTGTGCGTTCGGTGATCGTCGACGAGGTGCACGCCGTCGCCGGCACCAAGCGCGGTGCGCATCTTGCGCTCTCCCTCGAGCGCCTTGACGCCTTGCTGCCCGAGCCGGCCCAGCGCATCGGGCTGTCCGCGACGGTGCGTCCGGTCGACGAGGTGGCGAGGTTCCTGTCCGGGGGTCGCGCCGTCGAGGTGGTCACCCCACCGAGCGACAAGGAGATGCGGCTCGACGTCGTGGTGCCGGTCGAGGACCTCGCCGATCTTGCGACGGCGCCACCGCTCGAGGGCGTCGATCCCAACGCGCACGCGTCCATCTGGCCGCACGTCGAGGAACGCGTTGCCGACCTGGTGCAGGCGCATCGGTCGACCATCGTGTTCGCCAACTCGCGACGGCTCGCGGAGCGGCTGACGGCGCGCCTCAACGAGATCGCCCACGAGCGCGAGTCTGGGGAGACCCTCGACCCTGCCGGCTCCTTGGCACCCGCACAGACCATGGCGCAGGCCGGCGCCGCGCGCGGGGTGCCGGGACTGCTGGCCCGCGCACACCACGGCTCGGTCAGCAAGGAGCAGCGAGCCCTGATCGAGGAGGACCTCAAGGCGGGGCGGCTGCCTGCCGTGGTCGCCACGAGCTCGCTCGAGCTCGGCATCGACATGGGGGCGGTCGACCTCGTCGTCCAGGTGGAGGCACCTCCGTCCGTGGCGAGCGGGCTGCAGCGTGTCGGCCGTGCCGGGCACCAGGTGGGCGCGGTGTCGCATGGTGTGCTCTTCCCCAAATACCGCGGCGACCTCGTGCAGACCGCTGTCGTTGTCGAGCGCATGCAGGCCGGGCTCATCGAGGAGCTCGCGGTCCCCCGCAACCCCCTCGACGTCCTCGCCCAGCAGGTCGTCGCCATGGTCGCCATGGACGAGTGGCCGGTCGACGAGCTGCTCGCGCTTGCCCGTCGTGCCTATCCGTTCGCGACCTTGCCCCAGTCCGCCTACGACTCGGTGCTCGACCTGCTCTCCGGGCGCTACCCGAGTGATGAGTTCGCCGAGCTGCGGCCACGGCTGGTCTGGGACCGCGTGGCGGGGACCGTCACCGGGCGACCGGGTGCGCAGCGACTGGCGGTGACGAGCGGCGGGACGATCCCCGACCGCGGGCTGTTCGGCGTGTTCCTCGTGGGCAGCGAGCGTGCCGCGCGGGTGGGCGAGCTCGATGAGGAGATGGTGTACGAGTCGCGCGTCGGCGACGTGTTCACCCTCGGCACCACCTCGTGGCGCATCGAGGACATCACGCACGACCGGGTCCTCGTGTCACCAGCGCCGGGCCAGCCGGGCCGCCTGCCGTTCTGGAAGGGCGACACCCCGGGCCGGCCGGCCGAGCTGGGCAAGGCGATCGGCGCGTTCGTCCGCGAGGTCGGCGGTCTGCCCGACGAAAGCGCGCGCGAGCGCGTGGGCGGCGCCGGGCTCGACGCGTGGGCGGTCGACAACCTGCTCGCCTACCTTGCCGAGCAACGGGAGGCCACCGGGCACCTGCCCACCGACCGCACGATCCTGGTCGAACGGTTCCGCGACGAGCTCGGCGACTGGCGCTTGGTCGTCCATTCGCCGTACGGCGCCCGCGTGCACGCGCCATGGTCGCTGGCCGTCGGGGCGCGGCTGCGCGAGCGCTACGGCGTCGATGTCCAGGCCGTGCACTCCGACGACGGCATGGTCTTCCGGCTGCCCGACGTCATGAGCGACGGCGGCGACGAGCTGCCCGGTGCCGACCTGGTCGCCCTCGACCCCGACGAGGTGGAAGAGCTCGTCACCGCTGAGGTTGGTGCGTCAGCGCTGTTCGCCTCGCGGTTCCGGGAGGCCGCCGCCCGTGCCTTGCTGCTGCCGCGGCGCGACCCACGACGGCGGACTCCCCTCTGGCAGCAGCGCCAGCGCAGCGCGCAGCTCCTCGAGGTGGCCAGCAAATTCGGGACGTTCCCGATCGTGCTCGAGACGGTGCGCGAGTGCCTGCAGGACGTCTATGACCTTCCCGCGCTTGTCTCGCTGCTGCGCGATGTGAGCGCGCGCCATGTCCGGGTCGTGGAGGTGGAGACGCCGCAGCCGTCGCCGTTCGCCCGATCACTGTTGTTCGGCTACGTCGCGTCCTTCATGTACGAGGGAGATGCCCCGCTCGCCGAGCGTCGCGCGCAAGCCCTCACCCTCGACTCCGCGCTGCTGGCCGAGCTGCTGGGTCGTGCCGAGCTGCGCGAGCTGCTCGACGCCGAGGTGCTCTTGCGCACCGAAGCCGAGCTCGAGCGCACCGCGCCGGATCGGCAGGCGCGTGACATGGAGGGCGTCGCAGATCTCGTACGGCTTCTCGGTCCGGTCACCGCCGACGAGGTGCGTGACCGCTGCGCGTCGCCCGTAAACGCGGGTGAGTGGCTGGTCGAGCTGGCTGCGGCCCGTCGGCTGATCCGAGTCCGCATCGCGGGTGACGAGCGGTGGGCGGCGATCGAGGATGCCGGTCGACTGCGTGACGCGCTTGGCGTGGCCCTGCCAGTCGGGGTCCCCGAGGCGTTCACCGAGCCGGTGCCTGATCCGCTGGGCGATCTCGTGAGCCGCTACGCCCGCACCCATGGGCCGTTCGCCGCCACGGATGTCGCCACCCGCCTAGGGCTCGGCGTGGCCGTGGTGCTCGGGATTCTGCACAGACTCGCGGCGGCCGGTCGGGTGGTCGAAGGAGAGTTCCGGCCCGGTGGCGCCGGCACGGAGTGGTGCGACACCGAGGTCCTGCGCATGCTGCGGCGCCGGTCGCTCGCCGCGCTGCGGAAAGAGGTCGAGCCGACAGAGCAATCGACACTCGGGCGGTTCCTGCCGGCCTGGCAGCACGTCGGCGGCCGGTTGCGCGGCGTTGACGGGTTGCTCCGGGTGGTCGAGCAGCTGGCCGGGGCGGCGGTGCCCGCCAGCGCGCTCGAGCGGCTAGTGCTGCCTGCCCGCGTTGCCGACTACTCCCCTGCGTGGCTCGACGAGCTCATGGCGGCCGGCGAGGTCGTGTGGGTGGGCCACGGGGCTCTGCCGGGCAGCGATGGCTGGGTGTCGCTGCACTCCGCCGAGACCGCGCCGCTCACGCTGCCCGATGTCGACCCGTCTTTCGAGGCCGCGCCGCTGCACCAGGCGGTCATCGACACGCTGGCCACCGGCGGTGCCTACTTCTTCCGCCAGCTGTCCGACGCGGTGGGTGCAACCGACGACCCAGCCGTCGTCACCGCCCTCTGGGATCTCCTGTGGGCGGGGCACGTCACCAACGACACCCTGGCGCCGCTGCGCACGCTGATCGCCGGCGGCCGTGGTGCGCATCGCGGGCGGCCGACGCCGGTGCGCAGCCGCTACGGTGGGCGGCGCCCGCGGCTGCCGACGCGCACCGGACCGCCACTGGCAGCCGGTCGCTGGTCCGCGGTGCCGCAACGCGACGACGACCCGACGAGGCGTGCGCACGCGGCCGCGGAGTCGCTGCTCGATCGGCACGGCGTACTGACCCGCGGCGCGGTGGTGGCCGAGCGCACTCCGGGCGGTTTCGCGGCCGCCTACAAGGTGCTGTCAGCGTTCGAGGAGTCTGGCCGTTGCCGGCGGGGCTACTTCGTGGCCGGCCTCGGCGCTGCACAGTTCGCTCTCCCCGGCGCGGTCGACCGGCTGCGCGGCCTGGCCGGAGAGTCCACACCGGCCCTGGTCCTCGCGGCGACCGACCCGGCCAACCCCTACGGCGCCGCGCTCCCCTGGCCGGATCGCGCCGAGGGTGGCCACCGACCGCGGGCGCAAGGCGGGCGCGCTCGTCGTGCTGTGCAGCGGAGAGCTCGTCCTCTACGTCGAGCGCGGTGGACGCACCCTGCTCTCTTTCGAGTCATCAGGCGATGACTCCAAACACTTGCAGCCCGCGGCCGATGCGCTGGCCCTCGCCGTGCGCGACGGCGCGCTTGGCCGCCTCGACGTCGAGCGGGCTGATGGCACGGCCGTGCTCGACACGCCCCTCGGCCAGGCGCTTGCGCGAGCCGGGTTCCACCAGACACCGCGCGGGCTTCGGCTGCGCAGCTGAAAGTCGCTAGGGTCGGCGACCGTGGAGCAGGCGCGCGACGACGGATACCTGGTCAGCGACGATCCGGCGTTGCTCGACTTCGACGTCGTACACGGGTTTCTCAGCACCTCTTACTGGAGTCCCGGTGTCGGCCGCGACGTCGTGGAGCGGGCGGCCGCCGGGTCGCTGAGTGTCGGTCTGTACGCGCCGGACGGTGCGCAGGTCGGCTACGCCAGGGCAGTGACGGACCGTGCGACGTTCGCCTGGCTGGCCGACGTGTTCGTCTTGCCGGACCACCAGGGTCGCGGGCTCGGCCGGTTCCTCGTGGGTTGGCTGCTCGACCACCCCGAGCTCACTGGGCTTCGCCGGTGGATGCTCGCGACCGCCGACGCGCACCCGCTCTATGCGCAGCTCGGCTTCACGCCGCTGGACGACCCAGGCAGGTACATGGTCCGACAGCGCGGCACCCGGCCCTAGTGCAGCTCGTCGCCCGGTCGGTACCACTTCCTGTCGACGTGCAGCAGCGGTGTCTTGCCGAGGCTCGGGAACGCCGTCGACACGACCCGCCCGACCGCGAGCGTGTGGTCTCCGGCGTCGACCAGCAGATGCGGGACGCAGTCGACCGCGGCTATTCCCCCGGAGAACACGAGCGCCCCGGACCCTCTGGCGCGTACGGTCTGCCACGCGCCGAAGTCGTCGGCATCGGTCGGGTAGCGGTGTCGCGACGCATACCGAGCCAGGTCGAGCTGGTCGTCCGCGAGGATCGTGAGGGCCCAGCCATCGGCCACGGACAGCGCGTCGTGGATGAAGCTGCCATGCCGTACGGCGGCGACGACGAGCGGCGGCTCGAGGCTGAGCGAGGCGACGGCCGTCATCGTCAGCCCGCAGTCGCGGCCGACCAGATCAAGCGTCGTGAGGACGCAGACTCCGCTGCCCAGTCGCGCCATCGCGTCCCGGAACGCCCGGTCGTCGACCGAGTCGGGCCACCGGCTGGGCTCGC
Source organism: uncultured Actinomycetota bacterium (assembly GCA_963798505.1). Classification (GTDB taxonomy): domain Bacteria; phylum Actinomycetota; class Actinomycetes; order Jiangellales; family Jiangellaceae; genus CAVWSM01. The sequence continues at coordinate 1,220,642 of CAWCTX010000005.1, forward strand.
CCGGCGACCACGGGTCCTGCGATGCGTGCGTCGCCACACCTTCTCCAGCCGGAGCAGATCTCGTCGCTGCTCCGGGCCAAGCCTAGGTGTCAGACCCGCGCCAGGGCGGCACCCGACAGCTCATCCGCCGTTCGGCGGCTGCTCCGTCGCCGCGAAGAGCGCCGCCCGCGCGTGCGCCAGCCCGGTCAGCAGTGCCCCACGGAGCACGGGCTGCTCGCCCGTCTCGGTCGGGACGACCCGCGGGCTGACCGGCGCCAGGTGACCGACCTCGGTCGCGATGCGCTCGGCCAGCTTCTCGCCGCCGGCACGGCCGATCTCGCCGGTGAGGACGACGAGACCAGGGTCGACGACAGCGCAGATCGCAGCGACACCGACCGCGAGCCGCTGGGCAAGCTCGTTGAGGAACGCAGCGCCACCGGCGTTGCTGGCGGCCGCCTCGCGCACGGCGTCTCCGGCGTCGCGTGCGGTGAGCCCGTGCTCGCGAGCCAGGTCGGCGACGGCGTCGGCACCGACGAGGCGCTGGAACGCACCCTTGTGTGGTCGCGACACGCTCGTGGGCAGCGGCACGCCTGGCACCGGGAGGTAGCCGATCTCGCCTGCCGCGCCGGCGCTGCCGCGATGCAGGCGGCCGCCGAGCACGACGGCCATGCCGAGGCCACCGCCGACCCAGAACAGCACGAAGTCCTCGACTCCTCGGGCGGCACCCTCATGCTGCTCAGCCACGGCGGAGAGGTTGACGTCGTTCTCGATGATGACCGGCCGGCGCAGCCCGCGCTCGAGCGTCTGTCGCAGACCCGCGTGCCACTCGGGCAGGTTGAACGCGAACTCGACGTCGCCCGTGGTCGGGTCGACCAGACCCGGAGTTCCGATGACGACCTCGTGCAGGTCGTCCAGCTTGAGCCCGGCCTTGCGGGTCGCCTTGACGACGCCGGACCGCACAACCTGCGCGGGGTCCTCCGCATCGGAGACGTCGATGCCGACCTCGCTCACGAGCGCCCCGGTGACGTCGCAGATGGCCGCCGTCACGTGGTGCGGGCCGATGTCGAGCGCGGCCGCGTAAGCGGCACTGGGGACGACGCCGTAGACCTCGGCGTTGGGGCCGCGTCCGGCGGACTGGGCACCCACGACGTCGACCAGTCCACGGCTCTGCAGGGACGTGAGCAGCTGCGACGCCGTCACCTTGGACAGGCCGGTGAGCTCGCCCAGCTCGGTGCGGGTGAGCGGGCCATTGTCGAGCAGCAGGCCGAGCGCGGCGCGCTCATTGATGGCGCGCAGCATGCTCGGGGTGCCGGGACGTCTCGACATGGGGCCGCTCCCTCAATGGGTAACAGTCTTTTCAGTATAGAACGTTACCGGTTACCCTCGGGAGAGTCGAGGCTCGGACCCTGGCGTCGGCGAGCGCCTGTCAGCCTAGCGTCGCGGCAGCCCCGCAGGCGTCCCGAACACGCGGCACGATGGGCGCCATGCCCGAGGGCGACACCGTTTGGCGCACTGCCCACCAGCTGCACGAGGCGTTAGCCGGGCAGCTGCTGACGACGAGCGACTTCCGCGTGCCGAGGTATGCGACTGTCGACCTCACGGGGCGCGCCGTCACCCAGGCACTCGCCCGCGGCAAGCACCTGCTGGTGCGGGTCGAGCCGGATCTCACCGTCCACAGCCATCTCGGCATGGATGGCTCCTGGCAGGTCACAGCGGCCGCGCGGCGTCCCACCGGACGCGAGTGGGAGATCCGCGTCGTACTGGCGAACCCGACCCGTCAGGCACTGGGCTGGCGGCTGCCCGTGCTCGAGGTGGTGCGCCGTGCCGACGAGGAGCGTGCGGTGGGGCCGCTCGGGCCCGACCTGCTCGGTCCCGACTGGGACCCGGACGAGGCCGTACGCCGCCTCGCGGAGCACCCTGATCGGCCGCTCGGCGAGGCGTTGCTGGATCAGCAGGTGATGGCCGGCGTCGGCAACGCGTACAAGTCGGAGATCTGCTTCCTACGCGGTGTCTCGCCGTTTGCACCGGTGTCCGCGGCCGGCGATCTGCACGCGCTGGTCGACCTGGCCCATCGGCTGCTGGCGGCCAACAAGACCAACGCCGTCCGCGTCGTCACCGGCGACCGCCGACGGCCCACGTGGGTCTATCGCCAGACGACCTGCGCGCGCTGCGGCGAGCGGATCCACCGCCAGATGCAAGGGCTCGAGCGAGAGCGCGCGACGTACGTGTGCCCGCGCTGCCAGCCGGGACCGGCCGAATGACGAGCTCAGGCGGCGACGACCTCGCGGACTCGGTTGTGCACCTCGTGCCGGTCGTCGCGAACCTCGGCCAGCGCGCCGATGGCGGCGAGCTCGGCACGGGCCAGCTCGTCACTGACCTCGCGCATCACGGTCGACAGCGGGACGTCGAGGGCCGTGCAGATGGAAGCCAGGAGCTCGGAGGACGCTTCCTTCTGCCCCCGCTCCACCTCCGACAGGTAGCCCAGGCTCACCCGAGCCGTGGTCGAGACCTCGCGGAGCGTGCGCCCCTGGCGGGTGCGCTGGCGGCGAAGCACGTCGCCCAGTAGCCGTCGAACGAGGACCATGGGCTGCTCCTTCCGCATGCGGGACGACACCGGGACTGCTCCCACGGTACCTGCTCGAAGTCGTGAAGGCTGGGAGTAGCGACGCATGGTGGACACCATGCCGGGCTAACGAACGGATGTCGAAAGAGATTCCGGCGCGATCACCCGGCGAGCCAGGTCGAGGGCGTGGACGACTGTCTGCGCCTGGATTGTGGCCCGGTCACCATGCAGCCGCAGGGACCGTACGGACGTGCCGTCGGGACCCGCGGCGGCCACGTGCACCGTGCCCGGCGGCAGGCCGTCCTGCGGGTCGGGGCCGGCCACGCCCGTCGTCGACAGGCCGTACGTCGCCCGGCAGCGTGCCCGCACCCCCTCCGCCATGAGCGCCGCGGTCTGCTCGTGCACCGGCCCATGCCGGGCTAGGTGATCAGCGGGCACCCCGAGAAGGTCTCCCTTGAGCTCCGTGGCGTAGGCCACAACACCGCCGCGAAAAATGCGCGACGACCCAGGCAGCGCGGTCAGCGCGCCGGCCAGGGCGCCTCCGGTCAGCGACTCGGCTGTGGCGCAGGTCGCACCGGCCTCGAGCAGCAGGTCCGTGACCGTCGCTGCGAGGTTCGGGCCTTGGAAGGCGTCGTCGCCAAGGGCCCGACGCGCCTGCGCCGCGTAGGCCGCGAGGTCTCGCCCGGCCGTCGCCGCGTCATCTCGGACCACCCGAACGCGCACCTCCACCAAGCCGGGCGAGACGAGGTAGCTCACCCTCGTACCCGGATCCCTGTCGATCTTCGCCTCGAGGTCGCGCAGCCGCTCGGCGACGGCGCTCTCCCTGACGCCGACGACGCCGACCGAGCCCGCAACGATGGTCGGCAGCGGTCCGGCTCGGTCTCGCAGCTCCGCCATGACATCCCCCGCCACGATCGCCTGCATCTCGCGCGGCACACCCGGCACTGCGAAAACGACTCCCCCTGCGACATCGAGGCGGATTCCCGGTTCGGTGCCGACCGGGTTGGGCAGCGGCTTCGCCGCACCGGGCAGCCGGGCCAGGGCTTCCCGCGTCAGGTCATCCGAGGTGCGTCCGAGACCGCCGGAGACGATCACATACGGGGCGTCCTCCAAGGCGCGCCGCACCGCCGCCACGATGGCAGTCACGTCGTCGCCCGCGTGGAACGTGCCCTGGACTGAAAGCCCGGCATCGCCGAGGAACCGACCCAGCCACACGGAATTGGTGTCGGTCACCCGTCCCGAGAGGAGCTCGTCGCCGACCATCACGAGGCACACCCTGCGGGCACGCTCGTCCGCGACGGTCACCCGCGTTCCTCGCCGGCCATCAGCACCCGCAGCATCCGCGCGAGCTCGGCCTGCTCGGCCGGTGTGAGGCGCCCGATCAGGCGTGCCGCCTCTTCTTCCCACGCCTCATGCAGGCTGGCCATGGCACGCGTGCCGCGGGCGGTGAGCTCGACGAGGGTTGCTCGCCGGTCGGTTGGGTCAGGGGCGCGTACGACGAAGCCCTCGCCCTCGAGCTCGTCGACGAACTGGGTTGCCGAGCGCGCCGCGATGCCCAGCCGATCGGCCAGGTCGCCGACCCGCAGCGGGCCGCCACTGAGCATCCGCAGCACCCGCATGCGGCCGTGCGTGAGGCCCAGCGGCTCGACGACGCGCCGGGAAGCATGCCGCAGGCGCCTCGTGACCGAGGCGAGCTGATCGGCAAGGGCGGCGGCGTCATTGGTGGCCACGGCCGCTGAGTCTAGCGCCGATTTGCCCATCCGCCTCTTATTGAGGTAACCTCAGCATTACGTTCAAGTGAGAACTGACATGGAAGGAGGCGCCTATGCACCCCCGTGGCCAGATGAAGCAGTTCATGCGCGACGACTCCGTGAAGCGCCACCAGCTCGCCCCCGGCACCGTTCGCCGGATCCTGCGATTCGCCAAGCCCTACCGCCGTGAGCTCGGCGTGTTCCTGGGCCTCGTCCTGGTGGACGCGGCGCTCGGCGCGGCCATTCCCCTGCTGCTCGCCCGCATCATCGACGACGGCGTGCTCGGCAACAACCGCGGCCTCGTCGTCGCCCTCTCCCTCGTCGCCGTCGGCATTGCCCTCGCGTCTGCGGTGACCACCCTCGCGCAGCGCTGGCTGTCCGCCCGCATCGGCGGTGGCCTCGTCTACGACCTGCGCACCCAGGTGTTCGACCACGTGCAGCGCATGCCGCTCGCGTTCTTCAACCGCACCCAGACCGGCGCCCTCGTCAGCCGCCTGAACGGCGACGTCCAGGGCGCCCAGCAGGCGTTCACCTCGACGCTGTCGAGTGTGGTCAGCAGCATCGCCACGCTCGCCATGGTTCTCGCGGCGATGTTGACCCTGTCCTGGCAGGTGACTCTCGTCGCGCTGCTGCTGCTGCCCTTCTTCCTGTTGCCGGCCAAGGCCGTCGGCCGCAAGCTCGCCGCCATCGCGCAGGAGCGCTACGACCTCAACGCCGCGATGAGCCAGACGATGCAGGAGCGGTTCAACGTCGCAGGAGCTCAGCTCGTCAAGATCTTCGGCCGCCCCGAGGAGGAGTCGTCCTCGTTCGCCGCGCGCGCCGGCCGGGTGCGCGACATCTCGGCGACGCAGGCGGTCTACGGCAGCGTTCTCATGGTGTCGCTGTCCCTGCTGGCGGCGGTGTCCACCGCGCTGGTGTACGGCGTCGGTGGCGCGCTGGCCATCAGCGGCACGATCGGCGTCGGCACGCTCGTCGCCCTCGCGGCCTACCTGCAGCGGCTCTACAGCCCGATCATGTCGCTGTCCAACCTGCAGGTCGACGTGATGACCGCGCTCGTCAGCTTCGAGCGGGTCTTCGAGGTGCTCGACCTCGAGCCGATGGTGGCGGAGTCGCCCGATGCCCGGCCACTGTTCACCGACACCGGCGGCGTCGCGGTCGAGTTCGACCATGTCGCCTTCGGCTACCCGTCGCCCGACAACGTGTCGCTCGCCTCGCTCGAGTCGGTGGCCACCCTGTCGGCCGAGCCCGGCACGCCGGTGCTGCGCGACGTGACGTTCCGCGCCGAGCCCGGGCAGATGATCGCCGTCGTTGGCCCGTCCGGCGCCGGCAAGTCGACCCTCACCGGGCTCGTGTCCCGCATGTACGACGTCACCGGCGGTGCGGTGCGGGTCGGCGGCGAAGACGTACGCGACCTGACCCTCTCGTCACTCCGCACCGCCGTCGGGGTGGTCAGCCAGGACGCGCACATGTTCCACGAATCCATCCGCGTCAACCTGCTCTATGCCAGGCCCGAGGCAACCGAGGATGAGCTCGTCGCCGCGTGCCGCGCCGCCCGCATCTGGGAAGTCATCGAGGCGATGCCCGACGGCCTCGACACGGTGATCGGCGACCGCGGCTACCGGCTGTCCGGTGGCGAGAAGCAGCGGCTCGCAATCGCCCGACTGCTGCTCAAGGCCCCTGCCGTCGTCGTGCTCGACGAGGCCACCGCCCACCTCGACTCCGAGTCCGAGGCTGCGGTGCAGGAGGCGCTGGCACAGGCGCTGCGGGGCCGTACGTCCCTCGTCGTCGCGCACCGGCTGTCCACGGTCCGCGACGCCGACGAGATCATCGTCGTCGACGGCGGATGCATCGTGGAGCGCGGAACGCATGCCGAGCTGCTTGCCCGCGGAGGTATGTACAACGAGCTCTACCGCACCCAGTTCGCCGACCAGCCGGCAGTGTCCGCGGCGGCCTGAGTCAGCCGCGGGCAACCCGCAAACTGAAGCGTTGCGCACGGCACGCCGAGGCGTGTCGCGTGCCGAACGCTTCAGTTTGCATCGGGGGCGCCGCGGGTCAACCGGACTGCCTGTCGTACGTAGTCGAACCCGGTGATCACCGTGACGATGACCGCGAGCCCCATGACGATCGCGCGCACGACGTCGAAGGCGTCCGGTAGCGGCAGCAGGTAGAGGCTGATCGCGAGCGCCTGCAGCGCGGTCTTGCTCTTGCCGCCGCGGTTGGCCGGGATCACTCCGTAGCGGAGGACGGCGAACCGCAGCACGGTGATGCCGACCTCGCGGACGAGGATGACGATCGTCACCCACCAGGGCAGCTCGCCCAGCACCGACAGCCCGACAAGTGCGGTGCCCGTCAGCGCCTTGTCGGCGATGGGGTCGGCGATCTTGCCGAAGTCGGTGACCAGCCCGCGCGACCGAGCCAGGTCGCCGTCGACCTTGTCGGTGACCATCGCGATGGCGAACACGACGAACGACGCGACCCGCGCCGCGTCGTTGTCGCCGTTGTCGATCAGCAGCAGCCACCCGACGATCGGGACGAGGAACAGGCGCAGGATGGTGAGCCCGTTGGCGATGTTCCAGGCACTCGGGGCGACGGCCGGCTCGCTCACGCGGCCGCCTTGGCGACGAGGTCGGCGCCGTCGGAGCCGATGACCGTGGCACGTACGACGTCGCCGACGGAGAGCCGATTGCTTGCGCCGACCAGGCGGGTCGTCCCATCGACGTCGGGCCCTTGGTGCTCGGCTCGGCCGTCCACTCCATCGTCGCCGATCGACTCCACCAGCACGGCGACCTGCTCCCCCACCCGGTCCTCGGCGCGCTGCGTCACGAGCTCGTCGACGAGATCCGTGAGGCGCTCCACCCGGGCGTCGATCTCGTCCTGCTCGACCTTGCCGTCGAAGCCGGCGGCCTCCGTGCCGTCTTCGTCGGAATAGCCGAACACCCCGACGACATCCAGCCGGGCCTCGCTCAGAAACGCCTCGAGCTCGGCAAGGTCGGCTTCGGTCTCGCCGGGGAAGCCGACGATCACGTTGGACCGGATGCCGGCGCGCGGGGCACGGTCGCGGATCTGAGCCACCAGGTCGAGAAACCGCTCGCGCGAGCCGAACCGCCGCATCCGGCGCAGCACTGGCTCGCTGGCGTGCTGGAAGGACAGGTCGAAGTACGGCACGACGCCACGGCGTCGCCGTCAGCGCCTCAACCAGGCTCGGGCGCAGCTCCGCGGGCTGCAGGTACGAGACCCGCACGCGTTCGATCCCGTCGACCGCGGCGAGCTCCGGAAGCAGGGTCTCGAGCAGGCGGAGGTCGCCGAGGTCCTTGCCGTACGACGTGCTGTTCTCGCTCACGAGGAACAGCTCGCGCACGGACTGCGTGGCGAGCCAGCGCGCCTCCTCGAGCACCTCGACCGGGCGACGCGACAGGAAGGAGCCGCGGAAGCGCGGGATGGCGCAGAACGTGCAGCGGCGGTCGCAGCCGGACGCCAGCTTGAGCGGAGCGGTTGGGCTGCCGTCGAGCCGGCGGCGGGGAACCCGGGGGCCGCCGTTCCTTGGATCAGGGGGGCCCTTGTCCAAACCTATTGGACGTGGGGGCCCCTGATCCGGTGGGGAGTGCCGCGCCAAAGGTGCCAGCGGCAGCAGCCGGCGGCGGTCACGCGGCTGGTGTGCTGCCGGCACCTCGCCCGCCAGGACCGCGCGCAGCCGATCGCCGATGTGCCCGTAGTCGTCGAAGCCCAGCACCGCGTCGGCCTCGGGCAACGCGCCCGCGAGCTCGGCGCCGTAGCGCTCGGCGAGACAGCCGACGGCGACCACCGACCGGGTCGCTCCGCCGGCCTTCAGGTCGGCGGCGGCGAGGATCGAGTCGATCGAGTCCTTCTTGGCCGACTCGACGAACCCGCAGGTGTTGACGAGCACGGTCTCGGCGTCGGCCGGGTCGGCCACGAGTCGGAACCCATCGGCGTCGAGCCTGCCGGCAAGCTCTTCGGAGTCGACCTCGTTGCGGGCGCAGCCCAGCGTGACGAGGGCGACCGTGCGCGCAGGCTGGTCGGCCCGGAACTGGCGCGGTGTGGTGGCTGTCATGGCGGCTATGAGCCTACGGGGTCGGGGCCGCAGCTACCCCGATGGTGCGCTGTCCGCGATCCGGCGCTGCTGCTTGTCGGCCAGCGCGGATGCCTCAGCGATGTCGATCTTCCCGTCGAACCCGCTGACCAGGATCGAGGCCGTGACGTTTTGGTCGCGCCAGGCAATCGCGAAATAGCGCACCGGGTCAGCCCCAGTCTCCTGCAGCAAGGTCATCGCGACCGTGTCCTCACCGACTGTCGGCGGGTCGGAGATGACCTCTGCCGTCGCGCCGGCAGCCTCACGCACCGCCGTCTCGTACTCCGTCTGATAGGCCGCGACGTCTTGCTCGGCTCCCTCCGACGACGCGAAGAGGTCGGCGCGCGACTCTACGACGAGTGGCCCGGTCGTGGTCGCGTCGCCCGCACGCCGATACCGAGCCTTGTAACCCCCGTCGCGCTCGAACCGGCTGGAGTCCTCACGCGGACCGGGTACGAGATCTGCGCTGCCCTGCGGACCAAAGTCGAACTGGACGAACTCGGCGGACAGGTCATCCGGTTGCAGAACGAGCATCGGTATCTGCGTCGCGGCGATGCGGTCCTCGTCTGCGTCGTCGTCGCCGAAGCATCCGGTCAACAGGAGAGCGAGGACGCCGTACGACAACACGCGCACAGCGCCCGCGCTTACCCGCCCAACCACGAAGGAAGTATCAGCCCTTCTCCTCCGTAACCCCACTCGGACACGGCGTGACGAGGAACAGCGCGTCGGTGTCCGCGGCCTGGCCGCTGGGGTTGACGCCGGACGACTTGTACTTGTCGAGGAACACGTCGGACTGTTCGCAGGCCGGGTTGCGTCCCGCTTGCAGGCCCCCAGGGCTCGTCGCGTTGCCGGACGAGCGGCCGTTGCGCGCATCCGTGAAATGGGCGTAGGCGTCGTTGCGGGTCACGGTGACCACGTCATAGTCGCCCGCGAAGATGCCGGCCCGGAACGAGTAGTCGAAGTTCGAGGGGACGTCGGAGACCTGGAAGTTGGTCAACGGCCCGACAAACCCAGAGCCTTGTCCGGGCTGCAGCCCCGGCCCCGGGTTGATGGGCGCGGTTGGCTGCGGGATCGGCGCCGCATCCGGAGCCAGGCACTGCGTTGCGCTCGAGGCGTCGACCTTGCACTGGGCGCCGAATGTCCACACGAGATAATTGCCCGGACGCTGCCTGCTCCCCGGCCACTCGTGCGCCGTCGAGGCGGTGTCTAGCCTGCGGTCCTTGAACGTGATGTTCAGGTGCCCGCGGTCGTTGATGTCCACCCATGGCCACCACTGGTCGTTGCCGAAGTTGCCCGTCGTCATGGAGTCGCGGTCCACCGGAGCCGAGGTTGGACGTGTCGTTGTTGACCCGGGTGGGGCCGAGCCAGGTCGAACCGCCGTTAATCGACTTGAAGAGGAAGATGTCGGCGTTGGAGCTCGCCCTCGTTCCGCTGCGGTTGTCCGACATCACCAGGTAGAGGTCGTCGGCAAAAGCGCCGCCCCGCTTGTCGAAGACGACGTTGCCTCCGGCGTTGGAGCGGAAGCAGCTGTTGGTGTAGACGATGCGTCCACCTTGCTGACCGCGCACCGTGCAGTCGGGACGTCCACCAGCGGTGCCGGCCCGTGGGAAGTTGACGTCGAAGACCGGGGTGACGAAGAACGGTCCGGAGAACGTCGCGCCGCCGTCGGTCGACCGGACGAACAGGTACTGGTTCTCGTCGGGGGTGTTGAAGTTCTGGAACGCCACCCCGAGCACGCCGGTCTGCGGGTGCACAGTCGGCACCGAGAACTGGTTGACGTCGCAGGCGTTGGCGGTGGCGCCGAAGGCGCAGAACGGCGCACTGCCGCTGATCGCCTCGGCCGGCGACCACGAGCGGCCCTGGTCGTCAGAGAAGCTCATGACGATGTTCGCATCGACGTCGGTGAACAGTGTCCAGGTGACGTAGATGCGGTCCACGCCGATCACGTCCGGGTCGCAGTCCGTTGCAGACTTCGAGACTGGTTCGAAGCACACCGGGTCGACGCCCGTCGGTCGTGGTCCGGCAGCGATGTACTCCTTGTCGTTGAACGGAACGCTGCCGTTGAGGATGGTGTCGTTGTCCGCATTGAACGCGACCGTGCCGTCACCTGCCTGCCGAGGGTCGCCCGTGGGGCCGCAGACAGCGGCTGCATCCGACGCGCCAATGGCGACGCACGGCCGGCTCCAGGTGAAGCCGCCGTTCGTCGACCGCCGCACCCATATCCCGCTCGTGTCGTCGGTGCGGTTGAAGTTGATGTCCGCGTAGTAGACGATGCCGGCGCGGTCGAACACCAGTGCGGGGTCGCCGCCACCGTCGAGGTTGTCTCCGGACGGGAGCGACGGGAACGGCGCGAGCAGGCTGTACCAGTTCCGGCCGCCGTCACTGCTCGCGCTGATCCCCGACGTCGCCCAACCGAGCCGGTAGTCGTTCTGCGCGGCGACGACGTTCCGCTCGTCGGTCGGGTTGACCGCGATGCTCGTCTCGTTCTGCGGGAAGCAGGAGTACTCCTCGTTGGTCCGCACATCCCCGCCCTTGTCACTGACCTTCTCGGCCTGGTCGACGGCGCGGTGGTCCAGCGGCTTGGGGGTGTCCTTGCGGATCCCGGCCTGCGGACACTCGGTGATGAAGTGCCCATAGCTGGTGTCTCTGGAGTCAAGGATTCCGGATTGCTGTGGCCCGGCTTTGCCGGGCGGGAGCGCAAGACTCTCGATCGAGCCACCTGCTTCGCCGGGGAAAACCACCACCGAGGCCACGAGCAGAGTTGCGGCGACGGACAGGGAGATGCGATTCACGGCCCTCACCCCGAATGAGTCGGCGACGTTGCACGACGGAAGCCGGCGTGAAATCTACTCCCGGCGGGCCGCAGCGCAACCCGACCGCTATTCCCCGCGGACGGTGCGCAGGACCTCGTCGAGATCGTCCGCCTTGATCAGCACGTCGCGGGCCTTCGAGCCCTCGGACGGGCCGACGATGCCGCGCGTCTCCATCAGATCCATGAGCCGGCCCGCCTTGGCGAACCCGACGCGCAGCTTGCGCTGCAGCATCGACGTCGACCCGAACTGCGTCGTCACCACGAGCTCGATCGCCTGGCACAGCAGGTCGAGGTCGTCGCCGACCTCCTCGTCGATCTCCTTCTTCTGGGTGGAGACGGCGACGTCCTCGCGATAGCTCGGGGCGAGCTGCGCCTTGCAGTGGTTGACGACCTCGTGGATCTCGGTCTCGGTGACCCACGCGCCCTGGATGCGGATCGGCTTGCTGGCCCCCATCGGCAGGAACAGCCCGTCGCCCTGCCCGACCAGCTTCTCCGCACCCGGCTGGTCGAGAATCACCCGGGAGTCGGCCAGCGACGAGGTCGAGAACGACAGCCGCGACGGCACGTTGGCCTTGATGAGCCCGGTTACGACGTCGACGCTCGGTCGCTGGGTCGCAAGCACGAGGTGGATGCCGGCCGCGCGCGCGAGCTGAGTGATGCGCACGACCGAGTCCTCGACGTCGCGTGGCGCGACCATCATGAGGTCGGCGAGCTCGTCGACGATGACGAGGAGGTACGGGTAGCGGGTGAGCCGCCGCTGGCTGTCCGGCGGCAGCGTCACCTTGCCCTCCCGTACGGCCTTGTTGAAATCGTCGATGTGCCGGAAGCCGAAGTTGGCCAGGTCGTCGTAGCGCAGGTCCATCTCCCGCACCACCCACTGCAGGGCCTCGGCAGCCTTCTTGGGGTTGGTGATGATCGGGGTGATCAGGTGCGGGATGCCGTCATAGGCGGTGAGCTCGACACGCTTGGGGTCGACCAGCACCATGCGCACTTCGTCCGGCGTCGAGCGCATCAGGATCGAGGTGATCATCGAGTTGATGAAGCTCGACTTGCCGGAGCCGGTGGCGCCGGCGACAAGCAGGTGCGGCATCTTGGCGAGGTTGGCCACCACGAAGCTGCCCTCGACGTCCTTGCCGAGCGCGGCGATCATCGGGTGGTGGTCCTTGCGGGCCACGGCCGAGCGCATGACGTCGCCGAGGCTGACGGTCTCCTTGTCGGTGTTGGGGATCTCGATGCCGATCGCCGACTTGCCCGGGATCGGTGACAGGATGCGCACCTCGGCGCTCGCTACGGCATAGCCGATGTTCTTCCAGAGCGCGGTGACCCGCTCGACCTTGACGCCAGTGCCGAGCTCGACCTCATAGCGCGTGACGGTCGGCCCTCGCGTGTAGCCAGTGACCTGGGCATCGACGTCGAACTGCTCGAGCACGCCCTGCAGCGAGTCGACGACCGCATCGCTCGCCGCGCTGCGCGCTCGGTGCGGGGACCCTTGGTGCAGCATGTCGCTCGACGGCAGCACGTAGGTCACGTCGCCGGAGAGCGCGAGCTGCTCGACGCGCTGCGGGACCGGGGTGTGCGGCGGCGGCTCGGCGGTGGTCGGCTCGGTGGTCGGCTCTGGGGTTGCCGCGGCCGCCTTGGCGCGACGCTTGGCCAGCTCGCGGTCGTGCAGGAGCGGGGAGTCGTACGGCTCCTCGCCCGTCGCCGGCTCGGCCTTGTCGGCGCTGAGGCGGCGCCCCCGCCCGAGCGGCGCCTGCTCGCCGGACTCGTCCTCCGCCGCCGGGGTCCGGCCCAACAGCCGGTCGCGTAGCCCGCGCAGCCTGTCGGGGAGCTCGTGCAGCGGCGTGCCGGCGATCACCAGCACGCCGAAGAACGACAGGAGCACGAGCAGGGGTACGGCGACGACGACGGTGACCAGGTCGGCGAGAATCGACGACGAGACGTAGCCCAGCGCCCCGCCCGCCTGCTCCATCGCTTCGTCGCCGTCGACCGGGCGGGGCAGGTCGTTGGCGATGTGCACGAGCCCGAGCACGCCGAGCAGCAGCGCGGTCCAGCCCACCACCTGGCGGCCGCCAGGCCCGTTGAGGTCAGGCCGGCGCAGGGTGCGCCAGGCGACCGCGGCGACCAGCAGCGGGACCGCGTAGGCCAACGACCCCACCGACCCGGCCACCGCACCGCGGACGGCGTCGAAAACCTGGCCGTTGGTCTCCCACCAGACCGCGGCGGCCACGATGATCGCGCAGCCCACGAGCAGCAGGCCCACGCCGTCGCGCCGCAGCGCAGGGTCGACCTCGCGCGCGGTGCGGCCGACATGCCGGACGAGACCGCCGACGAGGTGCGCCGCTCCCATCCACAGCGTGCGCAGGGCGCGACCGATGCCCCGGAACAGCAGGGTGAACGGCCCCGGTCCCCGCCGCTGCGGCTTACGTGCGGGCCGCCGGGTGGACGTGCGCGCGGCCGGCTTGCGGTTGCGCGACGCCGCCGGCGCACTGCGCTTGCGCGGCGGACTGGAGGCACGGGTCGCCATGGTGATCACCATAGTGGCGAGGTCACAGCATTCTCAGCAACCACACGCGTCACGACTGACGCCGCGTGCCCCGATCCCGAACGCGCGTCAGGCCTCGATCACCAGCGGCACGATCATCGGCCGCCGGCGGTACTTCTCGCTGACCCAGCGACCGACGGTGCGACGGACCATCTGCTGGAGCTGGTAGGTGTCGGACACGCCGTCGGCGGCAGCCTTCTCGAGCGCCTCCTCGATCCGCGGTCGGATGCCTTCGAACACCCCGTCGTCCTCGGCGAAGCCGCGCGCATGCACCTCGGGCCGCGTCGCGAGCTTCCCGGTCACCGAGTCGATCACCACGATCACGGAGATGAACCCCTCCTCGCCGAGGATGCGCCGGTCCTTCAGCGAGCCCTCCGCGACGTCGCCGACCGTCGACCCGTCGACGAAGACGTTGCCGCAAGGCACGGAACCGACCACCTGCGCCACCCCGTCGGCGAGGTCGACGACAACACCGTCCTCGGCCAGCACCACTCGCTTGGCCGGCACCCCGGTGGCGATGGCGAGATCGGCGTTGGCACGCAGGTGACGGAACTCCCCGTGCACCGGCATCACATTCCGCGGGCGCACGATGTTGTAGCAGTAGAGCAGCTCGCCCGCGCTGGCGTGCCCGGACACGTGCACCACCGCGTTGCCGCGGTGCACGACCTTGGCGCCCCATCGCGTCAGCCCGTTGATCACCCGCGAGACGGCGTTCTCGTTGCCGGGGATCAGGCTCGACGCCAGCACGACGACATCGCCGGGCTCGACCCGGATCTGGTTGTGGTCGCGGTTGGCGATGCGAGCCAGCGCGGACATCGGCTCGCCCTGCGACCCGGTGGAGATCAGCACGACCTCCTCGGGGCGGAAGTTGTCGATCGACCGGGCGTCGACGAGCGTGTCGCCCGGCACCGTGAGGTAGCCGAGGTCCCGCGCGACCCCCATGTTTCGCACCATGGACCGACCGACGAAGGCCACCTTGCGGCGGTGCTTCACCGCGGTGTCGAGGACCTGCTGCACTCGGTGCACGTGCGAGGCGAAGCTCGCGACAATGATGCGCTGCTGGGCGGTGGCGAAGACCCGCTCGAGTGCCGGGGAGATGTCCCGCTCGTGCGTCGTGAAGCCGCCGACCTCGGCATTGGTCGAGTCGACCATGAACAGGTCGACGCCCTCCTCGCCCAACCGGGCGAATCCGCGCAGGTCGGTGAGCCGCCCGTCGAGCGGCAGCTGGTCCATCTTGAAGTCGCCCGTGTGCAGCACGAGACCGGCCGGCGTACGGATCGCGACGGCGAGCGCGTCGGGAATCGAGTGGTTGACCGCGAGGAACTCCGTGTCGAACGGCCCGAGCCGCTCGCGCTGCCCCTCCCGAACCGTGAGCTGGTAGGCCTCGATGCGGTGCTCGCGGAGCTTGGCCTCGACGAAGGCCAACGTGAGCTTCGACCCCACGAGCGGGATGTCGGGACGCTCGCGCAGCAGGAACGGCACCGCGCCGATGTGGTCCTCGTGCCCGTGGGTGAGTACGACAGCCTCGATGCGGTCGAGTCGACCCCGGATGTAGTCGAAGTCCGGCAGGATCAGATCGACCCCGGGCTGGTTGTCCTCGGGGAACAGCACGCCGCAGTCGACGATCAGCAGCCGGTCGTCGTACTCGAAGACCGTCATGTTGCGTCCCACCTCGCCGATCCCTCCGAGGGGGACGATGCGCAGCGTGCCGGGCGCAGCAGGCGGTGGTGGCGACAGCTCGGGGTGCGGATGGCTCATGCGCTGATCCCGGCCGCCGCGAGGTCGGCGCGGAGGAGCTCGACCTGCTCATCGGTCGCATCGACCAGCGGAGAACGGACGGTCCGCGTAGGCAGCACACCGAGCAGCTGCAGCGCCGCCTTGGCCATGATCACGCCCTGGGTGCGCGTCATGATGGACCGTACGGCCGGGAGCAGCGACGCGTTGAGGCGTCGGGCCTCGGCCAGGTCACCCGCGTCGACCGCGCGGACCATGGCGGCCAGCTGCGGGGTGGCGACGTGCGAGACGACGCTGACCATGCCGACGGCGCCCTGGGCCAGCTGCGCGAGGTTGATCGCGTCGGAGCCGCAGTAGTAGGCGAGGTCGGTGCGGGCGAGCACCCATGCGGTGGCGTAGAGGTCGTCCTTCGCATCCTTGACGGCGACGATGCGCTCGTGCTCCGCGAGCCGGACGAGCGTCTCGGTGTCGATCGCGGTGCCGGTGCGACCAGGGATGTCGTACAGAATCACCGGCAACGCGGTCGCGTCTGCCACGGCGCGGAAGTGCGCCAGCAGCCCATCTTGCGGCGGTTTGTTGTAGAAGGGCGTGACGACGAGCGCGCCGTGCGCCCCGGCCTTTTCGGCGGCGCGGGCCAGCTCGAGGCTGTGGTGAGTGTCGTAGGTGCCGACGCCTGCGACCACCTTGGCGCGGTCGCCGACGGCGTCGACAACGGCGCGCAGCAGCTGCTCCTTCTCGGCGTCGCTGGTCGTCGGGCTCTCACCGGTCGTCCCGCTGATCACCAGCCCGTCGTTGCCCTGGTCGACGAGGTGGGCGGCGAGCTTGGCCGCGCCGTCGAGGTCGAGCGAGCCGTCCGCGCGGAACGGCGTCGCCATGGCAGTCAGGACCCGCCCGAAGGGTGCCCCATAAGTCGAGTTCTCGGCCATGGTCGAAGGCTACCGGTCGGGGACGTCGGGGCAGGTTGCAGATATTGGCAGGTAACAATGCGTGTATCGACGTGCGCCATGAGCATCCGTACGGCACGCTGGTGTTGTGGACACGGGGGTCCGCACGCTCGGGCGTTTCGTCCGCTGGGGGCTGGTCCACGGGCCAGCCTGGGGCGTGCTTGCCATGGTGCTCAACTCGCTGTTGCCCGAGGACGTCGCCGCGATCGGCGGCCAGGGGCTCGCCCTCGACCTGCTGGCAGGCGCCGCCGCCGGCGTCGTGGCGGGGCCGGTGCTCGGCCTGATCGTCGGCATCACGTGTGTCGCCGCGGCGCATCTGCCCCGGTGGCTGCTCGATGCCCCTGACTACGTCGCCATGGCCGCGGTGCTCGGCGCCGCAGCCGTCGTCGTGCGGCCGTTGGAGAACGGCAACGATCCGGTGCTGTCACTTCTGGCACTCGGAGCCGTGGCACTCCCCGCGGTGATCGATGCGGCATTGAGCGCCGCCTCGCTGCTGCATCCGCTCCATCCGGAGCAGCTCGAGGCTCGGCGCCCGTTGCGGCTGCCGGCTCGACTCCGCTTCCGCTAACCTCGCCGACTTCGACGCAACGCCACCCCGCGTCGAACCTATCGACGCAGGGTGCCGTTGCGTCCATGGGTGCCTGCAAGGATTGCCGCCATGGCCGATCGAAGCGTGCGCCTCGCCCGACCCGCCGAAGCGCCGGCCATCGGGGCCGTCCAAGCCCGCTCGTGGACCAAGTCGTACGCATCGGTGCTGCCCGGCGACGTGCTCGGCGATCTCGACGCTGCCGGGTTCGCGCAGGTCTGGGGGCTGGCGATCGAGCGGCCGCCGACGGCCCGGCACCGTGTGCTGGTCGCGCTCGATGGCAACCGCGTCGTGGGCTTCGCCGCGACTGCGCCGAGCGAGTCGCCGGACGCCGAGCCCGGCGCCGACGGTGAGATCGTCGCGTTCCACGTCGACCCCGGCGAGTTGGGCGCCGGCCACGGCTCGCGCCTGCTGACGGCGTGCGTCGAGACGCTGCGCGCCGACGGGTTCATTCGCGGGGAGGCGTGGATGCTCGCGCAGGACGACGCGCGGCGGGCGTTCTTCGAGGGCGCCGGCTGGGCGCCGGACGGGGCGCACCGGCGGCTCGACCTCTACGGCGACGAACAGGTGATGATCAGCGAGGTACGCCTGCACACCGACGTACGGCCGGAGTCGTGACCGACTGGCCGGAGGCCAGGCGCGAGGTCGTCCGCGACGCGCTCGGCGTGGGGATCGCCACGGGTGCGTACGGCCTCTCGTACGGCGCCATCGGTGTGGCCAGCGGCCTGTCGGTCGTGCAGACGTGCGCGTTGTCGGTCCTGCTGTTCAGCGGCGGGTCGCAGTTCGCGCTGGCTGGTGTGGTCGGCGCCGGGGGCTCACCGGTCACTGGCACGGCAACCGCGATCCTGCTCGGCACCCGCAACGCGTTGTACGGGCCCCGCCTCGCCACGCTGCTCGACGTGCGCGGGACGCGTCGGCTCGTCGCGGCCCAGCTCACCATCGACGAGTCAACGGCGATGGCCGTCGGGCAGGAGGGCGCGAGGCCGGCGCGGCTGGCGTTCTGGGCGACCGGCCTCGCGGTCTATGTGCTGTGGAATCTCGCGACGCTGCTGGGCGCAATCGCCGGCTCTGCGCTGGGCGAGCCGGAAACGTACGGCCTGGACGCCGCGGTCGGCGCGGCGTTCCTGGCGCTGCTGTGGCCGCGGCTCACCGACGGGACGTCGCGGCTGGTGGCCGTGCTGGCAGCGGCCGTCGCGCTGGGTCTCATTCCCCTGACGCCGGCAGGCGTCCCGGTGATGGCGGCGGCGCTCGTCGCTCTGGTAGTCGGCTTGCGTGCGCCGGCAACCGACATGAAGGAGGCGTGATGGCGCTCTGGTGGGCGGTGCTTGTGGCGTCGGCGGGATGCTTCGCGCTCAAGCTCGCTGGCCTGTCGGTGCCGCAGGAGGTGCTCGACCGGCCGGTCGTGCAGCGCATCGCCGCGCTGCTGCCGGTGGCGCTCATGGCCGCGCTCGTCGTGGTGCAGACATTTGCGGGCGAACGGGCGATCGTCATCGACGCGCGCGTGGCCGGGCTCGGCGTCGCCGTTGTCGCCCTGTTGTGCAGGGCGCCGTTCCTCGTCGTCGTCGGGTTGGCTGCGGTGACCGCCGCGCTTCTCCGCGTTGTGACGTGACGGGTCCCAGCGCTCGAGATCCTGGACGGTCCACGCACCTCACTAGGGCGCCCGGGTGACGGCGACGATGCGTTCGGTTTGAATGCGTTGACGCAACCAGGTGATTGCTATAAGTTGAGTAGCAACCAACTGATTGCTACAGAGGAGACGCACATGGCATTCCCCGACCGGATCGAGCGCACACTCCAGCTGGCCCACCCGCCAGAGCGGGTGTGGGCGGCGCTGACCACCGCCGACGGCCTGGGCACCTGGTTCGGGCATCGCGCCGAGATCGACCTGCGCGTCGGTGGCCAGGCCAAGCTCACCTGGGACAGCGGCGACACCGCCACCCTCACCATCGAGCGCCTCGAACCGCCACGCGTCTTCGGCTACACCTGGCCGGTCTCCGGCCTTCCCGACGGCGATCCGCGACGCACCTATGTGGAGTTCACGCTGGAGCCCACCAGCACCGGCACCGCGCTGACGTTGGTCGAAAGCGGGTTCGCGCAACTGCCGGATGCCGCAGACCACAAGGTGGCCTATTCGGGCAACACCGAGGGCTGGGCGAACGAGCTCGGTGAGCTGGTCGCATACCTCGATGGCCAAGCCTGATCTGGAGGCCGTGGCGCAGGAGGTCTTCGCCGCCTTGGCCGATCCGAGCCGGCGAGGGGTCCTCGCCGCGCTCGCGGCCAGGGGGCCGGCCACCGCGACAGATCTGGCCGCCCAATTGCCGATCACCCGGCAGGCCATCGCCAAGCATCTCGCCCTGCTGGCCGAGGCGGGGCTGGTGGTGGCCGAGCCGGGAGAGCGGCGCCGAGTCCGTTACCGGCTGGACTCCGCGCCCATGAAGGTGGCACAGCAATTCCTGGCCGCGCTTGCCCGCGACTGGGACGGCCCACTGGCCGCCCTGCAAGACCGGTTGAAGTGAGGGCCGGCTCCCGCACGACCCCCACCGGACGACCCCGCGCAGCGCTGGGCCGTCCTGCCTACCGAAGTCGCTGTCCGAGTCTCGACCAACCCCGCCCACAGGAGGATCTGTTGTTCGATCCGACCGCGATGATCATGGCTGACAAGGCGACCCAGCACCACATGCTGTCCGCCCGCCTAAAGGCGAGCATGACGCCCGAACGCCCGCCGCGGCAGCGCGGCGACGCGATGCGCCGGCTGACCGTGGTGGCGCTTCGCCGTCTCGCCGACCGGCTCGAGCCGCGCCGCGTCAACACCTCCGCGCCAGCGCCTTGCGAAGTCGGTTGAGGCGCCGCCGGTCGCCGCGGTGCGGCGCATCCAGTCGGCTTAGCGACTGGATGTCACATCGGTTCACGCAAATATCAGTCGCCCTCGCTTCGGTGTAGCCCGATGGCGTGGCGCATCGCTTCCCGGGCGCGCCGACGGTCGCCGGCGTCGTCGTAGGCGATCGCGAGGCGATACCACGCCTGCCAGTCCTGCGGAGCCGCCTCGACCTCGTCGCGACGGGCGACAAAGGCCGCGTCAGCGGCAGCCCGCTCCGCGCGGCCGGAGGGGCGCCGGGGCAGGTCGTCCGGGGGAAGCCCGCCGGCTGTCGCAAGCTCGGCCGCCAGCTGCTGCATGTCCCGCCCGAAGCTGACCTCGCGCCACACCAGCATCGCCGCCACCACGGGCACGGCGATCACGCCGAGGCCGAGCAGCACCGCAGCAGGCTCGCCGTCGCTGATGAGCGCGACCCCGCGCCACGCGATGAGTGCCGAGACCAGCGTCGCGACTGCCGGCAAGCAGCCAGGCAACGACCCGAGCGGTCATGGAAGACCCAGGAAGGCGTCCAGTCCCACGGTCAGCCCCGGCGTCGAGGGGACACGTCGGATGCCCAGCAGGACACCCGGCATGAAAGACGCGCGGTTCATCGAGTCGTGTCGGATAGACAGCGTCTCCCCCGCGTCGCCGAGCAGCACCTCCTGGTGCGCGACGAGCCCCCGAAGCCGAACGGCATGCACATGCACACCGTCGACCACACTGCCGCGGGCGCCGTCGAGCGCCTCGGTTGTCGCGTCGGGGACGGGCCCCCGCCCCGCCGCTGCGCGGGCCGCCGCCACCCGCTCGGCCGTGCGACGCGCGGTGCCCGATGGCGCGTCCGCCTTGTCGGGATGGTGGAGCTCGACGATCTCCACGGACTCGTAGAACCGGGCCGCCTGCTCGGCGAACCGCATCATCAGCACCGCGCCCACCGAGAAGTTCGGCGCGATCAGGACACCGACCTGCGGAGCTTCGGCGAGCCAGCCGCGCACCGTGTCGAGCCGATCTGGCGTGAAGCCGGTAGTGCCGACGACCGCGTGGATGCCGTGCTCGATGCAGAAGCGAAGGTTGTCCATGACGGCGTCGGGGCGAGTCAGGTCGACGGCCACCTCAGCGCCGGCTTCGGTCCCCATCGGGAGCGGGTCATCCCGTCCGATCCGCGCGACCAGATCGAGGTCGTCGGCGGCCTCGACAGCCGCGCACGCCTCGCTGCCCATGCGCCCGTGCGCGCCGAGCACAGCCACCCTGATCGTCATCGGGTCCCTCTCGCTTACGCCACCGCGCGGGTGAACCGCTCATCGTCGTCGAACGGTCCGATGACCGCCAGCGATGGTCGGGCGCCGAGCACCTCGGCCGCCACCGCGCTGACGTCGTCGAGGCTCACCCCGTCGACCCGCGCGATGAGCTCGTCGACGCTGGGCAGCTCGCCGTAGACCAGCTCGGCCTTGGCGATGCGGCCCATCCGAGACGACGTGTCCTCCAACCCGAGCACGAGCCCGCCCCGCAGCTGGCCCTTGCCACGGGCCAGCTCGTCCGGGGTGATGCCGTGCTCGGCGATCCGGGCCAGCTCCTCGCGGCAGAGCGCCACGACCTGGTCGACCTTCTTCGGCGCGCAGCCGACGTAGACGCCGAGCATGCCGGTGTCGGCGTACTGGGCTGCGTAGGAGTAGACGCTGTAGGCCAGCCCGCGCTTCTCCCGTACCTCCTGGAACAGCCGCGACGACATGCCGCCGCCGAGAGCCGAGTTGAGCACACCGAGGGCGAAGCGTCGCTCATCGGTCCGTGCCATCGCCGGCACCCCCAGGACAAGGTTGGCCTGCTCGTTCGCGCGCTGGACGAGATGCACGCCGGGACTTACGCGCGGGCGCCGCCCGCCGACCCGTGACGGCGTCGGCGTGGCGTCACCGTCGAGGAAGCCATTGACGGCGAACGCCGCCCGCACCAGCCGGACGACCGCCGCATGGTCGACGTGCCCTGCGACGGCGACCACGAGGTTCTCCGGGCGATAGCGCCGGGTGTACCAGCCGTGGACCGCGCGCCGTGACAGCGCGTTGATCGACTCCGGAGAGCCGAGGATCGGGCGGCCGAGCGGAGACCGGTCGCCCCACAGCCCCGCCGCAAACAGGTCATGCACCGCGTCGTCGGGCTCGTCGTCGCGCATGGCGATCTCCTCGAGCACGACCTGGCGCTCGCTGTCCACGTCGTCCGCCGCGACGACCGACGACGCCACCATGTCGGCGAGCACATCGAGGGCCAGCGGCAGGTCCACGTCGAGCACGTGCGCGTGGTAGCAGGTGAACTCCTTGGCGGTGAACGCGTTGATGTCGCCGCCGACCGCCTCGATAGACGAGGAGATCTGCAACGCCGTGCGCCGCTCCGTGCCCTTGAACAGCAGGTGCTCGAGGTAGTGCGTTGCGCCCGCCAGGTGGCGTGGCTCGTCGCGCGAGCCGACGCTCACCCAGATGCCGACCGCCACCGACCGTACGTTGGGCATCGCTTCAGTGATCACGCGCAGGCCGCCGGGGAGGACGGTGCGGCGGACAAGGCCGCCGTCGTCCTCCCGCAGCAGCGTGCGGGTGCTCCCGGGTCGCTGGTCGGGGAGCCTCGTCACTTCGCGTTCCTGAGGTCGCGTTCGCCTCCACACCAAAGAACGGTGCGTCGGCTCACCGCTCCTCGCCAGCCGGCGCAGCCTCCGACTCGGGCGTCTCCTCGAGGACGGGCACCAACGACAGCTTGCCGCGGTCGTCGATGTCCTTGATCTGCACCTGGATGCGGTCACCGACCTTGACAACCTCGTCGACCGAGTCGATGCGCGGCTTTCCGGCCAGCTTCTTCACCTCGGAGATGTGCAGCAGGCCGTCCCTGCCCGGGAGCAGCGAGACGAACGCGCCGAACGTGGTGGTCTTGACGACCGTGCCCAGGTAGCGCTCGCCGACCTGCGGCATCTGCGGGTTGGCGATGTTGTTGATCTGCGTGCGGGCAGCCTCGGCCGACGGGCCATCCGCGGCGCCGATGTAGATCGTGCCGTCGTCCTCGATAGAGATCTCGGCGCCGGTCTCGTCCTGGATCTGGTTGATGATCTTGCCCTTGGGCCCGATCACCGCGCCGATCTGGTCGACCGGGATCTTGATCGTGATGATGCGTGGCGCGTACGGGCTCATCTCGTCGGGCCGGTCGATCGCCTCCGACATGACCTCGAGGATGGTCAGACGCGCATCGTGCGCCTGGCGCAGCGCGGCGCCCAGCACCGACGCCGGAATGCCGTCGAGCTTGGTGTCGAGCTGCAGCGCGGTGACGAACTCGCTCGTGCCAGCGACCTTGAAGTCCATGTCGCCGTAAGCGTCCTCGGCACCCAGGATGTCGGTCAGCGTGACGTACTCGGTCTTGCCGTCGACCTCACCCGAGATGAGCCCCATCGCGATGCCGGCAACCGGGGCGCGCAGCGGCACACCGGCGTTGAGCAGCGCCAGCGTCGAGGCGCACACCGAACCCATGGACGTGGACCCGTTGGAGCCGAGCGCCTCCGACACCTGACGGATGGCGTACGGGAACTCCTCGCGCTCGGGCAGGACGGGGAGGAGCGCGCGCTCGGCGAGCGCACCGTGGCCGATCTCGCGGCGCTTGGGCGAGCCGACGCGGCCGGTCTCACCGGTCGAGTAGGGCGGGAAGTTGTAGTTGTGCATGTAGCGCTTGGACCTCTCCGGGGAGAGCGTGTCCAGCTTCTGCTCCATCGAGAGCATGTTGAGCGTCGAGACACCCAGGATCTGCGTCTCGCCGCGCTCGAACAGCGCCGAGCCGTGCACCCGCGGCAGCACGGCCACCTCGGCCGAGAGCTGGCGGATGTCGGTCAGGCCGCGGCCGTCGATGCGCACCTTGTCGCGCAGGATCCGCTCGCGAACCAGCTTCTTGGTCAGGGCGCGGAAGGCACCGGAGATCTCCTTCTCCCGCCCCTCGAACTTCTCGGCCACCCGCTCGACGGCGAGACTCTTGACGCGGTCGGTCTCGGCCTCGCGCTCCTGCTTCCCGCCGATGCTCAACGCGGTCGACAAGTCATCCTTGACGGCGGACTCCACGGCCGCGTAGGCGTCGTCGGCGTACTCGGGGAAGACCGGGAACTGCGCGGTCTCCTTGGCAGCCTTGGCGGCGATCTCCTGCTGGGCCTCGCACAGAATCTTGATGAAACGCCTTGGCAGCGTCGAGCCCGTCAGCGACGACCTCCTCGGTCGGCGCCTGACGGCCCTCGCTCTTGACGAGACGCCACGTTGCGGTGGTGGCCTCCGCCTCGACCATCATGATCGCGACGTCGCCGTCGGCCAGCACGCGCCCGGCCACGACCATGTCGAAGGCCGCGCCCTGCAGCTGCTCGTGGGTGGGGAACGCCACCCAGGTGTCCTCGATGAGCGCCACGCGCACGCCGCCGATCGGGCCGGAGAACGGCAGGCCGGCCAGCTGCGTCGACATCGACGCGGCGTTGATCGCGAGGACGTCGTAGAGGTCCTCAGGGTTCAGCGCCATGACTGTGACGACGACCTGGACCTCGTTGCGCAGGCCCTTGACGAACGACGGGCGCAGCGGCCGGTCGATGAGCCGGCAGGTGAGGATCGCTTCCTCGCTGGGCCGGCCCTCGCGGCGGAAGAACGAGCCGGGGATGCGCCCGGCGGCGTACATCCGCTCCTCGACGTCGACCGTCAGGGGGAAGAAGTCGAACTGCTCCTTGGGGTTCTTCGACGCGGTGGTGGCCGACAGGACCATGGTGTCCTCGTCGAGGTAGGCCACGGCGGAGCCGGCGGCCTGGCGGGCCAGGCGGCCGGTCTCGAACCGGATGGTGCGCTTGCCGAAGCGACCGTTGTCGATCACTGCCTCGGCTGTGTAGATCTCGGGACCCGTCACGGGTCACCCTCCTCGCATGTCGCGGAGCGTCCGCGTCGGCGAGTCGAGGGACAGGGCCGGTCTTCGATCGAGATCCACGCCGCGCCCATGCGGACTGCGGCGGGGATCACTACCGAGGACCGGCGTGCTGCTCGCATCGCCTCGTCGCGGGAGCTGCTCCTCTGGTTGTCCTCTGTTCAGTTGTCCGAGTCGCCCCGGTTTGTTGCGGCGGATACGACAAGGGAGCGGCCCCCGTGTGGGGACCGCTCCCCGCCGTACGACGTCATCGGCGCAGGCCGAGCTTTTCGATCAGCGCGCGGTAGCGGGCGATGTCCTTCTTGGCCAGGTAGTTCAGCAGGCGGCGGCGCTGACCCACGATCAGCAGCAGACCACGACGGCTGTGGTGGTCGTGGTTGTGCTCCTTGAGGTGCTCGGTCAGGTGGTTGATCCGCTGGGTGAGCAGCGCAACCTGGACCTCGGGGGAGCCCGTGTCGCCCTCGCTGCGAGCGTGCTCGGCCATGATCTGCTGCTTGGCGGCAGTGTTGGTGGACACGTGACTCCTTCTGGGGTCGTTGCGCGGTGCACCCGGGCTGGTTCACCGGGGCTCTCTGGATCCGCGGCCGATCACACGGCGATCACAGGGTACCAGCGGGGCGTCCACCGGCCGAAATCAGCCGACGATGGCCTTGGCCCGCCGGACGTCCTCGGCCATCTGCACGAGCAGGTCGTCGATCGAGTCGAACCGGACCATGCCGCGCAGCCGCTCGGCGAACTCCACGGCCACCTGCACCCCGTAGAGCTCGAGGTCGTCGCGGTCCAGCACGTACGCCTCCACCCGCCGGTCCACGCCGTCGAAGGTCGGGTTGGTGCCGACCGAGATCGCCGCCGGCAGCCGCGTCGCGGCAGGGTCGTCCAGCCGGACCAGCCAGCCGGCATAGACCCCGTCGGCCGGCACCGCGAAGCCGGGCGTCGGATGCACGTTGGCGGTGGGGTAGCCCAACGCGCGACCCCGCCGGTCACCCACCACGACCTCGCCCTCGACCCGGAACGGCGATCCAAGGGCTCGCGCGGCGTCTTCCACGTCGCCCGCGGCGACCCGGTCGCGGATGAACGTCGAGGACCAGCGGTGCCGCCCGGGGTCGCTGACCGGCTCCACGGCGTGCACGTCGAAACCCAGCTCGGCGCCGAGGTTACGCAGCAGCACCAGTCGCCGGCGGCACGGTGACCGAACCGGAAGTCCTCCCCGATCACCACGGCCGAGGCATGCAGGGTCCCGACGAGCAGGTCGCGGACGAAGTCCTCCGCCGACTGCTGCGAGCGCTCCTTGTCGAAGCGCAGCACGAACACCGCGTCTGCCCCCGCCTCTCCGAGCCGCCGGATGCGGTGGTCCACGGTGGCGATGGCCGGCGGGACGTGGTCGGGTCGCACCACGGTCATGGGGTGCGGATCGAACGTCACGACCACGAGTAGGCAGCCGAGCCGGCGCGCCTGTTGCCTGGCCTGGTCGATCACCGCCTGGTGGCCGCGATGGACCCCGTCGAAGACGCCGATCGAGACGACGCTGCACCCGAGATCGGCGGGTACGTCGTCGGGCGCGCGCCAGACCAGCGGCGAGTGCACGGGTGCTCCCTTCAGGAAGTGGTACGACGGGTCAGCCTGTCACGGGCTCTCGGGTCGACGCGGATCGATGTCCTCGACCGCGGCGAACACCGCGATCGGCTTGGCCCGCGGACCACGGTCCTCGACCAGCGCGAGGAAGGTCGAGCCGGGGCCGAAGACCGCGACCGTCCCGGGCGCTCCGGTCGGCGGCATGAAGCCACCGTGCACGATCCGCCCCGCCGTCTCCGCGTCGACGTCGACCCTTGCGAACGCCGCCGCGGCGGCCTCCGCGATCGGCAGCAGTATGAGCTCTCGCTCGAGGTCGTCCATCGTGTGGGCCATGGGCAGGTCGTACGGGCCGACGCGGGTGCGCCGCAGGCTGGTCAGGTGCCCGCCGACGCCGAGCGCCGAGCCTAGGTCTCGGGCCAGGGCGCGTACGTAGGTGCCGGACGAGCAGGTCACCGACACGTCGACGTCGATCAGCTCTCCGGCGCGGCGCAGGGCATGCACCTCGAAGCTGTGCACCGTGACCGGACGCGGCTTCAGCGCGACGTCCTCCCCCGCCCGCACCCGGGCGTAGGCGCGGCGGCCTTCGACCTTGACCGCGGACACCGCACTCGGCACCTGCAGCAGGTCACCGGTGAGCGCGGCCACCTCGGCGCGTACGGCGTCATCGGCCACTCCGGAGGCATCGCGGGTGGCCAGCACCTCGCCCTCGGCGTCGTCGGTGAGGGTGGCGACGCCGAGCCGGATCGTCGCGTCGTAGGCCTTGTCGGTGAGCATGAGGTGGCCGAGCAGCCGCGTGGCCCGGCCCACTCCGAGCACGAGCACACCGGTGGCCATCGGGTCCAGGGTGCCCGCGTGGCCGATACGGCGGGTGCCGGCGATGCGGCGGGTGCGGGCGACCACGTCGTGCGAGGTCCACCCCGCGGGCTTGTCGACGATGACCAGCCCGTCGGCGGTCGTCACCGTGCCGAGCTACCCGGCTCGTCGTCCAGGCCGGCGAACTCGTCCTCCTCGTCCTCCGTACGCGGCGCCCGGTAGGGGTCGGGCTCCCCCGCGAAGTCGGCGGCGGCCGCGGTGCCGGCGACCGCTTCGTCCGACGCGCGGGCACGGCGAAGCAGGTCGTCGATGTGAGCGGCGTTCTCCGGCACCGCGTCCGCGACGAAGGTGAGTGTCGGCGTGTAGCGGATGCCGGTCTGCCGGCCGACCTCGGTGCGCAGCAGGCCCTTGACGCTCTCGAGGGCGGCGGCGGTGCCGGCCTTGGCCGTGTCGTCGCCGAACACCGTGTAGAAGACCGTGGCGTCGCGCAGGTCGCCCGTCACCCGCGCGTCCGTGATGGTGATGAAGCCCAGTCGGGGGTCCTTCACCCGCTTGTCCAACGTCTCGGCGACGACAACCTTGATGCGGTCGGCGAGCTTGGCGGCACGAGCACGGTCGGCCATGGCTTCCTCCAGGTGTTCTTGACTGTCAGTCGTCGTCGCTCGAGTGCAGTCTCGTACGGGCAGACAGGATCTCGACCTCGGGGCGGTTGGCGACGAGCCGCTCCACCTTGTCGAGCACCTCCTTGCAGTGCGACGACTCACCGGCCACGATCGCGACGCCGATCTCGGCCCGGCGGTAGAGGTCGAGGTGGCCGACCTCGGCCGCCGAGACGCCATAGGTCCGCGCGATCTCGGCAACGACCGGCCGCACGATCCCCCGCTTCTCCTTCAGGGAGTGGACGTCGCCGAGCAGCAGGTCCAGCTCCAAGGTCCCCACCCACACGCTGTCGTCCTCCCAAGCGAGATGACCGAGCGGCGGCGCGGCTGAGCGCCCCGCTCGGGGCTCGCGCCGCCGGGACGTAAAGCGCAGCGAAGCGGAGCAGTCCCGGCGGCGCGACGCCCCGAATAGGGGCGCGCCGAACAAGACGCGCCCCCAAACGGATCAGCTCCGCGGCTTCTCCCGCAACTCGAACGTCTCGATGACGTCGTCGACCTTGATGTCGTTGAACGACCCGAGGCCGATACCGCACTCGAAGCCCTCGCGGACCTCGGTCGCATCGTCCTTGAACCGCCGCAGCGACTCGATGGCGACAGTCTCGGTGACGACGACGCCGTCGCGGACGAGCCGGGCCTTGGAGTTGCGCCGGATGGTGCCGCTCGTGACCATGCAGCCGGCGATGTTGCCGAACTTGCTGGACCGGAACACCTCCCGCACATCGGCGGACCCGAGCGCAACCTCCTCGAACTCCGGCTTGAGCAGGCCCTTGAGCGCCGCCTCGACTTCTTCGATCGCCTGGTAGATGACCGAGTAGTAGCGGATCTCGACGCCCTCACGGTCGGCGAGCTCGGAGTTCTTCTGCTCGGCCCGGACGTTGAAGCCGATGATGATCGCGTCGGACGCGGCCGCGAGCATGATGTCGCTCTGGGTGATGCCACCCACGCCGCGACCGATGACGCGGAGCTCGACCTCCTCGCCCACATCGATCTTGAGCAGGGCATCCTCGAGCGCCTCGACCGAGCCGGACACGTCGCCCTTGAGGATGAGGTTGAGCGTCTCGACCTTGCTCTGCTCCAACCAGCCCTCGAGCGTGACGCGCTTGCGCGCCTTGGCGTTGGCCGCCGCGCGCTCCATCGCCTCACGCTTCTCGGCGATCTGGCGCGCCTGCCGGTCATCCTCGGCGACGAGGAACTTGTCGCCCGCACTCGGCACGCCGGTGAGACCGAGGACGAGCACCGGACGGCTAGGCCCGGCCTCCTCGACGTTCTCGCCGTTCTCGTCGAGCATCGCCCGGACGCGGCCGTAGGCCTGGCCGGTGACGATCGAGTCGCCGGTGCGGAGCGAGCCGCGCTGCACCAGCACCGTCGCCACGGGGCCGCGGCCGCGGTCGAGGTGACCCTCGATCACGACACCGCGCGCGTCCATGTCGGCGGCCGCCTGCAGGTCGAGCGACGCGTCGGCGGTGAGCAGCACGGCCTCGAGCAGCTCGTCGATGCCCAGCCGCTTGAGCGCGGAGACGTCGACGAACATCGTGTCGCCGCCGTACTCCTCGGCGACCAGGCCGTACTCGGTCAGCTGCTGGCGGATCTTGGCGGGGTTGGCCCCCTCCTTGTCCACCTTGTTGACCGCGACGACGATCGGGACGCCGGCCGCCTGGGCGTGGTTGAGCGCCTCGGTGGTCTGCGGCATCACGCCGTCGTCAGCGGCGACGACGAGGATCGCGATGTCGGTCACCTGCGCACCGCGGGCACGCATGGCGGTGAACGCCTCGTGACCCGGGGTGTCGATGAAGGTGATCGCGCGGTCCTGGCCCTCGTGCTCGACATGCACCTGGTAGGCACCGATGTGCTGGGTGATGCCACCCGCCTCACCAGCGACGACGTTGGCGTTACGGACAGCGTCGAGCAGCTTGGTCTTGCCGTGGTCGACGTGACCCATGACCGTGACCACCGGCGGGCGAGGCAACGCCTCGACGTCGGCGTCCGTGGCATCGAAGTCGATGTCGAACGACTCGAGCAGCTCGCGGTCCTCGTCCTCCGGGGACACGATCTGCAGGTCGTAGCCGAGCTCGGCCCCGAGCAGCTTGAAGGTGTCCTCGTCGACCGACTGCGTCGCCGTCACCATCTCGCCGAGGTGGAAGAGCACCTGCACGAGCGACGCGGGGTCGGCCTCGATGCGATCGGCGAAGTCGGACAGGGACGAGCCCCGCGGCAGCCGAACGGTCGCGCCGTTGCCGCGCGGGATGCGGACGCCACCCACGGTCGGCGCCTGCATGTTGTCGAACTCTTGGCGCCGCTGCTTCTTCGACTTGCGGCCCTTGGCCGGACGACCGCCGGGACGGCCGAACGCACCGGCCGTGCCGCCGCGGCCACGACCACCGGCACCCGGTCGGCCGCCACCGCCGCCGAAACCGCCGCCGCCACCTCCGTAGCCGCCGCCACCACCGCCGCCGGCGCCACCAGGGCGCCCGCCGTAGCCACCGCCGCCGGTGCGACCACCGGCGCCGGGACGACCGGCACCAGCACCGGCGCCGCCACCGGGACGACCGGCACCACCGCCGGGACGACCGGCACCGCCGCCGGGACCAGCCGGGCGGGTGGGCATCATGCCCGGGTTAGGACGTGGCCCGCCGGGGCCACCGGCGCCACCGCCGGGACGTGGCGGCATCCCACCGGGCGTGCCGCTGCCGGCCGGGCGTGGACCACCCGGTCGCGGCGCACGCTGCATGCCCGTGGTCTCGGCGCTGAACGGGTTGTTACCCGGACGCGAACCACCCGGACGCGGCGGACGCTGCATGCCGGTCGTGTCGGCGCTGAACGGGTTGTTGCCCGGACGCGAACCACCCGGACGTGCCGGTCCGCTGCGCGGCGCGCCAGCACCCGGGCGTGGCGCACCAGCCCCTGGGCGCGGAGCACCCGGACCGGGCCGGGCAGCACCGCCGTCGGGACGCGACCGCGGTGTCTCCGGCCGGCCGGCAGCAGGGCTGGGGGTCGGCCGCGGAGCCGCGGGGCGCGGGGCGGCCGGCTGCTCGGCTGCGGCCGGCTGGGGCGCGGCCGGCTCTGCCGGGGCGGCTGCCGCGGGCTCCTCCGGCTGCACAGGCTTGGGGGCGGCGGGGGCCGCCGACTTCTTGGCCGCTGCCTTCTTGGCAGGCGGCGCGTCCGCAGGCGCCTGGGAAGCGGGCGCGGATGCGGCCATCGACTCCCGAAGCTTGCGGACGACGGGCGCCTCGATCGTCGAGGACGCCGAACGGACGAACTCGCCGGATTCGGCGAGCTTGGCAAGGACGACCTTGCTCTCTACGCCGAGCTCCTTGGCGAGCTCATATACCCGGACCTTAGCCACTGCTCTCCTTCTCGGTCCGGGCACGCAGGCACGGACCGCCTAGCTGATAAGCGTGCTCATCGCTGGGGACTCATCGAGTGCCTGCGAACGTCACGACCCGTCTCCTTCTGCCGGTGACCTGGTGCGCCCCGTCGCGGCCGCCCCTGGTGGGGCCGCCACGGCGCCGGAGCCGGACCGGTGCTCGACATAGGCTCGGAGGTGATCGGCGTCACATGGGCCGGTGATGCGCAAGGCACGCATGAACGCGCGACGCCGCAGAGCGGTGTCGAGACACTCGGGAGTGGCGTGCACATAGGCACCCCGCCCGGGCATCCGGCCGCGAAAGTCAGGGTGGAGAACCTTGCGGTCTCCGACCCCGACCGCCACGACACGCAGCAGGTCAGTTTTGACCACACGTTGACGGCAGCCCAGGCAAGTGCGCACAGGCTGACGACGGGACACGTGGCCTTCAGCCCACGAGTCTACCTGGTCCGGTCCCCCGCCGGGTCTCACGACCCGTCCGGCGCGGCAACCGCACCGGAACTGGGCCGTCCGGCGCCCGTCGCGGGGGCGTCGGACCGGATGTCGATGCGCCAGCCGGTCAGCCGGGCGGCCAGCCGCGCGTTCTGGCCTTCCTTGCCAATCGCCAGCGAGAGCACGTCGTCGGGCACCGTGACCCGGGCCGCCTTGGCGACCGGGTCGACGATCTCCACCTTCGACACCCGGGCCGGCGACAGGGCGTGTGCCACGAGCTCGGCGGGGTCGTCGGACCAGTCGACGATGTCGATCTTCTCGCCGTGCAGCTCGGACATGACCGCCCGGACGCGCGAGCCCATCGGACCGATGCAGGCGCCCTTGGGGTTGATCTCCGGGCGGTGCGACCAGACCGCGATCTTGGTGCGGTGGCCGGCCTCCCGGGCGATCGCGGCGATCTCCACCGCGCCTTGAGCGATCTCGGGGACCTCGAGGGCGAACAGCTTCTTGACCAGGCCAGGGTGGCTCCGCGACAGGGTCACGGACGGGCCACGCAGCCCCTTGCGGACCTGCACGACGTAGCACTTGATGCGCGCGCCGTGCTCGTAGGTCTCACCAGGCACCTGCTCGGGCGGCGGCAGCACGGCCTCCACCTTGCCCAGGTCGACCAGCACCTGGCGTGGGTCGCGGCCCTGCTGGATGACCCCGGAGACGACGTCGCCCTCCTTGCCCAGGAACTCCCCGAAAGTGACCTCGTCCTCGGCGTCGCGCAGCCGCTGCAGGATCACCTGCTTGGCCGTGGTGGCCGCGATGCGACCGAAGTTGTCCGGCGTGTCGTCCCACTCGCGGATCACCGTGCCGTCGTCGTCGAGCTCCTGCGCCCAGACGGTGACGTGGCCCGTGCGCCGGTCAAGCTCGACACGGGCGGCCGCCTGGGGGTTGTCACTGCGGTGGTAGGCGACGAGCAGCGCCTGCTCGATGGCCTCGACCACGAGGTCGAAGGCGATCTCCTTCTCCCGCTCGAGCGCACGCAGGACGGACAGGTCGATGTCCACGACTCACTCTCCCTGACCATCGTCGGCCCGGTCGTTACCGGACCGGGTGAACTCGACCTGCACCTTGGCCTTGGCGACCTCGGAGTAGCGAACCTTGCTGACCCGCTCGCCGACCGCCAGCTCGGCGTCGTCGTCGGTCGCGGCGCGGACGCGCCCGGTCACCGACGACCCGTCGCGCAGCGTGACCGCCACGAGCCGGCCCGTCGCGCGCCGCCAGTGCCGAGGCAGGGTCAACGGGCGGGCGACGCCCGGGGAGGAGACCTCCAGCGTGTAGGGGGTGTCGTCGAGGACGGGCGATGCGTCGAGCACCGGCTCGACCAAGCGGGAGATCTCCGCGCACTCGTCGAGCGTGACCCCGCCGTCCTTGTCGACCAGGAGCCGGATCCGCTGCCGGCGGCCGGCGCTGGCGACTTCGAGCCCTTCGAGGTCCAAGCCCGCGGCGGTGACGACGGGCTCGACAACCTCGGCCAGGAGGTCACGCGCGGAAGATCCGCTCATGCCGGCCTCCTCGTCTCAAGTTGTGCAAAGGGCGTGCCCCACCTCCCGGCGGGGGTACGTCGGTTGTCCCAGGGTAGCGTCCAGCGTCGATGCGGTCCTTTCTGCCGCAGCAGGAGGAAGCAGTACGCATGGTGACGCTGAGCCGTCGTCACGTCCTCGCGGGCGGCGGGTTTGCCCTGCTGCTCGGCCTGGCCGGCTGCACGGGCGACGACGACTCCCCCGACTTATCGGCCGCCTCGGCGACCCCGCCGTCACGCGACGAGCGGCAGCGTGCGCGGCTGGCTGCGGCCGAGGCCGTGTTGGTCGACTCGTACGCCGCAGCCGTCGCCGCGTTTCCCGAGCTGGCCGGACCGCTCGCACCGTACGCCGACCATCACCGGTCGCATCTGGACGCGCTGGGCGGCCGGCCCGAGCCGACGCCCGAGCCCACGCCGACCCGACCGGCCTCGGCGACGACATCCGCACCGGCACAGCCGCCTCCGCCACCTGACCGGGCCACCGTGGTCGCCGAGCTGCTCGCCGCCGAGGCCGCGCAGGCCGAACGGGCCACCCGCACCTGCCGCAGCGCCGACGATCCGCTTTTCGCGCGGCTGACCGCCTCCATCGCGTCATCCGAGGCTGTGCACGCCGACCTGCTGGGCGGGGTGTGAGGGCATGCAGGAGAGCGAGCTCGACGCGCTGCAGGCCGCATTGGCGGGTGAGCATGCCTGTGTCTATGCGTACGGGCTTGCGGGTGCCCATCTCGGCGACCCGGACCGCATGACCGCGGCCGTGCTGCTCGAGCGGCACCGTGCGCAGCGGTCCTCGTTGATCCGCGCAATCCAGGTACGCGGCGGCGAACCGGTTGCCGCGCTGGCCTCGTACGCGCTGCCGTTCGACGTGACCGACGCCGTGACTGCACGCGCATTGCTGGCTGAGGTGGAGGGAAGGCTCACCGCGGTCTACGCCGACGTGGTCACGGCCGCGGAGACGTCTGGCGCGCGCGATGTGGGACTCACGATGGTCCCCTGCGCCCAGCGCTCGGTGCTCTGGGGGGCGACGGCGACGGCCTTCCCCGGCCTACCCGAGCGGTGATCCGCACGTGGTGCGGCTCGCCCTGAGGCATGAAACAGCGGGCCACCCCCGTGGGCCCGCTGTCCCACAACACTGTGGGACGAGCCATTTCAGACGCTATCTGCGAAAAGGTTGCAACCGGGTTGCACCGGCCGGATCGCCGAGTGTGGCACTGAGTGTACGAATCCGGGCAAGTGCGAGGGCCCGCTTGGGCGAGCCGGGACGCGTCTCTGTGAGCACCCGCTGCCAGACCTCGAAGTCGTGGTAGCCCCACTCGGTCTCGGCAAAGGCGAGGAGCACGTCAAGCGACCCGTTCGCGAGCACCGCCGACCGGACCCGCTGAAGCAGGTCATCACGCAGCTCGACCACCCCCGGTGCCTGCGACCTGGGCAGCACCGGGCCCGCAAAGCCGGCGAGCGCCTTGCGCACCGCACCACGGACCAGCCGGAGCCGCAGGTCGTCGACGTCGGAGCTCACCGGGACGTTGATGCGGTAGGGGCGGGACGACATGGCGCCCTCCCCCAGAATTCGCCGCAGCCGGCTCATCTCGGCGCGGATCGTGACCGGGTTGGTCTCGTGCTCGGACAGCTCGACGGCGAGCCGCTCGACGGTCACTCCGCTCGGTCGGTTGGCGAGCAGCAGCAGCAGCTCCGAGTGCCTCGGTGACAGGGTGATCTCGAGATCACCGAGGCGGACCCTGGCCTGGTCGCGACCAAGCACCTCCAGCCGCAGCGTGAGCTGCGGATCTGTCGGCACCGCCGCAGGCAGGCCACGGCCACGGGCGTGCCGGCCGGGCCGCGCCAGACGCTCGCGCAGTCGGGCGAGCTGCAGCTCGCTCTCCACCGCCGAGACGGTCGCCTGCACGAGGGCCATGGTGCGGGTGCTCGCGACGTCGTCGCCACCCGCCACGTTGACAGCGCCGAGAATCGCGCCGCTGCTCAGGTCATGCACCGGCACCCCGGCACAGCTCCAGGGATGCATCACGTGCCGGAAATGCTCGGCGCCGAAGATCTGGTTGGGGATCTTGACGGCAAGGGCCACGCCGACGGCATTGGTGCCCGCGTGCTGCTCTGTCCACACACTGCCGGGGACGAGGGTCATGGACTCGGCGCGCGAGCGAAGGTCCCGGCCGCCCTCCACCCAGAGCAGGCACCCCTCGGCGTCGGTCACCACGACCAACATGCCCGCCTCGGCCGCAGCCTCGGTCAACAGCCGGCGAATCAGCGGCATGGCGGCACCGAGCGGGTGCGCCCGCCGGTACTCCTCGATGGCGTCGTCCAGCAGGTAGACCGGCGGCACGGTCAGCTCGGCGTCGACGCCGCTGGCGACACTGCGCCGCCACGAGTCCAGCACCAGGGGTCGTACGGGCTGGCCGGGGTCTCCGGTGGCCAGGAAACTCTCCTGAGCCTGGGCGAGCTGTCGCCGGAGCAGCCCGGGGTCGATGCCGTCGGGCAGCGCCACCCACCGTTTGGCCATCGATCACCCCTCTCCGGGAGGGGTCGAGCGTAGCGCTCCGACGCGCCGTCAGTCGATCATCTCGCGCGGATCAGGCAGCCTCGGCCCGCCAACCGTCGACGACGGAGAGCACGTCGGCCAGCCGGTGAACCACCGCGTCGGGCTCTCCGTCGACATGCCCGTGCTGGTCGGCCGGGATGTCGCTGTGCGGGACGAACACCGTGCGCAGACCGGCATTCGCGGCTCCGTGGATGTCGTCGAACAGCCGGTCGCCCACGAACACCGCATGAGCCGGGTCTACGACTCCGACCGCGCCGAGCGCGGCCCGGAAGGCCGCGGGATGCGGCTTGACGACGGCGATCTCACTCGAATAGACCGCCCCGTCGATCAGGTGGAGCACGCCGTCGCGCGCGAAGACGGACTCGTGATAGCGGCGAGTCCAGATCGTGTTGGACAGCACGCCGACCTTGATGCCGCGGTCGCGGAGCGCGGTGAACAGGGGCTTGGCGGCCGGATCGGTGAAGGTGTGCGGCTCCCAGAACTCCTCATAGGCGGCGAGCCCCGCCTCGTGCGGCGTGAGCACGCACGTCCGCGAGGATGGACGCCAGGGTCGACGAGGCGCAGTCGGTGCGGGTGCGTGCCCAGGCGTCGCGCTCGGCGGCGAGGATCGCGGCCGCGACCTCCTCGGCCCGATCGGGGTGGGCAACGCGCGCATAGACACGCCACTGCTCCTCGAGGTCGAGGCTGTGCCAAGGCGTCAGGGTGCCGCCCCAGTCGAACACGACAGCCCGGACGTCGGGTGCCCTCACTTGGCCACCATCGCCGCGAGGTGGTCGACCACGGAGTCGACCTCGAGGTGGGTGCGCTCGCCCGTGCGACGGTCCTTGAGCTCGACCTTGCCGTCGGCGAGGCCGCGTCCGACCACGAGGATCGTCGGCACGCCGAGCAGCTCGGAGTCGTTGAACTTGACCCCGGGCGACACGCCCTGGCGGTCGTCGAGGAGCACGCGCACGCCGCGCTCGGCGAGCTCGCCGCCGATGCGCTCCGCAGCCTCGACGATGCTGGCATCCTTGCCGGCGGCCACGATGTGAACGTCGGCGGGAGCCACGGCCTGCGGCCAGCACAGGCCCGCCTCGTCGGCCGTCTGCTCGGCGATGGCTGCGACCGCGCGCGAGACCCCGATGCCGTAGGAGCCCATCGTGACGACGACCTGCTTGCCAGTCTCGTCGAGCACCTTGAGGTCGAGCGCCTCTGCGTACTTGCGGCCCAGCTGGAAGATGTGCCCGAGCTCGATGCCCCGAGCCAGCTCGAGGCGCCCCCCGCAGACCGGGCAATCGTCGCCCTCGCGGACCTCCGCGGCCTCGATGGTGCCGTCGGGAGCGAAGTCGCGGCCCGCCACGAGGTCGGCGACGTGCTTGCCGATCTCGTTGGCGCCGGTGATCCAGCGGGTGCCCTCGCTGACGCGGGGGTCGACGAGGTAGCGGATCTTCGACCCGGACTCGTTGCCGAGGACCTGAGGCCCGATGTAGCCGCGGACGAGCCCCGGGTGGGCGGCGAAGTCCTCGTCGGTGAACGGCTCGACCTCGGCCGGGCTCACCTG
Organism: uncultured Actinomycetota bacterium; assembly: GCA_963798505.1. Taxonomy (GTDB): domain Bacteria; phylum Actinomycetota; class Actinomycetes; order Jiangellales; family Jiangellaceae; genus CAVWSM01. The sequence goes on from CAWCTX010000005.1 coordinate 1,257,900, forward strand.
CGCCTCGAGCCGCTTGAGGTCGACGTCGCGGTCGCCGGGAAGACCGATCACCAGCGGCTCGGCACGGCCGTCGGGGTAGACCAGCTTGACCACGACGTTCTTGAGGGTGTCGGCGGCAGTCCAGGCGCGGTCGGCGCGGCGCAGGTCGTCGCGACCGTTGAACAGGTCGACGAGGGTCTCGATCGTCGGCGTGGCGGGCGTGTCCTCCACGTGCGCCGCCGGCACGTCGCCGTAGGGCAGCGCGGCGGGCGCCGGCGTCGTGACCGCCTCGACATTGGCCGCGTAGTCGCCGTTGACGCACCGCACGAACGTGTCTTCGCCGTTGGCCGCGACGGCGAGGAACTCCTCGGAGGCGCTGCCTCCCATGGCGCCCGACATCGCAGACACGATGACGTAGTCCAGCCCAAGCCGATCGAAGGTCTTGATGTAGGCCGCGCGGTGCAGCTCGTAGGACCGCTGCAGCCCGGCGTCGTCGACGTCGAAGGAGTAGGAGTCCTTCATGATGAACTCGCGGCCGCGCAGGATGCCGGCGCGCGGCCGGGCCTCGTCGCGATATTTGGTCTGGATCTGGTAAAGCGAGAGCGGCAGGTCCTTGTAGGACGAATAGATGTCCTTGACGGTGAGCGTGAACATCTCCTCGTGCGTGGGGCCGAGCAGGTAGTCGGCAGCCTTGCGGTCCTTGAGCCGGAAGATGTTGTCGCCGTATTCCGTCCACCGGTTGGTCGCCTCGTAGGGCTCGCGCGGCAGGAGGGCGGGAAAGCTGAGCTCCTGCGCGCCCATGCGGTCCATCTCCTCGCGGACGATCCGCTCCACGTTGCGCAGCACCGTCAGCCCCAGCGGCAGCCAGGTGAAGATGCCCGGCGCGACCCGGCGGATGTAGCCGGCGCGCACCAGCAGACGGTGGCTCGGCACCTCGGCGTCGGCCGGGTCCTCGCGAAGCGTACGCAGGAACAGGGTCGACATCCGCAGGATCATGCCCGCGAGGATATCGGCGCCCGGGGACGGAACCGGAACGGGTTTCTCGTGATGGGCCTAAGCCGCCGGCAGCAGCCCGGCCGCCGGGCCGCCCCGGCTCTCCACCACCTGCGTCGTCCGCGCCAGCGCCTCCTCGAGCCGCGCGCGTGTCGCGCTGCCGTAGTCGCCGGTGCTCAGCGCGCGCCGGATGTCCAAGACGCGACGCGGGGCGTCGTCGGTCATGAGCAGTGGGACGTACTCGGCGGAGGTGACGACGTACCGTCCGTCGGGCTGCTCGGCGAACCCGAAGCGGACCAGCAAGCCCTCGTCGTTCGCAGGCCCCGGGGTCGCGTGCGCGGACACGAGGTTGCCCATGCCGTAGACGACCCAGGTCTTGCCGATCCTCTCGATCGGCTGGACGACGTGCGCGTGATGTCCGATCAGGATGTCGATCTCGGGCGACTGGGCGAGGACACCGGCCACCTGCCGCTGCTGGGCGTTGGGCTCGTGCTCGTACTCGTCACCCCAGTGCAGCGCCGCCACCACGACCTCCGCCCCGTGCTGCCGCGCCGCGGCGGCGTCGGCGACGACCCGCTGCGGGTCAAGGAGGTTGGCCCGCCAGGTGTCTCCGTTGGGGTAAGGGACGCCATTGAAGCCGTACGTATAGGACAGCAGGCCGACCCTGACGCCGTTCACGTCGAGCACCGTCGTCTGAGCCGCCTCGTCGGCGGTGCGCGCGGAGCCGACATGCCTGATCTGCGCCGCGTCGAGCTCGTCGAGGGTGCGCTGCACCCCGGCTGCGCCCTGGTCGAAGGTGTGGTTGCTCGCGGTGCTGCACGCGTCATAGCCGGTGGCGGCGACCGCGTCGACGATCTGCGGCGGCGAGGAGAAGCCGGGATATCCCTTGTACGGGCCGCCGCGCGGCGCGAGCGGGGTCTCGAGGTGGCAGAGGCCCAGGTGGGCGCTCTCCACGTACGGACGGACGGCCGCCAGCATCGGCTGGAAGTCCATCGGCGACCTACCGGTCTGAGCGGCATCCCGCTCGGCCTGCTGCCAGAGCGCCGGGTGCAGCAGCAGGTCGCCGGTGGCCACCAGGGTGAAGGTCCGCGGCACGGGCGGAGCCGATGTCGACTGGGCGGGGGTGGCGGTCGCGGTGGCACTTGTCGCGAGGGGTTCGGTCGGCGTGGCCGTGGGGCTGCTGCCGCCGCCGCAGCCGGCGAGGCCGAGGACGACGGCCAGCACGGCCGCGGCTGCGCCGCCGTTTCTACGCCAAACCCGTACGAACATGGCGTCAATGATGCGCGATGCCGGCGGGTGCTCCGTGCCGCGGCGCGTGCGTTGTCAGAACAGCACGCTCGCGAAGGTGTTGACCTCGTGGAAGCCGGTGCGCCGGTAGGCCGCCCGGGCGCGGACGTTGAAATCGTTGACGTACAGCGACACGACCGGCGCGATCTCGGCCATGGCGTGCGCGACGACAGCTGCCATGCCGGGCGCGGCGATCCCTTCTCCACGGCGCGCCGGGTCAACCCACACGCCCTGGACCTGGCAGGCGCGCGAGGACGCCGCCCCGACGTCGGCCTTGAAGACGACGCGGCCGTCCTCGATGCGGGCGAAGGTGCGGCCGTTGCGGATCAGCTCGGCCACCCGCGCCCGGTAGAGGGCCATCCCGCCGTCGGCCACCGGTGACACGCCGACCTCTTCGGTGAACATGGCCACCGACGCCGGCAGCAGGATGTCGATCTCGCCGGCCCGGACGGGGCGGACAAGTGGGTCCGGATCGATGAACGGGACTCTGTCGATGGCCATCACGGGCTGGCTGAGCCGCTCTTCGCGGGCCGGCCCCCACGCCGGCCGCAGCCGCTCCCACAGCGGGAGGACAGCGCCGGCGGGACCGACGATGGACGAGCAGCGCCGCCCTTCCCGGGTGGCGTGGTCGGCGAACGCCTGCGCGGCCGACTCGTCGGCCTGCACCGGGACGAGGTTGGCGCCCGAGTAGCAGGCGGCCGAGAGCCGCCCGTTGTCGTAGTAGCCCCACATCTCCGCGCCGAGCCGGTCGCTCCTCGAGGAGGCCTCCAGCCGTGAGGTCACGAACACGTTGGCGACCGGGTCGCGATCGAGCAGCGCGACGATCTCGGGCCGGTCGGCCCCGGTGAGCCGGCGGACGGTCGCGGTCCTCAGCACGCGTGCAGCGTAACCGCCCGCCCCGCGACCTGTCAGAACGTCAGAACGGCTGACCTGGGCGGGCCGGTCTGCCTCTGCCGGCTCAGCTCACGGAGACCGACGGCTCGCCGCTCCCGACGCCGGCCGCCTCCATCTCGTCGGCGATACGCATGGCCTCGTCGATGAGGGTCTCGACGATCTGCGACTCCGGGACCGTCTTGACAACCTCGCCCTTGACGAAGATCTGGCCCTTGCCGTTGCCGGAGGCGACGCCGAGGTCGGCCTCGCGGGCCTCCCCGGGGCCGTTCACGACGCACCCCATCACGGCGACGCGCAGCGGCACCGTCATGCCCTCGAGCCCGGCGGTGACCGCGTCGGCGAGCTTGTAGACGTCGACCTGCGCCCGCCCGCACGACGGGCACGACACGATCTCGAGCTTGCGCTGGCGGAGGTTGAGCGACTCGAGGATCTTGAGGCCGACCTTGACCTCCTCGACCGGAGGCGCCGACAGGGAGACACGGATGGTGTCGCCGATGCCCTTGGACAGCAGCGCGCCGAACGCGACCGCCGACTTGATCGTGCCTTGGAACGCCGGACCGGCCTCGGTGACCCCCAGATGCAGCGGGTAGTCGCACTGCTCGGCCAGCAGCTCGTAGGCCCGCACCATCACCACGGGGTCGTGGTGCTTCACAGAGATCTTGAAGTCCCCGAAGCCGTGCTCTTCGAACAGGCTCGCCTCCCACAGCGCCGACTCGACGAGGGCCTCCGGGAGTGGGCTTGCCGTGCTTGGCGAGCAGTCGCTTGTCGAGCGACCCCGCGTTGACGCCGATGCGGATCGACACCCCGGCCTCGGCGGCGGCGCGGGCGATCTCGCCCACCTTGTCGTCGAACGCCTTGATGTTGCCGGGGTTGACGCGCACCGCGGCGCAGCCGGCGTCGATCGCCGCGAACACGTACTTCGGCTGGAAGTGGATGTCGGCGATCACCGGGATCTGCGACTTGCGGGCGATCGCCGGCAGCGCCTCGGCGTCGTCCTGGCTCGGCACCGCGACGCGCACGATGTCGCAGCCGGAGGCGGTCAGCTCGGCAATCTGCTGCAGAGTCGCGTTGATGTCAGTCGTGGGCGTCGTCGTCATTGACTGCACCGAGATCGGCGCGTCACCGCCGACGAGCACCTTGCCCACCTTGATCTGGCGGGTTGGTCGCCGCGGAGAGAGGACGGGAGGGGGCAGTGCAGGCATGCCGAGGGAGACGCTCACGTGCTCGATTGTCCCATCCCGCGTCAGTCGGAGAGGCGGACCGGGTTGACGATGTCGGCATAGAGCAACAGCACCGACATGACCACCAGCACACTCGCGACCGCGTAGGCCAGCGGCAGAGCACGAGCGACGTCGACCGGCTTGGGCTCCGGGCGGTTGGTCAGCCGCGCCCACCCGCGCTTGATGCCCTCCCAGATCGCGCCCGCGGCGTGGCCGCCGTCGAGCGGCAGCAGCGGGATGAGGTTGAACAGCGCGATCGCCATGTTGAACGACGCGACCAGCAGGAGGAACCCGGCGAGCTTGTCCACGAAGTCGGTGTCGAGGGAGGCGATCTCGCCGCCGATGCGGCCTGCCCCGACAATGCCGACTGGCGAGTCGTCGCCGCGCTCTTCACCGCCGAACGCGGCTTGCCACACGTCGACCATGCGGCTCGGGATGGACAGGACGGCCTGGGCGCTGCGGACGGTGAAGTCGCCGATGAAGGCGGCCACCTCGCCCGGACCCTGCCGGTCGCGCTCGGTCGTGGCCGCCACGCCGAGGTAGCCCACCTCGGTCGGGTCGGCACTCGGGTCGTCGGGATCGAGCCGCTCGGTTTGCACGAGCGTCGGCTCGAGTACGACCTCCTGGCCGTCCCGCACCACGGTCACCTCGACGGTGCCCTCGGACGACCGGATGGCCTCCGAGACGTCGCTCCACTCGTCGACGGGCTGGCCATTGAACGCGACGATTTCGTCGCCCGGCAGGAACCCGGCAGCGGCCGCCGGCGACGGGTCGTCGCCGTCCTCACAGACGGTGCGGTCCTCGGAGACGGGAATCACACACTCGGGCACCGTCGCCACGGTCTTCGTCGGCACCGACAGCCCGATGCCCACCAGCACGATCGTGGCCACGACGACGGCGATGAGCACGTTCATCGCCGGGCCGCCCAGCATGATGATCAGCTTTTGCCACCACGGCTTGCGGTAGAAGATGCGCCCCTCGTCGCCCGGCTGGATCTCCTCCTTGGCCGCCCGCCGCGCATCGTCGACCAGCGCCTGGAACGGGCCGGTGCTGGCCCGCCGCAGCGTGCGCGGGTCGTCGCCCGGCTCCGGGGGCAGCATGCCGATCATGCGGATGTAGCCGCCCAGTGGGATGGCCTTGAAGCCGTACTCGGTGTCGCCGCGTCGCCGGGACCAGACGGTATTGCCGAAGCCGACCATGTATTGAGTGACCTTGACGCCGAACCGCTTGGCCGGCACCAAGTGACCAACCTCATGCAGCGCGATCGACAAGAGCAGCGCGAGGAAGAAGCCGACGATGCCAAGGAGGGCGAGCCAGTTCACGACGTGCGCACCTCCTCGATCTTGCGGCGCGCCCGGTCGCGAGCCCACTCCTCGGCCTGCAGAACGTCCTGGAGGGTCAGCGCGTTCCCGGTCAAGGCATGTTCAGCGTGCTCATCGAGCAGGTCCTCGACGGTGTCGACGATGCCGAGGAACGGCAGCCGCCCGTCATGGAACGCCATCACGCACTCCTCGTTGGCGGCGTTGTAGACCGCAGGAGCGGTGCCGCCGCGCTGCCCCACCTCCCGCGCCAGCCGTACGGCGGGGAAGGCGGCATCGTCGAGCGGCTCGAACTCCCACGTCGAAGCGGTCGACCAGTCGCAGGCGGCCGCCGCGCCGGGCACCCGGTCGGGCCAGCCGAGGCCCAGGGCGATCGGCAGCCGCATGTCGGGCGGGCTGGCCTGGGCCAGCGTCGATCCGTCGACGAACTCGACCATCGAGTGCACGTACGACTGCGGATGAACGACGACGTCGATGCGATCGAACGGTACGTCGAAGAGCAGGTGCGCCTCGATCACCTCGAGGCCCTTGTTGACCAAGGTCGCGCTGTTGGTCGTCACCATGAGGCCCATGTCCCAGGTGGGGTGGGCGAGAGCCTGCTGCGGCGTGACGTCGACGAGCTCCTCGCGCCGGCGGCCGCGGAACGGCCCGCCGCTGGCGGTCAGCACCAGCCGCTGGACCTCCTCGGCGCGCCCGCCGCGAAGCGCCTGCGCCAGCGCGGAGTGCTCGGAGTCGACGGGAACGATCTGCCCCGGTGCCGCGGCGGCTTTCACCAGCGGCCCACCGACGATCAGCGACTCCTTGTTGGCGAGCGCGAGCGTGTGTCCGGCCTCCAGCGCCGCCAGAGTCGGCGCGAGCCCGATCGAGCCGGTGATGGCGTTGAGCACCACGTCACAGTCGTAGCCGGCCAGCTCGGCGCAGGCGTCCGGCCCAGCCAGCACCTTGGGCACCGCATAGTCGCCCGACGAGTAGCCGCGGCGCTGCGCCTCGGCATAGAACGCCAACAACAGGTCCTGCGCTGCGGTTGCCCGGGCCACGGCCACCACGTCCACGCCCAGCTCGAGCGCCTGCCGGGCGAGCAGCTCCACGTCGCCGCCGCCGGCAGCCAGGCCGACCACCCGGAACCGGTCGGGGTTGCGGCGCACCACGTCAATGGCCTGCGTCCCGACCGATCCAGTGGATCCGAGGACCACGACGTCACGGGGGCTGCTCACCCGGTTATTGTCTCCCACGCCGCGGGATGCATGGAGCGTCATCAGAACGTGACCCGTCCGCGACCCCCCAGCCGTTGACCCGCGGGAAACCGGGCTGGTAGACCAATGGCACAACCCGGTTTGGGCTGATTCGGCTCGCCCGGGCGATGTTCCTTCCACGATTGCGAGGTTCGACGGCACCATGGCTCGCCTCTCCCCAGCCTTCGCGCTGGCCGACCGCCGCAGGCACCGCCGCCTGAAGGCCGTCGCCGCCGGCGCGCTCGCCGTGCTGATCGGCACCGTGTCCGCCGGCGCCGGCACCGCCACCGCCCAAGCGAGCGACGACGCCCAGGACGAGAAGGTCCTCACCGTCGCCATCTCGCAGGAGGTCGACTCGCTGAGCCCCTTCCTGGCGGTGCGCGTGATCACCACGATGCTCGGCCGGCTGCAGTACGACTTCCTCACCAACTACGACCCCAAGACCGGCGAGTCGATCCCGGCCCTGGCCGAGTCCTGGGACACCTCCGAGGACGGCCTGACCTGGACGTTCAAGATCCGCGAGGAGGCGAAGTGGACCGACGGTGAGGACATCACCGCCGAGGACGTCGCCTGGACGTTCAACACGATGATGACGGACGAGGCCGCGGCGACCGCCAACGGCAACTTCGTCGAGAACTTCAAGACGGTCGAGGCGACCGACGAGGACACCGTCGAGATCACCCTCGAGAAGCCGCAGGCCACCATGCTCGCCCTCGACGTGCCGATCCTTCCCAAGCACATCTGGGAGAACGTCGAGGACTTCGCCGAGTTCAACAATGACGAGCAGTTCCCGATCGTCGGGAGCGGCCCCTTCATCCTCACCGAGTACGACGTCAACCAGTCGATCACCCTGGAGCCGAACCCGGACTTCTGGAACGGCGCGCCCGGGTTCGACAAACTCGTTTTCCGTTACTACAACGACTCCGACGCTCAGGTCGAGGCGCTCAAGAAGGGCGAGGTCACGTTCGTCTCCGGCCTCACGCCGGCGCAGGCCGACTCACTGCGCAACGAGCCCAACATCACCGTCAACCAGGCCAAGGGCAAGCGGTTCCAGGGCATGACGCTCAACCCGGGCGCCAAGACCCAGGGCGGCCAGGCGTTCGGTGACGGCAACCCCGCATTGCAGGACCCTGTCGTACGCAAGGCACTCGTGCAGACCATCGACCGCGAGGCCATCTACGACGTCTCCTACGGCGGCTACGGCGAGGCCAACGGCGGCTACATCCCGTCGCGCTACTCGATCTACCACTGGGAGCCCGAGAGCGGGGACGTTGTGCCGTTCGACATCGAGGCGGCCAACACCGCGCTCGACGAGGCCGGCTACGTGCTCGGCGGCGACGGCGTGCGCGTCTCCCCCGCGGGCCAGCGGCTGTCGTTCCGGTTCAACGTGCACGCCAACAACCCGCAGTACGTCCAGTCTGCCGAGATGATGCGCGAGTGGGCGGCCGAGGCCGGCATCGAGCTCAAGGTCGAGCCGGTCGAGGAGGTCGGGGCGCTGCTCGACGCAGGCACCTACGACATCCTCACCACGGGCTGGACGGTCAACCCCGACCCCGACTACATCATGTCGATCAACCTCTGCAGTGGACTGCCGGCAGAGATCGGTGGCCCTTACCTGAGCGACGCCTACTTCTGTGACGAGGAGTACGACAGCCTCTACCAGGACCAGGTCGCCGAGCTCGATGTCGACGCCCGTGCGGGCATCGTCAAGGACATGCAGAAGATCCTCTACGACACCAACGTCTTCGTGGTGTGGGGATACGCCGACGCGCTCGAGGCCTACCGCAGCGACGTGATCGAGAGCATCCAGACCCAGCCGGACCCGGGCGGCAACATCTACGGCCAGGACGGCTACTGGAGCTGGTGGAGCGCCGTTCCAGTTGGCGCTGAGGAGTCCGCTGGGGACAGCAACATGGGTGCGGTGGTGGGCGTCGCGGCCGGCGCCGCGGTCGTGCTCGCCGGAGGTGCCTTCCTGCTGATGCGCCGCAGGTCTGCCACCGCCGACGAACGCGAGTAACACGGGCGCATGGTTCACGCACCATCAGTAGCTCCGGTCCCGCACCCACCCCCCCGGGTGCGGGACCGGGCCACCCTTCGGCGGCAGGTTCGCTATGTCGCCGGCCGGGTGGCGGGCGCCGTGGGGTCGCTCGTGGCGGTCATGTTCATGAGCTTCTTCCTGTTCCGGATCATCCCGGGCGACCCCGTACGGACCATGACTCACGGACGGCCGATCAGCCTGGAGCAGAAGGAGCAGCTCGCCCGCGAGTTCGGGCTCGACAAGTCGCGCTTCGAGCAGTTCATCGCGTACGTCGGCGACCTGCTGCGCTTCGACCTCGGTGAGTCGTTCCAGTACCACACGTCCGTCGTCGGGCTCATCGGCGATCGGCTCTGGCCCACGGTCCTGCTCGTCGGGGTAAGCGTCTTCGTGTCGAGCGCGCTCGGCCTCTGGCTCGGGGTCAAGGGCGCGTGGAAGCACGGCAGCACCAGCGACCGCTTCAACACCGGGCTCGCGCTGACACTCTGGTCCGTGCCGTCGTTCTGGCTCGGCCTCATCCTCATCGTTGTCTTCGCGACCGGGGCGGGGCCGATCCCCGGGTTGTTCCCGACCGGCGGCATGCAGACACCGGGCGTTGAAGGATTTGAGCTCATCCCCGACGTCGCGATGCACATGGTGCTGCCGCTCGCAACGCTGGTCGCCGTGGTCTACGCCCAGAACCTGCTGATCATGCGCTCGTCGCTGCTTGACGAGATGGGCAGCGACTACATCGTGACCGCGCGAGCCAAGGGCTTGCGAGATGCCGCCGTACGTCGTCAGCATGCAGTGCGCAACGCTCTCCTGCCGACTGTGACGCTGCTGTTCGTCAATCTAGGCACCGTGGTGTCGGGGACGATCCTCGTCGAGACGGTGTTCTCCTGGCCGGGGCTCGGCTACCTGTTCTACGAAGGGCTGCGGGTGCCCGACCTGCCACTCGTCCAAGGCATGTTCATCTTCTTCGCGGCCTCGGTCATCGTCGCCAACCTCGTGGCCGACCTGGTTTACCCGATCCTCGACCCGCGGGTGCGGCCATGACGACGACCTCGGCAACAGGGGCCCGCGTTGTCAGCCCGCGCCGGCTCGCGTGGGTACGGCGTCGCCGCGCACTCGGGCGGTTCTGGGCTTCCTACCGCGCCAACCGGTCCGGGATGTTCGGCCTCGCGATCCTCGTACTCTTCGTCCTCGCCGCGGTCTGCGCGCCACTACTCGTCAGCCCCGACGACCTGAGCGTGACGCGCGCGCCCGGCGAGCCTCTGCAACCGCCGAGCTGGGAGTTTCCGTTCGGCACCGACCGGTCCGGCCGGTCGATTGCCGACCTGGTGCTGTGGGGTTCCCGGGTGTCGCTCACGGTGGGCTTCCTCGCCGCCTTCCTGTCGGTCTCGCTGGGCACGCTCATCGGGATCAGTGCGGGCCACTTCGGTGGCTGGGTGTCGGGCGGGCTCATGCGCGTCACCGACTGGTTCCTGGTGCTGCCCTCGCTCGTCCTGGCCATCGCACTGGCCCGGGTCATGGGCCAGAGCCTGTCGACCATCATCATCGCGATCGGTGTCACCGTGTGGCCCACCACGGCGCGGCTGGTCCGAGCACAGACACTCGCGGTCGAGGCGCGGCCCTACATCGAGCGGGCAAAGGCGCTCGGCGGTGGGCATTCGCATGTCATGGCCCGGCACGTCCTCCCCAACGTCATGCCGATCGTGCTCGCGCAGACCACTCTGCTGGTGTCCGGTGCGATCATCGCGGAGTCGACGCTGGCCTTCCTCGGCCTCGGCGACCCGACCGTTCCGTCCTGGGGCGGCACCATCCAGGCCGCGCGGGCCACGGGTGCGGTCAGTTCCGGCATGTGGTGGTACATCCTTCCGCCGGGCTTCGCGATCGTGCTGGTGGCGCTGGCGTTCACGCTCGTCGGTCGCGCGATCGAAGGTGTCCTCAACCCACGGCTGCGGGAGCGTGCATGACGACAGGTACTCCCGTGCTGGAGGTCAGGGGCCTGGAGGTCGTCTACAGCACAGCGAGCGGAGACATCCCCGCCGTCCGCGGCGTCGACCTCGCGCTCGCCGCGGGGCAGAAGCTCGGCGTCGCCGGTGAGTCGGGCTGCGGCAAGTCCAGCCTCGCCCTCGCGATGCTGCGGCTGCTGCCGACGAGCGCGCGCACGTCTGGACAGATCCTGTTCGAGGGCGACGACGTGCTCACGATGGGCTGGGGGCGGCTGCGCGCGGTCCGTTGGGCGGGGGCGTCGATCGTGTTCCAGGGCGCGATGCACTCGCTCAACGCCGTGCAACGCATCGGGCGCCAGATCGCCGAGCCGATCCTGTTGCACGACAAGGTGACCGAGCGTGAGGCCGACGCGCGGGTTGGTGCGCTGCTCGAGCAGGTCGGCCTGCCCGCGGAGCGGGCGGCTGCCTACCCGCACGAGCTCTCCGGCGGGCAGCGGCAGCGCGTGATGATCGCCATGGCGCTCGCCTGCAACCCGCGGGTGATCATCGCCGACGAGCCGACGACAGCCCTCGACGTCATGATCCAGGCCCAGATCCTGCGGCTCATCGACGAGCTCGTGTCCGAGCACGACATCAGCCTGATGATGATCAGCCACGACCTGTCGGTGCTCGCCGACACGTGCGACCGGCTGGCGGTGATGTACGCCGGCCGCGTGGTCGAAGAGGGCCCGGCTCGCGAGGTGTTCGACGAGGCGCGTCATCCGTACGGCGCTGCGCTGTCTGCTGCGTTCCCACGCATCGGTGACCTGCGGTCGAGGCGCAACCCGAGCGGGCTTGCCGGCGACCCGCCGGACCCGGCGGCGCTGCCCGGCGGTTGCGCGTTCCATCCCCGGTGCCCGGCACGCCGTGACGTCTGCGTCGAGATCGACCCGCAGCTCTGGCCGGCCGGTGATGGGCGCACGGCGGCGTGCGTGCAGGTGCTGCCCGACGAGGGTGCGAGCCTCCTCGACCTTGCCAAGGAGCACGTGTGACCAGCCAGCCGATCCTCTCCGCCAGGTCGCTGCAGGTGGAGTTCGCCGGACGCGGCGGTCGTGGCCGCGCGCGGGCCGTCGACGGCGTCGACCTCGACATCCGCCCGGGCGAGATCGTCGCCTTGGTCGGGGAGTCGGGCTGTGGCAAGACGACCCTGGCGCGCACGCTCCTCGGGCTCGAGCGACCGACCTCCGGCACGGTGTCGTACGCCGGGCAGCCGCTGCGCTATTCGTCCGGGGCGCTCAAGGCCTACCGCCGCGCTGTGCAGCTCGTGCTGCAGGACCCCACCGGGTCGCTCAACCCGCGGCACACGGTCTACGACGCCGTGGCCGAGGGCTTGCGCATCCACGGCATCGCCGACGAGCAGGAGAAGGTCGCGGCGGCGCTCGCCCGCGCCGGGCTGCGACCGCCGGAGCGGTTCTTTCTGCGCTACCCGCATGAGCTCTCCGGCGGTCAGCGCCAGCGGGTCGTGATTGCGGGTGCCCTCGCGCTCGACCCCAAGGTCATCGTCGCCGACGAGCCGGTGGCCTCGCTCGATGCGTCCGTGCGCGGCGAGATCCTGGCGCTGCTGCTGCGGTTACGGGCCGAGCTCGGCGTCGCCGCTCTTGTCGTCACGCACGACCTGGGGCTGGCCTGGAACATCGCCGACCGCGTCGCTGTCATGTACCTCGGACGCATCGTCGAGACCGGTCCGGTCGAGCAGATCCTGACCGCACCCGAGCATCCGTACACGCAGGCGCTCATCTCGGTGCTGCCGGAGGCCGGTCGCGAGCCGGTCGTGCTCACCGGCGAGCCGCCGGACCCGACCCGGATTCCCGGCGGGTGCCGGTTCCACGTGCGGTGCCCGGCACTGGCCGGGGGTGCGGCGGCAGCCGCCGGAGTGGCCGAGCGGTGTCGGACCGAGGACCTGCCGGTGCTGTCTGGGGCGGACGAGCCGCAGGTCGCCTGCCACCTGGCTGCGGCACGAGCCGGCGCCAATCAGAGCGGCTGACCGCTGCCGCGCGCGACTTGTCAGATTGTCAGGTTGTCAGAGCAGCGCATCAGCGCAGGTCATTGCGTCGTGCTCCGATCTGACAATCCTGACAAGTCGCTCCGAACACCGAGTTGTCAGACCGGATGAGCTCAACTACGCAGGTCAGCTGTTCTGACAATCTGACAAGTCGCCCGGCCGGACCGCGCCACTAGCTCAGCGCCGGAACCTGCAGGGTCAGCGTCGCCGCGTCCGCATCGAGCACCGCTCGCACGCCCAACGGCACGGTGAGCGTGCTCGGCGAGTGGCCGAAGCCGAGCTCCCACACGATCGGCACGCCGAGCGGGCCGAGCCGGTCGAGGAACAGGTCGCGCAACTCTTCCATGGGTGTGCAGTCCTGCCAGGACCCGAGCGCGATCCCGGCGACACCGTCGAGCCACCCCGACCTGAGCAGCTGGGTGAGGTAGCGGTCGAGCCGGTAGGTCTCCTCCTCGAGGTCCTCGAGGAGCAGGATCCCTCCGGCGACACTCGTCCGACCGGACGGCGTGCCGATGTCGGCCACCAGCAGCGAGAGGCAACCGCCCACCGTCACACCGGACGCGGTGCCGGGCACCAGGGCCTCCGCACTGGCCGACGTCAGCGTCCGCTCAGCCTCCGGCTCGAACAACGTGCGGCGCAGCCGCTCAGCGCTGTCCGCGTCGCCGACAAACACCTGCGTCGCGACCATCGGCCCATGCAGCGTCGCGATGCCCAACCGCGTCGCGAACGCCTCGTGCAACGCCGTGATGTCGCTGTAGCCGACGAACACCTTGGGTGGCACCGCACCCATGGCGTCCCAGTCGAGCAGGTCGACCATGCGCTGTACGCCGTAGCCGCCGCGCGCGCACAGCACGCCGGCGATCCCCGGGTCGAGCCAAGCCCGCTGGAGATCGGCGGTGCGGTCGGCGTCAGAGCCGGCGAGATAGCCGAACCGCTCGTGGGCATCGGTGACGTGCTCACCCACAACGACGTCGAGCCCCCAGGACCGCAGAAGGCCGCAGCCCGCGTCGAGTCGGTCCTTCGGCACCGGGCCGCTGGGCGCGACAACTGCGACCCGGTCACCGGGACGCAGCCGCGGCGGCCGGGTCAGCTCGACGGCTCCTGCCGAGCCTGTCACGGCTCGAGGTCCAGCGGCGCGATGCCGACGGGCTCGAAGCCGAACACCCGCGCATACAAGGCGAGCTCGGCCTCCAAGGCACGCACGATGGTCTCCTCCTTGCGGAAACCGTGCTGCTCCCCCTCGAAGGCGATGTAGGCGTGCGGCACGCCGCGGCCCTCGATGCGCGCCAGGAACGCCTCGCTCTGGGCCGGCGGACACACGCGGTCCTCCAGCCCCTGCAGGAGCAGGAAGGGCGCATGAAGCCCCTCGGTCTGCTGCAGCGGAGAACGCTCCTCATAGCGCTTGCGCTCGTCGGGCCATCGGCCGATCAGGCTCTCGAGGTAGTGCGATTCGAAGTCGTGGGTGCCGCCTCCGGCGAAGGCGACGAGGTCGAGCACCGGGAACATGACCGTGCCGCATGCGAACACGTCGGTCGTCGTGAGCGCTGCGGCGCTCGTGAACCCGCCTGCACTGCCGCCGCGGATGCCGAGTCGTTGCAGATCGGCCGATCCTTCGTCGACCAGCGCCTGCGCAACGGCGGCGCTGTCCTCGACGTCGACCACGCCCCACTCCTCGCGAAGCCGGTTGCGGTAGTCGCGGCCGTACCCCGTGGACCCGCCGTAGTTGACGTCGACGACACCGATCCCGCGGCTGGTGAAGTAGGCGATCTCCAGGTCCTGCACCATGGCACGGCGGCCCGTCGGTCCGCCGTGCACGAAGACCACGTACGGCGGTCGCTCCTCGGCCGGTCCGTCGTAATCGGGGTTGGCCGGCGGGTAGACCGCGGCGTGGATCTCGCGGCCATCAGGGCCGCGGAACACCCGGGCCTCCGGGCTCGGAAGATACGCGGACACTTCGGACGGCTCCGTGGGCCGCAGCGGAACCCAGGCACCGGAGCCAATGTCGACCCGTACGACATCGAGAGGACGGTCAGGCGAACCGGCGACACCGATGACCGCGTTGTCGGCCACCGCCAGGGTCGCGGCCCACTCGGTGTGGGGGGTGTCGACGTCGACGATCCCGCCGTGCGCGGGGTCGAGGATGCCGAGCCGCTTGGCCCCGAGACCGTGCAGCACTGAGACTCGCCCGTCCCTGAGCGGCGCGAACCACCGTTGCCCCGGCTGCCACAACGCGCCGCCGATCTCCTCGTCGCGCGGCGTGAGGTTGACGGGTGCGGCGCTGGACGCGAGGTCGACGCGGTGCAGGTTGAACCACCCGTCCAGCTCCGCGGCGACGAGCAACGTGTCCTCGTCGAGCCAGTCGACCTGCGCCACGGCGGCGCCGTGACCGCCGACAACGGCGCGAGCGGCGCCGAACGTGCGGTCGGAGGTGATGTCGGCGACGTAGGCGACCGCCGCGTCCCAGGGCATGTGCGGGTGGTCCCAGCCGAGCCACGCCACCCGCCGCGCATCGGGCGACACGGCAAGGCCGGCCAGGAACCTCGTGCCGACGTGCAGCACCCGCACCGCGCCCGGGTCGTCGGCTGCCGAGCCGTCCAGCGGCACGGCGACGATTGCACGAATCAGATCCCCCGGCTCGGCGCCGCTGTGCTCTTCTCGTACGCACCACACCTCGTCGCCGTCCGGCGACAGGACCGGCTCGACGAAACGGGCGCCCGCCGGAACTGCCGGCTCGGGTGTGAGCGGCGCCGGAGCGCTCGCTCCGTCGGGGTCGAACACGTACAACCGCTGGTCGGTGAACTCGCTGAACACCACGGAACCGGGCGGCAGCACGAGGTAGGCACGTCCGCCGTACTCCTGCACTCGGGTCCGAACGTTCCAAGGCTCGGGCAGGACGGTCGACACCGTTCCGTCCGGCCGTCGGCGCAGCAGTGCCAGGCGGCCGCCCTCGGCCGGCCGCAGCTCGACCCACCACGTGTCGTCGCCGGCGACGCTCACCCATGCGGGAGACGCTTCGGCCGTCGCCACGCGGGCCGCGGTCACGGGCGAGGTCCAGGTGCCGTACGACGCCGTGGTTGTCACGACTCTCCTTCAGCCGGCAGAAGACAGGAAGTGGTCGAGCACTCGCACGCCGAAGTGCAGCCCCGACACCGGGACGCGCTCGTCGACGCCGTGGAACATCCGGTAGTAGTCCATTCCCGGCGGCAACTGCACCGGTGAGAAGCCGTAGCCCACGATGCCAAGCCGCGCGAACGCCTTGGCGTCGGTGCCGCCGCTCATGCAGAACGGCACGACGTGGGCGTCAGGGTCGTAGGCAAGCAGGGCCTCACGCATCGTGGCGAACAGCGTGCTGTCGACCGGGGCATCCAGGGCGTGGCCGGTGTGGGTGAATTCCCAGTCCACGTGCTCGCCGGCGAGCTGCTCCATCGTCTCCGCGAACTCGTCGATGGTGCCGGGAAGCACCCGCCCGTCGACTGTTGCGGTCGCGGTGCCAGGGATGACGTTGGTCTTGTAGCCCGCGGACAGGCCGGTGGGGTTGGCGGTGTTGCGTACGGTCGCCTCGACCAGGGAGCGGGCCGGACCGAGCCGGTCGAGCAGCTCGTCGATGTCGCTGTCGAGGTCGAGACCGTTGATGTCTGCGTGTACGGCGGCGGCAATATCGACGATCGCCCGGCGCATGGTCGGTGACAGCCGCACTGGCCAGCGGTGCTCGTCGATCCGGGTTACCGCCCGCGCAAGCCGCACAACGGCGTTCTCCCGGTTGACCTTCGACCCGTGACCTGCCCGGCCGCGCGCGGTGAGCCGCACCCAGGCGGTGCCCCGCTCCCCCGCGGCAACCGGGTAGAGACGGATTCCGCCGCCGGCGTGAAAGGTGAAGGCCCCCGACTCACTGATGCCCTCGGTGCAGCCCTCGAAGAGCTCGGGATGCTGGCGGACGAGGAACCCGGCGCCGAACGTCCCGCTGTCCTCCTCGTCGGCCGTGAACGCGACGACGACATCGCGACGCGGCCCACGCCCCTCGCGTGCCCAGGCGCGGAGCACGGCCAGCATCGTCGCGTCCATGTTCTTCATGTCGACCGCGCCGCGACCCCACACCATCCCGTCGCGCACCTCGCCGGAGAACGGATGCACCAGCCACTCGCTGGGATCGGCGGGCACCACGTCGAGGTGTCCATGGACGAGGAGAGCCGGCAGTTGCGGCTGCGACCCTGGCACCCGCACGACGACGTTGGTGCGCCCGAGCGCCGCCTCCAACACCAGCGGGTCATAGCCGGCGTCCGACAAGGCCGCAGCGACGTACTCCGCGGCTGGGCGCTCGTGACCGTCGCCGCCGCCACGGTTGGAGGTGTCGAAGCGAATGAGGTCGGAGGTGAACCGGACGGCTTCGTCACCAGCCACGAACGCCAGCCCCGACGAGTCGATCGCTTCTGTCGACTCAGCCATAACGTTCCTCGACCGCCGCCGAAATCAGCGTCGTCACCGCTTTGAACGTACGGATCATCGCGCGGGCGGTCGGCGCGGTGTAACCGACGCGACGCGGCCCCAGCTGTTCGACGGTCGGCACCATGGTCGCGGCCCCGGCCAGCTGCGCGGCGTCGACCTCGATCTCGACGCGGAGCGGGCCCTGCGGCTGCGGCTCTTGCGGAATAGCCAGTGCCGTGGCGGCCTTGGCCGCCGCCCGGATCTCAACGTGTGTGCGCCCCGGCGGGCGGCAGACCGCCGCGTAGCGCGATACGTAGTCCTTGACCGCCACAGCCTGCGCCGTCGGTGCGTACGACGCCGCGTCGACGCACGTACGGTCGTCGCCGGTGACGAGCACAACCGGGACACCGTGCTCGGCGACGACGTACGCGTTGAGTCGTCCCTCGCTTGCCGGCTCCCCGTCGATCCAGACACCGGTGATGGAGTTGGCGAGGTAGGTGTGTGCGAGCACCCCCTCCGTGCCGGCGCCGGTGTGGTAGCCGACGAACGCGATGCCGGCCACGTCGCCGTGCTGGACCCCCTCGACCATGGTGAGGTCCTTGTGCCGGCCGGTGAGCATCGTGGCGCGCTCGTCAAGCTCCTCCAGCAGGAGGTTGCGCATGGTCGCATGCGCCTCGTTGATCAAGACCTCGTCCGCCCCGCCGTCGAAGAAGCCGGCCACCGCGGCGTTGACGTCGGACGTGAACATGCGGCGGCAGCGCTGCCACTGCTCGGTGCCCGGCTCGACGTCGGCGGGCCAGGTGACCCCCGTGGCGCCTTCCATATCGGCGGAAATCAGGACCTTCACCCGCGCCAACCTATCTGCCCTCGGGTCGATCACGTTCGGTAGGCCCGGCTGGACTGTGCAAGGCCTGCAGGCCGCGCTCAGACCGGGGCGATCACGTTAACGTGATCGCCCCGCCGGCGGGGTCACAACGCGAGGCCGACGTACTTCACCTCGAGGTACTCCTCGATCCCCTCGCGGCCACCCTCGCGGCCGAAGCCGGACGCCTTCACGCCGCCGAACGGCGCGGCCGGGTTGGAGATGACTCCGGCGTTGAGCCCGACCATGCCGCTCTCCAGCCGCTCGGCGACGGTGAGGGCACGCGAGAGGTCGCGGGTGAAGGCGTAGGCGATGAGGCCGTACTCGGTCGCGTTGGCGAGCTCGATCGCCTCGTCATCGGTGCCGAACGTGGTCACCGGCGCCACCGGACCGAAGATCTCCTCCTGAAGGATCCGGGCATCCCGCGGCACATCCATGAGCACGGTCGGCTTGTAGAACCAGCCAGGACCGGGCGCCGACTCCGCGCCAGTGAGCACCCGCGCGCCGGCATCGGTCGCCGACGCCACCAGCTCGGCCACCCCTTCGCGAGCCTTCTCGGTGATCAGCGGGCCGACCTGGACGCCGTCATCGGTGCCACGACCCACGCGCAGCGCGCCCATGCGGTCAGCCAGCCGGGCTGCGAACTCCCCCGCGACCGACTCGTGCACCAGGAATCGGTTGGCCGCGGTGCATGCCTCGCCGATGTTGCGCATCTTGGCGAGCAGCGCGCCCTCGACGGCCTTGTCGAGGTCGGCGTCGCCGAACACCAGGAAGGGGGCGTTGCCGCCAAGCTCCATCGACACCCGCAGCAGCTGCTGCGCCGACTGCTCGACCAGCTTGCGGCCGATCTCGGTCGACCCGGTGAATGACAGCTTGCGGGCCCGCGGGTCGCGGATCAGCGGCTCCATCAGCTGGCCGGAGTGGGATGTGGTCAGCACGTTGAGCACCCCACCCGGCAGCCCGGCCTCCTGGAGGATCTGCGCGAGCGCCAGCATCGACAGCGGCGTCTCGGCGGCCGGCTTGATGACGATGGTGCAGCCCGCGGCGATCGCGGGTCCGATCTTGCGTGTGCCCATGGCCAGTGGGAAGTTCCACGGCGTGATGAAGATGCTCGGCCCGACCGGCTGGCGCATGGTGAGGATGCGGGTGGCACCGTTGGGGGCCGTGCGGTAGTCGCCCTGAATGCGGCTGGCCTCCTCGGAGAACCAGCGGAAGAACTCCGCGGCGTAGGTCACCTCGGTGCGCGACTCGACCAGCGGCTTACCCATCTCCAGCGTCATCAGCAGGGCCAGGTCGTCAACCTGCGCGGTCATGGCCTCGAAGGCGCGGCGCAGGATCTCCGCTCGGTCGCGCGGTGGCGTCGCTGCCCAAGCCGCCTGCGCCTCCGCCGCGGTACCCAGAGCGGAGTCGCCGTCCTCGGGGTTTGCGTCCGCGATGGCGCAGAGCGTGTCGCCCGTCGACGGGTCGTGGACGTCGAGAGTCCCACCGCTTGCCGCGGGTCGCCAGGAGCCCCCGATGAACAGCTCCTTGCGTACGGCGTCGACGACCTTCTGCTCGTCAGGTGCCAGACCCGATGTCATGATCACTCCTCGGCGACGTGGAAGCGGCCTCGCGGCATCCTCCACCACCCTAGGTCTACCGTTTGCCCGTGCAGAACTTCGCCAACGGAATCAGCCAGGAGCGGCGGCTCGTGACGGAGGTGCCGGGCCCGCGCTCCAAGGAGCTGCTCGACCGTCGCACGCAGGCGGTCGCGAGAGGGATCGGCATCACACTCCCGGCCTTCATCACCCGCGCCGGAGGCGGCATCCTCGTTGACGCCGACGGCAACCAGCTCATCGACTTCGGCTCCGGCATTGCGGTGACATCGGTCGGGGCCAGCGCGCCGCTCGTGGTCGAGGCGGTGCAGGAGCAGGTCGCCGCGTTCACGCACACGTGCTTCATGATCACCCCCTACGAGGGCTACGTCGCCGTCTGCGAGGAGCTCAACGCGCTGGCGCCCGGCGACCCCGAGAAGCGCTCCGCGCTGTTCAACTCCGGCGCCGAGGCTGTGGAGAACGCCGTCAAGGTCGCGCGCGCCTTCACCGGGCGGCAGGCCGTGGTGGCGTTCGACCACGGTTACCACGGACGCACCAACCTCACGATGGCGCTGACGGCGAAGTCGATGCCCTACAAGGATTCGTTCGGGCCGTTCGCGCCGGAGGTCTACCGGGCGCCGATGAGCTATCCGTTCCGCGAGCCGACGCCGATCAGTGGTGAGGAGGCGGCCGCACGCGCGATCTCCATCATCGACAAGCAGGTCGGCGCGTCCAACACAGCGGCGATCGTCATCGAGCCGATCCAGGGCGAGGGCGGGTTCGTCGTACCTGCGCCCGGCTTCCTACCCGCGCTTGCGGAGTGGGCGCGCGCGCAAGGCATCGTGCTCGTGGCAGACGAGATCCAGACCGGCTTCTGCCGTACGGGTGCATGGTTCGCGAGCGAGCACGAGGGTGTCGTTCCCGACGTCATCACCACCGCCAAGGGCATCGCGGGCGGCCTGCCGCTCGGCGCCGTCACCGGCCGCGCCGACATCATGGACGCCGCCCACGTCGGCGGGCTCGGCGGCACCTACGGTGGCAACCCGGTGGCGTGTGCCGCCGCGCTCGGCGCCATCCGCACCATGCGCGAGCAGGACCTCGCCGGACGAGCGACCGCGATCGGCGAGCGCATGCTGCCCGCCCTGCGGGCACTGCAGGAGGCGCACCCGGTCATCGGGGACGTCCGCGGCCGGGGTGCCATGGTCGCGATCGAGCTGGTCAAGCCGGGCACCATCGAGCCCGACCCGGCGACCACGCAGGCGGTTGCGAAGTTCTGTCACGCCGCCGGGCTCGTCGTGCTGACGTGCGGCACATTCGGCAACGTGTTGCGCTTCCTGCCACCGCTGGTCATTTCCGACGACCTGCTCGACGAGGGGTTGTCGATCCTGGCCGAGGCGTTCGCCACGGCCGCCTGACCCGTGATCCGACTGGCGGTGCCGGCCGACGCCGATGAGATGTACGACGTCTGCCTGCGCACGGGCGAGTCCGGCGGTGATGCGACCCCGTTTGTCGAGGACCGGCGCCTCCTGGGGCACGTCTATGTCGGGCCTTATCTCGAGCTGCAGCCGGACCTGGCTTTCGTGTTCGCCGACGAAGCGGGAATTGCCGGGTACGTATTGGGCGCGCTCGACACGCATGCGTTCGAGGCTGCGTGCGAGGAGTCATGGTGGCCGCGGCTGCGCAAGCAGTACCCCAAGCCGCCGCGGACATCAGTGCGCTCGCGCGACGCGGAGCTCGTACGCATGATTCACCACCCGATACTGACGCCGGGCGGCCTCGCCGAGCGGTATCCGTCGCACCTGCACATCGACCTGCTGCCGCGCGCGCAGGGCCGCGGCCAGGGCCGTGCGCTCATGGACACGCTGCTGGAGGCCCTTATGGCGCAGGCGTCGCCTGCTGTGCATCTGGGCGTCAACCCGGCCAACACCAAGGCGATCGGCTTCTACCGGCGGCTCGGCTTTGCTGAGCTGGATGTCGACGGTCCTGGGCTGATGATGGGTCGTCACGCTGTCCGCAGACATTGGCACACAGCAACAAAGGGAGGCACCAGCGTGATCAAGACGATTGAGGACATGCCGCCCGGGACGCTCGGGTTCGAGGCAATCGGGACGGTGACTGAAGACGACTACCGTGCCGTGCTTGGCCCAGCGATCGCGGAGGCCTTCAAGGCCAAGGATGTGCGCCTGCTTTACGTTCTCGACGATCGGTTCGACAGCTATTCCGGGAGTGCCATGTGGGCCGACACCAAACTCTGGTTCGAGCACCTCACCGGATGGCAGAAGGTCGCTGTGGTCACCAATCACGACTGGATCCGCAACGGCATCAAGGCATTCGGCTGGCTCATGCCCGGAGAGGTCCGGACCTACGACACCGCCGAGGTGGACGGCGCGAAAGCCTGGCTGGCGGAACCGGTCGTCGGCTGAGGATCATGACCGACGTCCTGGTCATCGGCGCAGGGGTCACTGGTCTGACGACGGCGGTGTGCCTCGCCGAGGCCGGTCGGGCTGTCCGCATTCGCACCGCGGACGCACCGCAGCGGACCACGTCTGCCGTCGCAGGAGCCCTGATCGGCGGCCCTGCGTTCACGGAGCGCGAGGCGAGTGTGGCAGCAGGTGAGCGCTCGCGAGTTCGAGGCGCTGTCCGCGGACGCGGACACCGGTGTCCGGATGGCGCGCGGCCGGTTGGTCAGCCGGCTCGGCGAAGGGACCCCGCCTTGGGCCGAGGAGCTTCCCGGCTTCCAGCCCTGCACGGCCGACGAACACGCCGACTTCCCGGTGGCGTTCTGGATCACCTCACCATTGGCAGACATGCCTCGCTACCTGGCGTACCTGACGAGACGCTTCGAGGCCGCGGGTGGGGAGATCGTCGTACGACCTGTGGCGTCGCTGCGTGAGGCGGTGGCAGAGGCGAATGTGGTCGTCAACTGCACGGGCGTCGGCGCCCGGGTGCTGGCATCAGACGACGACGTTCATCCGATTCGGGGGCAGCACGTGGTCGTCGAGAACCCCGGGATCGACGAGTTCTTCTTCGAGGGCGGCGCGGACGCGGACTGGGTGGGGTTCATGCCGCACGCCGGCCGGGTCGTGTGCGGTGGCAATGCGCGGGTGGATGACTGGGATCTCGCGCCCGATCCGCAGCAGACGCAGGACATCATGCGCCGATGCGCGGCCGTCGAGCCGCGGTTGCGCGATGCCCGCGTGCTCGACGTGCAGGTCGGGCTGCGCCCGGGTCGTTCCAGCGTTCGGCTCGAGGAGGAGTCTTTGGCCGGCTCGCGGGTCATCCACTCGTACGGCCATGGCGGCGCCGGCGTCGCGATGTCCTGGGGCTGTGCTCGCGAGGTGGCCGCTTTGGTCGACCGAGCCGCGCTTGGCTAGCCGACTTGTCAGATTGGCAGAACTCAGGGCAGCCGGCTGACCTGCCGGGATGCGGCACTCAGATGACCTGTAAATCTGACAGGTGATAGTCGTGCGGAACTTGTCAGGCCCTGCTCGCGCATCCGCGCAGGTCAGCCAGCCTGACATTCTGACAACTCGCGGCCACGCAACCCAGGCCCCGCCGGTCACACCGGCGGGGCCTGGCTGTCAGCCACGGTTCGGGTACGTCACACCGAGGCGGCCTCACTGCGGCCGACCGTGCTCGGCTCCTGGACCGCGCTCGGCTTATTCGGCTTGCCCTTGCAGGTGGACACGGTGACGTTGTCGACGTACCAGCCGTCGTTGCCGCCGCAGCCATCCCGGCCGAAGTCGAACCGGATCTGGATGCTGTCACCGGGCTTGACGCCCGCGGCAGCCAGGTCGATGTGCGACTGGCCCCACGTGCCCGTGGGCTCCCCGCCGTCGGTGCCGGTGAAGCCGGCCTGGCCGGCCAGCGGGTTGGTGTTGCCCGCTGCCGCAGTGTTGATGGTGGCGTTGGGGGCGTTGAAGGTGTAGGCCGCAGCCGGGACCAGGACCCACGGACCCCCGCGGATCGACAGCTTCACGTTGCCGCCGTCCCAACCAGGCTCGGTGGCCATGTAGTGATCGAACGTGAGCCACGGCGACTTCTTGCGGTCGCCAGGCACCTGGACAGTCGGGCTGATGATCGAGTCGGACGACGAGAAGTCGCCTGCGCCGCCACTGCAGTTGCCCTCGTCCGGACCGGGGGCGAACGCTGCGGGGCTGGCGTGCTCCTTGGGGCCGCTCGGGACCGCTTGCCATGGTGCACCGAAGCCCTGCGCAAAGACGACCTGCTGCGCGGTCGTCCAGCCGGCCAGCCCGTCGGAGAAGTTCTCCTGCCAGACGACGTTCTGCTTGGAACCGGCGCCACACAACGGCGGGACGTCGAGGTCGAACATCGGCTGGAAGTTGCACTGAACCGGCTCCTGGCGCAGCTCGACCGCCGCAATCATCGCCGAGACCGACGCACAGTCGTCGGTCGTGATCGTCCCGGCCACGGTCGGCGGGGCGTTCGGCTCCACGGTCAGGGTGTTGACCTGCGTGCCGGTCAGGTCGGCGCAGGACGACTCGAGGGCGTTGGCGTGGTCCTCGAAGTCGGTGAACACCATCTGGTAGGTGGTCATCGCGCGGAAGTAGATCGCCGCGGCCTTGTCGAGGCCGATGCCGGTGACCGACTGGCCGTTGTAGTCCCCGCCGTCGACGAGGAGCGCGTAACCGTGGTTCGGGACACCGGAGTTGCTGTGCACGCCGCCGTTGTCGTCAGTGCCGCAGTGGTACTCCACATCGGACACCTTGGCGGCGTCGCCGGCGCAGGTCGGCGACCACATGTCGCGGATAGCGCCGCCGAAGGCGGAGGCGTCCTCACCGATCAGCCATCGGAAGGAGTCGACGGACGTCGCAGAGCCGGAGAGCCGAACGGTCCCATTGACCGGGCCGTTGGCCAGCCCGCCGGCGACCCGGTCGGCGTCGGCCTGCGAGATACCGATCACCGGGACGGCTAGCGGCGGGGTGAGCGTTCCGCCCGGGACGAAGGGTCCACCACCATTGTTGTTGCCGATGACGACCGCGGTCGCACCGGCGGCCACCAGGTTCTGCGCCTTCTGGGTGAAGGCGCAAGTGCCGCGGTAGACCAGTCCGACATGGCCGTTCATCTGTGCGGCGTTGGTCAGCGGGGAGCAGCCGTCGGTGGTGAGCGGCCCCGCGACGTTGGCCTCGTCCTGAGCGAGCACGATGTCGCTCGTGATGCCCGTGGTGGTCGGTAGCGCTCCCCAGGCAGCAGCGCCGGCCAGGCATACCTTGCGAATGTCGGCAGGGCTGTTGATGACCAGCTGGACCGCGCGCGGCCCCTCTACCGCGCACAGATCCGCGGCCCGTGACGCGGTGAGATCGCCCTCTTCCTCGTCCATGCGGGCGTTGACCAGGTCGACGGTCTCACCCCAGATGTCGGAGTAGGCCTCGTTGAGCGCGCCCGGCTGCCACTGGTAGATCAGCCCGTGGGTGAACTCCGTGTAGGCGTGGCCCCACTCGTGGGCGACAACGTCGTCGGAGGTGACGCCGTTGCAGTAGTTGGTGGTGACGCCGTTCCAGTTGGCGTTCGGGCAGTTGATCCGGCCGTCGTTGTTGACCGTGGTCATCGAGTGCCCGAGACCGTCGTAGGAGTCGCGGCCGAAGACGTTCGGAAGAACCAGTAGGACTCTCCCGTGCCGAGAACCTCGTTCTGCTGGTCGGCGTTGAGGGCGCCGGGGAACGGATCGCCCTCTTTCCAGATCTCAATGAACGTGCTCGGGTCGGTGCGGCCGCCGGCCTCGATCAGGTGCCGATCGAGTGCGTCGTGGATCATCGAGTAGCGGTTGACCGGCTTGCCGCTGTTGGCATCCACGAACACGATGTCGCGGACGTTGGCCTTGTTGGTGACCTCCACCCGATAGACGAGGACGTCCTTTCCGGCTATGCCCTGCACCAGCCCAGTGCGGTAGACCATCAGCTCGGGTGCGAGTGCCCCGATGCCGGTCAGGTCAGCGGGCGACGCCTCGGTGCCTGGTGGGTCGGCCTGCACAGTGCGGACCGCCCAGGCCGCAGCCGCCTCGGCGGAGAGCCGCGGAGTGGTCGACAGCGACGCGTCGACTGGGACCGCGACGCCGCTGACAGAGGTCAGGGCGCCAGCCTTGTCGACGTGCGCGCGAAGCTCGGCGCCGAAGACCGGCAGCCCATTGAACTCCTGCGCGAAGCTGACGGTCGTCCCGAGCTGGTCAGTGGTCACCTTGGTCTGCTTGAGCTGGTCCTGCGCGGCGCCGAACGTCTCCGCGTACTGGCTGACGTAGCTGGTTGCCTTGGCCGCCGGCGTGCCGTCGAACGACGGGAGCAGGTCGCCGGCCCGGCTGGCCCGGACGAAGCTCACCTTGCCGGTGCTTTTTTCCTCGGCCACAGCGATGCCGCCCTGAGCGGTGTCGCGCAGCTGTTGGGCCGGGTCGGGTGTCGCCCCGGGACTTGGGGCGGCCTGGGATGGGACGGTGGCGAACCCTGCTGCCACAACCGCAAGGCACACGCCTTGCGCGACGAGCCGTCTGTGCACGATGTCCTCCGAGTCTGCGAGCGCAACCTTCGGTGGGTGCCAACCGGCAATCTGTCAGCAGGGCGGGGAGCAAGTCCAGACTTGCGAGGAATTTTCGGCTCATCGATGCGACAACTTTCGCTCCGCCAAACGTGTCGGATCTCGATGTCGTGTCAGCCCACCGGCATCGAGCCTGTCGGCGTACGTTCGACGGCATGCGGATCGAGAGCCTCCATGTCTACCCGATCAAGTCGACCGCGCCTGTGGACCTGGAGATGGCGACCGTTGAGCCATGGGGGCTTGCGGGCGACCGGCGGTTCATGGTCGTGGACCCCGAAGGCGAGCAGATCACCGGGCGTGAGGATGCGAGGTTGCTCGGCGTGTCCGCGACCCGCATGCAGGGTGGGTGGTTGGTCCGTGGCCCGCACGCGGCCGACCTGTTCCTCGCCGAGCAGCCGGCCGAGCTCATGCGGGTGACGATCTGGGGCAGGCCTCTCGACGTACACACGTGCAGCCCGGACGCCGATGCATGGTTCGCCAAGCTGCTCGACCGGGACGTCCGACTCGTGTGTCTGGTTGGCGGGCCGATGTTTGCCGATGCATACCCGGTCCTGCTGGCTTCCGCGGCCTCGCTGCGCCAGCTCAACGAGTGGGTGGCCGAGACCGCCGCCGACCTCGGGGAACCGATGCCAGACCCGCTCGTGATGCGGCGGTTCCGGCCCAGCGTGGTGGTCGACGGCGACAGCCCGTTCGCCGAGGACGGCTGGCGCCGCGTACGGCTCGGGGAAGTCTCGTTCCGGGTGGTCAAGCCCTGCGACCGGTGTGTCATGACGACGATCGACCCGTACACGCTGGTGAAAGGCAAGGAACCGATCCGTACGCTGTCCCGGCACCGCCGCTGGGACGGCAAGGTGTGGTTCGCCGTCAACCTCATCCCCGACGGCACCGGGACCCTGCGGGTCGGCGACCCGGTAGAGATTCTCGACTGAGGTCCGTATCAACAGGGCCGGCGCGGCCTCCTCCTTCGTGACTGACCTTGGGGGTTCGCCATGACCTCGGCTCAAGCAACTGAATCCTTGCCACGCGGTCGAGTGTTGGCCGCCTGGGCCAAGCAGAGCAGTCCGATGATCGCCGCGTGGTACTGCGCAGGCGTCTGCCTGCTGGCGCTGACCGCGCTGATCTGGGCCTACCGCATGGCCGAGCAGCTCATCTTGGCCGAGGAGCAGGAGGCTGCGGGGGTGGCGGGAAGCCCAGGGGGATCAGACGTGCTGCAGACGCTGCCCGTCGACTGGCTGGGTCCTGACTTCACGGTGACAGCCGGGACGGCGACTCTGCTGGTGGCCGCCGCGGCCGCAGCCGCCGGGTCGGCGTTCCACCTGAGCCACGCACTCAGCCGACACAGCACGCAGAAGGCGTTCAAGGGCAACCTGGCCTGGTGCGTCGTGCAGCCCGTCTCCGCCGTTGTGCTTGGTGTCTTCGCGGTGCTTGCCGTCAACACCAGTTTGGTGAGCATCGGCGACCAGGCGACCTCGTCAGCGGGACTGGCAGTCCTCACGTTCGCGGCAGCGCTCGCCGGACTGTTCACCGACCGCGTTCTGCAGAAGATGCGCCGCCTCTTGGGTGGGCCTGACGCCAACGCCGACGACGGTCAACCGGTGACCGGCTGATCCCGCATGCCCCACGGCGAGTCGTACTCACGCAGGCGGTCGAGGAACGGCACCGCGTCGAACGCCTCGGGGCCGAGCACGCCGGCGCCCTTCCAGACACCCTCGGCGATGAGCTCAAGTGCGACGACAGGATGGATCGCGGTCTGCCAGACGACCGCCTGTGAGCCGTACTCCTGCATCGACCAGGCGTTGTCGACCACGTGGTAGAGGTAGACCTCGCGCGGCTGCCCATCCTTGCCCAGCCCACTCACCCACACTCCCGCGCACGTCTTGCCGTGCATCCTGTCGCCGAGTGTCGCCGGATCCGGGAGTGACGCAGCGACCACGTCGCGCGGCGACACCTTGACGCCCTTGACGTCGACCGGGCTCGTCTCGTCGAGGTGCAGCTTGTGCAGCGTCTTCAAGACCTCGATGAACTCCGCACCGAGGCCGTACTTGAACGTCACCCGACCGGCGTCGATCCAGCGCGGCATGAGCACGACCTCCTCGTGCTCGACGTTGACGCACTCGACCGGCCCGATCCCCTCCGGGAAGTCGAACACCTCCGGCTCGCTGAACGGCTCTGTCGTGAACCACCCGCGCTCGCGCTCGAAGACGACCGGCGGGTTGAGGCACTCCTCGATCGTCGTCCAGATGGAAAACGTCGGGCGCGAAGTCGTAGCCGTCGACGCTCAGGTTGGACCCGTCACGCACGCCCAGCTCGTCGATGCGGGAGAACAGGTGGTCGGCGGCGTACCGGGCGAAGACGTCGGCGAGCCCCGGCTCGACGCCCATCCCGACGAGCGCCAGCTGGCCGCTCTCGCGCCACTGCGCATCGAGAGCGAACTGCTCGTCGCCGAGCTTGACGCCGGTCAGCTCGTACGGCTTCTCCGGGTGCGGCTTCGACAGCGACATCGCCATGTCGAGGTAGTGCGCCCCGCCGGCGAGCGCCGCCCGGAACACCGGCATCACGAACCGCGGGTCGACCGCGTTCATCACGACATCGGCACGGTGCTCGCGGATCGCAGCGAGCACGGCGGCCTCGTCACCCGCGTCCAGCTGACCCGCTGAGTACCTCTGGTCCGACGTGTCTGCCGCGACGCGCTCGGCACGCTCGAGCTCGTAGTCGGTGACGTGCATGGCCGAGAAGAAGTCGCGACGTGCGGCGATCTTGGCGAGTGCCGAGCCGACGCCCCCGGCTCCGACGAGCAGGATCCTCATACCTGGGGACGCTATCCTGTAAGCCGCTTACGGGATAACCTGCTTACATGTCGGACGATGTGTTCGAGGAGTACCCCCTGTCGGTGCCGGCCGCGGCGGTGCGCCCCCCGGACGACCCCGCCGGAGCCGACCGGGCGCTTGCCGCCAACGTGCTCGGCACCCTCGCTCTGACGCTCGAAGACCGCATCTCGCTCGGGGTCCGGGCCGCGCTCGGTCGCGGCGCGCACGCGCCGGCCGCGCTCGTCGCCCTCCTCTGGTATCCCGACCGGCCGATCGGCCACCTCGCGTCGCGGCTGCGCATCAGCCATCCCGGCGCCGTGCAGCTGGCGCAGCGGCTGGCTTCTGATGGCTGGGTGGAGCGCATCCCGGGCGAGGACGGACGTACGACGCTCCTCGCGCTGACTCCAGCGGGCGAGCAGGCGGCTCTGGCTGTCCTGGCGGCCCGGCGGGAGGTGCTCGACCGCGCGGTGTCCGCGCTCTCCGACCGGCGAGTCCGCTCCTTCCTCGACACCGCGTCGGCGATGCTCGAGGCCCTCACCGACGATCTGTTGACGGGTGAGTCGATGTGCCGGATGTGCGACGAGCTGGCCTGCCCGGACGACCGCTGTCCCGTCGAGCGCGCCGAACCGGCGCCGCCGGCCCGACGCGGGTCTGGGCTACGGAGTCACTGCCTCGACATGACGAGCGGGTCGACGACGTCGTACGCGGTGTCGGCCACGAGCACAGGGCGGCCGCTGCGAAGCAATGGCGGCCGAAGGCGGGCCGAGCCGAAGTAGGCAGAGACGTCGGTGGGCTCGCTGCCGTCCTCGAGCACGACCCGCCCTTCGAACCGGCGGCGCTCGTACACGAATGGTGTCCCCTCCCACAGATCCACGGCACCGAGCTGGTCATTGGTCAGCGCCAACACCCGATGAATCTCGACGTGACCCGGCACCTTCATGAGGGTTGCCACCACGTCCCCGG
The DNA here is from genome assembly GCA_963798505.1 of uncultured Actinomycetota bacterium. GTDB lineage: Bacteria > Actinomycetota > Actinomycetes > Jiangellales > Jiangellaceae > CAVWSM01. Next base: position 1,288,008 of record CAWCTX010000005.1, read on the forward strand.
CCCGTCGGCGGGCGTCGCACCAAACGGCGGCGTGGTCGAAGACAAGGCACCGCAGCGCCACGACGACTCCCACGCAGAGGCGCTGGGCCAGCTTTCGCGGGTCACGGTTCGACCCGTAGGCGAGCACCAGAGGCCGGTCCTCGATGTCGATCCGCTCGCCGGAGTCGCGGCAACTCCAACTACCGTCGCCGGACGGTCGCAAACCGAACACCAACCCGTCCCGGATCATGAATGACCCGGCCGGTCTCGGACCGGGATAGGGGGACGTTGCCGACCCGAACTCCCCCGGAAGGCGGGGCCCTGTCCACGTGGCCGGCGGGAACCGGCCATCGTGGAGTTCGATCACTCGACCCACCCTACGCGGAGGCCGTGCCGTTGTGAGGGACGCCGGCAGGGGGGACACTGGCGGCCAATGGGCAGCCCCTGGGGAGGGCCGGTGCCGCCAAGCCAGGACTACGGAGCGTTCATCGACAACGCTCAGCTGCAGCGAGAGCTCGCGGCTGTCCGTCAGCAGCAAGCCGCAACGAACGAGATTCTGGCTGCCCTCGGCCGGTCCGCTTCGGACCTGGCCACCATCCTGGGAACGGTCGTCGACAGCGCCCGACTCCTCTGCCGCGCCGATGTCTCGCAGATTCACCTGGTGGACGGGGACGTGTATCGGCTCGCGCGCTCATCCGGCCTCTCCGATGACGTTGTCGAGTTCATGGCGGCCCATCCGGTCGGCGCGGACCGCGGGTCCCTGATCGGTCGCGTCGGGCTGTACGGCAGGACGCAGCAGATTCCCGACGTTCTGGACGACCCCGACTACGGCCGCGCCGAGCTCCAGCGCATCGCCGGGTTGCGCACCGTGCTCGGCGTTCCGATGGTTCTCGACAACGAGCTCGTTGGCGTCCTGCTGGTGTGGCGGACCGAGGTTGATCCGTTCGGGGACCGCGAGGCCGAGGCCTTGGCGACCTTCGCGGCTCAGGCGGCGATAGCTATGCGACAGGTGAACCTGCTGCGCGACCTCGAGGCGCGACAGCAGGAGCTGGCCCAGAAGGTCGATCAGCTGGAAGCGCTCGGCGAGGTCGGCCAGCTGGTGAGTTCCAGCCTCGACCTCGACGAGGTGCTCGCGACGATCGTCACCCTGGCCGTGCAGCTTTCCGGCACCGATGGCGGCTCCATCTTCGAGTTCGATGAGACGGAGCAGACATTCCAGGTGCGCACCGCCTACGGCACCAGCCCAGAACTCGTCGAGTCGCTACGGCACACCACGATCGGACTGTCCGACACGCTCGTGGGTCGAGCCGCGACGGGTGCCCGGCCGGAGCAGGTGCCCGACCTACGCGAGGCGACACTCGATGCCCATTTGCGTCGACTGCACGCCGCGGGCTGGCGCTCTGTGGCCGTCGTTCCCATGCTCCGTAAGGAATCGATCGTCGGGGCATTGGTGGTCCGGCGGAAAACCCCAGGCGCCTTCAGCCAGGAGACCCTCGACCTGCTCGAGACGTTCGCCAGCCAGTCGGCCCTCGCGATCGTCAACGCTCGACTGTTCCGTGAGCTGGAGCGCAAAGGCGCAGAGCTCACGGTTGCCAGCCAGCACAAGTCGGAGTTTCTCGCCAGCATGTCGCACGAGCTGCGCACACCGCTGAACGCCGTCATCGGGTTCTCAGAAGTCTTGCTCGAGCGCATGTTCGGCGACATCAATGAGCGCCAGGAGGAGTACCTCCGCGACATCTGGAGCTCCGGGAAGCATCTCCTCGAGCTGCTCAACGACATCCTCGACCTGTCCAAGGTCGAGGCCGGGCACATGGAGCTCCAGCGGACGACCTTCGACGTCGGCCAGGCGCTTGCGTACGGGCTTTCGCTCGTGCGCGAACGTGCGACGAGGCACGCGATCGAGCTCACTCTCGACCTGGCGCCGGACCTTGGGGTGATCGATGCCGACGAGCTGCGGTTCAAGCAGGTCGTTCTCAACTTGCTCTCCAACGCGGTGAAGTTCACCGGCGATGGCGGCCGAGTGGACGTACGGGCTCGCAACGACGGTAACGAGCTCGTCGTGACAGTGACAGACACGGGAATCGGCGTTGCCCCCGACGACCGCGAGCGGATCTTCGAGTCCTTCCATCAGGGAGGTCGATCGCCTACGGAGTCCGAGGGCACCGGTCTTGGTCTGACGCTCTCGAAGCGCATCGTGGAGCTGCACAGCGGCCGCATATGGCTGGAAAGCGAGCTCGGCGTCGGAAGCACCTTCGGCTTTGCACTGCCCGCGGTCGCAGCAAGCCCGGCAGACGTGCCGACGACGACGACAACAGATGTCGTACGATCCCTCGCCGCTGCCACCGTCGTCGTCGTGGAGGACGACGCGCGATCGCTCGAGCTGCTCACGCTGTATCTCGAGGCCGCCGGGGTGAACGTTGTTCCGGCCCGCGACGGCGAGTCGGGTCTCGACGTGATCCGCCGGCTGCGACCGGACGGGGTCGTCCTCGACATCCGGCTCCCCAAGCTTGACGGGTGGGACCTGCTTGGCCAGCTCAAGGCGGATCCGCCGACTGCATCGATCCCCGTCATCGTCGTCTCCATGCTCGACGAACGCGGCAAGGGGTTCGCACTCGGCGCAGCCGAATACCTCGTCAAGCCCGTCGGCCGTGACGAGATTGTCTCCGCGCTCGCCAGGGTCAGGCTTCTTCGTGACACGGAACGGGTGGCGCTCGCCATCGACGACGACCCGCTCGCCATCGAGCTTGTCCGGGCTGTGCTCGGCCCCGAAGGCTGGGAGGTTCTGGGCGCCGAGAACGGCGAAGAAGGCGTTGCCCTTGCCGCTGCTCGGCAGCCTGCGGTCATCCTGCTGGATCTGCTCATGCCGGGCATGGACGGTTTCGAGGTGGTCGACGCACTGCGGAGCGACCCGCGAACACGGGAGGTCCCCGTTGTCGTACTCACATCGAAGACCATGACCGCGGAGGACAAGCGCCGCCTCAACGGACGCATCTCGTACGTCGCCAGCAAGGCACAGTTCGACTCTGCGCAGCTGATCGCACTCGTGCAGCGCCTCACGACCGAACAGGCCGTCCCATGACCGATCACCTACGCAACGAGCACTTGATCCTCGTCGTGGAGGACAACGAGCTGAACCGCAAGCTCGTCCGTGACGTGCTGGACTACGCAGGGTTCGATGTCATCGAAGCACCGACCGCCGAAGCCGGAGTGGCACTCGCCGAGGAGCGCTGTCCCGATCTCGTGCTCATGGACCTCCAGCTGCCCGGCATAGACGGCATCGAGGCGCTGCAGCGGCTTCGAGCAGGGGCGTCGACGCGGTCCGTGCCCGTCGTTGCGGTCACCGCCCAAGCCATGAAGGACGACCGCGAACGAGTCTTGAGTGCCGGGTTCGACGGATACCTGGAGAAGCCCATCAGCGTGCGGGAGTTGCCCGACCAGGTTCGGTCATTCCTTCGCCCGAAGGAGGTAGAGGGATGAACGACACGACCGGCGCGGTCCTCGTCATCGACGACCTGCCGCAGAACCTGCGACTCCTCGATGCGGTCCTGTCGCCGCGTGGCTATCAGGTGGTGACCGCCGCATCCGGCGAAGAAGGGCTGGCCAGCCTGGCGGAACATCAGCCCGACGTCGTGCTGCTGGACATCGTGATGCCGGGAATGGACGGGTACGAGGTGTGCCGGCAGATCCGCGCAGATCCGGCCACGGCCTACCTGCCAGTGATCATGATCACCGCAAGCGGCGAGCAGGAGAAGTTGCGGGCGATCGAAGCCGGAGCCGATGACTTCGTCACCAAGCCGTTCGAACAGTCCGAGCTGCTGGCTCGCATCCGTTCCCTGATCCGGGTGAAGCGCTACCACGACACCATCGAGCAGCAGCGTGCCGAGCTCGCCGCGTGGGCCGCGCAGCTCGAAGAGCGGGTGCAGGCACAGGTGGAGGAGCTCGAGCGCGTCGGCCGGTTGCGCAGGTTCCTGTCCCCGCAGCTCGCCGAGCTGGTCGTGACGTCGGGCGACGAGTCGTTCCTGGAGAGCCATCGGCGCGAGATCACGGTTGTGTTCTGCGATCTGCGCGGCTTTACGGCGTTCGCCGAGACCGCCGAGCCGGAGGAGGTGATGGAGGTCCTCCGGGACTACCACTCGGCACTCGGCGATCTCATCTTCCGCTTCGAAGGCACGCTGGAACGGTTCGCGGGTGACGGCCTCATGGTCTTCTTCAACGACCCGATCCCCTGCGACGACCCACAGATCCGTGCGGTGCGCATGGCGGTGGCCATGCGGAACCGGGCCCAGGAGCTCGCCGCAGCGTGGTCACGGCGCGGACATGACCTTGCCTTGGCCATCGGCATCGCGCACGGCTTCGCGACACTCGGGCGCATCGGCTTCGAGGGGCGATTCGACTATGCGGCGATAGGCAGCGTGACCAATCTCGCCGCGAGGCTGTGTGCAGAGGCACAGCCATGGCAGATCCTCGCTACGCAGCGCGTCCAGGCCGATGCCGAGGAGGTCGTCATCAGCGACCTGGTCGGAGATCTGACGTTGCGGGGTTTCAGCCGCCCCGTGCGCGCCTTCGACATCAAGGGGCTGGACAACGCCCGGGTAACGTCGTGAGCACCGGGCAGATCGCCGGTGTGGGGGCCGACGCGTCGCTCGACGCGCTCACCGACGACGAGCTCTACCACCGGTTCGATCGCCTTCAGCAACAGCTGCCGTCGGTCTGGCGAATCATGCGCCTCAACGAGGAGGGCGAGTCGGTTGTGGTCATCCCCTCGGTGACCCTGGACCGAGTAGGTGGTGGCAGTGGTTCGATGAACCAGGCCTACGAGGAGCGCTTCCTGTTCCTCCTGCTCCTGCTGCGCCAGCCGAGGCTGCGCATGATCTATGTCACGTCGACGCCGATCGCACCATCGATCATCGAGTACTACCTCGCCTTGCTCCCCGGCATCATCCCGAGCCACGCACGCGCCCGCCTGCACCTCGTGTCGGTCAACGACGGATCGCCGAGGTCACTCAGCGAGAAGCTGCTCGAGCGGCCACGGCTGCTGCGCCGCATCGCCGCACTCATTCCCGACCGCTCCCGCTCGCATCTCATCCCGTACAACACGACGTCCTTGGAGCGCGACGTTGCGCTCGCCTTGGGCATCCCCATGTACGGCGCCGACCCGAGGCTGTTTCCGCTGGGTACGAAGACCGGCTGCCGCCGGCTGTTTGCGGAGGAGGGTGTCACACATCCGCTGGGCTTTGAGGACCTGCACGACGTCGACGAGGTCGTGGCCTCGCTCACCAAGCTCCGCGCGCAGCGCCCGACGGTGATGCAAGCACTTGTGAAGCTCAACGAAGGCGTGTCCGGAGCTGGCAACGCGCTGGTCGACCTTGATGGCCTACCGCCGCCGGGGTCTGACAAGGAGCGCGACGGCATCCGCCAGCGAGTGCAACAGATGCGCTTCGAGTCGGCCACCGTGACGTATGAGGACTACGTTGCGAAGCTCGCCGAGCGGGGCGGCATCGTCGAGGAGCTGATCACGGGGGTCGAGCTGCGCAGCCCCAGCGTGCAGCTGCGCGTGACTCCCCTCGGGGAGATCGAGCTGCTGTCGACTCATGACCAGCTGCTCGGTGGGCCAAGCGGGCAGAGTTACCTGGGTTGCCGGTTCCCAGCCGACTTCGCCTACGCCAGAGCGATCAGTGCGGAGGCGATGACCATCGGACGTCGACTCGCCCGGGAGGGCGTCCAAGGCCGGTTCGCGATCGACTTCGTCGTGGTCAGGGACACCGCGGGCGCCTGGACGACGTACGCGATCGAACTCAACCTGCGCAAGGGCGGCACGACGCACCCGTTCTTGACCCTGCAGTTCCTGACCGATGGGCGGTACGACCCGGTCACCGCACTGTTCGTCACGCCGACCGGGCACGAGAAGCATCTCGTCGCAACCGACCACCTGGAATCGCCGATGCTGCGCGCCCTGAGCATCGACGATCTGTTCGACATCGTCGCGAGGCGTGGACTGCACTTCGACCAGGCGCGCCAGCGTGGCGTCGTGTTCCACATGATCAGCTGCCTGACCGAGCACGGTCGAGTCGGTCTCACGGCGGTCGCCGACTCGCCGGCCGACGCCGATGCCGCTTACCGCAAGGCGGAGCGAATCCTGCTGGAGGAGGCCGGCGCCGCGCGCGCCGTCGGCTAGCTCTCGGCCGTCGCAGCCGTACGAATGCCGAGTGCCGCGCCGAAGCCGACCAGGCCGGCACCGCACCCGACCTCGAGCACAGACACCCATCGGTAGCCCACCCGTCGCACCACGGCGCCGGCCCCCAGGGTCAGGGCGGCGAACCACGCCACGCTCCCCAGCCCGGTGCCGGCGACGAGCAGCAGCGCGCCTGACGCGGAGTTGGCCACACCCGCGACCGAGGCCGCCGCGAAGATAGCGGCCCAGGACGCAATCGTGAGTGGGTTGGACGCCGTGGCCGCCAGGCCGGTGAGGAAGGCGCGCCGCGGCGAACCCACTTCCTGCTCGGTCTCGAACCCGGCGCGCACCCGCCACGCGCTCCACAGGGTCCGGGCGCCGATGAGCACCAGCACTCCCCCGCCGACGAGGCCGAGCGCGAGCCGCAGCGGCCCCCACTGCAGCAGCGGCGCAACGCCGGCAGCACCGAGCGATGCATAGACGGTGTCGACCACCGCCGCGGCGGCCCCGATCATGAACCCGGCGAGTCGGCGGCCGCGCGCGATCGTGCGCACGAGCAGGAGGGAGACAGGGCCCGGTTGCGCGGCCACGAACAGGCCGAGCCCCATGCCCAGGATGAGTGCGTCCACGTCAGCCAGGATGCCTGCCGTGGCGACCCCCGGTCACCGGGTTATCGGATCGGGACATGCCGGGCATCTTTCCACGTCACGCACGCCTGTGTCTTTGATTACAAGGCGATATGGAAGAACTCCCATCGGATCACTTGTCAGATAGCCTCAACAGGAGCACACTCATTGGCAGCAGCCGCCCAGCAGAGGAAGAGTGCCCATGCGCGTCGGGATCCCCCGCGAGGTCAAGAACCACGAGTACCGCGTCGCCGTGACGCCCGCCGGCGTGCACGAGCTCGCCAGCCACGGCCACGACGTGGTCATCGAGCGTGGCGCCGGCCTCGGCTCGTCGATCACCGACGACGAGTTCCTCGCCGCGGGCGCCAAGATCCTCGACACCGCCGACGCGGTGTGGGCCGAGGCCGAGCTGCTGCTCAAGGTCAAGGAGCCGGTCGCCGAGGAGTACCACCGCCTGCGCCGCGACCAGGTGCTCTTCACCTACCTGCACCTCGCCGCGTCCCGGCCGTGCACCGACGCGCTGCTGTCCGCCGGCACGACGAGCATCGCCTACGAGACCGTGCAGCTCGCCAACGGCGCCCTGCCGCTGCTCGCCCCGATGAGTGAGGTCGCCGGGCGGCTGGCCACGCAGGTCGGCGCCGACAGCCTCATGCGGGCGGCCGGTGGCCGTGGTGTCCTGCTCGGCGGGGTGCCCGGCGTGCGCCCGGCCAAGGTCGTCGTCCTGGGAGGCGGCGTCTCCGGGGCCAACGCCGCCGCGATCGCCGTTGGCATGGGTGCCGACGTCACCGTGCTCGACCGCGACGTGACGAAGCTCAAAGACCTCGACCGGACCTACCGCGGCGCGCTCAAGACCGTCGCCGCCAACATGCCTACGAGATCGAGCGCGAGGTACTCGCCGCCGACCTCGTGATCGGCGCGGTGCTCATCCCTGGTGCCAAGGCGCCACGGCTCGTCACCAACGCCATGGTCGAGCGCATGAAGCCGGGCAGCGTGCTCGTCGACATCGCCATCGACCAGGGCGGCTGCTTCGAGGACTCTCGCGCGACCACACACGCCGAGCCCACCTACCGCGTGCACAACTCGGTGTTCTACTGCGTGGCCAACATGCCAGGCGCCGTGCCGCACACGTCGACCTACGCGCTGACCAACGTGACACTGCCGTACGTTGTCGCGCTGGCTGACGCGGGGTGGCAAGACGCGCTGCGGGTCGACGCGGCACTGGCCAAGGGTCTGCACACGCACGACGGTCTGCTGACCAACGACGCCGTCGCACAGGCCCACGGGCTGCCCGTCACGTCGGTCGACGAACTGATCGGCTAACCGGGGCGAACCAGCCGCTGGGTTAGGTGCTGCCAGGCATGCAGGTTAGCGATTCTGCGGGAACCCCAGGTTGATGCCGCCGTGGGACGGGTCGAGCCAGCGCTGCGTGACCACCTTGCCGCGGGTGTAGAAGTGCACGCCCTCGACGCCGTGCGCGTGCGAGTCGCCGAACAGCGAGGATTTCCAGCCGCCGAACGAGTAGTAGGCCATCGGCACCGGGATCGGCACGTTGATGCCCACCATGCCGACCTCGACGTCGTGCTGGAACTGCCGAGCTGCGCCGCCGTCGTTGGTGAAGATCGCGGTGCCGTTGCCGTACGGGTTGGCGTTGACGAGATCGAGGGCCTCGTCGTACGAGCTGACTCGGACCACCGACAGGACCGGGCCGAAGATCTCGTCGGTGTAGATCGGCATCGTCGGCCTCACATGGTCGAACAGAGTCGGGCCGAGCCAGAACCCCTCGGGTGCGCCGTCGACCTCGACGTCCCGCCCGTCGACGACCAGGTCGGCACCCGCCGCCACGCCCGCCTCGACATAGGACACCACCTTGTCGCGGTGGGCAGCCGTAACCAGCGGGCCCATGTCGCAGCCGCGGCGGCCGTCCCCGGTACGAAGCTGCGCGATCCGCGAGGCGATCTTGGACACCAGCTCGTCAGCCACCGGCTCCACCGCGACAACGGCTGAGATCGCCATGCAGCGCTCCCCCGCCGAGCCGAACCCCGCGTTGACCGCGGCATCGGCGGCGAGGTCGAGGTCGGCGTCGGGGAGTACGACCATGTGGTTCTTGGCGCCACCGAGCGCCTGGACCCGCTTGCCGTTGGCAGTGCCCGTCTCGTATACGTAGCGCGCGATCGGCGTCGATCCCACGAACGACACCGCCTTGACGTCGGTGTGCTCCAGCAGCCGGTCCACTGCCACCTTGTCGCCGTGCACGACGTTGAAGACACCGCCGGGCAGGCCGGCCTCGGCCCACAGCTCGGCGAGGAAGACCGCGGCCGACGGATCCTTCTCGCTTGGCTTGAGCACCACCGTGTTGCCCGCCGCGATCGCGATCGGGAAGAACCACATCGGGACCATGGCCGGGAAGTTGAACGGTGAGATGACGGCGACGACACCGAGCGGCTGGCGGATGGAATAGGAGTCAACACGCGTCGACACATTTTCGGAGAAGCCGCCTTTGATCAGGTGCGGGATGCCGCATGCGAACTCGACGACCTCGAGACCGCGGTTGACCTCGCCAAGTGCATCCGCGAGCACCTTGCCGTGCTCGGCGGTGAGGATCGCCGCGAGGTCCTCCCTCCGCGCGCTGAGTAGCTCACGGAACGCGAAGAGCACCTGTGTACGGCGGGCCAGTGACGCCTGCCGCCAATCCGGCCAGGCCGCGCTCGCCGCGGCGACGGCCTCGTCGACGACGGCCGCCGACGCGAAGTCGACGTGCGCAGTGACGACGCCGAGCGCCGGGTCGGTCACCTCGCCCTGTCGGTCCGCCTCGCTGCTCCACGGCTTGCCGTCGATCCAGTGGGTGATGCGGCGCATGACGTACTCCTTGCGTTGGCCGGATAAAGAGTTGGCGGCTAACAGGGTCCATCACCAGGATTGTCCTCGCACCGCTAGGCCGGTATGCCTGGCCCTGCGGGGAAGGACCTGCTCGTCGTGGTCATTCTGGCATCCTGGTCGACTCGGTCAGACGACTCGACGCCGCCGCAGCAGTTCGGCGCCGCCCACGAGGAGCAGCGCAGTGAAGAACATCGCGGCGCCGACCACGTACGCCTCGGCGGGGATGCCGCGCTGCGCCGAGACGTACACGAACTTGGGGAACGTCACGACCGCGCCGGAGTTGAAGCTGGTGATGATGTAGTCGTCGAACGAGAGGCTGAACGCGAGCAGCGCGCCGCCGACGATGCCGGGCGCAGCCAGCGGCAGCGTGACCCGCAGGAACGTGACCCGCTCGCTCGCGTACAGGTCCATCGCGGCCTCCTCGAGCCGCGGGTCGAGGCTCGCCAGGCGCGCCTTGACCGTGACCACGACAAAGCTGATGCAGAACATCACGTGCGCGATGACGATGGTCGCGAAGCCGAGGTCGAAGACTCCCATGTTGAGGAACAGGGTCAACAGCGAAGCGGCAAGGACCACCTCGGGCGTGGCCATCGGCAGAAAGATGAGCAGGTTGGTCGCGCCTCGGCCACGGAACCGGTAGCGGCTCAGCGCGAACGCGATCATCGTGCCCAGCAGCGTGGCCCCGATGGTGGCGAGCAGCCCGATCTTCAGGCTGTTGCCCACGGCCTCGCAGACCTGTGGCGCGCCACAGGGGTTAGCCCAGTTCTCGAGCGTGAAGCCGCGCCAGGTGAGGTTGCTGCGACCCGGCTCGTTGAACGAGAACACCGTGACATAGGCGATCGGCAGGAAGATGTAGCCGAACGCCAGCACCACATAGACGAGCAGCAGGTGCTCACGCAGCCAT
>CAWCTX010000006.1:0-19068 GCA_963798505.1 uncultured Actinomycetota bacterium
GGCCTTGGCTGTGCACGTGCCGGATCGTCTCGTCCGGTCCGGCCGCATTGAAGTGCGGCTCCAGGCGTATGGGTCGGCGGGCTTCGCGCCCTAGATCCGCGCTTTGATGGCGGTTCGGGGGCCGCGGCTCGGACGTAGGGCGCGAAGCGTCAGGGTGGCGCGTCAGAGATGGCTGAGCCACCAGCCCGATCGCGGCCACAATGAGCTCCCGCAGAGCAGCGCATCCAACCAGGACAGCGCGGACTCGTCTCAGGCGAAGGCGGCGGGCAGCGTGCCGGTCCAGGCCGCGCGCAGCTCGTCGAGCGGGATGCTGAACTGCTCCTGCAGGTCGAGCGCTCCCCCGTCATCGACCACGCCGATGCGCTCGTGCGGGAACCGACGCGCGGTGCACATGTCTGTGAAGCGCACCTCCTCCGAGCGGGGCACCGCGACGATCGCCCGACCCGCGGACTCGGAGAACAGGAACACGAACGGGTCGATCCCGTCCGGCACCCAGACGCGCGCGCCGACGCCGTAGCGCAGTGTCGACTCGACCAACGCCTGCGCCAGTCCACCGTCGGACACATCGTGCGCGGCGTCGATCAGACCGTCGCGCGAGGCGTTGACGAGGATGTCGGCCAGTTCCCGCTCGACGCCCAGGTCGACCCGCGGCGGCAGACCACCGAGATGCCCGTGCATGACGTGTGCCCACTCCGAGCCGGCCAGCTCGTCACGGGTCGTACCCAGCAGGTAGATGACGTGGCCAGGGGTGCGGAACCCTTGCGGCGTACGGCGTGTGACGTCATCGATCACACCGAGCACACCCACGACCGGCGTCGGCAGGATCGCGGTCTCGCCGGTCTGGTTGTAGAAGCTGACGTTGCCCCCGGTCACCGGGGTGCCGAGCTCGAGGCAGGCGTCGGCCAGGCCGCGTACGGCTTCCGCAAACTGCCACATGACATCGGTGTCCTCGGGCGACCCGAAGTTGAGGCAGTCGGTCACGGCGAGCGGACGGGCCCCGGTGACAGCGACGTTGCGGTAGGCCTCGGCGAGGGCGAGCTGCGCCCCGGCATAGGGGTCGAGCTTGGCGAACCGCCCGTTGCAGTCGGTGGACAGCGCGACACCCAGGCCGGTCGACTCGTCAACGCGCACCACACCGGCGTCTTCGGGCTGGGCGAGGATGGTGTTGCCGAGCACGTAGCGGTCGTACTGGTCGGTCACCCAGGACTTGTCGCACAGGTTGGGGGACGCCGCGAGGCGTAGCAGGGTCGCGCGGAGCGCGTCGCCGGTGGACGGTCGGGCGAGCGGCGCCGGCGTGTCAGCCTGCAGCGCGTCCTGCCAGCGCGGTCGCGCGTACGGGCGTTCGTACACCGGTCCCTCGTGCGCCACCGTGCGCGGGGGAACGTCGACGACGACCTCGCCGCGCCACTCGATCGTGAGCCGGCCGGAGTCGTTGACTTCGCCGATGACGGCAGCGTCGACGTCCCACTTGTGGCAGATCTCGAGGAACCGCTCGACCTTGGCCGGCTCGACGATCGCCATCATGCGCTCCTGCGACTCGCTCATGAGGATCTCCTCCGGAGCGAGCGACGCGTCGCGCAGCGGGACGGTGTCGAGCACGACGTGCATGCCGCCCTCACCCGCGCTTGCTAGCTCGGACGTGGCGCAGGACAGCCCGGCCCCGCCGAGGTCCTGGATGCCGACGACGAGGTCCTCGCGGAAAAGCTCGAGGGTGCACTCGATGAGCAGCTTCTCCATGAACGGGTCGCCGACCTGCACGGAGGGCCGCTTCGCCGGTCCAGTCTCGTCAAAAACCTCCGACGCGAGTACGGACACGCCGCCAATGCCATCGCCGCCGGTCTTGGCGCCGTAGAGGATCACCTGGTTGCCCACGCCGGCGGCCTTGGCGAGGTGGATCTCCTCGTGCCGCATGACCCCGACGCAAAGGGCATTGACGAGCGGGTTGCCCAGATAGGTCTCGTCGAACACCACCTCGCCACCGATGTTGGGCAGGCCGAGGCAGTTGCCGTAGCCGCCCACGCCGGCCACGACGCCCGGCAGGACGCGGTGCGTGTCGGCGTGGTCGAGCGGGCCGAAGCGCAGCGGGTCCATGACCGCGATGGGGCGGGCGCCCATGGCAAGGATGTCCCGGACGATGCCGCCGACTCCGGTCGCCGCACCCTGGTAAGGCTCGACGTACGACGGGTGGTTGTGCGACTCGACCTTGAACGTGACGGCGTAACCATCACCGATGTCGACGACCCCGGCGTTCTCCCCGATGCCGACCATGAGCGCGTCGGTCCGGGGGGCCTTCTCGCCGAACTGGCGGAGGTGGACCTTGGAGCTCTTGTAGGAGCAGTGCTCGCTCCACATGACGGAGTACATGGCGAGCTCGCTGCTCGTCGGGCGGCGACCGAGGATCGCGCGGATGCGCTCGTATTCGTCCTGCTTGAGGCCGAGCTCGGCGTAGGGCTGGGGGTGGTCGGGGGTCCCTTCGGCGTGCTTAGTGGTGTCGATCACCGCGCATCAAGGTCTTCCTGTACGGCGCCCAAGGACGCGTCAACCGTACCGGGCTGGGTACGCTCCGGCTGCATCAGGCCGCAGTCATGCGCTCGTCGGGGTCAAGAGGTTGGCGCAGGCATTGAGGGCAGCCGGAACAAGCCGGTAGTAGGCCCAGACCCCGCGCTTGTCGCGGGTCACGAGTCCGGCGTCGAGCAGGATCTTCAGATGGTGACTGATCGTCGGCTGTGACAGCTCGAAGGCGTCGTTGAGGTCGCACACGCAGGCCTCGCCGCCTTCGTGGGAGGCGATAAGCGAGATCAGCCTGATCCGCACCGGGTCAGCCATCGCCTTGAGGACGACCGCTAGCTGCGCTGCCTCCACGTCGCCGATGACTTCCTTGGTCACTGGCGCGCAGCAGGCCAACGCCGCGGGCAAAGGCGCATCGAGCGGGCTCACCCGCAGCACCCACCACCGGTGCTGGCCCCGACCTCTTCCAGCGGGAACGCCGCCAGCCCGCTCTGGACGCCAGTCGCAAACCCGATCGAGACAGGTGCCGGGCTGGTCGAGCAGACACCGGTCTGTGGCAGGTCGAGCTCGACGGCGTCTGCGGACTCGAGGTCGCCGGCGAGGCTGGCGACAACGGAGCGCACCTGCTCGTAGCCGGTGGCCATCAGGAAGGTCGGCGCGCGTCCATAGCTCTTCATGCCGACGACGTAGTAGCCGTGCTCTGGCTGCTCGAGCTCGCGGTGTCCGTGCGGGCGCACCGTGCCGCAGGAGTGGTGGTTGGGGTCGATGAGCGGGGCGAGGGCGCGTACGGACTCCAGCGTCGGGTCGACGTCGAGGCGCAGCTCGCGGGCGAGGTCGAAGTCGGGCCGGAAGCCGGTCGCGGACACGACGACGTCCACGTCCACCGACGTCTCGTGGCCGTCGACATCCACGCTGGTGACGCGGACCGGACCGTCCTCCGGTTTGGCGGCCAACGGCTCCAGGCGAGTCGTACGGAATCCGGCATGAAGCAGCATCTGGCCCGAGGTGGCCAGAGCGCGCAGCCGGACGCCGAGCTTGCCCCGCTCGGGCAGCTCGTCGGCGTCGCCACCGCCGTAAGACCGAGCCGGAGTGCCACTGCGGATCGCCCAGTGGATCTGCGTGTCGGGAGCATCCTGCGCAAGTTGGGCCAGGGCCAGCAGTGTGTTGGCCGCAGAATGACCCGATCCGACGACGAGCACCCGCCGGCCGGCGAACCGGTCTCGATCGACACCGAGCACATCGGGCATCGCCTCGCTTAGCCAAGCAGCCGCGGCGTGCTCGCCCATCGCGGGGAGGCCGTTGGCGCCGAGCGGGTTGGGGCGGCTGTAGGTGCCGGATGCATCGATCACAGCGCGCACATGGACCTCGGACTCCACCCCGTCGCTGTCCCGTAGGCGGACAACAAACGGTTGCTCGTCGCGGCCGGCGGTCCGGACCTTGTCGACACCCGCCCGGGCGACTGCGACTACCTCGACGCCGAGGCGCAGATGTGGCGCGATAGCCGGGTGCTCGGCCAGCGGCCGTAGGTAGCGGTCGACCAGCTCGGCCCCGGTGGGTGCCGTGTGCGCGGGTGGCTGCTGCCACCCGACGCTGGCCAGCAGGCGGACCGCGGCCTTGTCAAGGTTGAACCGCCACGGCGAGAAGACCCGGACGTGACCCCAGCGCAGCACTGAAGCGCCGACCGAGTTGCCGGCCTCCAGCACGAGCTGCTCAATCCCTCGCTCCGCCAGATGGGCAGCCGCCGCCAGCCCGACCGGCCCCGCACCCACCACCGCGACAGGAAGACCCGACATATCGACTCCAGACATCGAAGAACGTCAATGTCCCTAATGTCTAGCCCGACACATCGACGGTTGTCAATGTCAAGATGCCGTCCGGTCACTACACCGCGGCGGAGAGCTTGAGCTCGTCGAGCAGAGTCCGCACGCGCCGCTCGATCAGGTCGCGGATCGGCCGTACGTCCTCGAGGTCCTGGCCGGCCGGGTCGTCCAGGACCCAGTCCTCGTAGCGCTTGCCTGGGAACACGGGGCAGGCGTCGCCGCAGCCCATGGTGATCACCACGTCGGCGGCCCGAACCACCTCGTCGGTCCACGGCTTGGGGAACTCGGAGGAGATGTCGATCCCCCGCTCGGCCATGGCCGCGATGGCAGCGGGGTTCACCTCGGAGCCGGGCTCCGACCCACCCGACCAGGCCACCGCTTGGTCGCCGGCAAGGTGCTGGAAGAAGCCCATTGCCATCTGTGATCGCCCTGCGTTGTGCACGCACAGGAACAACACGGCCGGCTTGCCGTCGTCGTGCAGGCCCTCCACTTTCGCCAGCGCGCGCAGCCGTTGCCGCGCGAACCGCTCGGCCATCAGCGGCAGATAGTCGGCAACCGTGGCCGTGCCGGCGAACTGGTCGTAGCTGGTGTAAAGGAACCGTTCGATCGTCTCCTGCCCGAAGGTGCCGGTGAACGTCTGCGCGAGCCTTTGCGCCGCGTGCCGCATCGCCAACTGCTGGTCGATCGTCAACTCTGTCATTGCGTGTCCTCTCCCTGCTGGACCGCGGCGGCCAGCCGGCTCACCCGGTCCTCGATCTCTTTGAAGGCCCGCTCGAATGCCGCGTCCGTGCCGACACGAACCGGGTCTGGCACCGACCAATGCAGCCGCCACGAATCGATCGACAACTCCTCATGAGCGTTGTCGCACACCGCAACCAGCAGATCGTCCGCGGTGACAACGTCCTCGATGTGCGCCGTGCGTGCCTCCGCCAACGACAGCCCGTGCCGGCGAGCGACCCTCACGGCTCGTGGATGAACCCGCGGCGCTGGATGCGTGCCGGCCGATGCGGCCGGAACGTCAGTCATCCGGTGCCACACTGCGGCCGCCAGTTGCGAGCGCGCCGAGTTATGGCTGCAGACGAACACCACACGCGCCGCCACGGGCGACTCAACATGCAGCGGCGCAACGCCGGCCACCGCCGTATGCACCAACGTCACGTAGATGCGCCGGCCGTCGCCCTCCGAACGAATCCGCTGCACGAGGCCGACCCGCTCGAGAGCGTTCACGTGGTGTGCCAGCAGGTTCGACGGCATCCGCAGCGACTCGCCCAGCTCGCTCGGCGCCGCGTCGCCGAGCAGCAGTCGTTCCACCAGCGCTAACCGCCCGGGATCACCCAACACGGCATGCAAAGCGGCGCGCCGCTCGACGGAATCTCTCTCAACGCCCACTGACTCAGTGTGGACTGATTGACTAGGCGCCGTCAACCGACTCGAGCCGGGTCAGCCGAAGCGGCCGTGCACGTAGTCGGAGGTCCGCGGGTCGCTGCGGAGCGGTGAACAGCTGCTCGAGTGCCGCCGGTCTCGACGATGTGGCCCGGGGTGTCGTGCGTGGCGAGGAAGAACGCGCACTGCTGGGAGACACGGGCGGCCTGCTGCATGTTGTGGGTGACGATGACGATGGTCACCTCGGACACGAGCTCGCCGATGGTCTCCTCGATGCGGCGGGTCGAGGTCGGGTCGAGTGCCGAGCAGGGCTCGTCCATGAGCAGCACGCGAGGGCGTACGGCCAACGACCGGGCGATGCACAGGCGCTGCTGCTGGCCGCCGGACAGCGCGCCGCCCGGCTGGCGCAACCGGTCGCGTACCTCCACCCACAGCCCTGCCTTGATCAGGCACTCCTCGACCAGCGCGTCCTTGGTGTCGCGGTTCGCGCGGATCCCGGTCAGTCTGAGGCCGGCGAGGACGTTGTCATAGATCGACATGGCGGGGAACGGGTTCGGCTTCTGGAAGACCATCCCGATGTGCCGGCGCGCGTCCGTGAGCCGCTGGTTGCGCTCGTAGATGTCGACTCCGTCCAGCCACACCTCGCCGGCGAGAGACGCCGACGGGACGAGCTCGTGCATGCGGTTGAGGATCCGCAGGAAGGTCGACTTGCCGCAGCCGGACGGGCCGATCAACGCCGTCACTTGGCCGGGCTGCATGGTCAGCGAGACCCGATCGAGCACCTTGCGCTCGCCGAACCAGGCGGAGATGTTGCGCGCCTCGATCGATGCGAGTGGTACGGGCTGAACGGCGACAACCGGCAGCGCGGAGGTATCGGTCGGCGGCGGTGGAGGCGTATAGGCGTCGACTGCGGACACGTGCGGATCCTCCATGTGGCTTAGAACAGGTTGGGGAGGAGTCGGGTGATCGTGTGGGCGATGGTGACCCCGAGAACGGCGAGCAGCGGAACTCCGACGGTCCAGGCCTGCCACCTGCCCCCACTTCGCGAGAGCGAGCACCATGGCGGCCGCGGCCAAGAACAGCGCCTGCGCCCAGAACACGAGCGGGATGAGCGCAGTCCGGTCGTTGTTCATGACTTGCTCTGCCTCGGGTAGCGCGTTCGATGGGATGACCCGAGTCGGCCGGGGCTGCGGCTCGCTGACCAGCTCCGCGTCGACCCTGATCACGCCACTGGGCATGAACCATGGCCCGTCCGCGCTCACGAGCGTCAGACGCCCCTCGTTGGCCCCCAGCGGAGCAAGCTGAAGGCTGCCGGCCCGCCGCACCTTCACCACCTCATACCGGTGCTGCCCTGGCCCGTCGTCACCAGGATGTCCCGTGCCTGCCACAAGGCGGTCGATCTCGGCGAAGGGTCCGCCGTACGCGAAGTTGCGACCCATCAGCACGCTCGCACCTGGCTGCCCGGGCAGCACCGTGTCGCGGCGGTGGCCCGGTCCCATCGTCAGCACCTCGCTCGACGTCCCCTCGCGGACCACCTCGGACAACCCGAGCGCGGGGATCTCCAGCAGCGCCATCGGGGTGCCGGGCTCGACCAGGTCACCGCGGAAGTCGAGCTGCCCGACCGGCGTCGTGGCTCGTGCCAAGGTCGCGCGCAGCTCGTCGTAGCCGGTCTCCTGCGCCCGCGAATGCATCAGGTGGCTGACAAGTCCCAGATGCGCGGCAAACCCGAGCAACAGGACACTCACGATGGTGACCGCCGTCCCGGCCACGATCCAGCCGCCTGACGCCGGAGGGCGTCTGCGGCTCCGGCGGCGGAGGAGGCGGCGGCGACGCTGCCGCGGCGGGCGGCAGCGCAGGCGGTGGCAGGGGCGGCTCCGGGCGCGTCTCGATGGTCAGGGTCATCCAATGGCCTCCGAAGAGGCTCGCCGGCGTCGCCGCAGCCGAAGGCCGCGCCGCGCCAACGCTGCCCAGCACGCCCGCTCCGACGAGAACGACTGCGCGACTCCGGACCCGGTGCCGGACGTACTCGACCTCGGACCCGTCTCGAACGTCGCAGCGTCAAGCGGCTCGTCTTCGCCTTGGCTGATGGCGATGGGCATGCTGTACCGGTCGAGACTGCGACCCGAAATCATCGGTACAGACGAACTCGAAGGTGTAGATGCCGTCGAGCCGTTGTACTTCGGCCATGTCCGCAAAGTTGTAGAGGTTATTCTGCAGCGGCATGGTCATCGGGCCGGTCGTCGACAGGCCCAGGGGCGACGTCGGGAGATCACGACGATGCCCTCACGGGGAACCCGGGTCCGGACAGCCGCCCGAAGAGACTCGTGGCCTCCTCGGGGCAGGGGCCTTCACTCGTTGCCGAAATCCCCACGTAGACGTTCCCGTGGCCGGCTCCCAGATGACGGATCCGCGCGGCTCGACATTCTGTTCGGCGTAGGCCGCGATGCCGGTAAGAGGCTAAGCCCAAGGCGACCAGGTGACGGCACGTTTACGCATCGTGCCTCCCGGCGGCTACGCATCGCGGGCACCGATCCGGCGGGCAGCTGCGACGCCAGCGCCGCGTATGCCGTCTCGACCTTGCCAATCGCTGCCTCCGACGGCGTCGCAGCCACCAACCAACGCAATCGTCGCAACCACGAGCAACAGGAACGAGATCCAGGTCCACACCCAGACGAAGGTGTTCGGGTGAAGGCCGGTGGATCGTTCGCGGCATCCTCCGCCGTCACCACAACCGGGTCGATGTGAACGTTGGCTCGCAGCAGGAATGCCAGCGGAACGTCCTCGATGGTCGTGCGGACCGTGTAGGCGTTGCCCGGCAGCAGTTCCGGCAGCCGGTCAAGCGTGGGGCCGTCGACGGACACGCCAGGTCCGGTGACGCTCACGACATGGTCGCCGGCAAGCCGGATGTTCCCAGGTTGTCGCACCCGATAGCTCAGCTCGATATCCCCGCGCGGGCCCCAGATGCCCTTGATCGTCGGTCTGGACGTTCTCGACCTCGAGTTCGGGGATGAGGTCGCCCGAGATCCGGGTGTGAATGCGGGTGCCAACCCGCTGGTCGAGGGCGATGCGGTTGCCATTCGCGTCGGTCTGGTACGTGCGCAGCGACGCGACGATGCCGCCCGAGTGATCCCCCGGGACCGCGTCCTGCGGCACGGTGACCGTGAAGGGAACGATGACAAAGTCCCGAGCGGGGACCGTCACGGTGGACTGCGCGAGCGAGACCCACGTGCCGATGTCCTTCGGCTCGATGTTGGCGGCTTGAGGTCGTAGCCGCCGTCCTCGGTATTGAACGCGTCGCTGGCGTAGACCTGAAGCTCGATCGGCTGCTCGCTGTAGTTGCGGATGGCGATCTCGTCGTTGAAGACCGCACCGGGCGTCGCCTCAGCACATAGTGCGGCCGCTCGTCGGGGGAGTTGGCTGTCGCCGGCTGCGTGCCGAACGTGAGGGTTTCCGTCGCCTGAGCAGGCGCCACGCGGCGGCATGCGAGACGGGTGTCGGGACGCCGTCAGCAGGAACGGCCAACAGCGCAGACGAGCGCAAGGAGGCCGGAGAGCCGGGGGAGAGGCGTCGGGTCATGTGGGATCCGATCCTTGCGGGGCTACGGTCTAGGGAGCGTGGGGCGAGCCGGCACGCGGCTCGCCCCACCCCTCGGGGTTAACTCAGATGGCGGTCAGCGTGAGGAGGGACGTGTACGTCCCCGCGACCGTCGTCGTCGGCGCGATGAGCTCGAGGCTCGCGGTGAGGTGCGCCGTACCAAGGCTGGACCCAGCCGGGCTGGAGGCCAGCGTGCGGGACGCCGAAAGGCCGTCACCGTTCGGTGCACCCGGGCAGGCCATCGCCCGGCAGGAACAGCGGCACCTGCGGTGACGGTCTGGACCGGGGTGTTGGAGTCGATGACCTCAGGGGCCCAGCCGAGGTTGCCGGCGTGGATGCCCCGGAGGCACCGTCGTTGAACGCGGTCGCCTGACCCGAGACGGTCCAGCCGGCGTTGCCGGCGCGGGTGTCGGTCACGGTGACCGGGTTGAGCCGGTTGGACGGAGCTGAGTTCGGCGACACGAACCGAGTCGCCGCCGGGTTCAGCTCTGCGGTCGCCAAGACAACCGGGTTGTTGTTCTCGACGGTGATGGTCAACGCACCGGCCGGGATCTCGACCTGGATCTGCTCGGTGGCCTGGTTGCTCCCCGCAGGTGGGCTCACCGTACGAGGAACGGTCAGCGAGTCAGACGCCGGTGAAGTCCGCCGGGTTCGTGGGCACGAACGAGGCGGAGAAGATGTACGAGCCCGCCGGACGTCCCGACGGCTCGGAGAAGGTCGCCTGACCACCGGTCACGGGAACCGTGGCGAAGGTCGTGCCGCCCTCCTTGAACTCCACCGAGCCGACCGCGCCACTCGGCGTGACGGTCGCGGAGTAGTTGATGGCCTGGCCAGCGAACTGACCACCCGATACCGCAAGGGACGTGCTGGTCACCGTCGCACCCGGGGTGACCTGGTACGAGACGGGACCGACGGCGGAGCTTGCGTAACCGCCCGTACCCGTGAACTCGGCCGTCAGTGAGTTGTCGCCGACCGGCAGCGAGGTGGTCGTGAAGAGCCGCCGTGCCTGCGGCGACAGTCACCGGGCTACCGAAGTTGGCGCCGTTGTTCTTGAACTGAACCGAACCGGTTGCCTCTGCCGGGGTGATGTTGGCGGTCAGGGTCACCGAGGTGCCGGCCTGACCGGGCTCGGCGGCGCAGCCGCCAGCGGGTCGTCGTCGGCGTGGCAGCGACCTCGGCTGCCCACGTCATCGTGTCGAGGTTGCCGGGCTGCGTGACGGTCATGGCTGCGTCGTAGTGGTCGAGGACCGTGACCCCGAAGTCGTCCACGCACTCCATCGCGACGCGGTACGGTGCCCGCCATGTTGGTGATGCCTTCGAGCTGCGCAATGTTGAACAGGTTGTCCTGCCACGGCAGGGTCATGGGGCTCGTGAAGGAGAGCTGGCTCGTGCCCGGAGGCTGCAGAATCCGTCCATGAGGGAACTTGGTGGCGAACTCGGGCGCTCCCAGGGTTGCCGTACAGGAAGAGCCGCAGGAGTGCGGCACCTGGGCGAAGCAGGGGCCTGACGAGGTGTTGCTTGCCGCGGTGATGCCAGCCCCGGAGGTGGGAGTGAACGTAAGGGTTGCCAGGTCCTCGGCGTTGGCCGTGTCTGGCTGTGAGAAGGACCGCGCCGGACGTGGTGACAAGTGTCGCCACGCCGCTCGCGATAGGCGGGAGAGTTTTGTTCTTCAACACGTTCGTGTCTCCTTAGAGGAGCTTGATGACGTGTCACTGCGTGCGCTGCGCGGTGCTGCCGCAGTTGGCGTTAGCGCCGAAGCCGTAGCGCTTGATGATGTTGGTCTGCGTGCAGACCGAGGGAGTTGGGCCGACGAAGACGGTGCTCGTCGGGGCGACGCCTTCCTGCGACGTCGGAATGACGTTGTAGACGTCACGCTTGGCCGTCGAGTCGGTGTTGAGCGCGAATGCCGAGATGCCGTCCATGGCGCCGAGCTCCGCGCGGCGCCGCGGATGTCGGGAATGACGCGACGACTGCTGCGAGATGTACTGCGCGATCGGAGAACGGCACGATCTCGTTCGGAGCGGTCAGGACTCGCCCGTCGTGCTCCTGGATGGGCGTTCCGGTCTTGGTGTCCCTGATGCAGGGGAACTGCGGAAGCTGTGCCTCCGTGATGCCCATCTGGGCGAGCCAGAAGCTGCGGGTGCCCGATCCGGCCTGTGGGATGTAGGGCTGGAAGGCCGGCGACCTGGCACTTGTAGATGGACTGAAGCTGCGCCAAGGTGAGCTGCCGTGGGCACGTTGCTGTTGCGTGGAAGGCGTAGGTGACGGCGTCCACGGCGAACGGGACGTAGGTCAGCTGCACCGGTGCCGCCGCCAGGTTGAGGCTCGACGACCTCGACCACTGCAGGCAGTTGGTCGGGGAGCTGGAGCTGCTGGAGCAGGGCCGTGCGGCCCGCGCCGGACCCGTTGGGTCGGTTGATGAGGCAGGCCGCGGCGGCCTTGGTCTGGATCTGGGCGCCGAGCCCGTCGCGTCGTAGGAGGCGAGCGGCTTGGTCCCGCCGATGGTGATGGCGTCGGCCAGTCCGTTCATGACGTCCTGCGTCGTGTCCGAACCCACGCCTGCGAGGTCACGCGGACCAGGCGGGTTGGTTGGGTCTGCGTGCGCCGGGGCGACACATCACCGTGACTGCCATGAGGCAGGCGGCAGCGGCGCTCAGTAACACAAGCAGTTTCTTGCGCACTAGACTGTCCTTTCGTCTGGTGGTCTTGCTCTCCACGTGCGGGTCTGCCGGATAGCTGCTGGCATCACCTCCTTCGCCGATGTGCGACCCTCAGGAGTCCTGGCCCAGCCAAGGCAGTCATGGCTCCGAGGGCGAGGGATGCCAGCAGCACGAATCTGGTCATCCCGAGCCTTTCGTCGGGCGTGCGCAAGGAACGCGCGCTGATGTCTGCGGGTGGGAGGTCGTCGGGCGGGCCGGCGATGCCGGGGCCGGGCGACTGCGGGGGCGTGCCGGTGCTGCCGACGCCGGCACCGATCCAGGTGGTGAGGGGTCGCCTCCGTCGGCGCTCCCACCGTCACTGCTTCCACCGTCCACGCTGTCGCCGTCGCCGCCGGTGCCATCGCCGGGGTCATCCGGCGGTGCCACATAGTTCGCGATCGCGTCGGCCGCCGCCAGGGTCTGCGCGCGGAACGCCTGCGGCAGTGGGAGGTAGCCCGTCCGGGAGCTGTCCAGGCCGGACATCCGGTGTCTGACCCGGACCAGCGGAATAGCGGAGGAACGTCGCGTAGTCCTCGCGCTCCTCGGCGTCGAGCGCGGGACGGGTTGGTCGCGGCATAGGAGACGGTGGTCAGCGGGTAGGCGTCGGGGTGCGTGGATCGAGGGGCGGCCTCGAGAACCCCATCCACCGCACCCTGTGACATCCCGCCGAGTGCGGCGAGCAGGGTCTCCTGGGTCGGGGCGACGAAGCTGCCCGCCGCGTTCTGGATCTTGCGCGGTCTGCAAGCCGAAACGGGCGGCTGTCGCCGTGTCGACGATGGCGAGCAGCGAACGCTGGCCGGACGAACTGGGGCGGCTCCCGTCGCCATCCGAACGGCGTGTTGTCGACCTGTGGCTGGGTCCGGGCGAGCGAGTCGCCGCGGCTTGCCGACCGGCCCGCTTCGGTCGAGGCTTCCCGCGTACGGACTGATGTCACCCGCGCACAACGCAGGCAGGTCTGGCCAGACCACGCCGTAGCTGGGGTGCGGCTCGCAGTAGCGTGTTGTCCTGCGCCGCGAACCAGTCCAGCGGTTGGGGCAGCTGGTCCAACCGGTTCTTCGGGTTCACCTTCACCGTGTCTTTGTTGTCCGGGTCCGGCTTGCCCTCCAGGAAGGCGCGAGCATGGCGATCGCCGAGAACCCACGTCCACAGCGCCTCGACGGCGTCTGCCGACTCGGTGGCGACCAGTGCGTGGGTGACCGGAAAGGCGAAGAACTGCCTCTCGAAGGGCTGCTTCTCCATGCCGTTCAGGCTGAGAAACTCGGGGTCCGATGTGAGATCCATCGGGTTGCCGTCAAGGTGTGCGGCCCCGTCGATACTCACGGCCTTCTGATATGACTGCGTCAGCAGCTTCGCGACGAGTCGTGCGTTGAGTCTGAGCTCGGTGATGCGCTGGCCGTCCCGTTGTCGGATCGGGTCATCGGCACCGAGGGAGAAGTGCCCCTGGCTCTCGACGTTGTAGGCGATGGTCAGTCCAGATATCGCGACCGGGGCGTAGACCGGCTGTGGGTCGTCCGGAAACTCACCCGGTGGAAGCGGGCGCGACACGATGACCAGCCCGGGGTCCCCCGACGCCAGCTTGGCGCGCCCGCCGATATCGGACTCGTCTCCGAAGCTGAAGGACTGACCGCCCCCGGCGCACAGTGCAGGCTGCCACCGGCTCACGGCCTCAAAGGCGGACGGGTGACCGCGGACGGGTCGTTCGGCGGATCCGATCGGGCAGGCTTCGCCCGCCGGCTCGAACTCGAGGGGCACGACGATCCGGTTGGCCCAGTTGGACTCGCTCAGCGGCGACGACACCAGCCTCGACGCCGAGGTTCCAGTGCGCGGCAGTCCATCGACCTCGAGGTCGCCGCGCGGCACGATCACGAGCCAGCAGGGCCGGCCTATGAGGTCGCCCTGCTCGTCGGTCACGGGTGTTCCGCAGCCGAGGCCCGGTGCCTCAGCCCGAGTGTGAACCTCGAAGAACTGTTCGCCCGACCTGTTCGTCCGCGTCCGGGCCAGCGCGATCTCGTTCGTGGTGTTGCCGTCGAAGAACGGATTGTCCTTGGCTTCGAAGATGGGCTCGGTCTCACCGATGGGCAGGAACGGGACGACGGCGCTGTCGGCCGGCGATCGTGTACTCGGCCTCGCCCGGGTCCCTCAGGAACGAGCCGTATCCCACCTGGCGGCTGAGGACCAGTCGCCGGCCCCGGTACTGAACGGCGTCGCCCCGAACTGGCACTGCTCACGCTCCGGTTCGAGCCGGAAGGATCGCAGGCGCATGGGGGGCCGCCGGGTCGCCTCCCCAGCACTGCATGATCTGCAGGTAGTTGATGCCGTACGAGAGCGTGCTCGGCTGGGTGGGAGCTCCGCCCGTCCAGGAGATCCGGATCACCTGGTTGATGAGGTTGCTCGTCTGGCTGATCGTGATCTCGAGGTTGGCGAACGCGTCGCGGCCACGAACGGTCACCGTCGAGTCGGTCGGATCTCCGGCTGCGGCGTTGGCAGACGGTTGGCTGCCGTTGCCCGACGCGCAGACAGCACCCAGCACCAGAGCGATGACGAGGAGCCGGCCCACCTGCGCTTGGCTTCGAGTCACCGTCGTCTCCGCGAGCCCAGGGCGCGGGCAATCAAGGGCGGCACGAGCGCGACGCCCAGCACAAGGGCAACCGCCATGACGATCAGCGCCGTTTCGAGACTGCTGCCGCTGCCGGCGGCCAGCTGGACGGGCACCCCGGCGACAGTCGTGGCGCTCCCGTCCGCTCCATCGCCGCCCACGATGGGCTCACCCGTGTCGGGGTCGATCGCCGTCTCCGAGCCGACTGCTGGCCCGGCGGCCGCTGGATCCGACGTGGCGGCTGCCGGATCACCCCCTGCCGCCGCGGTGGCCGATCCCGTGCCCGTGCCGGCGCCGGCGTTGCCGCTGCCCGCGCCGGTGCCGCCGCTTGCCCCCTGTGCAGTCTTACCGTCCGCCGCGCACTGCGTCGGGCCCTGCTTGTCGCACTCGGGCGGGAAGGGTGCCGACGTCGCCAGCGTGTTGGTGCCGTCTCTGGAGAACGTTGGGTTGTTGCAGCCCTCGCACGTTGATGTTCTGCTTGACGACGCCGGGAATGCGCTTGACCTGCTCGAAACCGGCCTGCACCAGGTTGATCGGCAAGCGGGGAGTAGCCGAGTCTCGTCGAACCTGCTGCTGGCCTTCGCACAGGAAGTAGTAGGCGAAGGCCCCCAGCGTCTGACCCTCGGCCTCGTTGACCTTGTCGGTCGGGCGGTCGACGGGCAGGATCATGTAGCTGTAGCTCGACAGCGGGTAGGTGCGCTTGTCGCCGTCGGCGTAGACGCCTCCAGGTCCTGCGTCAGGTCGGCTGGCGATCCTTGCCTGGAGCAGCGCGACCGCGACGTTCTGCGCCGTCGGCTGCGACGTAGTAGCCGGACTGGTTGAGGACCTTGGCGACCGGGAAGCCGTCGGCCTCGGGCGTAGGAGTACTCGACGTAGGTGATGGCGCCGTCGGCGTTTCCCTGTTTGGTGGCCCCGGTCGACGTTCGTCGGATCCCTGCGCACCGAGGAATCCCGAGCCGTTGATCGATGCGGGTAGATCGACGTGAACGTCGCACGGATTGCCGCCCGGCGCGACGGCAGTAGGCGTTCCAGATCGCCGGGTACTGGTTCTCATCCACAGGGTGAACTGCGCCGTGGTGCCGGACCCGTCGGAGCGCACCACCGGGACGATCTTGCGCGCGGGGAGGCTGAGCGCCGGGTTGTCGCCTTGATCTCCGGGTGATCCCAGCTGGTGATGGCACCGGTGAAGATCTTCGCGATGATCTCGCCGGACAGCCGCAGGTTCTTCACCGGCTGGCCGCCGATCTTCAGGTTGTACATGAAGGCGGTACCACCGGCCACGATCGGCATGTACGCGAAGGGCCGCGCCGCCGGTCGGGCGCAACGTCGGTGACGCCGCCATCCGTGAGTCCGTACGGGATCTCGGACACGGCGAAGTCGCACCGTGCCGTTGCGGAACTGGTTGCGGCCCGTCGTCGAGCCGCTGCTCGTGTAGTTGATCCGCATGCCGTACTGACTTGACGTTGCTGATCCAGTCGTAGATCGCGTTGGAGCTCCACGACGAGCCCGACCCGCTGATCGGGACGTAGGTCTGCGCGCTTCGCCGCGGGCGTCGGCACTGTGCCGCCAACGCCACCAGGAATGCCGCCAGCGATGCACCGCGATGAACCGGCCGGAGGCTCATGCAATCGACCGCCGTCACGAAGCGAGGCACAGCGCTCGCGCCGCGACGCGAGACTGCGCCGACGGCGCCGCTGACGTGCGGTCAGCTCCCCCGGACCGCGGCCGCCGGCAATCCGGGCGAGCACGAACAGCATCAGCACCATGCCCATGAGCACCGCTGCGGCCCCGAATCCGCGGGCGATCATCCGCGGCTCCGGTGAGGCGACCAGCGTGAAAGCAGCCAGCGGCAGCGACATCTGCGGCCCCGAGAACGGGTCGGCGTTGAAGAAGGTCGTGTATCCCGCAGTGAGCAGCACGGGCGACGTCTCGCCGATGCCTCGAGCCGTGCCCAGGATGACGGCTGTCGTCAGGCCGGACCGGGCCGTTGGCAGCACGACGTGCAACACAGTGCGCCATCTCGAGCTGCCCAGAGCATACGAGGCCTCGCGCAAGGTGCCCGGCACAAGTCGCAGCACCACGTCCGCCGCGCGGATGATGATCGGCAGCATCATGACGCTCAGGGCCATGGCCGCGGCGAATCCTGACTTGTCGACGCCGAGGATGAGGATCAACGTGGCGTAGATGAACAGTCCGGCAACGATCGACGGCAGCGCCGTCATCGCCTCGACGACCGTCCGGACGAACCGCGCGAACGGCCCGGGGACCTCGCTCAGGAACACCGCACAGGTCAGTCCCAGCGGCACCGTGACCACGCAGCGCGATCGCGATCTGCTGGAGCGTGCCGACGATCGCGTGTGCGGCACCGCCCAGCGGTCAGCGGATCGAGCGGGCCGGCGCTCTGACATGTCCTCGGTGAAGAAGTTCGAGGTGGACGCAGCGCCGCCGCGCCGCGCCACAGCGTGTAGACCACGACGACCACCAGCGCCACCAGCAGCAGGAACGCCATGCTGTGCACGACCGCACCCGGCAAGCCGGTCGCGCACCGCTGGGCCGGCCTCGTCGAACGAGACCAGGAGCGCGTAGATGGCGAGGAAGAGCACGTAGGCGACGACGACGAAGCCGAGCAGGCCGTTGAACGGCGCGACTACGGTGAACAGCAGCGCGGTGAGGCTGAGCGCCGACGACCGCCGCGCCCACCAGCGGCGAACACATCGGTGTCGCGAGCGCCGCGCAGCTGTCGACGACGGGGCTCCGTCCGTTCGGAACCGGCTGCTCGGCGTGGGGCAGACTGCCTCCGCCGGCGGCACGAGTTGCGCGGTCATGCCTCGCTCACCGCGCCGGACCGGCTGCGGGCGATGATCGATGACGCGATGAAGTTGACGACCAACGTCATCAGGAAGAGCGCGAGTCCGGCGGCGAACAGCGCCGACAGCCCGAACGGTGACGACGCACCGTAGCGCAGCGCGATCAGCGACGACACGTTGAGTTGCGCCGGTCTGCAGGATGTGCGGCTGGATCACGAAGACCGGCGAGATGATCATGTAGACGGCGATCGTCTCGCCGAGCGCCCGGCCGAGGCCGAGCATCGTGCCGCCGATCATGCCGCCCCTGCCGAAGGGCAGCACGACCGCGCGGATCATTCCCCAGCGGGTCGCGCCCAGCGCGAAGGCACCCTCGCGCTCGCCGACCGGCGCCTGCGAGAACACCTCGCGCATGACCGAGCAGATGATCGGCGTGACCATCATCGCGACGACGATGCCGGCGATGAAGGTGGACGACGTGTAGACGGTCGCCGTCGCAGTGGGATCACGTGGGTCGACGCCCGTCGACCGCGAAGAAGGGAATCCAGGCGAAGTACGTGGCCAACCAGCGAGGCAGCCCGTCGCCGAAGTCGCCTCGCACCAGAGTTGGGCTGCAGGAGGAAGGCCCCCCACAGCCCGTAGACGACGCTCGGCACCGCGGCCATGAGGTCGACAAGGCTGATCAGGCGTGCGCTTGATGCGCTCCGGCGCGTACTCGGAGATGTACAGCGCGGTTGCCGTGGCCAGCGGCACGGCAGAACGCGATCGCCACGAGCGCGATGAGGACCGTGCCACGATGATCCCGGCGATGCCGAAGTTGTGTGAGTCCGGCTCCCACGCCTGCGTTGTGAGGAACGACCACCCGGCGACCTCGAGCGCCTGCCATGCCCGGTAGGCGAGGAACACGCCAACCAGCGCCATGATCGCGAGCACGAGGGCTCCAGCGGCTCGGGCGATGCCGCGGAAGACCACATCGCCCATGCCGGAGGTCGACCGAATGGCGCGTGGTTGATCGGTGTCGTCGCCATCCGGCTCGAAGAAGACGATCTTCGTGTCGACGTCGGTCATACGCTGGCCTGCCGCAGGAAGTCACCGGGCAGCAGGTCACGCCGTCGTCGCAGCCCCGTCGCGACAGGATGCACGACGGTCGCGCGTGGCAGCGCCCTCAGAAAGCCGGCCAGGCTTGCGCCGCACTCGCGGCCTCGGTCGTAGCCGCGACTGCTCATCGCCACCGGGTTGCCATCCAGGCCGATGGACCACCACCAGTGGGCGCGGGCTGCGTCCATAGACATCTTCGGCTCGAGGCGTTCGTGCGAGCTCTGCAGCATCTCGATGGCGGCGAGGCAGTCGGTGAGGTCGTCGAAGACGACTGCGCTGCGGCCCATCTCCCGGTTGTTGCCGGACACAAGGCGCCACGCGACCCAGCTTCCGAGGCGTCCGCCGCCGGGATCCTCGATCCCGGTGAGTACGAGGACGCGCGCCGCCACCTCGTCCCCCACGTTCACGTCGACTCCCATGGCGGCGGCCGGGCGGGTGCCGTTCGCAGCCAGCGAGAGACTGTTGGGCGTTTCGGGCCAAGGCAGGTCAGCGAGGTGAACGACGCATGCACGACGCGTGAGCAGCGCCTCCTGTGGACGACCGCTGTCGGTGCTGTGCGTGCCTAG
>CAWCTX010000007.1:0-5826 GCA_963798505.1 uncultured Actinomycetota bacterium
GCCAGGGCACGAGCACGTGCGTTGGGTGTCGTCACCGGTTCCGACCCCGGGGCCATACGAAAAATCGTCGCGCGGCACCCCGCGGCAGGGCCAGCGACGTCACGAATCCGAGGACGGACAGTCCGGCGGACACTCCGAGCGCGGCACCGAACCCGTCGGCGAAGTCGCCGGGGGACCCGTAGCCGCCGACGCTGGTGAACAGGGCGACCGCGGCGGCGATGCCGAACGCGCCGCCCAGCTCCTGGAGCATGTTGTTCGAGCCAGCGGCCTTGCCGACCTCGGCTTCGGCCACCGAGCTGACGATGGCTGCCTGCGACACCGGAAACCCGGCCGCCGTCCCGACCCCGGCGAGGACGAGCGGCGCGATCATCGTCGTGTACGACAAGCCCACGTCGGCGACGAGCGCCAGCCAGGCGATCCCGACCGCCTGGAGGAACAGCCCGCCGGCCAGCACCGGGCGGTGACCGATGCGGTCGGCGAGGGCACCGGCGAGCGGCGCGGTGATCAACAGCGTCCCCGTCCACGGCAGCAGCCGGAGACCCGCGCCCAGGCTGTCCTCACCCAAGCTGACTTGCATGAACTGCGCCAGGAAGAACACCGTGGCGTAGAGCGACGCAGCCAGCAGGAACGCAGCGCCGGCGCCCACCGAGAACGACCGCGACCGGAAGAACCGCAACGGCAGCATCGGCCGGGCGGCTCGACGTTCCCAAGCCACGAACCCGGCGGCCAACGCGGTCCCTCCGACCAGGCTGAGCACGATCTCCGGGCTGGTCCAACCGGTCTCGTTGCCGCGGACGAGCCCCCAGACGACCCCGGCCGCTGCGGCGGTGACCAGGACACACCCCACGCCGTCCAGGGCACGGTCGGGACCGTGGCTCTCCTCCACCACCGCCAGCACGAGCGGCACCGCGAGGATGGCGATCGGAACGTTGATCCAGAACACCCACTGCCAGGCGAGCTGTTCGGCGATGACGCCCCCGAGCACGGGCCCGGCGGCGACGGCCAGCCCGGTGATCCCCTCCAGGGCGCCGATGGCCGCGGCGCGCCGCTCCGGCGGGAAGGCGCCGGTCACCACCGTCAGGCTCAGGGGCAGGATGAGCGCCCCGCCGACACCCTGGACGACCCGGGCGGCAATCAACTGACCGACGCTGCCCGACAGCGCCGCCGCCGCCGAGCCGACGGCGAAGATCAGCATGCCCGCGACGAGCATCCGCCGCCGGCCGAAGCGGTCGCCGAGCGCCGCGCCGGTCATCAGCAGGGCCGCGAAGCTCACGCTGTATGCGGTCACGGTCCATTGCAGCGCCGACGCCGACGCCGCCAGGTCGGTGCGGATGGTGTCGAGTGCGGTGGTCACGACCAGCAGGTCGAGCGCAACCATGGACGAGGCGACGGATGCGGCGACGAGGACCCAGGTCCGCCTCGACGAACGTCGAGGCGGAGGGGGTGCTGGGACGGCTGCGCGGCCCCAAGTGCGGCTACGGAAGGGCAGCCGATGTGCGATGTCATGGGGAGGCAGATCAGCGAACGGCGCCCGACTAATCGCGTCAGCGACCCTTGACGCGGGTTCCCGTGCGGCCCACTGACACAGTCAGCGAACCACTCCTCACTCCTCCACCACGCCTACGACCGAGTGCAACTGGTGATCACCCACCGCCTATGAGGCCGGCTTGGCGGACCAGGGTCGCTATCGCGTGTCAATGATCAATTCTGTTGGCTCGGGCTTGAGCAACTCAGCTGGTCAAGCGGACATCTTGCCTGCTGGCGTGCTGACCCGTAGGGAGGTAGACGGCGCCGCGATCGTCAGCAGCCTCCATGCGGTGAAGTCCCCGAGGAGGTACCCCGTGGTCGCGGCAACACCGACTGTCGGAACGTCCTGGCGTCGGATCTCGAACTGGCGGCTCCGACTCACAGGTGGGGAGATTCAGTGATCACTCTTGGGGGGTTCCCGTGATCGTCGGCACCGTGAAAGCGCTGGTGGTTGACCGAACGCTGCCGGCGGCTCTCGCCGTCATCGACCCCGTCGCGGTCACCGTGCAGTCGGTCGAGCGAGGCCGACCGATACATGCTAGGCGCTCCGATTAGTTCCGGCGCTCAGTGATGTCTATATACCGGGGCGGTGACGACACAATGATCCCGGAGAGCACGATGTCGATGAACGATCCCGTGACCACATTGGACACCCGGTTCAGCATGGAGGGTGCGCCGGCGGTCCTGTGGCCCGACGCCCGGCAGGCACTGGAAGAAGCGGGCACCTACTGGCTGTCCACCGTGCGCTCCGACGGCCGCCCCCACGTCACCACCCTCATCGCCATGTGGAAGGGCGATGGTCTGTACTTCAGCACGGTCCCACCGAGCAGAAGTGCAAGAACCTGGAGAAGAACCCGCACTGCATCCTGACGACGGGATGCAACCGCCTCGACGACGGCTTGGACCTGGTGGTAGAAGGCGAGGCAGTGCGGGTCACCGACGATGCCAGGCTCCGCGTCCTGGCCGAGGCGTGGGAGACGAAGTACGGCAGCGACTGGCACCTCACGGGCAGCGAGGAGGACCCGGTCTACGTGTTCGAGGTCACTCCGGTGAGGGCCTTCGGCTTCCGCAAGGGATTCGGCAAGGACGGCCAGGGCAGCCAGACCCGTTGGCGCTGGGACCGCTCATGACGGGCCAGCCCGGCGCGACTTCGAACCCCTGTTCTGCGACCAGGCTCCGGCACCATCTCGCGCGGCCCGTAACGCCCGCTGCCGAGCCGCCGGCCGCGTCCTCGAAGCGCCGGTAGGTCGCGCCGGCGTGCGCCGATAACACGCGGGCCACCAGCCGCGGATCGGGCCCGCCGGTCCAGCGCGTAACGGCCCTCCTGCGGTACCCGATAATCCCGGACGAGAACGCGAGCAGCGAGCCGCCGGGAACGCCGGCTACACGCGTTCGAGGCGGGCGGCGACCTCGCGGTAGCGACTCACGGGAATGACGTGCACGCCGTCGAACGCACCGGACTGGCGGATCGCTTCGATCAGGTCGCACGCCATGTCGACGCCGGCATCCGGATGTCGTTCGAGGCGGTCGATGACCGCTCGGTCGACAGCGAGCTGGGGCACGTCAGCCGACAACTTCCGGGCCATCGCTGCGCTGGCGAGCACGAGCACGCCGGCATACACGGGCCCTTCGAAGCGCGCACCGTCGCGCCAGGCGAGCAGCGCATCGAGCGAGTGCGCCACCTGGACACAGACGAAATCGGCCTGCCGCTTCCACGACGGCAGCGGTCCCGGTCCGGCGGCCACACCCAGTCGCCGCGGCGGTGACCGACCCGGTTCGGCGGCCCTCGCCAGGTCCAGCATCAACTGCACGGTCAGGTCGTCGGATCGCGATCCCGACTCCGGCCGATCACCGTAGACGAACAGGAAGTCAGTCACGCCGTAGGCTGCGGCAGTCAGGAGGTCACGGCGGAACCCGAGCTGGTTGCGATCGTGGGCGTTGATGCAGGCAATCGCTCTTCCCTCCCATCAGCGCGACCTCATGGGCCACCGCGATCGAGGACACGGTGGCCCGACCGATGTGGTTGTCGGGGATCAAGAACGCGGTCGCGATGCGGCTCATCACGCCGATCTGGTGACGCACACCGGTCAGGTCCGGACGGGTTGCTGGCTCGACCTCACAGATCAGCTCGAAGCCACCCTCGGACGGGAACAGGCTCACGCGGACGACATCAGTATCGACGTCCCACACCACCTCCAGCGCAGGGCGATTCGCCACGGCCAACCTCCCGCATCCGGAAACATCGCCGAGTAACCCGATCCGCCGTGTCCAGTAACGCCGGCAGTCCGCCACTCCGAACGCCGGCGAGCGCCGTTCGGTGGGCGGCGGTCTCGGCAAGCCTGCGAAGTAGCGGCAGATCGGTATCCGTCAGACGGACACCGGTCTGCCGGTCGCTCGCGAGCGCCCATCGTTCACCGACCAGAAACGGGGCCCGCATGACCCATCGAGCATCAGGAAGGTGCTCACGGATCACCCGTCTCAGCGTCAATCAGCCGCACCCGGCCGCGACTTGAGCTTGCTTGTCGTGCGGATCGTGCTATCCAGTGTGTTCACGAAATGGTGCGGCATGGGGCTGCTGCGCCTTGCGCGTAGAGGGAGTTGCGCATGCGGTTGGTCTCGGTTCGTTCCCGGTTTTCCCGTCCGGCTCCGCGCGTGGTCGTTCGTCACCGGAGACGTGGCCGCGCTGCCGCGTTGGTGGCCGTCGCGCTTGTGTCGACGAGCCTCGCCAGCGTCGAGGCGTCGGCAGCGCCGGCCCAAGGCGCGGCCGATCCGAAAGTCATCAGCGACTGGAACGCGGTCGCCTTCGACACGATCGTCGTCGACGCTGGAAAGGCCAACGCCGAAGCGTTCATGTGGTTCGCCTTCGAACAGGCCGCCGTGTACAACGCGGTTGTCGGCATCACCCGGCAGTACGAGCTCTACAACTGGAACGCGCGTGGGCCTCGTGGGGCGTCGCCGCAGGCCGCCGCCGCGGTCGCCGCGGATGATGTCTTGCTCGAGTATTTCCCGGCGTCGCAGACCAGGCTGGACACTGCGCTCACCGCATCACTCGCCGCCATCCCCGATGGGCCGAAGAAGAAGCAGGGGATCCACTATGGCGAGCGCGCCGCAGACCGGCTCATCGAGCTGCGCGAGGGCGATGGCCGTTTCGCGCCGGTCACTCTTCGATGTCCCGCTTGGGCCCGGCGTGTGGCGCCCGACCCCGAACCCGACCCCGCCCCCGCCCCCGTTTGCGCCGTTCTTCGATCCGTGGCTGTCCCAGCTGCGGCCGCTGCTGCTCGATTCGCCGAGCCAGTTCCGGCCGGGCCCCCCTCCGGCGATGACGAGCGCCGCGTACACAGCGGACTTCAACGAGGTCAAGTTGGTGGGTTCGGCCACGAGCACGGTCCGGACACCAGAACAGACTGATACCGCACGGTTCATCGCCGGGAGCACCATCCCGCTGGTCAGTTCCTCGCTGCGTGACCTGGCGGCCCGACATCAGTTGGACATCAGCGACAGCGCACGGCTGTTCGCGGCGGTGACCATGAGCGCGGCCGATGCCGTGATCACCTCGTGGGATTCGAAGTTCCACTTTGGCTTGTGGCGGCCGCTCACCGCGATCCAGCTGGCCGACACCGACGGGAATCCGGATACGGCCCCGGATCCCGGCTGGCTCCCACTGATTCCAAATCCGCCGTACCCCGACTACACCAGCGGTCTCAATTCGATCGTGGGCGCAGTCACCCGCGCCTTGAGCGGAACGCTCGGACTCGGGGGCGGCCGCATTGACGTGAACATCACCGTGGCCGGCGTTACACGCCACTACGAGTTCGCGACTCAGCTGAATCAGGATGCAATCGATGCCCGGGTCTGGTCGGGCATCCACTTCCGGTTCGCAGACCTGGCAGGTATTGCGACGGGCACACAGGTCGGTGACTGGGCGCTCGACAACTACTTCCAGCCAAGCAAGTAGACGCCGCGTCGGTGGGCGGTGAAGGATGACCGTCCATCCATCGTCGTAACTGCCCCGGTTCATACCGGGCGTCGCCCGAGCGACCTCTTGGCCGCGCCCAGCCGGCGTGCGGCGAGTCGAACAATGCGGATCATGAGCCGAGGGCTCCGTCACGACACGGTGATAATCGCGGCCGCCCAAACAGCGACGTACCCACGGTCCGGCACGCGCTCATGATCGCGAGCGCGACCGAATGCCCGCTCTGGAGCGGCGAGCGCGACCCGGTGCGACACACCGAACGCTCGGCGCGGCGACTGTCCGATATCCGCGGGGAGTAAGCCGGTCCCGCCCTATCCGGGAACGCC
>CAWCTX010000008.1:0-167457 GCA_963798505.1 uncultured Actinomycetota bacterium
TCGGACGGCCGAATGCAGCGCGCTCACACCAGCTCCTCCGTCCCGGCTCGGCGGATGTAGAGGGTGACAAGCACCAGGATTGCCGCCATGAGGACGAACGACAGGGCGGCGGCCGTCGGGTAGTCCTGGATCCGGAAGAACCGGCTCTCCACGACGTTGCCGATCATCTGCGTGCGAGCGGTGCCGAGCAGCGCAGAGTTGACGTAGTCACCGGAGGCAGGGATGAACGTGAGCAGGGTGCCCGCGACGATGCCCGGCATCGACAGCGGCACGGTGACCTTGCGCAGCACGGTGATCCCGTTGCCATAGAGGTCCGAGCCCGCCTCGATCACACGACGGTCGACTCGCTCGAGGCTCGCATAGATCGGCAGCGTCATGAACGCGAGGAAGTTGTAGGTCAAGCCCATCACGACGGCGAACGCGCTCGCGGTGACGTTCATGTCGTCGGGCACGAGGCCCACCGTCTTCATCGTCTGCACGACGAAGCCTTCTTCGGCGAGGATCTGGCGCCAGGCCACCGTGCGCAGGATGAAGCTGGTGAAGAACGGCGCCACGACCATGACCAGCAGCAGGTTGCGCCAGCGTCCAGCCTTGAACGCGATGAAGTAGGCGATCGGATAGCCGATCAGCAGCGCGAGGATGGTCGCGATGCCGGCGTACGTGAACGACCGCACGAAGTGCGGCATGTACTCGCCGATCGCGTCGGCGTAGTTGGCGAACCGGAACGTCTGCTCGTACTGACCGATCTCGCCGCCCGGCACCGGTGTCTGCAGCGACGTGCCGAACAAGGTCGCGATGGGTGCCACGAAGAACACGGCGAGCCAGAGCAGCCCTGGCAGCAGCAGGAGGTAGGCGAGGCGACGCCGCGCGCGACGGGGCGGCTCGGTGTCCTCGCGGGCGGTGCCATGCGTGATGACGGCGGCCACGTGCAGGTTCCCTGCCTGTCAGACCGCGCCGGCGGCGGACGGCTCGTCGATCACGGTGCCCGCGTCGGCGTCGCCGCTGAGTGCGAACGTGTGCTGTACGTCCCAGGCCAGCGTGACGGGCGTGCCCGGCGACACAACCCCGCCCGCGTCGAGGTTCTGCGTGAACACGGTGAACTCCTGGCCCCATGGCATGGCGACGATGTATTGCGTGGAGACGCCCGTGAAGCTGGTATCACGGACCACACCACCGTGAAGCGCGTTGACCCCAGGCGGCAACGCCGCGGAGTCGGCAAGCAGCCGCACCTTCTCGGGTCGCACGCCGACGAGCATCGAGTCGCCGGTCGCGTGCGAGCGGCTCGGTGGGACGGCGACCTGGGTGCCCAGCACGTCGACGACGATCACCTCGCCCTGTGTGACGCGACGCCCGGTCACGAGGTTGGACTGGCCCAGGAAGTTGGCGACGAACGTGGTGCGCGGCGACTCGTACAGTTCGGTCGGCGCCCCCTGCTGCTCGATGCGCCCGTCGTTCATCACGGCGATGGTGTCAGCCATGGTCATGGCCTCTTCCTGGTCGTGCGTGACATGGATGAAGGTGAGGCCCACCTCGGTCTGGATGCGCTTGAGCTCGACCTGCATCTGCCGACGCAGCTTGAGGTCGAGCGCACCGAGCGGCTCGTCGAGCAGCAGGACGCGCGGTCGGTTGACGATCGCCCGCGCAAGGGCGACCCGCTGCTGCTGGCCTCCGGAAAGCTGCCCGGGCTTGCGCCGGGCGAGATGGCCGAGTTGCACCAGCTCCAGCGCCTCCTCGACCTGCGGCTTCGGGTGCTGGAAGCCGCGGCGGCGCAATCCGAACGCGACGTTCTCGAAGACGTCAAGGTGCGGGAAGAGCGCATAGCTCTGGAAGACGGTGTTGACGGGCCGCTTGAAGGGCCGGGTGTCCGTGACGTCCTTCCCGCCCAACAGGATCTGCCCTGCGGAGGGCGTCTCGAGCCCGGCGATCATGCGGAGCGTCGTCGTCTTGCCGCAGCCGGACGGCCCGAGCAGTGCGAAGAACGACCCCTCGGGCACCGCCAGGTCGATGCCGTCGACGGCGACGAACGAACCGAACCGCTTGGTCAGCCCGACGAGCCGGAGGTCACCGGAGCTGCGACCGGCCACCTCGGTGTCGGCCGTCATCAATTGCCCAGGGTCTTCTGGAACTCGGTCGAGAAGGTCGACTCCTCCTCCGGCGAGAGCGCCCGGAAGACCCTGACCTGGGACAAGGTGTTCGCGTCGGGGAAGATCAACGGGTTCTCGGCGAGGGCCGGGTCGATCTTTGCGATCTCCTCCTTGGCACCCTGCACCGGGCAGATGTAGTTGACGTAGGCGGCGACCTCCGCGGCCACCGCCGGGTCGTAGTAGTAGTTGAGCACCTGCTCGGCGTTGGCCTTGTAGGGCGACCCGATCGGGATCAGCAGGTTGTCGCTCCAGAGCGTGCCACCGCCATTGGGGATGGCGAACTCCCACTTGTCGCCGTTCTCGGCGTTGAGCGCGGTGATGTCGCCGGACCAGGCGATCACGGCGAGGGCATCCTCGGAGATGAGGTCCTCGGTGTAGGAGTTGCCCTTCACCTGACGGATCTGGCCGCTGTCGAGCTGCTGCTGCAGCACACCCAGGGCATTGAAGAACTCGTTCTCGGTGAACGCCTGCGAGATGTCGACGCCCTGCTCAAGCATGATCACGCCGAGCGTGTCGCGCATCTCCGACAGGACCTCCACGCGGCCGTGCAGGTCGGGTTGCCAGAGGTCGGAGACCGTGCGGAGCCCGTTGGGCACCTTCTCCTTGTTCCACGCGATACCCGCGAACCCGGACTGCCAGGTCAGCGAGTACTCGCGGCCCGGGTCGAAGTCGACGTTGGCGAGGTCGGCGAGGATGTTGCCCTTGTTGGGGATGTTGGCCGGGTCGAGCTTCTGAACAAGACCCTGCCGGATCAGCCTGCTGGCCATCCAGTCGGTGAACACCACGATGTCTTGACCGACGTCGCGTCCGTCCCGCAGCTGCGGAGCGATCTTGCTGAAGTAGGCGTCGTTGTCCTCGATGTCCTCGACGTACGCGATGTCGAGCCCGCTCTGCTCCTTGAGCCGCTCGAGGGTGGGGTAGGTCTGCGCGTCGTCGTCGTAGTCGAGGTAGTAGGCCCAGTTGGCCCAGCGCACGAGGTTGTCCTCGCCGGACCTGTCGCTCGCCGCCGCCCCGGGTCCGCCCGTCGTGCCGTCGGTGCCGCAGGCGGCCAACGCCGCAACTGCTCCCAGTGCGCCGGCGCCTTTAAGGACCGTCCGCCGGGGCATGATCGAGAGGACGGCGCGTGCCTCCGGGGACAGCGGGGGCTTACGGGTCATGGTCGGCGATTCCTTCGTCTCTGCGCGGCCATCAGATGGCGTGAACAAGGGTGAATCAGGCTACTTCGGCAGATCTACCCATCCAAGTCGCTGATCCTGACATGTAGGCCGGGTCATGACAAGGGATTCCGTAGGGTACCTGTCCGCTTCGCGACGAAATCGCGGCCGGTCCGTGATCGTCCGGTCGGACCAGCCGGAGCCGTTCTCGCGACGCTTGCGCAAACCGCGGTCACCCATGCGTGTGGTGATGGATTCCGCAGCGCGAGGGGCGCATCTGTGCGGATTTCCTTGTCATCTCATCTGTCGGCCGCCATGATGACCGGCGTGACCCACCGCGAGCGCAACGGGCACCTCGACGAGGTGTCGAAGTCGATCATCGAGCAGCTGCAGCAGGACGGCCGCCGATCGTATGCCGCGATCGGCAAGGCCGTCGGGCTGTCTGAGGCGGCCGTGCGCCAGCGCGTCCAGCGGCTCATCGACCACGGCGTCATGCAGGTCGTGGCCGTCACCGACCCCGTCCAGGTCGGTCTCGGCCGCCAGGCCATGGTCGGCATCCGGGTCGAGGGCGACACCCGCGTCGTGGCCGATGCGATCGCCGAGATCCCCGAGGTCGACTACGTGGTGCTGACCGCCGGGTCGTTCGACCTGCTCATCGAGGTGGTCGCCGAGGACGACGCCCATCTGCTCGACCTGCTGTCCGATCGGGTGCGCTCGCTGCCGGGGGTCGTCAGCACCGAGACCTTCCTCTATCTCAAGCTCCGCAAGCAGACCTACGCCTGGGGAACGCGATGACCACCAACCCTGACCAGCTGTCCCGCTCCGCTTACGAGCACCTGTGGATGCACTTCACCCGCATGTCCTCGTACGCCGACGCGCCCGTGCCGACGATCGTGCGGGGTGAGGGCGCCTACGTCTTCGACGTCAACGGACGGCGTTACCTCGACGGCCTCGCCGGGCTCTTCGTGGTGCAGGCCGGGCACGGGCGCACCGAGCTGGCGGAGGTCGCGGCCAGGCAGGCGGCCGAGCTCGCGTTCTTCCCAATCTGGAGCTACGCGCACCCGGCGGCCGTCGAGCTGGCCGATCGGCTCGCCTCGTACGCACCGGGCGATCTCAACAAGGTCTTCTTCACCACCGGTGGCGGCGAGGCCGTCGAGACGGCGTGGAAGGCGGCCAAGCAGTACTTCAAGCTGGTCGGCAAGCCGGGCAAGTACAAGGTGATCAGCAGGGCGATCGCCTACCACGGCACGCCGCAGGGCGCGCTCTCGATCACCGGCATCCCGGCCTTCAAGGCGCCTTTCGAGCCGCTGGTCCCGGGGTCGCACCGGGTGCCCAACACGAACTTCTACCGGGCGCCGGAGCACGGCGACGACCTCGAGGCGTTCGGGCGATGGGCGGCCGACCAGATCGAGCAGGCGATCCTCTTCGAGGGGGCCGACACCGTGGCCGCGGTGTTCCTCGAGCCGGTGCAGAACGCAGGTGGCTGCTTCCCGCCGCCGCCAGGCTACTTCCAGCGGGTGCGCGAGATCTGCGACGAGCACGACGTCCTGCTCGTGTCCGACGAAGTGATCTGCGCGTTCGGCCGGCTCGGCACGATGTTCGGCTGCGACAAGTTCGGCTACGTACCCGACATCATCACCTGCGCCAAGGGCATGACCTCTGGGTACTCCCCCATCGGCGCGGCGATCTTCTCCGACCGCATCGCCGAGCCGTTCTACCAGGGCGACACGTTCTTCCCTCATGGTTACACCTTCGGCGGGCACCCCGTGTCGTCGGCGGTGGCGCTGGCCAACCTCGACATCTTCGAGCGGGAGAAGCTCCCGCAGCGGGTGCTCGACAACGAGGACGCATTCCGCGCCACGCTGGAGAAGCTCACCGACCTGCCGATCGTCGGCGACGTGCGCGGCGACGGTTACTTCTACGGCATCGAGCTGGTGAAGGACCAAGGCACCAAGGAGACGTTCTCCGCCGATGAGAGCGAGCGCATCCTGCGCGGCTTCCTGTCCAAGGCGCTGTTCGACGCCGGGCTGTACTGCCGGGCCGACGACCGCGGCGACCCCGTCGTGCAGCTCGCCCCGCCGCTGATCGTCGGGCAGTCGGAGTTCGACGAGATGGAGCAGATCCTGCGGGACGTTCTCGGCCGCGCCTGGTCGCTCCTCTGAGATCCGCGCATGACCCGGCCGAGGCTCCCGCTCTGGTGGGACACCCTGCCCGCCGACCTGCGGGGTACGGAGCGCGCGTCGCTCCCCGGTGACGTCGATGCCGACGTTGCCATTGTGGGCGCCGGGTTCACCGGCCTGTGGACCGCCTACTACCTCGCGGCGGCCGACCCTAGCCTGCGCATCGCCGTGGTGGAGCAGGCGGTCGCCGGGTTCGGGGCCTCGGGACGCAACGGCGGCTGGTGCTCGGCCTACTTCCCGACCGAGATTCCGGCCGTTGCCAAGAAGTACGGGCGGGACTCCGCGCTGGCACTGCGGCGCGAGATGCGCAGCACCATCGACGAGGTCGGGCGGATCGCCGAGGCCGAGGACATCGACTGCCACTTCGCCAAGGGCGGCACCGTGGTGGCCGCGCGCACGTCGGTGCAGCTCGAGCGGGCACGCACGTACGTTGCCGATGCGCGCGAATGGGGCGACGACGACCTCGTCCTGCTCGACGCGAAAGAGACAGCGGCGCGCATCGGGGCGACCGACGTTGTCGGCGGTACGTACTCGCCGCACTGCGCCGCGATCCATCCGGCGCGGCTCGTGCGCGGACTCGCGCAGGCCGTCGAGCGGCGCGGCGTGCGCGTTCACGAGCACACGCCGGTGACCCGTATCGAGCCGCGACGCGTGACCACGAACTGCGGGACGGTGCGCGCCGACGTGGTGCTGCGGGCCACCGAGGGCTACACGGCAGAACTGCGGGGCCACGAACGCATCCTGGCTCCGGTGTACTCGCTCATGATCGCCACTGAGCCCTTGTCCGCCAACGTCTGGGAGCAGCTCGGACTGCGCAGCCGGGAGACCTTCGCCGACTTCCGCCACATGATCATCTACGGGCAGCGGACGGCGGACGGGCGGCTGGCGTTCGGTGGCCGCGGCGCGCCGTACCACTTCGGCTCGCGCACCCGACCCCTGTACGACTCCGACTCTGCGGTGCACGAGTCGCTGCGGGAGACCCTGGTCGAGCTGTTCCCGATCCTCGCGGGTGTGTCCGTGACGCACCGATGGGGCGGGCCGCTCGGCGTCCCCCGCGACTGGTTCGCGTCGTGCGGCCTCGACGTGCGTACGGGTCTCGGCTGGGCGGGCGGCTACGTCGGCGACGGCGTGGCGACCAGCAACCTGGCCGGGCGCACACTCACCGACCTGGTGCTGGGCCGCGACTCCGACCTCGTACACCTGCCCTGGGTCGGCCACCGGTCGCCGCGTTGGGAGCCTGAGCCGCTGCGGTGGCTCGGGGTCAACGCCGCGCTGCGGCTGATGCAGGGCGCCGACGCCGCCGAGGCACGGAAGCAGCGCTCGTCTCGTCGTGCCGGCATTGTGGGGCGGTTGCTCGGCCACTGACGCCGCGCCGGCAGCTCGCACCCCCACAGCCGCGAGTCGCTGGGGCGCCCCAGCGTCGTTCTAGCCACCGATCCGCGCCCATGGCTGGTCACGGCGCATGCGCTGGGGCGCCCCAGCGATGTCCGGGCGACGCTGGGGCGCCCCAGCGCCGCGAGGCCCCACCCCAGAACGCCAAGCAGCTGCTAGCCGAAGTGCCAGCCGAGCATCCCGGGCACCATGAGCACCACCATGAAGCGCGCGTAGCGCCCCACCGACCCGGCGACGAGGAACCACATCAGCGGCACGCGGAGCATGCCGGCCAAGAGGCTGATGATGGCGAACGGCGGCACCCCGCTGGCCGCGCTGGCGAACACCACGCCGACGGACACCCACGGCCGGCCAGCCAGCCGGGAATGCCAGGCGCCCAAGTCGAACCAGCGTGACCCCGCCTTGCGCGAGCTCAGCGCCGGGAGCCTCATGGCGCCCTGTCCGGCGTAGTAGAACAGCACCTTCCCCGCCATTTGCCCGGCCGTGGCGACGAGCGCGAACCACCACGCCGTGCCCGACCCGTGTGACACGGCCAGCGCAATGAGATAGGCCTCGATGTTGATGACGGGCAGCAGGGCCGAGGCGAGGGCAACGCCAAGTGTGGCCATCGTCATCGCCAGCAGAGCGCCGTCCACGAGGTCAGCCTGGCACGCTGCAGCCGGCGCGGTCGCGTTGTTGCCATTCCGGCAGTCCAGCCAGCCGTACAAGACACCCGGTCTTGACCGCAAGCAGGACCGTAGCGAGCACGGCCGCCAGCGCCGGTGCGTCAAGCAGCACGGCGACCAGCGCGACCGCAGCCGAGTTGGCGCCCTTGGCCAGCGGCGTCCAGTTGAGCCGGTAGATCACCTGGTCCACCAGCCCGAAGTAGTTGGGCGACAGCAGCGGCCAGCGCAGGAACCCCAGCGACAGGAACGTGTCGATGACCATGAACTCGACCAGGTAGATCCCCACCGGCACCGCGAACTCCGGATGCCACGCCACGTACGTCACGTAGACGACCGCCACACAGCACCGGTCCGAGACGATGTCGAGCACCGCGCCCGTACGCGTCTCCGTGTCCGTGAGCCGGGCCAGCAGCCCATCGCCGGTGTCGCCGACCCAATACGCCGCCAGCGCCGCGAGCAGCCACGCCTCCGACCCCGTCCGCAACGCGACCATCGCCAGCGCCACCGCCAGCACAGTCCGCACGACTGTGACCACGCTGGGCGCCGTGACGAGCCGATCGACCCGCCCGCCCACACACCCCCGATGGCACGTGCCGACGGAGACAGGCGTGACGGCGGACATGCGGCTCCTTGACGTTGTGGGCCAGCCGCACCCTAACCCGTAGCCAACGAAGGCGAGTGACGAACGAGGCAGGGACGCGACGACCGAGACCAACCGAGCGACGGACGATCCAGCGGGTCACTCAGCCGAGACGATCTCGACCTCGAACCCCTCGCCGTTCTCCATGTACGCCGCATAGTGATCCGGCCCACCGGCAAACGGATGCCGGTCGGGGAACATCAGCTGCCAGCCATGCGTCGGCCCGTCGGCGACGATGCGGTCGACGGTGGCGCGGTCGGGCACCTCGAGGGCGAGGTGGTTCATCCCGGGCGAGCGCCGGTCGTGCGGCATCCAGCGCAGGTCCGGCCCGGACTCGATGACGATGTAGGGCCCGTCGGGGCTCGTCCACGCGCAGCCGTGCTCCCACACCCGTCCGATGCGCCAGCCGAGCCGCTGGAAGAGCCAGCCCCACGCGGCGACTGCCGAGTCGAAGTCTCGGACCCACAGCTCGATGTGGTGGACGAGCGCCGCTGGCCGGCCGGTGCCGGTGTCGCGCGCGTGACTCGGCTCCACGGCCGGTGGGCTCGTCCGGAAGGCGGGCGGCTCGTAGACCGGGGGATCGTAGGCGGGCGAGCCATACGTGGTGGTCGTCGTGAATCCCGCGGGCACCGACATCGGCGCCGGGGTCGGGAGCGGCGCCGCAGCGGGCGCCGCCGGTGCCGGCCACCACTGAGTCGCGGAGTCATCGAAGGCGGGCGTGACCGGCGTGGCGGCCGCGGCGACCGGCGGCGCGGGGGTTGGCGGCGGCGGTGCTGGTGCCGGCTGGGCGGTCCGGGC
Source organism: uncultured Actinomycetota bacterium (assembly GCA_963798505.1). Lineage (GTDB taxonomy): Bacteria > Actinomycetota > Actinomycetes > Jiangellales > Jiangellaceae > CAVWSM01. The sequence goes on from CAWCTX010000008.1 coordinate 8,974, forward strand.
CGGCTCCGCCTGGCGGGCGGCCTTCTGGCGCTGGCGCAGCTCGGCAGCGGCACCGTCGAGCCAGCGGTCGACATCCTCCATCGCATAGCCGGTGCGCATCCGCACGACCTTGAACTCGTACCGCTCGATCTGCTCGGGCGAGACCCTGCGGGTGCCCTTTCCTTCGAGCGAGTCGATCACGAGATCGACGAAGTCGTCGACGTCGTCGAGGTCGTACGCCTCGCGCATGCGGACCGTGCCGAACTCGGGCTCCCGAGAGACAGCCATAGACCGATTCACCCCATTCGTATCGGAGTGATGCTAGACCTCCACAGCGGCGAGCTGTCCACAGGCCCCGTCGATCTCGCGGCCACGCGTGTCGCGGATGGTCACCGGGACGCCGTGCGCGGCGAGTGACTCGACGAACGCCCGCTCGTCCTCGGGGCGTGACGCAGTCCACTTCGAACCGGGTGTGGGGTTGAGCGGGATGGGGTTGACGTGCACCCAGCCCTTGCCGCGCTGCACGAGCAGCTGGCCGAGCAGGTCGCCTCGCCAGGCCTGGTCGTTGATGTCGCGGATCAGCGCGTACTCGATGCTCACCCGGCGGCCGGTGCGGTCGAAATAGGCTCGCGCCGCGTCCAGCGCCTCGCCGACACGCCACCGGGTGTTGATCGGGACGAGCTCGTCGCGCAGCTCGTCGTCGGGCGCGTGCAGCGACAGGGCGAGGGTGACCGCCAGGCCCTCCTCGGTGAGCTGGGTGATCTTGGGTACGAGGCCCACGGTCGACACCGTCACCCCGCGCTGCGACATGCCGAGGCCGTCGGGCGCCGGGTCGGTGAGCCTACGCACGGAGCGGATGACCGCCCCGTAGTTGGCCAGTGGTTCGCCCATGCCCATGAACACGACGTTGGTGACTCGGCCGGGGCCTCCGGCGACCTCGCCCCGGGCCAGTGCGCCAGCGGCGGCGACGACCTGGTCGACGATCTCGCCGGCCGACATGTTGCGGGTCAGCCCGGCCTGGCCGGTCGCGCAGAACGGGCAGTTCATGCCGCACCCGGCCTGGCTGGAGACGCAGATCGTGACCCGGTCCCGGTGCACGCCGCCCCCGGGATAGCGCATGAGGACGCTCTCGACGAGTGCCCCATCGAACAGCCGCCACAACGTCTTCCGGGTCATGCCGCGGTCGGCCTCGAGGTGCCGCACCGGGTCGAGCAGTTTCGGCATGAGCTCGCCGACCAGGTCCTCGCGAACGGCCTTGGGCAGGTCGGTCATCTCGTGCGGGTCGCGGGTGAAGCGCCCGAAGTAGTGCTGGGACAGCTGTGCCGCGCGGAACGCCTTGTGCCCGAGGGTCGTCACGGCGTCTTTGCGTTCACCCGGGTCGAGGTCGGCGAGGTGTCGCGGTGGTTTCGCGCGACGCGGCGCGACAAAAGTGAGCTCACCGGGTACAGGCATGACCCGTCCAGTGTCCCATGCAGGTCAGGTTGCGCTTGCCGGTCAGGACGGAAGGCTAGGCAGTGCGCTCAACTCTCCCCACCCCCCGAGGACGGCACATGACCACGACCACTCGCGCCCGCACGGCTGGCGGGGCGCGCAAGAAGGCCGCCAAGGTTGCTTCCGCCAAGAGCGACAACCGCGCCGCCGCGCGCTCGGCCGACGGACCACTGTCGGCGGAGGAGCTCAGGACCATCGACCAGTGGTGGCGGGCATCCAACTATCTGTCGGTCGGCCAGATCTACCTCATGGACAACCCCCTGCTGCGGCAGCCGCTTCGGGCCGAGCACGTCAAACCGCGGCTCCTCGGGCATTGGGGCACGTCGCCCGGTCTGTCGTTCGTCTACGCGCATCTCAACCGGGCGATCGTGGCCCGCGATCTGGACACGATCTACATCACTGGGCCAGGCCACGGCGGACCAGCACTGGTCGGGGCCGCGTGGTTGGAGGGCACGTACTCGCAGGTGTACCCCGACGTGTCGCTCGACGAAGAGGGGATGAAGCGGCTGTTCAGGCAGTTCTCTTTCCCCGGGGGCATTCCCAGCCACGTCGCGCCGGAGACGCCAGGCTCGATCCACGAGGGCGGTGAGCTGGGATACGCGCTGTCGCACGCGTTCGGCGCCGCGTTCGACAACCCCGATCTGGTGGTCGCCTGTGTCATCGGCGACGGCGAAGCAGAGACCGGACCGCTGGCGACGTCGTGGCACGGCACCAAGTTCCTCAACCCGGTCACCGACGGCGCGGTGCTGCCGATCCTGCATCTCAACGGGTACAAGATCGCCAACCCGACCGTGCTGGCCCGCATCAGCGAGGACGAGCTGCGCTCGCTCCTGGTCGGCTGCGGATGGGACCCCTATGTGGTGGCCGGCTCAGATCCGGACTTCATGCATCAGGAGTTCGCCGGTGCGCTCGACCAGTGCCTCGACGCGATCGAGAAGATCCGCCGGCAGGCCCGCGAACAGGGCGACCCGACGCGACCGCGCTGGCCCATGATCGTGCTCCGCTCGCCCAAGGGGTGGACCGGGCCCACGGAGATCGACGGGCAGCGGGTGGAGGACTACTGGCGCAGCCACCAAGTGCCGTTCGCCGCGGTGCGCGAGAACCCCAAGTACCTCAAGGCACTCGAGAAGTGGCTGAAGTCCTACGGGCCGGACGAGCTGTTCGACGACAACGGCGCTCCCGTCACCGCGATCGCCGACTTCCACCCGAAGGGCTCGCGCCGCATGAGCGCCAACCCGCACACGAATGGCGGGATGGTGCTGCACGACCTGCGGATGCCGGACTTCCGCTCGTACGCGATCGACGTCGCGAAGCCCGGTGTTGCGGTCGCGGAGGCCACCCGCGTACTCGGTGAGTTCCTGCGCGACGTCATGGCGCGCAACGACGACAACAGTAACTTCCGGGTGTTCAGTCCCGACGAGAACAACTCCAACCGGCTCGGTGCCCTGCTGGAGGTGACCAACCGCACGTGGAACGCGGACACGTTCTCCTACGACGACCACCTCGCCCCCGACGGCCGGGTCATGGAGATCCTGTCCGAGCACACCTGCCAGGGCTGGCTGGAGGGCTACCTGCTCACCGGCCGGCATGGGTTCTTCTCTTGCTACGAGGCGTTCATCCACATCATCGACTCGATGTTCAACCAGCACGCCAAGTGGCTGAAGACGACGCGGGAGATCGAGTGGCGCCGGCCTGTGGCCTCGCTCAACTACCTGCTCACGTCGCATGTGTGGCGCCAGGACCACAACGGCTTCTCGCACCAGGACCCGGGGTTCATCGACCACGTGGTCAACAAGAAGGCCGACGTGATCCGGGTCTACCTGCCGCCGGACGCCAACACGCTCCTGTCGGTGGCCGACCATGCGCTGCGCAGCCGCAACTACGTCAACGTCATCGTCGCGGGCAAGCAGCCCGCCCGGCAGTACCTGTCGATGGAGGCGGCCGTCAAGCACTGCACCAAGGGCATCGGCATCTGGGAGTGGGCGAGCAACGACCAGGACGGCGAGCCCGACGTCGTCATCGGCTGCGCCGGCGACGTGCCGACTATGGAGGCGCTCGCGGCGACACAATTGTTGCGTGGCTTCTTCCCCGACCTGCGGATCCGGTTCGTCAACGTGGTCGACCTCATGCGCCTGCAGGATGAGAAGGAGCACCCGCACGGGCTGTCCGACACCGAGTTCGACTCGCTGTTCACGATCGACAAGCCGATCGTCTTCGCCTACCACGGCTATCCGTGGCTGATCCACCGACTGACCTACCGGCGACGCAACCACGCCAACCTGCACGTGCGCGGCTACAAGGAGGAGGGCACCACGACCACGCCGTTCGACATGTGCGTGCTCAACCAGCTCGACCGGTTCCACCTGGCCATCGACGTCATCGACCGCTGTCCGCAGCTCGGGCCGTCGGCGGCGTACGCCCGGGAGGCCTTGCGGGACAAGCTGATCGAGCACAAGGAGTACATCCGGCGCACCGGCGAGGACATGCCGGAGATCGAGGAATGGCAATGGCAGCCGGGCGCGCGTGCGGCCCGCAAGCGGACGGCCGGCACCCAGGGTCGCCGCAAGGGCAGCACGCTCGACACGGCTGGAGACAACGACTAGGCGTCAGGCGGGCACGAGCCAGGAAAGCACCAGCCAGACGACCGGGGCGCTGGGCAGCATCGAGTCGAGGCGGTCCATGATGCCGCCGTGCCCGGGCAGCAGCGTGCCCATGTCCTTGATGCCGAGGTCGCGCTTGATCATGGACTCGCCGAGGTCCCCGAGCGTCGCCGAGACGAGCGTGGCCAGCCCCAGCACCACGCCAACCCACCAGCGCCCGTCGAGCAGCCACACCACCGTGGCCACACCTGCGAGCACGCAGAGCAGGGCGGACCCGGCGAACCCCTCCCACGACTTCTTCGGGCTCACCCGGGGCGCCATCGGGTGCCGCCCGAAGAGCACACCGAAGGCGTAACCCCCAGTGTCAGAGGCGCTCACGACGACAAGGAACGTGATGACGCGCCACGCACCGTCGTCGGGCTGCACGAGCAGTACGGCGAACCCGGCGAGAAACGGCACGTACAGAGTCGTGAACGCGCCCGCAGTGACGTCGCGGACGTACCCCGCCTCAGGCTCTCCCAGCCGCCACACCATGACCGCCAGCACGGTGAGCGCGAGCGCGACGACCATGGCCTCGGTGCCGCCGACATAGGCGGAGCCGAGCAGCGCGACCGCGCCCAGCACCACCGGCACGACCGGCACCTGGATGTCGCGCACCGTCAGCGCCGTCGTGAGCTCCCACACTGCGACCGCGATGGCGGCGCCGACCAGCCAAACGAACGCGACCTTCTCGATGAAGAGGCTCGCGACGATGACGGCGCCGAGTGCAACGGCTACGCCGGTGGCGGCACCGAGATTGCGGCCTGCGCGGCTCTGCGGGACAGGCGGGGCAGGTGGAGCGGAATCGTCATGCCCCTCCATCAGACCTCGCGCAACTCGGCTTCCTTGTGCTTGAGGAGCTCGTCGACCTGGTCGACGTACTTCTTGGTCATGGCCTCGAGCTGCTTCTCGGCCCGCCCGACCTCGTCCTCACCGGTCTCGCCGTCCTTGGCGAGCTTGTCGAGCGGCGTCCTTGGCGTGCCGGCGCACGTTGCGGATGGACACTCGCGAGTCCTCCGCCTTGCTGCGCGCCAGCTTGACGTACTCCTTGCGACGCTCCTCGGTCAGCTGCGGCATCACCACGCGGATCACGACACCGTCGTTGGTCGGGTTGACCCCGAGGTCGGAGTCACGGATCGCCCGCTCGATGGCGCCCAGCGAGCTCTTGTCGTACGGCGTGATCGTGATCATGCGGGCATCGGCCACGTGGAACGACGCCAGCTGGTTGACCGGCGTCGGGGTGCCGTAGTAGTCGACGGCCACCTTGCTGAAGATCGAGGGATGCGCCCGCCCCGTACGGATCGTCGCGAAGTCGTCCCGCGCGACCGTGACGGCCTTCTCCATCTTCTCCTCGGCCTCGAGGAGGGTTTCGTCGATCAATGTCGCTCCCTCGCATGACCGCCGGGATCACCGGCTGGTGGCTCGCCTGACGCAGATCAGTGCTGTGCTGACGCTATACCCGGCGGCGTGGTGCGCCTGCGCTCCTAGGCCTCGTCGGCGTACGCCGTCGTCACGTCGCCCGACACGACGGTGCCGACGGGCTCGCCAGCCACGACGCGACCGATGTTGCCGTCCGTGTTGAGGTCGAAGACCACGATCGGCAAGCCGTTGGTGCGGCACAGGCTGAACGCGGCCTGGTCGGCGACCTGCAGGTTGCGGGCAATGACGTCCTCGACCGACAGCGTCGCGAAGCGGCGCGCCTCCGGATGCGTGCGCGGGTCGGCGTCGTAGACACCGTCGGTGCCGTTCTTGGCCATGAGCAGCACCTCGCAGCCGATCTCGAGGGCGCGCTGCGCAGCGACTGTGTCGGTGGAGAAGTAGGGCATGCCGGCGCCGGCACCGAAGATCACGACGCGGCCCTTCTCGAGGTGTCGCTCGGCGCGCCGCGGGATGTAGGGCTCGGCAACCTGGCCCATGGTGATGGCGGTCTGCACCCGGGTCGGGACGCCCGCCTTCTCCAGGAAGTCCTGCAGGGCCAGGCAGTTCATCACCGTGCCGAGCATGCCCATGTAGTCGGCGCGGTCCCGGTCCATGCCGCGCTGCTGCAGCTCGGCACCGCGGAAGAAGTTGCCGCCGCCCACGACGACGGCGACCTGCGTGCCGGTGCGGACCACGTCGGCGATCTGCCGTGCGATGCTCTGCACCACGTCGGGGTCGACGCCGATGCGCCCGCCGCCGAACGCCTCACCGGAGAGCTTGAGCATGACCCGCTTGTAACCCGTGGGGCAACGGCGAGGCCGGTCTCGCTTGGGTCTCCATCTCGGTTACCTCCACGACACCGGCCCTTCCGCGTTGATTGCTCCGTACGGTATGCCTCAGGCGCTCAACGGGCTAAGGCGCCGACCTCGAAGCGGGCGAACCGCTTGACGGTGATGCCCGCCTCGTCGGCAAGCGCCTTCACCGACTTCTTGGTGTCCAGGACCGACTCCTGCTCGAGCAGGACGACTGTCCTTGAAGAACCCGTTGAGGCGACCCTCGGTGATCTTGGCGATGCGCCTGCTCCGGCTTGCCCTCCTCGCGAGTGGTCGCCTCGGCGATGCGGCGCTCGTGCTCGACGACTTCGGCGGGGACCTCGTCGCGGGTAACGTACTGCGGGCTCATCGAGGCGACCTGCTTCGCTACGTCACGGGCGGCCTCGATGTCGTCACCGTCGAACTCCACCAGCACACCGATCTGCGGCGGCAGGTCGGCGTCGCGACGGTGCATGTAGGCGGCAACCTTGCCATCGAAGATGGCGACGTCCGCGAGCTCGATCTTCTCGCCGATGACCGAGCTGGCGGCGATGATGTTGTCGGCGACAGTGCGGCCGTCGGCGAGGACCTCGGCGAGCAGCGCCTCCTTGTCGGCCGGCTTGGCCGCCCAGGCGTGCGCGACGATGTCGGCTGCGAGCTGCTGGAACTGCTCGTTCTTGGCCACGAAGTCGGTCTCGCAGTTGAGCTGGATCAGCGCGCCCTCGGCCGCGGCCACGAGGCCGTTGCTGGCGGTGCGCTCCGCGCCACGCTTGGCGGCCTTGGCCGCACCCTTGACGCGCAGCACCTCGACAGCGGCGTCGAAGTCGCCGTCGGTCTCCTCGAGGGCCCTCTTCGCGTCCATCATTCCGGCGCCCGTGGCGTCGCGGAGCTTCTTGACATCGGCGGCGGTGAAGTTCGCCATCTCTCGCTTCCTCTGTGTTCTTAGGGTCGCTGCGTTCGTACGGCCTCGCACGTACGACGGCAGCGGCACCCGCACTGCTGCGGGCGGCCGCTGCCGTCGACCTGCATCAGGCCTGCTCGGAGGTGGTGTCCGTCTCGGCGGGCGCCTCGGTCTCCGCGTCAGCGGCGGGGGCTTCGGCAGCCGGGAGCCTCGACAGCCGGGGCCTCGACAGCCGGGGCCTCGACGGCCGGAACCTCGCAGCCGGAACCTCAGCAGCCGGAACCTCAGCAGCCGGAGCCTCAGCGGGGGCGGCACCGCCGAGGAGCTCCTGCTCCCACTCGGCCAGCGGCTCGTCGGTGCCCAGGTCACCCTCGGCCGGCTTCTCGTCGGCCTGGCCGCGGCCGGCCCGGGCGATGAGGCCCTCGGCGACGCCGTCGGCAACAACCCGGGTCAGCAGCGAGACGGCGCGGATCGCGTCGTCGTTGCCCGGGATCGGGTAGTCGACCTCGTCCGGGTCGCAGTTGGTGTCGAGGATCGCGACGACCGGGATGCCCAGCTTGCGGGCCTCGTTGATCGCCAGGTGCTCCTTCTTGGTGTCGACCACCCACACCGCGCTGGGCACGCGCTGCATGTCGCGGATGCCGCCCAGTGTCTTCTCCAGCTTCTCCTTCTCGCGGCGACGCTGGAGCAGCTCCTTCTTGGTGAAGCCGGAGCCGGCGACGTCGTCGAAGTCCATCTCCTCGAGCTCCTTGAGCCGCTGGAGACGCTTGTGGACGGTCTGGAAGTTGGTGAGCATGCCGCCGAGCCAGCGCTCGGTCACGTAGGGCATGCCGACGCGGGTCGACTGCTCGCGAATCGCTTCCTGCGCCTGCTTCTTGGTGCCCACGAAGAGGACCGAGCCGCCGTGCGCGACCGTCTCCTTGATGAACTCGTAGGCGCGGTCGATGTAGGACAGCGACTGCTGCAGGTCGATGATGTAGATGCCGTTGCGCTCGGTGAAGATGAACCGCTTCATCTTCGGGTTCCAACGGCGGGTCTGGTGCCCGAAGTGCACGCCGCTCTCGAGCAGCTGCTTCATGGTGACGACGGCCATGGCCGTGCGCTACCTCCTCTGCGCCCTGCCCAGCCTGGGCAAGCGCACTCGGTTCTTCGCGACGACCGGTTGGCCGCCGCGCCTGACGCCCTCGTACGTGCCCCGCCCCGACTCGCGCCGGGGACCGCTGGAGCACGCGGGTGCGGGACCTTTGGTCGGTCCCAGGGCGTGCGAAGTCGACCCACAGAATCTGGGGTCGCCCCCAGAGTGTACGGGAGGCGGTCGGCGCCGGTCCAAACGGCGGGGGAATGATCACGTTAACGTGATCGCCCGGGTCTGGACAGGCCTGCAGGCCTGGCCATCCCCCGTCAAGCCTGGTTACGAGCCCGGCACCGGGGCAGGCGGGGCCGCGTCCACAACCCGCGGACGGCGCCGGGCCGCGTCCACAGAGATCGTCGGCAACCTGTCCACGCCCGGCGCCCAGGCCGACTCTCGGACGCATGAGGTTGCTCCCCGCCCGCGCAGCTGCCGCGCTGGCCGTCGTCCTGGTCGCCGTCGTCCAGCCCACGGTGTCGGCGAGCCCGCCGCCGTCGCCGCGTCCGGTCCCCAACGCGGCCTGGGTGTGGCCGACTACACCGCCAGAGGTGGTCCGGGACTTTGCGCCGCCACCACTGCCCTGGCTGCCGGGGCACCGTGGCATTGATCTCGCGATCGCCGTCGCGAGCCCGGTACGAGCGGCGGGATCCGGGGTCGTGAGGTTCGCCGGCGTGGTGGCGGGACGAGGCGTCGTGTCCATCACGCACGGCGCGCTCATCACGACCTACGAGCCGGTCCTCGCGGCGGTCAAGCGTGGCGACTTGGTCTCGGCAGGCACCCTCATCGGGACGATCGAGGAGCGCGGCAGTCACTGCGCGCCCGCGGCGTGCCTGCACCTCGGGCTCCGGCGCGGCTCGGCCTACCTCGATCCGCGGCTGCTGTTCGGCGTGATCCGGGTGCGGCTGCTGCCGCTGGACGCACGAGATACCCGCGCGACAACGTTGGGCGCCCCGTGACCGAGATCGTTGTCGAGCCCGAGCTGTTGCACCAGCTGGCGGGCCGGCTGCGCGCGGGGCTGCACCGTGTCGGGCGCGCCCGCTCCTGAGCACGCGCTGACGTTGATCCGCGACTCCTTCGCGTCGGTAGCTCTCGATGTGGGAACGCGCGACGCGGATCAGGTCTGCGGCCGACTTGTGGCTCGGGTCGCGTCAGTGGGTGCCCAGCTGGACTGGGCGGCTGAGTGCTACGCATCGGTCGACCGCAACGCTGCCGAATGAGCCGAGTGGTCTAGGCCCGGGCAGCCAGAGCAGCTGCGGGCAGCGGCCCGACTGTTGAGCAGGGAAGCCGATCGCCTCGACGAGCTGAGCGTTCTGCTGGACGTCATCGGCGCGGCGATGAGCAATGCCTGGGCTGGGTCTGCGGCCGACGCAGCCGGGTCAGTGCTGATGCGCCTGCGCCACGCATCCCGTGCACTCGCCGAGCAGTCGCGACAGCTCGGCACCGTGGTTCTGCAGGGTGCTGCGCGGCTCGAACGAGCGCAGGAGCTGGCCCGGCTCGCCAGCGTCGACGGAACCGACGCTCAGTCGCTGATCCAGGCCAGTGAGGAGCTCACGGGTGACGCTCGCTCCCACGTTTCTGCTGGCGTGAGCGAGTTCGTCGATCGGCTGCGGTCAGTGAGCCGGCTTGTCGGTGCCGATCTGGGCGCGCATCCGGCTTGGCGCGATATGTCGGCCGTCCACGCCGCCGATGCTCTCGAGCGCCGCCTGGCGACCGGCGCCGGAGAGATTCCGGAGCGAGTCGCCGCGTGGTGGGCGAGCCTGCCGCTGTGGCGCCGGCAGGAGCTGTGGCAAGACGCGCCTGCGTGGCTGGGTCGGCTCGAGGGTCTGCCATCCGTCGTACGCGATCGGGCCAACCAGCGGCGGCTGGCCCGGGAGCGCGCCCAGACCGTACGCGACCTTCGCGCGGCGTTGCAGTCGCGACCGCCTGACCTGATGCAGCGCCTCTCGCGCCTCAACGACCGGCTGGCGCGACTCGAGCTGATCAGGGGGCAGGTCATCGGGCATCCGGATCGGCTGCTGCTTGCGCTGGACGCCGAGCACGGTCGAGCGGTCGTGTCTGTCGGCGACCCGGACCGCGCCACGCACGTCGCGCTGCTGGTGCCGGGCGCGTCGACCACGATCACCGACGACCTCCATTCCCTCGTCCGCAGGGCCGATGACCTTCGGCGAACGGCGTCATCCGTGGCTGTCGGGTCCGTGGCGGCCGTCGCCTGGCTGGGGTACGCAACTCCGAGTGGCATCGACATCGCCTCCACGAAGCCCGCGGCCGCAGGAGCGGCGGCCCTGCGGAATGAGCTGGACGGTCTCCGAGCGTCGGCGCGCGCGGCCGGTCGCGACGTCCACGTCACAGTGGTGGGCCACTCGTACGGGTCCCTCGTCGCCGGGCGCGCACTGCGCGATGCCGACCATGGGGTCGACGACCTGGTGCTGCTCGGATCACCGGGCACCGGGGTCGACGATGCCGACGAGATCCGGCTCGACAACGGCGCCGTCTACGTGGCGGAGGCCGATCGCGACTGGATCGCCGGGTTGGGCTACTTCGGCGCCGATCCGGGCGACCGCTCGTTCGGCGCCATCCGACTCGGCACCGATGGCGAGGGCCATCTCGACGGGGTCCGCGGGCACTCCCACTACCTCGACCGCGGCACGGAGTCGCAGCGCAACGTTGCCGCCGTGGTCGCCGGTGTGCCCGAGCGAGTCACCACCGATCCCTGAGCTCGACTAGGCCCAGCGATGCTGCGTCACGTCAGGCGCGCGGGTGCGCCTGGGTATAGGCGCGCCGCAGCCGTTCGACCGACACGTGGGTGTAGATCTGCGTCGTCGCGAGCGAGGCGTGCCCGAGCATCTCCTGGACCGTTCGCAGGTCTGCGCCCCCCTCGAGTAGGTGAGTCGCAGCGGAGTGGCGCAGGCCGTGCGGCCCAAGGTCAGGCGTCCCGTCGACAGCCTCGAGGGCCGCGTGCACGACACGGCGGACTGTGCGCGGGTCGATGCGCCGGCCGTGCACGCCAAGGAAAAGCGCAGCGCCACTGCCCTCATGGACGAGGATCCGCCGGCCGCCGTGCAGCCAGGCATCCAACGCGTGCGCGGCCGGCGCACCATACGGCACCGTGCGCTCCTTGCGCCCCTTGCCCAAGACGCGAACCACGCGACGCTGGTGGTCAAGGTCGTCCACGTCGAGGGTGACGAGCTCCCCCACGCGGATGCCTGACGCATAAAGCAGCTCAAGGATCGCGCTGTCCCGCTCTGCGACGGCCGCGACGACGTCGGACCCTTCGCCGGGTGACACGGACGGCGCCAGCGCGGCGGCCGATTGCAGCACGTCGCGCATCTGCGCGGCGTCGAGGACAGGAGGCAGCGGTCTGCCTCGCTTGGGCGTGCCCAGCTGCGCCCCCGGATCGCGGTCCAGCAGGCCGTTGCGGTGCGCCCACGCCGAGAACACCCGGGCCGCCGCGGCGCGACGCGCCAGCGTGCTTCGCGACCTGCCCTGCGACGCTTGCCGGGCCAGCCAGGAACGCAGAATCGCGATGTCGAGAGCGCGTACGTCGTCGTGCCGCAGGCGGACCATGTGATCGAGCAACGAAGCGATGTCACCCCGATAGGCGCGCTGCGTGTGCGCCGACCGGTCCCGCTCGCCGGCCAGGTGCCGGACGAAGTCATCCAGCGCCGCCTGCATCGGCCCGGGCAGCGGGCCGGTTTCGTCGCTCACCCGATCACCGTTGCTGCATCGGCAGGCCAGGTCAAGGACCACCACCACGGCGCGCCAGCCGCGTGAGCGACCAGCCGATCGGCGTGAACTGGACGAGCCCGCGAGATGACAGCAGACCGAGCGCCGCAATGCACTCGCGGGGGGCCATCGGCGCTGCGGCGCAGAGCTCATCCACACTGATGGCACGCGAGGCGGGCATCGCCTCCAGCACGGTCGCCGCAGCAGCGGGCAGCCCATCCCACGGACGCTCCGGACCGCGGGCCGGCGCAAGGGTGTGGCTGCCGAGCGGACTGACCAGCTCGAGGACCTCGGCACAGCTCGTCACGAGGGCGGCCCCTTCGCGCAGTCGCTCGTGCACCCCGGCCGACAGCGACGAGGTCACCGGTCCCGGAACCCCCATGACCTGCCGCGAGCACAGCTCGGCCCAACGCGCCGTGTTGAGGGCACCCGATCGCGGCGTCGCCTCGACCACCACCGTGCCCGGTGTGGCCGCAGCAATCACGCGGTTTCGGATCAGGAACCGCGGTCGAGTCGGCGCCGCCCCGAGTGCCACCTCACTGACCACGAGGCCCTCCTCGGCGATCCTGCCAAGCAGTCCGGCATTGCCGCGGGGGTAGATCACGTCGACCCCACAGGCCAGCACGGCGATCGTCGACCCACCGACCGCGAGGGCTCCACGATGTGCGGCCGAGTCGATGCCATAGGCGGCGCCAGAGACAACCGCGACGCCGCGCTCGGCCAGACCGGCCGCGATGTCTGTGGCCACGTGCTCGCCGTAGGCAGTTGCCGCCCGCGCCCCGACCATGGACACCGAACTGCGCAGCGTCTGAGCCAGGTCGAGCGGCCCGCGCAGCCACAAGCCGTACGGCTGGCCGCCCATCGTGTCGAGCATCACCATGTCGAGCACCTCGAGGGACTCCGGCCACTCGGCGTCGCCCGGGACGATGAAGCGGATGCCCCGTCGTGCAGCGGCACCCAGCATCTCGGCCGCCTCGACTCCTCGAGCACGGTCGGCAGCCGCTCGTTGCCTCGCCGCCGACACCCGCGGGAGGCCCCGTCGCACAGCTCGGAGACGACCTGGACAGCACCCACTTCGGCCACGCGGCGGGCGATCGGCGACGTCACCCGGCTCCCAGACAACGGTCGAGCATGAGCCTCGCGTGCCGCTCGGCTTGGGCCTCCGGCGACTCGAGCGTCAGGGCGGGACCGACCGTTGTCATGCCGCCGCCTGCGATCCGGTGTGGTGGGCGACCGCGAGCGCAACGTCCTCGTTGATCGGGCGGTCCCGCCCGGCAAGGTCGGCGGCGGTCCAAGCGACGCGGATCGAGCGATGCGCGCCGCGGGCGGTGAGCGCGCCCCGATGCAGCGCGTCCTCGATCGGTGCGAGCACGTCGGTGGGTAGTGGCCACCTGCGTCTCACCTCCGGCCCGGGCACCTCGCCGTTGCACCGCCAGGGCAGCCCGCGGAACCTCCGACGCTGCCGGAGCCGGGCCTCGGCGACGCGTGCCGCGATCGTGGCTGAGGACTCGGTCTGGCCGAGTCCCGCGAGCAGGGCAGTCCGTGCGACCGCAGGCACCGTGATCCACAGGTCGATCCGGTCGCGGATCGGACCGGAGATGCGCTGCTCGTAGCGCCGCACGACGTCCGGCAGGCAGCGGCATGGCGGCTCCACCAGGCCGTGGTAGCCGCAGGGGCACGGGTTGGCCGCCATGATGAGCAGGAATCGGGCGGGAAACCTGATGGAACGCTGGCTGCGTGCCATCAGCACCTCGCCCTTCTCCAGCGGCTCGCGCAGCGCGTCGATCACGCGAACTCCGAACTGTGGCGCCTCGTCCATGAACAACACGCCGCGGTGCGCCTGGCTGACCGCCCCGGGTCGCGCCACCCCGGAGCCACCTCCCACCATCGCCGCCACCGACGCGGTGTGGTGGGGGTCGGCGAACGGCGGTCGCGTGACGAGCGGCTGGCTCGGGCGCAGCAAGCCGGCCAGTGAATGGATCGCCGTCACTTCGAGGGCCTCGCGGGCGTCAAGCGGGGGCAGCAGGCCGGGCAGGCGCTCGGCGATCATCGTCTTGCCCGCGCCGGGCGGCCCGACCAACGTCATGTGGTGCATGCCCGCGGCTGCAAGCTCGGCCGCGGTCAAGGCCGCGACCTGCCCCACCACGTCGGCCATGTCCAGATGCACCGCCGAGATGCCCCTGCTCGCGCGCGGCGTCGGCGACCGCCTGCGGTGGCTCGTCCGGGACCAGGTCACCGCGAAGCACCGCGAGCAGCTGGCGCAGCGATCGGATGCCCAGCACGGCCATGTCCGGCAGCAGCGTGGCCTCCCCGGCGTTGGCCTCCGGCACCACGACACGGGAGAAGCCGTGCTTGGACGCGGCGAGCACAGCCGGGAGCACCCCCGGCACCGCCCTCGCCCGCCCATCGAGCCCGAGCTCGCCGAGGAACACGACCCCGTCGAGCGCCGCGGATGGCACCGTCCCGCCGGCCGCCGCGACCGCGACAGCGATGGCCAAGTCGAAATGGCTCCCTTTCTTGGGCAGGTCGGCCGGAGACATGCTCACGGTGCGACGTCGCTGCGGCCACTCCTCGCCAGAGTTGAGTAGGGCCGCACGAACGCGGTCCCTCGCCTCGTTGAGCGTGGCGTCGGGCAGGCCCACGAGCACGAAGCCGGGCAGCCCGTTGGAGATGTCGGACTCCACCTCGACCATGCGCCCCTCGATCCCGAGGAGCGCGACGCAGTTAGTGCGCGGCGACGGGCATCAGCCGATCCCCCGGACATGCTCGACCGCTGCCGCACCACGGCGACGCCGGAAGACCGCGACTGCGTCGACCCGCAAACGGCGGTAGGGCACGTCGTGCTCCGCCGCATAGCGCATCGCGAGCCGCCAGAGGCGGCGCAGTTTGACCGGTGTCACGGCCTCGAGCGGTGCACCAAAGGCGGCCGACGAGCGAGTCTTGACCTCGCAGATCACGAGATCCTCACCATCGATCGCGACAAGGTCGACCTCGCCGATGTCGCACCGCCAGTTACGGTCGATGATGGTGAACCCGGACTCGATCAGGTGCCGCTCTGCCACCCGCTCGCCATAGTCGCCGACGCCGTCCTTGGCACGCACACGCACCACCTCCACGACCACCGTCGGCCAGACGGCGGGCGGCTGGAAGCGGACATCGCACGACTGTGGACAGTGCAGAGCCCACGACAACGCATGTGCATAACCAGCCGGGAGCGCGGGTCGCGAGGGTCGTACGCGCGGGAGACGCGAACCCGGCTACGACCCGAACGGCGGAGTCTTCATCTCCAGGTCGCTCTTGGCGAGCTCTTCGACGTTGACGTCCTTGAACGTCACGACCTTGACGTTCTTCACGAAGCGTGCCGGGCGATACATGTCCCAGACCCAGGCGTCGCTCATCGTCACCTCGAAGTAGACCTCGCCGGCATCGCTGCGCACCTGCAGGTCGACGTTGTTGGTCAGGTAGAACCGCCGCTCGGTCTCGACGACGTACGAGAAGAGACCCACCACATCGCGGTACTCCTTGTAGAGCGAGAGCTCCATCTCGGTCTCGTACTTCTCGAGGTCCTCGGCGCTCACGCCCGACCTGCCCTTCTCAACGTGCCCCCCGACGCTGGTCCACACCGCCGGGTCAGGCCGGCTGACGCTCGGCCTCGACGGCTCCATTGTCTCCCAGGAGGGTGTCCAGGCTCGCCATGCCCGCCTCCTCGGGGTCGAACGGCCGGTCCAGGTGGTCGGCGGCGTCCTCCAGGGCCGCCAGCTCGCGCAGCGGCAGGCGCCAGGACCGCCGGTGCTGCTCACAGGGTCCGAGCCGGCGGATCGCCGCCATGTGCTCGGGCGTGGCGTACCCCTTGTTGATCTCCCACCCGAAACCGGGATAAGACCGCGCAAGCCGGACCATGTGGCGGTCCCGTTCGGTCTTGGCCAGCACGCTGGCGGCGGCCACGGATGCGCAGGTCAGATCGGCTTTGATCTTGGTGACGACGGGTGGGACGGCGTCATCGTCGAGTACGGGCTCGAGGTCGAACAGCCCCGGCTGGGCCGGCGGTGTGAGGTAGTCGTGGTTGCCATCGAGGATGATCACGTCGGGGCGCTCGGGCAGAGCGCCAAGGGCTCGCCGGCCGGCCAGCCGGAGGGCGGCCAGGATCCCCAGGGCGTCGACCTCAGCGGCGCTGGCGTGGCCGACGGCATAGGCGACGGCCCAGCGCCGGATGCGCGGCACGAGCCGTTCGCGGGCCTCGGGCAGGAGGAGCTTGCTGTCGCGCAGCCCGGGCAGCAGGCGCTGCACGCTGACGTCGACGAGGACGACGCCGACCGTCGCCGGCCCGCCGAGCGCGCCTCGGCCCACCTCGTCGCACGCGGCGACGAGCGCGTGCCCCTGGCGCAGCAGCGTCTTCTCGAACCTCAGGCTCGGCGGCTTCCCGGGTGCGCCCGGCACGGTGGACGAACGTACGCGCGCTGTCATCTGCCCCATCGAGCCCGAGCCTAGTCGCGAGTTCCGTACGGGCGACAAGACGCCACGCTGGCCAAGATCACGGGTCGGGAATGTCCTCGAACGTCTCCGGCCGGCCCAGGCCGGACCAGCGATCGAACGGCCAGACGACGGCGAACGCGCGGCCGGTGACGAGCCGTTCCGGAACAAAGCCGTTGACGCGCGAGTCGCCGGAGTCGGAGCGGTGGTCACCCATGACAAACAGCTGACCGTCGGGGACGACCTCCTCGAACAGCTGGGTCGACGGCACATCGCCCGGGAACAGGTAGGAGGACTCATCGAGCGGCGTGGCCGTTGACCGTCACCCGGCCCTGGTCGTCGCAGCAGCTCAACCACGTCGCCGCCCACACCGATGACGCGCTTGATGAGGTGACCCTCGGCGCTGTTGGGAAGGACACCGACAAACTCGAGCGCATCCTGGATCGTCCCGGTGATCCCGTCCCGGCCGGCATCCACCTGCGGTCCGAGCCAGCCGTCGGGGTCGGAGAACACGATCACGTCGCCGCGCTCGACCTCGCCGAACCGGGTCGTGAGCTTGCTCACGAGCACCCGGTCGCTGACCTGCAGCGTGTTCTCCATCGAGCCTGAGGGGATGAGGAACGCCTGGACGAGGAAGACGCGTACGAGCGTCGCAATGACCAACGCCAGCGCCACCACGAGGGCGGTCTCCTTGAGCAGCGACATCCCGTGGTTGCGCTTGGTGCTGCGCTTGGTGCCGTCGGGACGCTCCGACTCGGGGTCGGGTCGCGCGTCGTCCCTCTCGGACGCCTCCACCACGTGCGCTCCTCCTGCTGGATCTCGGTGACGCCGCCCTGACGCTACCTTGCTATGCGGCTCGCCCGGGCCGGTGCGGCCTTATAGCCACAACGGCACCCCGCGTCGATAGGTTCGACAGAGGGTGCCGTTGCGTCGAAAAGAGAGACCGCGCGCTCAGCCGTTGTCGCGCTTCTCGCGGATCTTGGCCGCCTTGCCGCGGAGGTTACGCAGGTAGTAGAGCTTGGCGCGGCGCACGTCGCCGCGGGTCACGAGCTCGATCTTGTCGATGATCGGCGTGTGCACCGGGAAGGTCCGCTCGACGCCGACGCCGAAGCTGATCTTGCGTACGGTGAACGTCTCGCGCACGCCGTCACCCTGGCGACGGATCACGACGCCCTGGAACACCTGGACACGGGAGCGGTTGCCCTCGACAACCTTGACGTGGACCTTGAGGGTGTCGCCGGCGCGGAAGGCCGGGACGTCGTCGCGGAGGCTGGCGGCGTCGAGCGCGGACAGGGCGTTCATGACAGAGTCGCTTTCTCGTTCGTGCCACAGGTCACGCACGGGCTTGGAAAAGTGGTCATCAGGTCGCCTGCGACCGCGGCGGTCCCCCTGTGGCAGGTGCGCGGAGTGCGGGCAACAGCGATCTAGTCTGCCACAGGCCGGTCGCCCGGACGAAACCGGCCGTCGTCGCCGGCGACCCAGCCCAGCTCGCGCAGGACGCTGCGGTCCTTGGCGTTGAGCGTGGCGGGGTCGAGCGCCGTGATCAGGTCCGGGCGGTGGGCCGCAGTGCGAGCCAGCGCCTGGTCGCGCCGCCAGCGGGCCACCCGGCCGTGGTGCCCGGAGAGCAGGATCTCCGGCACCTCGCGCCCGTCCCAGACCGGCGGCTTGGTGTAGACGGGGTACTCGAGCAGGCCACCCGACTCCGCGGAATGGCTCTCCTCGATGATCGACTCCGGGTTGCCCATGAATCCCGGCAGCAGCCGCGCGACGGACTCCACGATGGCCAGCACGGCGACCTCGCCGCCGTTGAGCACGTAGTCGCCGAGCGACAGCTCGTCGACCGGCATGCGCTCGGCGGCCCACTCGGTGACGCGCGCATCGATGCCCTCGTAGCGGCCGCAGGCGAAGACCAGCCACGGCGCCGAGGCGAGCTCGTAGGCAACCTGCTGGGTGAAGGGGCGGCCGGACGGCGTCGGCACGAGCAGCCGCGGTGTCGCTCCGGGCGGGGGTTGGGCTGTGACCTCGGTGAGCGCGGCCGCCCACGGCTCCGGCTTCATGACCATGCCGGCGCCGCCGCCGTACGGGCTGTCGTCGACCGTCCGGTGCCGGTCTGTCGTCCAGGCGCGCAGGTCATGAACGCGTACGTCGAGGAGCCCCGCCTCGCGGGCCTTGCCGGCCAGGGAGAGCCCCAGGGGCGCGAGGTAGTCCGGGAAGATCGTGACGACGTCGACACGCACCGCGGTCAGGCCTCCTGCTCCATGTCGAGCAACCCTTCCGGTGGGTCGATCGTGACGAGCCCCCGCTCGAGGTCGACCCTGGTCACGATCTGACCGACGAAAGGCACCAGCAGCTCGCGCCCGTCGGCGCGTCGGATCGCGAGCAGCTCGTGGCCGGGCAGGTGGAGCACCTCGGTCACCTCACCGAGCTCGACGCCGTCGGCGGTCGTCGCGCGCAGGCCGACCAACTGATGGTCGTAAAACTCGTCAGGGTCGGAGAGCCGCTCGAGGTCGGCGACGTCGACCAGGAGGAGCACGCCGCGCAAGGCTTCAGCGGCGGTGCGATCAGGAACGTTGCGAAACCGGACGATGAAGCGGTTGCCCTGCCAGCGCACCCGACCCACCGTGAGGGGCCCGACTCCGGCCGGCTCGGTACGCAGAACCTGCCCCGGCGCGAACCGGGTGTCGGGGTCGTCAGTGCGCACCTCGACAGCGACCTCGCCGCGGGTCCCCTGGGCGCGGCCGATCCGGCCCACGGTCAGCTGCACTGCTCTCGGCTCCAGGAAGGTGGTCGTCGCGGCGATGGATGTACGAACGGGCCGTGTCAACCGCGGTCAGCGGTCGACACGGCCCGTCCGGGAGTGCTCAGGATCAACGGTCGCGCAGGTCGACGAAGTCGACGCGCACACCGCGGCCGCCCGCGAGGGCGCCGACGACGGTGCGCAGCGCCGTGGCCGTGCGGCCCGCACGCCCGATGACCTTGCCCAGGTCGTCGGGGTGCACCCGCACCTCGAGGACTCGACCGCGCCGCAGCTCACGGCTGCGCACGGTCACGTCGTCGGGGTGCTCGACGATGCCCTTGACGAGGTGCTCCAGCGCCTCGGCGAGCATCGCGCTCAGGCCTCGTCCGAAGCCGGGGCCTCCGCCGTCTCGGCGACGGGCTCAGCCACGGCGGGGGCAGCAGCCTCGGCCGGCGCGTCCTCGACCGGGGCAGCTTCCGCTGCCTTGGCAGTGTCCTCGACCTTGGCCTCGGGCTGCGCGGCGGCCTTCTTGGCCCGGCGCGGCGTGGTGGCCTCGGCCTTGGGCTCAGCGTGGGCGTCAGCAAGCGCGGCGTCGTAGGCGGCGCGCTTGTCACCCTTGGGAGCGGCTGTCTTGAGGGTGCCCTCGGCGCCCTCGATGCCCTTGAACTTCTGCCAGTCGCCGGTCACCTTGAGGATCGCGACGACAGGCTCGGTCGGCTGGGCGCCGACGGACAGCCAGTACTGAGCGCGCTCGGAGTTGACCTCGATGAGCGAGGGGTCCTCCTTCGGGTGGTACTTCCCGATCTCCTCGATGGCGCGCCCGTCACGCTTGGTGCGCGCGTCGGCCACGACAATGCGGTACTGCGGGGTGCGGATCTTGCCCATCCGCTTGAGCTTGATCTTGACGGCCACGGTGTGTGGGGTCTCCTGTGTCTTTGGCACGAGTGAGTCGTCGAGTGCGGGTGGGGACACCGTGGTCGACGCCTCGATGGACACGACCTGCAGGCTGAGAGGGGCCAGGCAGGTCGGGTTCAACCGTTGATTGTGCCAGATGGCGAGGGGTGCGATCCAACCGGCCTCCTGCGGATTCGGTCGGTGGCCTGCGCTTTGGTATCGTTCTCAACTGCGTGTGCGCCCAGGTCGCGCCCACGACTGCCTGTCTCCGCCGCGCCGTGACTGTTCCCCCGGTCACGTGTCCCGAGACTGGCTGACGCCCTCAGACCTGTCCCATCGACTCGAAGGTTTTTCGTGGCGAACATCAAGTCCCAGAAGAAGCGCATTCTCACCAACGAGAAGGCGCGGCAGCGCAACAAGGCGGTCAAGTCGTCGCTCAAGACGGCGATCCGCAGGTTCCGCGACGCTGCAGCCGAGGGCGACGCCGACAAGGCGCGCGAGCTGGCGCGCGACGCCGGCCGCAAGCTCGACAAGGCTGTGTCCAAGGGCGTCATCCACCAGAACCAGGCCGCCAACCGCAAGTCGGCGATCTTCAAGGAGGCCGCCGGCCTCTGAGGCCGAGCGCCTCGGCGCACTGCTCTGACGAGGGCGCCGCACCCCGATCCGGGTGCGGCGCCCTCGTCACTGCGTGCTCAGACCGGATGGGCCGTCAGCCGGCGGCGCGGGCTTCCCCGATCTCGATCAGCGCGCGGGTGAGGGCGAGGCGGGCGTCGTTGGAGCCACCCTTGACGGCCAGGTCGGCCGTCGCGACCGCCTGCAGTGCCCGCTCCAGCCCGGCCGGCGTCCAGCCGTGCAGCTGGCGGCGCAAGGACGACAGCTTCCACGGCGGTACGCCGAGCTCGCGGGCGACGTCCGCGTCACGCGCCCCGCGGCCCAGGCTGCCGAGCCGGGCCAAAGTGCGGACCGCACCGGCCAGCGCGCCGACCACCAGCACCGGCGCGGTGCCGGTGTCGAGCGCCCATTGCAGCTCCTCGACGGCGACGCCCGTGCGCCCCTCCATCGCCCGGTCGGCGATGGTCCACCCCTTCACCTCGGCGCGGCCGTCGAAGTAGCGGGCCACGACCTCGTCGGTGACCGGGCCGTCAGCGTCGGCGGCCAGCTGCTCGGCAGCCGCTGCAAGCCCGCGGAGGTCGGCGCCGACCGAGTCGACGAGCCGCCGCGCAGCCTTGTCGTCGACGCGTGACCCGGCCGCCGCGATCTCCGCGACGACGAACGCGACCTGGTCGTCGAACCGGGTCACGCGATCGGCAGGGACCTGCTGGACCCCCGCCTTGCGCAACGCATCGACGAGCGCCTTGGCCTTGACGCCGCCGGCGTGGACCAGGACCAGATGCACGTCATCGACCGGGGTCGCCGCAAAGTCACGCAACGCCGTCGCCAGGTCGTCGCCGGCGTCCTGCACGTCTCTGAGCACCAGCACGCGACGGGCGGCGAACAGCGACGGGCCAATCTGCTCGACGAACGACCCCGCCGTCAGCTCGGCGGCGGCGACATCGGTCACGTCGGCTTCGTGATCGGCCCGCCGGGCGGCGGCAACGACGCCGTGCACCGCACGGTCGGCGAGCAGCGTCTCGGGACCGATCACCAGGGTGACGGGGACAGGGTGGTCAACGCGGTTGGTCATCGACGGGCAGCATGCCATGGCGGACGGACACAGGCGGAGGGTCCTCTCTCTGTGAGCCGCGATCACCGGCGTTGTGTCATCGTGCTGGCGTGCCGAACCGTCTGCCCGGTGGCCAGCGATGAGCGAGCGCACTGTGCGCGTCGACATCGACACGACGTCGCGCGTCCCACCGTACGAGCAGATCCGCGCCCAACTCGAAGGCCACATCGCGGCCGGGCGGCTGCTGCCAGGCGATCAGCTGCCCGCGATCCGCCACCTCTCCGCCGAGCTCGGTGTGGCCGTGGGCACCGTCGCCCGCGCCTATCGCGAGCTGGAGGCCGCCGGAACCGTGGTGACTCGGCGGCGAGCGGGCACGACGGTCGCGGACCGTGCTGCTGCAACCGACGTCGTGGCCCGGCAGGCGGCTCGCGCGTTCATCATCACGATGCGCAACGCGGGCCTCGCCGATGACGCGATCGTCGAACTGGTGCGCAGCGAGGTCGACCGGCCGGTCGACGACCCCAGCGGGTAGCGGCGCGCGGGCGTCCGCCAGCGCTCGCGACGCCGCGCCACGACGCACCACAGAAAGGCGATCCTCGCTGCCCGTGACCGCGACATCACCCGACCGGTCCGTCCGTTGCACCAGCGCCCCCGCGTCCTCGAGGACCTGCAGCGTGCGCGACGACGGGTGCCCGTAGTCGTTGTCGGCCCCGACAGACACCAGCGCCACCCGAGCCCCGGACGCCTCGAGGAACGCCGCCTCCTGGTGGTCGGAACCGTGGTGCGGCACCTTCAGCACGTCGGCCGCCAGATCCACACCGCTGCGCAGGATGGCACGTTGGGCCGGCGGCTCGACGTCGCCGGTGAGAAGCATGCGGGTGCCGGACACCTCGACCATCAGCACGATGCTCGCGTTGTTGGGCATCGAGTCCTCGTGGATGATGCGGCGCGGCCAGAGCATGCTCCATGTCGCCGCGCCGGTCACGTGCCGCTCGTCGGCGCCCACTAGGCGCAGCGGGATGTCCGCGTCGGCAGCGGCCTCGGCGACCGACTCCGCCTGCTCCGGCGGGTCGGGCAGCGGCCCGATGATGATCTCGCCGACCCGCCGTCCTTCGAGCACCCCGGGAAGGCCGTCGACGTGGTCGGCGTGAAAGTGCGTGAGCACAAGGCTCGGTACCTCGCGCACGCCGAGCTCATCGAGGCAGCGGTCGACCGCAACCGGGTCGCCGCCCGCGTCAACGACCAACGCCGCCCCTGGCCCGGCCAACACCGCCAGCGCGTCGCCCTGCCCGACGTCGCACGCGACGAGCAGCCAGTGAGCCGGCGGCCAGCCCCCGAGGCCAGGCAGGACCGCGACGCCCGACGGGCGCAGCACGGCAACCAGGAGGACTGTCGCGAATGCGGCCGTCGCTCCTCGGTGGCGCAACACCCGCGGTAGCAGCCAGACACCGGCGGCGCAGCCAACGATCAACAGAAGCAGCACGACGGGCCCACCGGCCAGGCCTACGGCGGCACCCGGAAGGTCGGCGCCACGCTGAGCGACAATCACGATCCACCAGGCGGCTCCGCCGGCCACCCACGCCGCGGCGGCGCCGGCGAGCGGCAGCACGGGTGCAGTGACGGCGGCGACTGCACCCGCGACCGTGACGGGACCGACTGCTGGCGCGACGAGCAGGTTGGCGGGCAGCGACACGAGGCTGAGCTCGGCCGAAAGCGCGACCACGATCGGCGTGCAGGCGAGCTGGGCGCCCAACGGCACCGCGAGCGCGATGGCGAGCCAACGCGGCAGCCACTCCGCAGCGGCCGCGCTGAGCCCCGGTGCGAGGAACAGGATCCCGCCGGTCGCGAGCACTGACAGTGCGAACCCGGCGGAGCAGGCCAGCCAAGGGTCGACGAGGACGAGGACCAGCACGGCGATCGAGAGGTTGGCGGCGCCCCGGTGCCGGCTCCCGGCGCTGAGCGCGCCCAGCGCCACGATGCCCATTGCGGCCGCGCGGACCACGCTCGGCTGCGGGCGGGCGACGACGACGAAGGCGAGCACGCAGACTGCCCCGATCACCGGCAGCCAATAGCCACGCACGCCGCACCACCGGGCCAGCCCCAGAACTGCGGCCAACAGGAGGCTGACGTTGGCGCCGCTCACAGCCGTCAAGTGGGTGAGCCCGGTCTCCTGCATGTCGTCGCGGGTCTCCTGCGGGAGCAGCGCCTCGTCGCCCACGACGAGGGCCGGCACCAGCCCGCCCACGTCCGCCGGGAGCCCCGAGACCGAGTCGCGCAGTCCGGCCCGCAGCGGCTCGGCGAACGCCCGCCACGCTCCGGCGCCCGCCACAACGTCCGGCGGGCCGTCGACTCGCAGCAGCGCCGCGATGGGCTGTGCTCGCTCGGCTCGGGCCAGGCGACCGGTGGCGAGGACCCGCTGACCCGGCGTGACACCGAGCCACTCTTCGCCGGCGATCAGCGTCACCGGCGCGCGCAACGCGACTGTGCGCCCCCGACCGGTCACCTCGTGCACCCGGGCACCGACCACGACGTAGGAGCGCCGGCCGCCCCAGCCCGCCGCGTCCGCGCGCAGCGCCGGATCGCTCGTGATGACGGCTTCGACACGCACCTGTGCGCGCTGGCCGGCGAGGTCGGCGAGCGGGCCGGACCGAAGCACGGCAGCGCGCATCCCGGCGCACAAGGCTGCAGCAACGAGGCACACCGCGAGGACGGCGAGGGTGCGACGCGCCGCGGGCCAGATGATCACAGCCGCGGCCAAGGGAACAACGAGCACAGCAACAGCGGCCGTCGCGGCGACCGGGGACAACAGCAAGCCGAGCAGTGCACCGGCCAGGCACGCCGCTGCCGGCAGCGTGAGCCGCAGGTCACGAGTCATCGCCCCCGGCCCGCCTGTCACCTCGGCTGCCGCGTGCGTCACACGCGCACCAGAGGCGTCAGGCCGGCGTAGAGCTTGGGACCGATGCCGCTGACCTCCTGCAGCTCATCGACGCTGGTGAACCGGCCGTTGGCCGCGCGCCAATCGAGGATGCGCTGGGCCAGCACCGGCCCGACGCCCGGCAGCGTGTCGAGCTGCGCGAGAGTCGCCTTGTTGAGGTCGACCGGGCCGCCCGCCGACGACGACGACACGGCCGCGCCCGCACCGACACCGGGCAGCGCGTCCGCGGCCGCGTCGACCCCGACCGCGACCTGCTCGCCATCGGACAGGACCCGGGCGAGGTTGAGCACCGTCAGGTCGACGCCGGGCAAAGCGCCCCCCGCGGCGTCCAGCGCATCGTCGACGCGGGAGCCGGCCGGGAGGCGGATCAGCCCTGGCCGGACAACCCGGCCTGCGACGTGCACGACAACGACCGAAGCCGAACCCGCGCCTTCTGCAGCAGCCGACGCCGGCGAGACACCTGGGTCGGGCGCCTGAGTCGCCACATCGCCACTGGGTGACGCGGCGGGTGCCGGCGCTGCGGTCGTTGTGCGGGTCGGAATCTTGATCTCGTCGGGCCGGCCCGCGAGCACGAAGCCGACAGCGACAACGACAGCCAGCCCGGCGAGCGCGACCAGCGGCACTGCGTGCCCTCGGTCGAGCCGGAGCTGCCGGCCCGCCGCCACCCGTGCGCCCAGCGCCCGAAGGCGGACCGGGACCCAGTCACCCACTCCCGCGCTCGTCCGGCGCCGGCGCCGGCCGCGACGGCGGGTCGGCGGCGCAGGCGTTTCGCCGGCTCCTGCCGTGGAAGGGTCCGGCACCCAGCCTGCGCGCGGCGGCAGCACAGACGTCAGTCGCTGCTGGGCGCGCTCCTGTTGAGCGCGGCGATCCCTTGGCCGACTCCGGAGAGGCATGGCTGCGACGCTAGGTCCGGACTTCCGCGCTGGGAGCCGCTCGCCGAACAGCTGTGGACGGCGCGGAGCCCGTACCCACGCATGTGGACGAACGGAACTTGACTTCGATTGTCTGCTTCTGAAAGATACAAGTTGATGACAAGTTCGCGGTTCACCCAGGTCGCTGCCGAGCTGCGCGATCGCATCGCGCTCGGCGACTTCGACCGGTCCGGCGCGCTGGAGAGCGAGGCCGAGCTCGGTCGGCGCTATGGCGTGAGCCGGGTCACGGTGCGCCGGGCCCTGGAGCGGCTGCGGTCCGAGGGCCTGGTGGCGGCTCGCCGCGGCTCCGGATGGTACGTCGTGTCCGGCACTTCCCTGGGCCAGGCGCTCGCACTCGGCAGCTTTCAGCACGCCCGGTCCGCGGTCGCCGAGGCAGGCCTCCAGCTCGCGCGTCGAGTGGTCAGCTACGACTACCGCCCGGTGCCCGAGGACGTCGGCCGACTGCTCGACCTGCTCCCGGGCTCGGAGGGGCTGCATGTCCGATCCGTACGCACCACCGATGGCAGCCCGCTCGACGTCGTCGTCGAGTGGGTCCCGCTGGCCCTGGCTGCCCCGGTCAGCCGGGCGGACGCCGAGACGCCCGGCGTCTGGGAGACGCTGCGCCGGAACGGCTACACAATTGCGCTGGTACGCC
The DNA here is from genome assembly GCA_963798505.1 of uncultured Actinomycetota bacterium. GTDB lineage: Bacteria > Actinomycetota > Actinomycetes > Jiangellales > Jiangellaceae > CAVWSM01. The sequence goes on from CAWCTX010000008.1 coordinate 35,332, forward strand.
AGACCATCGCCGCCGCGGCCGCAACCGAGTCGGTCGCCGAACTGCTCGACGTACCCGTCGACACACCCGTCCTGCTCATCCGCCGCGTCGCTGTCGACCCGGACGGGCGGCCGATCGCGCTGTCCGAGCACCGCTACCTCGGGCATCGGTTCCACCTTGAGGTGGAATTCCGCGGCTGGCCCGGCACATCGAGCACCGAGCCACCAGGCATGACCCCCGTCCCCGACCAGACCCACGCCAACTCGAAAGCCAGCTAGGAGAATCACCTTGCGCATCCTCGTCACCGGCGGCGCCGGCTTCATCGGCACCAACTTCGTCCACCGCGTCACGCAGACCCGCCCCGACTGGGAGGTCACGGTCATCGACGCGCTGACCTACGCCGGCAACGCAGCCAACCTCGAGCCCGTCGCCGACAAGGTGAAGTTCGTCCATGGCAGCATCGCCGACGCAGTCGTTGTCGACTCGCTCGTCGCCGACGCCGATGTGGTCGTCCACTTCGCCGCCGAGTCGCACAACGACAACTCGCTCGACGACCCGTGGCCGTTCATGGAATCCAACATCATCGGCACCTACCGCCTGCTCGAGGCCGTACGCAAGCACGGCGTGCGCCTGCACCACATCTCGACGGACGAGGTCTATGGCGACCTCGAGCTCGACGACCCGGCGCGCTTCACCGAGCAGACCCCGGTCAACCCGTCGAGCCCGTACTCGGCGAGCAAGGCCTCGGCCGATCTCCTCGTACGAGCGTGGATCCGTTCGTTCGGCATCGCCGCCACGCTGTCGAACTGCTCGAACAACTACGGCCCCTACCAGCACGTCGAGAAGTTCATCCCGCGCCAGATCACCAACATCCTGCAGGGCATCAAGCCCAAGCTCTACGGCGCCGGCAGCAACGTCCGCGACTGGATCCACGTCGACGACCACAACGACGCGGTCATCACGATCCTCGAGCAGGGCCGGCTGGGCGAGACTTATCTCATCGGCGCCAACGGCGAGCAGAACAACCGTCAGATCGTGGCGCAGCTGCTCGAGCTGATGGGCAAGCCGGCCGACTGGTACGACCTCGTCTCCGACCGCCCCGGCCATGACATGCGATACGCCATCGACTCGTCCAAGCTGCGTGCCGAGACCGGCTGGGAGCCGCGCTACCGCGACATCGGCGCCGGCCTTGCGCAGACGATCGAGTGGTACCGCGCCAACGAGGACTGGTGGCAGGCCGCCAAGGTCAAGACCGAGCAGACGTACGAGCGCCTCGGCCGCTGAGCGCCTCCGGCCCATGGGGCGCGATCGGTCGCTCGTGGCGACGCTGGGGCGGCCCAGCGAGCCCGACGAAGGGGCGCGGATCGGTCGCCATAGCGACGCTGGGGCGCCCCAGCACGCCTTACCTGCGGCCGGCCGCGCCCGGCACCGGCGCCACCACCACCGCCACCATGCCGGGGCCGACGTGCGCGCCGATCACCGGGCCGACCTCGCGCACCACGACGCGGATACTCGCCGGCAGCCTCCCCCGCAGGCTGTCGGCGAGCGTCTGCGCGCGCTCCTCAGCGGCGAGGTGATGCACCGCGACCTCGACCATCTCGAGCCCCGCCCGGTCGAGCGCCACCTCCTCCAAGCGAGCCAGGGCGCGCGACGCGGTGCGGACGTTCTCCAGCGGCGCGATGCGGCCGTCGACCAGGTGCAGCAACGGCTTCACGTGCAGCGCCGTTCCCAGCAGCGCCGTGGTTGCGGAGATGCGGCCGCCACGGCGCAAGTGGTCAAGCGTGTCGACATAGAACACCGCCGCGGACGCCGCTGCCCGCTCCCGCGCAACCACGACCGCATCAGCCGCGGATGCTCCCGACACCAAGGCATCGCTCGCCGACAGCACGGCGAAGCCCATGCCCATGCCGAGCGACCGCGAGTCGACGACGTGTACGGGAACCGACGCCTCGCGGGCCGCGAGCACCGCTGACTCGTAGGTCCCCGACAGCTCAGCGGACAAGTGCACCGACACGATCTCGTCCGCGCCAGACGCGGCCACCGACGCATAGGTCGCTTGCAGCGCCTCCGGCGCGATCCGCGAGGTGCTGACATTGCGCGAGTGCCGCAACGCCTCCGCGACGTCGCCGGGTGCAAGCCCCTCCCCCTCGTCGAACGCCCGGCCGTCGATGACGACTTGCAGCGGCACGACCGTGATCGCCCGGTCCCTCAGGTCGTCGGCGCCGAGGTAGGCGGTCGAGTCGGTGACGAGCGCGACGCTTCGCCCCATGCGTCAGGCGGGTACGACGTTGACGAGGCGCGGCGCGCGGACAACGACCGTGCGCACAGCCCGGCCGTCCAGTGCGCGCTGCACCCCGTCGGTCGCAAGCGCCCGCTCGCGCAGCTCGTCATCACCGATCGACGGCGGCACCTCGATGCGATCGCGCACCTTGCCGGCCACCTGCACGACACAGGTCACGGTCTCCTCGACGAGATAGGCCGGGTCGGCGACCGGGAAGGCCTCGTGCGCAAGCGATCCCTCGTGCCCCAGCCGCGACCACAGCTCCTCCGCGATGTGCGGAGCGACCGGCGCGAGCATCAGCACCAGCGGCTCGATTGCGGCACGCGGCACCCTGCCGAGCTTGGTGAGCCCGTTGTTGAGCTCGATCAACTTGGCGATCGCGGTGTTGAACCGCATCCCCTCGAAGTCGCCGCGTACACCTTCGATCGTGCGGTGCAGCAGGCGAAGCGTCGCTTCATCGGGCATGGAGTCGGAGACCCGCAGCTCACCCGTGTCCTCGTCGACGACGTTGCGCCACACCCGCTGCAGGAACCGCTGCGCGCCGACCACGGCCCGCGTTTCCCATGGTCGCGATACGTCCAGCGGACCCATGGACATCTCGTAGACCCGGAACGTGTCGGCGCCGTAGGCCTCGTACATGTCGTCGGGCGTCACGATGTTCTTGAGGCTCTTGCCCATCTTGCCGTACTCGCGGTTGACCGGCTGACCCTGCCATGAGTAGCCCGTCGGCGAGTCGCCGTCCTCGATGACCTCGTCGGCGTGGACGTACTGCCCGCGCGCGTCGGTGTAGGCGTAGGCCTGGATGTAGCCCTGGTTGAACAGCCGGTAGAACGGCTCCTCGCTCGTCAGGTAGCCCAGGTCGTAGAGCACCTTGTGCCAGAACCGTGCATAGAGCAGGTGCAGCACCGCATGCTCGATGCCTCCGACGTACAGGTCGACGCCGCCGGTGCCGCCGGGTTGGCGTGGTCCCATCCAGTAGCGCTCGGCCTCGGCGTCGGTGACCCGCTCGGTGTTGGCCGGGTCGAGGTAGCGCAGCTCGTACCAGCACGACCCTGCCCAGTTGGGCATCGTGTTGGTGTCGCGCGTGTAGCGGCGCGGCCCGTCACCCAGGTCCAGCTCCACCTCGACCCACTCGGGGACACGGGCCAGCGGCGGCTCGGGCTGCGAGTCGGCGTCGTGGGGGTCGTACGTCTTCGGTGAGTAGTCGGGCACGTCGGGCAGGTCGACAGGCAGCAGCTCGTCGGGGATCGCGTGCACGGCGCCGGTCTCGTCGTAGACGATCGGAAACGGCTCGCCCCAGTAGCGCTGCCGGCTGAACAGCCAGTCACGCAACCGGTAGGTGACCGTGCCGCTGCCCAGGCCCTTGGCCTCCAGCCACTCGATGATGCGTGCCTTGGCTTCGGCGACCTCGAGCCCGTCGAGCGAGATCTCGGCATTGGCGGAGTTGATCGCCGGCCCCTCACCGGTGTAGGCCTCGCCGGTCCAGTCCTGTGGTGGCTGCACGGTGCGGACGATCGGCAGGCCGAACCGCTCGGCGTACTCCCAGTCGCGCTCGTCCTGCCCGGGTACCGCCATGATCGCGCCGGTGCCGTAGCCCATCAGTACGTAGTCGGCGACGAAGACCGGGATGCGCCGACCGGTTGCCGGGTTGGTGGCGTACGCACCGGTGAAGACGCCGGTCTTCTGCCGCCCCTCGGTCTGCCGCTCGACCTCTGTGCGTGCGGACGTCTCGGCGATGTACGTGCGTACGGCCTCCACGGGCGTCGGCTGTCCGTGCGTCCAGGCTTCGGGTGTGCCCTCCGGCCACTCGTCGGCGATCAGCGCCTCGACCAGCGGGTGCTCGGGCGCGACGACCATGAACGTCGCACCGAAGACCGTGTCCGGCCGGGTGGTGAAGACGCTGAGGTCACCGGCGTCGGTCGGGAAGTGGATGTGCGCGCCCTGCGACCGGCCGATCCAGTTGCGCTGCATCAGCTTGACCTTCTCGGGCCACTCGATGCGGTCGAGGTCGTCGATCAGCCGGTCGGCGTAGGCGGTGATGCGCATCATCCATTGCCGCAGTCGCCGCTGAAAGACGGGGAAGTTGCCTCGTTCGCTGCGGCCCTCGGAGGTGACCTCCTCGTTGGCCAGCACGGTGCCCAGACCGGGGCACCAGTTGACCGGGGCCTCGGCGACGTAGGCCAGCCGGTGGTCGTCGATGACCGCGCGCTGCTCGGCCGCGGACAACTGCTGCCATGGGCGGCCGTCGGGGGTCGGCCGGTCGCCGGACTCGAGGGCCTCGACCAGCTCGGCAATCGGTCGGGCCTTGCCCCGGCCGCCGTCGGCGTCGCGGTCGTACCACGCGGTGAAGTGCTGCAGGAAGATCCACTGCGTCCAGCGGACGTACTCGGGGTCGATGCTGGCGAACGTGCGGCGCTGGTCATGCGCCAGGCCGAGCCGGCGCAACTGACGGCGCATGTTGGTGATGTTGGCCTCGGTGGTGACCCGCGGGTGCTGTCCGGTCTGCACGGCGTACTGCTCGGCGGGCAGCCCGAACGCGTCGTAGCCGAGGGTGTGCAGGACGTTGACACCGCACATGCGCTTGAACCGGCCCACGACGTCGGTGGCGATGTAGCCGAGCGGGTGACCGACGTGCAGGCCGGCGCCGGACGGGTACGGGAACATGTCCATGAGGAAGAACTTGTCCGCCGGCACTGCCGTGCCCTCGGCCGGCCCGAGGCGACCGCTCGGGTTGGGCGCCTCGAAGGTGCCCTCCTTCTCCCAGCGGTCCTGCCACCGCGCCTCGATGTCAGCCGCCAGCGCAGCGGCGTAGCGATAGGCCGGGGTGTCCTCCGCCGGCGTCGCGGTGTCCGTCTCACTCATGGGCTGGTGCCGTCCTCGTTGTCGTCTCGTGGCTGTCGCTATGTCACGCGCTCCGGTCATAAAAAACCCCCTCACACAGGAGGGGTCGCCGCGCTGAGGTGGAGCCTGTCAGCGCGGCTCGATAAGGAGCAGCCAAGCCACGCAGACAGCGTAGCGCAGGCACTGCCGGGCGATCACGTTAACGTGGTCGCGAGGTCTGTGCGAGGCCTGCATGCCTTGCTCAGTCCGGGTTGACCACGTTAACGTGATCGACCCGGCGCCAGTCAGTCGGCCGCGAGCAGCTGCTCAAACGGCGTGATGTCCGTGTACGCGTCGCGCTGCTGGCGCGGTGCGGCCTGACGCATCAGCCGTACGAGCTCCGCGGCCGCGCGCTCGATCCGGTCGACGAGGGCCAGACCCGACTCTGCACCCGCTCCAAAGTCGGACGACGCCGCGTAGACCGACGTCGGCACGACGACTGCATGCAGGTACGTGAACAGCGGGCGCACTGCGTGCTCGAGCGCCAACGAGTGCCGCTCGGTGCCGCCGGTGGCCGCGATTAGCACCGGCTTTCCGGCGAGGTCGTCGGTCTCGAACAGGTCGAGGAACGACTTGAACAACCCGCTGTAGGAGGCGTTGTAGATCGGCGTCACGACGACGAGCCCGTCGGCCGCCTCCACCTCCTTGAGCACTCGTTCGAGCTCGGGGCCTGGAAACCCGGTGAGCGTGTGGTTGACGACGTCATGTGCGAGCTCGCGCAGCTCGACGACTGTCGTCGCAACCTCGTCGCCGGCCGCGAGCAGCTGAGCCCGTACGGCCTTTGCGAGGTGGTCGGCGAGCAGCCGGGACGACGAGGGGACGCCAACACCGGCGGTGACAACAGCGAGTCGCAGGCTCATGCGGTCACCTCCGGCTCTGGCTTCGTGGCTGCCGCCTCGGCTGCCGACTTGCGGGCGGCGTGGGTCGGCCCGTCGGGGACGTTGGCTGGTTTGAGGGCCGCGAACTCCTTGCGCAGCACCGGAACGACCTCCTCGCCGAGGATGTCTAGCTGCTCGAGGACCGTCTTGAGCGGCAGACCCGCGTGGTCCATGAGGAACAGCTGGCGCTGGTAGTCACCGAAGTAGTCGCGGAACTGAAGGGTCCGCTCGATCACCTGCTGCGGGCTGCCGACAATGAGCGGCGTCTGCTCCATGAACTCTTCGAGCGACGGCCCGTGGCCGTACACCGGGGCAACGTCGAAGTACGGGCGAAACTCACGGATCGCATCCTGGGAGTTCTTGCGCATGAAGGCCTGGCCGCCGAGACCGACATAGGCCTGCTCAGGAGTGCCATGGCCGTAGTGCGCGTAGCGCTGCCGGTAGAGCCGGATCAGCCGCTGGAAGTGCTCCTTCGGCCAGAAGATGTTGTTGGCGAAGAACCCGTCGCCGTAGTAGGCCGCCTGCTCGGCGATCTCCGGGCTGCGGATCGAGCCGTGCCACACGAACGGCGGGATCCCGTCCAGCGGCCGCGGCGTCGAGGTGAACGACTGCAGCGGCGTACGGAATTTGCCCGACCAGTCGACGACATCCTCGCGCCAGAGCTTGTGCACCAAGTGGTAGTTCTCGATGGCGAGGTCGATGCCGTCGCGGATGTCCTTGCCGAACCAGGGGTAGACCGGGGCGGTGTTGCCGCGGCCCATCATCACGTCGACCCGGCCGTCGGCGAGATGCTGCAGCATCGCGAAGTCCTCCGCGATCTTCACCGGGTCGTTGGTGGTGATCAGCGTCGTCGAGGTGGACAGGATGAGCCGCTCGGTCCGGGCGGCGATCCAGCCGAGCATCGTGGTTGGAGAGGACGGCACGAACGGCGGGTTGTGATGCTCGCCGGTCGCGAAGACGTCGAGCCCGACCTCCTCGGCCTTGAGGGCGATGGCGACCATCGCCTTGATCCGCTCGTGCTCCGTCGGCGTCCGGCCGGTCGTCGGGTCAGGTGTGACGTCGCCCACGCTAAAGACGCCGAACTGCATGATCGCTGCGCTCCCCACTTGCCTGGTCCGTTTGTTGCTCGTGCAACTAACGGCAGTAGAAGAGTATTCCGGTCGGGGCGGATTACCTAACCTCCGAGACCCCGAAGCGCCAGCAGTCCAAGACGTGGCACTCTTGAAGAGCACACGCAAACGGATGTGACCGCGATGCCTGAGAGTTTCTCCTACGGATCCCGCGACCTGCGCATTGGCGACGCGGAGCGAGAAGCCGCGGTGCAGGCGCTCGGTGAGCACTTTGTGGCCGGCAGGCTCGATATCACCGAGCACGAGGAGCGGATCGGGCAGGCCTATGCCGCCAAGATGGGCAGCGATCTCGACGGCCTGTTCGAGGACCTGCCTCACCTGCGTCCGGCGCCTGACAGGTCAGATCAACGGCCCCGCCAGGTCCCACGCCGCCGGTCGGGTTTCCCCATCCCGGTCCTGCTGTTCCCCCTGATCGCCATGGCGTTCATTCTCAGCGCACCCTTTGTCCTGATCCCGCTGGTCTGGGTCGGGATCTTCCTGCTCGCCTCGCGCTCGTTGGGCAGTTGCGCGCCGAGGTCGTCAGACCGACCGCTCTACTGAGGGCGCGCCGCGGTTCGTCAAGACCCTGTCACCCGTCGAGGCCTGGCAACACGTGGGCTGCACGTATATCGACTTTGGTTGGCTCACGACCTACCGACGAACGATGTGCACCCGCGCACTGTTGCGGTTGCGTGGCGATGTGGACGAGGGCGTGACCCGCAGCGGGCGGGCGTACGACGTGGCATTCGGTGTCGTCGTGTTTCTGGGGCTCTACCAGGGTCTCGTACCGCTCGTGGTGCGGCCGCTGTTCGGTGCCGACCAGCGTTTCGCTCCAGCGCTGTGGCTGCCGTCACCGTGGTGGTGGATCGCGTGTCTCGCCATCGTCGTGACGGCACTTGCACTGCTCGCGGTGATCGGCCAGGCGAAGGAGCGGCGCTTCCCTGCCGAGACTGAGCCCGCGACCGCGAAAGCGGATTCGCGCAGGGGCAAGCACCCGAGCTGTCGACGGCTTGCAGGCCTATGACGTTGCCTCGGGCATCGTGTTCTTGGTCGGGATTTACAACGGCATCGCGCCGTTCGTCTCCCGGCTGATCTTCGACGGCAACCTGCTGCTGGCAATGCCGCTGCGGCTGCCTTCGCCCTGGTGGTGGGTTACGTCGCTCGCCGTCGTGGTTGTCGCGATCCTGCTGCTCATCGTGATTGACGAGGCCAAGCAGCGGCGCCTGGAATCGGACGCTTGAATCCGCGGTGATGCCGGGTGGAGCTGAGGGGACTCGAACCCCTGACCCCCTCCATGCCATGGAGGTGCGCTACCAGCTGCGCCACAGCCCCGGTGCCCTTTCGGGCTCGCCTACTGTACCCGAGCCCTCGCGACCGGACGAAATCCCCGTGGCCCGCCGCCCACCACAAGGATTCTCCCTGCACCACTAGGCATGCAGGCCTGGCGATCCGGGGAAAGTCCTGCTGAACGTGGTCACTCTCACCCCGCGCGTTCAGCCTTCCTCGATCATGACCGGCTCCGGGAGAGTGCCCGCGTTGTGCTCGACGAGCACCCAGCCGTGCGGTGACTCGGTGAGCAGGGACCATGAGCAGTTGGACAGTCCGCCGAGGTTGGTGAACCGCTCCAGTGGCAGCCCGACGAGCTTGGCGACGCCGAGGCGGGCGGCGCCGCCGTGCGTGACCAGCACCGCCAGCCGTCCCGGCGTCAGCACGGCGGCTGCGTCGGCCACGGCCGCCGCCAGCCGCTGCGCGACCTCTTTGCGGCTCTCGCCGCCACCCACGTGGAGCTCGGGGTCGCCGGAGCGCCAGGCGGCGTACTCGGCCGGGAACCGTTCGGCGATCTCCGGGCCGGTAAGCCCTTGCCACTCCCCCGCATAGGTCTCGCGCAGCCGCGGGTCGAGCTTGACCGGCAGGTCGACGATGCCCGCCAGCGCCGCAGCGGTGTCCTGCGCGCGGCGGAGGTCCGAGCTCACGATGGCGTCGGGCTCGAGGGAGGCCAGCAACCGAGCGGCGCGCAGCGCCTGTTCTCGTCCGGCGTCGTCGAGCGCGATGTCCTCCTGGCCCTGGAACCGGCCGGCCGCGTTCCACTCCGTACGCCCGTGTCGCCACAGCACGATGCGACGCGCCCCGGTGTTGGGCGGGTTGAACGGGCTCACGACGCGGAATCGTCGCCGCCGGCGCCACCCGAGCGGCCGACGCGGACGGTGTCGGGCAAGGGGATGATGGGGCTGTCCTTCCAGAGCCGCTCCAGGGCGTAGAACACCCGTTCCTCGGAGTGCTGGACATGCACGACGATCTCGACGAAGTCGAGCAGGACCCAGCGCCCCTCGCGCTCCCCTTCACGGCGAGCCACGTTGACCCCCAGCGTGCGCAGCCGGTCCTCGACGGCGTCGACGATCGCCTTGACCTGGCGGTCGTTGGGGGCGGAGCAGAGCAGGAAGGCGTCGGTGATCGCGAAGTGCTCGGTGACGTCGTAGGCGACGATGTCGTCGGCCAGCTTGTCGGCGGCCGCTTCCGCTGCCGCGGTCACGAGCTCTATGGCCCGGGTGGATGCGGGCAACTGCCTACCTTCCGTACGGCCTCAGCGGACGTCCAAGGATCTCACGTCTTCGCATACAGGCCACGCTTGCTCACGTACTGCACGATGCCGTCCGGCACGAGGTACCAGATCGGCTGCCCCGCCCGCGCCCGCTCCCGGCACTCGGTGGAGGAGATCGCCAGCGCAGGGATCTCGACGAGAGTCACCTTGTCCCCCGGAAGGCCCTCGGTCGAGAGGGTGTGCCCAGGTCGCGTACAGCCGACGAAATGGGCCAGCTCGAACAGCTCGTCGGCATCGCGCCAGGTCAAGATCTTGGCCAGCGCGTCGGCACCGGTGATGAAGTAGAGCTCGACGTCGCCGCCGAACTGCGTGTGCAGGTCGCGCAGCGTGTCGACGGTGTAGGTGGGGCCGGCCCGGTCGATGTCGACCCGGCTGACCGAGAAGCGTGGATTGGAGGCGGTGGCGATCACCGTCATGAGGTAGCGGTCCTCGGCGGCCGACACCGGGCTCTCGCGCTTCTGCCATGGCTGCCCGGTCGGGACGAAGACCACCTCGTCGAGCGCGAACCAGGCCTGCACCTCGCTGGCGGCGACCAGGTGGCCGTGATGGATCGGGTCGAACGTGCCGCCCATGATGCCGACGCGCCGCCGGCCCGCCGCGCTGGGCTCGGTCACAGCTCCCCCGGCCGCGTCACGCGTGCGGACGACCCCTGCCGAACGCGATCGTGATGAGCAGCAGCGAGAACAGGATCACGAGAGCGCTGATGCCCCAGATCTCGGGGTTGGTGTCTCTCTCGACATGGGTCGTCTCGGCGGCGATCAGCACGGTCGCGGTCATGGCGGCAGCGTAGCGGAGCGGCGAGCCGACGCACCGTTCTTTGGTGTGGAGGCGAGCGCGACCAACCAGCGGAGCGGCTACGTCCGCACCTGGCCGTCACCGACGATCACGTAGGTCGTCGAGGTCAGCTCGCGCAGGCCCATGGGCCCGCGGGCGTGCAGCTTCTGTGTCGAGATGCCGATCTCGGCGCCGAAGCCGAGCTCCTCGCCGTCGGTGAACCGCGTCGACGCGTTGACAAGCACCGCTGCCGAGTCGACGGTCGCGGTGAACCGGCGGGCGGCCGCCTGCGAGCGGGTGACGATCGCCTCGGTGTGGCCGGTGCCGTGGCGGCGGATGTGCGAAACGGCCGTCTCCAGCGAGTCGACGACGCTGGCCGCGATGTCGAGCGACAGGTATTCGATGTCGAAGTCCTCGGACGTCGCCGGCACCACGTCGGCGCTGTAGGACTGCACCAGCTTGTCGCCGTGCACAGTGACCCCGGCTTCGTGCAACGCCGCCAGCGCCCGCGGCAGGAACTCGTCTGCGATGTCGGCGTGCACGAGCAGCGTCTCGGCTGCGTTGCAGACACTCGGACGCTGCGTCTTGGAGTTGACCAGGATCTCCAGCGCCATGTCGAGGTCGGCGTCGGCGTCGACGTAGACATGGCAGTTGCCCACCCCGGTCTCGATCACCGGCACGGTCGACTCGTCGACCACGCTGCGGATCAGGCCGGCACCGCCACGCGGGATGAGCACATCGACAAAGCCGCGCGCACGCATCAGGTGCTTGGCCGGCTCGTGCCCGGCACCGGGTACGAGCTGCACCGCGTCAGCCGGCAGACCGGCCCCGGCGACAGCGGCGCGCAGCACCTCGACGATCGCCTCGTTGGACGCGAGCGCCGAGGTCGAGCCCCGCAACAGAACGGCGTTGCCGCTCTTGAGGCAGAGGCCCGCCGCGTCGGCGGTGACGTTGGGGCGGTTCTCGTAGATGATGCCGACGACGCCGAACGGCACCCGCACCTGGGAGACGTCGAGGCCGTTGGGCAGCCGGTAGCCCCGGACCACCTCCCCGATGGGGTCGGGCAGCGCAGCCACCTGTCGGAGCCCGCCGGCCATGGCGGCGACCCGGGCGGCATCGAGGCGCAGCCGGTCGAGCACCGCGTCGATCACCCCGGCCTCCCGGGCACGAGAGACATCGTCGGCGTTGGCCGCGAGGACTTGGTCGGTGGCAGCGACCAGCGCGTCGGCCATCGCCAGCAGCGCCGCGTTCTTGTCGGCAGTCGACGCGACGGCAAGGTCGGTGGCCGCTGCGCGGGCGCGCCCGGCGACGTCCAGCACCGCAGTCGCGATTTCTGCGCTCATGGTGTCCAGGGTACGTGCGCGTGTGGTCAGAAGAGCTTGACGTCGCCCACGGCGAGACCGTGGAGCTTGTCACCCCGGTGGTGGTAGGCATCGCGCTCGTGCACCTCGAGCCCCACCACGTGCCAGTCCGGAAGCTCGGCATCCGAACGATGTGTCTCCCACATGCGCAATGCCAGTGCCGACGCCTCGTTGGCGTCGCGGGCCTCCTCCCAGTAGGAGACCTCGGCACGCGCTTGGTCGTATCGACCGGCGAGGAGAAACGGATGCTCGTCGGCGAGGCGGCTGAGCCCGCGTTCGACCTCAGTCAGGGAATGTGTGTCACCAGCGACGGTGACGGTGACGTGCCAATACAGCGCACTGTGCGGTGCTGTCACGTCACCTCCAGGGCCGAGCGTTCCTGAGCGTAAGCAAAGCAGAATCCACGCTGCCAGAACGGGCTTTTCGCCCAACAATGCGTCAGCAGGAGTCAGTTGCGCACGAGCACCACGAGGTCGTCGCGGTGCACGACCTCCCGCTCGTACTCGGGCCCCAGCTCACGGGCCAGCTCCCGGGTGTCCCGGCCGAGCAGTCCCGGGAGCTCCGACGAGCCGTAGTTGACGAGGCCGCGCGCGACGGCACGCCCCGTCGGGTCGACCAGATCGACCGGGTCACCGGCGGTGAATACGCCGTCCACGTCGGTGATCCCAGCGGGCAGCAACGACTTGCGTCGCACGACGATGGCCCGCACGGCGCCGTCGTCGAGATGCAGCCGACCGCGCCCCTCGGTGGCGTGCGCCAGCCACAGCAGCCGCGTCCGCGCGCGCCGCTCGCGTGGCCGGAACCAGGTCCCGACGCTCTCGCCCGCGAACGCGGCCGCCGCCTGCGTTGCCGAGGTCAGCACGACCTCGATGCCGGAGCCTGTGGCGATGCGTGCCGCCTCCACCTTGGTGACCATGCCGCCGGTGCCGACACCCGCGGCGCCGTTCGAGCCGAGCGTGATCCCCGGCAGCTGCTCGACATCGTCGATGACGTCGACACGCTGCGCCCCCGGCTCCCGTGGGTCCTTGTCATAGAGCGCGTCGACGTCGGACAGCAGCACCAGCAGATCGGCGTGTACGAGCTGCGCGACGAGCGACGGCCAACCGGTCGTTGTCACCGAAGCGGATCTCGTGCGTGGCGACGGTGTCGTTCTCGTTGACGACCGGGACCACGCCGAGGTCGATGAGCCGGTGCAGGGTCCGGTAGGCGTTGCGGTAGTGCGCCCGACGCGTCACGTCATCAACGGTGAGCAGCACCTGCCCCACCGTGAGGCCGTACGCCGCAAAGGCGGCCGTGTAACGGGCCACCAGCAGCCCCTGGCCGACGCTTGCCGCGGCCTGCTGCGAGGCGAGATCCCGAGGTCGCTTGCGCAGGTGCAGCGGAGCGAGCCCTGCTGCGATCGCCCCTGACGAGACCAGCACCACGTCGGAGCCGCGTTGCCGTAGGGCGGCGAGCGAGTCGACCAGCGACTGAAGCCGATCCGGGTCGAGTCCCCCGTCAACGGTCGTGAGTGACGACGAGCCCACCTTGACGACGACACGGCGCGCTGCGGCGACCGGCTCTCGCGCGTGCTGCGTCACCGACGTCAGCGTCCTTCCAGCCTGGGGTCGCTGCCGCGCGGTCCGTACAGCAGCTCGGCGCCGGCCTCCAAGGTCGGCTCCCAGTCGAACACCACGGCGTTGTCCTCGGGGCCGATGAGCACTGCGTCGCCAGGCTGCGCCCCCTGGGCGACCAGCTGTTCCTCGACGCCGAGCCGGGCCAGCCGGTCGGCCAGGAAGCCGACGGCCTCGTCGTTGCTGAAGTCGGTCTGCCGCACCCAGCGCTCCGGCTTGACTCCGCGCACCCGGAAGCCGCCGGCCTCTCGGGTCACGGTGAATCCGCTGTCGTCGACGGCCGCCGGCCGGATGACGATGCGGGTGGCCTCCCGCGCCGGCTCGGCGGCTCGCGCCGCCGCGACGATGCGGGCCAGGCCGAAGGTCAGCTCGCGCAACCCCGCGTGGGTGGCGGCGGACACCTCGTACGTCTCCAGGCCGCGCGCGGCGAGATCGGGTCGTACGAACTCGGCGAGCTCGCGCGCCTCTGGGACGTCGATCTTGTTGAGCACGACGAGCCGCGGCCGGTCGTCAAGGCCGCCATGCGCGGCGAGCTCGGCCTCGATGACGTCGAGGTCGGAGATCGGGTCACGGCCGGGCTCGAGCGTCGCGCAGTCGATGACGTGGACGAGCACCTTGCAGCGCTCGATGTGGCGCAGGAAGTCGTGGCCGAGCCCTCGGCCGTCGCTGGCGCCCTCGATCAGGCCGGGTACGTCGGCGACCGTGAACCGGACGTCGCCGGCCTCGACGACGCCGAGGTTGGGCACCAGGGTCGTGAACGGGTAGTCGGCGATCTTGGGCCGGGCCGCGGAGATCGCGGCGATCAGGCTGGACTTGCCGGCGCTCGGGAACCCCACGAGGCCCACGTCGGCGACCGACTTGAGCTCGAGCATCACATCGCGGGTCTCGCCCGGCTCACCCTTGAGGGCGAACCCCGGCGCCTTGCGACGCGACGACGCGAGCGCGGCGTTGCCGAGCCCGCCCCGGCCGCCTTGGGCCACGACGAATGACGTGCCTTCCCCGACAAGGTCGACGAGCACCTTGCCGCCGGGCGTGGTCACGAGGGTGCCGTCGGGCACCGCAAGGAGCAGGTCATGGCCGTCGGCGCCGCTGCGGTTGTCGCCCGCGCCTTGGGCGCCGTTGGTGGCCCGCCGGTGCGGCGAGCGGTGGTAGTCGAGCAGCGTCGTGGTCTGCGGGTCCACGACGAGGATCACGTCACCGCCGCGGCCGCCGTTGCCGCCATCAGGGCCGCCGAGCGGCTTGAACTTCTCGCGGTGCACGGACGCGACGCCGTTGCCGCCGTTGCCGGCGGTCACGTGCAGCGACACGCGGTCGACGAAGGTCGGGATCGCCATGGGACTCCTCCTTCGTCTGGTGCCTAGCTCAGTCTGGCTTGGACAGACAGCGAGGGCGGGCCTATGACCGGCCCGCCCTCGACTGACGTTGCTGATGCTGTGCTGGCGGGGGTCACTCCCCGGCCGCGACGATGTTGACGACCTTGCGCCCGCGCTTGGTGCCGAACTCGACCGCGCCGGCGGCCTTGGCGAACAGCGTGTCGTCGCTGCCGCGGCCGACGTTGTCACCGGGGTGGAAGTGCGTGCCGCGCTGCCGGACGATGATCTCGCCCGCGTTGACGAGCTGGCCGCCGAAGCGCTTGACGCCCAGCCGCTGCGCGTTGGAGTCGCGCCCGTTCCTGCTGGACGAGGCGCCCTTCTTGTGTGCCATTGCTCAAGCTCCCTATGTGATGCAGATGCTGTCGCCGACAGCGCCTACTTCGAGTCGATCCCGGTGACCTTGACCTGGGTGTAGTGCTGGCGGTGACCCTGGCGGCGGCGGTAGCCGGTCTTGTTCTTGTAGCGCAGGATCCTGATCTTGGGACCCTTGGTGGCGCCGAGCACCTCGGCGGTCACGGTCACGCCGGCGAGCACGTCGGCGTCGGTCGTGACGGTCTCGCCGTCGACGAGAAGGAGCGCCGGGAGGGTGACGCTGTCACCGGTCTTGCCATCAAGTCGGTCGATCTCGATGACGTCACCGACGGAGACCTTCTGCTGACGGCCACCGCTGCGGACGATCGCGTACACCGCGGACTCACTTCCTCGAAGGGACTGCTTCGCTTGCGCATGCCTGCACGCGCCATGACAGGGGTGCGGGCGTACATGCTTGTTGGGCGCGACCTGCGCCGACGGTCAAGGGTACGGAATCGCAGGTGGCCGGGTCAAACCGGCCACTCCGCGCCCTTGGTCACGCAACCGGGGTCGCCGGCCCAGCCTTGCGGGTGGCTGCCCGGCGCCGACGCGGCTTGGCCGGCGCCGCCTCGGTGGCCGTCTCCGGCTCCGTGGCCGACCTCCGTGAGCCGACACATGCTCCATGGTCGCCGCGGGCTCCTCGTCGTGATGCCCCGTTGCCGAGGCCACCTTGGCGAGGATCTCCGCGGCGCTGGGGCCGTCGTGCTCGACTGGCGCGGCAGCCGGGGCGGCCGGCTCCTTGGACCGACCGGAGCGCCGGCTGCGCTTTCCGCCCGACTCCCCCGACACGGTCGCCGGGCCGGATTCGCTCGTGCGCTGCTTGCCCTTCGGCTCGATCGGCTCGAGGTGGACCATCAGGCCTCGCCCGTTGCAGCACTCGCACGGCTCGGAGAACGCCTCGAGCAGACCCGTGCCGATCTTCTTTCGGGTCATCTGGACCAGCCCCAGGGACGTGACCTCCGCCACCTGGTGCTTGGTGCGGTCGCGGCCGAGGCATTCGACGAGCCGTCGCAGCACCAGGTCGCGGTTGCTCTCGAGCACCATGTCGATGAAGTCGACCACGATGATGCCGCCGATGTCGCGCAGCCTGAGCTGGCGGACGATCTCCTCGGCCGCCTCCAGGTTGTTGCGGGTCACCGTCTCCTCGAGGTTGCCGCCCGACCCGGTGAACTTGCCGGTGTTGACGTCCACGACGGTCATCGCTTCGGTGCGGTCGATGACGAGCGATCCGCCCGACGGGAGCCACACCTTGCGGTCCAGGGCCTTGGCGATCTGCTCGTCGATGCGATGCGCGGCGAGGACGTCGACGGTGCCGGTGTGCTTGAGGAGCCGGTCACGCAGGTGCGGCGCGACGAACTTCACGTACGACTCGACCGTCTCCCACGCCTCCTCGCCCTGCACGACGAGCTCGCTGACGTCTTCGTTGAACAGGTCACGCACGACCTTCACGGTGAGGTCGGGCTCGCCGTAGAGCAGCGCGGGCGCGTTGGCCGACTGCGCCTTCTTCTCGATGTCGGCCCACTGCGCCGCGAGGCGCTCGACATCCTGGGTGAGCTCGGCCTCGGTGGCGCCCTCGGCGGCCGTGCGCACGATCACGCCGGCGTCCTCGGGGACCACCCCCTTGAGAATGCTCTTGAGCCGGGATCGCTCGGTGTCGGGCAGCTTGCGGCTGATGCCGCTCATCGACCCGCCTGGCACGTAGACCAGGTATCGGCCGGGGAGGCTGACCTGGCTGGTGAGCCGGGCGCCCTTGTGGCCGATCGGGTCCTTGGTGACCTGGACGAGCACGCTCTGGCCGGACTTGAGTGCCGACTCGATGCGCTTGGGCTGCCCCGCGTCGCCGAGCAGGTCCCAGTCGACCTCGCCCGCGTAGAGGACCGCGTTGCGACCGCGGCCGATGTCGACGAAAGCCGCCTCCATGGCGGGGAGGACGTTCTGCACCCGGCCGAGGTAGACGTTGCCGATCAGCGACTGCTGGGTCGCGCGGCTCACGTAGTGCTCCACGAGGATGCCGTCCTCGAGGACCGCGATCTGCGTGCGGTCGCCGACCTGGCGTACGACCATCACCTGCTTAACCGCCTCGCGCCGGGCGAGGAACTCGGACTCGCTGAGGATCGGCGGGCGCCGGCGCCCGGCCTCGCGACCTTCGCGGCGACGCTGCCGTTTCGCCTCGATGCGCGTGGAGCCCTTCAGCGCGGTGACGTCGTCGGTCGTACGGTCGCGCGGCTCGCGGACGCGGACGACGGTCTGGTCCGGGTCGTCCGGAGCGATGTCGGTGCCTTCGCCGCGGCGACGCCGCCGGCGGCGCCGCCGCGAGGTGCCGGCGCGGTCGCCGGCCTCGTCGAGGTCGGACTCCTGCGGCTCGTCGGCCTCCTGCTCCTCGGCCTCCTCCTCGGGCTCAGCCGGAGCGGCCTCGGACTCCTCGGCGGTCTCGGCGGTCTCGGCGGTCTCGTCGTCGCCCGTGCGACGGCGGCCACGGCCGCCGCGACGCCGGCGACGACGCCGCGCGCCTGCCTCCTGGTCGTCGTCGGCAGCCTCTTCCGTCTCCTCGGACTCCTCGTCGAGGACGATGTCGTCGCCGCCGATGAGCGCGGCGGTGGCGCGCTCGGACACGGGCTCCTGGAAAAGCGGTCCTGGGGCGATGAACGTCGGGGCCGCGGTGCGCGGGCGGCGGGAGCGGCTAGCCGGCTCCGCCTCGACGATCACCTCAGCCTCGATCGTCGCTTCCGCGTGGGTCGTGTCAGTCCCGAGCGCCAAGTCCGGGTCGACGTCGGTGGCGGGTTCCGCTGCGGGTGCAGCGGCGGTCTTGCTCGCGCGGCGGCGCCGGGCGGGCTTGGTGGGTTCCTTTGTGGGTTCCTCGGTGGGCGGCGCGGCCTCGGCCGCGACCTCCGCCTCCGGAGCCGGGGCCGGCCGCGGTCTTGCGGGTACGGCGGCGCGGCGCCGGGGTGCTTGGCTCCTCGATCGGCGCTGCGGCCTCGGTCTCCCCGGCCGGCTCGCCGGTCTGGGGCGGGCCTACGGGTCGGGACGCCGCGCGGCGGCGCCGTGGCTTTGGAGTTGTTGATTCGCTGGTGTCAGCGACAGGGTGCTCGGCAGTCGGTTCGGTACCGACCGTCTCGATGTCCGTCATTCGGTTGTCAGTCTCCCGTCGAGCCCCCGGGCGCATCGGTCGGTGTCGACCGGGACGCCGCGCGGAGGCTGCAAGTTCGTGGTCCTGCACGGTGGCGCCGAGCAGGACGATCAAGTCTGTGGCGACGCGACCTCCGTCAGGCGTCAGTCGCCGGCTCGGGCACCGCCGCGTCCGCCAGCCCTGGGGCAGCGTCGCGGTCGGGCGCCATCGGGTCGCCGACCGTGCCGGAGTTCTCGTCGAGCGGGCCCTGCCCGAGCCGTGTCGCCTGGGGTGGCGCGGGAGGCTCGAAGGGGGCCACGCGACGGAGTCCGGCGAGGACGTCGTCGGGTCGGACGGTCGGCGTGCCGTGCCGTACGACCAACCTCAGTATCGCACAGGGGCCGGTCTCCGCCTCGCGGCCGTCCGCCGGGGCAACGTCCATGGCGACCACGGCGCCGCGGGCGTCGAACGTGCGTACGCCGTTCTTGGTCAACCGCTCGACCTCGACACGGTCCGCCGCGAGGAAGGCCTCGACCGCGCCGGCCGCCGACTCCGCGTCGACGCCCGGAAGGCGCAGCTCCCAGACGGACCCCTCGAGACGATCCGCGAGGGAGCCGCGGCCGGCCTCGACCACCTCGAGCACGTCCAGCCCGGGCGGTAGCGCCGCGTCGAGCGCCTCCCGCACGTGCTCCGGCTCGCACCGCGCCGAGACGCCGATCTCCAGGTACTCCGCCTCGCTCGCGGCGCCGGTCGGAGCGGCGTTCGCGTAGGACACCCGCGGGTGTGGGCTGAAGCCCTGAGAGAAGGCGATGGGCACGTCGGCCCGGCGCAAGGCGCGTTCGAAGGCTCGCTGGAAGTCCCGGTGGCTGGTGAACCGCAGCCGGCCGCGCTTGGCGTAACGAACCCGCAGCCGCTGCACGACGGGGGCCTGGCTGCTCGGCGGCTGGCGGGACATGCCTGCCATTGTCTCCGGACCGCGATCAGCCCTTGACCGCTCCGCCCAGACCGGCGCCGCGCAGGAACAGCCGCTGGAAGGCGAGGAACAGCACGATCGGGAACGCCGTGGAGATCAGCAAGGAGGCGAGCAGGACGTCCAGCTCGACGACGCCTGCCATGGCGGGGAGCCGGACGGATAGCGGCTGCTTCTGCGGGTCGGGTAGGACGAGCAGCGGCCACAGGTAGTCCTTCCAGGCGGCCACGACCGCGAAGACGGACACCACGCCGAGGATCGGTCGCGACATCGGCAGCACGACCGACCAGAACAGCCGGAACGGGCCGGCTCCGTCGACGCGAGCCGCCTCGAAGATCTCCCGCGGCAGGTTGTCGAAGAACCGCTTGACCAGGACCACGTTGAACGCGCTGGCACCGGCGGGCAGCCACACGGCCCAGAACGAGTTGATGAGGTTGACGTTGAGGCCCGGGACGTCGATGACGGTCAGGTAGAGCGGCACCAGAAGGACGACCGACGGTACGAGTAGCGTCGCGAGGACGGCCGCGGTGAGAATCGGGCCGTACTTCGGGCGCAGCACGGACAGGGCGTAGCCCGCCGTGGTCGCGACCACGATCTGCGACAGCCACGAGCCGGCCGCGACCCAGACGGTGTTGACGAAGTGCAGGTCGATGTTGGCGGTCGTCCACGCCGTCGACAGGTTGGCCCAGTCGACCCCGTTGGGGAACAGCGCCAGCGGCTCACGCAGGGTGTCTTGAGTCGGCGTGATCGCGGCTTTGGCCAGCCAGAGGATCGGCCCGAGCCCGACGACCACGAGGATGGCGAGCAGCAGTCCGTTGCTCAGCCCGAGCGATCCGCGGACGACCCGGCGACGCCGGTCACTGGCCGACACGATGCCCCGGTCACCGTCCGACGCTCCCCGGCGGCCGCGGCGCCGGCCGGTCGGCGGCGGCGTTGGCGGAGCCTGAGGCACCGGCACGGGGACCGGAGCCACAGACTGCACCGGGGTGGTCATGACGTGCTCCAGCTCTTGGTGAGGCGGAAGTAGACGGCCGACATGACGGCCAGGAACGCCGCGAGCATCACGCTCAACGCGGTCGCGGCGCCGTAGTCGCTACCGAGGCTGTTGCCGAAGGCGTAGTTGTAGATGAGCAGCATGACGGTCAGGGTCGAGTTGGCCGGCCCGCCGCCGGTGAACAGGAACGGCTCGAGGAACACCTGGGCGGTGCCGATGATCTGCAGGATCAGGAGGACGAGCATGACGCCGCGCATGTGCGGCATCGTGACGTGCCAGACCTTTCGCCAGATCGACGCACCGTCGACCTCAGCCGCGTCGTACAGCTCCGGCGGCACGCTCGTCAACGCGGCGAGGTAGATGATCACAGTGCCGCCGGCGGCCGCCCAGGTGGCCTCGAGCACCAACGACGGCATCGCCCACGTGGTCGACTGCAGCCAGGGGAAGGGGCCGAGGCCGACCCACCCGAGGATCGTGTTGAAGACGCCCGTGGGGCTGGCGTCGAAGAAGAACTTCCACAGCAGTACGGCCACAACGGGCGGCACGACCACCGGCAGGTATGCCAGGGCGGTATAGATGCCACGTCGCCGGCGGACCTCGCTCATCAGCACGGCCAGGACCAGTGGGACCGGGTAGCCGAAGATGAGTGCCAGCAAGGCGAAGTACAGCGTGTTCTTGACTGCGGTCCACAGCAGCGGATCGGCAAAGACGTCGCGGAAGTTCTCGAGCCCGACCCACGATGCGGCGGTGACGAGGTTGGTCTCCTGGAAGCTCATGACGACGGCCCGGGCGATGGGGTACCAGGAGAACACCCCGAAGATGATCAGCATCGGCAGCAGGAAGGCCAGCGTCGATAGCCCCCCGCTGCGCGCCCAGGTGACGGGCGATCGCTGCGGCCGGCGAGTGACGACTTCTGCGTCGACGTCGACGCTGCTCATGCACGAATCCCTTCGTTGTGACGAGATGGTGCTGGCTCGGCCGGGAGGTGGGCCATCGCTCCCGGCCGAGCCGCGTCGGTGGTAGGGCTCAGCCCTGGTCGATGATGTTCTGCGCCTGGGACTGGGCCTGCGAGAGCAGGTCGCCGATGTTGGCACCCTGTGTCGTCAGGACTGTCTGCACGACCGAGTCGAGGACGGCGTAGACCTCCTGCGTGTGGGCCGTCGGCTCCCCGACGATCTGCTGGTTGAAGATGTTGTCGGTGAACGAGGACATCTGGTCCAGCGGAACGTTGATGTAGTCGGCGATCCACTCACGCGACTGGTCGTACTGCGCCTTGTCGAACACCGGCAGCACCGGGGTTCCCACCGGCTGGTCGGTCTCGGAAAGGGTCTTGGCGTCCGCGACAGCACGGTCCTCGTTGACCAGCTTCTGCATGTAGTAGAAGTCGATCCACTTCGCCGCGGCTTCCTTCTCCTCGTCGGACGCCTTGGCGCTGACCGCGATGAGGGTGCCACCGCCCAGCACACCGGCGTCGCCGCCGTCGGCGAGCGGGAGAGCCGCCAGACCGTAGTCGTCCGGGTTGATCTGGTTTTCCCGGGACAGCGACGTGTAGACGTCGGACCCCGTCATATACATACCGATCTTGCCTGCGGCGAAGGCCTGGTTGATGCCAGTCCAGTCATAGAGGAACTCGCTGCCCATCGAGTTGTCCTCCCAGCGCATCGCCTGGAGAGTCTCGAGGGCCTCCTGGGTCTGGCCGTTGTCGATGGTCGACGTCGCCGAGTCACGGTCGCCCTCCTGCAGGCGCCCGCCGAAGGCGTAGGTCAGCGTGGTGAGCATCCAGCCGCCGGTGTTGTCCTTGGTCATCTGGGCGTAGCCCGCCTGGCCGGTCTTGTCCGCGATCTGCTTGGCGTAGTCGCGAACCTCGGCCCACGATGTCGGCGGCTTGTCGGGGTCGAGCCCCGCCTGCTGGAAAAGCGTGCGGTTGTAGTGCAGGCCGATCCCGTAGCCCTCCTTGGGCACGGCGAAGATGTTGCCGCTGTCGTCTCTCCCCGCTTCAGCGACGTTGGGGTTGAGCGACTCGGCCCAGTCGTACTCCCCGACGAAGTCACTGAGGTCGGCGATCTGCTCGTTCTCGATGAGCGTCTTGCCGTCGGTGAACGGGATCTCGAAGACGGTGGGCAGCGTGCCGCCGGCCAGTTGGGCGGCAAACGTCGGAGCCTCCCACTGGTACTCGACACCCTCGATGTCGATGTCGGAGTTGGCGGCCTCGAACTCCTCGACCTGCGTGTTGAACGCCTCGAAGGCAGCCGGCTCGCTGCCCGGCTTGAGCGAGACCACGCTCAGCTTGAGCTTGTCGCCGTCGCCGCCGCTGGTGCCGCCGTCGCCGTCATCGCTGCCGCACGCGGCGAGCACGCTCGTCGCGGCCAGCGTGGCGAGAACCGCCAGCGCTGTCTTCCTGTTGGTGGCCATGGTTCGCTTCCCCTCTTCGTTGAGCTGCCTAGTTCCTGGTGGTTGCTGATGAGAGCCGCAGCCAGGCCGCGGTGTCGGTGGGGAGCTGCCCACCCGCCAGCGGACCGCTGGCGAGCAGGACCTCCTGGTGGTCGGGTGGATCGACCGGCCGGCCGCTCAGGTTGATGACGCACGCGAACTCGTCGCTGCGCCGGAAGGCGAGAACGCCGGCGGGTGCGTCGATCCAGGTGAATGAGCCGTCGCCGAGCCCCGGCTCGTCGCGGCGGAGCCGCAGCGCCGCGCGGTACAGGGCGAGGATCGAGTCGGGGTCGCGGAGCTGAGCCTCCACCGTCAGGCGCGCCCAGTCGGCTGGTTGCGGGAGCCAGGGCTCCGCGGCGGCGTCGCCCAGGACGAAGCCGTACGGCGGGTGATCACCCGACCACGGCATGGGTACGCGGCAGCCGTCGCGGCCGGGGTCACTGCCGCCGGAGCGGAAGTACATCGGGTCTTGCAGCTGGTCGACGGGCAGGTCCTCGACCTCGGGCAGCCCCAGCTCCTCGCCCTGGTAGAGGTAGAACGATCCCGGCAGCGCCATGGCGAGCAGCGCCGCCGCGCGCGCCCGCCGGTTGCCGAGCTCGAGGTCGGTGGGGGTGCCGACCCGCTTGTGCTCGAAGGCAAAAGACGTGTCCTCCCTCCCGTAGCGCGTGACCGGTCGGGTCACGTCGTGGTTCGACAGCACCCAGGTCGCGGGCGCCCCCACCGGTGCGTGGGCCGCCAGCGTCGTGTCGATGGACGCGCGCAGCCGGGCGGCGTCCCAAGGGCAGGCGAGGAAGTCGAAGTTGAACGCCGTGTGCAGCTCGTCCGCACGCAGGTAGAGCGCGAACCGCTCGGCGTCGGGGAGCCAGATCTCGCCGATGAGCACCCGGTCGGCGCCGTACGACTCCGCCACCTGACGCCAGCCGCGGTAGATGTCGTGCAGCCCGTCTCGGTCGGTGTGCGGGTGCCGGCCGGGGCCATAGGCGCCCACGAGCTCAGGCAGCGTGGCGTCCTTCACCAGGAGCGCAGCCGAGTCGATGCGAACGCCCGCGGCGCCGCGGTCGAACCAGAACCGCAGGATGTCCTCGTGCTCGGCGCGGACATCGGGGTGGTCCCAGTTGAGGTCGGGCTGCTCGGGCGCGAACAGGTGCAGGTACCACTCGCCGGGAGTCCCGTCGGGGTTCTTGGTGCGGGTCCAGGCCGAGCCACCGAAGATCGACGACCAGCCGTTCGGCGGTTCCTCGCCGGCGTCGCCGCGACCGGGGCGGAACCAGAACCGATCACGCTCCGGGGCTCCCGGCCCAACGGCGAGAGCGGCCTGGAACCACGGGTGCTGGTCGGAGAGGTGGTTGGGGACAACGTCCACCACGGTCCGGATGCCAAGGTCCAGGGCCTCCGTGATGAGCGCCTCGGCCTCGGCCAGCGTGCCGAAGTCCGGCTCGATCGCCCGGTAGTCGGCGACGTCGTAGCCGCCGTCGGCCATCGGCGAGGCGTACCAGGGGTTGAACCAGATGGCATCGACACCCAGGTCGCGCAGGTAGGGCAGCCGCGCTCGCACCCCGGCCAGGTCGCCCGTCCCATCGCCGGTGCCGTCGGCGAAGCTGCGCACGTATACCTGGTAGATCACCGCGCCGCGCCACCAGTCGTGGGCGCCTGAGGCGGGTGGGTGCGTCACGGGCGCACACTCCTCATCAGAAATCGGCTGTCCTGACGACGGGTTGACGACTTGACGCTAGTAGTCATCACCAGATGACCGCAAGGTTTTGACGAGGTTATGCAAGAACTCGATTTGATAACGGTGTCGATGCATGGGTGACGGACGCACGGCCGACCATTCAGGCGGCTGTGCGGTGGGGTGCGTCGAGCGCGAGGCGGCTTAGGCGGCCGTGGCCACCGGGCCGGTAGACCCGCGGACGACGAGTTCGGGCTCGAAGAGCAGCTCGTCGGTCGCGATCGCGCCGCGGTCGATCTGCGCGACCAGGAGGTCGACCGTGGCCCGGCCCATCGCGTCGATGGGCTGCCGCAGGGTCGTGAGCGGCGGATCCGTGCAGTTCATGAGCGCGGAGTCGTCATAGCCGACCACGCTGACGTCCCTCGGCACCGAGAGGCCGGCCCGCCGCGCAGCCCGTACGGCACCGAGAGCCAGCGGGTCACTGGCGCACACAACGGCGGTAACCCCCCGCTTGAGCAGCCGTGACGCGGCAGCCTGGCCGCCCTCGAGCGAGAAGAGCGTGTGCTCGACGAACTCGTCCGGGAGATCCAGCCCGGCGCGACGGGCCAGGGTGTGGGCCGCCTCGAGCTTGCGGGTGGAGGGCATGTGGTCGCCGGGGCCGAGCACCAGGCCGATGCGGGTGTGCCCCAACGAGATCAGGTGTCCCATCCCCTGCTCTACCGCGACGGCGTCGTCGCAGGAGACTCGGGGAAAGTCGAGCTCGGGGATGGCCGCGTTGACGAGGACCGCGGGCAGCCGGAGATCGGCGAGTCGCTCGTAGTGCTCATGGGGCGCATCGGCCTGCGCGTACAACCCACCGGCGAAGACCACGCCGGAGACGTGTTGCTGCAGGAGCAGCTCCACATAGTCAGCCTCGGAGACGCCGCCCGCGGTCTGCGTGCACAGCACGGGTGTGAACCCCTGTTGCGCAAGCGCGCTGCCGACCGCGTCGGCGAAAGCAGGGAAGATCGGGTTCTGCAGCTCGGGGAGCACAAGTCCGACGAGCCGCGCCCGCTCACCGCGCAGCTTGGTCGGCCGCTCATAGCCGAGCACATCGAGCGCAGTCAGCACCGCGTCACGAGTGGCGTCGGACACCCCCGGCTTCCCGTTGAGCACCCTGCTCACGGTGGCCTCGCTGACGCCGACCTTCTGAGCGACTTCCGCCAACCGACGCGCCATGAGCGCAAGCATAGAGCATCTCGCGCAAACCGCTTGCAAGACTTGCGTGGGCGGGCAGGGGCCTCGAGGTGGGGGCCATCCAGCGCCACTCGACCCACGCTGGGGCGCCCCAGCGTCGCTCCAGCAACCGAAAAGCGCCCCTGGCGCCGCAGTCACCCCTGTGCTGGGGCGCCCCAGCGTCGCTCCAGCAACCGAAATGCGCCCAGTGCGCGGTGGCCGCGCCGTCAGAGGTCGAGCTGGAGCAGCTGCGATGGCCGGAACCCCGCGCGCTCGTAGAACGGCACCGCCCGCTCCGTCGGGTTGAGCACCAGCCGGACGAACCCGCGCGAGCGCGACTCGTCGATGGCGGCGTCGAGCAACAACCGCCCGACGCCGCCGTCGCGGTGCTCGGCGTGGACGAACACGTTGGAGACGTACGCCCATTGCTGGGTCGAGCGGCCGGGCTTCGGCATGCGCGTGAAGACCGACAGATTGAGCATCCCGACCGGGAGCCCGCCTGACTGTGCCAGCCAGGTCAGCCGGTGGGTTGCCTCGACGTCGTACCAGGCGGCGAAACGCCCCTCGAACGACTCGTCGAGTACAGGCCCGTCCATCTCCTCCACCCACGCCCGGCGCAGCGCGCCCAGCGCGAACACGTCCGCGTCCGCAGCGCGGCGGACGACGTAGCCGTCGTGACTCACGCGTCGGCGAGCACGGCGGCCGGAGCGCCCACGACGGTCAGCGGCAGCAACGTGTGCCCCGTGGGACCGACCTGGATCTCGGTGCCCATCTGCGGGCACACCCCGCAGTCGAAGCACGGAGTCCAGCGGCAGTCGTCGACTTCGACGGCGCCGCTCGGGTCGATGGCGTCCTGCCAGTCCTCCCACAACCAGTCGCGGTCGAGACCGGAGTCGAGGTGGTCCCACGGCAGCACCTCGGCGTACTCGCGCTCGCGGGTGGTGAACCAGTCGACGTCGACACCGTACGGGGCCAGCGCCGCGTTCGCGGAGTCCATCCACCGCCGGAACGAGAAGTGCTCGCCCCAGCCGTCGAACCGCCCGCCGTCGGCCCACACCGCACGGATCACCTCACCGACGCGCCGGTCGCCGCGGGACAGCAATCCCTCGACGATGCCCGGCTCGCCGTCGTGATAGCGCAGGCCGATCGCCTTGCCATAGTCGCGGTCGGCGCGGATTGCCTCGCGCAGCTTGCGCAGCCGCTCATCGGTCGTGACGTGGTCGAGCTGCGCCGCCCACTGGAACGGCGTGTGCGGCTTGGGGACGAAGCCGCCGATGGACACTGTGCAGCGGATGTCCCGCCGACCCGACGCGTCGCGGCCGGTCTTGATCACCTTGGCGGCCAGCTCGGCGATCTGCAGCACATCGTCGTCCGTCTCGGTCGGCAGCCCGCACATGAAGTAGAGCTTCACCTGCCGCCACCCATGGCTGTAGGCGGTCGCAACCGTCCGGATCAGGTCTTCCTCGGTGACCATCTTGTTGATCACCTTGCGCAACCGCTCCGAGCCGCCCTCCGGCGCGAACGTCAGGCCGGAGCGGCGGCCGTTGCGGGAGAGCTCGTTGGCCAGGGTCACGTTGAACGCGTCGACGCGTGTCGACGGCAGTGACAGCGACACATTGGTGCCCTCATAGCGGTCGGCCAGGCCGTGCGCCACCTCGCCGATCTCCGAGTGGTCGGCACTCGACAGTGAGAGCAGTCCGACTTCCTCGAACCCGCTCTCCTTGATCCCCCGTTCGACCATGTCGCCGATCGTGGTGATCGACCGCTCGCGAACGGGTCGGGTGATCATGCCCGCCTGGCAGAACCGGCAGCCGCGCGTGCAGCCGCGGAAGATCTCGACGCTGTAGCGCTCGTGCACCGTCTCGGCCAGCGGCACCAACGGCTTGCGCGGGTAGGGCCACTTGTCCAGGTCCATGACCGTGTGCTTGTGCACCCGCCAGGGCACGCCTGGCCGGTTGGGCGCGACGCGCTGGATCCGTCCGTCGGGCAGGTAAGTGACGTCATAGAACCTGGGTACGTAGATCCCGCCGCTCGCGGCCAGCCGCATCAGCAGTTCGTCACGACCGCCCGGGCTGCCTTCGGACTTCCACTCGCGCACGACCTCAGTGATCGCGAGCACGATCTCCTCGCCGTCGCCGAGCACCGCGGCGTCGATGAAGGAAGCGATGGGCTCCGGGTTGAATGCAGCATGCCCCCCGGCGATCACGATGGGGTGCTCGTCGGTGCGATCGACCGCGTCCAGCGGGATGCCCGCAAGGTCAAGCGCCGTGAGCATGTTGGTATAGCCGAGCTCGGTGGCAAAGCTGATGCCGAGGATGTCGAACGCGCCGACGGGGCGGTGCGCGTCGACCGTGAACTGCGGGATGCCGTGCTCCCGCATCAGCGTCTCGAGGTCTGGCCAGACCGCGTAGGTGCGTTCGGCGATCACGCCGGCCTGTTCGTTGAGCACCTCGTACAGGATCTGCACGCCCTGGTTGGGCAGGCCGACCTCGTAGGCGTCGGGGTACATCAGCGCCCACCGAACGGTCGACGAGTCCGGTCCCCAATCCTTCAGCGTGGCGTTCAGCTCGCCGCCGACATACTGGATCGGCTTCTGAACCCGGGGTAACAGTGGCTCCAGCCGCGGGAAGAGGGACTCTGGCTCGATAGTCGCGCTGGCCTCCACACCAAAGAACGGTGCTTCGGCTCGCCGCTCCATGGGCATGGCAGGAACACTCCAGAGAACGGGTTTGGGTCGCCCCAGGATACCCGGCTCGATTAGCGTCGACCGGGTGCAGGAACCCCTCAGCCTGGTGCCGGGACCAAACCCCGGAAACCCCCCTCATCCCGACATGGTGTGGATCCCCGGCGGCGAGTTCGCGATGGGCTCCGAGCACCACTACCCGGAGGAGGCGCCGGCGCATCGCGTCACCGTCGACGGGTTCTGGATGGACCGGCGCACGGTGACCAACGAGCAGTTCGCACGGTTCGTCAAGGCGACCCGGCATGTGACGCTGGCCGAGCGTCCGGCGAACCCGGACGACTACCCCGGTGCCGACCCACAGCTGCTGGTCCCGGCGTCCACGGTGTTCGTCAACCCGGGGCGCCGCGTCGATCTGCGCGACCATTACAACTGGTGGACCTACATCCCCGGCGCCAGCTGGCGGCATCCGCAAGGCCCGGGCAGCTCCGTGAAGAAGCGCCCCGACCACCCGGTCGTGCATGTGGCCTGGGACGACGTGGTGGCGTACGCAGCGTGGGTGGGCAAGGAGATCCCCACCGAAGCGGAGTGGGAGTTTGCCGCCCGCGGCGGGCTCGACGGCGCCGAGTTCGCCTGGGGCGACGAGCTCAACCCGGACGGGAAGTGGATGGCGAACACCTGGCAAGGCGAGTTCCCTATCGAGAACCTGGGCCTCGACGGACACGAGGGCACCGCACCCGTCGGCTCGTTCCCCGCCAACGGCTACGGCCTGTTCGACATGGCCGGCAACGTCTGGGAGTGGACCATCGACTGGTACCAGCCGCACGGGGAGACGGCCGAGGTCGGGCATTCATGCTGTGTCCCGGCCAACCCGCGTGGCGGTGCCGCGGAGCGCAGCTATGACCCGAACTCACCGCAGGTGCGCATCCCGCGCAAGGTGATGAAGGGCGGGTCGCACCTGTGCGCCCCCAACTACTGCCGCAGGTACCGCCCGGCCGCACGCATGCCGCAGGCGATCGACACGTCGACCAGCCATCTCGGCTTCCGACTCATCGTCCGGCCCGACTAGCCGGTGTCGTCGAAGTGGAGTTGTTGGGCGAGTCGGTGCGCTGCGTTGATGGTGTCGGGGAGTTGGTTGCGCACCGGTCGTTGGTGGGGGTCGACCCATTTCGGGGGGATGACCCACGGCAGTCCGTGTCGGCTGCGGAGGATCCACCGGCCCAGGTGGACCTCGGTGTGGTGTCTCGGGCAGACGAGCACCAGATTTGGTAGGTCGGTCGGCCCGCCCAGCTGCCACGCGACCAGGTGGTGGGCGTCACACCAGGCGGGCAGGGCGGTGCAGCCGGGGATCACGCAGCCGCCGTCGCGGGCGGCCAGGGCGCGGCGCTGCGCCGGGGTGGCGAGGCGGCGGGCCCGGCCGTAGTCGAGGATCTGCCCGAACGCACCGACCACGCAGCGTTCCAGGACCGCGTCGCAGGACAACACCCCCAACGCGAACGCCGACAGCGGCCCGGTCTGCTCACAGCTGGCCAACCCCACCGGACGACGTGGGACGCGCTGGCCGGCGTCCTCGGCCGCGCTGTCGTTCGTGCCGGCGGCGGAGCGGGCGGCTCGCTCGTCTCCGGCCGGCTCGGCACCGTCGTGGCTCGTGGGCGGCGTTGTGCGAGTTGGTCGGGGTTGGTGTGCACCACGACCCGGGGTGGCTCGCCGCCGCGTTGCCCGGCATTCGCCAGGGCGGCCTTGCAGACCGCGACGAGGGCGTCGGCATGGCGTTGCGCAGTCGTGCGGGTGTCGGTGACGGTCAGGGTTTGTTGGCCGTGCTCGTCGACCCCACAGCCGGCCGGCTGCGGGTGGGCGTAGTGGTGTAGGGCGGCGCTGAACCAGGCCGAGCCGATCTGGTCGAGCAGGAACCGCCCGGCCAGCATCCCGGTCGCGTCCTCGGCCTTGGTCAGCGATCGGCGGTCGTGCGCGTTTGGGTCGAAGGAGCGTGACCCGTCGGGGTCGAGCACCTCCAAGAGCTGTTTGGCGATGATCTCGAAGTCGCCGGGCGCGAACTGTTCGGCGTGCCCGGTCAGGAACCCCGCGACCGTGCCGCGCTGCTCGTCCTTCAGATGCGCGGGGATCCGGCCCAGGCAGCGGGCCGCCACATCCACATGCTCGCGGCAGACCCGACCCGCGGCGAGGGCTGGCCCAGCTCGGTCAGGTCGCCGTCGGGGCCGATCGCCCGCGCCGCGGTGACGTCGCGGACCAGCCGTTCTGCTGGTGCCGCATCCGCAGCCACTCCGCGGTCGACCTGGCGCCGGTGTCGGTGGCCACCCTGCGGGTGTCGACCTCACCCAACAGCCGCAGGTAGGCGGCCTCCGTCGCGCGGCGCAGCCTGAGGATGTCGTCGAAGGAGTCGATCAGCAGCGAGGTGCCGAGCACCGACAGGTCGGCGTCGCAGCAGCTCGGCAGGCCCGTGTCGATGAGGGCCAGCGCGGACTCCACCGCGGTGACCGCGGGTGGAGTCGACGTGGCTTCCATACCTTCGAACCTACAAGGGGGGTCGGACAGAACTCGCCACCCACAAGGACCTGGATTCCCTTACACAGCAAGGCATTCCGGCCACCTCTTATCCACAGGCAACTGGCCGCATACGCCGCTGTCCACAGACCCGCACGAGCCCCTTGAAACCTCGTCATCCGCTCCCCGGCGGGCGGCGCCGCCTCCGATGAGTTTCGCGATCCACCGGGGTCAAGACTGGGACACCGCCGCCAAACATCAAGGAGCACGTCGTGCCGCAACCGAGCGTCGTGATCAGCCTGCCGATCGCCGACCGCCAGACTTCGTACGCCTTCTACCGCGACGGACTCGGCCTCGACGCCATCGGGGAGCCGGCGGAGGACGGGGTGCCCGAGCCGCTGCAGTTCGCCCTCGGGACGGAGGCTCGCCTGATGCTGGTCCCGACCGGCGGTTTCGGGTGGGTGCTCGGCGATCGTGAAGTCGCATCGCCTGCGCAGAGCGAGTGCATCCTGAGCCTCAGCGCCGCAACGGACGTGGACGTGGACTCGCTTGTCGAGCGGGCACGAGCTGCTGGTGCCGGAGTTCTCAGCCCGCCCGGACGACAGCCATGGGGCTACACGGGCACTTTCGCTGATCCCGACGGACACGTCTGGATGGTCGCGTCGGCGTCGTGACCTACCGGCTCTCCCGTTTCAGCTTGCGCCAGCCGCCGGCCCGGTTGTTGGCGATGATCTGCCGGAACATAGCGAGCAGGGCCGGGGCGTTGATCGTTTCGCCCTGGCGTACGGCCACGGTGCGCGCGGTCTCGTTGTCGTGGCCGGCCGTGATGATTCCCTCCGGGTCGGGCACGATGGCGCCGTCGTAGAGGAACACGTTGACGTGGTCCTTAGCAGCCAACAACGCACAGACATTGCCTTGCAGCACAAAGTAGGGGCGGTTGGTGAACTTGATGGTCTCGGTGACCTCCGGGTCCGCAGCGTGGATCAGGTCGCGCACCTCACGGCAGATCGCCTGCTGCCATCCGGGCAGGTCATCGATGTACGCGTCCACGCGGGGGTCGGCCAGGTATGCCATCGCGGTTCCACCCTAGCTCCGCGGGTTCGCCGATCTAGGCTGTGCGGGTGGGTGGTCGCGGCCAGCTGCACGCCGTTCGCCTCCGCACCGGCGTGACGCTCCCCTACGTGGTGCAGGGTGATCCGTCGGGCCTCCCCGTGGTGCTTCTCCACCCGTGGGCGGAGTCCCTGGGGTGCTTCGATCGGTTGTTGCCGCTGCTGCCTTCGACGCTCCACGTGTTCGCGATGGATCAGCGCGGTCATGGCACGGCCGACAAACCGCAGGCTGGGTACGACCTGGTCGACTACGTCGCGGACGTCGAAGCGTTCCTCGACGCAATGGGCATGCCAGCCGCGATCATCGCGGGGTCGTCCAGCGGCGGGTATGTCGCACAACAACTGGCCGTCACCAGTCCGGGACGAGTCCTCGGGCTGGTGCTCATCGGTGCGCCGCGCAGCCTGCACGGTCGCTCAACCTTTGCCGACGAGATGGAGGGACTCACCGATCCCGTCGATCCCGGCTGGGTCCGCGCGTCGCTGACCTGGTTCCCGACGTTCCACGAGGTTCCGGACTGGTACCTCGACGATCGCGTCGTCGACGGTGCCCGGCTGCCCGCGAGGGTGTGGCGTGATGCGCTCGCGGGGCTGACCAAGGCGATGCCTCCGACCGAGGTCGGCTCCATTACTGCCCCGACATTGATCATCTGGGGCAGCCGGGACGAGCTCCTGCCAAGGGCAGACCAAGAGCTCCTCGCAGCGGCCATCCCGGGATCGCGGCTCGTGATCTACGAGGACACTGGCCACCTCGTCCTCTGGGAACAGCCCGATCGCGTGGCGTCCGACCTGACGGCCTTTGCGATGGGCCTCGCACCTGCCCGCTAGCCTGCCGCCCGTGACACCACGCGCAGAGATCGGGGTCATCGGCGGGTCGGGGCTGTACGCCCTCCTGGACAGCGCAGAGGAGATCGAGGTCCAGACACCGTACGGCCCACCAAGCGACCCGATCACCGTCGGCTCCATCGGCGATCGCACCGCTGCTTTCCTTCCTCGCCATGGCAAGGACCATCGGTTTCCTCCGCACCGCATCCCCTACCAGGCCAACCTGTGGGCGCTCCGCTCCCTCGGAGTGCGCCAGATCCTTGCGCCCTGCGCCGTGGGCGGGCTGCGTCCCGATCTCGGACCGGGCACTTTCGTCGTGCCCGATCAACTGGTCGACCGCACCACCACCCGTACGCAGACGTTCTATGACGAAGGCGCGGCGCATGTGCCGTTCGCCGATCCGTACTGCCCGACTGGCCGCACCACCGTGCTTCGTGAGGCCGCGGCGCAAGACATCGCAACGGTCGACGGTGGCGCGATGGTGGTCATCGAAGGGCCGCGGTTCTCCAGCCGAGCCGAGTCGCAGTGGTACGCCGCCCAGGGCTGGTCACTGGTCAACATGACCGGCCATCCGGAAGCCGTGCTCGCCCGCGAGCTCGCGCTCTGCTACACGAGCATCGCCCTCGTCACCGACCTCGACGCCGGCGTCTCCACCGGCGAGGGCGTGACCCAGGCCGAGGTGTTCGAGACGTTCGCCGCCAACATCGACACGATGCGCAGACTGGTCCTTGCGTCGATCGAGCGCCTTCCGTCCGAGCGCACCTGTCCCTGCCCTCACGCGCTTGACGGGGTCACTCCCCCGTTCGATCTTCCGTAAGGCCTGCGCTCGCCGACCTGCTGCGCGCGAGGATCCGCGCGAGCACCGCCGAGTAGTCCAGATCGCCAAGGTCACTTCGCTCGGCGTCGAGGAGCCATGAGCGCGCCGCGACCGCGATGCGCAGATCCACCCCGGCCGCCCGCGCGGCGTCGACCACGAGGTCCGCGTCCTTGCGAGCGAGCGATAGCGTGAACCGAGGCGGATAGATTCCCGCCTCGATCGACGGTCGCCGTCGCTCTGCCTGCGCGGCCACCGGAGTCGCCGACAGCACGGCGTACGCGATGTCGTCAGGCAGGCCCAATCCGCCAGCCAAGGCCAGCGCCTCCCCGAGCACACCGATCACCCCGAACAACGTCGCATTGGCGACGAGCTTTGCGGCCGCTCCCGAGCCGGGGCCGCCCACATGCATGGGCGTCCCGAGCCCGGACAACAGCGGAGTCCATCGCTCGAATGCCTCGGACGATCCACCGACAAAGATGCGAAGCGCCCCTGCTTCTGCCTCTGCCACGCTGCCGAGGACTGGTGCATCCAGCACATCGACGCCGCTGGGCAGCAGCGAGGGCAGCCGCGCGATGGCATCCGGGCCGACGGTCGACATCTCGATGAGGGTGGCGCCTCGGTGGATGCCATGAGTGATCCCGTCCGGACCACCGACCACATCGGTCAAGGCCGAGGGATCCGAAACCATCGTGATCACCGCATCGGCGCCCTCGGCCGCATCGGCCGGGGTCGCAGCCAGCCTTGCACCAGCCTCGACGAGTGGCGCTGCCTTGTCAGCCGTCCGGTTCCAGACCACCACGCTGTTGCCGGCGTCGATGATCCTGCGCGCGATTCGGCTGCCCATGGCACCTATCCCGACGATTGCGATCCGCTGCGTCATGACGAAACCCTTACAGAATCAGGACGATCCAGCATGCAGCGGGGAGCACGCTCGTAGCGTGGCGGCATGCGCGTCCTCGTCACCGGAGGATCCGGGTTCATCGGTTCGCACGTCGTCGAAGCGCTTGCGCGACGGCGGGCACGACCCGGTGGTCCTTGACGTCCTCGAGTGCAGCGTCCCCATGGTCGACACCCACATCGTCGATGTCCGCTCCGCGCATGGTCTCGACGATGTCCTGCGCGGCATCGATGTCGTCGTCCATCTCGCCGCCAAGGTCGGTCTCGGCGTGGATGTGCAGGACATGCCCGACTACGCCTCGGTCAACGTCACGGGACCGCCGATCTGCTGGCCGCGATGCACCGCGTATCCGTCGAGCGCCTGGTGCTGGCGAGCTCGATGGTCGTGTACGGAGAGGGCGCGTACGACTGCGCGGAGCACGGACGAGTACGGCCGGCAGCGCGCGCCGAGGACGACCTGCGCGCCGGGCGGTTCGAGCCGCGCTGCCCGCGTTGTCGGCGCCCGGTCAGCCTGGACAACGGTCGACGAGGACGCGCCACTCGATCCGCGCAGCACGTACGCCGCGACCAAGCTCGCGCAGGAGCACCTCGCTGCCGCGTGGGCGTCCGCCACCGGTGGACGCGTGGCCGCGCTGCGCTTCCACAACGTGTACGGCCCGCGGATGCCGCGCGACACTCCGTACGCGGGCGTCGCCGCCATCTTCGGCTCGGCGCTGGCGCGTGGCGAGCCGCCGCAGGTGTTCGAGGACGGCGGACAGATGCGCGACTTCGTCCACGTCCGAGACGTCGCACGCGCCACCGTCGCCGCGGTCGACCGCGTCGGCGCGCTGCGACCGCGGGAGCTGCGCGCCTACAACATCGCGTCCGGCACGCCGCACACCGTGCTGCAGATGGCGCAGGCGATGGCCGACGCGTACGGCGGGCCCGCAGCCACAGACCACCGGCGCGTTCCGAGCCGGCGACGTCCGGCACATCGTGGCGTCGCCGGACCGGGCCCGCGCGGAGCTCGGCTTCGCCGCGCGCGAGTCGTTCGAATGCAGGGCTCGCCGAGCTCCTGTCGCTCAGGCTGTCGCCACCGGCAGCCGTACGGTGAAGCGGCAGCCGTCGCTTGGCGTTGACCACGGCGACGTCGCCCTGATGGATGTCGACGAGCCCGCGCACGATGGCCAGGCCGAGTCCGCCCCCGCTGGAGACAGCCCGCGCCGTTGCCGTTGTGGCGCCGGGCTGCGCGCCGCCTCGCCTCGGAACGCGACGTCGAACACGCGAGGGAGATCCGCATCCGGGATGCCGCCGCAGCCGTCCGACACCGCGACCCAGCCGCTGCGGTCGTCCGCGCCACCACGCACCGTGACGACCCCGTCGGCCGGTGTGTGACGGATCGCGTTGAGCAGCAGGTTGCCCATGACACGGCCGAGCTCGGGCTCGCTGCCGCGCACCCGTGCATAGCCGCCTTCCTGCGCCTCGAGCCGCACGCCCTTGGCCCGCGCCACCGGCAGCGCCGACGCCACGGCATCCGACACAACGTCGCCCAGCGACACCGCATGCAGGCTGACCTCGAGCCGACCCGCATGGATCCGGGACAGCTCGAAGAGGTCGTCCACGAGGCCGGCCATGCGATCGGCCTCACGCCGGATGCGGTGGTGGTAGTCGGCCACCTCGAGCGTCGTCGGCGACGACCCCGTCCTCGAGGGCCTCGGCCATCGCGCGCATCCCGGCGAGCGGGGTCCGCAGGTCATGCGACACCCAGGCGACGAGCTGCCGGCGGCTCTCCTCGAGCCGTCGTTCCCTGTCCTGCGCCTCGGCCGCCCAGACGCTCGCCCGGGCCAGCCGCCGACCGGCCCAGAGCGCCACCGCGAGGCCGGCCGCGCCCGACACGGCGAGCACGATCAGCAGCACGCCCAGGTCGTGCTCGCTGATGAACATGGCCTGCGGCGACGGCGACAACGCCGGCGACGATGCGCCAGCACGGTCATGACGAGCAGCACCGTCACATGCACGGTGACCGACCGTCCGCGCAGCGCGCGCAGGGTGAGGATGCCAAGGCCGCAGACGACGCCTGAGCCGGCGAGCGACAAGCAGCACAACGATGAGCTGATCAGGCATGTTGCCCCACCGGTTCGTAGCGGTAGCCGACGCCCCACACCGTCACGAGGCGCTGCGGGTTGCGCGGGTCCGACTCGATCTTCTCCCGCAGCCGCCGCACGTGGACGGTCACGGTCGACTGGTCCCCGAAGTCCCAGCCCCACACGTCGCGCAGCAGCTCGTCGCGGCCGAACGCCCGCCGTGGGTGGCGCATCAGGAACGCCAGCAGGTCGAACTCGCGCACCGTCAGGCCCAGCGGCCGTCCGGCCCGCTCGGCCGTCCGCGCGTCTGCCGTCCACCACGAGATCGCCGTCGACAACCGGTCGTACGTCGGCCTGCGTCGGTACGCCGGCGGCCTGGCCCGGCGCAGCACCGACTGCACCCGCAGCGCGAGCTCGCGTGGCGAGAACGGCTTGGTCACGTAGTCGTCCGCGCCGACCTCGAAGCCCGACAACGCGGTCGGCCTCCTCCCCCAGCGCGGTCAGCATCACCACGGGCACGTCCGACCGCTCGCCGCAGGGCGCGGCACACGTCCAGCCCCGACATGCCGGGAAGCATGAGGTCGAGCACGACGAGGTCGGGCGGGCGGGCCTGGGCCATCGCGAGCGCGGTCGGGCCGTCGTGCGCCCGGTCGACGACGAAGCCGGCACGCGTGAGGTATCGCTCGCACGACGTCGCTGACCGTGGGGTCGTCGTCGACGACCAGGATGCGGCCAGGCTCGTTCACAACGCCTCGCTCACCATCGCAGTGTCCACCCAAGCTGGACGACGACGGCAGTCCCCACCTGCGCCGCCAGCCACCAGCGTCGCTGCCGGTCCGGGAGCGCCGCCGCCGCAGGCAGCAGCCACAGCGCGAACGGCAGGTAGATGCGCTCGACCTCGCCCTTGGACAGCCCCGACACGATCGCAATGGCCACTGCGGCGAGCGCACCGGCCGGCAGCACGATGGCGCGGCCGAGCGCCGAGCGGTCACCGGGCCAGCGAGCGCGAGCCCGGCGACGACCGCCGGCCCGACCGCGATGGCGAGGGCGGCGAGGTTGGCGACGAGGAAGTACGACGTCGGCCGGTCCTGCCAGGCCGGCCCGTCGCGTACGCGGTCGGCCGTGGCGGCGAGCCCGTCCCAGCCACCAGAAGCCCTGTGTTGCGAACCAGCCGAGCACCACGCAGCGCCGGGGCTGCGCCAATGGCAAGCACGACCGGCTTGCGCTGCGCTACGACGACGGCGACCAGCCAGCAGGCCGAGCAGCACCAGCCCGTACGACAGCAGCAGCGCGACAGCCGAACAGGAGCGCCGCCGGCCGCGGCCGCCAGCACCAGCCGCGCGACCGCTCGTCGACGCGGCGTACGCGACCGCGGCAACAG
Organism: uncultured Actinomycetota bacterium; assembly: GCA_963798505.1. Taxonomy (GTDB): domain Bacteria; phylum Actinomycetota; class Actinomycetes; order Jiangellales; family Jiangellaceae; genus CAVWSM01. The sequence continues at coordinate 73,185 of CAWCTX010000008.1, forward strand.
CCCACGCCGCGACGCCGGCGAACAACGCGTCGCCCGACGTGGCGACCCACAGCGCCACGTGGCGACAGTGCACGAACGGCACTGCGGCCCGGGCGACGCTGCTCACCGCCGAGCAGCGCGCACCGTGACGAGCACGGCTGGCACGGCCGACGCGCCGACGGCGATGCACAACGCCGCCGCCCAGCCGGAGCCGGACAGCCCGAGCCGGTCAAGCCCGACGAAGGCGAGCAGCGCACCCGGCGGATGCCCGGCGACGTGCGTGGTCCAGGCGAAGCCCGCCGCGTCCGCGGGCACGTGGGAGACGAACCCGTCGAGGAACGCGCCGACCGACGCCAACCCGCCCGACGTCGTGCAGGTACTCGTAGTGCGACTCCAGCGGTCGCCCCAGCGCGGACGTCCCGTCGGTCAGAGCGAGCGCAACGGCCCAGCCGGCCGCGAGCAGCGCCGCTGGCAGCGAGGAGCCGGACGCCAGCTCCACGTGCGGGCGATCCACGGCAGCACAACCAGGCAGCGACGCCGTACAGGCAGCGGGAGCAGCGCGGCGATCGGCAGCCGCGGTCGAACGGGCCGGTGAGCGGCTGCCCGCCGGACAGGTGCAGGTCGACGCCGCGAACGCCCAGCCAAGTACCCCACAGCACGGAGACGCCGACCAGCGCAGCGGCGCCGAGCAGCGCAACGGTTGCGTGACTCGGGCGGCGGCGCAGGGCTGGCCGGGCGCGTCGAGACATGCGTGGTCTCCGTCATCACTTCGAGGCTAGGTGTCGCGGCGCACGTAGAGCACGGCGCGTGCACTGGCGTTCGCGGACCGTAAGGGTTGCGCGGCCCTGGATTCTCTTACGTTCCAAGCGTGACGAACGCCCAGCGCGTCGATGTCGTCATTGCCGTGCCTCGACGAGGCCGCCGCCTTGCCGTGGGTGCTGGGCCGCATGCCCCAGGGCTTCCGCCCGATCGTCGCCGACAACGGCTCCACCGATGGATCGCCCGAGGTGGCAGCGTCATTCGGGGCGCGGGTCGTGGACGTCCCGCAGCGAGGGTTCGGCGCCGCGGCGCATGCCGGGCTGCTCGCAGCAGACGCCGACTCGTGTGCTTTCTCGACGCCGACGGGTCGCTCGACCCGCTGGAGCTGCCGCGCGTCGCCGACCCGGTCCACGAGTGGCCGCGCCGACCTCGTGCTCGGCCGTCGCCGACCCGGTCAGCAGGGCTGCCTGGCCATGGCACGCGCGGCTCGGCAACGCCGCATTGGCGCGCCGGCTGCGACGACGGCCGGCGTCGCGATCCGCGATCTCGGACCGATGCGCTGCGCCCGGAGGACGGCACTGCTCGCGCTCGACCTGCAGGACCGCCGCTTCGGCTACCCGCTGGAGATGGTTGTCGCCGCTGCGCGGTCGGGATGGCGGATCGCCGAGGTCGACACCACGTACGCGCCACGCGCCGCGGGCACCAGGTCGAAGGTCACCGGTACGGCCCTGGGCACGTTGCGCACGGTCCGCGACATGGGTCGGGTGCTTGCCCAGTGACGGTGCCTGCGATGTTCCGCGTGATCGTGCTGGCGAAGGCGCCGAAGCCCGGTCGGGTCGAAGACCCGGCTCTGCCCGCCGTACACACCGCACCAGGCCGCGCAGCTCGCGGCCGCGGCCTTGGCCGACACGCTCGACGCGGTGATGTCGACGCCGCAGGCGCGCTGCCGGCGCTTGGTGATCGACGGGCGAGCCGCCCGAGTCGCGGTCAACCTCGACGGTGTTGCCGCAGCGCGGCCGCGGGCCTCGACGAGCGGATCGCCGCAGCCTTCGCGGACACGGCTGTGCCCGGTATGCCGAGCCTGCTCGTCGGCATGGACACGCCACAGCTCACGCCGCGGCATCTCGAGGACGCTGTCGGCCTGGCTCGAGCGCCGGCGTCGACGCCGTGCTCGGGCCTGCGGCGGACGGCGGGTGGTGGCTGCTGGGGCTGCGGGACCCGAGTGCGTCCGAAGCGCGTGCGCGGCGTGCCGATGTCGACGAGCCAAACGGCACGGCTGACGCGTGACGCGTTGTCTGCGCGCGGCCTGCGGGTCACGTCAACGACGACACTGCGCGACGTCGACACCGCCGCCGACGCGCGCGCCGTTGCCCGCGCAGCATCGGGCAGCAGATTCGCCGACACGTTGACTTCCCTTGCGGTGGAGGGCGCCGCATGAGTACAGCCACGACGTCGGCGGCGCGCCTCTACGGCGAGGGGATTCGCGCAGCGACGTTCGGGCAGCCCGCACGACATCGTCGTACGCGACGACCGCGGGCAAGCCCGGCCGTTCATCGTCGACGCGTGGACCAGCGAGCACCGACCTGGTGATGACGGCTTGCTGCGCCGCTGTACGGGGCCGACGCTCGACGTGGGTTGCGGCCCCGGCCGCATCGCGGCAGCGCTTGGACGGCGGGGCGTGCCGGTGCTCGGCGTCGACATCGTGCCGGCCGCGGTTCGGGCAGCTCGCGACCGTGGAGTGCTTGCGTTGCGGCGATCTGTGTTCGACCCGCTGCCCGGTGAGGGCCGCTGGTCGACGATCGCGCTGGTCGACGGCAACCTCGGCATCGGCGGTGACCCCCTCACGCTGCTGCTCCGCTGCCGTGAGCTCTTGGCTCCCGACGGGCGGATCGTTGTCGAGCTCGAGGAATCCGCGGGACTGCGGCCGGTCAAGGTGCGCCTCGAGCGCGGCTCCCGGCACAGCGAATGGCTGGACTGGGCGGTGATTGGCTTCGATGCGCTGCCGGCCCTCGCCCACGATGCGGGCCTGGACAGTGCGAGAGACATGGACGGAGTCAGGACGATGGTTCGCGGTCCTCACCTCGACCGCGTGAAGCAGCTCGGCAGCCAACAGCTGCCGCAGCCGCCAGAGGCACTGCGCCGCGGCCCCTTTGCCGACGGGCGCGTTCCGGTCGCGGTTGCGCGACGAGCGCACGGTGACGTGGCTCGGCATCTGGCTCGGAACGGCGTTCACGATCTGCTTCATCACGGGGCTAGTCAGCCACGGGATCCAGCACCCGCCGTGGTGGTTCGACTGGCCGTCCCGGCCCGTCAACCTCTACCGCATCAACCAAGGCGTACATGTCGCCACCGGACTTGCGGCGATCCCGCTGCTGCTCGCGAAGCTGTGGGCCGTCTACCCCAAGCTCTTCCAGTGGCCGCCGACTGCGTGACACCGCACATCTGGTGTCCCGGATCGCGGTGCTCGTGCTGGTCGCGTCGGGGATCTTCCAGCTCGCGAGCGGGCTGCTCAACATCGCCCTGTGGTACGACCCGCTCGGCTTCTTCTTCCCGACCGCCCACTTCTGGACCGCCTGGATCGCGATCGGCGCGATCCTCGTTCATATCGGCGCGGAGATCCACACGATCCGGCGGGGGCTCGCTCGTCCGAGCGCAACGTGACGCCGCGTCGAACCTATCGACGCCGGGTGACATTGCGTCGAAACCGAGTGAAGGGCTGAGCCGCCGAGGCTTCGCCATGGCGGTTGGCGGCGCGGTCGGTGTGGTGACGCTGGCCACCGTCGGCCAGACAGTGTCGCCGTTGGCGCCGGTGTCGCTGCTCGCACCACGCAGGCCGGACGAGGGGCCGCAGGGCCTACCCGTCAACAAGTCGGCACGCTCCGCGGGGGTGATCGCCGCCGCCATAGATCCCGCCTACCGCCTCGTCGTCGACGGGCCTGAGCGGCTCGAATTGTCGCTCGACGACGTGGCCGCCATGCCGCAGCACACGGTCGAGCTGCCGATCGCGTGCGTCGAGGGCTGGAGCTCAACAGCGACATGGACGGGCGTGCGGCTGCGCGACCTTGCCCGCGCCGCTGGGCTTTCTCTCGACGAGGCGCTGCTGATCGAGTCGTTGCAGAGGTCCGGGGTGTACCGCTCGTCGATCGTGGCGCCCGCAGATCCTGCGCGACCCGCTCACATTGCTGGCGACGCAGATCGGCGGCGAGCCGCTGCACATAGACCACGGCTTTCCGGTGCGGCTCATCGCGCCCAACCGTCCGGGCGTCATGCAGACGAAATGGGTGGCGCGGATTGGCACGGTCCCGTGACGGGTGCGCGCAGGTTCCAGGTCGCGTGCTACGCGGTGGGTGGCGCGGTGATCGCGTACGGCGTGATCGGGTTGTTCACCTCGACGCGGTCACCGAGTCCGTACGCCTGGGCTGCGGTTCTGGCTCGGCGGTCTGCTGGTGCACGACCTGCTCCTCGCGCCGCTGGCCATCGCGATCGGCCTGGTCGTGGCGTGGGCCGCGCCCTCAGCCGCTCGCCCGTACGTCCAGGCCGGACTCATCATCAGCGGTGTCGTCGTACTCGTCGCTGCGCCGTTCGTCCTCGGCTTCGGCCGGACGCCTGACGAACCTTCGGCATTGCCCCTGAACTACGCGCGTGGGCTGCTCGTCGTACTCGTCGTGGTGTGGGCCGTCGTCGGTGTCGTCGCGCTTGCCCGAGCCCACCGTCCATCAGGATCGTTGACGCCCGAGGGAGCGTCCCGTACAAGGGAACCGTGAGCAGCCGACTGGTTCAGCCGAGACCGCGTTCTCATCCCGGTGGCGCTGGCACTGCCGCTGGCCGCCTGCGCAGTCCTGGCGTTGTTCCGCGACGACTTCGCCAACACCAACGCGGCCCTGCTGCTGGTGCTCGTCGTGGTCGCGGTCGCGGCCGCGGGGCGGCGTCTCCCGGGCTGGATCGCGGCGGTGTCCGCCGCCGTGTGGTTCGACTTCTTCCTGACGCAGCCCTACAACCGCTTCACCATCGACAACCGGGACGACGTCGAGACGATGCTGCTCCTGCTCATCGTCGGCGGTGGCGTCACCGAACTGTGCGTCTGGGGCCGGCGTCAGCGCGACCTCGCCGTTCGGCAATCCGGCTATCTCGACGGCATCCGCGCAGCCGCCGAGGCGGTGGCATCGACCGAGTCATCCCCCTCGGCGCTCGTCGAGAAGGTCGGCGCGGAGCTGACCGCGCTGCTCGGGCTCGAGCGGGTGCGGTTCGACTATGGGACGGGACTGGACTACCCGCGGCTGCAGCATGACGGGACCGTCGTCCGTGGTCAGGCGGAGTGGGACGTGGAGCATGACGGGCTACCCACCGACAAGGAGGTCGAGCTGCTGGTCGAGTCGGGCGGCGGGTTCCGCGGCAGGTTCCTGCTCACGGCGACCGAGGAGTCGCGGCCCTCGCGGACCGAGCGGCTGGTCGCGGTCTCGCTCGCCGACCAGGTGGGCGCCGCCCTCACCGAGTACGACGCCCGCGGCTGAGGCTCAGCCCAGCTCGGGGAACCAGAGCGCGACCTCGCGCTTGGCCGAGTCGACCGAGTCGGAGGCATGCACAAGGTTCTCCGACTTGGAGAGGGCGAAGTCGCCGCGGATGGTGCCCGGCAGCGCGACCCGGCCGTCGGTGGCGCCGTTCATCTGCCGTACGACGTCAATAGCTTGGTCGCCCTCGAGCACGAGCGCTACGAGCGGCGCCGACGTGATGAACTCCCGCAGCCCGGGGTAGAACGGCTTGTCGACGTGCTCCGCATAGTGCGCATCGGACAGCTCCACCGAGACGAGCCGCAAGTCCATCGCCACGATGCGCAGGTTCTTGCGCTCGTACCGGGCCAGGATCTCCCCGGCCAGGCCGCGGGCCATGGCGTCGGGCTTGATGAGGACGAGCGTGCGCTCGGACACGGTGGTGCTCCAGGGTTGTACGGGTTCGGTCCCGGCAGGGTACCCGGAGCTGCCCCAAGATCCACAGCCTCCTCCCGGGCGAAACGCAGGCGGCGAGTCGCATGCGAGGAGGCTGTCGATCATGGAGGCCCGGGAGCAACAGCCGGTATCCCGAGCATCACGGAGGGTTGACACCCCCGAAACCAGCGGACAACGATGGGCCTCGAGTCAGTCGTGAGAGCGCTCCCAGTCGCCGAGGAGTACGTCCGTGACCGCATCCCCAGCATCCCTGCGCCGGCGCGTCGGCGCTCCACTTGCCGCCGCAGCCCTGACGCTCTCCGGCATCGGGCTCGCCGCCGGCCCGGCACACGCACAGGGCGTCGAGCAGATCGTCAACGGCAGCTTCGATGCTGGGCTCGCTCCCTGGTTCGTCACCGCCAACGCCACCGCGAACGTCGCCAATGGAACGCTGTGCGCTGAGGTGCCCGGCGGCACCACCAACCCGTGGGACGTGATCATCGGTCAGAACGACATCAGGATCCTGCCCGGGGAGACTTACGCCTTCTCCTTCACCGCAAGCGCATCGACAACGCTCAATATCCGTGCTCTCGTGGGCAACTCGGAGGGCAACTTCGAGGTGGCGGCCGAGACCAGCCCACTGCTCGGGCCTACTGCCACGACCACCACAATCACGTTCACCTCCAGCCTCGACCTGTCGACGGGCCAGGTGGCCTTCCAGGTGGGCGGCAAGAGCGCGACGCCGTGGACGTTCTGCCTCGAGCAGGCGTCGCTGATCGGTGGTGTCGAGCCGGAGCCGTACGTTCCCGACACCGGCCCGCGGGTTCGCGTCAACCAGCTCGGCTACCTCAGCGACGGCCCTAAGGGCGCCACGCTCGTCACCACCGCCACGACCCCGCTGCCATGGGAGCTGCACAACGCCAGCGGTCGGGTGGTGCGGCGCGGCTTCACGACACCCACCGGCACCGACCCGAGCTCCGGGCTCAACGTGGCCACCATCGACTTCAGCTCGTACGAGCGCAAGGGCGCCGGCTTCACGCTCGTCGCAGACGGCGAAACCAGCCACCCGTTCGACATCGGGCTCGACGCCGCCTACGAGCGGCTGCGCACCGAGGCGCTAGCGGTCTACTACACCAACCGGTCCGGCATCGCGATCGACGACGCGATCATGCCCGGCTACGGCCGCGCAGCCGGTCACGTCGGCGTGCCGCCCAACCAGGGCGACACCGCCGTGCCGTGCATGGCGCTGACGGACGTCGGTCAGGGCTTGTACGACGCGCCGTGGACCTGCCCCGACGGCTACGCCCTCGACGTGACCGGCGGCTGGTACGACGCCGGCGACCATGGCAAGTACGTCGTCAACGGCGGCATCGCCGTCGCCCAGCTCATGCAGACCTACGAGCGCAGCCTCAAGGCACGCTCTGCCGACAGAGGTGCGCTCGGCGACTCGACGCTGCGCCTCCCCGAGACCGGCAACGGCGTGCCCGACATCCTCGACGAGGCCCGCTGGGAGCTCGACTGGATGCTGAAGATGCAGGTGCCGGCCGGCTCGGCGCCGCAGGGCATCGACGGCCAGCTCGTCGACGTGTCCGGCATGGCGCACCACAAGATCTCCGACGCCGACTGGACCGGGCTGCCGCTCGACCCAGCGGCCGACTCGCAGCCACGGCACCTGTTCCGGCCGTCCACGGCGGCGACTCTCAACCTCGCGGCAGTCGCGGCGCAGGGCGCTCGGCTGTTCAAGAAGTACGACCGCGCGTTCGCGGCCGAGTTGCTCGACGCGGCGCGCACGGCGTACGACGCGGCGAAGGCCAACCCTGACATCTTCGCGCCACCGGCCGGCGCGATCGACCCGAGCCCGGGATCAGGCCCGTACGACGACGCCAATGTCAGCGACGAGTTCTACTGGGCCGCGGCCGAGCTCTACCTCACGACCGGGGAGCGCCAGTACCGCAACGACGTCACCGGCTCGCCGCTACACACCGCTGACGTCTTCACGCCGGGAGGGTTCGACTGGGGCCACGTCGCCCCGCTGGCACGGCTCGACCTGGCCACGGTGCACAACAACCTGCGCGACCGCTGGCAGGTGCGTGAGTCTGTGCTCGAGGCCGCCGACCGCTACCTGGCGGACGGCAAGGCGTCGCCGTGGGGCAAGGCCTACGCGCCCGCTGACGGCAACTACGCATGGGGTTCCAACAGCCAGATCCTCAACAACATGCAGGTGATGGCGACCGCGTACGACCTCAGTGGCAAGGACCGCTACGCCGACGGCGTCGTGCGCAGCCTGGACTACCTGCTGGGCCGAAACGCGCTGAACATCTCGTACGTCACCGGCTACGGCGACGTCTACGCGAAGAACCAGCACAGCCGGTGGTACTCGCACCAGCTCGACGTCAACCTGCCCAACCCGCCCAACGGCACACTGGCGGGCGGGCCCAACTCGACGGCCGTCGACGCTGGGGACCCAGTGGCAAGGCAGTTCCTACCCAACTGCACGTCGACCACCACGGAGCCGACGCACCAGTTCTGCTACATCGACCACATCGGCTCGTGGGCGACCAACGAGCTGACCATCAACTGGAACGCGCCCACAGCGTGGATCGCGAGCTTCGTCGCCGACCTCGACGACGGGCGGTCCCGCCACGGCCACCGCTGGGACGACTGACGGCACGGGCGCGCTGGGGCGCCCCAGCGGGGCTATAGCAACCGATTCGCGCCCCACGCCGCTGCACTTCCGTGGTGCTGGGGCGCCCCAGCGGGGCAGTAGCAACCGATTCGCGCCCCACGCCGCTGCACTTGCCCCGTGGCATCCGTGCGGCTCACAGCTGCTGCGTGCCCTGCTCGGCCTCGACTTGCTTGCCCAACCGCAGGGTGAGCATCCACAACACCGCGAAGAACCCGCCGAGCGCGAACATCACCGGCACAACGAAACCCATCGCCACCGCCAGCGCCTGCACGATCCACCCGAGCCGCCAGCCGATCGGCTTGCGCAACAGCGCCGCCGCGACAAGCGCGAGCATGGCGACACCTAGGCCAGTGGGCACCGCAACCTCCGCGTCCACATCGGACACGGCGATCGCCACTGGGATGGCCAGGAAGATCACGATGGCTTCCAACGTGAGTACGGCGGCGCCGACGCTTCGCAGCGACATCAGCGTTCCTCGGGCGCGCCGAGCAGCCGCCGAGCGTCGGCGACAGTGACGACGGATCCGGTAACGATGACCCCGGTCCCGCCGCCGTACAGGTCGGCCTCGTCGGCGAGCCGGACGGCCTCGTCGATGGCTTCGTCCAGCCGCGGCACCGCGAGCACACGGTCCGCGCCGAAGACCTCCTCGGCCGTCTCGATCAGCTCGTCGAGCGGCATCGCCCGCGGCGAGGTGTTGACCGTCACCACCACATGCGACAACACCGGCTCGAGCTCGTTGAGCAGGCCGTAGGCGTCCTTGTCGCCGAGCACGGCCACGACACCGACGAGCCGAATGAACGCGAACGACTCCGCCAGCGCGTCGGCGAGCGCCTGCCCGCCCTGCGGGTTGTGCGCCGCGTCAACAAGGATCGTCGGGCTGCGCCGCACGACCTCGAGCCGACCTGGCGAGGTGGCGCCGGCGAAGGCCGCGCGTACGGTCTCGACATCGAGCTGCTGGCCATCTCCGAGGAAAGCCTCCACGGCCACCAGCGCACACGCGGCATTCTGCGCCTGATGCGCACCGTGCAGCGGAATGAACACGTCCTCGTACAACCCGCCGAGGCCCTGGATGGCGACGACCTGGCCGCCGACAGCGACGTCGCGATGCCGTACGCCGAACTCGAGCCCCTCACGCACCACCGTCGCTGCCACCGACGCCGAGCGCTCGAGCAGGACGACCGCGGCCTCCTGCTGCTGTGCCGCGAGGACGGCGGTGGCTCCGGGCTTGATGACGCCGGCCTTCTCCCCCGCGATCTGGGTCAGCGTGTCGCCGAGATAGGCCTGGTGGTCGAGGCCGATCGGCGTCACGACGGCGAGGCGGCCGTCGGCCACATTCGTCGCGTCCCAGGTGCCGCCCATGCCGACCTCGAGCACCACGGCGTCGACCGGAGCATCCGCGAAGAGCAGGAACGCCATGGCCGTCATCGCCTCGAAGAACGACACCGGCGTGTCCGGGAACTGCTGGTCAACCACGCTGAGGTACGGGGCGAGTTCGTCGTACGCCTCGAGGAAACGCTGCTCGTCCACCGGCTCGCCATCGATGGTGATGCGCTCTCGCAGGCTCTCCAGGTGTGGGCTGGTGAACCGTCCAGTACGCAGCCCGAACTCCCGCAGCAACGCATCGATCACTCGACTCGTCGAGGTCTTGCCGTTGGTGCCCGCGATGTGGATGACCGGCGCCGCATGCTGCGGCTGGCCGAGCAGGCCGGTCAGCGCGGTGATGCGGTCGAGCGAGGGCTCGAGCTTGTGCTCGGGCGTGCGGGCGAGCAGCGCCGCCTCGACCTCGAGGTAGGCAGACGGGGACACGGGCACGGCGCAACCCTAACCCGCGCCTCCGCAGTGCCTGGCTGTCAGGCCTCGACGAGAGACACGGGGCTGATGCTGACCGGGAATGGGTTGTGAAGATCGAGAACCTGGTCACCGGCCGTCCGTGCCACCTCGACGTAGGCACCGTCGACTAGGTCGTACGCCTCGATGGACGGACCCGCTGGGTCGACCACCCAGTAGGACGCGACGCCGACATCCTCGTACTTGCTGTGCTTGAGCACGATGTCCTTGCGCCGGGTCGACGGAGACAGCACCTCGACGGCGAGCATCAGGTTGGCGGTGATGCTCTTGGGGCCGACCTGGTCACGGCGCACGACGAGCACGTCGGGCTGCAGTGATGTCCGACGGTCCGGCTGCCAGTCGAGCGGCGCGACGAACACCTCGCAATCGTCGGGGCAAACCTTGGTCAAGACGATTGCCAAGCGCAGCAGCGCCCGCTGGTGTCGCGGCACCGGCGCTGGCGTCACCAGCAGCAGCCCGTCAAGCAGCTCGTACTGCAGGCCGTCGTCGGGCAACCTGTCGAGATCCTCAACGGTCCAGTCGTGTCGCTCACGCGGCATCACCGGGCTCATGACAGTCATGGTGCCTCCTGGCGTCGGTCATGTCATCAGCATGGCCGCTCGCGCGGAGACCGTGCTGCGGCTGTCCACAGCCGTGAGGTCAGCTCTCCGGCAGCGCCGCGAGCTGCCCCTCGAGCCGCGCGATGTCGGCGTCGGCCGCGGCCTTGCGGGCCTGCATCTTCTCGACAACCGCTGCCGGGGCCTTGGCCAGGAACTGCTCGTTGCCGAGCTTGGCGGTCACCTGGGCGAGCTCCTTCTGGGTCTCGGCCAGGTCGCGCTGCAGCCGCTTGCGCTCGGCCGCGACGTCGATCGCCCCGGACAGGTCGAGCTCTACCGTGAGCCCCTCGACGAGCAGGCTCGCCGTCGCACCGAACCCGTCGCCAGGGTCGGCCAGCCGCAGCAGCTGGCGGATCGCCGGCTCGTGCGCGACCAGCGGTGTCGACTCGATGCCGGCGAGCCGCGCGGCCACCCGCTGCGTCGGCTTGACGCCCTGGTCGCTGCGGAAGCGGCGCACCTCGGTGACGAGCGCCTGCAGCGAGAGGATCTCTCGCTCGGCGCTCTTGTCTGTGTAGGTGGAGTCGGCACGCGGCCACTCCGCGACGACCACCGACTCCCGCGCGGTGAGAGCCGTCCACAGAGCCTCGGTCACGAACGGCACCACGGGGTGCAGCAGCCGCAGGAGTACGTCGAGCACATGCCCGAGCACAGCTCTCGTGTTGTCGGCCGCGGCGCCGCTCTCGGCGAGCGGTGTCTTGGCAAGCTCGACGTACCAGTCGCAGAACTCGTCCCACGCGAAGTGGTAGAGCGCTTCCGTGGCCTTGCCGAACTGGTAGTCCTCGAGCAACGAGTCGACCTCGGCGACCGTCTCGTGCAGCCGCGACAGGATCCACCGGTCCGCCGCGGACAGCTCATCGGCCGGCGGGACCGGACGTTCGGCCGTCGCGCCGTTGAGCAGCGCGAAGCGAGTCGCGTTCCACAGCTTGTTGCAGAAGTTGCGGGCGGCCTGCGTCCACTCCTCGTTGACCGCCTGGTCGGCGCCGGGGTTGGCCATGCGGGTCAGCGAGAAGCGCAGCGCATCGGAGCCGTAGGAGTCCATCCAGTCGAGCGGGTCGACGACGTTGCCGCGCGACTTGCTCATCTTCTTGCCGAACCGGTCACGAACGAGCCCGGTGAGCACGATCGTGTCGAACGGTTGAACGTCGTCGCGTGCGTAGAGCCCGAACATCATCATGCGGGCGACCCAGAAGAAGATGATGTCGTAGCCGGTGAGCAGCACCGAGGTCGGGTAATAGCGCCGCAGGTCGGCGGTGTCGTCGGGCCAACCGAGCGTGGAGAACGGCCACAGCGCCGAGGAGAACCACGTGTCGAGGACGTCGGGGTCCTGGCGCCAGCCCTCCCCCGACGGCGGCTGCTCGTCCGGGGCCGACGCACACGACCTGGCCGTCCGGGCCGTACCAGACCGGAATGCGGTGCCCCCACCACAGCTGGCGGGAGATGCACCAGTCGTGCATGTCGTCGACCCAGTCGAAGTAGCGCGGCTCCATCGACCGTGGCGAGATGGTGACCCGCCCGTCACGCACCGCGTCGCCGGCCGCCTTGGCCAGCGGCTCGACCTTGACGAACCACTGCTTGGACAGCCGCGGCTCGACGACGGTGTCGCAGCGCGAGCAGTGACCGACGGCGTGCACGTACGGTCGCTTCTCGGCGACGATCCGCCCATCGGCCCGCAGCGCGGCGACCACGGCCGGACGGGCCTCGAAACGGTCGACTCCCTGGAACGGCCCGGGGGCGGTGATCACCCCGCGCTCGTCCATGATGAGCAGCGCCGGCAGGTTGTGTCGCTGGCCGATCTCGAAGTCGTTGGGGTCATGCGCCGGGGTCACCTTGACGGCCCCTGTGCCAAACGCCGGGTCGACGTGCTCGTCGGCCACGACCGGGATGCGCCGGCCGGTCAACGGCAGCACCACCTCGGTGCCGACGAGATGCCGGTAGCGCTCGTCGTCGGGATGCACGGCCACCGCGGTGTCGCCGAGCATGGTCTCGGCGCGGGTCGTGGCCACGACGATCGACGCATCGCCGTCGCCGTAGCGGATCGAGATGAGCTCCCCATCGTCGTCGTAGTGCTCGACCTCGATGTCGGACAGCGCCGTCATGCACCGCGGGCACCAGTTGATGATGCGCTCGGCGCGGTAGATGAGGCCGTCGTCGTACAGCATCTTGAAGATCGTCTGGACGGCCTGGGACAGCCCCTCGTCCATGGTGAACCGCTCGCGGGACCAGTCGACGCCCTCGCCGAGCCGGCGCATCTGGTCGAGGATCTTGCCGCCGTACTCCCCCTTCCACTGCCAGACCCGCTCGACGAACGCCTCGCGGCCCAGGTCGTGCCGGGACTTCCCCTCCTTGGCCAGCTCACGCTCGACGACGTTCTGCGTGGCGATGCCCGCGTGGTCCATGCCGGGCAGCCACAGCACGTCGTAGCCCTGCATGCGCCGCCGCCGGGTCATGACGTCCATCAACGTGTGGTTGAGCGCGTGCCCCAGGTGCAGGCTGCCGGTGACGTTGGGCGGCGGGATGACGATGCAATAGGGGGGCTTGTCGCTGGCGTTGTCGGCCGTGAAGTAGCCGCGCTCGACCCACCGCTCGTACAGCGGCCCCTCTACCTCGCGCGGCGCGTACTGAGTCGGCAGCGGCGTGCGGTCAGGGGAGCTCGCGGTCATGGGGAGAGTCTACGGACGGGGGCTGGACCGATCCTCGACTGGATCAGGGGGCCCCTTGTCCAATAGGTCTGGACACGGGGGACCCTGATCGAGGCAAGTCGGGGTTACCAGATGCGTACGCGCTCCCCTTCAGGCAGCCACAGCGCATCGCCCTCACGAACGTCGAACGCCTCGTAGAACTCGGCCAGGTTGCGCACCACGGCGTTGCAGCGGTGCTCGGCCGGCGAGTGCGGGTCGACGGCGAGCCGCCGAATGACCTCCTCGTCGCGGCCCTTGCCCTGCCAGACCTGTGCCCAGCTCAGGAACAGCCGCTGCAGCCCGGTGAAGCCGTCGATGACCAGGGGCGACGCGCCGTCGAGCGAGATCAGGTAGGCCTTGTGCGCCACGGTGAGCCCGCCGAGGTCGCCGATGTTCTCGCCGACGGTGAGGGCGCCGTTGACCTTGTGGCCAGGCACCTGCTGCGGCTCGAGCTCGTCGTACTGCGCGATGAGCCGCTTGGTCCGCCCGTCGAACTCGGCCCGGTCGTCGGCCGTCCACCAGTCGACGAGCGCGCCGTCGCCGTCGTACTTGGAGCCCTGGTCGTCGAAGCCGTGGCCGATCTCGTGCCCGATCACCGCGCCGATGCCGCCGTAGTTGACGGCGTCGTCGACGTCGTGGTCGGCGAAGAAGAACGGCGGCTGCAGGATCGCGGCCGGGAACACGATCTCGTTCATGCCCGGGTTGTAGTAGGCGTTGACCGTCTGCGGCGTCATGAACCACTCGAGGCGGTCGACCGGCTGGCCGATCTTGGCCAGGTTGCGGTCGAGCTCGAACGCGTGCGCGCGATGCACGTTGCCGACGAGATCGTCGCGCTCGATGCGCAGCGACGAGTAGTCGCGCCACTTGTCGGGGTAGCCGATCTTGGGCGTGAACTTCTCGAGCTTCTCCAGCGCACGGATCTTGGTCTCCGGGCTCATCCAGTCGAGCGCCTGGATGTCCTGGCGGAACGCCTCGATCAGGTTGTCGACGAGCGAGAGCATCCGCTCCTTGGCCTCGGGCGGAAAGTGTCGAGTCACGTAGAGCCTGCCGAGCGCCTCGCCGAGCGAGCCCTCGACGACGGACACGCCGCGCTTCCAACGCTCGCGGTTCTCCGGGATGCCGGACAGCGTGCGCCCGTAGAAGCCGAAGTGCTCCTCGACGATCTCCTTGCCGAGGTACGGCGCGTGCGCCCGCAGGACGTTGGCGGCGAGCCAGCTCCGCCACGACTCGATGTCGATCTCACGGAGTGCCTCGGCCATCGCCGTGAGATAGCTGGGCTGCCGGACAACGACGTTGTCGAGTACGTCGTCCCGCTCGGTGACCCCGACCAGGAACCTGGGCCAGTCGAAGCCGGGCGTGGACGATGCGAGCTCGGCGAACGTCATCGAGTTGTAGGTGAGCGACTCGTCACGGCTCTTGACGCGGTCCCAGTGCGACGCGGCGAGCCGGGTCTCGAGTGCCATGACCTCGTCGGCTCGACGCGCGGCGTCGTCGAGGCCACCCAGCTCGAACATGGCCGACAGGTGGTTGACGTAGCCTGCGCGGACGGCTGCGTAGCGCTCCTCGCGGTAGTAGGACTCGTCGGGCAGACCGAGCCCGCCTTGTACGAGGTTGACGACGTAGCGGTCGGGCTGCTTGGCGTCGGTGTCGACGTAGCTGCCGAACACCCCGTCGACTCCGGTCCGGGACAGCTCGCCCAGCCGTTCGATCAGCGCCTCGGGGGTGTCGAGCGTGAGGGCGCGTTCCAGGTGCTCCTGCACCGGCGAGAGCCCCAGCTCGTCGGCGCGCTGCTCGTCGAGGAAGCTCGCGTAGAGGTCGCCGACCTTTTGCGCCTCCTCCGGGGACCCGATCGGCGTCTTGCCGCCCTGGCACATTCCTCGATGAGGGCGCGCAGGTCGGCCTCGGCCTTCTCTCGCAGGTGGTAGAACGAGCCGTCGAACGCGCGGTCGGCCGGGATCTCCGCCGCCTGCAGCCAGGTGCCGTTGACGTGCCGGAACAGGTCGTCCTGCGGCCGCACGGCGGTGTCGAAATGGGCGCGGTCGATCCCGGACTTCATCGTGTGCTGCTCCTCGGGTGGTCTTCGGCAGGTGTCCCGACCGTACCCGAGGCGGGGCGAGGTGGAGCTCAGGCGCTCTTCTCCCGGCGCTCGCGCTTGCGCTCGGTCTGGTCGCGCGGCACGAGGGTCGGATTGACGTTCTTGAGGACGACCTCGCGGGTGATGACGACGCGGGCCACGTCGGAGCGGCTCGGCACCTCGTACATCACGTTGAGCAGGACTTCTTCCATGATCGCCCGCAGGCCGCGGGCGCCCGTGCCGCGCAGCAGCGCCTGCTCGGCGACCGCTTCGACGGCGTCTTCGCTGAACTCCAGCTCAACGGAGTCGAGCTCGAAGAGCTTGTGGTACTGCTTGACGAGCGCGTTGCGTGGCTCGGTGAGGATGCGGATGAGCGCGTCCTTGTCGAGCGGGCTGACGGTGGTGATCACCGGGAGCCGCCCGATGAACTCGGGGATGAGCCCGAACTTCAGCAGGTCCTCGGGCATGACCTCGCCGAACAGGTCGGACTGGTCGCGCTCCTCCTTGCTGGGCAGCTGGGCGCCGAAGCCGAGCCCCCGCTTGCCGACGCGCGAGTCGATGATGTGGTCGAGGCCGGCGAAGGCACCACCGACGATGAACAGCACATTGGTGGTGTCGATCTGGATGAACTCCTGGTGCGGGTGCTTGCGCCCGCCCTGCGGCGGCACGCTTGCCGTCGTCCCCTCGAGGATCTTGAGCAGCGCCTGCTGGACGCCCTCGCCCGAGACGTCGCGGGTGATCGACGGGTTCTCGCTCTTGCGGGCGATCTTGTCGACCTCGTCGATGTAGATGATGCCGGTCTCGGCCTTCTTGACGTCATAGTCGGCGGCCTGGATGAGCTTGAGGAGGATGTTCTCGACGTCCTCCCCCACGTAGCCCGCCTCCGTCAGAGCCGTCGCGTCGGCAATCGCGAACGGCACGTTGAGCATCTTGGCGAGGGTCTGCGCGAGGTAGGTCTTGCCGCACCCGGTGGGCCCGATCAACAGGATGTTGGACTTGGACAGCTCGACGGCTTCGTCCTTTTGGTGACGATTTCCGGAAGTGCCGGCCTGGATGCGCTTGTAGTGGTTGTAGACCGCGACCGACAGCGCCTTCTTGGCGGTGTCCTGGCCGATGACGTACTGCTCGAGGAAGTCGAAGATCTCCCGCGGCTTAGGCAGCTCGTCGAAGCCGACCTCGGCCGTCTCGTTGAGCTCCTCTTCGATGATCTCGTTGCACAGGTCGATGCACTCGTCACAGATGTAGACCCCAGGACCCGCGATGAGCTTCTTGACCTGCTTCTGGCTCTTGCCGCAGAACGAGCACTTGAGCAGGTCGCCGCCGTCGCCGATGCGTGCCACGCGGTCTGTCCCTCCAGTGACGAGCCCGACCGCGAGGTCAGGCGTCTAGATTTCGGGGCCGGGTTCGACGGTACCCCGTCCGAGGCCCGCATGGCCCGTCGACGCACCCAATATGTCCGGCGCGACCAGCCCGAGCCCGAGCCGGGCGATCAGGAGACCCCGGCGCCGATCAGGCTCGCCTTGCGGGACTCGATCACTCCGTCGACCAGGCCGTAGTCGACGGCCTCCTGCGCGGTCAGGATCTTGTCGCGCTCGATGTCGCGGCGGACGTCCTCGAGGCTGCGGTTGGAGTGCCGGGCGATCATGTCCTCGAGCATGCTGCGCATGCGCAGGATCTCGTTGGCCTGGATCTCGATGTCGCTCGCCTGGCCGTAGGTGCCCTCGGTGTAGGGCTGGTGGATCAGGATGCGCGAGTTGGGCAGGGCGAACCGCTTGCCCTTGGCGCCCGCGCCGAGCAGCACGGCAGCCGCCGAAGCCGCCTGGCCCATGCAGACCGTGCGGATGTCAGGCTTGATGAACTGCATCGTGTCGTAGATGGCGGTCAGCGCGGTGAACGAGCCACCCGGGGAGTTGATGTAGATCTCGATGTCGCGGTCGGGATCCATCGACTCCAGCGAGATCAACTGTGCCATGACGGCGTTGGCCACGTCGTCGCCGATCGGCGTGCCGAGGAAGACGATGCGCTCCTCGAACAGCTTGGTGTAGGGGTCGATGCGGCGGAATCCGTAGGAGGTGCGCTCCTCCCACTGCGGGATGTAGTAGTTGGCCTGGGGGCTGAAATCAGACCTGAGATCAGACATGTGCGGGCTCTCCAAACGAAGTTGAGTCAACAGGCGTGAACACCGCGGTCAGCCGAGCCCGCCGCCCTCGGACACCTGGGAGGCGCTGCGGACGACCTGGTCGACCATGCCGTAGTTCATCGCCTCGGGGGCAGTGAACCAGCGGTCGCGGTCAGAGTCGCGGTCGATCTCCTCGACGGTGCGGCCGGTGTGCTGGGCGATGAGCTCAGCCATCTGCTGCTTGACGTAGATCATCTGCTCGGCCTGGATCTTGATGTCCGACGCCGAGCCGCCGAGGCCGCCGGACGGCTGGTGCATCATGATCCGCGAGTGCGGCAAGGCGTAACGCTTGCCCTTGGTGCCGGCGCAAAGCAGGAACTGGCCCATCGACGCGGCGAGGCCCATGGCCACCGTTGCCACGTCGTTGGTGACGAACTGCATGGTGTCGTAGATCGCCATGCCGGCGGTCACCGAGCCGCCCGGGGAGTTGACGTAGAGGTAGATGTCCTTTTCGGGGTCCTCGGCGTTGAGCAGCAGCATCTGCGCGCAGATGGCGTTGGCGTTCTCATCGCGGACCTCGGCCCCGAGGAAGATGATCCGCTCGCGGAGCAGCCGGTTGTAGATGTGGTCGTCGAGGCCCATCGGACCGGCCGGCGCGGGCGCACGCAAATCGGGGCTCGGAACGACGAGGCGTGGCGTCTCGAGGGTGCTCACGGTTCACCTGCTCCAGGGGTGGTAGGGCTCTTGGATACCGACCCTAACCACAACCCCGGACTCGACCATCCCCGGACCGGCTGGTGTTCGCTCAAGGCGCAGGGTGCCCGCCCCCGACCCCGTTCCCGACATCCGCGGCGCTCACCACCACCTGGTCGATGAGGCCGTAGTTCTTGGCCTCGGCCGCGGTGAACCACCTGTCGCGGTCGGAGTCGCGCTCGAACTCCTCGATCGTCCGGCCGGAGTGGAGGGCAATCAGCTCGGCCGATCTGCCTCTTGATGTGGATCATCTGCTCGGCCTGGATCTTGATATCGGTCGCGGAGACGCGGCGAAACCCATGCCCACCGTGGCCACATCATTGGTCACGAACCGCATCGTGTCGTAGATCGCCATTCCCGCGTAGATCGAGCCGCCCAGGGAGTTGATGTAGAGGTAGATGTCCCTTTCCGGGTCCTCCGCGTTGAGCAGCAGCATCTGTCCGCAGATGGCGTTGGCGTTGTCGTCGCGGACCTCGGACCCGAGGAAGATGATCCGCTCGCGCAGCAGCCGGTTGGAAACGTCCCTTCCTTCTCGACGGTAGGCAGGGGCACGATCGCGGGACACCCCCGTTCGCTGATGGCGCAGCACTTGGACAGAGGCCACACTTCATCCATGGGCGAGGAAGTCGATCAGCATGCATTCTCCCGCGAGGACCGGCGCCAGTACCGGCTGAAGGTGCAACGCTGCCTTGACGCCTTCGCCCGGATGCTCGGGGAGGACCGCTTCGAGTTCGAGCGACCGATGGCCGGCGTGGAGATCGAGCTCAACCTCATCGACGAGCTCGCGGATCCGGCCATGCGCAACGCCGAGGTATTGGAGAAGATCGCCGACCCGACCTTCCAGACCGAGGTCGCGCAGTTCAACATCGAGATCAACATCAAGCCGCAACAGCTCGACGGCCGGCTCGTCGATGACCTCGAGCGGGACGTTCGAGCCATTCTCAACGAGGCGGACATCAAGGCACAGGAGGCCGGCGCCCGCATCGTGATGGTCGGGATCCTGCCGACGCTCGCACAGGACCACCTGGTCGCGGAGACGCTGAGCGCCAACCCCCGGTATGCGCTGCTCAACGAGCAGATCTTTGCCGCCCGCGGCGAGGACCTCTACCTCGAGATCGTCGGCCCCGAGCGGCTCGCCACTCATGCCGACACGATCACCCCCGAAGCGGCGTGCACGAGCGTCCAGTTCCACCTCCAGGTGAGCCCCGACGAGTTCCCGCTGTACTGGAACGCCGCCCAGTCGATCGCCGGCGTCCAGATGGCGCTTGGCGCCAACTCGCCGTTCTTCCTCGGCAAGGAGCTCTGGCGGGAGACCCGCATCCCGCTGTTCGAGCAGGCGACCGACACCCGCTCCGAGGAGCTGAAGGCGCAAGGCGTACGGCCTCGGGTGTGGTTCGGACAACGCTGGATCACCTCGGTGTTCGACCTCTTCGAAGAGAACTCCCAGTTCTTCCCGGCGCTGTTGCCCATCGTCGACGACGAGGATCCGGCGGAAACGCTCGCCCGTGGCGAGACCCCGGCGCTGGCCGAGCTGCGGCTGCACAACGGCACGATCTGGCGCTGGAACCGCCCCGTGTACGACGTCGTCAACGGCACGCCGCACCTGCGCGTGGAAAACCGCACGCTGCCCGCGGGACCCACCGTGGTCGACATTTTGGCCAACGGCGCCTTCTACTATGGCGTTGCCCGGATGCTTGCCCTGGCCGACCGGCCGATCTGGACGCAGATGTCGTTCCAGGCCGCCGAGGAGAACTTCCACGCCGGCGCACGCGACGGCATCAACGCCCGCCAATACTGGCCGGGCCTCGGTGACGTCACCGCCGTCGAGCTGGTGCTGCGCCGACTCCTCCCGATGGCCCGCGAAGGGCTGCGACAGTGGGGAGTGGACCACGACATCAGCGAGCGGCTGCTCAACGTCATCGAGGGGCGCTGCCTCACCGGCCAGAACGGCGCCGAGTGGCAGGCCGCGACGTTCCACCACCTGCACGACGTCGAGGGGATGGACCGTCCGGAGGCCTTCCGCGAGCTCGTGCGGCGTTACATGGGGCACATGCACAGCAACGAACCCGTGCACACGTGGCCGCGCCCCGCCTGAGCTCGGCAAGCGCCGCTGCTTACTCGTAGACCAGCTTCTGCGGCCCCGGATAGACCCACGAGAGCGCGTCGCGCAGGCGGTCGCGCCAGTTCTCCCAGCTGTGCCCGTCACGCGCCTCGACGTAACGCACCTGCATACCGGTCGACTCGAATGTCGTCACCATCGACCGGTTGGGCACGATGAGAGGCTCGTAGATCCCGCAGCTCAGGAACATCCGGTCGGTGACCTTGCGCGGCCGCTCCCGATAGCGGTTGACGAACTTCACGACCGGGTCGAACACCGGTCCCCCGCCATGGTCGGTGCCGATGTCGGTGAAGACGAACGAGCCGGACATGAACACGAGCGAGCCGTACGTCTTCGGGGAGCGGAACGCCGTCGAGAGCGAGGCAACCGCCCCGAAGCTCGACCCCAGCAGGCACCGGCCGGAGGGCTGGCCGACCAGCGGCAGCTCGCCCTCGAGCTGGGGGACGAGCTCCTGCGTCAGGTAGCGCGCGTGGGCCGGAGAGTTCGCGTACTCCGTGAGCCGCTCGCCCGGATGCACGAACGCGACCACGACCTCGGCGACGTCGAGCCGGTGGATCAGGTTGTCCAGCACGGTCTTCGCCGCGGCGTACCGCAGGAAGTCGCCGCCGTCGTGCACGACGAGCAGGGGGTAGCGCGTCGTACGGCGGAAACGCGCCGGCCGGTAGAGCGTCACGTGGGCGTCGCGACCGAGCGCCCGGCTCGGGATCACGAGATCGGACAGCTCGCCCGGCCGCGCGTCGGGGTCGTGCTCGGTCCAGTCGGGCGTCACGTAGCCATGGGCGAAGCAGACCGATGAGCTGCCGACCGGGCTGTGTGACACATGCGGGTTGAGCGGGTCGTTGAAGCGCTCATGATGCTCGCCGCGCCGGATCTCGATCTGGTAGTCGACGCGAGAGCCCTCAGGCAGGTCGAGCACGACGTACCACAGGTCGCTGCCGTACAGCCGTCGCATCGGCATCCGGTCGGGCAGGCCAAGGACCCGTTGGACGAGCCACACCTCGTCGACCTCACCGCGGAACAGGAACGTGCAGCGACGGCCCTCGACGATCGGCACGGGCTGCTGGGCGAGGAACTGGTCGACGGCGGCGGCGTCGAGCGGCGCGTGGTCCTTGAGCCGGTTGATGGCCAGGCGTCTGGACCGCGTCATGCGGCCGCCTCCAACGCCACGATGTGCCCGTCGTCGCCGAGCACCCGCGTGCCTGGCGGCAGCGAGCCGTCAGCCTCGAGGTCGATGCGGACGCCCTCCTCGAGGACAACGCAGCGGGCCGGCGCCATCCGGCGTGCCAGCACGCCCATGCTGGCGACGTCGTCCAGCCGCAGCCGCAGCCGCGTATGCGGAAGCGCTACGGCCGCGGGGATGACCCCGAGGCCATGGTCGGCGAGCTCCGGATACGACGGCTGGCGCACGGCGCGGTCGTGGAAGAGCAGCACCCGCTCGGTAAACGCCATGGCACCGGCGGACCATGCGACCACGCTGGGCGGGATGTGCGCCGCCACGTCGAACAGCCGCAGCACATGCAGCAGCACGCCGACGTGCCCACCGCCCACTGCCAGCCCACCGCACTGCTGCAGGATGCGCTGCACGGCTTCGCGGTGCGCGGCGACCACCGGCCGCTCCTCGAGGCGCCAGGCCGCGTCGAAGGCCTCATGCGCCTGGGCGACGCGCGTCAGGTGCTGCGCGTCCACCAGCCTGAGCGCCGTCTCGGCGTCGGCCAGAGCGGCCGCCTGGACGCGCGGCCGTACGCCCGTGACCTCCGCGACCGCGAGCACCGCGGGGACGGCGGCCTCGAGCTGCACGAGATAGAGGCGCTGGAGCTCGTCGAGCACGGCGCGGTGCTCGGCCTCCGCGGCGCGGAGCTCCGCATCGCTCTCGAGCGCATCGATCCAGCGCCCGTGCAGGTCGAGGTTGGCGCTGCGTCCCTCCAGCAGCGAGTCGAGCTCAGCGTCGTCGCGCTCGCGCTCCTGCCAGCCCGCCGTCACCGTGGCGATCGGACCGTCGATCTCGAGGCTGCGGACGACCCGGTCGAGGGTCGGTCGGCGCTGCGGGCCGAGCAGGGTGACCCGTGGGACGGCTGTGCTCACGCGGCATGCACGGAGAGGGTGCGGCCGACGTCGTCCAGCATCCCGCGCAGCACGTCGTAGTCGGGGTGGCGCAGCCGGACGTACGCGTTGGCCATGTAGCCGGCCTCGACCGGCTGGGTCGGGGTACCCGGCGACGGCAGGTGCGTGTCGATCACCCACTCGCCGATCCGCGACTGGACCTCCTCGAGACCGGAGTAGCCGGTGATCTGCCCGTCGCGCTCGGGGCGCAGCGCGACGATGCCGCTGGCCATCCGCCGCGACGGCGCTGCCGCGACGTGGTCGTGCACGATGGCGTTGGCCCACTCCCGGTGCACATCGATGTCGTTGCCCGCGGAGTAGAGCTCCCAGGCCCCGACGCCCGGCGGCCGGGCACCGATCTCGGAGAAGCGCAAGCCCTTGGGGCCGAAGAACCACTCCATGTGCGTGGCACTCGTGCCGATGCCCAGCGCCTCGATGACCCGCGCCCCCATCTCGCGCAGCTCGGCGTAGTCGGCGACGGATGTCGACCCGGTTGGTGGAGACGAACTGCGGCGAGATCCACCGGGTACGCATCGCCTCGAGAACGTTGGGGAAGTAGTGCGACACGAAGTCGAGCGCCACGTGCCCGTTGATGGCGACCGTGTCGTAGAAGCCTTCGTGACCCTCGACGAACTCCTCGACCGCGATGGACTCCGCGCCTTGGGCGCCGAACGAGCCGAGTGCCGCGTCGAGCTGGGCGCGGTCGTCGACCCGGGTCGTGTCAAGGGCGCCGGCGCCCGTACGTGGCTTGAGGATGAGCGGATAGCCGACCGCCTCGGCGAACGCGTGGACCTCGTCGGCGTTGCGCGCGGCGGCTGACGCGGCCGTGGGGACGCCCGCGGCGCGCAGCGCCTCCTTCATCGACGGCTTGTCCCGGCAGAGCCAGGCGGTGCGGACCGAGGTGCCCGGGATCGTGCAGCGCTCGCGCACCTGCGCCGCGGCCATCGTGTGCGCCTCGATGGTCGCCTCGAGTCGATCGACCCACACCTTGCTCTGCAGCCAGCGGACCACATCGGTCATCGCGCTGACGTCGACCACGGTCGGCACCTGGTGATAGTGCGACAGCCAGCCCCGGAGCTCGTCGTCGAGCGACTCCTGGGGCCGCTCGCCGACCCCGATCACCGTCGCACCGACCTCGGCCAGCGCCCGGACGAAGTGTCGCTGGTTGGCGGGAACGCCGGCTCGACGAAGATGATGTTCACGCGCGAATGCTACCGACGGCGGCCCCGAGTAGCGTCCGGGCCATGGTCGTCGCTGCATTCGTCGCTCCGTACCTGCTCGAGGCCACCGCGCGGTTCGTCGACACGGCCGCCCAGCTCCCCGGCGTGCGGCTCGCCGTGATCACGGGCGACCCCAAGGACAAGCTCACTCCGTCCCTGCGCCAGCACCTGCACGGCCACTGGCGCATCGACGACCCGCTCGACCCCCGCCAGATCGCGGAGGCGGTGCAGGGCCTGTCCGCGCAGCTGGGCCGGGTCGAACGCCTGGTCGGTGCCCTCGAGCAGCTGCAGGTGCCCCTCGCCCAGGTCCGCGAGGGCCTGGGAATCGAGGGCATGGACGTCGCCACCGCCCTCAACGTGCGCGACAAGGCGCGCATGAAGACGGTGCTGCGCGAGGCGGGCGTCCCGTGCGCTCGCCACCAGCTGGTGACGAGCCCGCAGGAGGCGATCGCGTTCGCCGAGTCCGTCGGCTTCCCGCTCGTCGCCAAGCCGCCTGCCGGGGCGGGCGCCCAGGCGACCTACCGGCTCGACGAGCCGGCGGCCCTGCACGGATGGCTCTCGGCCGTGACCCCGAGCCGCGAGGCGCCGAGCCTGCTGGAGGAGTTCCTCGTCGGTCAGGAGCACACGTTCGACAGCATCACCATGGGCGGCGAGACCGTGTGGTCATCGATCGCCGACTACCTGCCCGCCGCCCCTGGAGGTGCTGCGCAACCCCTGGATGCAGTGGGTGGTCGTGCTGCCGCGCGAGCTGCGGCCCGGTTTACGACGGGATCAGGGAGGTCGGCCCGGCAGCCCTCCGCGCCCTCGGCGTGCGGGACGCGATGACCCACATGGAGTGGTTCCGCCGCCCCGACGGCTCGGTCGCGGTCTCCGAGGTCGCCGCCCGACCGCCGGGCGCGCAGCTGACGTCGATGCATGGGTACGCGCACGACATCGACATGTACCGCGCCTGGGCCGAGCTGGTGATTCTCGGCAGGTTCGACCCGCCCCAACGGCAGTTCGCCACCGGGACCGCCTACCTGCGCGGGCAGGGCCGCGGCCGCGTCCGCGCCGTCCACGGCGTCGAGGAGATGCAGCGCCAGATCGGGCACCTGGTCGTCGAGGCCCGCCTGCCGCAAGCCGGGGCAGCCGTCGTCGTCGGGCTACGAGGGCGAGGGCTACGTCATCGTCCGCGACCCCGACACGGAGGTCGTCGTCGACGCCTTGCGGCGCATCGTCTCCACCATTCGGGTCGAGCTCGTGGAGGCGCAGTGAACGTCGTCATGCTCTCCCCCGGATTCCCGGTCGAGATGGCCTACTTCACCCGCGCCCTCGCGGCCGTCGGCGCCAGGGTGATCGGCGTCGGCGACCAGCCGCCGTCCGCGCTGCCGCACGCGGCGCGCGAGGGACTCACGCACTACGAGCACGTGGACCTCTCCGACGAGGGCTCGGGTGCTCGCCGCGCTGCACGGCCTCGCGCGGAACGCCCGCATCGACCAGGTCGAGTGCCTGTGGGAGCCCTACATGATCCTGGCGGCCCGCATCCGCGAGTCGTTCGGCCTGCCGGGCATGACCGTCGACGAGACGGTGCCGTTCCGGGACAAGGAGCGGATGAAGCAGGTCATCGACGCGGCCGGCATCCGTACGCCATGGCACACCTCGGCGGTGTCGGCCGGTCAGGTGTGGGAGGCGGCCGAGCGCGTCGGCTACCCGCTGATCGTCAAGCCGATCGCCGGCGCGGGCTCAGCCAGCACCTTCCGTGTCGAGTCCGAGGGGCAGCTCAATGAGGTGCTGCCGCTGTTGCGGCACGTGCCAGTCGTGAGCGTCGAGGAGTTCGTCGACGGCGAGGAGTTCACGTACGACACCATCTGCGCCGGCGGCCAGGTGCTGTTCGAGCACGTCATGTGGTACCGGCCGCGTCCGCTGCAGATGGCTCAGAACGAGTGGGTGAGCCCGGTCTCGATCTCGTTGCGCGACGTGTCCGTGCCGCAGCTGCAAGGCGGCCGGCAGATGGGTGGCGACGTGCTGCGGGCGCTTCGCTTCCAGACCGGCTTCACGCACATGGAGTGGTACCGCAAGGCCGACGGCGAGGTGGTGTTCGGTGAGATCGGCGCCCGCCCGCCGGGGGCGCGCACGGTCGACCTGATGAACTTCGCGACCGACGGCGACTGCTATGTCGGCTGGGCCGAAGCCGTCGTGCACGGTCGGCTTTCGCGCCCGCTCGAGCGCCGCTACAACGCCGGGGCCATCTTCAAGCGTGCCAAGGGCTTGGGGCGGATCACACACATCGAGGGGCTCGGTCCGCTGCTCGAGAGCTACGGCGAGCACGTGGCCATGCTCGACCTGCTGCCGATCGGGGCCCCCCGACGGGACTGGCGTGCCACGGTCATCGCCGACGGCATGATCGTCGTCCGCCACCCCGAGCTTCAGCAGGTCATCGAGATGACCGAGCGGTTCGCCTCCGACCTCAACCTCTATGCCGGCTGACGTGGGCGACCGGGACCTGCGGGCGGCAGTGTCGACGCTGCTGCCGGAGGTCCTACAGGATCTGGAGGCTCTTGGTCGCGATCCCGTCGGTGTCAGCGGATCCGGCCGCCGCGCCGGCCATGCGGACCAGCGCTGAGGCCGTGGCGGTGCTGCTGCGCACCGCCGGGCTCGAAGACGTCGCGGTGCTGCAGGCTCCCGATGGCCTCCCCGCCGTGGTGGGGCACCGGCCGGCTCCGCCTGGTGCGCCGACCGTGCTCCTGTACGCGCACCATGACGTGCAGCCGGCCGGCGACGCGGCGGCGTGGACGAGCGAGCCCTTCGTCGCCGACGCGAGCGCGACGGCCGGCTCTTCGGGCGTGGCGCCGCCGACGACAAGGCAGGGATCGCGCTGCACCTGGCGGCGTTGCGCGCGCTCGGTGACGACCTGCGGGTCGGCGTCACCGTGTTCGTCGAGGGCGAGGAGGAGATCGGCTCGCCGACGCTGCGGCGGCTGCTCGAGGAGCATCGCGAGCGCCTTGCCGCCGACGTCATCGTGCTGGCCGACTCGACGAACTGGCGGATCGGCGTGCCGGCTCTGACCATGTCGCTGCGCGGCGGCGTGAGCGTCGTCGTCGAGGTGCGGACACTGCGCCATGCGGTGCACAGCGGGGTCTACGGCGGGCCGGTGCCGGACGCGCTCACCGCGCTGGCCCGGCTGCTCGCCACGCTGCACCATGAGGACGGCGACGGTGGCGGTCGCCGGGCTCACGCACGGCACCGCGGACCCGCTCGACCTCACCGACGAGCGGCTCCGGGCCGACGCGGGTGTGCTCGACGGGGTCCGGCTGCTCGGCAACGGGCCGCTGACGGCCCGGCTGTGGACGGCGCCGGCGTTGGCAGTCGTCGGGGTCGACGCCCCACCGGTCGACACGGCGGCGATGATGCTGGTCCCGAGCGCCCGGGCACGCCTCGCGCTCCGGGTCGGCCCGGACGACGACGCCGAGCAGGCACGCGACGCGCTGGTCGCGCATCTGCGCTCGCACGCGCCGTGGGGCGCGCAGGTCGAGGTGACCGCGGGCCGGGTCGTGCAGCCGTTCGCCACCCGCAGTCACGGGCCGGCGCACGCGACGGCCCGCGCCGCGATGACCGAGGCCTGGGGCGCCGCAGGCGGTCGACATCGGCGTCGGAGGCTCCATCGCCTTCGTCAGCATCTTCGCCCAGGCCTATCCCGACGCGGAGATCCTCGTCACCGGCGTGGAGGACCCGGACACCCGCGCGCATGGCGCGGACGAGAGCCTGCACATCGGGGAGTTCGAGCGGGCCTGCCTCGCCGAGGCGCTGCTGCTGCGGGCGCTGGGTCTCAGCGATGATCACGTCCAGCAGGGTTGCCCCCACACCGCTAGGGCTTAAGCCCTAGCCTGACGGGGGAATCCTGCTGGACGTGATCATTCCGCGCTGGTGCCTGCCTTCGCCTGGTCGGCCACCCACATGCCCAGCAGGCCGCGGAAGTGCCCGATGAACCGATCGTGCTCGGCCGCCGGATAGGTGGCGCGCACAGTGTCGACCAGCAGCCGGTCGAAGTCCGGACCGGCCACCCAGTCGTAGACAACCTCGTCGAGGTGCGCCAGACGGCTCGCACAGAAGTCCAGGTAGCGGTCTCGTCTCGAAGTAGTCGTCGGCGATCTTGCGGTAGGCCGCGAGCTTGTCCTCGTACGACAGGTCGTCGCGGTCGGCCACCTCGAAGTAGCGCCTCATGTCGAGGTCGAACCGAGGGCGCCGGCCGGTCATCGTGCAGAACATGGTCCAGCGCACGAGCGCCGTCATCGCCCACGGGAAGTAGTAGTGCAGCGACGTGATGGCGACGTCGGGGCAGGCGTTGGCATAGTCGATCGGGTGCACCTCATCGCCGTGCACGAGCGACTCGCACGAGTTGAACTCCCAGCGGAAGAACGCGTTGACCACCCGGGAGATCGTGATGACCTCCTCCCCCACGTCGGGGCTGAGGAAGCCGTGCGCCACCTCGTAGCGGTCGTGCATGGGTAGCTCCGGCCGGAACTTCATCACCATGGTCTCCGCCCCGATGGACAGCGACCGGGCGAACACGTCGAAGCCCTCCACCGACTTCTGCAGGTGCATCAGCCGCTGCCCGGACTCGTCGTAGGCGGCATGCAGGTCGGCGCTGTCCTTGATGCGGGTCACGCCGACCCACGCGCCGCCGTCGTACGGCTTCATGAACAGCGGGTAGCCGATCTTCTCGGCGATGGCGTCGAGGTCAAAGGACTGGTTGTAGCGCTCGGCGGTGTAGACGTACTTGTCGTGCTCGACCGGATGCTTGGACGGGACGAGGACGGTGTCGGGCACCTTCAACCCCAGCCGGATCATCGCGCAGTAGGCCGCGTGCTTCTCCATCGACTGGAACGTGAACGGGCTGTTGAGCAGGTAGACGTCGTCCATGAGGGCGACCTTCTTCAGCCACTCCCGCGGGTGGTAGTACCAGTAGGCCAGCCGGTCGATGACGACGTCGTACCGCGGCTTGGCGCGCAGGTCGAACGGCTCGATCGTGATGCGCTCGACGTCGTAGGCGTGCTCGTTGCCGGCCGCGTCCGTGACCGGTCCGAGCCCGCGGACGATCGCCTCGAACGCCGCGGGCCAGTCGTCCTCGGTGCCGAGCAGCAGTCCGACCACGTGGTTGTGCATGTCCGGCCTCCTCGTGCGGTGGGTCAGCAGAACCGGGGCAGGTGGTGGGCGAACTGCTTGCGCCACCACGGCCAGTCATGCGCGGAGTCGTGCCCCCACAGGTCCAGCTCGTGCGGGATGCCCTTGTCGGCGAGCAGTCGCGGCGAGCGCGCGGGTCTCGGGGAGTGCCTTGGTCGAGTCCTCCCACATGCCCTGGCCGACCACCAATGTCAGGAAGACCTGCTGGCGCAGCCAGTCGAGGTGGTCTCCGTGCAGGTGCTGTACGTAGTCGGCCGGGGTGTTGAAGTAGGTCGTCTCGCCGTGCTCACCCCACCCCGACCAGTCCGCCGGGTCGTATGCGCCGGACAGGCAGAGGGCCTGCGGGAACAGGTCGCCGTGCTTGAGCGTGAAGTTGGCCGCGTGGAAGGCACCCATGCTGCAACCGACGGTGAGGATGTCGGCCCGGCCGCCGCAGTCCTCGACGATCCAGGGGGTGACCTGGTCGACGATCCACGACTCGAAAGCCCCGTGCCGGCGGGCTCGCTCCTCCATCGGCATGCGCTTAGTCGACCAGGACTGGGAGTCGAACGAGTCGACGCAGTAGATCTTGACCCGCCCCTCCTCCAGCAAGGGGCCGACCACGTCGATCATGCCGCGCGCCTCGAAGTCAATGGCGAGGCTGCCCTCGGCGCCGAACGAGAGCACCGGGCGGCCCCAGTCACCGTACGCGACGACGTTTCCTGACGCCCCGATGGCGGGCGAGAAGAGTTCCACGGTCCGTCGATTCATGCGCACCTCTTCGTCGGGGTGGACCGATGCTAGTGCCCCTTCAACCAACGTTGCCCGTCGTGGCCGACTGGGCGTCGCGTAACAGGGCGAATGTTGGTTGAAGGGGCACTAAGCCAACGGGCCGCGACTCGATCTGAGTCGCGGCCCGTGGACGAATCACAGCCCAGGTCAGCTCTCGGTCGCGGGCTCAGCAGCCTCGTCGGTGTCGGAGTCGGCCTCCGAGCCGGCCAGCGACCCGTCCTCCTGAAGGCGCTCGAGTGGGATGACCTCGCCGTTCGGGTCGACGACCTTGGCACCCTCGACGACCAGCGCGAGCGCCTTGGCACGGCGGACCTCCGCGAGCAGCATCGGCAGGTTGCCCGCTTCGACGACCTGCTGGGCGAAAGTGTTGGGGTCGACGCGCGACTGGGCGGCGCGCTGGATGACGTACTGCGTCAGCTCGTCCTGGCCGACCTGCAGCTCCTCGCGCTTGGCGATCTCGTCGAGGATGAACTGCGTCTTGATCGACCGGCGAACGTCGGCTCTCGACCTCGTCGCGGTGACCCTCCTCGCCGTGCTCGCCGCCCGAGAAGTGGTCGGTGACCTGAGCCTCGATGAACTTGTCCGGCAGCGGGATCTCGGTCTGCTCGAGCAACGCCGCCAGCGCCTTGTCCCGCGCCTCGACAGCCTGCTCCAGCCGCTTGAGGCGGATCACGCGCTCCCGGAGGTCGACGCGAAGCTCGTCGAGGGTGTCGAACTCGCTGGCCAGCTCGGCGAACTCGTCGTCCAGCTCGGGGAGCTCCTGCTCCTTGACCGAGATGACGGTGACGTCGCATTGGACCTGCTCGCCGGTGTGCTCGCCGAGCAGCGATGTCTCGAAGGTGGCGCTGTCGCCGGCCGACAGCCCGACGAGTGCCCCGTCGAGTCCGTCGATCATCGTGCCGCTGCCGACCTGGTAGGACAGGCCACTTGCCTGGGCGTCCTCGATCTGCTCGCCGTTGGCGTGCGCGGACAGGTCGATCACGACGTGGTCGCCCTCGGCGGCCGGACGCTCCACGGTCACGAGCGAGCCGAACCGCTCGCGCAGCGCCTGGAGCTGCTGCTCCACGTCGTCGTCGGTGGCCGTGGCCTCGCCGACGGCGACCTCGACGCCCTGGTAGGCGGGCAGCTCGAAGGCCGGCATGATGTCGACCTCTGCGGTGAACTTGAGATCCTGGCCGTCGCCAAACTCGGCGACGTCGACCTCGGGCTGGCCGAGCGGCAACACGTCGGCCTCGGTGACGGCGGCCTGGTAGAGCTCCGGCAGCGCGTGATTGACCGCCTCCTGCAGCACGGCGTCGCGTCCCACCCGCTGGTCGATGATGCGCGGCGGCACCTTGCCCTTGCGGAAACCGGGGACGACGATCTGCTGCGCGATCTCCCGGTAGGCCTCGTCGAGGTGGGGCTTGAGCTCCTCGAAGGGAGTCTCGACGCTGAGCCGGACCCGCGTCTCGGTGACGTTCTCGACGACGCTCTTCACGCTGACGTTCTCCTGTGCCGGGTGTGGAGGTACGAGGACCGCACGCGGCAAAAGCCTCGTACGGGTTTTGGCTGGTCGGGGCGGGGAGACTCGAACTCCCGATCTCCTGCACCCAAAGCAGGCGCGCTAGCCACTACGCTACGCCCCGCGGCGCCTGCGCAAGTCTAGAGGATCGCGATGCCGTACCCTTACCCGCCGGGGCCGCTCGTTCGCAGCCGCCCCGCGCGGGTGTAGCTCAATGGCAGAGCTCCAGCCTTCCAAGCTGGTCATGCGGGTTCGATTCCCGTCACCCGCTCGCAGCAAGAAGCCCCAGGTCAGGTGCCTGGTCCGCGGTCAAGTGCGCGCAAGTCCTCGACGCTTTCGTCGATGCAGCCGAGCCGAGGCGCCGAGTCTGGCGCCGATGCCTGCATCCAGCTGGCTCTGTCGCGGCCGTGCGGCCGAGCGGCCGTGCTCCGGCCGGTGGCGATCGCGTCCGCGATGAGTCGCGATGGCGTGCGCGACCGCCTGGGTTGTCCGCGGGCATGCCGAACGACTGCGGCATCAGCAGCACCGAGCCTTCGACGGTCAGCAGCCGCAGGCCGAGCAGACGAGCGACGAGGGCCGTGTGCACGACGGCGCCGGCCGACAGGGATCTACTCTCCGCCGGACCCAGCGGGAAAACTGTCGATGTCGGCCCCACGTTGGGAAGGCTTGGCTGGTTGACGTCTGCGCTCGTCGAAGCGCTGCGATGCCTTCTGTGCCGCTTCGACAATCTGGGCATAGCGTTCACGTCCTGCCTTTGCGCCCAGCACGTACCCAGCACCGAACAGTGCGAGGCTGCGCAGCTTCATTATTTGTCCCGCTGCCGCCGCACCGAGGAGACCACGGCGCTCGCGACGCTCACGCCTACCGCAGCGCCGGCAGCCGCGAGGCCATTCCGTACGGCGCTCCGACGCGTGGCGCTCGTCACTGTCATGGCGATCGGCTCAATGAGCCGCTCCCAACGGCTCTTCCTGTGCCATAGATCCATGATGATCCTCCGGTCCCGGTTATCGTCGTTGGCTGGCGCGTGCTGACCGCTTGATCGCGGTCACCAGTTCGCTCTTGGTCATGGCCGACCTGCCCTTGATGTCTTCGGACATTGCGAGCTCAAGCAGGTCCGCCCGGGTCATCTCGTTCAGCTGCTCGGGGCTCCGGCTCCGTCCATTCCGGCGGGAAGCACCCGTGTGAGAGTTGGCAGCGCGCGAGCGGACCTGTTCAGCAGCGGCCACACGTTCATCCGCGCTTCTCGCCTCACGCTCGGCGTCGGCGGCCAGCTGGGCCGCCTGCAGATGAGCCTCCTCGGCGGCGGCCTTCGTCGCCTCGGTGGCTTCTTCCGCCAGCCGTCGTGCCTCCGCCAGGCTGGCCGTCGCCTCAGCCATCGTCTGCTTGGCCTTCGACTGCGCCGCCTCTGCCTCTTCGCGGGCCTTGCGTACGCGATCGTCCGCCTCTGCTTTTGCTCGTTGCACCACGCTGTCGGCGTCTCCCTGAGCCGCCGCACGCGCTCGCTCAACCCGAGCATCGGCCTCGCGTCGGGCCTCGGCGACCTTCTCGTCGACCTCCTGCGCCTGCTGACGCTCGACCTCTCGCACGTACGCACGGCACCGCTCGGCGATCTGACGTGCCTCGTCGCTACGCGCTTTCGCCTCCTCGGCTTCGCGCACTGCCTGCTCCTCGGCCTTCAGAGCTTCATCGGCCGCTGCTCTGGCCCGCTGGAGCCGCTGTTCGATGGAGTCACCCACCGGAAGCACGTCCATCACCGAGGCTCCTGCCTGGCGGGCCATGTCGACCAAGCTGCTGCCCGCCGACTGTGTGGCATTGCCCGCGACTTCCTTGGTCGCTTCCAGCGGTGTCATCGCCTTCGACAGGAGCCAGGTCGTGTTCCGCGGCAACTCCTTGACCCCCGTACCCCATGCCTTCGCGATCTTGCCCGCGGCGCCTCTTCTGGGCATATCGATGTCTCCTTCGTTCTCAAGACGCCTCGGGTGATGACGTCAGTGCAAAGTCACTGGCCTCTGGTACCCCAAGAGCCTCCTGACAAACTCCGTCGACGACAGTGCGAGCCGTCTGTGAGGACTTCCACCACCCTCGTTGATCATGGGGAACGTGTGATCATCCGTGAAGTTTGATCACACCTAGGCCATGATCAACTTTTTCTCTCCCTTGCGACTCGTAGATCGGTCGACGTACGCTCTCGATATATCGGCGATCACATCGAAAGGACTACGACGATGAACGACAGCTTCTCGGCCCGACACGGCTGGGGGGCCCCCGGCCGGAGCCATGGCGACTGGGGGCACTTCGGCCGGCACGGCATGGGGTTCTTCTTCCCGGGGTTCCCCTTCGAAACCCGGGGTGGACGCCGCGGCGGCGCACGCCGCGGCGATGTGCGCGCGGCCGCCCTGGCGCTGCTCGCCGAAGAGCCCATGCACGGCTACCAGATCATCCAGGAGATCAGTCGGCGCAGCCACGGCATCTGGCGGCCGAGCCCCGGCTCCGTCTACCCGGCGCTGCAGCTGCTCGAGGACGAGGGGCTCGTCCGCGTGGGAGAGCAAGGCGGCCGCAAGACCTACGAGCTGACCGACGAGGGACGGGCCTATGTCGACGAGCACCCCGACGAGGTCTCCGCACCCTGGGAGGCTGTCAGCGGGTCCATACCGACGGGAGCCTTCGAGGCCAAGGCGCAGCTCGCCCAGATCGCGATGGCCTACATGCAGGTCGTGCAGTCCGGCGACCAGGCACTCATCGAGCGGGCCGGCCAGCAGCTCGCCGAGACCCGGCGCGCGCTCTACCGGCTGCTCGCCGAGGAGGAGCCCGACGAGGGATGACCGGTCTGCGGGCGGGGCACGGCCGGCGGCGGGGCCGAGGAGCCGAGCAGATACCTCGCCCACAGGGTGGTCGGATCGGCCGGCTCCCGGTGCTTGCGCGGGACCGCGCGGTTGTCCATCTCGTCGAGAGCCCGGTCGGCGACAGCCGCGACCCGGTGCTCCCACCGGGCCAGCGGGCCGGAATGCCGGATGAACGGATGCGGACGGGTCGGCGCCCGCTCCACGGCTGACTCGAAGGCCGCGACCAGCGACGCCTCGTCGTCGCGCGCGATGGTGAGGTCCGCGAGCAGCCGGCTCTCGCCCGCCTCGTGCTCGTCGAGCAGCGCGCGCAGCTCGGCCCAGATGTCGCGCCGGTCGATACCGCGGGCCTGGCCGTCGCCGTAGAAGGAGCCGAGCAGCTCGTGCACGTAGCGCTCGAGCTCGCGTGAGACGTGCGCCTCCTCGGCGACGCGGTGCTTGCCGTCGGGGACGCGTCGGCGAGCGCTCGAATAGACGACGTCCTCCACCGCGGCCAGATGCTGGCTCAGCAGGGCGACCAGCCGGTCACATTCGCGCGTCGCGCGTCGCGGGTCGTCGACCCTGGCCGATAAGGTCTGGGCCGCGTCCAGCTGTGCATGAATCTGGGCGTGCGCGTCGAGCACGACCCGCTCGAGGGAGGTGGCGACGGGACCTGGCGAGTTGGAGTACATGGCGCGCCTCCATCGGGTGACCCTGCGGCGCGCTCCCCCTGCCTGTACTCATGGTGCGCCTCGCGCGCCCGCCGCGCCACCACGACGACTCTGCCGGCCCTCAGAGCGACCAAGGCCCGAGCTCGAGCCGGCGGATCAGTATGAGCGCCTGGTCGTCCTCGGCGCTGCGTGATGCTGCGCGCAGCAGCTTCTTGGCGGTGAGCTGCCCGTCCTGGGTGACCAGCCGCTCGCCCTGCCCGAGCAGCCGGTCGATCCCCTCCGACATGTCTCGGCCAGCCACCTCGACGAGCCCGTCGGTGTAGAGGACGAGCGCGTCCCCCGGCTCGAGCTCGCCATAGTCGGCGTCGTACTTCCCGGACGGCATCACGCCGAGCAGCCCGCCCGACGTGTCGACCGGGGTCCATTTTCCCGAGGCGGCGCGGTAGCGGACCGGCGGCGGATGGCCGGCCGTGCGCACCTCGTACGCCCCGGTGCGCAGGTTGAGCGCCACGTGCGCCGCGGTCGCGAAGCCTTCGCCCCAGTCCCGCCGCAGCAGATAGTCATTGGCCGCGGGAAAGAAGTCGGCGGGGTGCAACGCGCCCAGGAGACCGCCGAATGCCCCCGAGAGCATGAGCGCCCGGGTGCCCGCCGCCTCCCCCTTGCCTGACACGTCGACGAGGACGATCTCGACCAGGTCGCCGTCGGACAGCCTGTTGGCGACCACGAAGTCGCCCGAGAACTGCCCTCGGAACGCGGCCTCGTGCGCCACGTCGACCTGCCAGCCGCGCGGCATCGGCGGGATCTCGCCCTGGGCCCGCAGCCGGTCGCGCAGGTCGACGAGCATCGTCTCCCCACGGAGCCCCGTCACGCCGAGACGCGCCCGCGACCGCGTCGAGTTGAAAAGCAGCGCTGCGGTTCCGACGACGACCACGTACGAGAAGAAGCGAGGGCTCGTCATCTCAAGCGCCACGAAGAACGTGACGATGGCCGCCGCCACAGCGCACATGAGCACGACGTAGGCCCGTGGTTCCAGCCAGACTCCGCCCAACAGCAGCGGCAGGACCAGCGCCGAGGCCGGGAGGATCTGCGAGCTGGCGAGTACGCCGACCGTGATCAGGGCCACCGAGGCACACAGCGCCAGGAGCACGACCGGCTCGGAGGTCAGCAGCCGTGCCGCTCGATTCCAGCGG
Organism: uncultured Actinomycetota bacterium; assembly: GCA_963798505.1. GTDB lineage: Bacteria > Actinomycetota > Actinomycetes > Jiangellales > Jiangellaceae > CAVWSM01. The sequence goes on from CAWCTX010000008.1 coordinate 109,150, forward strand.
CGTCCGCGGCGGGATCGGCCACTGATCATGCGCTGACCCTAATCCTTGGGGCGAAAGCGGCAAAGGCACTCGACGCGGGCGCCCAGCGGTTGTTCTATGCCGCCAGGTCGTGGATCGTGGATCGATCAGGCATGCCGCATCTCCGGGAGGAATCGCACATGACCCAGCCGGAGCGAACGGAATCCCGCGGAACGACCTCCGCAGTCGGCACCGACCGGGCCGCTCGCGCTCGCGATGTCTCCCGCCCGACACCGCGCGACGTGGCGGAGGCGCTCGCCAGGGTCGGAAAGGTGCCGGCGCAGCGCGCCGCTCAGCCGATCGACGACGTCAGCGGCGGCAGCTCGCCTGCCTCCTCGTAGCGCCGCACCTGATCGATCCGTCGCACGTGTCGCTCCTCGCCGCTGAACGGCGTGTCGAGGAATACGCGCACGAGCCGCACCACCTCGTGCTCCGGGTGCTGGCGTGCGCCGATCGAGACGACGTTGGCGTCGTTGTGCCCGCGGGCCAGCCGGGCGGTGTCCTCGTTCCAGGCAAGGGCAGCCCGGATGCCCTTGACCTTGTTGGCCGCGATCTGCTCGCCGTTGCCCGAGCCCCCGAGCACCACACCGAGGCTGCCCTCGTCGGCGGCGACACCTTCGCCGGCACGTAGGCAGTACGCCGGGTAGTCGTCCTCCGGGTCGTAGTCGAAGGGCCCGTGGTCGATGAGCTCGTGCCCGTCACCCCGAAGCGCGTCGACAAGGGCGTTCTTGGCGTCGAGGGCGGCGTGGTCGGCGCCGATGTGGATGCGCATGGGCGCAAGTCTGGCAGCCGAGCCCTGTGGGGTGTGCGGCACCAAGGCGTCTGTCAGGATGCGTCCATGGCTGGCCGAAACCTCACCCGAGACGAGGCAGACGAACGCGCCGGCGCGCTCTCGGTCGAGTCCTATGCCATAGAGCTCGACCTCACCGGTGGCGGCGACACGTTCACCTCCACGTCGACCATCCGGTTCCGCTGCGCGACCCCCGGTTCGCCGACCTGGGTCGACCTGCTGGCTCCGCGGGTGACGGAGGTGAGCCTCAACGGCGAGTCGCTGGACCCGGCAGAGGTCTACGACGGCGCCCGGGTCGGGTTGGCCAACCCGGTGGAGGACAACGAGGTGCGCATCGTCGCCGAGTGCGCCTACAGCACCACCGGCGAGGGTCTGCACCGGTTCGTCGACCCCGTCGACGGCGAGACCTATCTCTACTCGCACTTCGAGGTGCCCGACGCGCGGCGGATGTTCGCCTGCTTCGAGCAGCCCGACCTGAAGGCGACGTTCGCGTTCACGGTGACCGCTCCGTCCGCGTGGGAGGTCGTCTCCAACGCGCCGACCCCCAAGCCGCGCGCGGGGCGGAACGGCTCGTCGGTCTGGAAGTTCGAGCCGACCGCGCGCATCTCCACATACGTGACCGCACTCGTGGCGGGGCCCTACCACGCAGTGCGTGGCACCTACGAGGGCAAGCAGGGCGTCATCCCGCTCGGCGTCTTCTGCCGGCGCTCGCTCGCCGAGCACCTCGACGCGGACGCGATCATGGAGGTGACCCGGCAAGGCTTCGGGTTCTTCGAGGACGTCTTCGACCTGGCCTACCCGTTCGGCAAGTACGACCAGCTCTTCGTGCCGGAGTTCAACATGGGCGCGATGGAGAACGTCGGCGCCGTGACCTTCCGCGAGGAGTACGTCTTCCGCAGCCGGGTGACCGACGCCTCGTACGAGCGTCGCGCCGAGACGATCCTGCACGAGATGGCCCACATGTGGTTCGGCGACCTCGTGACCATGCGCTGGTGGGACGACCTGTGGCTCAACGAGTCATTCGCGACCTGGGCGTCGGTGCTGGCCCAGGTGGAGGCGACCCGCTGGACCGACTCATGGACGACCTTCGCCAACACCGAGAAACTGTGGGCGCTGCACCAGGACCAGCTGCCCACCACGCACCCCATCTCGACCGAGATCCGCGACCTGGAAGACGTGGCGGTCAACTTCGACGGCATCACCTACGCCAAGGGCGCGAGCGCGCTCAAGCAACTGGTGGCCTGGGTCGGCCGTGACCAGTTCCTCGCCGGGCTGCGCCGGTACTTCGAGAAGCACGCCTACGGCAACACTGAGCTGCGAGACCTGTTCGACTGCCTCGAGGAAACGAGCGGCCGCGACCTCGACGCGTGGGGCGAGCAATGGTTGCGCACGGCGGGCGTCAACAGCCTGAGTCCCGAGATCGAGCTGAGCGACGAGGGCACCTATTCCTCCGTCGCGGTCCTGCAAGGCGCACCTGCCGAGCACCCCACCCTGCGTGCACACCGGATCGCGATCGGCCTGTACGACCGTGACGGTGACGGGCCGTTGCGCCGCCGCACGCGGGTCGAGCTCGACATCGACGGGAAACGCACCGAGGTCCCCGAGCTCGCCGGCAAGCGCAAGGCCGACCTGCTGCTTCTCAACGACGACGACCTGACCTTCGCCAAGCTGCGCTTCGACCCCGACTCGCTGGACACGGTGCTCGAGTCGATAGCGGACATCAGCGAGCCGCTGGCCCGATCGCTGTGCTGGACCGCGGTCACCGACATGCTGCGCGACGCGGAGCTGCCGGCGCGGACCTACATGGAGCTCGTACTCGGGGGCGTGGCGCACGAGATCGAGCTGTCCGTCGTACAACAGCTGCTCATGCGCACGCGGCACGCCGTCGACGTCTATGCCGACCCGGCGTCGCACCTGGCTGAATCGGCGCTGTGGGCCAGCGGTCTGCACCGACTGGCCCATGAGGCGGCTGCGGGCAGCGACCACCAGCTGGCCTTCGTGCGGGCGTGGGCGTCGGCCGCGGCCAGCCCCGAGCACGTCATCGAGCTGGCCGGGCTGCTGTCCGGTGAGGAGGAGCTCGAGGGACTCGTCGTCGACGCGGACCTGCGCTGGCACCTGCTCCAGGGGTTGGTGGCGCTCGGCGAGGCCACCGCCGCCGACATCGACGGCGGAGCTGGAGCGCGACAACACGGCGAGCGGGCAGCGCCAGGCGGCCCAGGCCCGCGCCATGCGACCGACCTTGGCGGCCAAGATCGAGGCCTGGCGGGTCGCGGTCGAGTCGCCGGAGACGAGCAACGCGATCCGCTCGGCGACGCTGGCGGGTTTTGCGGTGTCCGAGCAACGCGAGCTGCTCCGCCCGTTCGTCGACCGGTACTTCGACTCGCTCAACGACATCTGGCGCACGCGGACGAGCGAGACCGCGCAGCAGATCGTCGTCCGGCTCTACCCGCGGCTGCTCGTGGAGGCGGAGACGATCGAGCGCACAGACGCGTGGCTGGCCGACGCCGACCCCGTCCCCGCGCTGCGCCGGCTCGTGATCGAGGGACGGGCCGACGTCGAACGCGCCCTCAAGGCCCAGGAGCGCGACCGCGCCGAAGGCGAGTCGGGACCGCTGCTCCCGCACGTCCAGCTGCCGACCGCCGACTCCCTCGCCGAGCCGCCGGAGTAGCGCCCGGCAGGTATCACCCGCACATCTCTCCTACTCTCATAGTCGGGGAGATGACATGGGGGCTCGCAGGCGCGCTAGGTGCCCGGGTGCTCGCCGCGGTGCTGGTGACGCTCGCCGTCGGGTGCGACGGCGGGGTGCCGGAGGTCGACCCGACGGGCTCCGGCTCGATGGGCACGGAGTCGTTCTCCACACCAACCCCCGAGCCGACGACCGGCACGGAGGAACCGCTGCCGCCCGACGACGACATCGTCATCCAGATCGCGGGCCCGGGCATCGGGCCCGGCGACACCGCTGAGCCGTTCAGTGCAGAGTCGCCGACCCGTTGCGTGCGCATCGGTGCGTCGGACGAGTTCCCCTTCCAAGCCCGAGTCGTCGCTGTCGCCGTCGGCCCGTCGGGTGCCTTCGCCAAGAACGACGGTGCCTGCTCGGGGTCGGCGACCCCGGCGTGCGCCGGCTTCGAGTTCCCGAGCGGCACGACCGGCGCGTGCAGCGTGGGGGTGGCCTGGAATGCCTCCTCCGGCGTCCTCGAGGGAGCCATCACGTTGGCGTTCCGGGCGCGCTGCCTCGACAGGGAGAGCGCCTACTGCGCCGACCTGCCGGACCCGCCGCCAGCGGGCGGCACCGTCGTCGAGTGGCAGAGCTCCCTCGCCCTCGAGGCGCAGCAGACCGATCCTGACGACGAGACGCCTGAGCCGACGGACGACGACGCGACGACAGAGCCCGACCCGCCTGCGACCGACCAGCCCAGCGAGCAGACCTCGGATGCGCCGTGACCGACGAAGGCGAGGTCCGCTCGATCGAGCGTTGGGTGAGCCTGGCCGCCGGAGTGGTTGCTCCCGTCACCGTGCTCTCGGCGCTGCTGTTCTACTTCGGCTACGCGTCGACCAGAGCGACGTACGAGTTCTTCGGCGTCGACGTCGACACCGTGGGACTCGGCACACGCGACTACGTCATGCGCAGCCCGCAACCGCTGCTCGTCCCGATGATCGCGCTGCTCCTGCTTGGGGCCGTCGGTGTGTGGCTGCACTTGTGGGTGCTGGCGACCGTGCGCGCCGGCAACCAGAAGGGCACGCGGCTCGTCACGCGCCTCGCCTGGGGTGCTGTCGGCGGCGGTGCCCTGCTGCTCGCCGCGGGCGCGGTGCTGGTCGTGCTGTTCCCCGCTGTGCGCGACTGGCAGCCGTACGACCTCGTGACCCCGGTCTGCATCGGAGCAGGAATCGCACTCCTCGCGTATGGGCGGCATGTCCTCGGTCTGCTCGGCACGCCGAGTGGCGCCAACACGACGACACCCCAGGCCGGCTGGCTGCGTGGCCTGTCCGCAGTTCTCGTCGTCGCCATCGTGGCGGGGTGCGTCTTCTGGGCCACGGCGACCCTGGCAGCTTGGTCCGGGCGCGGGCAGGCCGTCGCCATGGCGGAAAGGTTCGACGAGCTGCCCGCCGTCATCCTCGACACGACCGAGCGGCTCTACGTTCGCGACCCGACGATCCAGGAGGCGGCCCTCCCGGTCGAGGAGGGTCAGGAGTTCCGCTACCGCTACCGCAACCTCCGGCTGCTCATCCACGGCGAGGGGCGGCTGTTCCTCGTGCCCGAGCAGTGGTCGCGCAGCGGGACCACCCTCGTCGTGCCCTTGGACGGCTCGGTGCGACTGCAGTTCCAGTTCGAGAACCCAGGCTGAGGACGCTCGCCCGGACCTGCCAACATGACGGCCATGGGCATCCTCACCGGCGAAACGCCAACCGAGCCTGACCCGGATCCGTGGACCGCTGAGTGGTTCTTCGACTGGCTAGTCGGAACGCCCCTGCGCATCGCCATCATCGTTATCGGCGCACTCCTGCTGCGCCTGGCACTGCACCGCTTCATCGACGGTCTCGTGCTACGCGCGAAGGGCAAACCGCGTCGGTTTTTCGGCAGTCGCAAGGCAGCCCGGATGATGGAGGGCACCTCGACGTTGTTCACCGAGCGGCGCGCGCAGCGGGCCCGCACGCTCGGCTCGCTCGGCCGCAGCGTGGTCACGGCGGTTGTGTTCACCGTCGCGGCCATCATGATCCTCCAGGAGCTCGGCTTCGACGTCGCCGCACTCATCGCGTCCATCGGGATCGTCGGCGTGGCACTCGGCTTCGGCGCGCAGAACCTCGTCAAGGACTTCATCTCCGGTGTATTCATGCTTGCCGAGGACCAGTACGGCGTCGGTGATGTCATCGACATGGGCGAGGCGACCGGCACCGTCGAGGGTGTCGGGTTGCGTGTCACCAAGCTGCGTGACGCCGACGGCGCCATTTGGTACGTGCGCAACGGCGAGGTCATCCGGATCGGCAACAAGAGCCAGGGCTCCTCGCGCGCACTGGTCGATGTCCAGGTCGCGGTCGACGAAGACGTGGCGCGTGTCCGCGAGCTCTTGCAGGAGGTCGCGACTGAGCTGGCGGAGGACCCCGACTTCCGCGACCGGATCACCGACGAGCCGGAGGTCTGGGGCGTCGAGTCGGTCTCGCCGGAGGCGGTGACCATCCGCGTCGTCGTGAAGGCCAAGCCGTTGGAGGGCGGCCCCGTGGCACGAGCGCTGCGCCAGCGGATCCAAGAACGCTTCGAGGACGAGGGCGTACGGCTCCCGCCTCCGCGCGCCGCTCTCCTCCAACCCCCGCCCGGCCCCTGACGCGCACGCTCCGTAACGGTTCGGCGACACTGTGGCGGTGGGGGTTGCCCGGTTCCTCGTCCTGCAGTGAAGGTCGGAAGTTCGGTGTTCGTTAGACGGCGGAAGGGGACATCGTGCGTGCGGTGACCTACGCCGTACGCCGCGTACGCCCCCGCGCAACCGTCCTGCTTGTTGCCACCGGCGTGGTCTTCCTGGCGGTGGGCCTGCTGGCCGTCGTCACCGCCTATTTCGCCGTCGTCACGCAGGAAGGCGTCCGCGACGCGCTGCGTAGCGAGGACCCCGAACGTCTGGTGACCGTGGCTACCCAGCGTGTCCGGGCCGCCGACCTGGACGCAGTGGAGGCCGCGGCGCCCCGCCAGATCGACACCGTGCTGGGCGCCGGCAGTGAGCGGTGGGCCGCTCTGCTCTCGGACAGCTTCTGGCTGGTGGGGCGCGAGGCGAACGAGCACACCAGGCTCGTCTCGTACGACGACCCGGCCCGTGTCGGCACGCTCGCCGCGGGTGCATGGGCGAGCGCCGACTCCGCGCCCGGCTTGGAGGCGGCCCTCCCCGTGCGGGCAGCCGACGCTCTCGGCGTCGGACTCGGTGACACGCTCACCGTGCGACCGCTCGTGGGGTCGGGGACCGCCGACGTGCACGTACGTATCGTCGGCTTGTACGAGCCGACCGCGTCGGCAGCGCTGCCCGCCGATGTCGAGAAGGCGGGTGTGGCCGAGACCGACTTCCGCACCTACGGGCCCGTGGTGGTCGGCCGCGCGGAGCTGCTCGACGCCGTCGGGTCAGGGCGGGTGACTGCCCGGTGGCGGGCGCTCCCGGATCTCGACGCGATCAGCCCCCACGCCCTGAGGCAGACGGCGCGGGACCTCGAAGTGCTCACAACCGTCGAGTCCACGTCCGGCGACGACAGCATCTTGCGGGCGACCAGCACGCTGCCGCGCGTGCTGCGCGCCATCGACGAGAAGGTCGCTGCGGCGCGCGCTGAGGTCGCCTTGCCGGGCGTGGCCTTGTCGGTGCTGGCCGGCGTCACGCTCGTCGTCGTCGCGGGCGTCGTCGCTGACGCGACCCGCCGTGAGCGCAGGGTGCTGCGAGCCCGCGGCGCATCCCGGGCGCAGCTCGTCGGCCTCGGGTTGACCGATGCACTCCTCGTGAGCCTGCCGGCCGTCGTCTTCACGCCACCGCTCGCGACGGCGCTCGTCGGTCGGCTTTCCGGTGTGTCGTTTGCCGCGCCGGCCGCAAGCACCTGGCTGGTCGCGGCGACGGCCGCGCTGTGCTGCGTGCTGGTGCTCGCCGCGCCTGCCGTCCGCACGCCCACGCTCATCGAGGACAACGCCGCGGAGTCGAGGCCATCACGTCGATCCGGGCTCGCGCGGGCCGGCCTCGACCTCGCCGTCCTCGCCGTGGCAGTGGTTGCCCTCTGGCAGCTGCGCTCCGGCTCCGGCGGACGGGTGGACATCGCGCTCGTGGTCGCGCCGGCACTCGGCGTGCTCGCTGGGGCGTTGCTCGTCCCGCGCATGGTCGGTTGGCTGGCCTTGCTGGTCGAGCGGCGCACCGCCCGCCGGCGTGGGCTCGGCACCGCGCTGGCGGCGCGCGAGCTCGGCCGCCGGCCGCGTGAGCACGCCGGCACGGCCGTCCTCCTGGCGACCGCGCTCGGTGTCGGGGTTCTCACTGCGGCCTACGACCGGTCGTGGTCGGTCACGGCCCAGCAACAGGTCTCCGCACGGACGGGCGCAGATGTCCGACTGCTGCTTCCGGCCCCGCTGGACGGCGCACCGTCCGAGGTGGCCGGTGTGCAGTCCGCAATGGGGGTGGTGCACGCCGGCGGCCAGCTTGGCAGCGAGAGCGTCGACCTGCTCGTCGTCGACGCGCGCGCCTACCCGCCCGGCGATCCCACCATGGCCGCTCTTGCCGCGCCCGGCGACGGCGCAGTGCCGATCGTCGTCAACGACACCGCCGCTCGCGCTGCCGCCCTCGGGACCGACACGCCCGCGTCACTGCGCATCGGCACTCTGATCATCGACGTCCTCGCGTCGGACGTGCGGCAGAACCTCCCCACAGTTGACACCACGCGTCGCACCGCTGTTGTCGACCGGCACCGTCTGCAGGGCGCGCTGCTGGCCGCTGCCGAGGCGCTGCCGCTGCCACCCCCACCGCCTCCTGGCTTTCCGGAGCCGCCAACTGGCGAGGAGCTGGTCCCCGACTTCCCGGTACGGGAGTACTGGCTGACGACGGCCGCAGGCGCGGACAGCTCAGCGGTCTCCGCCGCGCTCCGCACCGCCTACCCGGTCGCAACGGTGCTCGACCAGGCGGCGCTCGCCGAGCGGCTGCGCACCGACCCGCTGACCAGCGGCGGGCGCAACGCCGGCTGGCTGGCGATCGGTGCCGCGGCGGTGCTCGCGGTGGTCGGGTTCGCCGGCCAGGTGCTGGTCGGGGCGCATCGCCGCGCGCCGGACCTCGCGGTGGTTCGAGCGCTCGGCCAGCGGCGCGGCGCGAGTGTGCGAACGCTCGCCGGCGAGCAGACCGCGCTCGCCGCCCTGTCCGTCCTGGCCGGGACCGCCTTCGGCGTTGTCGTCGCGCTGCTCTCGCTGCCGACACTCGTCCGCACCCCGACACTGGTGCCCGGCGAGCTCAGCACCGACATCGGCCTGCCGCCGGTTGTGGGCATCCCGTGGTTGACGCTGGCCATCGTGGTCGTGGCCGGCACGCTGCTGCTCGCTCTGGTGGCGCGCGTGTTCGCGTCGTTCGCGCAGCGCGACCGCCTCACGACGGTGCTCAGAGAGCAGGACGACAAATGACCTGGCGCCATCTGCTCGTGCGGCTCAGCCGCGGCCATGACAAGGGCCCGCTGGTCCTGCTCGCCGTGCTCGTGCTGCTCACCACGCTGGCAGCGACCCTCGGAGTCCGCGGCCTGGCGCTCGGCTCCGATGCTGCGCTCCGCGAGTCGATCGAGGAGCTCCCACCGCGGGCTGCCGGCATGACGGTCGGCGCCACCTCTGCCCAGGTGGGCCGGGCGCTGACACCAGAGGTGCTCGATCGCGGCGCCGAGCGGCTGGAAACCGCCATGACGGCTGAGCTCAACGCCGCTTTCGACGCGCCCACGTGGTGGATCTCCACGAACAATGTGGACGTCTACCCGCCGGACGCGCAGGGCCAGGCTCGCTACATGATCGACCTGCGCGTGCAGGGCGGTCTGGCCGACCACATTCGGCTGGTCGAAGGGGAGCTGCCCGGGCCTGGGCTGGGCCCGGACGATGCTGAGGGGCCGTTGTTCGAGGTTGGCGTGACCGCGCACAGCGCAGAGACCCTCGGGCTGCGGGTGGGCGACGTGCTGGCGACCGAGGCCACCAATACCAGCTGGACCGGGACCGAGTTTGCGGATCCGGTGAAGGGCCGACTCAAGGTCACGGGCATCGTCGAGGTGACTGACCCGCAGGCGTCGTACTGGGCGCAGACGCCGACAGGCGGTAATGGCTGGATTGTGGGCTTGGGCACCGACGTGCCGGAGTATCACGGGGTCGGCTTCCTTGCCCCTGAAGCCGCAGCGACCTTGTCCAGGACCGACATCGCCGACCGCCCGGCCGTCGGCTGGTGGATCACCACGTCCGGAGCAGACGTGTCTGCGGCACAGGCCAGCACATTGGCGGCCGACGTGCGGCAGTTCGCGACGGCAGCGCCCCGGCTGTCCATGGGCATCGGTCTGTCGAGCACCGCCAGCGTCTCGGCAGCCGGGCTCGAGCGGCTGTTCGAGCAGTTCGCGGCCGGTCGCGCCGCCCTGGGTGCGCCGCTGGCCGTCGCCGTCTCCGGACTCGTCGGGGTCGCTCTGCTCGTGCTCGTCCTCGCGACAGCGCTGGTGTCCGACCGGCGCGCGACGCCGTTCGCCCTGGCCCGTGCCCGTGGCGCCTCCCCGTTCCAGCTGGCTTCGGTCGCCGCCGTGCAGGCTTTCGTCGTGACTGCACCGGCGGCCGCACTGGGCGTGGTCGTCGGCAGCGCGCTGCTTCCCGCCGATGTCGGGTCGATCTCGTGGCTGCATGCCGCGGTCTGCTGCGGGCTCGTCATGGGTGCGGCCGCGGTCGGCGCCGTCCGGACCGGCCGGCCGACCCGGACGCTCCAGCACGAGTCCGGTGTTCCGCCGCAGGTCGCTCGGTGCGGACGCTCGTCGCCGAGGGCGCCCTGCTGGCGATCTGCCTCGGCGCACTCGCGCTGGCTCGCCGCCAAGCCCAGCCGGCCGACGACGCGGCCGGCAACCCGCTGCTCGCAGCGGTGCCATGGCTGCTCGGCACGGTCGCCGCGCTGATCGCACTGCACCTGTCACGCCCGGTCATGTCCTGGCTCACTGCCCGGCTCGCCCGCCGCCAAGGCGCTGTCGGGTTCCTCGGGCTCGCACGGGCCAGCCGCGCGGACGCCGGCAGTCGGCTCGTCACCATCGCCGTCATCACCACACTGGCAACGACGCTCTTCACGGCGACCGTCGCGAACGCCGTGGCGGACGGGCAAGAGCGGGCGGCCTGGGATCAAGTGCAAGGCGATGTCCGCATCGACGACATCTCGGCACATCACTCCGAGGTCGACGCCATACGAGAGATGCCCGGCGTCACCGACGTGGCCGAGGTCTTCGTCGACGAGGGCGTCTACATCCGCGGCGTCCAGGTCGACCGCGGCACCCTCGTGTCCGTCGACCCGGCCGAGCTGGCAGCGGTCCTGCGCGACTCGCCGCTGCCCGCCCTCGATGCGTTGCTCGCGCCCACGTCCGACGACCTGCCGCCGGTGGTGCTCAACCGTGCGGGTACCCGCCTGGGTGACACCGACACGGTCACCATGGACATCGACGGCGAGATCATCGAGGGACGAGTCGTGCAGGTCCTCGACACCATCCCGTACGTCACCAACAACACAAACCCCGTGGCGCTCGTCTCGACGTCAGCGCTGCCCGAGGTGCCCGTGGAGAACCGGCGCGCCAACGCGTTGCTGATTCGCGGCGACCTGTCCGGCGAGCAGGTCGCCGAGCTCCGTGAGGCGTTCCCGCGCGGCGACGTAAGGTCCCGTACCGAAGTGTTCGCCGACCTGCAAGACTCCGGCTTCTCACAGCTGCTGACGCGGGCGTTCGCGGTCACGACGGCTGCTTCGGCGGCGTACGCGCTGCTTGCCATCGCGATGTGGCTCGTCGTCACGGCGTCTGCGCGCGCCGCGTTCCTGTCCATCCTGCGCACGCTCGGGTTGACCACCCGACAGGCCGGGCACGTGATGTCGGCGGAGATCACACCGACCGTCCTGCTGGCGGTTGCCGTCGGCGGGCTGGCCGGATGGGCGCTCACCTGGGTCGCTGCGCCCGCCCTCGACGTCGGCCAACTGACTGCCGGGGTCGACGCCGAGCTGCGCACTCAGCCATGGGCGGTCGTGGTGCTCACGGCCGGCGCCGCGCTGATCGTCCTGCTGGCGGTGGCACTGCTGCTCGGCTTCCAGCGACGCCGCTCCCCCACCGACGTGCTCCGCCTGGGAGGCGAGACATGACCCCCTACCTCATCTCCTGCGACGGACTCGTACGGATCTTCAAGACCGAAGGGGTCGAGGTCGTGGCCCTGCAGGGGCTCGACCTGCATGTCGAGGAGCGCGAGCTGCTGGCTGTCGTCGGGGCGTCCGGCTCCGGCAAGTCGACGTTGCTCAACATTCTGTCCGGACTGGACGTACCGTCCGCGGGATCCGCTCGCGTGGCGGGTGCCGACCTGTTGACGATGGACTCGGCTGCGCGCCGCCGCTACCGGCGCGAGGTCGTGGGGTTCGTCTGGCAGCAGACCGGGCGCAACCTGCTGCCGTTCCTGAGCGCGGTCGACAACGTGGCGCTGCCGATGACGCTCGCGCGGTCGCGCCGCGACCGTCGTACGGCAGCTATGGAGCTCCTCGATCTCGTCGGCGTCGCGCACCGCGCCGACCACCTGCCTCAGCAGCTGTCGGGCGGCGAGCAGCAGCGGGTGGCGATCGCCGTCGGCCTTGCCAACTCGCCCCAGGTGCTGCTCGCGGACGAACCGACCGGCGAGCTCGACACGCACACCGCGGCCGAGGTGTTCGCCGCGCTGCGCCAGGTCAACGAGGAGCTCGGCGTCACCATCGTCATCGTCACTCACGACGACCAGGTCTCTGGCGAGGTCCGCCGTACCGTCGCGATCCGCGACGGCCGCACGTCGAGCGAGGTACTGCGTCGCGTCGAGACAGACGAGTTCGGAGTGCAGACGCATGTCGCGGAGGAGTACGCCGTGCTCGACCGGGCGGGGCGCCTGCAGCTCCCCACCGACTTCGTCGACGCGCTCCACCTGCAGCGTCGTGTGCGGCTTGCGCTCGAACCCGACCACGTCGGCGTCTGGCCCGACAGCGCGGCGGGCCGCGGCGGCGACACAGGAGGAGATCGGTGACGGAGATATCGCGAGGTGTCGCCACCCGGGAGGATGCGGCGATGGCGCTGGTCGGCAGCGACCTTGTCCGTACGTTCGGCGCCGGCCAGACGCTCGTCCATGCCTTGCGGGGCGTCACCGTCACCGTGCCCCGCGGCCGGCTGGTGGCGGTGACCGGCCGGTCCGGCGCGGGCAAGACCACGCTGCTCAACCTGCTCGGCGGTCTCGAACAGCCCGACGGTGGGTCGGTGCGCCTCGAGGGCGTCGACCTGGCCTCGCTCGACGACGACGGCCTTGCGGCCGTGCGCCGAAACCAGGTGGGCTTCGTCTTCCAGTCGTTCGGACTGCTGCCGGTACTGTCGGCCGCCGAGAACGTCGGCGTGCCGTTGCGGCTGGCCGGAGCCGACGCCGCCGAGCGGGAGGCGCGCGTGGCCGAGCTGCTCGAGCTGGTCGGGCTGGCGCCGCACGCCAACCAGCGGCCCGGCGAGCTGTCAGGTGGCCAGCAGCAGCGGGTCGCGGTCGCCCGGGCGCTCGCCAACCGGCCCGCCCTGCTGGTGGCCGACGAGCCGACCGGTCAGCTCGACTCGACCACCGCGCGGGACGTCATGGCGCTCCTGCTCGATGCCGTGCGCACCGAAGGCGTCGCCGCCGTCGTCGCGACCCACGACCGTCCGCTCGTGGAGCTCGCGGACGAGGTGCTCGAGCTGCAGGACGGCCTGCTGGTCTGAGCCGTGGAGCTGAGGCCATGCGGGGGTCAAGCCAGCGCAGCGTCCAGAGTGATCGTGGTGCCGGTCAGCGCCTTGCTCACCGGGCAGTTGACCTTGGCGTCCTCGGCAAGCCGCGCAAACTCCTCCGCGCTGAGCCCGGCCACCGAGCCGCGCACCGTCAGCACGATCCCCGTGATGCCCTGACCCGGCTGGAAGGTCACGTCGGCGCGCGTGTCGAGCGCCTCCGGGGGGGTGCCGTTCTTGGCCAGCGTGTTCGACAGCTGCATCGAGAAGCAAGACGAGTGTGCCGCGGCGATGAGCTCTTCAGGGCTGGTGCGGCCCGCCGGCTCCTCGGTGCGCGCCGCCCACGTGACGTCGTACTTCCCCAAGCCGGACGAGTCGAGCGAGACCTGCCCGGCGCCCTCGAAGAGCGTGCCCTCCCAGTGCGCGTTGGCCGTACGGGTGGCTGCCATCGACGATCTCCTTCATCTGGACGTACGGTTCGACGCCCCAATCCTGCCCGTCGTGACCACGCTCACGCTCACCCGGTCGCAACCCCTGAGACAATGGAGCACGTGAGCCAGCCAGCCAGCACCACGCCCGAGCCGACCAGCGGCGCGCCAGAGCTTCTACGACGCCATCGGAGGCCACGAGACGTTCGTCGCACTCGTGCACCGTTTCTACCTGGGTGTCGCAGACGACCCGCTGCTGCGGCCGATCTACCCCGAGAGCGATCTGTCCGGCGCCGAGCGGCGGCTCACGATGTTCCTCGAGCAGTACTGGGGCGGCCCGACCACCTACTCCGCCGAGCGTGGGCACCCCCGGCTGCGCATGCGGCACGCGCCGTTCAAGGTCAACCCCGCAGCCCGCGACGCCTGGCTGCGGCACATGCGCGACGCGGTCGACTCGCTCGAGCTGGCCCCGCTGCACGATGCGACGCTGTGGGACTACCTCGAGCGTGCGGCCCACAGCATGGTCAACACCTTCGAGGAGTGAGGCCGGATCGCTGGGGCGCCCCAGCGTTGCCGGAGCAACGGATTTGCGCCCCTTGGCCCGGGATACGCTCGTCGCTGGGGCGCCCCAGCGTTGCCGGAGCAACCGTAATCCGCCCCTTGGCGCGCCGCCCCGCCTTGAGCTCGAGCGCGTACTTTCGTATCCGTGAAATTCCTCAACGACATCGAGCCCCCGCACGAACTCACCTACGAGGACGTGTTCATGGTGCCGAGCCGGTCGGCCGTCGAGTCGCGGTTCGACGTCGACCTGTCCACCGCTGACGGCACGGGCACCACGATCCCGATCGTCGTCGCCAACATGACGGCGGTCGCAGGCAAGCGGATGGCCGAGACCGTCGCGCGCCGCGGCGGCCTGACGATCCTTCCCCAGGACATCCCGAGCGAGGTCGTGGCCGACGTCGTCACCTGGGTCAAGTCACGAGACCTCGTGTACGACACCCCGGTCACGCTCGGCCCGCACGAGACCGTCGGACACGCGCTCGCGCTCCTGCCCAAGCGGGCGCACGGCGCGCTGGTCGTGGTCGAGGCCGGCCGACCGGTCGGCATCGTGACCGAGGCCGACTGCGCCGACGTCGACCGGTTCACGCAGGTGCAGGGCACCATGTCGCGGGACCTGCTCACGTTGCATCAAGGGACGACGCCGCGCGAGGCCTACGACACGCTCACCGCGGCCCACCGCAAGCTCGCGCCTGTCGTGGACGACGCCGGGCGGCTCGTCGGCATCATCACCCGCACGCAGGCGCTGCGCGCCACGATCTACTCGCCGGCCGTCGACGCTGCCGGGCAGCTGCGCGTCGGCGCCGCGGTTGGCGTCAACGGCGACGTCAAGGGCAAGGCGCGGGCGCTGCTCGAGGCCGGCATCGACATCCTCGTCGTCGATACTGCGCACGGCCACCAGGACAAGATGCTCGCCGCCCTGGACGCCGTACGCGCCGCCAACCCGGCCATCCCCGTCGCCGCCGGCAACGTCGTGACCGCCGCCGGGGTCCGCCACCTGGTCAACGCCGGAGCCGACATCGTCAAGGTCGGCGTCGGCCCCGGTGCGATGTGCACGACTCGCATGATGACCGGGGTGGGCCGCCCGCAGTTCTCCGCCGTCGTGGAGTGCGCGATCGAGGCACGCCGGCTCGACCGGCACGTGTGGGCGGACGGCGGCGTACGGCACCCGCGCGACGTCGCGCTCGGCCTCGCGGCCGGCGCCTCCAACGTGATGATCGGCTCGTGGTTCGCGGGCACGTACGAGTCGCCCGGCGACGTGCACGTCGACGGCGAGGGCCGGCAATACAAGGAGAGCTTCGGCATGGCCTCGGCACGGGCCGTTCGCCACCGCACAGCGGCCGACTCGTCGTTCGACCGGGCCCGCAAGGCGCTCTATGAGGAGGGCATCTCCTCGGCGCGCATGTACCTCGACCCGTTGCAGCCCAGCGTCGAGGACCTCATCGACCAGATCGCGTCGGGCGTGCGTTCGGCGTGCACCTACACCGGCGCGAGCACTCTCGCCGAGTTCCACGAGCGCGCCGTCGTCGGGGTGCAGAGCGCGTCGGGTTACGCGGAGGGCCGCCCGCTGTTCGCCAGCTGGTGACGCGGCCCGCCTCCCCTGTTCCGTGTTGATCATGGCGAAGGTGTGATCATCTTTGATGAATGATCACGTCTTGGCCATGATCAAACTGTCGTCACTTGACTCAGCCGATGAGCAGGTCGAGCGCGGAGCCCGTACGGGCCATCGCGACGCCGTAGGGCGCGTCGACCCGGCGCCAGCGGCCGGCCTCGAGCACGCGGACATCTCCGCCTTCACCCTCGCCGCCGAGAAAGCTGTAGGACTCGGCGGCATGCAGCAATCGCACGGCGACCCCTGACACCTCTCGGTCCCAGATGTCCGCCGCGATCGACTCGAGCACCGCCCGAGTCCGGTCACCGTCGGGTACGCCATCGACCCGGCGGCGGAACTCGGCAACCCCGTCGGCCACCACGCGTCGCGCCTCGGCCACCGGCATCGTCGCGGTCGGCTGCCAGCCCGACAGCGGCGGCAGCGCGCCGGTCCAGCGCAGCGCCGGCACGGGCGGCGGCAGCTCCACGCGCCCGTCGCGTGACGCGCTCGCGCGGGCCGCGAGCGTCCCGGCTTCCACCACCTCGTCGACCTCGGCGACCGCTGCGAGCCTGAGGGCCCGCATGACGAGCACGTCGAACGAGCTGTGCGCAAAGCAGGCGAGCGCTGTGCCATGCGTGACCACGCGGACGACGGCGTCCGCGTCGTCTCTGTTGATTCGCGCCGCGAACGTGCCGATGTCGGCCGCGCTCCCGGGGTGCGCGAGCTGCACGACGGTCACGCGGGTGCCTCGAGGTAGGCCGCCAGCAGCTCACGCTCATGCTCGCCGAGTCGGCGGGGCCTGCCTTCGCGCAGGTTGAAGGCAACGTGCGTGGACGTGCCGAGTGCGAAGACGGCGTCGGCGTCGCGCACCTCGTAGGCGAGCGTGTACGACGCCGATCCGATCGCGACAACCCAGACCTCGACGACCAGCGGCTCGATCCGGAACGGCACCGGCCGCTTGTACTCGATGGACTGATGCCCGACCAGGGTCGCCTCGTGCGCGTCCAGCAACGGCATGTCCGTGGCGTGGGCGAGGTCGATGCGGGCCTCCTGGAAGAAGGTCAGGAAGACCGTGTTGTTGACATGCTTGTACGCATCGAGGTCGTCCCACCGGACCGGGCAGAGATAGGCGTGCCGCTTGCCTGGCCCGCCTGTCGTGTGCGGCACCTGGCGCGCAGCTGGGCTGTCCGGCTCGAGGTAGCGCTCCAGTACGACCCGTTCCTCCGGCTGCACGCGACGCGGCCGCTCCGCCACGAGGTCGTACGGAACCAATCGCGTCGCGGCGACCGCGTACACCGTGCGCGCCCCGTCGTCGGCGACGTCGACGATCTCGTACCCCAGCTCGAACTGTGACGCGCGCACCGACCGCACCCAGGTCTCGACACGGACGGGCGCCGGCCGGAGGTGCAACGGGTTGCGGTACTCGATCTCATGCGCCGCCACGACGATGCCGTCCACCAGTCGCTCGGCGCCGTGCTGCACCGCGTGGACGAACAGCATGTCGACGCGGGCCTCCTGCAGATAGCGGAGGAACACCGCGTTGTTGACGTGCTGGTAGGCGTCGAGGTCGGCCCAGCGCATGCCGTGATGGCTGATGTGGCGCGTCACAAGGGCCATCCTCGCAGCCTGTGAATTCGAGAGGCATGATGGCTGTTGTGCTGAAGCTGCCGTGGGCGGCCACTGACCCGCTCATCGTGACTTCGGCGCCGTCGTACGAGCATCAGGACTGGGTCACCGGTCTAGCCGCGCTCGTTACGCAACGCGTGCCCAGACGGTCTCGGGGTTCTCGTGGCGCCCTCCGATGTCATCTTCGACGTTTGTGTCGGGCGAGTGGGCGGTCGCGCTCACGAGTCCGCGAGCGGCTGGGTCACGGAGGACTAACCCGCCCGCGATGCCTCGGCGTATAGGCGGCAGGATCGTCGGCATGGTGACCATCAGCACCGAGGATCCTGTCGCCCTCGCCGCGGTTTCTGCGATCCACGCCGGCGATGTGGCGGCGCTACGAACGCTGCTGGCAGACAACCCTGATCTTGCAACCGCCCGGCTGGGTGACGACGAGCCGCGCGGCATGACGCGGTCTTTGCTCCACGTCGCGACCGATTGGCCGGGCCACTTCCCCAACGGCGCGCAGACGGTCGCGGCGCTGGTGGAGGCGGGTGCAGACGTCAACGCGCGGTTCACCGGCCCGCACACCGAGACGCCGCTGCACTGGGCGGCGAGCAGTGACGACGTCGACGTGCTCGATGCCCTTCTCGATGCCGGCGCCGACATCGAAGCTCCTGGGTCTGTACTGGGCGGCGGCGCTCCCCATGCCGACGCCGTCGGGTTCGCGCAGTGGAACGCAGCCCGGCGGCTAGTCGAGCGCGGCGCCACCATTGGGCTCTGGGATGCCGCGGCACTCGGGCTGATGGATCGCATCGAGGACTTCTTCGCCTCCGAATACCACCGGAGAGGCCGAGATCGACCGAGCATTCTGGGGCGCCTGCCACGGCGGCCAACGAGAGGCGGCTCAGTACCTGCTCGACCGCGGGGCCGACCTCAACTGGATCCCGACCTGGGAGAACCTAACCCCCCTGGACGCCGCGGAACGCAACGGCTTCAACGACGTGGGCGACTGGTTGCGCAGCCTCGGCGCCCGGTCGGCGCGACCGCCGGACTCGTGACTGCGCACGCGGCCTAGATCGTTCCTGGATCTGCCACCCAGGCAGTAGCAAGGTCCGAAGCTTCAGCGACGATTTCGAAGTCACGGTCATAGTGGAGCAGGGTCAAGCCCGAAAGCTCCGCGATCGCAGCCAGCATGAGGTCCACGACCCCGGCGCTTCGGTGGGTGCCCCGTTCAGTCAGGCTCTGCTGAACTCGGCGTGCACGAGCAAGAGTGGCGTCAGGGACTGGGGCCCAGCTGAACAATCTGCCTGATCTGCTCGGTCATTTGCAGCCGGTCCGCAAGAGAGCGCGCCGAGTAGAGCAGTTCGATCTCGGTGATGTCGCATATGGCGACAACACCCTGCGCGAGATGATCCCGCCACCGTTCTCGGACAGAGTCAACGACGAGAATGCGAGTTGCGGCCGAAGTGTCGACGAGATGAGTGATGCTCACCGGTAGTTCCGCTTGTCGAGCAGAACATCGACGTCGAAGGCACCTTCCTCACCCATCTCGACGAGCCGATCGAGGGCTCGCAGCCGCTTTCGCCGTTGAGTGACTTCGAGAAGCGCAGCGTTGACGGTGTCCTTCTTGGTCTTGGTCCCGAGCAGCGCACTCGCCTCCGCGAGCACGTCGTCGTCGACCTCGACGAGAAGCTTGGACACGAGGACCTCCCGGCATGGACGTGATATCCCCCAACGATATACCGATATCTCGCTGCCGAGATGTGACAGTCGAGTTCATGCGACAGTGCGACATCCGCGGCGTGATGACGCCGCAGTTGTCTCATGATCCAAGGATGACTCAGTCGCGGGTGAGCTTGCGGTAGGTCGCGCGGTGCGGGCGGGCGGCGTCGGGGCCGAGCCGCTCGACCTTGTTCTTCTCGTACGACTCGAAGTTGCCCTCGAACCAGAACCACTTCGAGTCGCCCTCGTAGGCGAGGATGTGCGTCGCCACGCGGTCGAGGAACCACCGGTCGTGGGAGACCACCACGGCGCAGCCGGGGAACTCGAGCAGCGCGTTCTCCAGCGAGCCCAGCGTCTCGACGTCGAGGTCGTTGGTCGGCTCGTCGAGCAGCAGCAGGTTGCCGCCCTGCTTGAGGGTGAGCGCGAGGTTGAGCCGGTTGCGCTCGCCGCCGGAGAGGACGCCGGCCGGCTTCTGCTGGTCGGGGCCCTTGAAGCCGAACGCCGAGACGTAGGCGCGCGACGGCATCTCGACCTGGCCGACCTTGATGTAGTCGAGGCCGTCGGACACGGCCTCCCAGACGCGACTTCTTCGGGTCGAGCCCGCCGCGGCTCTGGTCGACGTAGGCGATCTTGACCGTCTCGCCGACCTTGATCGAGCCCGGCGTCGGGCGTCTCCTGGCCGACGATCATCTTGAACAGCGTGGTCTTGCCGGCGCCGTTCGGGCCGATGACGCCGACGATGCCGTTGCGCGGCAGCGTGAACGACAGGTCGTCGATCAGCAGCCGGTCGTCGAAGCCCTTGGTCAGGTTGGTCGGCCTCGACCACGACGTTGCCCAGCCGCGGGCCCGGCGGGATCTGGATCTCGTCGAAGTCGAGCTTGCGCGTGCGCTCGGCCTCGGCCGCCATCTCCTCGTACCGCTGCAGGCGGGCCTTGCTCTTGGCCTGCCGGCCCTTGGCGTTGGAGCGGACCCACTCGAGCTCGTCCTTGAGCCGCTTCTGCAGCTTGGCGTCCTTCTGGCCCTCGACCTTGAGGCGGGCCTGCTTGGTCTCGAGGTAGGTCGAGTAGTTGCCCTCGTAGCGGGTAGCGCCCGGCCGCGGTCGAGCTCGAGGATCCACTGGGCGACGTTGTCGAGGAAGTACCGGTCGTGGGTGACGGCGACGACGGTGCCCGGGTACTTCTCCAGGTGCTGCTCCAGCCACTGCACGCTCTCGGCGTCCAGGTGGTTGGTCGGCTCGTCGAGCAGCAGCAGGTCGGGCTGCTCGAGCAGCAGCTTGCACAGCGCGACGCGGCGGCGCTCACCACCGGAGAGCACGGAGACGTCGGCGTCGCGGCGGCGGGCAGCGCAGGGCGTCCATCGCCTGCTCGAGCTGGCTGTCGAGGTCCCAGGCGTTGCGTGGTCGAGCGTGCTCCTGCAGCTTGCCCATCTCGTCGAGCAGCTCGTCGGAGTAGTTCGACCGCCATCTTCTCGGCGATCTCGTTGAACCGGTCGAGCATCGCCTTGGTCTCGGCGACGCCCTCCTCGACGTTGCCGAGGACCGTCTTGTCCTCGTTGAGCGGCGGCTCCTGCTGCAGGATGCCGACGCTGTAGCCCGGCGTCAGGAACGCGTCGCCGTTGGACGGCTGGTCGAGCCCGGCCATGATCTTGCAGCACGGTCGACTTGCCGGCGCCGTTGGGACCGACGACGCCGATCTTCGCCCCGGGGTAGAACGCCAGCGTGACGTCGTCGAGGATCACCTTGTCGCCGTGCGCCTTGCGCGCCTTGCGCATGGTGTAGATGAACTCCGCCATGCCTTCGAGGGTATCTGGCGAGCCCGCTCTCGCCCCGAATCCCCGTCGGCGGCGACCGTGATCGGCGACAGCGACGCTCCCTATGGCCGGCCACGGCTGGCCGGCGTCACGCGGCGCGGAAGGGAGCGTGCTCCGCGGGATCCGTCGGCGCCGACTCCGCCCACGCCGGCTCATCGTCCACGGCGGTCTTGTCGATCGCCGCTTCGTCCTGCTCGGTCTGCACAGCGTCCGGGTCCTCGACGCGATCGCGCTCCCGGCTGCGGGCGGACTGCGAACGTACGAACATGCCCGTGCCGCGATTGAGGTCACACCCGACGTACGTCGCGTGCACCTCGTAGTCCGTGACGTTGATCCCGTCGTTGCGGGTCCACTCTTTGGACTCCAGCCGGCCCTCGATGATGACTGGCTGGCCGATCTTCAACGAGATCCCCACGTTCTGCGCAAGCTGCCGCCAGCAGGCAACAGAGATGTAGGTCGTCTTCAGGTCCTGCCAGACGCCGTGCTCGTCTCGCTTGCGTGGCGTGGCCGCCACCCGGAAGCTGGCCACCGGCCCCCGAGCGGTTGCCTTGAACGAGACGTCCGTTGCCACGTTGCCGGTGATGAACACCCGCATCCCTTGCTGCATGAGGCCCTCCGATTCCCGCCTCGGCACACCCGAAGCCGTCGGTCGCGCGGCACTGTGCCGCCGTTGATAACGAGGCTCCCGGGCGTATGACCCGTTGGACAGGCACAACCGTCAGCCTGTGGACGACGAGCCGGCACGGACATCGGATGTGGACAACCGACGCAGCTGGTCTACTGCGAGCCACCGCAAGGCTTTCCCCTGCACCGCTAGGGCTACAAGCCTGGCCCTGCGGGGAAGGCCCTGCTACTCGTGATCATTCGCCTCCTCAGCGCGCGCGGTCCAGCTCCGCCCGCAACTCATGAAAGACCGCCAGCTCAGCCGTCACCGGCTCGACGACAACCTCGCCGGCGACGTGGCGCACAGCAGCCCGCAGCTGCTTCTCCGCACGCGCAGCCGCCCGACGCGCACCGACCTTCGCCCACCAGCGCGACAGCAACGACACCACCACGCCGAGCACCAGCCCCCCGAGCAACAACAGCGTCGGCAGCGGTACGACCCCGACGGACGGTGGCTCGAGGTCGGGAAGCTGCAACCAGGCCAGCACCGCCAGCACGCCCAGCCACACCACTCCCGCCAACAGAGCGCCCAACGCCAGCCACTGCAACGCCCCGATGAGCCGCCACCACCGAGGGACCCGTGACGTGTCGATGTCGGCCGCGACCACCGCCTGGTCGAGCCGGTCGGGCAGCCGCCGCTCGGCATCCCGCGCGACCGCACGCACCGACTCGACCGTGCTTTCCGGCGCCCCGCGCGCCGCCCCATCACCAAGCACCCGCACAGCTGTGGCCGCCGCGGCCCGCGCCGCTGGTGTGGGCGCCGGCAGCGACGACCGTACGAGCTCGGCGGGCACTTGCTTCCGGTCGATTCGCAACCGCCGCAACGGATCTGGACGCAGCCGCGAAAGCCACCGCGTCACCGGCCACCCGGTGGCCTGACGACTCCGCAACAGGTACGAGTGCCGCACCGCGTCGACGACGGCCGGCACTCCGGCCGAGTCGGCGAGCGCAACGACGAGCCGCTCACGGTCGGCATCGCGCACGCCCGACGGCAACGCCCCGTCAACCGACGAGCGCAGACCAGCAGCAACCCCAGCGACGTCCGCGGTGGTCCGCGCATCCGCGGCACGCCGGTCTCGGACCACCTCCTCCAGGCGACTGCGGAGCTCCGGCACTCCCTCACCCGACGTTGCCGACGTCGCCAAGACCGGGATGTCCGGCAGCCCGTCCTCCGAAAGCAATCCGCGCAGGTCGTCAAGGCATCGCTTGCGTTCGCGCTCGGGCAACCGGTCGATCTGGTTGAGCACGACCATGACCACGTCGGAGTGCTCCGACAGTGGCTTCAAGTAGCGCGTGTGCAGCACATCGTCGGCGTACTTCTGCGGGTCGACCACCCAGACGAGTAGGTCCACGAGCGCCACGACTCGATCTACCTCCAGCCGGTGCGCCACCTCGGTCGAGTCGTGGTCCGGCAGATCCAGGAGTACGAGCCCACGCAGCGCTTCCTGCGATTCGCGATCGAGCGGCGACTCACGCACGACCTGGTGCCGCGACGGCACGCCCAACCAGTCGAGCAGCTCCCCCGCGCCCTCCGCTCCCCAGATGCACGCGAGCGGCTCCCCGGTCGTCGGTCTCCGCGCCCCGACCTTGGCCAGGCCGAGCCCCGCAACCGCGTTGAACAGCGAGGACTTCCCGCTGCCAGTCGCCCCGGCGAAGGCGACCACCGTGTGCTCGCCAGACAGCGCGCTTCGCCGACCCGCACGGTCGAGGACGCGTTGCGCATCCTCGACCAGGCCCGCGGGCAGCCGACCCGAAGCGAGTTCCACCGCGCGGTGCAGCGCCTTGAGCCGAGCACTCAGGTCGGGCCGGCGACCGATCACCGGGCACCCTCCACGACGGCGGCCGCGTCATCGAGCGCACGCCGCGCCCCAGCGTCCACACGCGTCGCGTGCAGCAACACGATGAACCGCTCCCGCTCACTGTCGAGCAACCGGTCGAGCCGCGCATGCAGGTCACGTCGCGCCTTGTCGGCCAGACGTCGTACGGCCTCGTCGCCGAACACCGCCTCCAGCAGTCGCTGCCCCACGACGGCGGTACCACCACCCACGGCAAGCTCGGCGCCGGTCGGGATGAACGCCGTCGACGCGAACACTGCGATCATCAACGCCACCGCGAGCCCGTTGACCCCAAGGGCAAGCGCACGCGCCACGCCCTTGCGACTCGCGCCCTCTGTCCTGACCAGCTCCAGCACGGCGCCCTGCCATTCCCGAATCTCCGCCGTCGTACGGTCGTGCAGGTCCGGGGCGGCCCGCGCCAGCTCTTCGCCGGTCGAGGCCAGCAACGCCGCCCCGGCCGGCTCGCTGGACCACTGACGAGCGGTGCGTTCCGCGGCCCGGTCGGCCGCGTCGATCACTACCGCCTCCAAGCCAACCCCAATCGCCGCCGACACGTTCTCGGCCGGTGCCGGCTCACCACGCAAGGCAGCGCTGACCCGGTCGCGCAGCTTCCCGACCGTTGCCTCCAGCGAGCGCAGAAACTCCCCGGTGCCTACGAAGTCCTGCCACCGCGCGAGCACCTCGCCACGCAGCAGCGACCCGTCGGCCGTCGCGTCATGGATGGCCGCCTCTGCACCGTCGTACGCGCCGTCGACCTCCGTCCGCAGCCGGTCATAAGCCGCGGCCTGCTCATCAGCCGCCTCGGCAAGCACAGGCACGCGACGGAGCAGCCCGCCGATTGCGCCCGTCAGCGTGCGACGTACGACCTCGCGCCGGATGCCCGCATCGGCGGCGAGATCCACCAACCAGTCACGCAGGGGCGCCAGATCCGCATCACCGATGAGGCCCTCGTCGTCGAGCTCGACCTCGCGCACGCTGAACAGTGGAGCATCACCGAGCCCGTGCGACGCGAGCATCTCGGCCAGGTGCGTGATCACCTCCGTGAGTGCTTGAGGTGGTACGCGGTTGAGCACGACAGCAACTTCGGCGCTCCGCTCCGCGGCCTCGCGGAGGAATCCCCATGGCACCGCGTCGGCATAGCGGGCGGCGGTGGTGACGAACACCCAGAGATCGGCTGCCGCAAGCAGCTCCGCCGCGAGCCGCCTGTTGTCGTCGACGACCGAGTCGATGTCTGGCGCATCGAGGAGCGCGAGCCCGGCGCCAAGGCTCGCGTCGGCAACCATGTGCAGCGCCCCCGGATCGCCGACCGCCCCGGTCACCCGCGGCAGCGACGGCAGGACGCGCTCGCCGGCGAACCACGCCGTGTCGTCAGGATGGTGCACGAGGATCGGCGACCGTGTGGTCGGGCGGAGGACTCCGGTGACACTGACCACGCGCACCGACAACCGAGTTGACGAGCGTCGACTTGCCGGCGCCCGTGGATCCGCCCACGACGGCGAGCAGCGGTGCGTCCACCTCGCGCAGCCTCGGCAGCATGTAGTCGTCGAGCTGGGCGAGCATCTGGTCGCGGACCTCTGACGCCCGTGCGGCACCCGCTGTGGCGAGCGGGAAACTGAGCCCCGAGACCCGCCCGTGCAGGGCCTCGACCGCCTCGAGCAGGCGCCCGGATCCTGCGGTGATCGTCACAGTGACGATCCTGCCCGGTCCTTCGCGGGATCACCCATCCTGGCGCGCCGGGTTACAACGAGAGGTACGGCGCGGAACCCGGCGGCACCGTCGGCACGAACGCACGCCGCCGCCGGTCAGCGAGCACACTGAGCAGGTCGTTCTGCCGCTCGGCCGCGTCCGCGGTCGCGGTGCCGTGCAGGATGCGCGAGCGGAGGAACGCGAGCTCGGTCGCGGCGTCGTGGTACTCCTCCGTCGCGGTCGCCATCTCCTCGCCCCCAAGTCGGCGCGCAGCGTTGCGCAGCTCTTTGCGTGCGGGCAGCGACGCGAGCATCGGGATCTCGTACGGGGCCAGCCAACCAGCGGCGGCGTAGGCAGGGAGGTTCCGCTCGACCACCTGTCCCTCCCGACGCCGCGACCACGTGGCGACCCAGACCGAGCCGAGGAAAACGGGCACCATCACGAGCGGGTAGATGACGAAGAACGTGGTGCCGCCAGACAGGGTGGCTGCGGTGTTCCACAGCCCATGGAGGGTGACGGCGGCGAGATAGCCGACGATCGGGGCGACCAGCTTGGTCGTCCGGCTGCGCGACGTCGCTGCGATCCCAAGCCCGATCCCGATCATCGACGTGAACAAGGGGTGTGCGAACAACGCCAAGATCCCGCGCAAGACGAACGTCGACGCGGATGCGACAACACCACCGGACAGCGCGCCGGTCTGCTCGATCCCCTCGACGAACGCGCGCCCGAAGTAGAGGACGTTCTCGGTGAACGCGAAACCGAGCGCCGAGAACCCAGCGAGCACGATGCCGTCGATCACCCCATCGAACTCGTGACGACGCAGCAGCACGAAACCGACGACGAACGCGCCCTTCATGAACTCCTCGGAGTTTGGCGCGACGAGGATCGCCGTGATTGCCTCACCCGTCTCGCGTCCGTACGCCGCCTCGAGCACCACGGCCGCCGCGGAGTTGATGACGATTGCGACCAGCGCGGCCACGGTCGCTCCCCATGCAAAGGCGAGCATCAAATGGTTCGGCGGCTCAGGCTCCCAGCGGTCGATCCAGAGCAGCGCGCCGGCCACCGGAAAGACCGGCAGCAAGGCGAGTACGGTCCCTGCGACGAGGCCCTGCTCACCGACCGACCCGGCGAGTATCTGCGTGACGATCAACCCGGCGACCGCGACCACGACCATCAGCCCGATGCCCAACGCCATCGTGCGGCGGCGCGCCGCCCGCACCGAGTGGTACGCGGGGTGGGTCGCAGGAAGCGGCTCGCTCACAGGCGCGAGCCTATTGAAGGTCATCGGCGGGTAACCTTGCGCCGGAGTTACCGGCGCCCGTAGCTCAGCCGGATAGAGCAGGTGCCTTCTAAGCACTTGGTCGGGGGTTCGAGTCCCTCCGGGCGCGCAATAGGCTTTGACCTGCACAAACGTGGGGACGGGCTTCCGCGAATTCGTGGCACATCGCTGCTAGGCCAAATAACTTGCGCCCATGGGCACACCCCTGGACACCCTGCTGCGGTCGTGGAATCTGTCCCTGCGGGCCCGGAATCTGGCCCCGGCGACGATCCACTCGCTGGGGCGAGCAGCAGGCCCACGGATCTCGGCGGACAACGTTAGGCGCGTGGGCCATCGTTGCGTCGGCTCAGACGGCGACAGTGAACAGCATCGTCAGCGCCACGACGGCGGCGGCGGCGAAGAGGCACACGGCTGCCCACAGCAGGCCGCGGCTGGGTTCCTTTGGGGACGCTGTGATCATGCCGCCACCCCCTCGGGTGGGTCGCACTCGCGAGAAGACCGGAGACAACCGTCGACCCGGGGTCGACGGTCGCGCCATCAGTCGGCGGCAAGCATGGGACGCCCCCAGGCAAAGGGTGTCATTCGTCAGAACGGTCGTCGCCCGTGAGGCGTTACACAGGGTCTGGTGGCTGTAGCCGAGCTGGCCGCCGATGGGACGCTCCGGTGGCGCGCAGCTTGCGGGCTAGCGCGACGTCTTCGGGGGCATGGGTCATGGTGACGCGAACCCCTCGGGTGGTGCATGGCGGCGAACCTTGGCGGCGGTCAGCCACGTCGTGTAGCCGACGCTGGGCGCGGTGGGGTAGCGGACGAATGCGCGCCAGCCGCTGTCGTTGTGTTGCCAGGCGTAGAGGAAGCCGAGGAACCATGTGCCGTCGTGGAGCGCTTCGACAGCAGGTGGCGGGTCGACCTTGACGTACTGCAGGGGGTGGGGGCTCCCTGGTGGTTGGGTTCCCTCGACCCGCTGCTGAGCATGACAGGTCGGGCGCCGCCAGGCAGAACCCAAATCCCCTCGGTTGTCAGACCTTGCCCTTCGATGCGCTCGGTCGAGGGGTCAAGTCGGGATGCCACTCTTGGAGGTGGGCACTGGCCTCTGTGTAGGCCAGGTCGCAGATAGGACAGGTCCGGCTGGTCGGTACGTCGCTTGGCTTCCCTTCGGGCTGCTGCCCCCGCGGGCGTTGGTCGCTCAACGTCGTTCCTTTGCATCTTGGAGGGTCGAGGTCGAAAGGACAGGCGCCCCCGGCTGCGTGAGCCGGGGGCGCTGCGGTGCTGCGGGTGGATCAGGCGACAGGCGCCGCCACCGGGGTCTCCGGCAGGAGCACGTCGTTCACGAGCAGGTCGGAGCCGAAGGCGTGGCGCTGGTCGGTGTGCATGGTCATGTAGTTGACCCCGCCCGCGTCGGCGCAGTCCAACCACTTGTAGCCGACATCGCGCTGCGAGTCGATGAGCGTGAGCCCGCCGAGGCCGGTCAGCTTCCAGCCGTCGATCTTGCCGTTGCTCTTGCGCACGGTCTCCGTCGCGAGGCCCTGCTTCCAGTTGCTGATCCATCTCGTTGTGCCGGACCTCGCCGTTGTTGCACTGCCACGACTTGTCCGTGGTGACCGTGAACGTCGTGGAGAACGCGACCGGGGTGCTCTGCACGTTGGACTCGTTCCAGCCAAGGACCGGCTGGACATCGCCCTTGCCGACGTAGCCGGTGATGACGCCGGCGTTTGTGGCGTCGTAGCTGACGGCGGCACTGGCCGGGGCGGCGAGGGCAAGCGGGGCGGCGATCGCGGCGGTGGCCGCGAGGCCGAGGAGGAGCTTCTTCTTGGTCGAGAAAGCCATGACTTCTTCGTGCCCTTTCGGTGGCTGAGGTGTCTGCCCCCGTTGGGGCCGATGACTCCACTGTCGGCTTTTCGCGGCGTCGGCGAATCTGGCCACAGCGGACAGTCCGCGGTACTCCCGTGGATGTACTCCAAGCCCAGGGCATCACCCTGGGTTGATCCGCCTACGCGGGGACATCGTCCCGTTCGGGTCGCCCGCGGTCCCATCGCCACACACCTGCCCGTCGTCCACCTCGACCCCGGTCTAGGTCGCAGCGCGACACAGTGGCCAGCGGCACCACCACCTCAGTGCCACCCGGCTGCCAGGCGTACAGGCGCAGGCTGATCGCAGTGAAGTGGCCGAAGTCCGCGGGGAACGTGGCCGGTGGGCGCCCATCGGCGTAGTGGATCGTGAAGGTGGTCGCTGGCATGGGTCGGGCTCCGATCGTGCCGTGGTGCCTCGACCCGTGAGCCATCGTCGCAGGACGGGCTCGACTACACAGCAGCGAGATCGCTAGGCGGCGGCGCGCCGGTCGCAGAGGAACGCCAGGCGCTCCGCCAGGTTGGCGGCCGCGGCGAAGGATTCGGCGGCGTTGTACGCCATCGGATCCCCGTAGCGTTTGCCCTGCCGGCGGTAGTGGTGCTCGTGGTCGAGGAGCATCTGGTAGAGCTCGGCCGCGAGCTCGGCCCGCGGGTCACGCGTCAAGTCGGTCACGTCCCGGGTATCGGCAGAACGAGCGACGCGGTCAAATCCGGCGACAAGATCGCTCACCGACCAAGTAACTTTGCACGTACGCTCCCCCCGAGGACGGTAAAACCGCAGGTCAGCGCATCGTTGAGTGCCGCTTCACTTCTAAGCACTTGGTCGGGGGTTCGAGTCCCTCCGGGCGCGCTCTTCCCCGCCCCGCACTGTGATGATATCGTTTTCGATATGTCCACCGAGACGACGTTCCTAGTCCGCCTCACCAGCGATGAGCGCGAGGCATTGCGCGCTCGCGCCGAGCGCCGAAGGCCGCTCGATGCAGGAGATTGCGCATGAGGCCATCGTCGAGCGAGTCACCCAGGCCGATCAGCGCGAACGCGCACTCAAGACGCTTCGCCGGGTCATGGCTCGCGACGCCGAGCTCCTCGAGCGGCTCGCACAGTGATCGAGTACCTCACCCTGCACACCGTTCTGGCGATCTGCGACGAAGCAGGCTTCGTCGTTCGTGACGTGGGGCTCCTCGACGCGTCTTTGGCCCGCCCGCAGGTGACCGTCTTCGGCGAGGACGCCTATCCCGACATCGACACCAAGGCTGCCGCGCTTTGCGAGTCGATCAACAGATCGCACCCACTGCTGGATGGCAACAAGCGGCTGTCCTGGCTGCTGACGAAGATGTTCTACGACCTCAACGGGTTCGATGTCGCCGCTGATGTCGGCGACGCCGAGCGCATGATCCTCCGCGTGGCCGCAGGCGACGCCGAGTTCACCGAGCTCGCCGCCTGGCTGCTCGAGCACCGCAGCAAGATCGACGCTTGAGCATGGCCGGTCGTCGTTCCCGCCGCATGCGCGCGCGCCCCCGTACGCGCAACTCCCCCGTCGAGCTCGGCGTCTGGGCCGTCCTCGCCGGTGCCGGCGCCGCATGGCTGCACCGTGCCGGAGGGGGCACCTTGCCCGACGCGATCGGCATCGCGGCCGGTGGCCTCGCCGTCGGCGTCGGCCTCGGCTGGCTCGTCAAGAGCGGCCGGTTGCAGCCGCCCGTACGCACCGACCTGTCGTCTCCGGACGCAGCCGACGACGAGCCCCTGGCTGAGCCGTCGGAGGCGCCGCCTAAGGTTGTCCACCGTGGCCAACGAGCGACTGGTGTGGATCGACTGCGAGATGACTGGCCTCGACCTGACGGACGACGCGCTGGTCGAGGTCGCCGTGCTCGTCACGGACGCCGAGCTGCAGGTGCTCGGCGATGGCGTCGACGTCGTGATCAAACCCCCGGACGACGCCGTCGATCGGATGGGTGACGTCGTCCGGCAGATGCACACGGCGTCGGGGCTGCTCGAGGCGCTCCCCGATGGCATCACGATGGACGAGGCGCGCGAGCTGATTCTCGCCTACATCAAGCAGTACGTGCCGGAGCCCCGCAAGGCACCCCTCGCCGGTAACACCGTGCACATGGACCGCCTGTTCCTCGCCCGTGACCTGCCCGAGGTCGAAGCTCACCTGCACTACCGCAACGTCGACGTCTCGTCGATCAAGGAGCTGGCGCGGCGCTGGTACCCCCGGGCCTATTACGCCTCGCCTTCCAAGACGGGGAATCACCGGGCCCTCGGCGACATCAAGGACTCGATCGAGGAGCTCCGCTACTACCGCCGGACGATCTTCGTCCAACCTCCCGGGCCGGACAGCGAAACGGCGAAGGCGGCGGCCCGCGAGATCGTGGCGGGACGACCGTCCGACAGCTCGATCCAGGAGCCGCCGGACGTTCCCGCGCAGTCCTGAGCATCGGATACACTCTTTCGGCACCCACGAGCAGGGTGTCGATTCATGGTGGCTGTAGCTCAGTTGGTAGAGCACCTGGTTGTGGTCCAGGTGGCCGCGGGTTCAAGTCCCGTCAGTCACCCCAAACGTCGAGGCCCCCGGTGGTTACCGCCGGGGCCTCGAACATCATGGCTCACCTCGTGGCCACTGACCGACGGCGGTCGTGCATCGATCCCTGTCGTCGCGATCGCTGCACGTCTTGGCCATCGTCACCTCCATGACTAGCCAGTATCGTCCGGTTATGTCGCGCGGCTTCGTGATCGTCCACGGCTGGCAGAACCGCCGGCCCGAAGGCCACTGGCACCGCTGGCTCACGGGCGAGCTCAGAGCGCGCGGGGAGCTGGTGTCGTACGCGCAGTACCCGTCCCCCGACGAACCGGTGCTAGATGACTGGCTCGAGCTGTTGATGCCGAACTGCGACTGCTGGGCCCGTCGAGGAGCGGGTGATCGTCGCGCACAGCCTCGGCGCGATCATCATCCTGCACGCGGCGCACGCGTCGAGGAGCCGTTCGCTGCCAGGTACTGCTCGTCTCGCCGCCAGGTCGTTGGCTCGCCGAGGAGGTCGCGGAGGTGGCCTCGTTCGCGTTCGAGACGTTCCCGCGGGAACGCGTTGCCGCCGCGTCGACGCACCCAGACCCGGATGGTGTGCTCGGACAACGACCCCTTCTCGCGCATCGGCGCCGACGTCGAGTTCGGCACGCCGCTCGCCTTCGACACCGAGGTACTACCCGGCAGGGGGCACTTGTCGATGGACGACGGGTACGGCCCATGGCCGGCGGCACTCGATTGGTGTCTCGACCCGACGACCCGATTCGCACTCGCGCCGGCGAGGCTCGCATGACCCACGTCCTCGTGATCGGTGAAGCGCTCGTCGACGTGATCCGCCGCAGAGACGCGGCGGAACAACGCCACCCAGGCGGCAGCCCGGCCAACGTCGCCTACGGTCTCGGCCGGCTCGACCGTCCGGTGCGGCTGCTGACCCGCCTCGGTGACGATGCCGACGGCGAGCTGCTCCGCACGCACCTGGCTTCGGTCGGCGTGGAGACTGACGCCGGCCCGGAGCCATTGGCGCGTACGTCGACGGCAATCGCGGTGATCGGCGACGACGGCTCGGCGACCTACACCTTCGACCTGGAGTGGGCGCTCACTGGCGACACGGCGCTCGGTGAACCTCTTGCCGTCCACACCGGTTCGCTGGGCTCGCTGCTCGACCCAGGCGCGGCCGCCGTCGAGCGGCTCGTGCACAGCGCCCGTGCGCGCAGCACGATCTCGTACGACCCGAACATCCGGCCCATGCTCATGGGCTCGGTCGACCAGACACGCACGCGCGTCGAGCGTTTCGTCGCCCTCAGCGACGTGGTCAAGGCCAGCCAAGAGGACATCGAGTGGCTGACGCCGGGTGTACCGCCGCTCGAGACCGTGCAGCGCTGGCTGGAGCTTGGCCCGGCCTTCGTCGTGGTGACCATGGGTGGAAACGGCTCGATCGCCATGGCTCGAGGATGTCGTCATCGACCAGCCGGCGCCCCCAGTCACCGTGGTCGACACGGTCGGAGCCGGTGACTCGTTTATGTCAGGACTGATCGACGGGCTGTGGAGCGAGAGGCTGCTCGGTGCGGATGCCCGAGAGTCGCTGTCGCAGATCGATGACGTACGGATGCGACGCGTGGTCGAGCATGCAACCCGTGCAGCGGCCATCACCGTGTCGCGCGCGGGCGCACTGCCCCCACGAGGTCGAACTGGCTGAAGTGCGCGATGTGATAAGCCTCGCTAGGTTGCGAAGTCGAGTCGACCGCCGAAGGGATAGCTGACGCCATGACTGGGACGTACACCGTTGTTGCCGGTGACACGCTGTCGGAGATTGCCGAGAAGCTCAAGCTCCCCATGGCTCGCTCGTGAAGTGGAACGGCATCCAAGACCCGTCGCTCATCACTGTCGGCCAGGTGCTCAAGCTGGCGGCACAGACGAGCAGCGGCGGTGAGTCGTACGCCGTAAAGCCAGGCGACACCTTCTCCGAGATCGGGCAGAAGTTCGGCGTCGACTTCAACGACATCATGAAGGCCAACGGCTACGAGGACCCGACCAAGCTTCTCGCGGGATCGACGATCACGATCCCTTACCGCACGCACAAGGTCGTGTCCGGCGACACCTTCTCCGAGCTGGGCAGAAGTACGGCGTGCCGTACCAGTCGATCATGACGCTCAACGGCTACGAGGACCCGACCAAACTCGGTGTGGCGCGGTGCTCCAGATCCCGTTCTCCTAGGCCTCATGCGGCTTGGTCCAGTCGCAGCTCCATGAAAGCGCCACGAGCGGCGTCCCGACCGACGCCAGCCTCCGGGGCATGCTCGAACGCACCTTGCGCCTCAGCGATTCGGTAGCTTCGCGGGGCGCCGAATGATCACGAGGAGTAGGAGTTTCCCTGCATCACCAGGACTGCGGGCCTAGCGATGCACGGAAACCCTGCTGGTCGTGGTCATTCCCCGCCCGACTCAGTGCTGCTGCGGGCGTCCTAGCCGGCTCTTGGTCTCCTCGACGTCCATGCCGTGCAGGCGCAGCAGGTTCTCGCCGAGGATCTTGCGCTTGGCCTGCTCGGTCAGCTGCGGGTAGCCGTAGCCGTCGATGAGGTCTTGCGGGATCTCGAACTCCCAGAACGCTTTGAGCGCCCACTGTGGCTGCCAGATCGGGGCCTCGCTGCCGTACACGATCTTGTCCTCACCGCACCAGAACAGCAGCTTGCCCATCGTCTCGGCGAACATGCGTGGCGCGCGGACGACGAAGTTGAGGGTGGCGGCGATGGACGCGTACAGGTTGGGGTGGCGGATGAGCTGCCAGCAGACCTCGTCGAGGAACGGCAGCCCGACGTGGAAGATGACGAAGTTGAGGTCGGGGAAGTTGGCCGCGGCGCCGTCCATGTCCCACGTCTGCGTGTGCTCGATCGGCTGCGGGCCGAGGGGCACGCCCTTGTGCACGCCGATGAGGTTGACGCCCAGCTCCTGTGCCTTCTCGAACACCGGGAACGCGACGCGCGGGTCGTCCATCCGCCACGGGAACGGCGATCCGTAGTCGTAGCGGACGTTGTAGAACTTGAACGCCTTGGCATTGAACTCGCCGACCTGCCGCTCCATGAGGTCCAGCGCCTTGCGGCCCTCGAGCGGGTTGACCGAGCCCCAGAAGACCGTACGGTCGGGGTCGCGCGCAGCAAGCTCCGCGCATTCCTCCCATGGAGACAGCCCGTCCTTGTAGAGGTCGGTCAGCGGCAGCGGCATCGCGCAGAGCATGTCGGTGTCGGAGTTGTCGTACACCATCTGGCGGATGTCGTTGACCGTCCATTGCCGAAGGAACTCCTCGGGCGGCAGGACGGTCTGGCCCTCCGGGGTCAGCGCCTGGTGGAACGCGTAGAGGTGCTGCGAGAACATCTCGCCCGGCTTGCCGAACGGGTTCTTGGCGTCGAAGTTGAAGACGTGCGCCACACCGTCGAACACGAACGCATCACCAATCACGACCTGCCTCCTTCGTGTGCCATGACGTACGCATCGCGGTCCGCCACCGTTGACGGCGTCGGCAGCCAGCTCAGCTTGCGGACAGCAGACGGCGACAGGCGGTCCGTTGTCCACGCCTCGTCCCAGACGAGGTCGACGTCCGCGGTGGTCACCTCGGGTAGTGCACTGATCCGGTCGTGCACCTCGGTCACGACGCGCGCGGCGAACGGGCACCAGCCGGAGGTGAGCAGCAGCTCCACGCGGGCCTGGCCGTCACGTACGGTCACCGAGCGCACGAGGCCCATGTCGACGACGGAGATCCCCTTCTCCTCGCAGCACGGGTCGAAGACGTCGCGCAACGCGTCGAGATAGCGGTCGGGTGCGTCGTCCATGACGGCCTCCGTGAGCTGCACACTCGTACGCCGACGGTGCCACCGCGCCGGGCGGTGTGCAACCGCGGGTCAGGCGGAGCTCAGATGGGCTCGCCCAGCGGGATGTCGCACCATGACCCGCCGACCCGGCTGAGGTCGGGGTCGGCGTCGAAGTCGGGCTCGCCGTGCTCCGCGATCAGTGCGGGTGCGAAGACCTCGGCGTCGTCCTTGGGGTCGTACCCGATCTCCGCCCCCTCGGCGAGCGACCACCAGCCGCGGGTGTTGCGGCTGACGCCCCAGACGATCCGGAAGCCTCGCTTGTCGGTGGTCAGGCAGGCCTCGATGAGGCGCCCGCCATCGTCCGGCGACAGCCAGATCGCCAGGCCGCGCAACCCGAACGGCTCAGCGGACCACATGCCGATGCGCAGACAGATCACATCCATGCCGAACCGGTCGGCGTAGAGGCGGCCGAGGCTCTCCCCTGCCGTCTTGCTCCAGCCGTACAGCGTGTCGGGGCGTGCTGAGACATCTGCGGCGAGACCGGCAGGATCTCGGGGGTCGCGCCGGTGGAACCCGACCGCATGGCTGGAGGAGGCGATGATCACGCGGGGGACGCCGGCGGTGCGGGCGGCCTCGAGAAGGCGGTAGGTGCCGACGACGTTCGTCTCGAGCAGGTCGCCCATGGTCGATTCACCGCTCTGCCCGCCGAGGTGCACGACGACGTCGACGTCGCGGCACGCCTCGGTGAGCGCTGCCGGGTCGGTGACCGAGGCAACGACGCGCTCCTCCTGTGCGGCCATGGCACCGGCCACTGGTTGGGGATCGCGGATGTCCAAGAGGCGCAGCATGCGGCCCGGGCGGGCGAGACGTGGGCGAAGCAGCGTGGCCACTCGCCCGGCAGCGCCGGTGATGAGGATGCGCATCAGGAATCACCAGAGCGAAGCGCGATGCGGGCCAGCTCCTCGTCCATCCGCGGGGTGAGGCCCACCATGCCGGGTTCCTGTTGGACACCGACAACCTGGTCACCTTTGCGCGCGATGAGCAGGTCTCCGAATCGCCGCGCCCAGTCGCCGACCCCGGCGACGTCGACGGCGGGGTGGCTGCTGCGGTTGGCGTGCTCGATCAATGCCCTGACGGCCTCGGGCCCGCTGCCCAGGTGCACCTGGATCTGGGCGACGGCCTCGTCACCGCCCAGATGGTACGTCCACGTGCGCACGCCCGCGTTGGCGTCAGCCTCGGCAGGAGGTTCGACACTCCGTACGACTCGGTGGACGACGCGGGCAAGCTCTCGCGGGTCGATCGGTGCGTCGGGCGCGTCGGGGACGGAACCGATCGGCCCGACGTTCTGGCCCGGTGCGCTCAGCAGTTCCGCGTCGAAGACACGCCCCTGATGGGCAACGACGGTCATGCGGAGCAGGTCACCGTGGCGGATGTGTGCGTACACGCTGCCGGAGACCAGAGACGCCCACGCGACGTCGCTGGCCCCATCGTCGACGGCAAGCCAGCACCGGTCCGGGGTCGACGGGCCTTCACCGCCGTCGCGACCTTCCACGAAACTCTTGTGGATGACCGCTCCCTCGATGACCGATCGAGGGGCGAAGCGACCCAAGCCCCAGAGCAGACTGCCCGGCGTTCGCCGCGGATAGCGGATCGTCACGTAGCGGCCCTGGCCGCCGTAGTCCGACCAGACACGCACCGGTTCCTTCTGTGCCATGGCGGCTAGCCATCCTCGATGACGTACATCGTGATCGGAAAGTGGTCGGAGAACCCGTCGGTGTTGACGGGCTTGCCCATGCCGCCGAACGGGATCGGCTTGGGATAGGTGCCGCTGCTGACCATGCCCGGCAGGCGCACCAGCGCCACCGACTCCGGGACTGCCCTGATCGGCGATGTCGGCTTGGCCATGTTCTTGTCGATCAGGAACTGGTCAAGCATGTTGGCGAAGTTGTCGAAGTAGAACGTCCCGACCCCGGTCCCGAGAATGTCCCACATGAGGTTCCACAGCCGCGGGCTTGTGCCACCAAGGACCTTGTCGAGTTGCCGGGTGCTCAGCGCGTAGTGGACGAGGGACAGGTCGAACGGCTCGTCGTTGAAGTCGCCCATGGCCAGCGTTGGTGTGTCGACGCCGTGGACCTCCCACACGCGCTGGTGGAAGTAGGCCAGCGTCTCCCCCGCGATCGCCCGGTAGCCGGCCGTCTCCCACTGCCCGCCGCTGCGCGACGGCCAGTGGTTGCCGAACACCGCCCACGTACGGCCGTGCTGCGTACGGAAGTTGACTTGGAAGATCTCGCGGGTTGCGGTGCGGCGCATGACGACGTGCTGGAAGCGCTCGTCGTCCGGCGCGGTGAACAGCGTGGAGTCGAAGAGGTACGCGATGTCGATGCCTCGCTCGTCGACGGTGTCCGCATGCACGACGTCGTACGTACGCTCTGGCAGCCGCGACCTGACCGCATCGGCAAGGCGCGTGACGACGAACTCGTTCTCGACCTCGCAGATGCCGAGGAGGTCGGGGCCTTGGTTGTCGTTGAGCTGCGCGATGACCGAGGCAAGCTGGTCGATCTTGCGGTCGCGCAGCTCGGGGGTCCAGCCGTCGATCGACGAGCCCAGGGCGCGGGCTACCTTGTCGGTGCGCCGCGGCGAATGCTCTTCGTCGAACAGGTTCTCGACGTTCCACCACGCGAGGAAGTACGTCGACGTCATGGCGGCCACCACCCCCGGGGCAGCCTATCCAGTAGGTTCTGCCGCGTGACTGTGGCGGAGCCGCGGACTTTGGCGCAACGGAAGGCGGACACGCTGGCGATGCTCGTCACGCCGGCCATCGACTGCTGGGTTGCCACAGCGGGCGCTTCGCGCGAGGGCGGTCCGCGCGCCCATTTGGTGCCGCTGTCGCTGGCTTGGCTGGACGAGCGGGTGGTCATCGCGGTGGCGGCCGACAGCGTCACGGCGCGCAACGTGCTCGAGCACGGGACGGCCAGAGTCGCGATCGGTCCGACGCGTGATGTCGTCGTCATCGATGCGGTGTTCGAGCACTCCGTCGGCGTGGCCGAGGCGACGGCGGCAGCTATCGCGGAGGCCTACGCCGGCCAGGCCGACTGGGATCCGCGAACGGCCGAGGGCGAGTGGATCTACATCGTGCTTAGGCCCGACCGCATCCAGGCGTGGCGCGAGAGCAACGAGCTCGCTGGCCGGACGCTCATGCGCGGGGGTTCCTGGGTGGTCTGACGCGAACTCGCCGCACCTGTGCTGCTGCTCGCGTCAGAGGACGACCAGGTTCTCCGGGGTGGCCGCCCTGACGGCCGGGATCGGCACCGTCTGATCGAACGTGACGAACCGCCCGTCGTTCTCCGTGGCCAACGCGAGCAGGTAGGCATCGGTCACTTGGCGCGGACCGTGCAAGCGGGATGTGTCGAAAGCGGCAGCATCGAGGATGCTCACGGCGCACGGCCAGTACTCGTGGCTCGGTGTGCTGGCGGCCCTGGTCAGCAGTGTTATCGCCTGGCTGGGCGGGATGGGAATTGGGTAGCGGGGTTGACTTATGACCCGCACAAAGCCGTTCTGGGTGATGGCGCACGAGGCCCAGCCGTGGGCGATTTCCGAGTCGAGCCAGTCGCGTGCGCGACGATGATGAATGTGACCGCTGTCCAGCAGCGCCACCAGCACATTGACGTCCAGGAGGGCCCGCGTCACTCCGGGTCTTCCTCCCTGAGCCGATCAATGAGCTCGTTCGACACCGCATAGCCACGGTGCGGCAATGGGTCAAAGCCGTGAAAGGAGTCCTCGCCTGCGTGCGGTGCTGCCAACGCCTGCGTAGTCAAGCCCCGCCGAGCTAGATCGGAGACCACTTGCCCCAGAGTCCGGCGCTCACGGCGGGCGCGCTCCCTGGCCGCGTACAGAACGTCGTCGTCGATGGTCAATGTGGTGCGCATGCATCAGATGCTAACGCATCATGCAGTTCATCCCGAGACCACCTTCCGCTGGGCGGTCGCTACTAGTGAGCCAGCCTTCGCCAACGCGAGACAGCGTCGACGCTCCAGCCGGTTCACGGGTCGTCCGGACCGTGCGTTCAAGATCTGTGGATAGCGCCGCCGGCAGGTCGGTCCTGTGGACGACGCGGCCTGGGCGGGAGGCTGTGGCGCGAGCCACAGCCCGGCTAAGGATTTCATGATCACTGACGCGGCTGGTACCTTCTACGTCGCGCGCCGTTAGCTCAATTGGCAGAGCAGCTGACTCTTAATCAGCGGGTTCGGGGTTCGAGTCCCTGACGGCGCACCCGCTCTGACCAGCAGAAACACCGATCCGGCTGGTCTGTGATTCGGGCGGGGTGCAGTTGCAGTTGCAGTTGCGTTTTCCGAGTCTGTGTGTGTGACCGGTTCATGGTGGACACCTGGGTTCCGGTTCCTGGGCGACAGGTTGGGACGGGTTCCGGTAGTTGGGCGACGGTCGTTCCGGTAGGTGGGCGACACTCCCGCTGTCACGCTCGCGCCGCTGGCGCAGTTCGGCTCTACTTGGACGACACTCGGCTTCGGCGCGGCATGGTGCCGGAGCGCGGGGACGATGGAGGACACATGGCGGAGTTGCTCATCCTCGAATTCGACGGAGTCGACGAGACTGACTACGAAAAGTGAACGCCCAGCTCGGTCTTGACCCGAAGACCGGCGCCGGGGAATGGCCGGCGGACTTCATCACCCACCTGGCAGGCGTCAAGGAAGGCGGCGGCGCCTGCGTGATCGAGGTCTGGGAGTCGCAACAGGCCCAAGCGGAGTTCGTTGGATCCCCCGGCTCGGTGCTGCCATGGCGGCCGGAGGAGTCACCGCCGCTCCGCAAGTGACCTGGGCACGCCTGGTGGGCCACCAGAACCCGGGCCTCGAACAGCCACGCTGAAAGGACTCCAGATGCCACGGATCGTCATCACCCACGCCGTCCAGGATGTTCAGCGCTGGCTTGGGGGGAAGGCGGAGCGCGCCGCGGCCTTCACCGGTATCACGAACGTCACCGACCTCGTGGCCCTGGACCGCAGCAATCAAGCCTGGCGTGGCGCTCGACGTCGATGACCTGGACGCCCTCAAGGCGTTTCGGCGTCGATGCCTCCACAGGTAGCCGCCCAGGCAGAGGCGCACGGGGTCATCCAGCCGATGACCGTCTACGTCGAGGCGTAGGCGGGTACGTCGCGAGGAAGGCAACGGCAGCAGAGCTTGCCGCCAAGGCATCATGCGCGCCTCTGGGCCGTGTCTGCGTTCAAACGAATCAGCACGATCGGCCATTCGACGGGTCTGGTGGCGACGGGGCCGGACAACGCGACGGTCACCGCCTGACGATCATGTCGCCCAGGTACCGGTCACAAGACGTCGCCCGGGTACCGAACATTGACACGTTTTCCGAGTCTGCGTTTTCCGAGTCTTCGACGACGCCAGCTCGGGTCTTCGTCTTTTCGAGACGGTGCGGTAGATCGGCCGGAGGGACCCATCGTCGCCCGGACCACTCTACGAATTTCGATCAGGGCACAGGACGCACGGTCGGTTCCGCCGGTCGCTGCGGATGAGCGCATCGGTCGTCGCGGCTGCGACCTGCGTTGGGTCGGCTTCTAGGAAACCGCAGCCGCATCGACCTTGTCGAGGGTCTGCCGCAGGACCTGCTCCGTAAGAGCTACGTCCACAGGGTTCGTGGCGATCCCCAACCCTGAAACCCCGACCGCGTTGTTGCCGGACACCACGTACACAAGGTCGACGGTGAGGTCGAACACGTCGCTCGTCACGTTGAACCGGAGCGCCACGTGTGCGTCACCCAACACGGGAAAGGACAACCCGGCCGGGGTCACCTGCGCGACGGTCCCGTCCGGGTCGGTCAACGTGAACGTCGGGCACGACCTTGCGAGCAGGTCGAGGACCTCGGCCACTTCGGCTTCGGTTGGTTCGGTCCCCGGCTCATACGAGGCCACGTCGACACCGAGCCAGGGTCCAAGCGAGCCCATAGTGAACGACGCGGACGCCTCCACGACAGCATCCGCACCCAGGTCTGCGTTGAAAACCGCGTCGCACTCGGGTGGGCTGATCTGCTGGTCGCTGTCGTCGCCGCCCGCGGTGTCCTCCGGGTCGTCCGCCCACCCCGTCGGCAGATCGGTGACTACAGGCAACGCGGCCTGCGCCTGCTCCTGCGTGAGGAGCACAACCTCTTCCTCGGTGGGGGTGTCGGTTGCCGCCGCGGTGTCGGACGCTTCAGGAGTTGCCGTCTGCGCCGGCCCGGCATACCCGCCACCGACGCCGCCGCCGCCGCAACCTGCGACGACCAGCACCATACGGCCGTGTACGCGGCCCACCCGCGGGGTCTCATCGCGCGCCTTCCCAGGCCCCACGATAAGGATCGGCCGCGGATTCGCACGCCGAACGTGTTGGGCCAGGGCGGAGCTCCTAGGAAACAAGCCCACGAGGGTGACCGGAACCCGCCCCGACGCGCACCCCATGTCCGCAGCCACCGCTGTGCATAACCAACGCCTGCAGCGCGTCTTGTCGGTTGGTGAGCGGGGCTTCGCGCTACCTAGCGTGGAACCGGCTGCAGTTCGAGCGTCTCGAACCCACCGCTGGCGGTCAGGAAGCGGACCTGTTCGAGTTGGACAGCCTGGGCGGCGATCGCTACCCCGGCAACGTTGGCCCCCATCGGCACGTCGAGAGGCATCCTGTGGTCCGCCACCTCGTCGACGACTGTGTTGCCGACGATGGCGTCGCAATCGTTGGTGTAGCTGATCGGGTCTTCGACCTCAACGACGGTGCCGTCGTCCAGCACCGCGGTCAGGTCGCCGACGCTCGACGCTTCCGTGCCGTCGATGTTGTTCGCTTGGACGACTCCGTATGTGCGTGGTGTGGGGCAGACCTGGGCGGCCGTATCGAGGCGCTCTAGCAGTTCGTCGTCGGACAGTTCGGCGGGGAAGAACACGGTGACGACCATGCCCGTTTCCGTGGTGGCTTCCCACCTACCAGTGGCCTCCGTTTCTTCGGTCGCGGGTTCCTCGCTCGGCTG
Source organism: uncultured Actinomycetota bacterium (assembly GCA_963798505.1). Taxonomy (GTDB): domain Bacteria; phylum Actinomycetota; class Actinomycetes; order Jiangellales; family Jiangellaceae; genus CAVWSM01. The sequence goes on from CAWCTX010000008.1 coordinate 150,740, forward strand.
AGCTGCGGGTCGTGTCGAGCCGACGGTGTCGTTGGACTCTGCCTCGCCGTCGTCACCGCACGCGGCCAGCAGTAGCGCGGCACAACACCAGACTGCGACGGTGCGCAGGTGCATAGGCACGGTAGGAAGGTTCGTCGACCGGCGCCAAGAGAGCCGCTCGTGCACCACTCGTGGCCGCTGCTCGACGGTTTGCCGTACGAGCTGCGCCGCGAGGCCGCTGCCCGGAAACCCCAACTGGTTCACCATCGCCGACTCTGTTGCAAGGTCCAGCCCCGACGAGCGGTGCAGCAGACCTTCAGAGAAGTAGGCTGGAGCACGATGTCCCGGGGCTGGAATGCTCGGTTGGATCGTGCTGGCGAGACAGCGGGCTGTATGGCCGTGGCTGAGGTTTCCCCGTACCGGAGCTCCCCGACCGGGGCCGCTTGTATGCGCTCATCTGCACCGGCCCGAACATCATGGTCGGACGTTGGCCCCAGCCGAACGCGTGGAAGGAGCCGCCTGCCACTACGGCAGCTTCCTGTTGGGCGGCGACCGCCGCGACGCCCGCGGACTCAACGGCTCGAACGCCTAAACGTCCGAGCCCGTTCCGATCACTAAGTGGCGCAGCAGCACGCCTGCCCCGCTTGGGCCCAGCCTCTCGACTGCGACGGCGCACCACGTACCCACACCCTGGACGTCTACGCGGCGTTGCGCTCGGCTCTGGGGTTCGGCTTCACGTCGTCGGGTGTGTCCCCCAGTCGGCGAAGTCGTCGGCACCGCCGTCCGTCAGCTGGAGGAGTCCGGTCCCGTCCGCATTGACCGTGTAGAGGTTCTGCCTGGACCCCGTCCGGCTCCGATCCGGTCAACACGATCTTCGTGCCGTCCGGTGACCATCCGGGGCTGTAACACCCGACAAACTCAGGATCCCGGAGCGGGCCACCACATGCACGATCGATCTGCAGCTGATGCAGCGAGCTGCCGTCGGGGTGCACCACCCAGATCGCCTTGTGGTGGTTCGGGGTCTCGCGAGCCACGAACAGAATCTGGCTGCCGTCCGGCGACCAGCTTCCACCGAAGGTTTCATCGATGAGCTGATCGGGTCCCGAGATCTGTCGTAGGCCCGTTCCGTCGAGGTTGCTGACGAAGATGCCGACCTTCCCGCCGGCCTCCAAGCGCATGAACACCAGCTGCCGTCCGTCGGGGGAGTAATCGCCGGGGAGGTCGTCTCCGTCGGGGATCGACGTGATCCGCGTGAGATCTCCGCCGTCCGTGGCGCGGACCGAATAGATGCCGTTGAGGTTCGGGTCGTCCACTCCGAAGTTCTCACAGGCCAGCCGTTCACCGTCCGGTGACCAGGCGAAGCCGCAGTGGGTCTCGAGTGCATCGTCGGTCGAGGCAAGGGTACGGAACCCCTCGCCGTCCGGATCAACCAGATGGGCCGCCATCCCGTCGTCGCAGCAGAAAATCTGGATCTCGCTGCTATCCGGAGACCACCTGGGAAGCTCCGACGGCTCATCGGTGAACAGTGGCCGAAGGTCGCTGCCGTCCGGGTTGACCGTGTAGGTCATGTGGCCGTCGAGAGCGCTGTCGTGTCGCGCGAACACGATTCGGCCGTTCGATTGCGAGACCGGCACCCCACCCGGCTCACTCGATGCCGCGGCTTCACCGGAATCGACCGCGTCGTCTCCGCCGTCGCCGCACCCCGTAACAGCGACGACCACGCACGTCATTACCGTCACGACAAGCGACCATCGGCGGCCCGCGCATGGCCTCATGCGGTCCCCCTCCGCCTGCCCACTGCGACGAAGTGTCCGGGACTGAAGCTGAGTGGGCAACCGCGGACGGGATAATGCATCCGCCAGTGATCGACGGATGACCGCGGGTGACCGACGCGTTGAGCGTTGATTCAGGTCGCGGAATGGCGCACACGGCGCACCGCCTAACCATGCACCTGAACCGAGTCTGGCCACATGCCGGTCACAAGCCAACAACGGGTAGCCCAACTGCGTGCCTACTCGACGCGCGGCTTGCTTCACCTCACCGACGACCGCATTGCGCAGGCAATGTCAGCGGCGATGCTGGAGGCGATATCCCCCACCGTAGGCGCGGCCAGGCCCGCCCGACGAGGTTTCCTCCCGAACGGCCCGTCCGGGAACGCGCAACGATCTGCGACGTCGCGGTGCGGCGTGACGCGCATCCCCCGCGAACGGTCGGATGCATCCGACTCTGGCTCCCCTCTGTGATGGTCCTATAGATCGTCAAAGGCCTTCATGGCGGCAAGGTCTGCGCGGATGGCGTGGTAGGCCTGGCGGGCGACGTAGCGTTTGATGCATCGGATCGCTTCGCGTTTGGACAGGCCGTTCCATGGCGACGGGCCAATCGGCTCTAACCATGGAGACGACAACGCTGCTCCTGCCCTAAGACACCGAGGCCGCGTCAACATGCCGTGGCTGGCACCTGGGTTGTGTCCGGGTTTGCCGATACCCACGACCGCATGGCCACCCCACAGGCCCATGGCGCGCCACACATCGGTAGGTTCTCGACCCCGTGCCCGTAGAGCTAGGGTGTGGGCCGGTCGCCGCAACCCCTGTGTGCGGCGAACGGCCCACGCGGCCCGTCGTCGACAGGAGCCAACCTGCGGCGTGATCTGCACATGCGGCGGCGCCGCGCACGGGGGGAACTCGGCGCCGCACAAGAGAGCCCGGCCCGGTTTGGACCGACGCACCGGAGCGGCTTTCCGTACCCCGACACGCGCAGCCACGACCCGGATTCCGGCGTGGAACAGGCTGAGTAACTCAGCGTGTCCTGCAGTCGGTTGACGCCAAGACCACCCTGCGCTTTCGGGGTGCCCCACCGATCCCGACGACTCGGCGGGGCGGCCCTTGACCCGCCGCAGTCGTGGCAGTTGAAGAACGCGTTGACCGTTCCATCCGGGCGGGCGTTGAGGTCATCGACGAGGTGCACCCTGAGCGGGGAGCCGTCCGAGAATTCCCCTTGACATTGAACGTGACCACGTGAGGGTGTGGACCTGCGCGATCTGCTGGTGCCGGCCACGCCTGGGCTGCTGGAGGTGTATCCGGTGTCGACCGCGGTGAACAACATGCGTGACGAGCAAGGGATGACGCGCGTGACCAATCATGCGATTCCGACGATCTACGAGTGGGGCGGGGGACGCCCGGCGTTCGAACGGTGGTTCAACGTGTTCTACGACCTGGTGGAGCGCGACGACTTGCTGGTCCCGCTGTTCGGATCTCCGGTGCGCGAGGAGCACCGCCGCAACGTGACGACATGGTGGTGCGAGGTGATGGGTGGGCCGGCCGCGTTCACCAAGGAACACGGCGGTTATCCCCACATGGTGGCCAAGCATCGCGACCTCGCCATCACTCCGGAGCAGCGGCTTCGATTCGTCACCCTGCTCAGCAAGGCGGCCGACGACGCAAAACTCCCAGCAGACCCGGAGTTCCGCGCCGCGATCATGGGTTACGCCGAGTGGGGCACTCGGATCGCGCTGCACAACTCGCAACCCGGGGCCGATGTCCCGCCGAAGGCTCCGGTGCCGCGGTGGGGGTGGGGTGTCGCACCGCCCTACCAAGGTTGACCGCTCACTCTCAGTGCCGCACCGGGGATTTCTGGCCGCCCCGAGCCAGCCTGCGAGCGGCTAGCGCGGCTGGTCGGGCCGGTTGACGGCGAGGACGCCTGCGCCCACCCTGACACCCAAGTGGCGGCCGCTCGTGCTGCGCGCGCAGGGGAGACGACCATGAACAGGTCGCGTGTGGCGTTGGCCGGAGGGGCGATAGGTGCTGCTGCGCTCGTGGTCGCGGCTTCGCGTTCGAGGTCATACCGGGACTACCGCAGCCGGAACCGGGTGAGGCAGCCGATCATCGAGGCGCCCTCGGAAAGTGAACCGGGAGAGCCGCTGCCACCTGCCTTGGACGTGCGCGGACGCAGTGGCCAGCATGAGTCAGACGACCCACTCGCCGTTCCCGCCGCACGGCCCCCGGCGCGTCCGCTTTTCAGGCGAGGGCTGAGAGGCATTTCGCCCTACGCGAGGCGCCATCCTTGAGCACCTGAACCTCCTGAACGGCAAGCGTCACCGCCGCTCCTGAGCCCACTCCGCGCCCGTTGCGCGTAGTGCCTTCCATGTGCAGCGGCTACGCGCCGGTCCTCGAGCGCCAGCTGCCCCACCACTTCTCAGGTGGTGGCGTCGGGCCGAGCAGCCACTGCCGTCCACAAGGGGTGTGCCAGCGGGGCCCCGCGTGCGAACGCCGACGCCGACTCCCGATGCGCGGCCGCCCGGTGCCGCAACGCTCGTAGACGGTCAAGGCGTGTGTTCCTCAGCGAACGTCATAGGGGAAGTGGTGAGGTACGCCAGCGCCAAGGACACGTACTGGCCTGCCCACTCGCGGGGTTCGTGCGCGGCCGGGGGTGGCACGTCCAGTAGGGCTCCGGCGTCGCCGTACGCGGCGAGCACGTCGTCATCGTCGAGCGAGTGCGCGGTCATGCGGTCACTCCGTGGGCTGCTGCTGCTGCTTCGGCGGCTTCGAGCGCGGCGAGCGTGTCGCGGTGCGCGTGGCGGGCCTCGGTGAGGTCGGTGTCGTGCTGTGGGGTGGGGTCGCGTCGGGCGGTCAGGGCTCGGGCGTACTCGCGGCGTGCGGCGTCCTGGTTGGCCTGGCGTGCGCGTTGCACGACGTCGCGGTCGGCGGCGGTTGTGTGTGGCGCGGTCGTGAGGGTCATCGGTGGTTCCCGTCTCCTGCTGAGTGCCCTTGCTATCGGCCGCGGACAGTGGCGACTTGAGTGTCAGCGCGCGCTCGAAGCGGACTCCATCAATCTCACCGTTCGCGACCTTGTGTGCCCGGTGTGACTGCCGGGGAGATAGTGCGCGACGCGCGGTCCTTCCGGCTCACGGCTGGCAACGGCGAGATCATTGCGGTCTGCGAGTCGTACGACTCGAGAGACGGTGCCTTGAACGGCATCGACTCGGTGCGTCGCAACGCACCGAACGCCGCGCTCAACGACCAGACGAACTAGGGCGCAACGTTGCCCGCTTGGGCCGAGTCGGGCGGCTGGCGTGAGCATCTCGGCCGAGTCGTGCCCCTAGCCCAGCGCCTGGGACTATCCGCTTCCAAGGCACCGCATAAAGCAGGGCTCGGGTGGAGCCGATGTGCCCGCGTCCAGGTCGGCGGTGTGAGCTGTTTGCCTGCGCGTCACAGCCCAGCCTTGCCCGTCGTCCCAGTCTTATCTAGGTCACTCGGCCGGAATGAAGGCCACCCGAGGCGCTCGACGATGTCACGCGATTTCGTCAGGCGAGCACCCACAGGGACGCGGCGGCGGCCTTCATGGCGTCGCCCCATGTTCCACGCGCATCGATGTGGCAAACGCTGTGCGGCAGCGGCTCGGTGTCGATGACGTCGACAGTCCAGTCTCCGTGGCTTTGCTGAACTCGGGCCCGAATCATGGTGCCCCCTTGGGCGTCGCTCCTGACGGGCAGGGCGAGTGTGCAGTGCGATGCAGGTAAGACTCATGGCATCGCCTGAACTCATCGGTCCGGGGTGGGCATCCAGGCCCTGAAAACGAATGTGCTGGTTTCGCTCGGCGCGTTAGCGTGCGATGGTGTCGACCGAGCGCATCGAGATGTTCAGCGACGGCGTGTTCGCAATCGCGATCACATTGCTCGTGATTGAGATCCGGCCGCCAGAAGACACGACCCACCTCGCCAGCGAATTGGGGGAGCTTTGGCCTTCGTACATTGCGTACGTGGTGAGCTTTCTGTTGATTGGCCTCGTATGGGCGAATCATCACATGATGTTTCAGTACATCGTGCGCGCCGACCGTGCCTTGCTGTTTCTCAACATCCTGCTGCTCATGAACGTTGCCTTTCTGCCCTTCCCGACCGCGGTGATGGCGAACGCGTTCTCTAACGGAGCCGGGGAGAAGGTCGCAGTTGTCTTCTACGGCGCGATGCTTGTTGTGGGGGGCCTGTTCTTCAACGCCCTCTGGCAATACGCGCGCCGGAATCACCGACTCTTGGGCACGAACATCTCTTCCGAGCAGGCACGAGCAATCGGCCGACGGTTCCTGCTGGGACCAGTCCTCTACCTCGCGGGCACCATCCTGGGGGCGCTGAACGCGCCCGCGGGTGTGGCGGTGTTCGCACTTCTGATTCTCTTCTACTGGCTACCCGGACGTGCGACCAGCTCAGCGTGAGTCAACAGGCAGTCGTAGGCGGTACGGGCAACCGGATCGGCGTCAAGGGCGCGGGCGAAGTCCGCGGGCTCGACCACAACTCGTGGCTCCGCATCGATTCCACCTCGACCTCGACCTCGTCGCCGGTCACGACAGGCGGCTTTTGATGGTCACCGCCGGCCGCTCGCCTGCACCGAGCGTCTCCACAACCTCTGGAGGAACTTCCAAGCCCCGCATGGGCTCGGGAGGCTCGACGTAGGACCTGGCTCAGACGGTGCGGCCTCCCGCGCGAACCCGTCCGGGTCGGGAAGGGCCCGGCATCGCTGCCAATCATGAGCCGCCGCGATCCGTTGCCGTCCGGAGAGACGCCGGCGTCCTTGGCGAGGCACGGCGCCCATAGAGCGCCAACTTCACGGGACTCGACGCAGTGGCGAACTCGATGCACTGCCGCCATGCTCGTCGCCACGGCCGGGTCGCGGTCAACGTAGCGCCGTTTGCTCGCTACTCCGCGTAGGGCTGGTCCTTGCCCTGGGCGCTGTAGCCGATGCTCCAGATGTAGCCGTCCGGGTCCGCGAAGGTACCGCCGTACCCGCCCCACGGCAGGGTGGCGGCCGGCTTGAGGATCGTGGCGCCCGCCTTCTCGGCTTCCGCGATGATCTCGTCGACCCGCGCCTCGCTGCGCACCACGTAGGTGAGGACCAGCCCGCTGAACCCGCTACCCTCCGGGCTTGCGCCCACCTGGGCGGCCAGGCCGTCGCGGCCGTAGAAGCCGACGAGCGAGCCGCCGTGCGGGACGAAGAACACCGAGACGCGGTAGTCGTGCTGGACCTCCCAGCCGAGACCCTCCGTGTAGAACCGCTTCGCCTGGTCCATGTCCTCGACGCCAAGGAGGATCGAGCTCACGTGCGCGTTCATGCCTTGTCTCCTTTGCTGCTTGGTGGTGATGAACGTGACCGTCACGCTACGTGCGGCACGGTGAGCGGTGCTTCTCGATTCCTGATCGGTCTGGTGGCTCGTTTCGCCACGCACGCCGACATCCCGCGTGGCAGGTAAAGGCACACGACCGCGTCGAAGGAGGCTGGGCCGAAGTCGGGCGGTGTGGCGTCGCTGTTGAGCGCGAGCGGCCGCCTGGCAGTAGACCTCCACGAGACGAGTGGGGTCGGTAGGACTACGTCGGCGAATACTCCCGCTCTGCGGGAGTTCACGACCTGCCGCGAGCGGACAACGACCGACACCGCGGTTCGGTTAGGTCGCGGGCCGGCAACCAGGCCGTGCGCCCAGCGTTATCCGCGTAGGGCTTCCATCGGCGGCGGCGGTTTTCGCGCAAACAGCTGGCCGTATCCGGTGATCTCGAATGTGGCGTGGGCGAGGGCCAGGAGGGCCCAGAGCAGCACCTGATTCGCGGTGATGACCGGACGGTCAATCGTGGCCTCCAAAGCCCCAATCGCCTCTGCGGCACGAAAGCCGTTGCCTGCGATGAAGACCGCCTCCGCGGCATCCGGCACGTGGCGAGACGTCCAGTTGTACACGGCGGCGGGTTCGATCCGATCTGGGTCCCGCGGGAGCCCGGCCGACGCGGACGAGACCACCTCGAAGCCCTGGCTTCGGAAGTAGGCCGCACCCAGCGCATCAAGCTCCTCGCCGAACCACGGTGGGTCGACCAGCGCGACCCGCTCGACCTCGAGAACCCGCAACGCCAGCACCGCCGAGGCGCACGTGGCTGCGACCGGAACGCCGCTCCGCCTGGAGAGCCTTGCGACCAGGGCCGCCTCATCACCGAAGCCGATCCCGTACGCCGAGCTGGCCGACGCAAAGCCAATCACATCAATCGACTCCGCGGCGAGCGTCGCCGCCGCGTCATCCAGAAGGGGCGGCGCGGTCAACGCCCGTGCCGCCAGGAGAGTCGGCGGGCCCGCGGCCACATCGACCGCCGCCGCCTCGGCCGGCACGCGCGCCACGCGCGTCGCCAGCCGGCCAGGCGCCATCGTCGGGAACTCCACCTCCGGGCCCATCGCCACGTGCGGGGTCACCACACCGATCTGAATCAACCTGTCGCCCATCCCACCGCGAGAGTAACCAAGGGTCGGTCAGTCGCGGGTCATTCGCGTCGGTCCCGCCACCTCGGCGTGACCGGATGCTTCTGATGCCAACCGAGGTAGTGGTCTGCGCGTTTGACGGCTTTCTGCGCGACATCGGGCCGTGGCCGCGGGCGGGTGGCGGAGCCGGACCTTCTCCGCTGGATCCACCGCCAACCTGGGAACGGCCCGGACGCTCGAGTGAGAGCGCCCGGGTAACCCCCTCTACGAGGACGCCGCAGCCGCTTCTTGCATGTTCTTGGTCACGACCTTCATCGTGCGGCCGAGCTCCTCGGTGGGGCTGAACTCGACCACCTCGGTCCCGGCGTACAGAACCGGCGTGTGACCTGGGCCGACGTAGTACGCGTCGCCGGCCTCGAACACCTCTTCACCGTCCCCGGAACGGAAGGCGAGCTTGCCCTTGAGCACGTAGCCCATATGTACGCTTTGGCACTGGTCGTTGGGGAGCCCAGTGAAGAAGGGCGCCAGGTCGGCGTCCTGCGTGTACGTCTCAAAGCCGACCGTCCAGCCACCCTCAAAGTGCTCGAAGTGCCCCTCGTAGCCCTCGACGGTTTCGTGCTCGGAAGCGGTTTCCTTCGACGCCTTCGGCATCTCGTACCCCCCTTGTAGTTGTTCATCGCGAGTCTCGCGTGTTGCCCGCTGATCTGCAAACGGCGCTGCTGGGTGTCCTTGTCGCCGCCGTCGCCGGGGATGGCATCGCCGCCAGTCGCTTCAGCGGCGGCGTCGAGGCCCGGTCCCCACCTGCGGCACAAGTCGACCGTCAGACCCGCCATGATTCTCCCGCGCCATTGCACATTGTGTGTGCTGGCTGGTGCACGACTGGGAAGCGATGCCGAGATTCTGATGGGTCGAGTCGCGAGACGCGGAGAGCGATGGTGCGCCGATCACGAGTGAACTCATGCCTCGCCGAGCAGTTCGGTGCTCAAGCCGATTCACTACGCACTGTGATGCCACGTGTTCGGCGTGTCGCCGTCGTTGGATCTTGGGTTGCTGTCACCTTGGTGGTGGACGTACGGCCCAACATGGGTGAGTCGTACGACGTAGTGCGGCTCCGCCTCGGCCACCGAGGAGGTGCATCCGATGATCCCTACGACCCTCCTGAGTCAACCGGACGTCAACACCGACGGCATCGTCGAGTGGGGCGTCAAGAACATCATTCCGATCCTGCTGCTCGTGGTCGGCATCTCGATCATCGCCAGCGCCCGCAAGGGCCGGATGAGCGAGAACGCGGGCACGATCAGCAACGTCATGTTGGGCTGCATCGTGATCGCGGGTGCGGCGTTCTTCTACGCGTTCGCCGGGGACATCGCCAGCTTCATCTTCGCCGGGGGCTAGGCGATGCGGTTGCGCCCGGATGACGAGGTCTACCGGGTCGACGCGGTGTGGCTGGGCCCGCAGGGGTTCACGCTGCCGTGGGTGGCCCGCTACTCGGCGTACGGCATCTGGCTGACCCTGTTCGTCGCCGTCCTGCTGTTCGAGGCCATCACGCCGCTCACCGTGGGCATCCCGCCGATGTGGGAGTTCGTGTTCACCGTGTTGGCGACGTACGCGTTGATGGGTGTGGTCGACCACGAGCGGCCGGTCGCTCACGGTGGTGCAGACCGTACGGTCCGAGGCGCACGCACCCCGCGCAGCAAAGCCGGCACTCACGCGGCGAGTCACCACCAAACACGTCCGCATCAGGGGCACGAACTGATGCGCCGCCGCGAACGACACCGCACGACCGAGCTGCAGCTGGCGTTGCGGGAGATCAACGGCCATCTCACCTACACGGATTCGGCAGTGTGGGCGTGGTACGTGCTGCCGTCGCAGCAGTGGGCGTTCCGGTCGGACTCGCAACGCGAGGCGCTCATCCTGTCGGGCGGCGACGCGTTGTCGGCGCTGGGCGGCCGGCGCGTGCATATCCGGGTCACCAACCGGCCCTATCCGGTCGCGGCGTGGGCCCGGCGTCTGCACGGGCTGACGCCGTCGCCGATGCCGGCCTGGCCTGACCAACTTGTCGCCACCCAGCAGCATCTGCGCACCCAGACGATGGCCGAGAAGGAGGTCTACCTCGGAGTCCGCATCACAGACCGCTCGGCCAACAGCCTCGCCATCGACAAGATGCTGCGACGCACCACCAAACGCGAAGCCGCCAAGCTGGCGCCCACCGTCGACCGGATCACCGAGGCGGTCGCGCTACCCGGCATGGAGGGCCGACCGGTCACCGCCGCCGAGCTGGAGTGGCTGCTGCGCCGCTCCACCGCCCTGTGCCTGCCGCCGCCGCTGCACCTGTCCCCCGTGCCCGACGACCGTTGGCACGCCGACGACCTGCACACCCTGACCGACCCCGTCGAGTACGAGGCGCAGCCGTTCGCCCGCACCGTCAAGGTCACCGGCCGGGTCGGCGACCGCATCGTCACCCGCCACGTCGCGGTCCTCACGCTGGGGCGGGTGGAGGAGATCGACGCCCCGCACCCGGCGCACGACCCGTGGCTCGCACATTCGGACCGGCTGCCGTTCCCGGCCGAGTGGTCGATGCGGCTCGACCTGTTGGGCGGGATCGAGGCCCGCAAGGCCATCCAACGCAAGCTGCTCGTGGTGCGGGACATGCAACGCCATTACCGCGAGCACGACCTCGACGAGCCGCTCGCCCTGGACCGGCAGGCCAAGCACGCCAGATCCACCGAGGACGAGATGACCACCGGCGCCGAAGTGCTCGCCACCCGGGTGCACGGCTGGTTCCGCCTCGCCATCGCCGGCCGCGACGAACCCGAGTGCCTGGAGCGGGTGCGGCAGGCGGTCGCCTCCTACCGCGGCCGCCGCATGACCCTGGAGCATCCGAAGGGCCAGTACGGGCTGCTGCGCGAGTTCATCCCCGGCGAGCCGGTCGCCTCCACCGCCTACCGGCGCCGCCTCCCCGTTCTATATGTGTCCGCCGGCGTCCCTGCCGCGTCCAGCCGGGTCGGCGACCGCCGCGGCCCGTACCTCGGCTACACCACCGGCTCGTCCCGCCGCGCGGTGATGTTCGACCCGCACTACGCCACCGAGGTCCGCGAAACCTCCGGCCTGGTCCCGATCGTCGGCGGCCTCGGCGCCGGCAAGTCCGTGCTCATGGGGGCGGTGGTGTACGACGCGGTGCTGCGCGGCATCGGCTCGGTCATCTTCGACCCCTCCGGACCGCTCGCCCGGCTGTGCGCGCTGCCCGAGCTGGCCGACCGGGCGCAGCACCTGGACCTGACGTCGGCGGCGCCCGGCACACTGAACCCGTTCTCGATCGTGCTGCCACCGCGGCGCGACCGGTTCGAGTCCGACGACGCGTACGAGGAGGCCAAGGCGGTCGCCGCCGCCGACCGGCGGCTGCTGGCCACCGATGTTGTACGGATGCTGCTGCCGCCGTCGGTGGATCGGATGCCGGACACCGCGCTGGTCGTGCAGGACGCGGTGCACGCCACCAAGGGCGCCCCGAACGCGTCGCTGTGGGAGATCATCAAACACCTCGAGCAGCTCGAGCACCCGCACGGCAAGGTGATCGCCCGCTACCTGCGTGACACCGCCGAGCTGCCGATGGCCCGGCTGTTCTTCCCCGCCGGCGCCTACCCGTTCCGCGAGCTCGACGCGCTGCTCACCGTGCTCACGATGCCGGGGCTGGTGCTGCCGCCGCGCAACGTCGACCGGGAGCACTGGTCGACCTCCGAACTCTTCGCCGTACCGCTGCTGCACCTGGCCGCCTGGTACGCGACCCGCGCCGTGTACGGGCGGCCGATGCGTGAACGCAAGCTGATGGCCCTCGACGAGACCCACTTCCTCGGCGACTGGTCGATGGGCCGCGCCCTGTTCACCCGGCTCGGCCGCGACTCCCGTAAATGGAACACCTGCGTGCTCGCCGCCTCCCAAACTCCGGCCGACATCCTCGGCATGGACGTCGGCAACCTCGTCTCCGCCGCGTTCGTCGGCCGCCTCGAGGACGGCGACGCCGCCGCCGACGGGCTGCGGCTGCTCGGCGTCGAACGCGGCGTCGGCTACGAACGCGTCCTCGGCACCCTGTCCGCCGGCCGCGGCGACGTGCCGTACCGGGAGTTCGTCGTCCGCGACGTCGACGGCCGCGTCGACAAGGTCCGCATCGACCTCACCCACAACCCGTCCCTGCTGTCCGCGTTGGACACCACCGCCAAGGCCCCCGACCTACCCGACACCGACACGAGAAGACGACGGCGCGGCCTGGGTGGCCTGAATGCTGCGCCGCGCCGTCCTCGCACTCCTGGCCGGCCTGGCGTTCCTGGCGTTGTCGGCGCCGACCGCGCAGGCGTTGCCGTTCGTGCCGGACTGCAAGGACTCCCCCGAGGCCGAGGCACCCGGGCGGGGCATCACCGGTTGGTTCGAGACCGAACCCGACCCGCTGCCCCCGGTCGACGACCCGTTCGCCGAGGACGCGGAGACGTCGGTGGTGGAGCAGTACGGCTACGCCGGGCTGCGCTGGAACACCTACGACCTCGGCTGCGGCCCGGACATCACCCGCAACCCCGACGCCACCGTCGGCACCGCCATCGCCAACTGGATCCTCAACATCCCCAAGGCGATGGCCGCACTGACCACCTCGGTCACCGAGACCGCGTTCGCCCCCGACTTCCTGCAGGTGTTCGACCCGCTCGTCATCAACGTGTCCACCACCCTGCACGAGCGGATCTTCACCGCCTGGCTGCCGCTCACCCTGGCCGCGCTCGGGACGTGGCTGATCTTCAAGGCCCGCCGCGCCAGCCTCGCCACCGCCACCGCCGCGGTCGGCTGGGCGATCCTGGTGCTCACCGTCACGATCGCGCTGTTCCGCTGGCCGGTCGAGGCCGGCCAGTTCGCCGACGAGACGGTCACCGAGACGCTCGGCGCGGTCACCGGCGGGCTGACCGACAGCGACACCGGCGACACCCCCGCACAGCGGGCCGCCGACAACGTGCACGAGTCGCTGCTCTACAACACATGGCTGGCCGGGGCGTTGGGCAGCGCGGACAGCGACACCGCCCGCACGTACGGGCCGCAGCTGTTCGACGCCCAAGCCCTGACGTGGCGGGAGGCCGACCTGATCGAACGCGGCGGCAAACCCATCCGCGACGCCATCCTCGAAGCGAAGGCCGACAAGTTCGAACGCATCGCCGCCGAGATCGCCGACCGCGACCCCGACGCGTACGCCCACCTGACCGGCAAACGCTCCGACACCCGCGTCGGCTACGCCATCCTCGCCACCGTCGCCGCGCTCTGCTCGCTGCCGTTCCTACTGGTGTCCTCGTTCCTGGTGCTGGCCGCGTTTCTCATCGTCCGGTTCGCGGTCATGCTGTTCCCCGCCATCGCTGTCCTCGGCCTGTTCCCGTCGACCCGTGGGCTGGTGATCGGCACTTTCCGTACGGTCGGCGCCGCCCTCGTCAATGCCGTCGTCTTCGGCATCGCCGCCGCCATCACCATCCGCGGCATGGGCCTCATCCTCGACCCTCGATCCCAGCTGCCCGGGTGGCTGGCAATCGTGCTGATGCTCGCGTTCAGCCTCGTCATGTGGGTCGCCACCAAGCCGTTCCGGCACCTGACCAGCATGGTCAACCCCGACCACACCTTCGCCGCCGCCGCCGGCGCCGTCGGCACCACCGGCACGTCCGTCGGCCGCGGCGCCAAACGGGTCGGCTCAGCCGCGGCCGGTGCGTTCATCGGCGGCGCCGGCGCCGCTGTTGCCGCCAACGCACTACGCGACGACGAACCGTGCCGAGCCGCCACCCGAACGTGCCGAGGCACGCAGCCACCACGACCCAGCGCCTCAGCCTGCGGCCATTGCTGCACGAGCAGCGCCCGCGCTCCTCTGCGGCGTCTGCCGACTGGGCTCGACCCGCCGGCGCCGCTCACTCCAGCGATGGCGGTCGGACCCCGACGACCGCTCGAGCCGGCCGGCCCGGCGCAAGTCCCGGTCGAGGCCGTGGAAGCCGCGTCGTCGTACGCCACCCACAGCCGCCAGCCGACGCGAGCGCACAACGATGTCGATGTCCGCAACCATCGAGACGCAAACGGACGCACCGAACGAAGCCGCGTGGTCGGACGACGAGGACGTCTATGTCATCTACCACCCCACCGACGAGCGCGACGACGATGCTGCCTGACCTCGCCCGCTGGGCATTCGCCTCGCCCCGCCGAGTGGCGCTACTCGCCGCTCGCGCTCCGTGCCGCGTGTTCTCGCTGGTGCAGCTGAGCTCGGGTCCGGAGCCCGTACGCACCACGACCGCGCCTGCGCCCACCCACGCGGCGAGCGCGCAACCCGACAACGAGGCATCGGCGCACGATGAGCACGAGCACGATGCGCACGCGGCCGAGACATCAGTGGCAGCATTCCTGTCCGCCTGGCTGACCACCGACCAATCGCAGCAGAACTGGATCGCGGCACTGCGCCCGCACATCACCGACCAGCTCGCGACCGGCCTCGCCGCCACCGATCCCGCACGAGTCCCGACCGGGCCTCTGCTCAACATGCAGCCCGTCCTGGTCGGGGACTACGTCGCGGTCTTCACCGCCGAGCTGACCGCGACATCGGTCGAGGTGGAGGCCGTGTTCGAGGGTGCCCGTTGGCTCGTCTCCGACATCCGCCAAAGCGGCTGACTCATGCGACGCGTCGCCGGCCTGCTGCTCACGCTGGGCGGGCTCACCATCGTCGGCGGGTTCCTGGCCGTCGCCGCACTGTTCATGTCGGCCGGGATGGAATCCGAGGACAACGACCACCCAAGCAGCCGCTGTGAGCATGTGCACGATCGCCGGTGACGTCGGGGATGGTTCCCTCACCATGGAGCAGCAGGACAACGCGACGACCATCGTCGAGGTCGGCATCGCGCGCGGCATCCCGCCCCGAGGACTCGTCATCGCGATCGCCACCGCGCTCCAAGAGTCTGGGCTGCGCAACCTGGCCGGCGGCGACCGCGACAGCGCCGGCCTCTTCCAACAACGACCTTCCGCCGGCTGGGGAACCCATGCGCTGGTCACCGACCCTGCATACGCGGCCCACGCCTTCTACGGCGGTCCCGACCACCCACCCGCCAACCCAGGACTGCTCGACATCGCCGGGCTGGGAACAGATGCCGGTGACCGCCGCGGCGCAAGCCGTGCAGCGCTCCGCGTTCCCCAACGCCTACGCCAAACACGAAGCACGAGCCGCCGCCATCGTCGAAGCCATCACCGGCGCTGCGCCCGACGCGTGCCGCCCGCTAGCGCGCGGACAGTGGGTACTCCCCCTCGCCGAAGGCTCCTACCGGCTCACCTCCGGCTACGGACCACGCACCCACCCCATCCGCGGCACGACGGACTTCCACAGCGGCCTCGACATGGCCGCACCCCACGGCACACGCGTCGTCGCCGTCACCGACGGCGAAGTCATCTTCGCCGGAGCCGGCGGCGGCTACGGCAACCTCGTCAAAGTCCGGCACACCAACGGTGTCGAATCCTGGTTCGCCCACCTCAGCGCCATCAGCGTCCAACAGGGACAACAGCTGCAGCCCGGCGACGAGCTGGGCCGCGTCGGCTCCACCGGCAGCTCCACCGGCCCCCACCTCCACCTCGAGATCCGCGTCGACGGCCGCCCCACCGACCCCGCGCTCTGGCTCCGCAGCAAGGGCCTCACACCATGAGCGACAGCGATCTCGCTTACGCCGGCGCGTCATCACCGCAGTGCGAACGGTGCCGCTTTCCGATCGATCCGTGGGTGGTTCGACTCGGTGGCCTTTTCGATCTTGACGGGCCGCTGACTGACCCGGATGCCGGGGCGGGATGACTTGGAGTCGCCTGCGCGACGCTGGTGGCAGCCAGTCCGAGGCGATGAGTCTCGCGGTGGTCCCCGGTCTGTACCGACACCGATCCATCGCACTCGAGGAGCACGACATGACCGCGACGTACACCTTCGACGTGTTCGCCAGCCTCGACGGCTACGGCTCCTACGGCCCGGGCGGCGACTGGGGCGGCTACTGGGGCAAGCAAGGCCCCGAGCTGCTCGACCACCGCCTTGCCTTGTTCGGCGACGAGCAGCGGATGGTCTTCGGCGCCACCACGTTCCGGCAGTTCGTGCAGATGTTGGCCTCGAGCAACGAGGAGTCCGACGTGCGTGACCCATGGGTCACCCGGATGAGGAACATGCCGGCAACGGTGGTGTCGACCACGCTGCAAGAACCCCTCAACTGGCCGAACGCCACCGTCGTGAGCGGTGACGCCGTCGACGTCGTCGCCCGGCTTAAGGAGGAGTCCGAGGTGCCCTTGCGCTCGCACGGCAGCCTGTCGTTGAACCGGGCGCTGATGGCCGCCGGCCTGGTAGACCGCGTACAGGTGACGATATTCCCTGTCATCACCGGTCAGACAGGGATGGACCCGATCTTCCAGGGTGCGGCCGACTTCGACCTGGAGCTGCTCGAGAGCCGGACGCTCGACGGTCGCATCCAAGAGCTCATCTACCGACCCAGCCTCCATTGACGG